>NZ_JQMS01000001.1:0-1263540 GCF_000744835.1 Flavobacterium sp. 83
AATAGTGGTTTCATGCGAAACTGCTATACTATGAGGTATTAATCCAAATTTCTCTGGGCTATCCCTCTGTGAAAGGTAGATTGCATACGCGTTACGCACCCGTGCGCCGGTCTCTAGGTCCGAAAACCTATACCCCTCGACTTGCATGTGTTAAGCCTGCCGCTAGCGTTCATCCTGAGCCAGGATCAAACTCTTCATCGTATATTGTGTGAGTTCAGATAAATCTGTTCTCTTTGTTTATTCGACTAAATTCTAGTGGTTTTTTCAAATCTCTCGATTCTATTACTCTTATTCTTTTGTCTTGAAATCTCTTTCAAAACGGCTGTCAATTCAATATGTCTAGGAACGTGTTCTTATCTTTTCTTCTCTTTATCAACACTCCTTAAAGTGTTTCTCAAAGCGGGTGCAAAAGTACAAACTCTTTTCTCAACTGGCAAGAAATTTTTGAAGTTTTTTTAAAGAAATTTAATCCCTCTATCTTCTCTATTTCTTATCAGTTTGTCAAGGAACTTCCACTGTTTTGCGGGGTGCAAATGTAACATCCGTTTTCTAATCTCACAAGCTTTTCTGAATCTTTTTTAGAAATAAATTCTCTCCTTGGATTCGTATATCTTGCCAGTTTATCAAATAACTTCTGCGTCATTGCGGGTGCAAAAGTAGACCCTTTATTCCCTTTTTCAAGCTTTTTAATCACTTTTTTTTAATGTTGTACTAATGTTTGTTTCAACTCGCTGTAAACGTGATTCTTGTGACGCGAAGTTTTTTACTCTAACAGACCCTCTCCGGAAGAAGAGACAACCTAAATCAATAGAATTAGTGGCAATCATTATATATACCAGGTAGCGAATACTCGTACATGTAAAAGCTACAATCCTATATACAACATAGCAAATGAATACCAATGAGTGATATTTCTCCTTTGTCCAAATGACAAAGTAAAATGAAATGCAATTATCAGGTAGAAATTTATCCTTCACACAAATGACAAAGTTCCCAAAACGATGGCCCGCGTTAGGGATAGCAGCGAAAAGCCCGCAGAAAATGCAATGAAATGGATTTTTTTGAGGACTTGTAGCGGATAGCCCGACACATTATAACAAAAGAGACTACTACCCATCAAGATAATTGCCTCTTTTTTATAATGGGAAACGCCAAATTACTATTTAATCAAAACGGATGGCTTTCACAGGTGAAATTTTGGTTATTATATAGGAAGGAATTAGCAATACCAAGAAACAAACAGTGACCATGAGTAGATTTAATAATCATAAATTAGATCCCAAAAACCCTTCTGAATAGGTAATGTCCTATTGGATTTACAATAACAACAAACAAATCGCTATACTAAAATAAATCATTAATACAGAAAAGTAAAAAAAATGGCTTTAAAACTTCAATACTACCCTTAATACAATAACCAGAATTTCAATCAATACTAAATCATTTTGATAATACAAGCACTAACTGCAGAAGCTTTTGATACCAAAATAAAAGCATTTAGAAGCCCGTTTAAGGGTTGCGAAAGATTAGTTTCTTCTTGTTCAGATTATCTAATCTTTTTGTCTAATCCCAAACTTTTAGAATTGAGCCCATTAATTCTTAATAATCAAAATTAATTAACAAAAAAAATCCTCATCAAATTAATGATGAGGATTTAATAGAATCTGAAACAAGTTCAGATTAAAGAAAGGCGACGACATACTCTCCCACATAACTGCAGTACCATCTGCGCAGGCGGGCTTAACTACTCTGTTCGGGATGGGAAGAGGTGAGCCCCGCCGCAATAACCACCTTAAGAGGTTATAATTGCTTTGGGCAATTATTGTAACAATTGACGATTTATAATTGACAATTAACTACATAATATCTTAACATACTGAGATAAAGAAAACAAAAAGTGTTGAGAAAGTTTCTTCCCCGGGTTACCCCGGGGAAAAGCGTACATAAGCTTACGGATTATTAGTACTACTCGACTATGACATTACTGCCTTTACATCTATAGCCTATCAACGTGGTCATCTCCCACGATCCTTAAAAGAAATCTCATCTTGTGGTGGGTTTCGCGCTTATATGCTTTCAGCGCTTATCCCTTCCAAACGTAGCTACTCTGCGATGCCACTGGCGTGACAACAGATACACTAGAGGTTTGTCCAATTCGGTCCTCTCGTACTAGAATCAGATCCACTCAAATTTCTTGCGCCCACAGTAGATAGAGACCGAACTGTCTCACGACGTTCTGAACCCAGCTCGCGTGCCACTTTAATGGGCGAACAGCCAACCCTTGGGACCTTCTCCAGCCCCAGGATGTGACGAGCCGACATCGAGGTGCCAAACCCCCCCGTCGATATGAGCTCTTGGGGGAGATCAGCCTGTTATCCCCGGCGTACCTTTTATCCTTTGAGCGATGGCCCTTCCATGCGGAACCACCGGATCACTATGCTCTACTTTCGTACCTGATCGACCTGTATGTCTCTCAGTCAAGCTCCCTTATGCCATTGCACTCTACGCACGGTTACCAAGCGTACTGAGGGAACCTTTAGAAGCCTCCGTTACTCTTTTGGAGGCGACCACCCCAGTCAAACTACCCACCAAGCAATGTCCCCCGCAAAACGGGGTTAGGCCTCAGATAAACAAAGGGTTGTATTTCAACAATGACTCCACAACGCCTAGCGACGCCACTTCACAGTCTCCAACCTATCCTACACATCATTTATCCAAGGTCAATACTAAGCTATAGTAAAGGTGCACAGGGTCTTTTCGTCCCACTGCGGGTAAGCGGCATCTTCACCGCTACTACAATTTCACCGAGCTCATGGCTGAGACAGTGTCCAGATCGTTACACCATTCGTGCAGGTCGGAACTTACCCGACAAGGAATTTCGCTACCTTAGGACCGTTATAGTTACGGCCGCCGTTTACTGGGGCTTCAATTCAATGCTTCTCCGAAGATAACATCTCCTCTTAACCTTCCAGCACCGGGCAGGTGTCAGGCCCTATACTTCATCTTACGATTTTGCAGAGCCCTGTGTTTTTGATAAACAGTCGCCTGGACCTCTTCACTGCGGCCAGCATTGCTGCTGGCGACCCTTCTCCCGAAGTTACGGGTCTATTTTGCCTAATTCCTTAGCCATGAATCTCTCGAGCACCTTAGGATTCTCTCCTCGACTACCTGTGTCGGTTTGCGGTACGGGTACTTATTACCTGAAGTTTAGAGGTTTTTCTTGGAAGCCCTTAGGCGCACTATCTCTTTGTCCGAAGACTCCGAGTACTATCGTA
The DNA here is from genome assembly GCF_000744835.1 of Flavobacterium sp. 83. Classification (NCBI taxonomy): domain Bacteria; kingdom Pseudomonadati; phylum Bacteroidota; class Flavobacteriia; order Flavobacteriales; family Flavobacteriaceae; genus Flavobacterium; species Flavobacterium sp. 83. The sequence goes on from NZ_JQMS01000001.1 coordinate 3,276, forward strand.
TTTCCCCAAGCCGCGTGGATTTGCCTGCGCAGCTTATAGGTAGGTACTTCAACGAACTATTCCGTCAGTTCGCGGCGCTTTCATCACTCCGTCACCCCATCACAGTAATAACTAGTACGGGAATATTAACCCGTTGTCCATCGACTGTCCCTTTCGGGTTCGCCTTAGGTCCCGACTAACCCACAGCTGATTAGCATAGCTGTGGAAACCTTAGTCTTTCGGTGTGCGGGTTTCTCGCCCGCATTATCGTTACTTATGCCTACATTTTCTTTTCTAACCAGTCCAGCATGCCTTACGACACACCTTCAACCCTGTTAGAATGCTCCCCTACCACTTACAATTAATTGTAAATCCATAGCTTCGGTAATACGCTTATGCCCGATTATTATCCATGCTCGTCCGCTCGACTAGTGAGCTGTTACGCACTCTTTAAATGAATGGCTGCTTCCAAGCCAACATCCTAGCTGTCTGGGCAGACAAACCTCGTTCTTTCAACTTAGCGTATATTTGGGGACCTTAGCTGATGGTCTGGGTTCTTTCCCTCTCGGACTTGGACCTTAGCACCCAAGCCCTCACTGTTATGAAACATTATATAGCATTCGGAGTTTGTCAGGAATTGGTAGGCGGTGAAGCCCCCGCATCCAATCAGTAGCTCTACCTCTATATAACTTTATGCATAACGCTGCACCTAAATGCATTTCGGGGAGTACGAGCTATTTCCGAGTTTGATTGGCCTTTCACCCCTACCCACAGGTCATCCGAAGACTTTTCAACGTCAACCGGTTCGGACCTCCACTATGTGTTACCACAGCTTCATCCTGCCCATGGGTAGATCACACGGTTTCGCGTCTAACACTACTGACTAAAGCGCCCTATTCAGACTCGCTTTCGCTACGGATCCGTGGCTTAACCACTTATCCTTGCCAGCAACGTTAACTCGTAGGCTCATTATGCAAAAGGCACGCCGTCACCCCACGAAAGGGCTCCGACCGCTTGTAAGCGTATGGTTTCAGGATCTATTTCACTCCGTTATTCACGGTTCTTTTCACCTTTCCCTCACGGTACTGGTTCACTATCGGTCTCTCAGGAGTATTTAGCCTTAGCGGATGGTCCCGCCAAATTCAGACAGGGTTTCACGTGCCCCGCCCTACTCAGGATACCACTATCGTTATCTTCTATTACTTATACAGGGCTATCACCTTCTTTGGCTCTACTTTCCAGTAGATTCTAATTCTATCCGCAACAAATGTCGTGGTCCTACAACCCCAACAATGCCGTAACATCATTGGTTTGGGCTAATCCGCGTTCGCTCGCCACTACTTACGGAATCACTTTTGTTTTCTTCTCCTCCGCCTACTTAGATGTTTCAGTTCAGCGGGTTTGCCCACCTATCGGTGTACTATGTCTTCAACATAGTGGGTTGCCCCATTCAGGTATTTACGGATCATATCGTGTGTGCCAATCCCCGTAACTTTTCGCAGCTTATCACGCCTTTCATCGCCTCTGAGAGCCAAGGCATCCCCCATACGCCCTTATTTTGCTTATTGTACCAACACATTAATTAAAATGTGCCGTTTCTTCTACTTGTCTATAAATAAACAAGCAAAAAATGCTTTCTACTTTTTATTATTTTCTTATCTCAATATGTCAATGAACTTTTTCTTTAGGTATGAATTATTAATTATAAAGTCGTAAGTCATACTTACTACCCAATCCTTAATAATTACTACTCAAGATAGTGGAGAATAACGGAGTCGAACCGTTGACCTCCTGCGTGCAAGGCAGGCGCTCTAGCCAGCTGAGCTAATCCCCCAATCTATTTATGAATTGTGAATTATGAATTATGAATTTTCACTTCATAACTCCTCAACTCTAGAATTTCTTCTTTTCTTTTAAGTCTAAAATAGTTGTCTCGGACAGACTCGAACTGTCGACCCCTACATTATCAGTGTAGTACTCTAACCAGCTGAGCTACGAGACACTCTTATTCTTAAATGGTATTATTTGAACTAACAGCAAGAGTAATAAAATATTGGCATTTGTTTCCAACTTGAACTTTCGTCTTCTTTCCCTAGCGTGTATAAATACTAACACTAAGGCTCTAGAAAGGAGGTGTTCCAGCCGCACCTTCCGGTACGGCTACCTTGTTACGACTTAGCCCTAGTTACCAGCTTTACCCTAGGCAGCTCCTTGCGGTCACCGACTTCAGGCACCCCCAGCTTCCATGGCTTGACGGGCGGTGTGTACAAGGCCCGGGAACGTATTCACCGGATCATGGCTGATATCCGATTACTAGCGATTCCAGCTTCACGGAGTCGAGTTGCAGACTCCGATCCGAACTGTGACCGGTTTTATAGATTCGCTCCTGGTCGCCCAGTGGCTGCTCTCTGTACCGGCCATTGTAGCACGTGTGTAGCCCAAGGCGTAAGGGCCGTGATGATTTGACGTCATCCCCACCTTCCTCACAGTTTGCACTGGCAGTCTTGTTAGAGTTCCCGACATGACTCGCTGGCAACTAACAACAGGGGTTGCGCTCGTTATAGGACTTAACCTGACACCTCACGGCACGAGCTGACGACAACCATGCAGCACCTTGTAAATTGTCTTGCGAAAAGTCTGTTTCCAAACCGGTCAATCTACATTTAAGCCTTGGTAAGGTTCCTCGCGTATCATCGAATTAAACCACATGCTCCACCGCTTGTGCGGGCCCCCGTCAATTCCTTTGAGTTTCATTCTTGCGAACGTACTCCCCAGGTGGGATACTTATCACTTTCGCTTAGCCACTGAACTTGCGCCCAACAGCTAGTATCCATCGTTTACGGCGTGGACTACCAGGGTATCTAATCCTGTTCGCTACCCACGCTTTCGTCCATCAGCGTCAATATATTAGTAGTAACCTGCCTTCGCAATTGGTATTCCATGTAATCTCTAAGCATTTCACCGCTACACTACATATTCTAGTTACTTCCTAATAATTCAAGTTTAGCAGTATCAATGGCCGTTCCACCGTTGAGCGATGGGCTTTCACCACTGACTTACTAAACCGCCTACGGACCCTTTAAACCCAATGATTCCGGATAACGCTTGGATCCTCCGTATTACCGCGGCTGCTGGCACGGAGTTAGCCGATCCTTATTCTTACAGTACCGTCAAGCTACTTCACGAAGTAGTGTTTCTTCCTGTACAAAAGCAGTTTACAATCCATAGGACCGTCATCCTGCACGCGGCATGGCTGGATCAGGCTTGCGCCCATTGTCCAATATTCCTCACTGCTGCCTCCCGTAGGAGTCTGGTCCGTGTCTCAGTACCAGTGTGGGGGATCTCCCTCTCAGGACCCCTACCCATCGTAGCCTTGGTAAGCCGTTACCTTACCAACTAGCTAATGGGACGCATGCTCATCTTTCACCGATAAATCTTTAATAGTGGTTTCATGCGAAACTGCTATACTATGAGGTATTAATCCAAATTTCTCTGGGCTATCCCTCTGTGAAAGGTAGATTGCATACGCGTTACGCACCCGTGCGCCGGTCTCTAGGTCCGAAAACCTATACCCCTCGACTTGCATGTGTTAAGCCTGCCGCTAGCGTTCATCCTGAGCCAGGATCAAACTCTTCATCGTATATTGTGTGAGTTCAGATAAATCTGTTCTCTTTGTTTATTCGACTAAATTCTAGTGGTTTTTTCAAATCTCTCGATTCTATTACTCTTATTCTTTTGTCTTGAAATCTCTTTCAAAACGGCTGTCAATTCAATATGTCTAGGAACGTGTTCTTATCTTTTCTTCTCTTTATCAACACTCCTTAAAGTGTTTCTCAAAGCGGGTGCAAAAGTACAAACTCTTTTCTCAACTGGCAAGAAATTTTTGAAGTTTTTTTAAAGAAATTTAATCCCTCTATCTTCTCTATTTCTTATCAGTTTGTCAAGGAACTTCCACTGTTTTGCGGGGTGCAAATGTAACATCCGTTTTCTAATCTCACAAGCTTTTCTGAATCTTTTTTAGAAAATAAATTCTCTCCTTGGATTCGTATATCTTGCCAGTTTATCAAATAACTTCTGCGTCATTGCGGGTGCAAAAGTAGACCCTTTATTCCCTTTTTCAAGCTTTTTAATCACTTTTTTTTATCGTTTTCTTAACTTAAACTTTAACTCGCTCGAAACATGACTATTGGATAACAAAGTTTTTACTCTAACCTGCGTAAGCTTCGGGAATATCCAAAGCAACGGCGACTTTATCGATAAAAACTATGAGCAACATTATATATACGCACTCTTATTATCGTCTTCTTTAATTTATAAAATCCTTTTAGATACTAATTTTATTGTCCTTTTACCAGATTGTGACTTGCCGAAACCACTTCCCTAGCCCCGATAGCAGTGAAAATCCTTTTCTCTCTTTTCTTTTACGAGAGAAAAGATTGAAACGAATAGCGGGAAATAGCTCCTAAATAGAAACATCCCTTCTTTACCTATATATAATGAGTACCGATTTTGTTTTGCATCTATATAGTAACAAACCTTACATATATATTGTATGTATTTTTGTAATGGTCTATATTTGCATTCTTAAAATAATAAACAATGATTAAGATTACTTTGCCCGACGGGTCAGTTAAAGAGTTTGCTCCAGGGGTAACCCCTATGGATGTTGCTAAAAGCATTAGTGAAGGATTTGCCAGAAATGTAATTTCGGCTTCTTTTGACGGTACAACTGTGGAAACCACAACTCCTTTGACGACGGACGGCAGTCTTATATTATATACGTGGAATGACGAAGGCGGAAAAAAAGCTTTTTGGCATTCGACTTCTCACGTGATGGCACAGGTTCTTGAGGAATTGTACCCAGGAATAAAATTAACTCTTGGACCAGCAATATCTAATGGGTTTTATTATGATGTAGATTTTGAAGACCAGAAAATAACAGATGCTGACTTCAAAAAAATCGAAGATCGTGTTCTTGAAATATCAAGAGGAAAGCATGAGTTCAAATTACGTCCTGTTTCTAAAGCAGAGGCTTTGGAATTATACAAAGACAATGTTTATAAGACTGAATTAATTACCAACCTTGAGGACGGAACAATTACGTTTTGCGATCATGATACATTTACTGACTTATGTCGTGGTGGTCATATTCCGAATACCGGAATCATCAAAGCGATGAAAATAATGAGCGTTGCCGGAGCTTACTGGCGTGGTGATGAAAAAAACAAACAGTTGACTCGTGTTTATGGAACTTCGTTTCCCAAACAAAAAGACTTAACGGAATACCTAGAATTACTGGAAGAAGCAAAACGTCGTGACCATAGAAAACTAGGAAAAGAACTTGAACTGTTTGCATTTTCACAAAAAGTAGGTGCTGGTTTACCATTGTGGTTACCAAAAGGTGCTGCTTTGAGAGATCGCCTTGAACAGTTTTTGAAAAAAGCACAGAAAAAAGGTGGATACGAGCAAGTAGTTACTCCTCATATTGGTCAGAAAGAACTATACGTGACTTCAGGACATTATGCAAAGTATGGTGCCGATAGCTTCCAACCTATAAGCACTCCTGCTGAAGGGGAAGAGTTTTTGTTAAAACCAATGAACTGTCCTCATCACTGTGAAATTTACAACGTACGCCCGTGGTCATACAAAGATTTACCTAAGCGCTATGCTGAATTTGGTACAGTTTACAGATACGAACAAAGTGGCGAACTACACGGCTTGACTCGTGTGCGTGGTTTTACCCAGGATGATGCCCATATTTTTTGTACGCCAGAACAACTAGACGAGGAATTCAAAAAAGTAATTGACTTGGTACTATATGTATTTGGGTCATTAGGATTCGAAAACTTTACCGCTCAGATTTCTTTGAGAGACAAAGAGAATAGAGATAAATATATAGGTACTGATGAAAACTGGGAAAAAGCGGAAAATGCAATTATCAATGCTGCAGCCGATAAAGGACTGAATACAGTAGTTGAATATGGCGAAGCTGCTTTCTATGGTCCAAAACTGGATTTCATGGTAAAAGATGCCTTGGGAAGACAATGGCAATTAGGAACGATTCAGGTGGATTATAACCTACCGGAACGTTTTGACTTGACGTATAAAGGATCTGATAACGAATTACATAGACCTGTGATGATTCACAGAGCTCCTTTTGGATCAATGGAACGATTTATAGCTATTTTACTAGAGCATACAGCAGGAAATTTCCCGCTTTGGTTGATGCCTGAACAAGCTATAATATTGTCTTTGAGCGAGAAATATGAAATATATGCGAAAAAAGTTTTAGATTTGCTAGAAAATCACGAAATTCGCGCCCTCATTGATAATAGAAATGAGACAATTGGCAAAAAAATCAGGGATGCAGAAATGCAAAAAACCCCGTTTATGCTGATTGTAGGTGAGGAAGAAGAGAAAAATGGTACTATATCAATCCGTCGTCATGGACAGGAAGGAAAAGGAAATATCAGCGTTACAATAGAAGAATTTGTTGCTATTGTAAACGAAGAGATCAATAAAACATTAAAAGTATTTACAGTTTAACTTAAATTATAAAGTCATAGCAATAAGAAGCAACAGAGGTTACCAACCTCGCGTAGAAAAAAAAGATGCACACAGAATAAACAATCTTATTCGTGGTGTACAAGAAGTAAGACTTGTAGGAGAGAACATTGAACCAGGAGTTTTTAAACTTTCGGAAGCTTTAAGATTAGCGGATCAATTTGAATTAGATTTAGTTGAGATATCCCCTAATGCTGAACCTCCGGTTTGTAAAATCATGGATTACAAGAAATTTGTTTACGAACAAAAGAAACGTGATAAAGTCTTAAAAGCGAAATCTACACAAGTTGTTGTGAAAGAAATCCGTTTTGGACCACAGACCGATGAGCATGATTATGAGTTTAAGAGAAAGAATGCAGAAAAATTCTTGAAAGAAGGAGCTAAATTAAAAGCTTTTGTTTTCTTTAAAGGTCGTTCGATCATCTATAAAGATCAAGGTCAAATCTTATTATTAAGATTAGCAACAGATCTTGAAGAGTTTGGTAAAGTGGAAGCGATGCCAGTTCTTGAAGGAAAGAGAATGATTATGTTCATTGCTCCTAAGAAAAAGAAGTAAACAGTTTGCAGTATTCAGTTTTAACCTGAAACTTTAAACAAAAGATAAGTAAGTAAGAATAAATTAAAACACTAGGAAAAAATGCCTAAAATGAAAACCAAATCTAGCGCCAAGAAACGTTTCAAAGTTACTGGTTCTGGAAAGATTAAAAGAAAGCATGCTTTTAAGAGTCACATCTTGACTAAAAAATCTAAAAAACGTAAATTAGCATTGACACACTCTGCGCTAGTTCACAAAACAGATATGAAAAGCATCAAACAACAATTAAGAATTATATAATTCTTTAGGTTAAAACAATTTAAAATAACCTTGGAGTATGGCTTTTAAGTTCTCTTGATTTAATTCGGGACGCCTGCTACAAAAAAACAATAAAATTATGCCAAGATCGGTAAATTCAGTTGCTAAAAGAGCAAGAAGAAAAAAAATAATGAAGCAAGCCAAAGGTTTCTTTGGTAGACGTAAAAACGTTTGGACAGTTGCTAAGAATGCGGTAGAGAAAGCAATGTGCTACGCTTACCGTGACAGAAAAGTGAACAAAAGAAATTTCCGTGCTTTATGGATTCAACGTATCAACGCTGGAGCTAGATTAGAGGGAATGTCTTATTCACAATTCATGGGTAAAGTAAAAGCTAACGGAATTGAATTGAACCGTAAAGTTCTTGCAGATTTGGCTATGAATCACCCAGAAGCTTTCAAAGCAATACTTAATAAAGTAAAATAAACGTTTTATCAACTCAATTTAGATTACTTACTTATATAGAAACCTCAATCGAAAGATTGGGGTTTTTTGTTTTTAAAATGGTCTTTAAATCATCTAATATTAAATAAAAATTATACTAAACAGAACGCTTTTGTAATATAATTAATTTCTGTACTTTCGGCAAATGACACTAAAAAAGCTTTATTTCCTGATTCCTATTTTAGCACTAACACTCTTTTTATTACTTCAATCTTGTGAAGAGAAGTCTAAAAAAGAATACTTGAAACAAGATAACACAGCCGACATTAAACGACTTATTAACCTTGGAGATAATTTTTTAAAAAAAAGCATCTATGACAGTTCCTATTATTATTTTAACAAAGCTAAATTATCTTGTAATCCAAAAACAGACATATCAAAAATCATTTATTCTCTGTCTAATTTAGCGACAATTCAACAACGTCAGGGAGATTATTCTGGTAGTGAGGCTACGGCAATAGAGGCATTCCCCTTTTTAGAAAACACAAAAAACCCCAATTATAAGTGGAACATCTATACTATACTTGGTACTAATTATTTATATACATCTGATCATGAAAATGCTATTTATTATTATAATAAAGCATTAAATTTAAAAACTGACAAACTTCGAAAAGCAGGTATTAAAAACAATATAGCAATAGCATATGTCGACATGCATAATTACAAGAAAGCTTATCAAATTTTATTTCCTCTAATTTTAAAAAAAGAAGTTCTAAATGATGCTGAAACATATTCCAGAATAATTGACAATTTAGGTTATTGCTCTTATAAAATTGGCGATTTAAAAGGGTTATCCTATTTAAATCAGTCCTTAAAAATACGAAAACAGAAAAATGATGATTGGGGAATGATTGGAAGTTATACTCATCTTTCTGAATTTTATAAAAAAATGAATCCATATTTGGCTAAAAATTATGCTCTAGCAACTTATGAAAAAGCAACTAAATTAAATAGTGTAGATGATCGCTTATATAGTCTAGAACTATTAATACAAAATAGTACGGAAAATAAATCTAAAAAATATTCATTACTTTATTTAAAAATAAATGACAGCATTAACAAAGTACGACTAAAGGCAAAAAATCAATTTGCTAAAATAAAATACGATTCCAAGAAAGAAAAGGATGAAAATCTAAAACTAAAAGCGCAAAAGATACTTCGAGAAGAACAACAATATAACAGAAATCTCTACTTATATTTAGGTGTCTTAATTATTATTTTGACAAGTATTTTTATAACTAATTTTCTTATGGACAAAAACAAAAGAGAAAAAATAAAAAGTTCTTATAATACCGAGATACGAATTGCAAAAAAAATTCATGATGAGTTGGCTAACGATGTGTTTCAAACCATGTCTTTTGCAGAAACACAAAATTTATCCACTAGTCGGAATAAAGAAATATTACTAACTAATCTAGATACAATCTATTCAAGAATCAGAAATATTTCTAAAGAAAATAGTACTATAGAATCAGGAGCACTATTTGTATCCCATTTAAAAGAAATGATGTCCTCCTTTAATAACAATAATGTCAATGTACTAATTAATGGAATAGACACAATCAATTGGATAACTATAGAAAGTAATACCAAAATCACTATTTATCGTGTACTTCAAGAATTGCTTGTCAACATGAAAAAACACAGTCAATCCAGCTTAGTAGTAATCTCATTTAAAAAAAATGAAGGGAAATTACAAATTGATTATAGTGATAACGGTGTTGGTGCTACATTTGAAAAATTAGCTTTTAAAACAGGATTGCAAAATATGGAAAACCGTATTCATTCGATAAAAGGAACAATTTTAATTGAAACTAAATCTAATAAAGGATTTAAGGTAAATTGTCAATTCCCTATGTAATCTACATCTTTAGTTCAAAAAAAATATTAATTAACAAAGCAAAAAATACCAGCCACTATTTAAATAAATATTTTTTTATAATATATAGAGATATTGGCCTTAATGTTTTCTCAGTCTCTGGATGTAATCCGGGCTGATTAAAATATTCATAATTCCCTTCTACAGATTTTCCATACCAAACTACAGGTTTACCTTTTTTGAAGAAAATAGTATTTTTGTTAACCTCAATTTTTTTCAAGGACAATAAATTTTCATTCAAAATTTCTACTGATGTAAAATCCAAAATACCTGATTTTTCATTTTTACAATCCACAGCTTCATAATGATTGTTATTCCAAATCATACATTCTTTTTTTGGAAAAACTATATCCTTTATAGTATACCCCATAAAAAATAGGGATATCAATAGAGCAAAAACAATTGCTTTTCTTTTTTCAAAAAAACTAATATTCTTTAGTAATGATTCCTTTTCAACCCATTTATCTATAGGAAGATTCACATCATTCACATCATCCGCTTCATTTTCATCCATTAATGAAGAAACCTCTGCTTTACCTATTTCATTAATTTTTACATTAAGTAAATACTTATTGTAAGGTCTTGGATTAAAATCAATAAGAATAGCTGCCAATTCAATCCTTGTCGAATTCTCCGAATCTTTCTCTCCTTTTAAAAATGATATAATAGGTCTAAATCTAGCTATATCAGAATGCTCCATAGACTTCCTTAAACTCTCCTCCTCTTTTACATTAAAAAATAATCTAAATATATTTTCATCTGATTTTGATAGTAAATTATCGAAAATCATCAAACACAAATTTCGTAATTGAGCTGGGGTAGGATTCAATAAAATCCCAGAGATATCCTCCCTTTTCTTTTCTTCATATTTTACTTTAATGGCACTCTTATACTGTTCAAAAGTAATTTTATTCATAAGCTTTAACTGGTATTAACAAGCATTAAATGGAACTCATCGGAATTACTGGAATTACCGGAATTCCAGTAAAATTATTCAATAAAGACAGCATTTCTTTGCAACAGAATTAGTTCCTGTTTTGAATTGCAACCAAGACAAATGTACAAAACTAGTTCTAAAAAAAGTGTCGCTAAACAGATGGCAAGTTTATTTGGGAAGTATAAATAATCTATTCTGTTTGAGCGCACTTCACTTCCCAAAAGCAAAAGAGCAAACTATTCTAATGGATTGCCAATCCTGGCAAATATTCGATTTCAATATCGGAAAGCCCAACCTATGTCTAATTTTTAATTCCAAAAAAATGAAAAGAATAATTCTAGTATCGTGTTATATCATTGCATGTGTTGCAATGGTTTCTTGCACCAATGACGAAGTGGAAACAACTCCAAACAATAACAAACAAATATCCGCTGATATTCTTGATAATTCTGGAGGTGGACAAAGTGGTCAAACTCCAACAACTCCACCTAAACCATAATATAAATAGTTATTTCTATTATAACATATTTAAATTAATTTCAGTATTTTCGGGGAATGGTACTACAAAAGTTACATTTCCCGATTTACATTTTAATATTGACCTTATCATTACTGTTACAATCCTGCAATAAAGAACCGCAAAGCATTCACAAAACTACAGACAATTCAAATTACACAACGAATATAACCCTCGCTGAAAAATATATTAATGATCAAGAATTTGATAGTGCATTTTACTATTACAACAAAATAAAATCTAATAGTAATCCAAATAAAGACCAAGACAAAATTATCTATTGCTTACTAAAACTAGCATACATCCAGCAAGTACAAGGCGACTATTCCAGTAGCGAATCCAGTGCCACTGAAGCCATTCAATTTTTTCAAAAAAATACAGATCCTTATTATAAAGTTTCTATTTATAATATAATGGGGATTAATTACAAGAATCTTTATGATTATGATAATGCTATTTACTATTATAATAAAGCATTGAATTTATCAGAGGGGGAATTACAAAAAGTAATTCTTAAAAATAATATTGCAGTTGCATATCTGGATAAACTCAACTATAAATATGCAATAACTATTCTTTTGCCATTGACCTTAAAAAAAGAAGCAATAAACAATCCTGAAAATTATGCAAGAGTCTTGGATAATTTAGGTGTTGCATATTTTAAAGTTGGTAATCCTACAAGTCTTTACTACTTAAATCAATCCTTAATCATTAGAAAAAAAATAAATGATGATTTTGGCATGACATCAAGTTATCTTAATTTATCTGAATTTCATCAAAAAAACAATTTAGATTTATGCTACAATTACGCTCGACTGGCCTACAAAAAGGCAACCACAGTAAATAACGTTGATGATCGTTTAAAATCATTAGCATTATTGATAGAAAATAGCGTTGGGAATGAATCAAAAAAATTCTCCTTGTTACACCTGCGCATTAATGACAGCATTACTAAAGTGAGACAAAAAGCAAAAAATCAATTTGCTAAAATAAAATACGATTCCAAAAAAGAAAAAGAAGAAAATTTAAAACTAAAAGCCCAAAAGGCAGAGAACGCGCTTCAATTGATGCAACAAAAAAACAGAAACCAACTTTTATATTTTGTTGTTGGAATTATCATTTTGATTAGTATTTTCATATCCAATTTTCTTATGGCCAAAAGTAAAAGAGAAAAAATAAAAATCTCTTACAATACTGAGATTCGAATTGCAAAAAAACTACATGATGAATTAGCTAACGATGTTTACCATACTATGGCTTTTGCAGAAACACAAGATTTATCCGATAGTAAAAACAAAGAAAAGCTACTTACCACTTTGGATACTATTTATTCCAGAACACGAAACATTTCCAAAGAAAACAGTACAATCGAGACTGGCTCTCTTTTTATATCCAACTTAAAAGATATGATGTCTGGATTCAATACTAGTGAAGTTAATATATTGACCAATGGAATTGATACTATCAATTGGGCAACTTTAGAAAATAATAAGAAAATAACCGTTTACCGTGTTATGCAAGAATTACTTGTCAATATGAAAAAGCACAGTCAATGCAGCTTAGTCATACTAACTTTTAAAAAAAATGAAAATAAATTACAGATAGATTATACTGATAACGGCGTTGGAGCGGCATTTGATAAAAAAAAATCAGGAAATGGACTACAGAATGTGGAAAACCGTATTCAAGCTATAAAAGGAACAACTATTTTTGATACTAAATCCAATAAAGGATTCAAAGTAAGTTTCATTTTTCCAATAAAATAATAGCCTTATGTTCCGTAAAGTTCTAGTAGCAGAAGATTTAGACAGTATTAGTATGACAGTTGTTCAAGCACTTGAGGAACTTTCTATTGTAGAGATTCATCATGCAAAATACTGTGATGATGCTTTTTTAAAAATAAAAAAAGCAATTCATGATGAAGACCCATTTGATTTACTGATAAGTGATTTATCATTTAAACCTGATCATCGAGAAAATAGACTTTCTACAGGTGAAGAGTTAATAGATGCTGTGAAAAAACTACAGCCAAACATTAAAACGATAGTGTTTTCTATTGAAGATAAATCTTTTAGAATAAAATCTCTTTTTAATAATTCCGGAATCAATGCCTATATATCTAAAGGACGTAATAGCATTCCTCAACTTAAAGATGCTGTTCAAAACACATTTAACAGTGATGAGAAAGTTATTTCTGAAGAATTATCACATCTATTAAGAGACAGGTCAATCTTAGAAATCGAAGCTTATGATATTTCTCTTTTGAAATTATTATCGAAGGGATTAATTCTGGATGAAATAGCATTAGAATTTAAAAAATCCGGAATTATTCCAAACGGTAGCAGTAGTATAGAAAAACGAATCAATAAACTTAAAATATATTTCAAGGCCAGTAACAACGTCCATCTAATATCTATAACCAAAGATTTAGGATTGGTATAGTCTTCGCCATCGTGCTCTAAAAAAGAACGAGAAACAAAATAACTTAAAGAACTCAACTAATAATCATTAATTAATTTAAAAATTAGTAATTCAGAATCGTAGAAAACTGAACATTTCTTAAACTTTTTTTTAAAATAATTATCCACTTTACGGTTTCCCGTAAAAAAATAATTTTTATTAGAATTATGTTTGGCCTGTTTAACTTTAAAATTAAAAAAATGGCCAATTTTACAACTGACGATTTAGCATTTACAGGATATTCACAAATTGTTACTAAAACAAATGATGGAACTCAAATTGAAATTTATGATTCCACATATGTGGATAAAACGGAAGAATGTGAAGTAGTCCATTTTTGTAATGAATTTTTAAAAAAATATAAAGTTCCTCAAACAAAAGCAAGTTTTCAAAAAGTAGAAAGCTTCTTACAACACTCAATTTTAGAACATCAAATTTACCGAGAAGAATTGCTGGACTGGATTGCGAGCAACTGGATTAAGTTATAATCTGTGTTTTATTTCTATGAAACGATTTAGAAAAATCAATACAGATTAAGTTTCAATCTTGATATATTTTTTCTTGTATTACGTTTTCCCGTAAGGATACCATTTTCATTAAATCTAATTTTGTTTTGATAAAGTCAAATCTAATTTCAGAACAGATAATAAAGTCATGATCAAAAAAGCTATTATAATCGTCTTAGACCATAAAGCAACAAAGAAGAATCTAAAATTGAATAAATTAGTTGATGATTATGTCAATTATGTAAAAGAATATATAATTCATTATAAAAAATCCCTGAGAGGAAATACAATTTCATTAGCAAAATATCCTTACATGAGAGCAAAAACGGAAGCGTTAGGGTTAAAACTAAACAACGCAGAAGAAAAAGAATTATTGACAAAGGATCAAATAAAAAAAATATTAAAAATAAAAATGAAAATTATTAATAGCTGTTGTGAATAATTATACATTATATAAATGTCGTATGAAAAAAATATTCTTAATAGGACTTATCCTATTGCTTACATTATCTCCATGCCCTACTAAAAAAGAAAAAAAAGAAAAAAAAATTAATTTCAATATTTCAAATTATAAATATGATGATGATGTTCCAAGTATTAATAGAAACTCAAAAAGATAATTCACATCAATCAATTATAATCCATATCAAAGTAATAAACTTTCATAATTAAGAATCAGCTAAACAAAAAAACAATCCAATACCAAATTTACTTTTGAAATAATGGACGATTAATAAAGCTATTTTTTTTCTAAAATAAGACTTTCTGTAAAGAATTAAATTTTAGTGAATTAGTTAGTTTAAAATAAAAATCTCATCATGAGACACCTATTTTCCTTTATATTGCTATTGATTTCTTCCATTACTTTCTCCCAAACCAAACTCTTGTCCTGGAATTTAGAAAACTTTGGTAAATCAAAATCGGAAGAAACGATTAGCTACATTGCAAATTCGCTGAGGGATTATGATATTATTGCCATTCAGGAAGTCGTAGCGGGTTATGGCGGAGCACAGGCAGTAGCAAAACTGGCAGACGAACTCAATCGCAAAGGAAACAAATGGGATTATGTAATTAGTAATCCAACCAGCAGCAGTGCCTATAAAACTGAACGTTACGCTTTTATCTGGAAAACAGACAAGTTAAAGAAAATTGGGAGAGCGTGGCTCGAGAAAAAATATCATTTAGAGATTGACAGGGAACCTTATTTCTGTACGTTTCAATATGAAAATAAACAATTTACAATAGCTAATTTTCATGCCATAACTAAAAATAAACAACCCGAAACCGAGATTAAATATTTCAAATTTCTACCAGATGAATATCCTTCCTTAAATTTGATTTTTACGGGTGATTTCAATTGTCCGCAATCGCATACGGTTTTTAATCCTTTGAAAAAAATGGGATATCAATCTATTTTGGTTAACCAAAAAACGTCATTGAAACAAGAATGTGTAAATGATAAATGTCTTGCCTCGGAATTCGACAATATGTATTTCAAAACTTCGAAAATTAATTTCATAAATTCTGGAATTATTGCCTTTTACAAAAACTTTAATTCCTTAAAAGAAGCCAGAATAATATCAGATCATATTCCTATTTGGTTTGAATTTTCTTTGAATTAAATCATTCAAAAACTTCAAAATTTTCGCCATCAAAACTTGCAAAAACCATACTTGGATGTGAATCCTGATGAAACATATTTCCTTCCTTATCAATTGCAATTGCACCGGCAAAACCATCATATGGTTTTAATTCGTTGAACGTTTTAGTAAAGGCTTCTTGTAATGTAAAGCCATCGGTTATCCGAGTGACAATTTTGGCAGCTGTTGCATTGCTTACAATATCCTCGCCCACTCCAGTTAAACTTACACCGCAAAATTCATTGGCATAATTTCCTGCTACAGTTGCCGAATCTGAAATGCGTCCTGGGATTTCAAAACCTTTTCCACCAGTAGAAGTCGCTACAGCGATTTTTCCATTTTGGTCTAAAGCCACACAACCCACTGTTCCTGTTCCCAGTGATTTCAGTTTTGCTTCGTATTCAGCTCTACGTTGCGGAATCTCGGTTGAAAAAGATTCGAAACCGTGCTGCCGCGCAAAATTAGTTGCGCCACTCCCACCCAAAACCCTGTCGTCATATTGCATCAATATTTGGGCAACCTGAACGGGATTTTTCACTTCTTCGATATTGATAACGCCACTCATTTTCTGAGTTTCACCATCCATAATCGCAGCGCTCATTCTTATTTTACCGTCACTTTGTATTTGGGAACCAACTCCTGCATTAAACAATTCGTCATCTTCCAAAAGGGAAACGGCATAAACAACTGTTTCCAATGCTGAATGTGTTTTTAAAAATGCATAGGAATCTTTTACAATTTGCTCCAGCGCATTTTGCTTGGCAACTTTTGTTTCGTGATTGGTAGAAGATTCTGAGAAAAAACCGCCGTGTATAATTAGTTTCATGGTATGGATGTTGAGTACTGGGTATTGAATATTTAGACCAAAGCCTAAAACCAATTACCCAAAACCTGAATTACAAATAATGTGAAGATTGTATATGCATTAAATGCGTTTCTAAATTATAGGTGTCGAATTTGCTCATGACATGTGTTACCAAATGTGAAATTGAAATGGGCTGTCCTAGTTCTACTTTCGTCAAATTGGTGTCTTTTATTTCACGACCATCGACCAAAATAACTAATCCGGAACCAATAGCTTCCATTTGAGCATTATTGGTAATCAACAATCCCGTATCTTCTCCGAGCCCTATTCCCAATACTCTGGGATTCCCAACAACCGCTTGAAAAAGTCGGCCAATTCGTCCGCGTTGCACAAAATGAGTATCGATTATAACACCATCTATTAAGCCCAATCCGCTAGAAATTTTTACTTCCCCTTTCAATAAAGCTTCAGAACTACTGCCTTGATAAATCATATTATTAGAAGCTGCTGCAGCACCTGCAGAAGTTCCTGCATAAATAAATTCTTCATTATGGTATTTATCCAATAAAATATCATGAAAAGGTGTTCCTCCCAGAATAGAAGTTAATCGCAGTTGATCACCGCCGGTAAACATAACGATATCGGCAGCTTTCAATCGGGCTAAAATTTCTTCATCAGCAGCTTGTTCGCGTCTTTCTATAGTAAGTATATCCACATTTTTAGCATTTAAATACTCAAATGCTTTAACATATTCCGGACCAATTTCTCGAGGAATTACAGAAGCTGTAGTAATGATTTCTATTCGTGAATTCTCTTTGTGTTTTGATTCGTTTATTATCCTTTTTAAAATCCCTGTTTCAAAAAAGTTTAAATTGCTAGTAGCATTTTTATCCAAATCAGTTTCAGTAAAACTTCCTTTATCTACTGCACCTCCTATTATTATAAGTTTTCCTAGTATATTCATTTTGTAAAAATAACCAAAAAGATAAAAGAAGCTATTGAACTATGACTTTTTTTTAAATTATCACAAACAGTGGCTTTATTGTTTCTTTTTAAAGAAATAAATTTTGATTCCTATTTTAAAAAAACTACATTAGTTGCATTCTGTACTTTTTCTAAAAAAAAATCATCTAAATACTTGTATTTTTCTCAAAGTTAGAATCTATAAAATTCAAAATCAACTCATTATATATCCATTTTTCAGTTCAAAAAATAATAATCCCGTTTTATGAAAATAATTAAAGTACAAGCCCTTCGTGGACCCAATATTTGGAGCATCCAAAGAAAAAAGTTAATTCAAATGCGATTGGATTTGGAAGAAATGGAACAATTTCCAACAAATAAAATAGATGGATTTAGAGAACGCATTGAAGCTATGTTTCCTACAATGATTGAACATCGCTGTTCTGAAGGTTGTCGTGGCGGATTTTTTTCCAGAGTGGAACGCGGTACTTGGATGGGACATGTAATTGAACATATTGCGCTTGAAATTCAATCTTTGGCAGGTATGGAAACGGGCTTTGGAAGAACCCGAGAAACCAAAACTCCAGGAACTTATAATGTAGTCTTCAGTTATACAGAAGAAAATGTTGGTCTTTTTGCCGCAGAATCTTCTGTTGCAATTGCCGAAGCGTTAATTGCAGGGACGGATTACGATTTGAATGCTGACTTACAAAAAATGCGTGAAATACGGGAACGTGTACGGCTAGGACCAAGTACGGGAAGTATTGTAGAAGAAGCTGTTTCCAGGAATATACCTTGGATACGATTAGGAACAAATTCCTTAGTTCAACTAGGATATGGTATTAATCAAATGCGTTTTCAAGCAACAATTACTTGTAAAACCAGCAGTATAGCTGTAGATATCGCTTGTAACAAAGAACTTACCAAAAAAATGTTGGATATGGCTTCGATTCCAGTTGCCAATGGAAGTATTTGTACGGACGAAGAAAGCTTAGCTGAAACTATCAAAAAAATTGGGTATCCTATCGTATTAAAACCTTTGGATGGAAATCATGGAAAAGGTGCTTCCATTAATGTTACTAATTGGGAAGATGCCATTTCAGGCTTAGCTTTTGCACAAGTATATGGCAAACGAGTTATTGTGGAAAAATTCATTACCGGTTTCGATTTTAGAATATTAGTAATTGACAATAAATTAGTTGCTGCCGCCAAACGTGTTCCGGCTCACGTAATAGGTAATGGAACTGACAACATTAAACAATTAATTGACACGACAAATCTGGATCCCAGAAGAGGTTACGGACATGAAAATGTATTAACCCAAATTGATGTAGACAGAGATACTGAAGATTTATTAGAAAAATTAGACTATACATTAGAAACGATTCCTAGAATTGGTGAAATAGTTTTTCTAAAATCCACTGCAAATTTAAGTACTGGCGGAACTTCTGTAGATGTTACCGATATGATGCATCCCGAAAATATCTTTCTTGCCGAAAGAATTTCAAGAGTAATCGGGTTAGATGTTTGTGGTATTGATATTATGGCAGAGAATTTAACGCAACCTTTAAAAGAAAATGGCGGTGTAATCCTTGAAGTCAATGCGGCTCCAGGTTTTAGAATGCACCTTGCCCCTTCTGAAGGATTGCCCAGAAATGTTGCTTCACCGGTTATTGACATGTTATATCCTCCCGGAAAATCCTTCCGTATTCCTATAATTGCTGTGACGGGAACTAATGGTAAAACTACCACTACCCGACTTTTGGCACATATTGTAAAAAATAATGGTTTCAAAGTAGGATTCACCACATCAGATGGAATTTATATTCAAAATCACATGATGGAAAAAGGCGATACAACGGGACCTCTAAGTGCTGAATATGTTTTGAGAGATCCAACAGTAGAATTTGCCGTTTTAGAAACTGCCCGTGGTGGTATTCTTCGTTCTGGTTTGGGTTTTAGCCGTTGCGATATCGGAATTATTACCAATATTCAAGAAGACCATTTGGGATTAAGTGATATTCATACTTTAGATGACCTAGCCAGAGTAAAAGCAACGGTTGTCAAAAGCATTAAAAAAGATGGTTGGGCTGTTTTAAATGGAGACGATGAACATTGTGTAAAATTAGGCAAAGACCTGAATTGTAATGTAGCCTATTTCAGTTTGAGTGAAGACAGTGATTTCATTAAAAAACTATGTGCTGAAGGAAAAACGGTTGCTGTATATGAGAATGGATACATTACCATCAAAAAAGGAGAATGGAAAATCCGTATTGAACGCGCGACTCACGTTCCTCTAACGTTAGGAGGAAAAGCAAAATTCATGATTGCTAATGTCCTTGCGGCCACTTTAGCCAGTTATTTATGGGGCTTTAAAACTGAAGACATTAGTTTATCCTTACAAACATTCATTCCAAGTGCTGCACAAACTCCGGGTCGTATGAATATCTTTGAGTTCAAAAAATTCAAAGTATTGATTGATTTTGCACACAATGCATCGGGTTACAAAGGGGTGGAAGAATATTTACAAAGTGTCGATGCCACTAAGAAAATTGGAATTATTGCCGGTGTTGGTGATCGTCGTGATGAAGATATTAAAGAATGTGCATTTATAGCGGCGAGAATGTTCGACCACATTATCATTCGACAAGAAAAATACCTACGAGGAAGAACCGAAGAGGAAATCATTGATTTAATATTGGAAGGAATTAAAAATTCTGGTAAAACCGTTACCTATGAAATCATTCCAAAAGAAACCGAAGCAATAAAACACGCTATCAATTGCGCCGAAGAAGGAAGCTTCATCACTGCATTAAGTGATGTAGTTACTAATGCTATCGATATTGTACAAGAATATTTAGATAAAGAAAACGAACACGGAAGTGTGTAATTTTTTAAGTAACTAGGAGCTAATTCCTGCTGTCCATTATATCTTTCCTTGCCTAAAGAAGGCAAGAAAAGGATGCCATTCCCATCAGGGCTAAAAAACAAAAAAGCCAATCGGTATCGATTGGCTTTTTTGTTATATTAGGTCTTCTGTTTTTTCTTCTTAGCTGCAGGAAACAAAACATTATTCAATATCAATCGATAGCCCGGTGAATTGGGATGCAAATCCAAAACTGTTGGCGCATCGCCTACCTGATGCTGAAAATCTTCAGGATCATGACCACCATAAAAAGTGAACATACCTTTACCTTTTTCGCCATGAATGTACCGTGCTTCGCCATTCAGTTCACAAGTTCCCATTACCAAAATATTCGATTTTATAAGTGATGCATCAAAAGAAGTCGTCTGCCCCATGAAACCTTTCACCAACTGTGTATGATTTTGACACAACATACTCGGAATCGGATCCCATTTTGCCGAAAATTCCATTAAAGTAAAATAATCTTTGTCCATAAGAATTCTTCTTTTCGAAGTCATATCAATATCCGAAAATTCATATTGTTCCGGTCTTCTTTCCAAAGTAAAATCTTTGAAAGCAAAAGAATTGCTATAATTCATCTTCGATTGATAATTAGCGTCACTGGCATCACCATCAAACATTGCTTCACAAATATCCACGCCATCAGCTGCTAAAGCAATATCAAAACTATCCGTTGCGGAACACATTGCAAACATAAATCCACCGCCAATCACAAAGTCTCTAATTTTTTTTGCAACAGCTCCCTTTTCTTGAGACACTTTTGAATAGCCTAATCTAGTTGCCAATGCTTCAGCATCTTTCTTTTGCTCAATGTACCAAGGCGCATTTTTATAAGCGCTATAAAATTTACCATATTGCCCCGTAAAATCTTCATGATGCAAGTGCAACCAGTCATAAAGTAGTAATTGATCACTTAATACTTCTTCATCATAAATAGGTGTAAAAGGAATTTCGGCATAAGTCAAAACTAATGTTACTGCGTCATCCCAAGGCTGTTTTCCTTTTGGGGTATAAACCGCTATTTTTGGTGCTTTTTCTAACACTACCGTTTCCATATTTTGAGAAGGACTCGAAATTTCATCCAGAATTTTGGCTTCCTCACTATCCGAAAGGATTTCAAAACTCACCCCCCGAATCTGGCATTCTTTGCGTATTTCTTCGGCATCGGGGAGTAAAAAAGAACCACCTCGATAATTGAGCAACCAACTTGCCTTGTAGTTTTTATCCAAACACCAATAGGTAATCCCGTAGGCTTTCAAATGATTTTGCTGTGTGGTTTCATCCATTGGCAACAAAATAAAAGAAGCTCTGACCGAAAAGGAAATAAAAAGTACTAGAACATAGAGTGAATTACTGAAAGACATTACCGTTTTTATTTCAAAGATAATAGTTTTTAGGCGATGAAAATCATAAAAAAATCCGCTATAAAAGCGGATTTAAATTTATATTTTAGAACGGTACATCACTGTCGTCGTCGGGGTCATTCAAGTTACTTCCAAAAGCGTCATTAGCAGATGGTAGGTTTTTAGTAATAAAAGGATTATCATCTTGATTCATACTAGATGGCAAATCATCATAACCGCCACTATAATCTTCCAGATTATCAAATTTACCCAAGTGTCCAATAAATTTTAACCGAACGTTTTCGATACTACCATTACGGTGTTTTGCTATCATTATTTCCGCCTGACCTGCAGTTGGTGAAGCTTCATCATCATCCCATTCATCAATTTTATAATATTCAGGACGGTATAAAAACGATACAATATCGGCATCTTGCTCAATCGCACCCGATTCACGAAGGTCAGAAAGCAATGGTCTTTTACTGGAACCACGTGTTTCCACCGCACGAGATAGTTGAGAAAGCGCAATTACAGGAACATTCAATTCCTTTGCCAATGCTTTTAAATTTCGGGAAATCGTAGAAATCTCCTGCTCTCTATTTCCTCCACCTTTTCCGTTTCCACCGGCTGTCATCAATTGCAAATAATCAACAATGATTATTCGGATACCATGTTGTGAAACTAAACGTCTCGCTTTTGCTCTTAAATCAAAAATAGAAAGTGATGGCGTATCATCAATAAATAATGGAGCTTTTTCTAAATTTTTAACTTTGGTACTTAATTGTTCCCATTCGTGTTTTTCCAGTTTTCCAGTACGTAATTTCTCCGATGACAAACCTGTTTCAGATGAAATCAAACGAGTGATCAACTGAACCGATGCCATCTCCAAAGAAAATAAAGCAACCGGCATTCCAAAATCAATTGCCATATTTCGTGCCATCGACAATACAAATGCGGTCTTACCCATTGCTGGCCTTGCCGCTATAATAATTAAATCACTTGGTTGCCAACCTGAAGTAATCTTATCTAATTTATCAAAACCTGTTGCTACACCACTCAATCCTTCCTGACCGGCAATTTCCTCAATTCGTTTTTTGGCTTGTAACACTAAACTCTGAGCCGTTTCAGAACTACGTTTTATATTTCCTTGAGTTACTTCGTATAATTTGGATTCGGCTCTATCCAATAAATCAAAAACATCTGTAGTTTCATCGTATGATTCTTCAATGATTTCTGTAGAAATTCGAATCAAACTGCGTTGAATAAATTTTTGAAGAATAATCCTGGAATGAAATTCAATGTGTGCCGAAGACGAAATCTTTTGCGTAAGCTGAATAAGGTAAAAATCTCCTCCAGCCAACTCTAATTTTGCATTTTTCTTGAGCTGGGCAGAAACGGTTAATAAGTCAATAGGCTGCGTTTCTGTAAACAGTTGAACGATAGCCTCAAAAATATGTTTGTGTGCATCTTTATAAAAAGCATCAGGTTGTAAAATGTCAATTACATCATCTACCCCTTTTTTATCAATCATCATGGCGCCAAGCACAGCCTCTTCTAAATCGAGAACCTGCGGTTGCAATTTTCCTTTTTCAAGGCTTATTATAGTAGTTTTATCAACCTTAACAGGATTAATATTTCTGAAGTTTTCCATAGAGCGAAAGTAACAAAAATTAAAAAAATATCGTTAGTGAGTTGTTACAAATAAATGTTCATAAGTAACTATTTTTTGTTTATAACCATAAAAAAATCCGAAACTGTAAGGCTTCGGATTAAATATCAATTTGTAAGATTTTACTCTTTATATTCGCCCATTTTACTGTATTTATCCATTCTTCTGGCAACTAATTCTTCTGTTGATAAGTCTTTCAATTCATTGAATCCTTTCATGATATATTGCTCAACCGTTTTGAAAGCAGTTTCTCTATCGTAATGCGCTCCACCTAATGGTTCAGGGATAATATCATCAACTAATTTTTGTTTCTTCATGTCGGCTGAAGTCAATTTCAATGCTTCGGCAGCTTGTTCTTTATATTCCCAGCTTTTCCATAAAATAGAAGAACATGATTCAGGAGATATAACAGAATACCAAGTGTTTTCCATCATGTATACTTTATCTCCCACACCTATTCCTAATGCTCCACCAGAAGCTCCTTCACCTACAATAACTGTGATGATTGGCACTTTTAGACATATCATTTCAAAGATATTTCTGGCAATAGCCTCACCTTGTCCGCGTTCTTCGGCTTCTAATCCTGGATAAGCACCCGGTGTGTCAATTAATGTTAAAACAGGAATACCAAACTTCTCTGCCATTTTCATCAATCGCAACGCTTTTCTATATCCTTCAGGGTTTGGCATTCCAAAATTACGAAATTGTCGTGTCTTAGTATTAAACCCTTTTTGTTGACCCACAATCATAAAAGATTGCCCATCAATTTTTCCTAAACCACCAATCATGGCTTTATCATCTTTAAAACCCCTGTCGCCAAAAAGTTCTAGAAAGGTTTCGCCGCATAGCGCTCGTACATGATCCATTGTATAAGGACGACTTGGATGTCTTGACAGCTGTACACGTTGCCAAGCAGTCAAATTTTTATAAATATGCCTTTTAGTTTCTTCTAGCTTTTTGTTGATTTGTTTGCAAGTATTCGTTACATCAACATCTGATTCCTGACCAATAACAACACATTTATCTAACTGTTCTTCTAGTTCTTTTATAGGAAGCTCAAAATCTAAATATTCCATAGGATTTCTGCGTTTTTGTTTTTAATTCGAACCGCAAATATAAAATTTTAAATCGTTCAAATAGGTAAATTTTATATTTATGTCTTAAACTGCACATTCTAAATTACGAAAATCATTTTATAAACGAAGAGAAACCTGCATTTATTTTCTATTTAAACAATGACAATCAAATCCTTACAAATGCATTATAATTTATTTTTGAAATAAAAATAGGATAAAACCAAATCAGACAATTTGAGTTTTAAACTCTTTAGTTACTTCTTTCCTGTTGCTAATTCTTTTCTCGATTTATAAGCTTTCAAATATTCTCCTTTTGGAGTTCCGTCATCAAAAGAGCTATATTTTAATATTGTCCGTACTCCTTTACGTGCATCTTCATTCGTGAAATTTTCATATTCAATTCTATATAATGCTGAATACATTTCGGCACGACCGATGCCATGATAGCAATGAATCAAGACCGGATAATTGTCTTTATTGTCCATTATTTTGAAAAAAAGGTCTAAATTTTCTTGTTTTGGAACCTGATCTGATCCATTATTGAAATAATTCACTCCTTTTATTTTGGCTACCGCAACTTGCTCTGCCGTAAGTTCAGCAGGAATCTCAGGATTATTCTTTAAATCTGCAGTTCCTGGAAAACGCAAATCGACAATCGATTTTATATGGTATTTCTTAACATAACTTTCTATTTCATCTGGAGGAATCACTCCTGATTTGTACACTTTTCCTTCTGTAATCGTTTCAAAATTGTGGTTGATGTTCATGTCATAAATATATTTCCCCACTAATATTAAAACAATTGTCAGGATTGAAAATCCAATTATTTTTTTATTCTTTTTCATCTTGTAAAATTATTAAAACTTATTGTTTAAAATACATTTTCTTATCCACCACTCTATCCATATAATCTTGAATAAAAGCTTTGCAATTAAGCTCAATTTCATCCATTTCAGGATTTCGGTTTTTTATCAAATTGTTTTTTAATGCTTTATCATTTTTATCATAAAATCCTAACGCAGTTTTACCATCAAAGGTACAGATATAATTCCCTTTAGAAAACTGATATATATTTCCTGTTGAATTAATAACAAACGGCTGGCTTGATTTTTTGTCCAATAAACTTCGGCCCCAACTTCTAAATGGTTTCTTATACCCAATCATATCCAAAATTGTTGGGTAAATATCAATTTGTTGTGCCAAATCATCATCAATACCTACATACTTACTATTGGGTTTATAAATGATAATAGGGACCGCAAAATGGTTAATCGCTTTTTGATATTCGTCATAATAAATTTGGTTACAATGATCTGCAACCAGAACAAAAATGGTATTGGAAAACCAAGGTTTCTTTTTGGCTTCATCAAAAAATCGTTTCAGGGCAAAATCCGTATACTCCGCACATTTGTGAATAGGGACACCACCCTCATGAAATCTATTTTTATATTTATCTGGAATAATATACGGTTCATGAGACGAAACTGTAAAAACGGAAGCGAAAAATGGGGTCTTCTTTTTATCTAAAGTGTTTTTCATGTACTGCAGAAAAGGCTCATCCCAAATTCCCCAAAAACCATCAAATTGAGAATCGTCATTGAACTCTGTTCTTCCATAATAGTTATCAAAACCTAATATATTTCCGAAACCTAAAAACCCCATGGAACCATTGGCAGCACCATGAAAAAAAGAGGTATTATAGCCTTCACTTTCTAAAGTGGAAACTAGGGATTCAATTTTTTGTTTTGGATAAGGAGACGAAGTAAAAGCATCTTTGAAAGACGGAATTCCTGCTAGAACCGATGACATACCATGAATCGACTGTCGCCCATTTGCGTAAGCATTCGTAAAAATTAAACTGTGCTGCGATAAGGAATCCAGAAAAGGAGCATGACTTTTATAATTCGGTATTTTTGATTTTTTATTAAATGCACCTATGTACTCACGTCCATAACTTTCCAGAATAAACACAACAACATTTGGCTTAGTGGCAGGATTGTTATGGTATTGTTTGATAGGTTGCACTTTTTCCAAGATTACTTGTTCGTTGACATCCAGATAATTGGGCTTTAGAAAACTATTACTAAACAACGTTCTGATAATGGCAAATGGCGTATTGAGCACAATATCCGACTGAACGATATTTTTCACATGCCTGCTGGCATCCAAAAGGTTAATAGGTCGCGTTGCTTTATTAAAATCACCACCACGAATTCCTCCGATTATAAGTAGAACAACCCCGAAAAAACCAATGGTTGAAAATCCAAAATAATGCATTTTTTTTGAAGGAACAGCAACCTCAACACTTACTTTTTTATATAAATATATCCAAAGCGCTGAAAACAAAACAAATAAAACAAAAACATACCAATAGTCATATAAAAAACTAAAAAGCAATACTTTCTTATTGGTTTCATGTTTTAACACATTCAAAACAACAATTGTCGTGCGTGCAAAAGTATATTTGTAATAAATAAAATCAATAAAATTAGTTGCATAAGCCACTAAATTGGTCCCAAAATAAAGATAAAAAAGGGATTTTTGATAGCCTGAATTTGTATTTTTCCAAAAGGGTAAAATCGAAAAAACGATAAATAGCAAATTCACATATAGAATTGCAGTCGTATCGAAGGCTAAACCATAATAACAAAGTGAAAGCAAATCTGAAACAGAATCTACTTTTAACAAATTAATATTAAAAATATAAAATAGAATTCGAGCTATGAAGTAAAAAATATAAGCTAACGAAAGTCTGTATATCAGAACCTTGTATTCATTTAAGCGCAAGTGTTTGTGCATTTCAAAGTAAATTAATTGTAAAAGAAGTGCAAAGATATTACAATTAATCTGTTGACCACAGTTAAAATTTATACAAAAAAGGGAATCAAATCTTGAGAATCAGTTTTATAACGTATTAATCCTAGTTACTAAACGCCTTTTAAAGAACTACTTACCCTAAACATCCTTTTTATAATAATGCTTAATCACTCCGTTTAAGATTACGGTAATTACTATTATAATGGCTCCAATATAAAATTCAAAACTCATTTTTTCTTTTCCGCCAAGGATAAAATAAGCCAACACAATTCCGTAAACCGGCTCTAGATTGGTTGTCAGCATTACGGTGTAAGGAGTCAGTTTCTGCATCACTTTTACAGAAGCGGTAAATGCATAAGCGGTACAAACAGAAGCCAAAATCAAAATTAAAATCCAATTATTAACCGTTAAAACAAAGAAATCCAAAGAGAATTTATTCTGTATTAAAAAGTAAATACTGATAAAAAACACACCCGCCAAAAACTCATAAAATGAAATTACTGATGGGTCGTGATCTGCAATTAACTTTCCGTTCATAAGAGTAAACAAAACCCCTAATATAATGGCCGCCAAAGCATAAAGCATTCCGTCCAAATAATTGACTTCCACTTTCATAATCAATCCCAATCCTGCGATAATAATAAGGCCGAAGAAAACTTCATACCACAACACTTTTCTCCCATAAAAAAGAGGCTCCAATATCGAGGCAAAAAAAGCGCCTAAAGAGAAAACCGAAAGTGTAATGGAAACATTGGAAACATGAATGGCTTTGAAAAAAAAGATCCAATGCAACGCAATCAATAATCCAACGAAAATCAATTTCAGTAAAGATTTAACCGGAATTCTAAATGATTTTTTTTTGAAAACAATAAACAACGACAAAAAAACACTTGCAAAAAACATTCGATACCAAACTAAAGCATCAGCAGTAATAGAGATTAAAGCTCCTAAAATAGCGGTAAACCCCCATATAAAAACAATTAAATGCAGGTTTAGGTAAGACTTTAATTTATCGTTTTGCATTGCGCAATAAATAAATGGCTAGTGCTCCAAAAGCCATATTAGGCAACCAAACGGCGAGCAATGGCGGAATACTCGATTTTTCGGCTAGAACCCCAAAAATTTTATCAAAAAACACGAATGCAAAAGCTAAAGCAATTCCTATGGCTAAATTCATTCCCATACCGCCTCTGCGTTTCATGGATGAAACCGAAACCGCAATAATGGTAAGAATAAATGCCGATACCGGAATACTAAATTTTTTATATAATACTACTAAATAGACATTGATATTAGACGACCCACGATTTTTTTCCTTGTCAATAAAATTGATTAATTTATTCAAACTTAAGGTTTCGGCAATATAGATAACTGGGGCTAAATCCTCTAAATCAAAACTGAAACGAGCCTCTTTTTCAGCTGATTTTTCTATTTTATCACCATTTTCGCCTACTGTTCTTTTCGTATAGTCGTACATAGTGTACGCCTTAGTTTTTGGGTTCCATTTTATTCTGCTTGCCGAAATTTTATACACTAATTTCTCTTTATTAAACTTTTCCAATGAAAAATTAAAAGCAGTTTTTGACAACGTATTAAAACTGTTTACATAGATGAATTCATTATCACTAATTTGTCGGTACACATCTGTATCATCGCCTCGCATTGCTTCTTTTCCTCCAGTACGCAAATATGTATACCTAAAATTATTAAACCCTTCGCTAGCCTTTGGAACAACAAAAAACCCCATCAACAAGACAAAAACAGAAACAATAGTAGCCCCCATAATGTAGGGCCTTAAAAAACGGGTAAACGAAATCCCCGAACTTAAAATGGCGATAATTTCTGTATTATTAGCCAGTTTTGAGGTAAACCAAATAATCGATAAAAATAAAAAGATTGGGAATAAGGAATTTGCAAAATAAATGGTGAAATTATAGTAATAGATTGCAATTTCAATAAATGGAACTTTATTCTCAATCATGAAATTAATCTTCTCCGAAACATCAATAATAATCCCAATAGGTATAAACATCAGCAACATAACCGAAAAAGTGGCTAAATATCTTTTTAAGATGTATTTGTCTATTATTGTTAGCATAGATTTTTTTGTTTTTCTTGTTTCAGGTTTCAAGTTTCAAGTTCTTTGCAGCACAAGCTGAAACTTGAAACAAAAATAACTTGAAACTTCTTATAGTCGTTGGCTCATATTTTTGACCATCATTTCCTTCCAAGGTTTGAAATCGCCTGCTAAGATATGTTTTCTGGCCTCACGTACCAACCACATATAAAACCCAAGATTATGGATTGTAGCAATTTGTTTCCCCAGGTATTCATTGGCAGCAAAAAGGTGACGCAAATACGCTTTTGTATATTCTGTATCTACATAAGTAATCCCCATTTCGTCAATAGGCGAAAAATCGGCTTCCCATTTTTTATTTTTGATATTAATAGAACCATTTGCTGTAAATAACATCCCGTTTCTGGCGTTACGTGTAGGCATCACACAGTCAAACATGTCAATTCCCAAAGCAATATTTTCGAGGATATTTATAGGAGTTCCCACGCCCATAAGGTAACGAGGTTTGTCTTCGGGCAAAATTTCACAAACCACTTCGGTCATAGCATACATTTCCTCAGCCGGTTCCCCTACTGAAAGTCCGCCAATGGCGTTTCCTTGTTGATTAGAATTCGCTATATATTCGGCTGATTGTTGGCGTAAATCTTTATAACAACTTCCTTGAACAATGGGAAAAAACGTTTGTTCGTATCCGTATTTAAAAGGCTGTGTGTCTAAATGATTGATGCAACGGTCTAACCAGCGGTGTGTCATTTTCATCGAACGCTTTGCGTAGTTATAATCACATGGATATGGCGTACACTCATCAAAAGCCATGATAATATCGGCACCTATGGTACGCTGAATTTCCATCACATTCTCCGGCGTAAAAAAGTGGTATGAACCGTCAATATGCGATTTGAATTTCACACCTTCCTCCTTAATTTTTCTATTTGCTGATAGCGAATACACTTGGTATCCTCCAGAATCCGTCAAAATATTGCGGTCCCAGTTCATGAATTTATGCAAACCACCTGCTTTTTCAAGAATTTCAGTTTGTGGTCTCAAGTATAAATGGTAGGTATTTCCCAGGATAATATCCGGGTTGATATCGTCTTTCAATTCGCGTTGATGCACCCCTTTTACAGAACCTACGGTTCCTACAGGCATAAAAATTGGGGTTTCAATCACCCCGTGATCAGTAGTAATACTTCCCGCTCTGGCTTTGGATAGCGGATCTTTTTTTAATAAATCAAACTTCATATAGGCGTTTTTCAGTGGGCAAAGATAGGTTAATTTGAAAATTAGATAATTAGATAATTTAAAAATTTAATTAAGTTTTGGGAATTCCTATTTAGCAAGGGTTCCCAAAGTACTTTTTGAATCCAATCAGCATCCTAAAATTAAAAATTAAGGCATGCCATAGCTATAGGACTACAGTTCCAAATCCTTTTTTACAGCAACAAAACGCAAACTCTCTCGTATCGTTTTAAGAAAGAGATTAGAGAGAATATTCACTTCACTTCAATCCCTCACATGAATAATACCATGACAACAAATAAAATAGCTCGACAATGGGATTTTTATTATGTCATGACAAAGAAAACCATAAAATATACCTCAGCTGATGTGGGATTGATTTTTTCAGCACACGATGAACACTGAATTTTTACCCTGATTGACCAAAACCTATTAAAAACAATATCTAAGTATTGGCCTTCTATTTTTGTGCTCTAATAAGACTTTTAATGTCCCGAGAAAATAGTTTAACCATCTTTCGTTGTACTTCTTTTATCTTGGCAATTCGTTCTTCTAGCTTGACTGGTACGGTTTTTCGGCTGATACTTTTGAGCCGTTATTTTAGTTTCTTCCAAGACTTTACTACTACTACTACTACTACTAACTGACCCGAACCTAAAAAGCGAACTGGCGAAGCATATTTATTTCTGCTTCCTTTTTTGATACGTTGGCACAAATCTAAATCCCAACAACCTGAAGTTTACTGGATGTTTAATCCCACTTAGTACCTCTTCCATTGATAATTACATAATTTAAAAAATAGTTTTAAATTATGTAACTCAAAAAATATGATAAATGGCACAAATTAATCCTCATGTACTATTTAAAGAAAATACCGAAGAAGCCTTTAACTTTTATAAATCTGTTTTTGGTGGCGGATTTACTATGCTTGTGCGTATAAAAGATTTACCCAATGACCCAAACAATCCAATTTCGGAAAATGACGGCAACAAAATAACACATATTGCCTTACCAATAGGTAAAAGTACTGTACTTATGGCAAGTGATGTTGCTAAACAATTTATGGATCAAGAATTAGTAAGAGGCAACAGACACACTATTTCGATTAGTACAGACAGCAAAGAAGAAGCAAACAAATTATTCAATGGCCTTTCGGCAGGCGGAGAAATTGAAATGCCAATTACTGATAGCACTTGGGTTCCTATTTTTGAATGTTTAATGACCAGTTTGGTATACAATGGATGGTAGATTACAACCCAAAAAAATAACGAAAAAAAACCTAAGCATCTATTACCTGCCCGCATTACTATAAAACAATCATTAGTGTAGTTAGGTAAGATGGTATAAGTACAAACGCGCAGCACACCTATATCTATTTGTAAATTTAGTGGAATTACCGTTTTTTATCGTATTTTCGTTCAGCCAAAAACACTCATTTTCATAAGTAACAAAGCATCTAAAGTTTCGATAACACTGAAAAAAAATATTTTTTTACGTTAAATTACTTACCAGTAATGCGAGTCATAATCGTTACTTTACTACTGGGATAAACATCAATTGTATCGGCTAGGTGTATTTTTATAGGGAGGAGTCAAGATCAAGTAAAATTAAAGAGGAAGTGAAAAAGGTTAAAAATGCAGCCACAGGCTGGACTATTTGTCCCGAATGTCAGGGACGTGGCAAAAAAAGCCGGGGACTCAGCATGAAAGCGCGACGCCAATACAAGATAGCACTCGATCAATTTGAAAAAACGAAAGGAGAAGAGACAGCTCCAACACATCCTAAAGGTCACCTATACTCCTGCTTAAACTGTTGCGGATCCGGGTTGCTTCCTTCTGATGGTCCTCCTATAGCGGATAAAGAAAACTACCCATATGTTGCTATTATTGGTGGCGGTATAGGTGGAGCGGCTTTAGCTGTAGCTTGTTTACACCGTGGAATTCCTTTTACTCTTTATGAACGCGATAACAACTTCGATGCTCGATCTCAGGGCTATGGACTTACATTGCAACAAGCCAGTAAAGCAATCGAAGGATTTGGTATTTTCTCCCTAAAAGACGGGGTAATTTCAACAAGACATGTGGTTCATACTACCGAAGGAAAAGTGATAGGTGAATGGGGTGTCAGAAAATGGATGCAGTCAGATGCAAAAACATATTCAAAGCGTACAAATGTGCATATCGCAAGGCAGTCTTTGCGTTTAGCGCTGCTGGAACAGCTTGACGGACATGATGTGATACAGTGGGGGCATCAGTTAGTAGACTTTAAGCAATCTGAGGCGGGAGGTGTTAATCTTAGCTTTGAGGTGAACGGCGAGATGCAGCGCGTCAAGGCAGATCTTGTCGTTGGTGCCGATGGCATACGTAGTTCGGTACGGCAGTTACTGATTGGTGAGGATGTTACCCCTTTACGATATCTGGGTTGTATTGTGATATTGGGTATTTGTCCTTTGAGTGCTCTCGAAGGGCTTAATACTTCTTTACTGGATTCGGCCACAGTATTTCAAACCGCCAATGGCAATGAGCGAATCTACATGATGCCATATACGTCAGACTCGGTGATGTGGCAACTTAGCTTCCCGATGCCAGAAAAAGAGGCTAAAGCTTTAAGTGCTAAGGGACCTCAAGCACTCAAGGAAGAAGCATCCCGCAGAACGCAGTGGCATGATCCCATTCCTCAGATTTTAGCAGCGACTCTGGAAGCTCAGATTTCTGGTTATCCCGTGTATGACCGAGAATTACTTGAGTCAGAATTGTTGAAGAAAGGCGGACAAGTGACTCTGATTGGAGATGCGGCTCACCCAATGAGTCCATTCAAAGGACAAGGCGCAAATCAAGCACTATTGGATGCACTAGCGCTCGCTCGGGGAATCTCAAAAGGATGTAGGCCTTTATCGCAATGGAGAAAAACTGGATTGAGGGACAGTGTATTAAATGAGTTTGAATCAGAAATGTTAGAACGGAGTGCTTCCAAAGTAAAAGATTCAGCAGAAGCTGCGCACTTTCTACATTCCGAAATTGTGCTTTATGAAGGTGATGAGCCGAGAGGACGATGTCTAAAGAAAAAAGATACTTAAAATAATTAGTTGTGTTAACTGGCTGAACAAGTTAACGAATGTAAGTAGATACAAGCTATCTGGTAATTTATTATAAAAATATCCCAAAATAAATTAGCTTAAAACACAACTTATTTTAGGATATTTTTTGAAATTTATTTTATTATTCCATCAATTTTTCACTGTAATACGCCATTTCAGATGTTATTTTTCCTTTATCATTAAAATTATCAATGAAGAAAATTGGCACAACAATTTTCTTTTTATCTGATTTTCTGGTTAATCTCAAATTCCACCACGATTGTACTACCCTTGCATCCCCCATTTCATAATGCAAATAGTCCGGATACCCAACCATATCAATACTAGTTAAATCAAATTTATCAAAAAGCTTTTGATCATTTACTTTTTGTTCTGCTAAGGTTATAGTTTTATCTAAAGGCATATTTATATCCGAGAATGTTGCCTTTTCATCATAAAAGCTATACGCTTTATCAAAATCTTTATTTTCAAAAGCATAAATCATTTTTCTGACATCATTAATATATTCATGATGATTATAAATGGTTCCATTTTCTCTGTCATTAAAACTATTACCTATTTCATCAAAAATACTACTATTAGAATACCTGATAATGGTTTTAATTTTATTGTTCTTATCAACTATAAACAAACGATGCAAAGGCATATCAATTTTCACTCCTGTTTTATTATGCACTCCTCGTAAATCTTCCCAGGTTTGCACCCAAACAACATCTTTATTATTAGCCTCTTTGTATTCTAAAGCATCCGGATAAGCACCTTGAGATCTTTTAATACTTAAATAATCAACATTGTCTTTCCAAAAACTTACCTCTTTCAAGAATGAAGCTTTGTCTTGCCCTTTATCATTCCTATTAGAACTTGAGCCATTATATGATTTAAAATCATCCGCTAGAAAGCTAGCCACTTTGTCAGTGTCTCCACTAACAAATGCTTGAGTCATACCTTCTACTGCAGTAATAGCCGGATGCTCTACATAAATAGTTCCATTCGTTTTCTTTTGTCCGTAAGTGATGCAAGTAGCGACCAACAATACAATTGAGAAAAAATTTTTCATATTTAATTGATTTTTAATTAATAAGACATTAAATTTAACAAAAAATACTAACTGTCAGCACATTATATCATTATTATTTTAAGTTAAATCAAAATTAATGAATGCTAATCTAAAATTTCAACATCATTATGGAATGAATTTTTAACCACTAGTTTAATTTTTATATTTATTACTGTATTTTTATTTTTTGTTCATTTTGTCCTGTTTTCAATCATCACATAGTCTTCCATTATAATTATTTTAGAAAACACAAATTTGACACAACCATCACTACAATTACATAATTTGGTTGTTCTTACTATACTTTAAAATTTCATTTTTTGTAATAATTCCTAAATTATTCATCATGATTGAAGGACTAAATACAGCGGAAGCTCAGGAAAAACTGAAAGTTTTTGGTTTTAATGAATTACCGTCAGCAAAACCAAAATCCATTTGGCGCATTGCTTTGGAAGTCATAAAAGAACCCATGTTCATTTTATTGATAAGCTGTGGCGTACTTTATATTTTATTGGGTGATTACAAAGAAGGCATTATTTTACTTTCGGCGATTTTTGTTATTATTTTTATCACTTTTTACCAATATCAGAAAACGGAAAAAGCACTAGAAGCACTCAAAAAACTGTCTTCGCCACGCGCATTAGTGATTCGGGATGAAAAAGAGATACGCATTCCCGGGCGCGAAGTAGTTCCTGACGACATCATTATTCTGAATGAAGGAGATCGGATTGCCGCTGATGCAAAAGTGCTCGACACGATAAATCTTACTGTTGATGAATCGTTGCTTACGGGTGAATCACTCGCTGTTAGAAAGGATCTTTGTTCTGACATTTCAGATATACACGGAATAGTTTTCAGCGGAACACTTGTGGTGCAAGGAAAGGGATTTGCGAAGGTTTTTGCAACAGGAACCAAAACAGAGTTTGGAAAAATTGGAATCTCTTTACAAAGTATTGACGAAGATGAAACGCGATTGCAAAAGGAAATGAAAGTGTTGATTAAAAATCTATTTCTCATTGCAATTTTTATCAGCATTGGAATCATTGCAACCTTTTATTTCACTAGAGGAAATTTCATTCAAGCATTATTGAACGGACTTGCAGCCGCGATGTCCATTCTTCCCGAAGAGTTTCCTGTAATCCTGACCGTTTTTTTGGCTTTAGGAGCTTGGCGATTATCCAGAAAAAATGTATTGACCAGAAAACCCTCTGCTATCGAGACACTAGGTTCCGCAACTGTTTTATGTAGTGATAAAACGGGAACCATTACACAAAACAAAATGGAAATAGTCACTAT
The DNA here is from genome assembly GCF_000744835.1 of Flavobacterium sp. 83. Lineage (NCBI taxonomy): Bacteria > Pseudomonadati > Bacteroidota > Flavobacteriia > Flavobacteriales > Flavobacteriaceae > Flavobacterium > Flavobacterium sp. 83. The sequence continues at coordinate 39,421 of NZ_JQMS01000001.1, forward strand.
TTATGATGGTCAGGAAATCGTTCTAAAGAGTGTTTTTCAAGAGAAACAAAATCAGATTTCCAATTTGGTTGTTGCCGCACATTATGCCTCCAGAAAAGATGCGATTGACCCAATGGAGCAAGCCATTTACAAAACTCATGAAGCAATCATTTCACAAAAAAAATCAGAACATAAACTCCTCAAAGAATATCCATTGAGCAGGGAATTACTTGCTATGACCCGCGTGACAGAAAATGTCACTGAAAACTCCATGTCCGTTTCTGCCAAAGGTGCCCCAGAAGCAATTTTCAAACTTTGCAAAATGAATAAAGAGGAAACATCCAAACATTTTTTAGCTGTACAGCAAATGGCTGACCAAGGATATCGGGTTATTGCTGTTGCAAATGCTGCGCATCATACGGGACAGCTTCCAGATTCGCAACATGAATTTAACTTTAGTTTTCTTGGACTTATTGGTTTAGAAGATCCCATACGCCTCGAAGTTCCTCAAGCCATAAAAGAATGCCATGAAGCCGGAATACAAGTGATTATGATAACCGGCGATTTTCCCGCTACTGCAAAAAGTATTGCTTTATCTATAGGTCTTGATGCCAATAAAGAAATTATTACTGGAGATGAATTGAATAAAATGAGCGATAAAGAGCTAAAATTAAGAATTACCAATACTAACATTTTTGCACGTGTAATTCCTGAACAAAAACTAAGAATTGTTCAGGCTTTGAAAGCCAATAATGAAATTGTTGCAATGACGGGTGACGGAGTCAATGATGCACCTGCCTTGAAAGCAGCCAATATTGGTATTGCCATGGGAAATAAAGGAACGGATGTAGCCAGAGAAGCTGCATCGTTAGTATTATTGGATGATAATTTCGCATCCATTGTTTCGGCGATTCGATCCGGAAGGAGAATTTTTGATAATCTGCAAAAAGCAATGTCGTATGTTCTCTCCATTCATATTCCTATAATCGGGCTTACCTTTTTACCTGCATTTTTCCCTGCGATTCCTTTATTATTGATGCCGTTACATATTGTATTTATGGAATTGATAAATGATCCCGTGTGCTCCATTGCATTCGAATCAGAACAAGAAGAAAAAGGAATTATGCAGCGACCGCCCAGAGATCCAAATGAACATTTTTTTGGTAAAAGAAAAATTATAATGAGTGTCATGCAAGGTTTTTTATTGCTGGCTATGGTTCTTTTTGTTTATTTATTTTCTAAACGTCAGGAATATCCAGAAGGAGAAATACGAGCTATCGTTTTTTCAGCACTTCTGCTTGGGAATATTTTTATTATTTTGACCAATATTTCAAAAACAAGAAACGTAATCTCCGTAATAACCGAAAGAAATCCAGTTACAATTCCAATTCTCTTAACCGCCATAATTATGTTGTTGTTGATCATTTTAATACCGTCTTTGCGTCATATTTTTAATTTTGAAGTTACAAATTACAAACATTTCATCCCCTCAATCCTAGGAGCAATTACCATCCTTATCCTTCTTGAAACCATAAAATATTTTAAAAACAGAGGCCTAAAAAATAAAAAAAACCTTGTGTAACAAAAGTTACTGTGCAGCGCTTATTGTTGCTTTACTTTTGTACTAGAAATTAATTAAACACTAATTAAAAAAACATAAAAATGAGCTTAGAAAAAATAATCAAAGACAAACAGGGAACAATAGTTGATGTGCGTTCCCATGCTGAATTTATGGGTGGTCATGTAGCTGATTCCATTAATATTCCGTTGAATGAAATTCCGCAAAGAGTAGATGAATTGCGAAATCTTAAAGCACCGTTAGTACTTTGTTGTGCATCAGGAAATCGAAGCGGACAAGCACAGCTATTTCTGACGGAACATGGAATCGAATGTTACAATGGTGGTTCCTGGTTAGATGTAAATTATTACCAATCTCAAATTAAATAAAAAATGATAAACACACTTAAAAATTTATTTGGATTAGGTCCAAAAGTAAACTACGCCGATTTAGTAAAACAAGGCGCTATTATTTTGGATGTTAGAAGCAAAGGAGAATATGCAGGAGGACACATAAAAGGTTCTCTAAATATTCCGGTTGATACTTTAAGTAATACGCTTTCTAAACTAAAAGACAAAAACCAACCTATAATCACTTGTTGTGCATCAGGAATGCGAAGTGCTTCTGCAAAAAGTATTTTAAAATCAAACGGATTTACTAAAGTCTACAATGGTGGCGGTTGGAGTAGCCTTAAAAATAAAATTAGTTAGTAAAATATAATACTAGCAGCAGCAACCGGCATGTTAAATTTTGAAATAAATCATATTATTCGTATTTACAATTAGTTAATTAACAATTGATTACATTATAGTTTATTTAATTTTATAGTATTAAAAAAGTAAGTAAAAAATTTTAATGCTTACAACTATTAATCTTAAAAAAACAACTATTATGAGACCTGAAAGTAATAAAAACGAACCTTTTAAAGGAGCTGTTCAAGCAAAATCAAATGCGGCACATGGATTGAGAGATTTATTTGAAGTGGGATTGAAAGACATTTATTGGGCTGAAAAAGTATTGACTAAAACATTGCCAAAAATGGTAAAAAATGCTTCATCGCCAGAACTAGTTAACTCATTAAAAACCCAGTTAAGCGAAACACAAGAACACGTTTCGCGTCTGGAAAAAATATTTGAAGTAACAGGTATTGCACCTACAGCAAAAAAATGTGATGCCATGCAGGGCATATTAAAAGAGACTAATGGCCTTATTCGAGAAACTGATATTGGTATGGTACGTGATGCCGGAATAATTGCAGCAGATCAAAAAGTAAAACATTATGAAATTGCAACGTATGGCACATTACATGCTTTTGCAAAAACATTAGGAGAAGACAAAGCTGCAAATCTATTGGCGATGACTCTTGACGATGAGAAAAAAACGGATGCTCGATTAACGGGAATAGCTTTATCTGCTATCAACAGACAAGCTTATAAAGCTGATTCGATTACAAATACGTAGAACGATTTATTTAAGTACGACATAAAACTAATTAATGCATTTTATTAGATATAAAGCCTGCAATTGCGGGCTTTTTATATGGATTATTGTATTCTAAATTATTAATTCCTATAATCACAAACTGTAATTTATTGCAGATTAAATATTCAAAAAAACGTTTGCTGTAACCCTAAATAAAAATTACATTTGCAGCAGTTTAACTTTTACACACAAAATGAAGCCTAACACACAACAATTAAACGATTTAACTATCCAAGTCAGAAGAGATATTCTTCGAATGGTTCACGCTGTAAACTCAGGTCACCCAGGAGGTTCTCTAGGTTGTACTGAATTTCTTGTAACTCTGTACCAAAATTTGATGGAACGTAAAGAAGGATTTGATATGGACGGAATTGGAGAAGATCTTTTCTTCCTTTCAAACGGACATATTTCTCCTGTATTCTATAGCGTTTTAGCGAGAAGCGGTTATTTTCCAGTATCGGAATTAGCAACTTTCCGTTTGATTAACTCAAGATTACAAGGACACCCAACTACCCATGACAGTTTACCTGGAGTACGCATTGCATCAGGATCACTTGGACAAGGATTATCTGTAGGAATTGGTGCTGCACAAGCAAAAAAATTAAATGGTGACAACCATATTATTTACACGCTTCACGGTGATGGTGAATTACAAGAAGGTCAAAACTGGGAAGCAATTATGTATGCATCCGCTAAAAAAGTAGACAATCTTATTGCTACAATCGATTTAAACGGAAAACAAATTGACGGAACAACTGACGAAGTTTTATGTATGGGAAGTATCCGTGCTAAATTTGAAGCTTTTGATTGGGATGTTTTGGAAATTGAAAAAGGAAACGACATTGAAGCTATTATTGCCGGAATGAATGACGCTAAATCAAGAACTGGAAAAGGAAAACCAGTTTGTGTATTGTTGCATACTGAAATGGGTAATGGAGTAGATTATATGATGTACAGTCATGCTTGGCATGGTAAAGCACCAAATGATGCTCAACTTGACAATGCTTTAGGACAAAATTATAATACTGGAGGTAATTCAGACTACTAGGAAGTGTTCAGTAATTAGTGTTCAGTAGAATACTGCCAAAAATCTAAATTAGAAAATGAAAAAATATACAAATACAGGAAGTAAAGATACTCGTTCGGGTTTTGGAGCGGGAATGACAGAATTAGGTCAAACCAATGAAAATGTTGTGGCACTTTGTGCTGATTTAATTGGTTCATTAAAATTTGACGATTTCAAGAAAAATCACCCAGAGCGTTTTTTCCAAATTGGAATTGCTGAAGCAAACATGATTGGAATTGCAGCGGGTTTAACTATTGGAGGAAAAATTCCTTTCACAGGAACTTTTGCTAACTTCTCTACAGGAAGAGTTTACGATCAAATTCGTCAATCAGTAGCTTATTCTGAGAAAAACGTGAAAATTTGTGCTTCTCATGCAGGATTAACTTTAGGTGAAGATGGTGCAACACACCAAATCCTTGAAGACATAGGATTAATGAAAATGTTACCGGGAATGACTGTAATCAACACTTGTGATTACAATCAAACTAAAGCGGCTACATTAGCAATTGCAGATCATCATGGTCCTGTTTACTTGCGTTTTGGTCGTCCAGTAGTGCCTAACTTTATGCCTTCTGACGAGCCTTTCGTAATTGGAAAAGCAATTGTTTTAAACGAAGGTGCTGATGTAACTATTGTTGCTACAGGACATTTAGTTTGGGAAGCACTTATTGCTGCTGAAGCATTGGAAGCAAAAGGAATTTCTGCTGAAGTAATCAATATTCACACGATCAAACCATTAGATGAAGAAGCAATTCTAAAATCATTGGCAAAAACAAAATGTATCGTTACTGCTGAAGAGCACAATATACTTGGTGGTCTTGGCGAAAGCGTTTCTAGAGTACTAGCATTAAACAATCCAGCTCCACAAGAGTTTGTTGCTGTAAATGATAGCTTTGGAGAATCTGGAACACCAGAACAATTAATGGAGAAATATAAATTGAACAATCAAGCCATTGTTGAAGCTGTAGAAAGAGTTATTAAAAGAAAATAATAATTCCATTAAAACATAAAAAATCCCGTTACAAATTTTGTAACGGGATTTTTTTTGGTTTAAACCGTATCCTAAAACAAGTTGCTTTTATACCAACTTATTTTAGAATATTTTTATAATTTATGGATGACAAGTTGCATCTAAATAATTTTTCTTACCCGAAGTACAACTTGGAATCTCTGCAAATGGATAAGGCAATCCAGTAGCCGGATTTTTGATTTCTAATTTAGTGGTATAGTTATCACCATCATCATCTACATCGATAAAATTAGATAAAAGATCTCCATCAGTATCATCGGGATTTACAGCAGGAGCGGTAGGATAGTTAGTTGTATTTCTAAAGTCATACATATACCCATCTCCATTTAAATCTTCTAAATACGACGGAATACCATCTAAATCTTGATCTAATCTATTTATTTCAAATAATTTAAAACTAAATACTAAAGGAGCATAAGAAGGAATGATACCACTTCCGGAAGCATAATATGCCAGTCCTGAAGGTATAAACATAACTCCTGCACCAAAATCATTATGCGTTACAGTTCCGTCATTATTTGAAGTATAAGTACCCGTTTTAAATTGTGGAAAAATTTCTCCCCACCCAGAAATAGTACTAAATAAACTCAAAAAAGTTTGAGGATATTTAACTTCTTCAAATGGCGTAGATGTTAGATCTGAAACTCCTGATGTAGTGATACGTTCTAAATATTCTCCTTTATAAGCTGTCAAAACTCCATCTACATTGCAAGGAGCACTTCCTGTTCCAGCTCTTAAAACTAAATAGTACATTTTATAGGTAATATTATGTAAACTTACATTTCTGGTTTTAAGTTCGTAATCTGTTTGATTCCAAATAGATTTTTGAATCCCCCCAGTTGGTATCTTTGTAATCGTGATATCTTGATCGTCAGTAAATCCGGGATGATTTATAACAGTTATATAATTTGTTTTTAAATATTCTTCAATGTCAGTATTATCAGTGGCATATTGCACTGCATAATCTCTAAGTGGTTCAACTGTAGCGGTATCATTCTTCGAACATGAAAATAAAGAGATTGTTGTAATTAATAAAATAAAATAATACTTAAATTTGTTCATTATAGCTAATTTTTAAGTGCGCAAGATACAATATTGATTTATTTTTGTAAACTATTTAACTCCGATTTTAGAAAATTTATGAGAATAGACAAATATTTATGGTGCGTACGATACTATAAAACGAGAAACATGGTAACTGAAGCTTGTAAAAAAAATCATGTTACCGTAAATGGTCAGGTTGCCAAGCCTTCAAAGGAGGTTTTTCCTACTGATAAAATCACATTTAGGAAGGACCAAATCACCCAAATCATCACCGTTCTGGACATTCCCGAAAATCGTGTCGGGGCTAAATTAGTAGATATCTATAGACGAAATGATACTCCTGCCGAAGCCTATCAACATTTAGAACTGTTGAAATTATCCAAAGAGCATTATAGAAAAAACGGGACAGGAAGACCTACCAAAAAAGACCGTAGAGACATTGACGAATTTGGCAATGAAATTGTGGACGAAGAAGATGCAGATTAAAACACCCATTCTAAAAACTTTAAAACTAAAACAATGAGCAAAAATATCATCTTAACGAATCAGGAAATTGAGCATAAAATAAAAAGAATTGCCTACCAAATCTATGAAACCTTTGTAGATGAGGACGAAATTGTCATTGCCGGGATTGCAACTAATGGTTTTACTTTTGCAAAAAAAATAGCGCTTGCGCTTGAAACTATTTCTCCCCTTAAAGTTTCACTTTGCGAAGTGCAAATCAACAAACAGAATCCTGAATTACCAATCCATACTTCCTTATCAAAGGAACACTATGCCAATAAAGGATTAGTTCTTGTTGACGATGTTTTGAATTCAGGCACCACACTAATCTATGCCGTGAGACATTTTATCGATGTTCCTTTGAAAAAATTCAAAACTGCGGTCCTAGTAGACAGGAACCATAAGAAGTATCCTGTAAAAGCTGATTTTAAAGGCATCTCGCTTTCAACCTCTCTACTAGAACACGTACAGGTTGTTTTTGATGAGAACGGGGATAATTGCGCCTATTTAAGCTAAAACCTCAACAATATCCATTACAGTCTCTTCAATTGTCTTATCATCAACAACTACCTTATGTTGCGCTTGATTGTAATAAAAACTTCTATCAAATAGATGCTTTGCGATAAACTCTTTCATTTCGTCCTCGCTTTTATCAGCAATAAGAGGACGTTTGCTTTTATTATGATTTAATCTATTAAACAACGTCTCTATTGAAGCTTTGAGATAAATAGATGTGACAGTATCACTTTTTAGTAATTCATGATTATTTGCATAACAAGGCGTCCCTCCGCCTAAACCTATAATTAAGTTATCAGGAGAATTCAATAATTCGACAAAAACTTCGTGTTCCAATTTTCTAAAATAAATCTCTCCATACTTTTCAAAAATAGCATTTATAGACAAATTTGTTTTTTCTTCAATCTTTTTATCTAAATCCACGAAAGGAATTTCGATAACTTTTGACAGCTTATTCGCAATTGTGGACTTCCCACACCCCATATAACCCAATAATATAATTTTTCTCATCTTAATAAAACCTTACAAATTAAGGTGTTGTGTATTTTTGTTAAAAAAAGACAAATTTATAATAAAAATGCTTGCAAAACTCCAAATAAAGTCCTTATATTTGCACCCGCATTCAAGGAAAGAATATGACTCGATAGCTCAGTTGGTAGAGCACATCACTTTTAATGATGGGGTCCTGGGTTCGAGCCCCAGTCGGGTCACAATTTTAGTGATCAACACATAATTTCCTTGAAGCATTGACTCGATAGCTCAGTTGGTAGAGCACATCACTTTTAATGATGGGGTCCTGGGTTCGAGCCCCAGTCGGGTCACAAAAGGTCGAGTAATTTATTACTTGACCTTTTCTTTTTTAAGGCCACGTGGAGAAACGGTAGACTTGCCAGCTTGAGGGGCTGGTGCTCGCAAGGGCGTGTGGGTTCAAATCCCACCGTGGTCACTTTAAAAGCCTATTTATAGGACTTAACAAAGGTTTTAGTTAACATTTAGTTAACCATTTTAAAAACACTCATTTTTTGGGTGTTTTTTTATGCTTTAAAAACATCTTGTTTTCGTTTCCAAACTTACGTTAAGATATTAGTTTCTTAATCTTTGAAAAAAATTGAAAACCAATCTTTGAAAATCAGTTTATCTACTTTGTTCTACTTTAGAATAGAATTGAAAAAAATCGTTATCGATTATCTGAAAAAAGTTGATTAATCAAAGTTCGTTTCAATTACAGTATAACCAAAATCCTTTATACTTATTTTATCGTTTGGAATATCTAAAAATAAAGGGCGGTCTTTTACGTTTGGACATTTATAATAAAAGTCTTCAATCATATTAACTAAATCCGTTTTGTTGTACTCTTTACTTATCCAAACTTGTAATGTTGTTTTTATAAGTTCGTGAATATCTTTTCTACTTAAATTATTATTAAGTATAAAATCTTTTAGTTCTTGTATGTTTGCTATTATCATTTTAATACTTTGCTTCAAGTTCAGCATTTATCGTTCTTACCTCATCAGGATTAATACCAGCACCCAAATTTATTACTATTGGATTAAATCCGTTTTCGTTTCCTGTGGTTAATTCTGTCGCCTTTAAAGTAGGAACAACAAATTTTGCAAGTTCTAAAATAACTTTTATTCTGTCTTTAGGCTCTAATAAATCAATATCACTTTGAAGTTTATCAAAATTATTTTCAATCAATAAAGTAAACCTCTCTCTCAATTCTGAAGTGGTTTTATTTAGTGTTCCAGCGGTACGCCCTCCCGTTTTTATTCCTGTTGCCATATTGATATTTTTTAATTGTCGTCTTCATTTGGATTTATAATAGTAACTGTAATACCGCTAACCGTTGCTTTACTTTCAAGTGCAATTTCCTGTTGTTTTGGTACTATGTAAGGCAATAATTTTATAATAGCATCAATACGCTCTTTTGGTTCTAACTTTTCCAACAAAACGACTATATTATCCAGTTCCTTACTGACAATATTTTGAAGTAGTTCTTTTGTTTCTGTGGTGGTTCGGTTAAGTGTTCCCTTTGCCCTACCGCCTGTTTTTATTCCTGTTGCCATTTGTCTAAATTTATCTATTATAGATAAAACAAATGTAATAAATTATTTCAATAGTTATTTATTATAGTTTATATTTGTTGAAGTTTACCGCTTGCCTGTGGTTGGACTATATGAACAAAAAAAGAGGGTCGCCATTATGGTTGCCCTCTTTACTTTTATACGTCAAAATAAATCTCAGGAAATTTATAAACTGCCTTTGTTTTTATTTAATTCTACTTTTTAAAAACATCAAAATTTGGGCTTTTATCCATTTTTAATAATTTAAAATCTTTATCAAATTCAACCCACATTTCATCTAAATCTAAAGCACCAAAACCGTTTTTTATTCTAAACTTGTGAGTCGCAACATATCCTAAAATTTCTTTTGAATTTATAGTTTTACGATATTTAGCTATTTGTTTATTGCATACAAAATTTTCCTTTTCGATTGCTTTAATGTCGTCTGTTGCTCCAATAATGTATTCGTCAAAACTATTATCATTATATTGTTTGTTTAGTTTGATTGCTTTTCCAAGAGTTGTTTTTGAAATTTGCATTGCTTCATCATTATCTTTCAATATTCTATTATTTGCTTCTATTTCATCTTCAGAAATAGAACCAACAGTTACAGTATCTAAAATTTTCAATTCTACAAATTCATAGCTTTTGGGGTCTTTGGCATTTTTATCTAAATAATTTTTAATTTCAGACTTCATTTTACTTTCATTAGAACACGAAAACATTAGCATAGTTAAACTCAACAGTAAGATAATTTTTTTCATTTTTTAAGATTTAGATTAATAAAAATCAAATCTAATTATTTCAAAATCATTTACTTTGAGGTTTTCCGTAAACCAATAATATATTTTTATTTTATCTTTCTAATCTCATTATGATTATAATCTACTAAATCAAAGGTTTTTATCAGTTCCCAAATTTCAGGCGTGTGTTGTTCTACTTCGTGAACATTTAGTTCGGTTTCTGAATAGTTAACCTCATCGGGTTTAAATAGCTTAGCTTCTTTTAATTCGTTTATGTAAACGTCTGCTAAATCTGTTCCATCTACATAGTTACTTTGTTGCTCCAACCAATCATTAACCACTATATTAAAACCAAATCCGTTTAACTCGGTGGCTTTGTCTAACCAGTCTTTGTATTCACTTTTATCAGGGAACGCAACAATTTTATATTGCTTAATAGGTTTTAAAAATTCGTGTTTTAAACCTCCTTTACTTCCCGTGGACAACCAAGTATATTCAGGCTTAAAAACACTCATTAAAACGGCAGTTTTCTCACTTTCTACTAATGCAATGGTCTTTGTATTGGTTTCATTTATCAGGTGCAAACCATATAAACATTGGTTAAGATTAAAGTCTTTTAATTTTAAAACATTTCGTACACTATTTATAAATCCTTTGCCCTCGTTATTTTTTACACGTTTTCCAGTATAAGGATTTAAGAGCATTATTTTACCGTGCCTTACTTTTTCATTGTTATCAATTTGCCAAAATACTGTTGCACCCTCCCAAAGTTTAGACGTTCCTATTAAATATTTTAATATCACTTCTTTTACTTGAGCATCTGAAAAGATCGTTCTTAAGAATTGAACAAACGTATTTTGTTTAAAATTACGTCCGCTTTGGCTTACTAAATTGTAACTGTGAAAACTGGGTTCGGGTGTAGGAATATTAACAACTTCAAAAGTGTTTTTAAATTCGCCTGTGGGCGTGCTATAATAACCGCAATTTGTTTCACGGTCACAACGTCCGAACTCTTCAGCTAAATAGTTTCCTGTTTCAGTTTCTAAGTATTTAACAAAGGTTTTTTTATTGCATTTAGGACAAATAAACTTCTTACTGCTCTTATCTAAATTGTATTTATATTGTTTCATTACTGTAAGTTTAAAGTTTGCACTTTGCATTTATAACACTTTCAACACTTTCAAAATGTCGATAATGTCGATAATGCAAAGTGCATTAATAAATAGAGATTTATTTTTCCTGTTGGGGTTTTATAGTTTTTTCATAAAAGCCGTGCTTAATTCTTTTAAATAGAATAGTATCTTTTAAAAACTCTTTTAATCGCCTTTCCTGAAAATCAAAAGCTTTACCCTCTTCAATAGCTTCAGCGGTTGTAAACCTTTCGTTAAGATTGTAATAAAATCTTTTTTTATTATCGGCCAATGTTTCTAAATACTCTTTTGGATTTTGAATAATTCCCAAAACTTTAAACGAACAATTCATATAATACTCACAAAGTAGCTTTGCACCCTGTACGGCTTCAATTTGTATAAAATCGCTTTTAGGGTCTGCCATCATCTGAAGTAACAAAGCCAAACGAATAAAATGATTGTCAAACTTTGAAATAATTTCGCCTTTAATATTATTGCTATAATCGTTTACTAAATCGCAATTTTCATTTTGCCATTTATAAAAAAAGATTTTGGCTTCAGGTGTCCAGCTTACTATTTTACTATTAATAAAGCCATCATTTTCTTCTACTCCTGAACTATGATAATACGCTGTAATAAAATCTTTATAGCGGTCAAAGATTATTTCATTCAGTTCATTATCGTTTATGGATTGCTTTAAAGTTGCATCAGGAAACGCAAATAAAAACCTTTGAAAAAAACCATTATTAAGTTTTTGTATTGGAAATACATTTGCTAACATTCGAGGTTGTAAACCGCCAATAATTGACAAATAAGGATTTTTAATAAACAAAGGTATCGGATCGCCTATCCTGTCAATTGTTGTTGGTTGGTTGTTCCAAAATGAAAGATATACGCCTATTTGGTCTCCCTTTGAATAGTTGTTCATTCCCTCAAAAAAGGTGGCCATTTCGTCACTTAAAACCGTGCAACCTCTTAAATTTTCATTTAACCGTTTGTTTAAAACTTCAGGCGTAAAATTGGTTAAAATACTTTTAGTTAGTATTGGCTGGAACACTTTGGTAACTTCTAATTTTTCCGCTTTTGTTAGTTTTTGATATTCTAAATACTCTTTATATTGTATTACAAAATTATCGTGATTGAATTTATCAATATCTCTAATTATTGAAAATATTGTATTAACTGGGTGCGTTTTATTTGCTCCAGCATTACCAATCAAACAACTATAAATTGAAGCGTATTCGAACCAATTATTTTTGACTCTTACTTTTACACTTGTACCTACAATGGTAGCCATTGCCGTTAGTATTGCCGTTCCTGTATAGTCAATAGGAAAACTTAAACTTTTATTCAAATCAATTATTAAGTCTTTAAAACGCAAAGGAAATGCATTTATAGGGAATGGATTTTCACTTGCAATAACTTCGCTTTGCATAGCGGTATCAATAGCGGTGCTTAATACGTTTAAACCTTTCGCCTGTGGTTGGTTACTATTACTCATAAGAATTAATGATTAATAGGTTTAACCGCTTCTAATACTTCGCATTTTTTGTATAAAACACGGTTACCAATGCCGTAACTTTTGAGTTTACCGCTTTTGGTATGTTTCCATAAACTTGTTTTGTTGAAGTTTAATAATTTACAAACCTCATCCCGTGTAATAAATTCGTTTTCGGGTTGAGGTAGTGCAACGGGTTGTTGTTGAAGTTTAACAACCGCTTCGGCTAATTGTTCTAATGTAATGCCGTTTAAGAAAATTTGTGTGTTCATTGTACTTACTGTTTAAAGTGAAGTACAATGATATTCAGGCGTGTACGGTGCTTACAATGGTGTAAAATAGTATTATTATAGTATAAAAATAGTATGTATGGTATTTTGATTTTTATACTTTCATTTTTTTGAAAAAAGTGTTTTCAAGTTTGTGAAAAATTGGTTTTTCTTCTTCTATATACTTCGCCGATTTATCAAATTTACTTATTTTAATTCCTGTTTTAACTTTAACTAAAGTTCTAAATTCATCTTGCTTAACTTTAAAAATAAAATGTTTTTTGTCTGCATCGTTTTTTAAATAGTGAAGTATGTTAACATATTTAATTTGTGTTTTGTCTTCAGGTCTGTAATATTCAATTAAAAAATCAAAAAAATCATTTGCATTGTCGTTTGTAGGTTGTCCTAAATATTCTTCTTTTATTGAAGTATCGTTTATAACTTTTGCTTCATTTTCTTTTTCAGTATTAGAGTTTTTTAAAAATATTGGTTCAAATACGGAGGGATTGTTTAGAATAATTTCCCACGCTTTGTAAAATTCACCACCTTCAAACCCACTTTCAAAAAATCTTTCTTCAGTAATTTTTAGAATGGATTTGATATTATTTTCGGAAGATATTTTGGTTTCAATTTCCGTACAAGGACTTATTAAACTTCCAAGTTTCATAAAGCCATCTTTTTTCAAAAAGCCATCTCGAACTATTCTCGAGTATATTTTATAAGCAATTTGGTCATTAGTAATATTAAATAAACTACTATTTTGTTTTAAACTATTTTCAAATTCCTTATATCCTTTTAAAAATCCATCATTGTAATATTTGTAAAATGAATAAATATTTTCTTTTGTGACTTTATTATAATTTTCATCAAAACAAATTCCTACCATTAATTTATTTTCTAAATAATCATAATGTTTTATATTGATATGAAAATTATAAGGTTTATCAAAATAAATAAACATAGGAGGATTAAATTCACCAAATTCCGTAATCCTTTCGCCCTTATCATTTGAGTATGACTTAAAACTTCGGTCGTTACTGTTTGAAATTAATTCATCATATATTGATTTAGGAATAGTATTTATATTTATTCCATCGTATAAGTAGGGAATTTTTACATCAATATTATTTTTTGTTTCAATATTCTTATTTAATACTAAATCTATAATTTCGGGACTTGCTTTGACTTTAAGTTTTGATTGAATTAATTTAATTTCCTTTTGGAAAATATCTTTTTTCTGCTCTAATGTTAACAAACAAATTCTATATGAAAAACGGTGTAAATCAAAATTACCAAAAAGTATATTTTTTCCAGTTCCAAACTCAATTTCGTTATTAATACTATCTAAATTTTTATTTAGAATTTTAAGTCTTTCTTTTGATTTTGGTGTGTAAATTTTGAAATATTCTAAATTCAATTTTTTTTGATATTCAACTATTTCTGTAAAATGTTTTTTAATGCAAATGTCATTATATCTAACAATGAATTTTATAAGATATTCATTTATTAATTCTTTATTTTTTATGGATTCAAAGTCAAATAAATATTTGTCATACTCTTCAAATAAATTATTTTCTAAAAGGTCATCATTAAGTTTTTCAATTTTATGCATTAAAATCTCTAATGAATATATATACTCGGCAAAATAATATCTATCTCTTAATATTCTAAAATACGCCTTTATACGCTTAAAATCGTTCGTTATTATAGGATATTTAAATCGTTCGTTAAAAGATTCAAACATTATCATATTTAATTTTTCCCAATCTGAAACAGATTGAAAAATTTCCATTTCTATTTTATCAATTCTATGAAATAACATTTGCTATGTTTAGTTTATTTAGTGCCTGTGTTATGTACAACCTCCATTTGAGGCGGTGTTTTTTCTTTAGGTGCTAACTTACTAAAATAATCTAACATTTGATAAGCATTATCGTACGTGGTTTTACCGATATACGATAAAAACATTCTTTCAGTTCCGTGAGCCGTTATATTCATTAGTACGGGTGTTGGAATACGTCCGTAAAAATTAGTAGCAAACGAACGTCTGCAAATGTGACTGCTAATAACTTCGTGTTTAGGGTACACGCCTTTAGTAGTTGGCTTGTTATACTTTGTTTTTTTACGTCCTTTGGTTGGTTCAGTCAATCCAGCTTCTAAACAAACGTCTTTAATATGTTC
This sequence comes from Flavobacterium sp. 83, assembly GCF_000744835.1. Taxonomy (NCBI): domain Bacteria; kingdom Pseudomonadati; phylum Bacteroidota; class Flavobacteriia; order Flavobacteriales; family Flavobacteriaceae; genus Flavobacterium; species Flavobacterium sp. 83. The sequence continues at coordinate 54,484 of NZ_JQMS01000001.1, forward strand.
GTTAAAATGTACTAATGATATTTTATAAGGTAAACCGCTTTCGATTATTTCAACCGCTTCAGGTAGTAAAGGAATTGCAACAAGTTTGCCTGTTTTCTGTTGCTTCAATTCAATTATTTTCATACCGTTTAACTCTTTAATGTTTTTGTCGGTAATGTTCAGTAAATCGCCTCCACGCTGGCCAATCAAACAACCTAATAATAACCATTTACGGGCGTTTATAAGTGCCTCTCTAATAAGCGGTGCATTTTTTATTGCTTCTTGTTCGTCTTCACTTAAAAAAACAATGTCTTCAGGTTCACGGCTTTCTGAAATACCTTTAATATTTTTAATCTGTGTTGAGGTTTCAATATCATTTTTAGAAGCATCGAGGCAAATAGTTCTAATGTTCGCAATATTTTTACCTACATAATTTGTGGAATATCCTTTGCCAAACATCCAGTTTTTATATTGTTCAACAAACTTTAAATTTATGTTTCTTATCAAAATGCTTTTGCTTTTAAGTGCTTCGGCTTCATATTTTAAAACCGTGCTTTTGAATAGCTTCAAGTTTTGAATACGTCCTTTACTTAATCCAAGTTCTTTTTTTGCATTTTGTTTATAGGGTGCTTCGTCAATATACTTTTGTATGTAAGTAGTCATAACGTCCAATTCTAAAACGGGCGTTTTTTTATTATAGAAATCAATTTGAAGTTGTAACCAATCGCCTGTAAATTCTATTCCTGTGCTTACCGTGTCATTGTGAGCATCATTTATAAATGTGGCCAATTTGTCCAGCTTTGATTTTAAAGCTTTTAGTTCTTGAGTTTTTTGTATTGGTGCTTTGCCGTTCCAATCTTTAGCATCGATTATAAAACCCGTTTTTCTTTTGAAAACTTGTGTTCTACTGATTGAAAATTGAACATAGATATTTGCGTTATCGCTTTTGCTTTGAAGTAAACATTTTACACTTGCCATAATTTTTGCCTTTTTTGAACAATTCAAAGATAAGCAAAAAAAAGAACTTAGTTAACCGTTAGTTAACCAAACGTGTATTATTGCGAATTATTACGGAAATGAACAAACCAACAAATTAAACAATCTCTTTATATTCAATACGTTTGATGGGTTTTACAAATAATCAAAATACACGGGTAATGTCCCCACCGTGGTCACAAAAAAATAAAATGCTTCAAAAAAAATCAAATACGTTTGGATTTTTTTTGAAGCATTTTACTTTCAAACCAAAACTTTGTTAAGGCCAAAAACTACTTGAAGCTTTTAAACCAAATCCTAAGCAGTAGTAAAATTAAGCGTAACTAGTATTTAGCTTGAAATTAATTTTCTTTTACTTATTCAAAATAAATTACAATTCTATTCGTTAATGGAATAACTGAAAGAACTATACAGGTATAAAAAGTTCAGTTAATTTAGATGAAAATTTACACCAAAACTACAAACCTAAGTTATTTATGAAAAAACTAGTCCTCCTCGCATTATTATTAAGTTCTTTCCTTGGATGGAGTCAAGACCCAATAGCTTATGATTTTTTTGATCAAGCATTAAAAAAAGCTGCAACAGGAAACTTAAAAGGATCAATTGATGATTATACTAAGGCAATCAAAAGAGATCCCTTATTTGCAGAAGCATACTTAAACAGAGCGCTTTCAAAACAAAAAATAGGCGATATAAAAGGAGCTTTAATTGATGTCAACACAACTATCAGCATTGACCCAAAAAGAGGCGATGCTTACACTACTCGTGCTGATATTAATTACAAATCAAATAATTACAAAGGCACCATTGAGGATTGTAGCCAATCTATTGTTTTAAACCCAAAAGATTACATTGCTTACAACCTTAGGGGACTATCCTATATTCATCTTGAAAACAAAAAGAGTGCATGTGCTGATTTCTCCAAAGCCATTCAATATGGAAGCCAAAGTGCCGTTAAAAACAAAAAAATGTTTTGTAAGTAGTACTTTCTAAAGGTATTAAACCATAAAAAAAGCGTCTTGATACAGAATCGGGACGCTTTTCTAATTCATACAATTTCTATTTTATTAGTTGTTGCAAAGGTTTGAGTTGTTCTAAAGCAATATTTGATTTTTGAATGACCTGCATCATGGTCATGATATTTGTGGGATTCATGTCTTTACCCAAAACGCGTATGACAGCAAAACCTGTTTCTTTTTTATTAGCAAAAAAAACAAACTCTTCAATATGCTCATCAGAACCTACATAACTTACTGAAGCTCCTTCTTTTCCAGATCCAAATTTCATCAGCTGCTGGTATTTTTTATCTTTCAGAATCAGGTTTACTTTAGCACGCTCCACTTCAAATTGTACTTTGTTTTTACCATTGAGTTTAAAGGCCAACACATTCATCTTATCAAAAGATTGTAGTGCTGTTTTTTGCTCTGATGACAATTGTGTTTGATCCATATTCAGTATATCTGACGAAACATCTAAAGCAATAAAATTCTTGTTATCTGTATTTTCTACAAAGTATTTCTGCAATGTAGGTTCTTGATTGCAACTGAACAGAAACAAGCTAAAGAATAGCGCAATACTATAAACAGGTTTCATTTTACTTTTTACCTTTAGTTGCTTTCTTCAAATCATCCCCTCCAGGAATTCGCATTTTATCCGTAAGTACTGAGATTTCACTTAAATCAAAATCCCCTGTTAATGACATTAAAACCGTATCATCATTTTTAGCACCTTCAATAAACATTAACAACTCTCTTATTTGAGAATCTTTTGCACCAGATTTAACTAAAATTTTAATGTTTTTTCCACTATCATTTACACGCATTAACTCTTCCAGACCTGCTGATTTTACATACCTGTCAGCGGCAATTTTCATCTCGCCTTCCACTCTGGTATTTTTAGTTGTAAAGACTTTTAGGTTATCTAATTTTTTTATCAAATTAAGGTATTGTTGTGTCTCTTTATCGGAAGCATCCACTTTTACTTTACTCATTAAATCAAACATTTTTTTATTGACAATGATTGAGGTGACATCATCTTGTCCATCGAATTTATCGAATGCAGCCTGAGCAAAAAATGGACTTGAAACTAAAACTACTACTAACGTTATTAAAAATTTTTTCATTTTTATTGATTGATTATTGTTTAAAAATTAATTCTTTTGATTCTTGGTATTCTTTAATATAATATACACTTTCTATGCCAACATTTACATGATTTGACAATAACGCCAATGCTTTTTGAGTTTCTTTAAGCGCAACTTCAGGATCATCATACGTTCCTAAATCCTGCTTCTCATTTACATTATCATTATTATAAAAAATGTATGCCCCAATTCCCAACAAAACAACCACCGAAGCAGCAATAGATAGCCACGCTACATAATGTTTCTTAGATTGTAGTGGAATTTCTTGCTTCAACATTTGCTCTTTTGGGAGAGAGAAATAACCAAATATCAGCTTGTATTGTTCCAGATGCTGCGCAACATCCGGTGAAGAAAAATAAGTACGTAATTCATTTTCTTCAGCAATACTGGTTTCTCCCTGAAAGTATTTTTCTAAAAGTATTTCTATTTTATTTAATTCCATAGCTGTGCGTTTTTATCATGCTTTCTCTTATCGTTTTCCTTGCTCTTGAAAGCGCTACGCGAATAGCAGTTTCATTCATGTTTACTATTTCAGCAATTGCAGCAAACTCATATTGTTCAATATCCCGCATTTGTATTAATATCCGTTGTTGTTCCGGCAATTGGTTTATTATTTTTTCAACCCAATTCAGACTGTCAATATCTTCTATTTTTTTATATAAACCTGGCTCACTATCTGTAAAATTAGTATGAACTAATTTAATATTCCCCGCTCTTTTTGACTTCAATTGATCCAAACAATAATTTTTTGTCATTGTCATTGCAAAAGCTTCTATACTAGTAAAGCCATCTAAACTTTTATTTTTATTCCATAATTTAACCCAAACTTCTTGAGTGGCATCTTCAGCTTCTTCAGTACTTATGAGCAATCGCTTTGCCAGTCGAAAGACTTTATCTTTAAATGGACTGATTAGCTGCACAAACTCATATTGGTTCATAAGGAGCATTTATTATAACGGTTATACAATCAAGACGATTCACATTTCTTTTTGTTACAAAAAAACATAAAATAAAAACTAAAGTTAGTATTTTTACGTTCATAAAAGACATTGCTCCCAAAACATGAAAAAATCATTCCTACTTACGCTTTTATTATTCTTTGGTATTCTTACTTTCCAATCTTGCCAAGATAACGATGATGTTGCCGCACCAGTAAATTTAGATGTTCAGGATTTTATCTGGAAAGGATTAAATCAATACTATTTATGGCAAGCTGACGTACCTAATTTAGCTGACGACCGGTTTCCAACTCAAGTCGAATTGAATACTTTTTTGAAAGGATATCCTGTTCCTGAAAATTTATTTAATGCACTTAGAGTCGATAAAACCATCGATCGATTCAGTTGGATTGTAAGCGATTATTTAGAACTGGAAGGAGCGCTTCAAGGAACAACTAAAAATGATGGTGTCGATTTTGGTTTAAGTTATAAGCCAGGAAGCTCTACTGAGATATTTGGCTATGTACGTTATATTATTGCAAATTCAGATGCTTCTAATAAAGCCATCAAGCGTGGTGATATGTTCACTGCCGTAAATGGTACTCAACTTACCATAAGTAATTACCAAACTCTATTAGCTGCTGATAGTTACACATTAAATATGGCCGACTATAATGGAACGACAATTGTTGCCAATGGAAAATCAGTAGCATTGACAAAAACCGTTTTATCCGAAAATCCAATTTTAATCAATAAGGTAATAACCTCTGGCTCTCATCAAATAGGATATTTAATGTACAACGGCTTTTATGCTAATTATGATACGCAATTAAATGATGCTTTTGCTACTCTAAAATCCCAAGGAATTACTGACTTGGTTTTAGATTTACGCTACAATGGCGGTGGCTCTGTTCAGACCGCTACCCGATTAGCGAGCATGATTACAGGTCAATTTACGGGTCAAGTCTTTGCTAAGCAACAATGGAATGCTAAAATCAATGCTTATTTCGAATCCGAAAACCCAGCAGCTTTAATCAATAGCTTCACAGACAAAATTGGAACTACAGCTATCAATAGCCTGAACATGACTAAAATCTACATCCTAACGACCAAAAGTACTGCATCAGCAAGTGAATTAGTTATAAACGGACTTAAACCCCATATCAGTATGGTGCAAATTGGTGATGTGACAACCGGAAAAAATGTTGGATCAGTTACACTATATGATTCCCCTACTTTTGGCACTGAAAACAGAAACCCAAACCACAGATATGCCATGCAGCCTATTGTATTAAAAATCGTAAATTCAGATGGATTTGGTGATTATTATAATGGCTTAACACCTACTTACGCCCTAAAAGAAACTATAAGTAGTTTTGGCGTTCTTGGTGATACAGCAGAACCTTTATTAAGCACTGCAATAGGTAAAATTACCGGAACAGCTAGAATGCTTAAACAAAGTACAGGAAAAGATTTTAATTATTTTAAAGATGCAAAATCTATTGATGGGTTACAAAACCAAATGTACCTAGAAAAAGCACCTGAAGGTCTTTTGAAAGCTTTGAAATAATTTAAACACAATTATAATAAAAATACTTTTTTTAAGTTTAGATTTAGCACTTAACACCCTAAAATACAACTAAATGAAAAATTTAAAAAAAATATTTTTAATAGCAATAATAATTATTTCTTTTTCATTTATAAGTTCTAAACCATTAGAACCAAAAAAAATAAATATTGTTATTGATGCAAGTCATGGTGGGAATGATTATGGAGTCATCTCTAATTCTATTACTGAAAAACAAATTGTAGAACAAGTATCTAACAAAATTAAGTCTTTAAATAGTAATGTTATGATTCATCTGACAAGATCAGATGACACCTTTTTATCCTATGAAGAACGCGCTAATTTCATAAATAAACTTAAACCTGATTTGGTTTTATCCCTTCATGTAAATTCAAGCTTAAATAATAAAACATCTGGCTTAGAATTATATGTTTCAAAAGAAACTGAGTTTTTTGAAAAATCAAATGAAATTGCAACAAGGCTGCAAGACAAATTTTCAAAGGATACAAATTTGAAATTATCAGGTATAAAAACGGGCCCTTTCTACATTCTTAAAAGATCAGACGTACCAGCAGTAATTGTTGAACTTGGTTATTTAACTAATGAAAACGACAAAAAATACTTGATTGACGATAAGGAGCAAAATAAAATTGCTAAATCCATTTCAGAATTTATTTCCGAAATGAAATAAAAACAAGAAACCCGTTCCAAATTAAGAAACGGGTTTTAAGTACTAAAACTAAAATATTTTATTTTTTGATTTTTAGAATAAGAAATTCAACCCAAGTTTAAAATTTCTTCCTCTGGTACTATACCCTCTGGTTTCAATAAAATCATTATCCAAAATATTATCAACTGCACCAAAAACATTCAATCTATTTTTGATTAATTCATAACGAACATTAGCATTTACTAATTGGTAATTTTTCAAAACTTCTGAGTTTAAAACGGGATCAAAAGTAGGTGCCGGATATGTTGTGTACTCAAAATTTCTATCAGACACAAATTGGTACGCCACATTAAAAGCTAAACGAGGGGCAGCCTGAACATCTACAGAAGCATTTACTTTGTGTTTTGGATTTAAGATACGAGATTGTTTTTCTAATTCCGTAAAAGTATAATTAGCATTGAATTTTACTTTATCATTAAAAGCATAAGAAATCATTGTCTCAAGACCTTTGGCTTTGTTTTTCCCATTTACATTAAAATATTTGTAAGTCATCAAATCAAATCCTATAGCATCCTGCTCCTCTCTTTGAAAAACAACAGCATTCAAAACTACTTTTTTATTTACTAAACTTACTTCAAAACCAGCTTCGGCAGTAGCATCTTTCTCTGGAGATAAATTCAAATCTCCGTATGGAGAGTACAATTGGTACAAACTTGGAGTAACAAATGCTGTACTGTAAGACGCTAATACTTTAAATGATTCTGAAAAATTATACGATGGATTAACATTATAAACTAAATTATTACCGTATTTGCTATGCATATTATAACGGGCTCCTACATTTAAATTTAATCCAAAACCAGAATTATAAACAGCCGTTACATAAGGATCAATCATATTGAATTTTGCTATCTCAGTTGTAATCGCATCATACTGGCTCACGTTTGACATTTCGTGAAACTGAAATTGTGCTCCGGTAACCACAAATAATTGAGATGAAATTTCATATTTATTAAAGGCATCAACATTGACACTTCTTGACTTAGCCTGAAATAAAGAGCCATAACTAAAGATATCACGGTTGATTACGTTTGCGCTGGTATTGATTACCAATTCTCCTTTGTTATACTTGTATTTTGGAGTAAAACCAACTCTAAATTGCTCTGAAAGACTAAAATTTTTAAGATCATCCGCAAATGAGCCTGCATCAAAACCGTTTTTCATTCGGTCATAATTAGCAAAGAAATCCAAGGATAATTTTTTAGTTGGCGTAAAGCCAATTTTTACTAAAGAATTCACTCTTGAAAAAGCATCATTTTCAAATTTAGTATTTGGATTCAATGGTTTAGCTTCAGAAATTCCTGTAGTTTCGGTACTATTCAAAGAAGCAAAATAATTTACTTTTTCAAAACCACCGTTTACAACAAAACCCTGGTTGTAATCTTGCACACTATAATTTGCTTTTTTAGCAACTGTCTGTGTACCAATATTCATGTAGGCATTTCCTGCAATCGCTTTTTTACCTGCTTTTTTTAGTGTAATATTAATTACACCGGTTGCTGCTCCAGAACCGTATAATGTACTTGAAGCACCTTTCATAATCTCAATACTTTCAATTTGCTCTACTGGAAGTAATCTCAAATCATACGATAAGCTAATTCCTGAAGCATCTGTTACCGGAACACCATCAATCAAAATTAAAACCTGATGATTTCTTCCTCCGCGAATGTAAAGTCCCAAATCTTTACCATTACGACTCTGATTTCCATTAATTTCAACACCTGCTACCGTACTTAAAATAGAAGCTACTGATTGTCCTGATTTTTTCTTCAAATCCTCAGCAGTAATTTTGACGATAACTTTTCCTGATTTTTCTTTTGGCAAAGCAAATTTTGAATCGGAAACAACAACCTCATCAAGTTGTTTTGGCTCTTGTTCTTGTGCATACGTGTTCATTGCAAATAACAATGCAATCGCACTAAAGCGAATGAATTTTTTGTTCATTTTTAAAATGTAAAATTTAATAAATGGGGAGAAAAGCATAGAATGACCCATACCCAAACCTTTTTTCCCGAAAGTTTGATACTCGATGTAATAGGCAGGTCTCCTGGCTTGCGTCTTGTTGTTTACCTTCTCATCTCGTATTTAAGGACGAGACAATGGTTTTGTAGATAACAACAAGCTTAATAGCTTACAGTTGCGGGTACAGCTCAGGATTTAGGATTCTTGATTTAGAATTCTTGATTTAGGATTTAAACCCTGAAATCTGAAATCTAAAACTTGAAATCTTTCACCTGATTCCCTTTTAATGGGGTTTGAAAATAAACAAACCTCAACCTCAATACGGCGGCAAAGATAAAATTATATTAAGTTAATAACCTAAATAATTGCGGATTTTATAATTCAATTTTAATTACAGCTCCAAAATCTACTTTATTCTGAAAAGCGTCTTTTAGTGGCAAATCTGAAATTTTACATAAAAAACTACGTATCACTCCTGCATGTGCCACAATAATAACTGGTTTTGAATTGGTTTGCTGAAGTTCATTATGCATAAAATCAATTACTCTATTGTGTAAATCCGTAAATGATTCTCCATTCGGCACGCGAACATTTACAAAATCAGTCATCCAAGGCGTAAAGTCATCCGGTGGAATTACATCCCAATTTTTCATTTCCCAATCGCCAAAATTCATTTCCATCAAACGAGAATCTTCATTTACAGCAGTAATTTCTGAATTGTCTTTGATGTAATTTGCCAAAAGCACACAGCGAAGCAAAGAACTGGAATATAGCTTTGCATCTTGAGGTAATTGATTCAAAACAGACTGAAAAACAACATCATAAGGTTCCATGATTTCCACATCGGATTGTCCATAACAAATTCCTTTTTCGCAAACCGTTTCCGTGTGACGTACTAAATAAACTTCCATAATGCAATAACTGATATATAAAAAACCACTTCACAAACCTGTTGGGTTGCGCCTAAACAATCCCCGGTATACCCGTCAATCCATTTCTGAAAATAACGCGCCAAAAAGAATCGAGTCAGAAAAACAGGTATTAAAACCAACAGTATTTGCCACTGAAAATAGGACAAAATAACTAATGGAAGTAATCCAAAAAAGAAAGCTCCCGCCACTTCTCTCCAAGAATAACTTTGTGCGATAGGTTTACTTTTGCTTGAAGCATCTTCTCGAGAATATTCATGGGTAAAAACAATTGAAATCGCTGCTAATCGACTGATGGAATGCGCTGAAACAAGTAATAGTAAAATTATAAATTGTGAATTATAAATTATAAATTTAGGATTATCCAAAACTTTAATTAATTGAGTCAATCCTTGAAATTTAAGGAATAACAACAGCATCACACCTATTGCTCCATACGCACCAATAGCACTGTCTTTCATAATTATCAGTATTTTTTCTTTGGTCCAACCGCCACCAAAACCATCGCAAACATCAGCAAAACCATCTTCATGAAAAGCTCCCGTAACTAAAACGGAAGCAATCATAGAGAAGATTACCGCAATTTCAGGCGCAACTAAATAATTAAACACACAATATACCCCAAAAGCAACGCTACCCACAATCCAACCAATTAATGGAAAATAACGGGACGCTTTATTTAAATAATCTGGATTGTGATCAATGGTTGCAGGACACGGAATCCTTGTATAAAACATTAATGCTGTAAAAAATATATGTAGTTCTTTTTTCATTTTTTTTATTTTGGCTAAAGCCAATTTATCTATTTACTAACAAATTAAATTTAAAGTTCCCGGCTACTCACACCTGCGGATTCAAAACTGGCCATATCATTCATGAATGTTACAGCCGACTCAATTATAGGGAAAGCAATCGCACAACCCGTGCCTTCACCCAACCTTAAATCTAGTTGCAATAGGGAACGAACTCCTAGATAATCTAATATTTTTTGATGCCCTTGCTCCGCTGAAGAATGGCAAAAAATAGCATTTTTAAGAATGGACGGATTCTTTTTAAAGGCAATTAAAAAAGCAACACTACAGATAAAACCATCTACCAGAATCAGCATATTACTCTTTTTTGCCTGAAGCATTCCACCCACCATTTGCATGATTTCAAAACCGCCGAAATAACCTAACTTGCTCTCTAAATCATCTGAACCATTATAATTGGCAATGCATTTTTTAAGAATACTAATTTTTTGAATCAACTGTTCATCATTTACTCCTGTGCCTTTTCCTACGCAATCCTGAATTGGTAATTCTAAAATAATGCTCATCAAAACCGAAGCTGTAGCAGTGTTACCAATACCCATTTCACCAAAACCAATACAATTACTGCCCGTTTTTGCAATAGAGGCAACAATTTTACTTCCTTTCATAAAACACAATTCAACTTCTGTTTTACTCATTGCGGCTCCATGCAAAAAAGAGTGTGTTCCCTTCCCTATTTTAGCCGAAATCAAATCAGTATTCATAGGGAAATCATAATTCACTCCAGCATCTACAATAGCTAATTGAATCTTATTTTGTTTACAAAACACATTGATTGCTGCGCCACCTATCAAAAAATTATTCACCATTTGTCTGGTTACATCTTGCGGATAGGCACTTACACCATGATTTGCAATTCCGTGATCGGCTGCAAAAACAACCAGATTGGGTTTTATAATTTTAGGTTCTAAAGTTTGAAACACCATCCCAATTTGTTTGGCAAGCACTTCTAAAATTCCTAATGAACCTGTTGGTTTGGTTTTTTGGTCGATTTTATGTTGTAACGCATTTGCAAAAGCAGCAGAATCTATCTCCTTTTCAGTATCAAAAAATACTTTCTCCACCTTACTTTCATGCAAAACAGTAATTTCCTCAACTAATGGAATTTCTTGTTTTTGTTTCCAATTCAGTTGTTGCAACATGGGTTGATTATCATAATTGGTAGCCGGTTTTCCCACACAAAAATACCCCAACGGCTCCATATTTTCAGGCAAACCCAATAATTGCTTGAACTGATAGTAATTCAATATGGAAACCCATCCCATAGAATACCCTTGCTCCGTTAAGGAAAGCCAAATATTTTGTGCAGCACAAACAGAACTGAACTTTACCGCTTCATTACTCCCAACGGTTCCAATCGTAAAATTATTCAAAACGGAACGATCATAGCAAATCACTAATCCCAATGGTGCTTCTTCTATTGCTTCTAGCTTAAGAGCTTTGTAGGCTTGTTTTTGTTGTTCGTTATCCGTTAGCGAAATTGCTTTTTCATCATAATCTAAAAATAAATCTTTAATGGCTTTCTTCATTTCAGCCGACCTGACCAGATAGTATTTTGTAGCATCAGTCAAACCCACAGAAGGCGCCCAATGCCCCGCTTGCAGTGCTTTTTCAATAACAGCATCAGGCACTTGATCCTCCGTAAAATGACGGGTGTCGCGGCGGGATTTTAAAATTTCATCTAAATAAGTCATGTTTTTTTATTTAAAAGTTCAATGGCAAATTCAATGACAATTGCCATTGTTTTTTTGTTATTGAAAAGTTATTCTTCCCAGACGATGAAACAATAATTTTCATAAGTAATTCTAGTGAATTCAGGCAGTTCAATCGCTCCCGAAAACAACGGACAATTAATTACCAACGTATGAAACTCGCCATTTTCACCACAAGGATCTATTCCTTTTTCGTGTAATTCTTGAGCTAGTTCTTTGTTCAAAATTTTACCCAGATAATGTTCTCCCATCATTGTATTGCAAGAAACAATCATCGTTACAATTCCGTTTTCAAGCATTTGATTTACCAAGACGATTCGGTTTTGTTGCCACAAAGGTAAAATTGCTTTTAGCGATGCGGCGGCACATACTTTATCTTCCCAATCTTTGTGCGGTTGCAAATCAATATCACCAAAAACGGCTGCTTCCAAATCATATTTGGCTTTTAGCATTTTCAAAACGGCAATAAATTTGGCTTCATAATCACCCCAAGTTGCCGGAATTCCTTCCAGAGGTAATCCCATTTTTTGAGCTTGCTGATTCAATATAGACAATGGCAATCCGTGAGAACGGGATACTTTTCCGTTTTCATTCATCATATTGAGTAACACTTTTGGAACAAATCCTTGCTGAGTTGCTTGCATCATTGCATAACAACTGTCTTTTCCGCCACTCCAAGAAGTCACAAAATTCATATGTAGTTATTTATTGATTTTTAATTGAATATGTAATACGCTATGAGACACTATTTTCGTTGAATTCAATATTGTAAAATCATAGCTATTTCATTTTGTTTCTTTTATTGTTACAGGAATTCCAGAAACCATAAGCACAACGATATCGGCATTCTTAGCTATATATTGATTCATCCAACCTTGAAGTTCAGTGAATTTTCTACCTATGTGAGTATCGGCATGAACACCCATTCCTATTTCATTGGTTACAATAATAATAGTTGTATTTTCTTGATTGGCAATAGCATCAAATTCAGCTTTAGCTTGTTCTAAGCACAAGGAAACATCGTTTTTAGTATCTACAAAAAAGTTCGTTAACCAAAGTGTGACGCAATCGACTATAGCTACTTTTCCTGAAAAATTAATTTCACTCAAGTGTTTTTCTTTTTCGATATTAATCCATCGTTCGTCCCGATCTTTTTGATGGCGATCGATTCTCTTTTGGAAATCATCATCCCATTTTCGGGCTGTAGCCACATACATTGGTTTATCCGACAATTCTTTTGCTAAATTTTCAGCATAACTACTTTTACCGGAGCGTTCGCCACCAGTTATTAAATATATCATTTTTATATTTTTTTAAATCCATACGGACAATGTCGACATCCATAGGTACAACAATGACCTCTTTTTAGATGAAACCAAGCCTTGAAAACATAATTCCCATTTTCTAAATAATAGTCAATTCCTTCTATGAGATTGGTCGTTTTGGGTAAATCTTTAGCTTTATTATTTGTTGCAGTTTCAGAAGACAGAGTTGCAACATATTCGTCAATTTTAGTGGAGCATGCCGTTGTAAAGCAACTGGAACAGAGACAATCTACCATTTCTGTCGGTGTAAAAATGGGCGGAAAATTGTTGCACCAACATTTACTTCCTTCAGGTGTGTCCCCGCAATTAAAAGGAGTTCCGCAAGCAGAACAGTTTTTGACTTTAATGCTATTCATTTTGTAAAGATAGTATTTGTTCAATTTTTTACTGCTAAAAATAAACAAGAAATTTTATAAATTTGGTATACCTTTGTTGCTATCGAAAAATTAAATCATGAAGTTCTCCATTAGATTAATCCTTTTTATTTTGTCTTTTTCAACTTTCGTTGGATGCAAAAAAAGCGAAAACCTTAACGTAAAAGAAAGTTCCAATTCTAAAAATGCAATCGAATATGCCTCGGGATTTTCTATTAATAAGTATGAAGGATATTCAGTAGTGACGGTTTCTAATCCTTGGCCTGAAGCCAATAAAAACTTCACCTATATATTAAAAGAAAAAAACGGCAGCATTCCAGATAGCCTACAAAAATACACCATAATTTCAGTTCCTTTAAAATCAATTGTCGTTACCTCAACAACTATTATCCCTTTTTTAGAAATGTTGGGAGTTGAAAAATCACTGGTGGGTTTTCCTCACACCGATTACATTTCTTCTAAAAAAACCAGGAAACTAATTGATGCCGGCACTGTTAAAAACATAGGACAAAACGAAAAATTAAATATGGAGCAACTCATTGAGTTGGAGCCTAACTTAATCGTAACCTTTGGCATTGACAACAACAATCCGACGATTGATAATTTACAAAAAAGCGGTCTTAATGTACTCATACAAGCGGACTGGATGGAACAAACTCCACTTGGCAAAGCAGAATGGATTAAGCTTTACGGCGCTTTATTTGGAAAAGAAAAAGAGGCCAAAACACTTTTTGATGGAATTGTCAAAAATTACAATGACGCTATAGAATTAGTTGCCAACAAAAAACCAACAGCGACCGTTTTATACGGAGCTATGTATCAAGACCAATGGTATGTAGCAAGAGGAAATAGCTGGGTAGCGCAGTTTATGAAAGATGCCAAAGCGAATTATTTGTGGTCAAATGTTGCAGGAACAGGAAGTCTTAGCATGCCTTTTGAAAAAATATTAGAGAAAGCAAAAACAGCAAAATATTGGATTGCAACAGGTTCATTCAAAAACAGTGCTGAATTCGAAAACAGTAATCCACATTACAGTCAGTTTGATGCTTCAAAATCTAAAAATGTGTATACTTTTGAAAGTAAATTAGGTGCAACAGGAGGAACTATTTATTATGAATTAGCAGCAAGCCGTCCAGATTTAGTATTGAAAGATTACATTAAAATCTTCCATCCTGAACTGCTTCCAAATTATACTTTTACTTTTGCACAAAAACTAAACTAAATTGGCGAATCAAAAACGAAATACTATTCTATTTTTCTTGCTTACTTTGGGGCTTGTTCTATTGTTTTTTGTAAACATTAGTTTTGGTTCCATCACGATTCCTTTTAAAGAAATTTACACTAGTTTAACTGGTGGTCAAGCGAGTAAATCCACTTGGGAATATATCATTGTCAATTATCGTTTACCCAAAGCCATTACTGCAATTCTTGTTGGAATGGGATTATCCATAAGTGGTTTGCTGATGCAAACTTTGTTTCGAAATCCATTAGCAGGACCTTATGTTTTAGGACTGAGTTCCGGTGCCAGTTTAGGCGTTGCTTTTGTACTATTAGGAGCGAGCTTACTTCCTCCTTTTTTAAGTACAATTTTACTATCCTCGTATGGAGTCATTTTAGCTTCAACTATAGGAAGTTCTATTGTGTTACTAGCGGTTTTGATGGTTTCCCAAAAGTTACGCGATACAATGGCAATCCTAATTGTTGGATTAATGTTTGGTAGTTTTACCAGTGCAATAGTAGGCGTTCTTACGTATTTTAGTTCGGCTGAACAATTACAGAAATTCACGTTTTGGTCCATGGGAAATTTAGGCAACTTGTCTTGGTCATCCATATTAATTCTAACCGTTTGTGTGGCGATTGGTTTGTTATTAAGTCTGTTCAGCATCAAACCGCTAAATGCCTTATTATTAGGAGAAAATTATGCTCGCAGCTTAGGTTTGAATTTCAAGAAAACACGATTGATTATCATTTTTGCAACAAGCATTTTAGCAGGAAGTATTACGGCGTATGCAGGTCCAATTGCCTTTATAGGACTGGCGGTTCCTCATATTGCAAAATTAGTATTTCAAACCAGTAACCATTCGGTTTTGTATTGGAGTACGTTACTTTTAGGAGCTTCGATTATGCTTGTTTGCGATGTACTTTCAGAATTACAAGGATTAGAAATCACTTTACCTATCAATGCTGTAACTTCGATAATTGGTGCTCCCGTGGTTATCTGGTTATTGGTTAGAAAACGAAAAATGATTGCCTAATGGAAAACAAAATTATCTTACAAGCGTCTCAAATCAGCATCGGTTATTCTCATAAAAAAGAGAAAATCGTAGTGGCTTCGGATATTTCTCTTTCTTTAAAAAAAGGAAAACTGATTGCTTTAATTGGTGCCAATGGCATTGGAAAATCAACACTTTTAAAAACGATAACGGGAATCCAGAAACCACTTTCAGGTGCCGTTTTCTTGAATGAAAAGAAAATCACGGATTACGAACCTTTGGATTTAGCCCAAAACCTAAGTATCGTTTTAACCGAAAAATTACCTCCAAGCAATTTAACCGTTTTTGAACTCATTGCTTTAGGAAGACAGCCTTATACCAACTGGATGGGAACTTTATCTGACATTGATATTGTTAAAGTGAATGAAGCTATGGTGCTGACTCAAATCAGTCATTTAGCTACAAAAAAACACTATGAAATTAGTGACGGACAATTACAAAAAGTATTGATTGCACGAGCTTTAGCACAGGATACTCCGTTAATAATTTTAGATGAGCCAACCACACATTTGGATTTATTGCATAAAGTAGCCTTATTCAAACTTTTAAAAAAGCTTACTCATGAAACCGGAAAATGCATTTTATTTTCTACCCATGATATTGACATGGCGATACAATTGAGTGACGAAATGATTATTATGACTCCAGAAACAGTGCTTCAAGACGAGCCTTGTAATTTTATTTCAAAAGGGAGTTTTAATACCTTATTCAAAGATGAGCATATTGTTTTTGATGCTGAAAAAGGAAAATTCATGATTGTTTAGTTTCTCTGAAATTCTTCTGCTAAAACACATCATTTTTATCGCATTTTTTTTATAAAATCTGTTGTCTAAAGACTATCTTTTTTCTTATTTATAAATTTTACGGTAGTAAAAACAATATACTCCGCGCAAATAAAATTGTGCTTTCAATAAATTTAAAAACAAATTAATACTGATTATCAAGTTGTTACGATATTTATTGTATTTTTGTTCTTCATTTTATTTTCCCCAAAGCTCAACTTATCTACATTATTAAAAACAATCTTTTAAATTTTTAATTATGGAAAATTTGTTTACGTTGCCAAAAAAAATGGTCGTTTTGGGGTCATTATTTTTCCTTTTATCCTGCAGTCAGGATGAAATGATTAATAGTGATTCGCAACAAAATGGTGTCCAATCGCTTACTGCAAAAACCAGTGCTACCAAACTTGTTGTATTTAAAGGCCCACAAGTTGCGCTTGGATACGGAAAAGTTCGTTCGTGGATAAGTGTGGATTCAAATGGTCATCCTAACGAAATTGGACTTGAAATCACTCCTGAAGCTTTTAAAAATCTGACAACTGAAAATAGTAAAACCGTTCCACCAGATGGAGAAAATATTGTAGTACCATTGCAATTAAAAGCGACAGAATTAACCCCTTTTGATCATATTGGAATGAACTGGAATCCTCATGGTCACGAACCTGCAGGTGTTTTTGATGTACCCCATTTTGACATTCACTTTTACATGATTTCTCCTGAAGAACAACTCGCAATACCCGCATGGTCGCCGGAAACGGATGCTGCTTTTAATAATTATCCTGCTTCTGGTTACATGCCTGCAGATTATTTTACTCCACCTGGTCCGGCAACTGCCGAAGCTCAAATGGGAAAACACTGGTTGCCTGCAGACTTAGGAGCATATCTCCCTTTTTCTAAAATTATGATTTACGGTTCTTATAATGGTAAGTTTATTTTTGTCGAACCAATGATTACTTTAGATTACCTACTTTCTGATGTTGATTTTAGTGCCAATTATTCTCAACCGGAACATTTTCAAAAAGCAGGGAATTATCCAACAAAATATAACATTTATCACGATGCGGTGACTGGAAATACCTACGTTACATTAAGTGATTTTGTTACCAGAAATTAAATATAAATGAGGAGGTTGAACAGACTTCCTCATTTATTACTATTTTTCAATTCATTGTAAAATGTTCTATCCATTTCCTTTCAATAAATTTATACTGACTGTTGCAATGGGAGAATCCGGAAATCTTCTAAAGAAATTAGTGTCTGGATATAATCCTGCTTCAGCAGCGATTTTGTGCAAAACGGGAATTTCGACTATGTATTGATCCGAAAAACCATGCGTGGCATCATAAGCCGTTGCGGCAGTTTTTCCTAAATTACCAGCGGTCAAATTTGGAGCAATGGTATGCAATTCAATCATTAACAACCCAAATTTCCGAACGTAAGGGGACCATTTATTCAAATGTTCCAATAGATTATCTTCTATTAAACTAGTGCTGATTCGCTCTCCTCTATGCACAAATGCTCCTGTTGAATGACTTATTCTGTCTTTATTTACTAGTTTGGGAATTTCCCAAATTCGGTTATGATCCAAGAAGGTTCTCACATTCAATAAATCTTTCAAATCAATG
This sequence comes from Flavobacterium sp. 83, assembly GCF_000744835.1. Lineage (NCBI taxonomy): Bacteria > Pseudomonadati > Bacteroidota > Flavobacteriia > Flavobacteriales > Flavobacteriaceae > Flavobacterium > Flavobacterium sp. 83. Next base: position 72,631 of record NZ_JQMS01000001.1, read on the forward strand.
TTATAATTTTCCAATAAGTCATTGGCTAACAAATCCGGTTGTCCAATATCGCCCCAAATTACTTTGGCCCAAATATCGGCTTTGATTAAATTGGCTCTGGTTACTTTCAACGCCGCCTGATTATAATCGGCACCAACGAGGAATAAAGGATAATCATCTAACATTTTTCCGCGCAGGGTTTGTCTTTCGATTACAGTATAAATATGTTCTATAAATGCTCCATTACCACAACCCATATCGAGGATTCCTTTGGGCTGATCTTCTATTGGTAAATTGAATAATTTGATGATAATTTCATCTACGACTTTAAAATAAGTATCGTGCGCACCTCCGCTTCCCCAAACATTCATTTCTCGGTCTACATGAATTTCGTCTTCGTCTTCAGCAACCGTTCGGAGTATATTTGGGTTACCAAAAAGTAAATCCTCCATTTTACTAAAAGTAGGTAAATAGGAAACTGTCACTCCATAAGCAGAAGCTCTTTTGGCAAAAAACAACCCCATTTCCGTAAACTGATAATTTCCTTTTTTTTGGGTAAACCAACCTAAATCAACAAAGAAATCGAGAATAATTTTGAAATTTTCGGGTGACTTATGAAATTCTTCAGGACGGAAAGAAATCTCCATAAAATACTTATGGAACATACCGCTCATACCAAGCCGTACCAATATTGGCCCAACGAGACAACCTTCAATATGTGTTAGAATCTGATGCTGAATTTCATTGGTCAGCGTATCATTCGAAAATGAAATTTCATAATTTTTTTTATACAAATCGAAAATTAAACCCAATCGAGCAAAAGGAATATCATCTAATAATCGTGTGCGAAATTGCATCGTGAAATGCAGTAAATCAAGCACATCTTCATATAAATAGAACATCGAAAAAGCAATCGCACTTTTATCGTTTATGCTAAATTTAATTTGGTCAGTGGCGGTATTGATATGATAATCCAGGAATCCTTGCGAACACAAAACACGCAAACCCACATTGAGATAGCCTTCATTTGCTTTAAAATATTGTGTAAGTTCCGCAAGTGTGACTTCTTTTTTGTCAAGAATATAGGAAAGCATCCCTTTTTCATGTAAAACATAGGCGACAGGAGCGGTAACTAAACCATCTAAATGTTTAAAAATGGTGCTTCTAAGAGTAATTTTATCAATCATAAAAAGTACGTTTTAAAGGAGAAAAAACACAATTCAATCTAGAATGACCTACTCAAATATATGAAATTTCAACCACAAAACCGCCTTACTTTTTACAATTATAAATTCGTAATTTACAATTTACCAGCTATTTGCCTCTTTGCTTCGCCAATGACAAACGCGACAGAATTTGCAATATTAAAACTCCTAATTAGCGGTGACATAGGAATGGTCAGATGATTAGGAAATTCGTTTAAAACAACTTCACTCAAACCTTTACTTTCTTTCCCAAAAACCAACCAGTCTCCATCCTGAAAATCATTTTCTAAATAGGATTTTTCGGAATGGGAACTCATCAGAAAAACTCGGGATAAATCAGGAATCTGTGCTTTCCATTCGGCTATATTTTGATATTCAGTAACATCAAGATGCACCCAATAATCCAAACCGGAACGTTTCAGGTTTTTATCATTAATGACAAATCCAAAAGGATGAATTAAGTGCAAACGGCTTTCGGTACCTACGCACAATCGGCCAATATTTCCAGTATTATTTGGGATTTCAGGTTCTACTAAAACGATGTTTAACATATTATACTTTATTAAAAGATTGAAAAATTAAAAGATTGAAAAAATCAGATCAAATCCTTTAAATCTCTATTTGAAAATTTTCGACTTCCAAAACTTCACCAGCTTGTAAATCATTGAGATGTACGTTTCCTATTCGAACACGAATCAAGCGCAAGGTAGGAAAACCAACCGCGGCAGTCATTTTGCGTACTTGGCGAAACTTCCCTTCATTCACCGTTATCGAAGCCCAAGAAGTTGGACCGTGACGTTCATCCCGAATTTTTTTTCCTCTGGTACCAAAAGCAGGAATTTCATGGATTAGAGAAGCTTTACACCGTTTAGTGATGTATTTCGTGCCATTAAAACCTATTTCAACTCCTTTTTGTAATTGTTCAATGGCTTCCTGATGTATAATACCATCAACTTGGACGTAATATTCCTTATCAACTTTTTTACTTCGAATGATTTCGCTCATCATCCCGTCCGTAGTTAACAACAATAATCCCTCTGAATCTTCGTCAAGACGACCTATCGCCATCGTTCCTTTGGGAAAATCGTGCAATTCGCCCAGCAGTTTCTTTTTCCTTTTTAATTCGTAGATAAACTGACTCAGATACCCGTAAGGCTTATGAATGATGAAATGAGAATGAGACATTTTCGTGTATTAGTTGTGCGTGCAAAGATAGTTTTGTTTTTGATGGATTTAAAATAGTGTCGCCATAGATTTATTTATGTAAACCAAAAGCTATGTTAAATGATTGAATTTCTTCGTTTAAAAAGCGTAATCTTATAGAAGCTAACAGTATTAGCTTTAAAATTAAAGAGTATGGAAAGCAACGATTTAGGTTCGAAAAAAACAAATAATAAGCAAAATACAAATGAGGGATTTAGCGGTGAGAATCTAGCCCAAAATACGAATCCTGAGGTATCCCATTTGAAAACAGAAGTAGAAACTGATGCACATGGAAATCAAAAAATTGTTCAAAGAGCACGAAATATTGATGGAACCCTAGAACAAAATGAGGATAACACTCCTGTAAACTTAAGTACTGATATTGCTAATGTTCCTGAAGAACAAGCTAAAAAAATGGTGGAAAATAAAGACCATAATTCTGATATTATTCCAAATCGTTATCCTAATGAGCATCCGGATAATCAGCAAGACAGAGGAAATATAAAACTGGATGAATAAAATTCAATTTATTTTTAATAAGCCAATAAGTGTCTCGTTTCTTATTGGCTTTATTATTTTAAACCGCCAAAACACAAAGAATAAAAAGAACAATTAATCCTTAAAATAATCAAATCTACAAATCCTAAAACTTGCTATAGTATTTTGATCTCCGAAAGGATAACAGCAAACTTTTGCCTATTTTTACAGTCTTACAAAAAGAAATTTTATGTCAAATATGCTTGCGTTTTTATTGATTTTCATCGTTGCTCTCGCCATTGGTGTTTTCATCGGCAAACTCATTTTCTCAGCCCGATTCCAATCAGAAAAAATCAGTCTGGAAGAAAAACTCATTGCTTTAAATTCCCAATTCAATCAGCAGAAAGAACAAATCAGAATTGACAAAACAGCTTTTGAGAAGCTATTAGAAAACGCCAATGTTGAGAAAGAAAACATTCGAAGTGAAAAAGACAGTTTAGCCATTCAACTTTCAAAAAAAGAAGTTGATTTTGAGAATCTTTGGGAACGCAATAAAGAACAAAAAGAAGAAGTCGAGAAACTACAAGAAAAATTCACCAAAGAATTTGAAAATCTCGCCAACAAAATATTAGAAGAAAAGTCCAATAAATTCACGGAGCAGAACAAGGAGAACATGAAAAATATCCTGACGCCTTTGCAAGATAAAATTCATTTATTCGAAAAGAAAGTTGAAGACACACACAAAGAAAGCATTGATTATCATGCGGCTTTGCGCCAACAAATTCTTGGCTTACGCGAAATGAATATCCAAATGAGCAAGGAAACCCTCAACCTTACGAAAGCATTGAAAGGCGACAGTAAGATGCAGGGAAATTGGGGCGAATTAGTTTTGGAACGCGTTCTTGAAAAATCAGGATTAGAAAAAGGCCGTGAATACGAAGTCCAACAAGCGTTCACTACCGAAGACGGAAATCGTGTTTTTCCTGACGTTGTGATAAATCTGCCTGACGGTAAAAAGATGATTGTCGATTCTAAAGTCTCTTTGACTGCTTATGAAAAATACATCAATGAGGAAGATGACGATTTAAAAATTGGATATTTAAAAGAACACGTTAACTCCATCAAGCGTCACGTAGAACAATTAGGAAATAAAAACTATCAGGATTTATACCAAATTGAAAGCCCTGATTTTGTATTGTTATTTATTCCTATTGAACCTGCTTTTGCTATGGCGCTGAATGAAGATACGAGCTTGTACAACAAAGCATTCGAGAAAAACATTGTTATAGTTACACCTGCTACTTTATTAGCAACATTGCGAACTATTGACAGTATGTGGACCAACCAAAAGCAACAGGAAAACGCACTTGAAATTGCGCGACAAGCTGGTGCATTGTATGATAAATTTGAAGGTTTTGTAGGTGATTTAATCAAAATTGGCAAGAAGATAGATGAAAGCAAAACAGAATACAGTGGCGCCATGAATAAACTGGTAGAAGGAAAAGGAAACCTAATCGTGAGTGTGGAGAAATTGAAAAAAATGGGAGCCAAAGCTAAAAAAGCACTTCCGGAAAGCATATTAAACAGAGCTGAAAAAGACGAAAATCAATTATTAAACGAAATAAAATGAAAAGAATTTTAGGAATTATTTTAGGAGTCGGCACGCTGGTCTTGATTTGTTATTTTGCATTTCTATATTACGTTCCTTACAGTGAAGGATTTCGGTCTGGTGAACTCATAAAATTAAGTCATAAGGGAATGGCGATAAAAACCTGGGAAGGCGAATTAAGCCAAGGAATTTCCGGGGCGCAAATTTTTAGTTTTTCTGTATTGGACAGTGATAAAAAAGTGATCGAAGATTTGAAAGGACTTCAAGGAAATTATGTAAAATTAACCTACGTAGAACGATACCGAACATTTGCCTGGTGGGGAGAAACCAGATATTTTATTACAACAGTTCAGAAAGAGCCTTCTCCTTTTAATCAAAAATAATTTTTATGAATACTACTTTTAAAACTGTCGCCTCATCAAATATCAGTATTTCAGAATTGATGCTACCCTCACACACCAATTTTAGCGGAAAAATTCATGGTGGTTATATTTTGTCTTTACTCGATCAAATTGCATTTGCTTGTGCTTCAAAATTCTCAGGAAATTATTGTGTAACAGCATCAGTAGATACGGTAAATTTCCTTAAACCAATTGAAGTTGGCGAACTGGTTACTATGAAAGCTTGTGTGAATTATGTAGGTAACAGTTCTATGATTATAGGCATTCGGGTTGAGGCAGAAAACATTCAAACAGGAAAAATAAAACATTGTAATTCCTCTTATTTTACTATGGTTGCCAAAGACAAAGAAGGTAAAAGTGTTCTGGTTCCCGGTCTAATCCTTTCCAATCTAAATGAAGTACGCCGTTTTTGCAATTGCATCAAACAAATAGCCTTAAAAAAGGAAAAAGATCTACATGAAGAAGTATTTGATTATAGTTCACCTGAATCGCTGGCAAGCCTTGAAAAGTATAATATACAGCTAGACTTACGTTAACTACTCTGAGTAATTTTCAACCTCAAATTAATCCTTTTTGGGTCTGAAAATTAATTACAATATAAATTACACAATCAGCTTCTGGAATGCGATTATTTATCGCTAATCGTACACTAATTTCTTTGAAATTTCGTAACTTTAAGTAGTTTAATTCATAAAAGGCGATGAAAAAAATTACCCTCCTTTTCCTAATTTTTATAGCTACTACTACTATTGCACAAGAAAAAATGACCACTGATAAAGGAATCATCAATTTTGAGGCTTCAGTTCCTTTCTTTGAAGAGGTAAAAGCAATAAACAAACAAACATCCTGTGTTTTGATAACCAAAACTGGGGAGATAACTTGTTTGGCCATCATCAAAAATTTTCAATTTGAAAGAAGTTTAATGGAGGAGCATTTTAATGCTAATTATATGGAGAGTCGTCGTTTTCCTAAAGCAATTTTCAAAGGTATAATCGAAAAATTTGACCTGAAAAATATTGACTCCAATGCTACTGAATACCAAATTACAGGAAAAATTACGATGCACGGAAGATCAAAAAGAATCATTGTTACGGGTATAATAAAAAAAGGAGCACAAGGAATCGAATTAAGTACTATTTTCCCATTAAACACTGATGATTTCAGAATCGAAATTCCATTTATAGTACGAAGCAAAGTATCAAAAAACGTAAATACCCAGCTTTATTGTGTTTTACAATAAAGCTATTTAATTAAACAACTCCTAAGAGCCTCTTCCAAGTTTTTATATTTAAATTGAAACCCTAATTTTTCAAGTTTTGCTGATGATACTCTTCTCCCCGTTAGAACAATTTTGGACATTTCGCCCATTAGAAATTTCAACACAAATTCAGGAACATTGGGCAACCAAATAGAATAACCTAAAACTCGCGCCAGCGTTTTAGAAAAAATTGCATTCGTAGCCGAATCATTTATTGCGGCATTATAAGGCCCGTTCATTTCTTCATTTACAACAGCCTCGAGATATATGTGACACAAATCATCAACATGAATCCAAGGCATATATTGTTTACCCGAACCTAAAACAGCACCTAATCTATATTTAAAAACAGGAAGTAATTTTTTTAAAAAACCATCCTCTTTACCCAATACTAAACCAGTGCGTATTTTCACAGTGCGTATTCGCAAGTTTTCAATAAAATCAATTGAACTTTCCCATTTCTGACAGGTAGAACCCAGAAAATCATGAGCTAAGGAAGTTTCTTCCGTACATACTTCTTCTCCATTAACAGCACCATAAATCCCAACAGCCGAAGCTGAAATAAAGGCATCCAATTTTTTGTTATTTTTTCTAAGAACCGAATAAATCAATTGTGTTGACTTTTCTCTACTATCAATTATTGCTAGCTTCCTTTTAGCAGTCCATCTTTTTTCAGCAATATTTTCACCTGCCAAATGAATAACATAATCCGCATTCATTACAGCAGCTTCATCAATTTTTTGATTAGAAACATCCCATTTGTAATACGAAATATTAGCTGTATTTTTTTTATCACTTCGACTTAATATAGAAACCGAGAATCCTTTCTCAATTAATAAATCAGTCAAGTGTTTTCCAATAAATCCTGAACCTCCGCTTATTAATATATTTTTTTTCATAACAAAACAAATCTAATCATTTTGATTCATATAAACATTAACATTAATTTTTGTTTAACATTAATAGATTTAAGTTAAACATTCATTACCTTTATACTCTAATTTGAAATACATTAAAAATGGCAACTAAAAAATCAGCAATAACAAGAGATAAAATAGTTTCTATGTATATGGATTATACATTGGAAAATAATGACAAACCAAAATCCGTTTATAATTTCACTAAACTGAATAATTTTTCTGAAACTGAATTTTACAGTTTTTTTGGAACCCTAGAGAGTGTAGAGAAAGAAATATTCAAAATGTTTCTAGAAAAAACGGTCGAATTACTTCATAAAGACTCAAACTATGAAACCTACGATATGAAAAGTAAAATGCTGAGTTTTTACTTTACATTCTTTGAATTATTGACTGCTAATAGAAGTTATGTAACCATGAGTTTGAAACAGCATCACAATGATTTAAAAAATTTAATGCAACTCTCCAGTTTGAGAAACAGTTTCAAAAACTATGTATCAGAAATTATTTCAGATGAATACCGAATCAAACAGGAAAAATTTCAAAATTTTCAGGAAAAAGCTATTCAGGAAACTTCATGGATACAACTTTTATTGACAGTAAAATTTTGGTTAGAAGACTCATCACCTGCTTTCGAGAAGACAGACCTATATATAGAGAAGTCAATAAAAGCCACATTTGAATTAATGAACATTGCACCTATTGAAAGCTTAATCGATTTTGGAAAATTCCTTTTTAAAGAAAAAATACACAACAAATAATGAAAACTATAGACTATATACCTACGTCAAAAATTGAAAGAGCTACAAAACTGGTGCAAACTGGAGCAAAAGTTGGTGTAAATTACTTAAAGTATTACGGAGAAAAAATGGTCAATTCTGATTTAACTCGTGATAAATTAAATGAAGACAATGCAGAAGATATCTATGACGGACTGAAAAGTCTTAAAGGAAGCGCCTTGAAAGTAGCACAAATGCTAAGTATGGACAAAAGCTTTTTGCCGCAGGCTTATGTAGAAAAATTTTCATTATCACAGTTTTCAGTCCCACCGCTTTCAGCACCCTTAGTGTTAAAAACCTTCAAGACTAATTTTGGCAAAACACCATATGAGATTTTCGATGAATTCAACGCAAATTCTATTAATGCCGCAAGTATCGGACAAGTTCACATAGCTGTAAAAAACGGTAAAAAACTGGCTGTAAAAATTCAATATCCTGGCGTAGCCAATAGTATTTCATCTGATTTGGCTTTGGTAAAACCAATAGCGATTAGGATGTTTAACCTTCAAGGAAAAGATTCTGATAAGTATTTCAAGGAAGTTGAAGATAAATTAATTGAGGAAACTAACTATTTATTGGAACTGAAACAAAGCCAAGAAGTTGTTGAGGCTTGCAAAAAAATTGACAATTTAGTTTTTCCGAATTACTATCCAAAATTTTCATCTGAGAAGATTATCACAATGGATTGGATGACAGGAATTCATCTTTCGGAATTTACAAATAAAAATGACAATCAAGAAATCGCGGACAAAATTGGTCAGGCTTTGTGGGATTTCTATATGTATCAAATTCATATTTTAAGGAAAGTACATGCTGATCCGCATCCGGGAAATTTCTTGGTAAACGATAAAAACCAGTTGGTAGCATTGGATTTTGGTTGTATGAAACAAATACCAAATAACTTCTATATTCCTTATTTCGAATTAATAAACAAAGAAGTGATTGATAACAAGAAACTTTTTAGTCAAAAATTATTCGAATTAGAAATCCTTAGAGTGGATGACTCCAAAGAAGAAGTGGACTATTTTACTCAAATGTTTTACGATTTATTATCGCTTTTCACCAAACCATTTCAAACTGAAACTTTTGATTTCTCGGACGCAGCATTTTTTGAAAGTATCGCACAATTGGGCGAACGATTCTCAAAAGACACCAATCTTAGAAAAATGAATGGCAATCGAGGTTCCAAACATTTCATTTATATGAACAGAACCTTTTTTGGATTATACAATTTAATGTTTGATTTAAAAGCGACAATTGTTGTGAATGAATATCAAAAATACAACTAGTGAAAAAGGAAAATCTGCCTTCAAAAATGTGTGAGGTTTGTAACCGACCTTTTAGTTGGCGGAAAAAATGGGATAAGGTTTGGGACGAAGTCAAATATTGTAGTGAAAAATGCAAAAGAAACAAAAAGGGTTAGTTTGGTTTAGAAATGATCTTAGAGTCCATGATAATGAATCTTTAACAAATGCTAATATTGAAAATAACACAGTAATTGCAGTGTATTGTTTTGATCCAAGGCATTTTGAACAAACAAGATTTGGTTTTAAGAAAACAGAAAAATTCCGAGCCAAGTTTCTAATTGAATCGGTAGTTGCATTGAAACAAAATCTGGAAAATTTAAATATTCTGCTTTTGGTTTATCACCAAAAACCAGAAGATTGTATTCCGGAAATTATTGCTCAACATGAAATCAATTCTGTTTACTTCCAAGAAGAATGGACGAGTGAGGAAATGGAAGTTTTGGAGAATATAAAAGCTAAAGTTCCAGATTCTACAAACTTTAAAAGCACGTACAATCAGTTCTTATTTCATCCAGAAGACATTCCATTTGACATTGCATCGATTCCAAATGTTTTTACACAATTCAGGAATCAGTGTGAAAAATCAACAATCGTCCGACCTGAATTTACTGTTCAACCGATGCCTAAAGAAAATTGGGCTGCAAACGAAACTGTAATCCCTACGATGAAAACTTTGGGATTTATTGATTTTGAAATGGATTCCAGAACGGCGTTCCCTTTTCTTGGCGGTGAAGATGAAGCAATGAAAAGGTTGCAAAATTATTTTTGGGAAACCAAAAAACTAAGTGTTTATAAATTAACCCGCAACGGATTAATTGGAACCGATTTTAGTTCGAAATTTTCCCCTTGGTTGGCCAATGGCTCTATTTCGGCAAAAACTATTTATTGGGAAATTAATAAATATGAGCAAGTTGTCGAGAAAAATGATTCAACATATTGGTTGATTTTCGAATTGATTTGGAGGGATTATTTTAAATACGTTTCAATGAAAAATGGAAATTCGATTTTTAAAATTGGAGGAATTTTATCTAAAAAATACGATTGGAAAACCAATGAATCAGGGATAAAAAATTGGACTAATGGTACAACAGAAGAGCCTTTTGTAAATGCTAATATGATTGAATTGCAACAAACAGGGTGGATGAGCAATCGCGGTAGACAAAACGTAGCCTCTTATTTTGCAAAGAATCTGCTGCTAGATTGGCGTATAGGAGCTGCCTATTTTGAAGCAATGCTCATTGATTACGATGTACACAGCAATTATGGGAATTGGATGTATGTTTCGGGAGTTGGTAACGACCCAAGAGATCGAAAATTTAATATTAAGTTACAAGCCGAGAATTATGACGGACAATCAAAATTTCAGAAATTATGGCTACAACAACAACTATTTTAAAAATTAAATGAATACAAACAAGAAACACATCAATGTAGTTTGGTTTAAAAGAGACCTTCGTTTACAAGATAACGAAGCTATTTTTAATGCCACAAAATCAGATACACCCACTTTATTGCTTTATGTATTCGAAAAATCTTTAGAGAATGATTCGCATTACAGTCCAAGACACTGGAATTTCATCAAGCAATCACTTGTAGACATAAACAAACAACTGGAACAATCGAACACACAAGTATTAGCGGTGTCTTCAGAAGTGCTTCCCGTATTCAATATCCTTGAAGAAACATACAAAATTGACACGGTCTACTCGCATCAGGAAACTGGTATAAAAGTCACTTATGAAAGAGACAAAACCTTCAAACGATTTTGCAAAAACAATCAAATCAATTGGATTGAGAACACCAATAACGGTATTTTCAGAGCATTGAGAAACAGAACAAATTGGGTTACTAAATGGGAAGAATACATGAACCAACCCCAATATATTTTTGACAATAATCCAGAAAATTTCCTTAATTCGGAAGCAATAAGGGAACTAGAAAAAGCATTTGAAAAGACTAATTTAGAGACGATTCCAGATGCTATTTTCCAAAAGGGAGGTTCAGCTATGGCGGGTAAATATTTGCAAACATTCTTTGATGAGCGCTATCACAATTATAATTCTCATATTTCAAAACCGTTATTGGCACGAAAAAGTTGCAGCAGATTATCCCCTTACATCGCTTGGGGAAATTTATCTTCCAGACAAGTGTTGCAAAAAGCAGCCACGTTCAGATTGAATTGCAGCGACAAAAAACAAATCGATTCCTTTATTTCCAGACTGACTTGGCAGGCGCATTTCATTCAAAAATTTGAAATGGAAGAAGTCATGGAGTTTGAAAGCGTCAACAAAGGTTTTCATTCATTAAAAAAGAAAATCAATAAAAATTATATTGATGCCTGGAAAACAGGACAAACGGGATTTCCATTAATCGATGCTTCCATGCGTTGTTTGAATGAAACTGGTTATTTGAACTTTAGGATGCGCGCCATGTTAGTGTCCTTTTTTACCCATAATTTATGGCAACCTTGGCAGGAAGCAACCCATCATTTATCACAAATGTTTTTAGATTTTGAACCCGGAATACATTTTCCGCAGTTACAAATGCAGGCTGGTGAAACCGGAATCAATATGTTGCGTATCTATAATCCAATAAAGAATAGTTACGAACACGATCCGGATGCTGAATTTATAAAAAAATGGGTTCCCGAATTGCAAAATTTGCCAAGGGTATTTGTACATGAACCCTATAAAATGACCTATTTAGACCAGAAGTTTAATGACTTTGAAGTGGGTATTAATTATCCGAGACCAATTGTAAATATGGAAAGAACTAGAAAATTTGCCAGTGATTTTTTATGGAAAATGAAAAAAAATCCATTAGTAAAAGAAGAAAGTTCGCGGATATTGGGACTTCATACAATGGCTGACATTGGCGACAGCGAATAATTTTCAATAAGAATCTAAAAAATTAACCGCAATTTCAAATAAATAAAATATTGTGACTACAAAAAAAGAACTAACTGATTTAGAAAAAGATAGAATAATTGAAATGGCTTGGGAAGACCGAACCACATTTGATGCTATTTTAATTCAATTTGGACTAAAAGAGCAAGAAGTTATTGACTTAATGCGAATCGAAATGAAACCTTCCAGTTTTAGAATGTGGCGTGAAAGAGTTCAAGGTCGCAAAACAAAACATGAAAAATTAAGGGATTTTCGGGAAGGTCGATTTAAATGTACGATGCAAAGACAGATTAACAACAATAAGATTTCCAAACGATAATTTTTTGATAATACTAAACAAACCCAAAAATAAATTTTAAATAACTGATTGAGAAATAAATATGAAAAACATAGTAATTATTGGTGGTAGTAAAGGAATTGGCAGTGCCATTTTGTTGCAACAATTAGAGACAAACAGGGTATACAACATTAGTCGAAATGCACCAGAAATTATACACCACAACCTGAAACATTTTTCTGCAGATGTTTTGCAGGATTCACTTCCGGAAATTGAGGCTATTGACACCCTGATTTATTGTCCGGGTTCCATCAATTTGAAACCCATCGGAAGTCTTAGTATCGATAATTTCAGAAATGATTTTGAAATTAATGTCATTGGTGCTGTAAAGGCCATTCAGAAATATTTACCTGTTTTAAAAAAGGGAACTAATCCATCAATTATTTTATTCAGCACAGTAGCAGCAAAATTAGGCATGCCATTTCATGCCAGTGTCGCTACTGCAAAAGCTGGTGTTGAAGGATTAGTGAAATCGCTGGGAGCAGAATTGGCATCGGTAGTACGCATCAATGCCATAGCTCCCACGATTACTGAAACGTCACTTGCAGCAGGAATTTTAAGAAATGACCGCATGAAAGAAAATATGGTGGATCGCCATCCGATGAAAGGGTATTTAAAACCGGAAGAAGTAGCTAATATGGCCAACTTCCTGATTTCAGAAAATGCGAAATCAATTTCAGGTCAGGTATTCGAAATGGATTACGGAATAGTGACTTTTAAAATGTAAAGAAGTTGTTATTTACCATCTAGAAAATAAATTTTTAACCATTAAGGAATTAAGTTTATTTAGAAAAGTGCTTAATTTTTCTAAATAGTTCATTACAAAATAAATAAAACAATTAGCCAAACTTAAAATTGAAATATAGAATACCATGATAAAAGAAATGAAAAGTTACGAGAAAATTGAGCAATATGATACCGAAATAACGGAAGCATTAGCTGATAATTATAAAGTCATAATTGAAAATTTAGGGGAAGACGTTAATAGAGAAGGTCTTGAAAAAACACCGGAACGCGTGGCCAAAGCGATGCAATATTTGACTCATGGCTACGGGCTGGATCCGTTAGAAATCTTGAAATCTGCTATGTTTACCGAAGATCACCAACAAATGATCGTAGTAAAAGACATTGAGGTATATTCCATGTGCGAACACCACATGTTACCGTTTTTTGGAAAAGCACACGTAGCTTACATTCCAAATGGTAAAATTGTAGGATTAAGTAAAATCCCAAGAGTGGTGGATGCTTTTGCAAGAAGAATGCAAGTTCAGGAACGCCTAACTGACCAAATTAAAAACTGTATTCAAGAAGCTTTAAACCCACTTGGTGTAGCTGTAGTCATTGAAGCCCAACACATGTGTATGCAAATGCGAGGGATTCAAAAACAAAACTCCGTTACCACGACTTCTTCTTTTACCGGTGCTTTTGAAAAAGACAAAACCAGAAAAGAATTTATCAGTTTAGTTTCTAATAAACTGAGTTGATTTTAATTTTTTACAACTAAGAAAACAGATTAAAAGTGGCCACAAAGGAACAAAAACTAAAAGAAAAGCTTGTTTAATTAAAGCAATAAACTTAGTGCCTTGACTGCGAAAAAATACAAAACCATGAAAATTCTCTTAACAGGTGCAACAGGTTACATCGGAAAGCGACTTTTACCATTATTGGCAGAACAAGGCCATGAGATAATCTGTTGTGTGAGAGATAAAAACAGGTTTTATTGTCCAATAGAATTAAAAAAAAATGTCACTATAATTGAAGTTGATTTTCTAAAACAAGAAACATTAAAAACCATTCCAAATGATATAGACGGAGCCTTTTATCTAATTCATTCCATGTCAGGCTCTGCTGATAATTATGATGAATTAGAAAGCATATCTGCCCTTAATTTTGTACAAAGAATAAATGAAACTAGCGTTCAGCACGTCATTTACTTGAGCGGAATTGTAAATGACAAATCGTTATCGAAACATTTGTCCTCCAGAAAGAAAGTAGAAGATATTTTAAATATTGGAGCATTTGCAGTAACGACTTTAAGAGCTGGAATCATTGTAGGTTCAGGAAGCGCTTCGTTTGAAATAATACGGGATTTAGTGAATAAACTTCCCATAATGATTACTCCAAAATGGCTCAATACTAAATGCCAACCTATTGCAATACCAGATGTACTCGATTTTTTATCTAAATCATTATTGAATCCGTTTACTTATAATAAGAGTTTTGATATTGGCGGACCAGATATTTTAACCTATAAAGAAATGCTTTTGGGATTTGCGGAGGCAAAAAAACTAAAACGATGGATTTTCACGATTCCAGTAATGACTCCAAAATTATCATCGTATTGGTTGTATTTTGTAACCTCAACTTCATATAAACTGGCATCCGCATTGGTTAGCAGTATGAAAGTAGAAGTTGTATGCCGAGACCATAAAATAAATGAATTGTTGCAATTGCAACCCATGTCTTACAAACAAGCACTTTCACGAGCTCTCTTAAAAGTAGACGAAGACAAAGTAGTTTCGAGCTGGAAAGATTCCTTAGTCAGTGGGCGTTTTAGCAGCTATATGTCGGAATATTTAAAGGTTCCAAAAAAGGATTGCTTTATTGACCGCCGTAAAAAAGAAATCATAGACCGAGATTTTACCATCAACAAAATCTGGTCCATCGGTGGAGATACGGGTTGGTATTATGGCGATTGGTTGTGGAATTTACGTGGTTTTATTGACAAATTATACGGAGGTGTGGGTTCTCGAAGAGGAAGAACAAACCGACACGATATTCATTCTGGGGATGCTTTGGATTTTTGGCGTGTTTTGTATGCCAACAAAGAAGAGGGCAAATTAATTTTATTTGCAGAAATGAAACTACCGGGTGAAGCTTGGCTCGAATTTAAAATTATCGGAAATACTTTGTATCAAGCAGCGACTTTCAGACCCAGAGGAATTTGGGGAAAACTATACTGGTATTCTGTTTTGCCGTTTCACGGGTTTATTTTTGAGGGAATGCTGCAGAAATTGATTAAATAATTTTACTTTTTAAAAATATAAGTCATTTAAGTTTTTAAGGTCATGCTTAAAAACTTAAATGATTTATATGTTAAATAAATCACTTCAAGATTCCGGCTTTATATGTTGCAATTGCTCTGTCTCGTGCCATAGCATGCTCAACCATTGGTTTTCCGTATCCTAAATCAAATTCTTTTATCCATTTTCGGATGTAGATTCCTTTTTCGTCGAACTTTTTTTGTTGGATTTCCGGATTGAAAACACGGAAATAAGGAGCCGCATCACAACCCGTTCCTGCTGCCCATTGCCAATTTCCAACATTGGCAGACAATTCATAATCCAATAATTTTTGAGCAAAATAGGCTTCACCCCATTGCCACTGAATCAATAAATGCTTGCAAAGAAAACTAGCTACCACCATACGAACTCTGTTGTGCATGTATCCGGTTTCATTGAGCTGACGCATTCCGGCATCCACCATAGGATATCCAGTAGTTCCCGAACACCATCGTTTAAAATCTTCTTCGTTATTGCGCCACTGAATCCCGTCGTAAGCTGATTTAAAGTTTTGGGTAACCACTTTTGGAAAACTGAATAATATTTGCATAAAGAATTCTCTCCAAATCAATTCACTCAAAAAGACATCATTTTTATGAAATGCCCAGTTCACTAATTTGCGAACACTTACGGTCCCAAAACGCAAATGTGGCGACAGATAAGAGGTTTGATCCAAGGCTGGAAAATCTCTTATATCTTGATAATTAGCAACAAATTTTAAATTATGCGGTTTTACTTTTATAGGAGTTTCTTCAAAACCTATTTGTTTTAAAGACGGGAAAACAAAGTCACCTTTATAGAAATTAGAAAACATATTCGTGGCATCATATTCCTGAACTGGAGCTAATGATTTGTATTTTTCTAACCATTTATTTTTAAACGGTGTATAAACGGTGTATGGTAATCCATCCGCTTTTGTGATCTCTTTTTCTTCGAAAATTACTTGGTCTTTAAAAGAATAAGAGATTGTATTATTGGCTTCTAATACGTCACAAAGGACTGTATCTCGTTGTATGGCATACGGTTCGTAGTCTTTGTTGAAGAAGACTTCCTTTACATCAAATTCTTGTAAGAGTAATTGCCAAACTTCCAGCGTTTTTCCTTTTTTTACTAAAAGTGAACTTCCTATTTCTTGAAGTTGGGTATTTATTTTAGAAAGTGATTCGTAAATGAAACCCACTCTAGCATCGTTTTTTTGTAAACTGTCTAAAATCGAGTCATCAAAAATAAACAATGGAACGATTGGATATTTGGATTTCAGAGCATGAAATAATCCAACATTATCTTCCAGACGTAAATCGCGTCTGAACCAAAAAAAAGAAACCTCTTGTTTGCTCATTACTTTGCATTAAACATTTCGTCCACTTTAGTTACACGGTAAGCGAAAATGGATTTCAATTTATTTTTAACAACTAACGTGTTCATGATTCGGCCCAAAAAGCCCAGTGGCAGTCCGTAATGTACTACATCGGTCATCTTGGTTCCGTTTGGTATTGCTTCAAAGAAATGTTTGTGGTGCCAAAAACTATACGGACCAAAACGCTGTTCGTCAATAAAATAACTATTTTCTTTAACTTGGGTAATTACAGTCATCCACGACAAAGTAATCCCAAAAAGTGGCGTTACCTTATATTGAATAATTTGCCCCGGATACATGGATTTATGATCAAAATCAGTGATTTGAAAACCCATTCCTTCCGGTGTGATTTTCTGAAGATTTTTTGGATTTGAAAAAAAAGTCCAGCATTCTTCTACAGTTGCATTGACATGCTGAACGGTTTCTTGTTTGTATATTTTCATGGTTGTGTTTTAAGGATAACTACCTTCATAGAACACTGGGTTCGCGTGAGGGATAAAAGTGGAGCTCTTTTTATAACTGGGTTTTTGGCCAGGTATAAAAAAGCGGGAACGGATAGCCCGACCCGCTTTTTCAGCGGGTCACGCCCCAATTAAACTTTACATTTTATAGTATTTGAAAGGCACAAATAACATTCCGAAACACTCTCCATGTTCTTTTCCCAAATGTTTGTGATGCACCTTGTGTGCTTTCCGTAAGCCTATTAAATATTTGTTATTCGTGTTTTTGAACCACTTAAACCGTTGATGAATCAAGACATCATGAATCGTGAAATAACAGAAACCGTAAAATGTGATTCCGAGTCCAATGAAGAACAGGTAATTCATTCCTCCTTGCACGCCAAAGTAAAAAAGAACGATGCTGGGTACGGCAAAAATCACAAAGAAAATATCATTTCGTTCGAATACATTAGCATATTTAGGTTGGTGATGATCGGCATGAAAATACCACATCAAACCATGCATTACATATTTATGAGTCATCCAAGTCACGCATTCCATAAAAAGGAAAACACCTAAAAAGATTAAAAAAGAAATCATTATTTATTTATTTAGAATGTACATTTTAAAAATTAGTGCTGTTATTTATACTAATCGCAACTTGTAGGTCACGAAAGATTGTGCCAGTAATCCGGCTTTGGTATAATTAGAAACCCGAATTCTTGCATTTCCAATTTCATGACAAGGTGTGTTTTCTAATTTCTTCAATAGTTTTTTGTAATAGACAAATGCGGTGTATACCCCAAATTTGGCTTCGATAGGTAATTTCAAAATTCCCTGATAGGCTACATCAAAATCATCCTGTATTTCCTTTATGATCATTCTCTTGGCATTTTCATCGAATGAATTCAAGTCTACACCAGGAAAATAATTGCGGTTCAAAACTAGGTTATCGTCTTTCAAATCTCTCAAAAAATTAACTTTTTGAAAAGCAGAACCCAAACGCATGGCCTCGTCTTTTAACTGCTCATATTTTTGGTCTTTTCCGGCTACAAAAACTTTGAGGCACATTAATCCAACCACATCCGCAGAGCCATAAATATATTCATCATATTCGGCTTTAGTATTGTAATCAGACTTAACTAAATCTAGTTTCATACTTTTTAAAAAAGCCTGAATCAAGTCATCAGTAATATTGTATTTCTTCACTGTGTGCTGAAAAGAATTCAAAATTGGATTCAGACTTATTCCGGAATTATATGATTTATAATATTCTTTTTCGAAATCATTAATCAATTCTTCCTTATCGAAACCGTGAAATGAATCTACAATTTCATCGGCAAAACGTACAAAACCATAAATGCTGTATATCGCATCCCTAATGATGGGCGAAAGCATATACACTGCCAATGAAAATGAAGTACTATAATTCTTTGTAACTAACTTACTACATTTGAAAGAGACATCATCAAATAATTGCTTCATGGTTATTGTTCTAAAAATTGCTTATTAATTAACTCAGACACTAATTTTCCTGAGATTAATGCTGGCGGAACACCCGGCCCCGGAACGGTTAATTGTCCCGTGAAATATAGATTTTTTACTTTTTTACTTTTTAATTTAGGTCTTAAAAAAGCGGTTTGTAATAAGGTATTCGCCATTCCGTAGGCATTTCCTTTATAGGAGTTATATTCTGAAACAAAATCATTTTTACAGAATGATTGGTTAAATATAATGTTATTTTTCACACTTTGTTGCGTTAAGGCTTCAAAACGATCCATTATTTTATTGAAATATTCTTCTCGTAATTCCTCTGTATCAGTAATTCCAGGTGCTAACGGAACCAGAAAAAATCCAGTTTCCATACCTTCTGGAGCAGCCGTTTTATCAGTTAATGATGGGAAATTTGCATAAAATAGGGGTTCTTTTGGCCACTGTGGTTCATCATAAATATCCCTCGCATGCTGATAAAAATCGACATCAAAGAATAAAGCATGGTGCGAAATATTTTCTATTTTTTTATTGAAACCTATATAGAACAATAATGACGAAGGCGCAAAAACGCGACTGTCCCAATATTTTTCAGAGTAGGCGCGATGTTCTTTATCCAGTAATGTTTCGGTGTGATGATAATCAGCTCCGCTCAAAATTAAATCAGACGCAATTATTTCTCCGTTTACAACTATTGCTTTTGCTGTTTTATTCTCAACGATTATTTTTTCAATATTTGAATTCGTGTAAAACGTAACTCCTAATTCTCTCGCTAAACTTTCCATCGCACGAACTACATCGAACATTCCAGTTTTAGGATGCCAAGTTCCAAGACCAAAATCAGCATAATTCATAAAACTATAAAACGAAGGCGTATCAGATGGTTTTGCCCCAAGAAACAAAACCGGAAATTCCAATATTTGAATCAACCGTTCATTTTTAAATTTCTTACGAACGTCTTTACTAATATTGCTGAAAAACTGACCCACTTTTTTGGCAGTTTCAACTGTTACTAATTCTAATGGTGAAACTCCTGGACGATATACTAAATCTTTAATCGCAATATCATAATTGCTTTTGGCCTCAGCCATAAATTCATTTAGTATTTTACCGCTTCCCTTTTCAATAGCTTCAAAAGCAAATATAATATCCGGTAAATTATCTGCAATGGTTATAAAGTCGTCTACCCCATAATACACTCGGTATGCCGGAGATAATTTTATAAGCTCATAGTAATCGGTTGTTTTTTTATCAAAATCAGCAAAAAAACGATCAAAGACATCAGGCATCCAATACCAACTTGGACCCATATCAAATGTAAAACCCTCTTTTTTTAATTGTCTGGCTCTTCCTCCAATAGTCGCATTTTTTTCGAAAACAGTGACTTCGTGACCACTTTTGGCCAAATAACAGGATGCTGCCAAAGCTGAAAATCCTGAACCTATAATTGTAATTTTTCTTTTCATTTGTTTAACAAATATACAAAAATATTAAACAAAAAATTAAATTTGATCTATTAATTCTGAAAAGGAATCGAAAAGTGATATTTTATCAGAAAGCGCCTCTTTATTAATAAATTCGACCAATCTACCGGTGAACCACAACTCCGTATTATTATCAACCAATTCACTGGTCATTTTAGCGACATATTCATTTATGCAATCTTTGTCAGGCTGAACCGTCATATAAGAAACGAAAACTATAGAATCA
Source organism: Flavobacterium sp. 83 (assembly GCF_000744835.1). Lineage (NCBI taxonomy): Bacteria > Pseudomonadati > Bacteroidota > Flavobacteriia > Flavobacteriales > Flavobacteriaceae > Flavobacterium > Flavobacterium sp. 83. The sequence goes on from NZ_JQMS01000001.1 coordinate 93,069, forward strand.
AAATGTTTTTTTAAATCTTTCAAATTTTCAATAGGCATACTCTCTCCCAAGTAAATCGTTTTATACCCATTTAGAAGGATTTCATAATTAAGATACATCAATCCTAATTCATGTATTTCATTCATAGGAAGCGACAAAACAAATACCTTATCAAATTTAGTTTGTTTCAAAACCTGTAACTTTTCGGTATTCACCAATAATTTTTGTTTGATCAAATAACTGACAAAGTGCTCATGAGCAGGTGTTATGGTATCAGACTGCCACAACAATCCAAGTTCATTCATCAAAGGAATAAAAACTTGACGAAATATTTCTTTAAAGGATTTTTCGGCAATCAACCAATTATAGGTATTAAAAAAAAGTTCTTGATCAAAATTCATCATTGCCATTTTAAAAGCACTGATTGCATGATTCTTTGCATTTTTTGTCGAAATAATTTCTCTTACAAGAAACGGTATTTTTTCTTGGGGAAAAGTTGCTATTTTAGATATTTTATATCCATAATCATGCAACAAAGTAATATTCAAAAGCTTTTGCAAACTGGCCAAATCGTATAATCGAATATTTGTATCCGTACGCATAGGTTGAAGTATGTCGTATCTTTTTTCCCAAATCCGTATAGTATGCGCTTTTATTCCAGAAAGATTTTCAAGATCTTTTATACTAAACACACTTTTTATATTGTTCATTATTTTTCTAAATTTAATAAACAAATGTAAAATATTTTTCTCTATAAATTTAAAATTATCAGAAAACTATTGTTTTATTCTAAAGTGACAGTTTCAAATGTATTTAATTTATCTAAATTCAGTATCGTTTTAGAATTATCAGTACTTCGAGCATACATGGGTTCAAATTTTGCTCCATATACTACTTCATTAAAAGTATATGAAGTACGGATTGCAACCGTATTACTAAACATATCATCAAATGTTTTAATGTAAACAAGAATTTCACCGTGCGTATTCTTAAAATCCTCTTTAGTAAAATTATAAAGCGGACTATTTTCAGTAATGGGGTGAACTAAGGTCCAGCTTAAAGCTAAAGCATTTATTTTCTCTAATTCAAGCTCCAAAGAATAGAAATTATTAGTCATTATCCCATTTTCCTCAACGCTCATCCCAAGAGTCATTTTGGCTTCAGCATCAGTGAAATTTGTATTTTTAAAGGGCGTGGTTCTAATCATCAAACCCTTTATTTCTCCATAAGGCGCAATCAAAGCATTATCAGAAAATTTCAAAAAGGCCGTGGGTTTACTAAATCGCCCGAAAAACAAACCCGTAGCAATAGCAAAACTCAATAAACCAATTAAAGCTTCGGCTGCAGAAACAAGACTTGCCATAAACCCCGAAGGACTAATATGCCCATATCCCACCGTGGTAAATGTTTGGGCACTAAAAAAATAAGCTTGACCTAACTGTACCCAATTAGATTCTGAAGTACTAATCCCGTCCAAATGTTCAATCCCAATCGCATAATAAATAGATGCAAACACAAAATTGATTCCAACATAAAAAGCTAAAATAATAAGCATAAATTTCCATATTGACATATCAATCATCGTATGATACCAACTAATTCGATGCAAAAAATGCATGCCACGTTTCTCTATATTAGCAGTCCCGTTTTTATTTACAAAACGACCTCCATAACTATTTGCATTAGTTCCAAAACCGGTATTTTTATCCGCTTTAGCTTTTACATTTATGTTTTTTAACGATGCCATTTTTTTTTATTAGTAAGAAGTAAAAATAGCAAAAATCCTATTATAAAAACGAGGTGTCTTTATACTTTATAAGACCCTTATAGCCTGATTAAAAACAACCTCTAATCCTCAATCTTTAATAAACTATCAAATGCAATCCCAATTAATTTCTTTCTATTTAGGCCATACCACATTTTAAAAAATCTTAAAAAAATAGATAAAATAAATTAATCAAAATAAATCAAAGTAATTGAAAATCAGTACCTTTATGATTAATTCTTTTCTTTTATATAAAACTTTTTGTTATGTATAATGAGTTATTTAAAGATCGTATACAAGCCGGATTATTGCTTGCTGAAAAATTAAAAAAATATCAGAACAGTAATTCAGTCATTCTTGCCGTTCCCAGAGGTGGTGTTCCCATTGGCCATGAAATAGCAAAAAAATTACACCTTCCATTAGACATTGTACTTTCTAAAAAAATTGGACATCCTTATAATAAAGAGTTTGCTATAGGTGCCATATCCTTGGATTCTATGATTATTGATGAGCATCCTGGGGTTTCCAATACGTATATTGATGAAGAAATCACTAACCTTCGAAAATTATTAAAGGAAAAATACGAACTCTATATGGGTAATAGAAAACCAATCAATATAAAGGACAAAAACGTAATTTTAGTAGATGACGGTATTGCAACAGGAAATACGTTGCTTGCCAGTATAAAGATGTTGCGAAAACAAAAACCCGCAAAAATTATCGTAGCAGTTCCTGTATTACCATATGACAACGTACCCGTATTTGAGCTAAATACAGATGAGTTTATCTACCTCATTGCTTCTAAATCTTTTAGAGGTGTTGGTGGATTTTACGAAGAATTTAATCAAGTGGAAGACGATGAAGTAATTAAAATATTGAGTATTACCAGCCCTATTGAATAACGTTACAAATCTACATTATTGTTAATTTTAAAAAAATCAATTATGGAGAAATTAGATTTGGATATCCCTTTGTCATCTGTCACGTTGAAAGGGGATTTAATAATTCCTGAAAATGCAATTGGAATTATTGTTTTTTCACACGGAAGTGGCAGCAGTAGATTCAGTTCCCGAAACAGAATGGTAGCAGAACTTTTTCAGCAACAAAAAATAGGCACATTCCTATTTGACTTATTAACCGAAGAAGAAGATCGTATTTACGAAAATAGGTTCAATATCGATTTACTAACGAACCGACTAATCGAAACTACTCTATGGCTTGCATCTTATAAAGGTGCTAAAAACTTACCCGCTGGCTACTTTGGAGCAAGTACCGGAGCGGCATCAGCGTTACGGGCAGCAGCTCATTTCGGAAAAAAAATAAAAGCCGTAGTCTCACGTGGCGGACGCCCTGATTTGGCCATCACCGAGTTACCCTTAGTAACTGCTCCAACATTGCTAATTGTAGGAGGTGAAGATATTCCCGTTATTGGAATGAATAAAATGGCTTATGATGAATTAGGGTCCGTGAAAGAAATGAAAATAATTCCGGGTGCATCCCATTTATTCGAAGAGCCCGGGAAATTACAGGAAGTAGCTGATTTAGCGATTATCTGGTATAAAAGATATTTGACAAAAGAAGAGGCGTAATTCTATTTTAAAAATTTCCAAAAAACTTCATTTACCTAACAATTCAACCTCTAAGTCTTTTTTAGATTTGAATGACTATCGAATAAAACAAAAATATCCAACCTTTATAATCCAACTATTATGGCAACTGTTAGTACCTATATCACTTATAATGGAAATTGCGAAGAAGCGTTCAATTTCTACAAATCGGTTTTTGGTAATGAATTCTCCTACTTTGGAAGATTTAAAGATATGCCTATGCAAGAGGGAAAAACCTGTCCTCCCGGGGATGCCGAAAAAATAATGCACATTTCCTTACCTATTAGTAAAGAAACAGCAATAATGGGAAGTGACAGCTTCGAATCGTTTGGAGCCAAAACTATTTATGGGAATAATTTTTCACTTTCAATTAATGCCGAAAGTAAGGAAGAAGCAGATAAGCTATTTATGGCACTTTCAACCGGCGGAAAAGTAGGAATGCCAATGGAAGATGCTTTTTGGGGAGGTTATTTTGGGACATTTACAGATAAATTTGGTGTGAATTGGATGGTGAATTTTGAGAAAAATCAAGGAGAATAAAAATCAATACAATACTAAAAAGGCTCCTTATTGGAGTTTTTTTTGTGGTTAATGGCGAATAATTTTTAAAGGAAATACTACATAAATATGAAGGAATACTAAATTTAGTTATATTTGAAAACAAATAAAACCTGACGTTTATCAGACAAAGCGACCCCAAAACGGTTAGATTTGAATGGTTTTGTCTGATTTATGTGTAAGATTATAAAAAATGGAAGAAAAAAGCTTAGAAAATAAACCATGACACTTAAGATAACATTATGGAAACAAATTAAATCATTGGCTCCATTACTATTTATTACTTTATTATATATCGTCTTTTTGATATATGCTGAAATATCATTGGAAAAAAAATCGATACTGATATTTTTACTTCCTTATCTGGTTTTTTTTTATTCCCGTAGCTGTTATTCATTTAAACTATTACATAAACGGCATTGGAATTATATATAAAATTGATGAAAGTGGAATTACAAAGATTGCTGACAATATAGAAGAAGTTATTCCAATAGCTGACATAAAAGAAATAACTTTTTTTATGATGCCCAACAAAGCGAAAGATAGTGCTAGCAGAAAACTTCCCTTTGAAGATTATTATTATGTCCAAATTCTAACAGCAAACCAAAAAGTTATTTTTATCAGTAGCCTTTTTTCAACAAAAATCGACAAAATATTAGAAGTGAATTTTAAAGATTTAAAAATAAAAAGACTAAAAGTATTTTATCCATTAATAACTACATAGTTGTCCACCTCCTGTAACAGCTACTACAACGGATTTGGGCAATTGGCTTAATGGAAAATTGGTTTTGTATTTGGGATGATTTGGCAAACCCTGCTCTCCGCAAATTAAGTTAGTTTAAGTTGGATAAATGTCTCCGACTTTGACCCCAAAACAATTAACCACTAACAAGAAACAACATACCACAAAATAATCTACATAACAATTCAACCTCGCACTAAGTAAGTCTCAAAATATAATCCGCAAGTAAAACGGCATTATCTCTGTAACGGTTTTTAATAGACTACCTTACACAAAAATCAATGTCTATAGAACATAAGGTTCGGCTGGTTGAAGAATTATTCGACCGTCTTGAAAATGAAATTAGTGCTTTCCAATCAGAAACTAATTTACATTGTCGTATCGGCTGTGGCAAATGCTGTTCTACTCCTGAAATAGTTGCTTCTCCTTTGGAGTTTTTACCTTGGGCATTATACCTGTTTTTAAACAGTAAAGCCGAAGAAATGTTAGTGGAATTAAACAATAAATCCAATAGCAACTGCCATTTATACCGACCAATTTCTATTTTAGAACGCAACAACGGAAGCTGTAGCAACTATCGCTATCGCGGACTGATTTGCAGGCTTTTTGGGTATGCCGCCAGCAGAGATAAATATGGCAAACTGCGATTGGCCACTTGCAAAATAATCAAAGAAGAACAACAACAAAACTTTAAGGATACTGAAGAAGCCATTAGCAAAGGATTATACGTACCCAATTTTTCGGATTATTACATGCGCCTTTCGCAAATTGACAATAGGCTAGCCACTACTCTACTACCCATAAACGAAGCCTTAAAAATAGCCATTGAAGAAGTCTTGCATTATTATGCCTACAGACCGTTTCCGGGTGGTCTAGAAAACATCGCCTAAATACATTCCATAAAAAAAGCCCCAAAAGGGGCTTTTTTACTATATTAAATTCAAATTTTATTTACTCAAATACATTTTTCTTCTGGAGTACAATTCGTAGAATTGATCGTCTTTCAAGTCATCAATAAACAAGATGCTTTCTCCTGTTGATTTCATTTCTGGTCCTAATGCTTTGTTTACATTTTGGAACTTGCTGAAAGAGAATACCGGTTGCTTGATAGCATATCCTTTCAATTGCGGGTTGAAAGTAAAGTCGGTTACTTTATTGTGTCCCAACATCACTTTGGTTGCGTAGTTCACATAAGGTTCTCCGTATGCTTTTGCAATAAACGGAACCGTACGAGACGCTCTAGGATTCGCTTCAATGATATAAACCGTATCGTCTTTTATCGCAAACTGAATGTTGATTAAACCAACAGTTTTTAAAGCTTTAGCAATTTTCACTGTGTGATCTTTTATTTGTTGCATCACAAATTCACCCAAGTTAAACGGCGGTAAAGTAGCGTTAGAATCGCCCGAGTGTACGCCACAAGGTTCGATATGCTCCATAATTCCTATGATGTATACATTTCCATCCGCATCACAAATTGCATCCGCTTCAGCTTCAATTGCTCCTGCCAAATAATGGTCTAAAAGCAATTTATTCCCTGGAATTGTTTTCAATAAATTGATAACGTGCTCTTCCAGCTCTTTCTTGTTGATTACGATTTTCATTCCCTGACCTCCTAATACATAGGAAGGACGAATCAATAATGGAAAATCTAAAGTATCTGCTAAAGCTGAAGCTTCATCCGCAGTTTCCGCAATTCCGAATTGTGGGAAAGGAATATTCAATTCAGTCAACAAATCAGAGAAGCGTCCTCTGTCTTCGGCTAAATCCAAGGCATCAAAACTGGTTCCTATGATTTTTACTCCGTATTTAGACAGTTTTTCAGCTAATTTTAAGGCAGTTTGTCCTCCTAATTGCACGATAACACCTTCTGGTTTTTCGTGTTGGATGATGTCGTAAATATGTTCCCAAAAAACTGGTTCGAAATACAATTTATCCGCTGTATCAAAATCAGTCGAAACCGTTTCTGGGTTACAGTTAATCATTATCGTTTCATAACCGCATTCTTTAGCGGCAAGCACTCCGTGAACACAAGAATAATCAAACTCAATTCCTTGTCCAATTCTATTTGGGCCTGATCCAAGAACGATTATTTTCTTTTTGTCTGTTACAACACTTTCGTTGTCAACGTAACGAGTTCCGTCCGCTTTTTCTATTTCGGCCTCAAAAGTCGAATAGTAATAAGGTGTTTTTGCTTTGAATTCTGCCGCACAAGTATCTACCAATTTAAACACACGGTTGATGTTCATGTCTGTACGCAAGGTATGCACTTGGCTTTCCTTGCAATTCATCATGTGGGCAATTTGTCTGTCGGCAAACCCTTTTTGTTTGGCTTCCAAGAGCAATTCTCTTGGCAAAGTTTCTACAGTATAGTTAGAAATTTCTTTCTCTAAAACATACAATTCTTCATATTGTTTCAAGAACCACATATCTATTCTGGTAATTTCGTGAATACGGCTCAATGGAATTCCCATTGCGATAGCATCATAAATCACGAAAACACGGTCCCAACTTGCAAAAGTCAATTTCTCTATAATTTGCTCATAGTTGGTATATCCTTTTCCATCAGCTCCTAAACCATTTCTTTTGATTTCTAACGATTGTGTGGCTTTGTGTAACGCTTCTTGAAACGAACGTCCAATCCCCATTACTTCCCCAACCGATTTCATTTGAAGTCCTAAAGTTCTGTCAGCTCCTTCAAATTTATCGAAGTTCCAACGCGGTATTTTTACAATCACATAATCTAAAGTCGGTTCGAATAATGCCGAAGTTGATTTTGTAATTTGATTTTGCAATTCATCCAAATTGTATCCTAAAGCCAGTTTAGAAGCAATTTTCGCAATTGGATAACCAGTTGCTTTCGATGCTAATGCAGAAGAACGAGATACACGAGGATTGATTTCAATTGCAACGATATCCTCTTTTTCGTCTGGCGAAACGGCAAATTGCACGTTACACCCTCCAGCAAAATTTCCGATACTACGCATCATCAAAATAGCCATATCTCGCAACTTTTGGAAAGTCGCATCTGATAATGTCATTGCTGGCGCAACCGTGATGGAATCTCCTGTATGAATTCCCATTGGATCCATATTTTCGATAGAACAGATAATAACAACATTGTCGTTTTTATCTCTCAATAACTCCAATTCATATTCTTTCCAACCTATTAAAGCTTTATCAATCAACACTTCGTGAATGGGTGACATTTCTAATCCGTAAGAAAGCTTTTCGTCAAATTCTTCTTTGGTATGAACGAAAGCTGCCCCTGTTCCACCCAATGTAAACGATGGACGAATTACTAATGGGAAACCAAATTCCTGTGCAATTTCTTTTCCTTCTAAGAAAGAAGTAGCAGTTTTTGCTGGTGCAGTAGGGACATTTATTTTATGAAGCAATTGTTTAAATTGCTCTCTGTCTTCGGTAATATTAATGGCGTTTACATCAACCCCGATTAATCGTACTCCAAAATCTTCCCAAATTCCTTTTTCATCAGCTTCCAGACACAAGTTCAAAGCGGTTTGTCCACCCATAGTAGGCAAAACGGCATCGATTTGAGGATGTGCTTTAAGGATTTCAATAATGGATTTAGTCGTTAATGGTTTCAAATAAACATGATCGGCCATACTTGGGTCGGTCATAATCGTAGCCGGATTCGAGTTGATAAGAATCACTTCAATTCCTTCTTCACGAATAGAACGTGCAGATTGTGATCCTGCATAATCAAATTCGCATGCTTGACCAATAACAATTGGGCCTGAACCTATTATTAAAACTGATTTTATCGATGTATCTTTTGGCATTTTATGGTAGTATTGTGTTGTGTAGTTATTTTTTTCGAAGTTCAAAGTTACTCAACTTTAACCCCTTAGCATTAAAACTTAACATTTTTAACGATAAGGTATAAAAAAAGGCGATACTAAAAAAAGTAACGCCTTATATATGTTTATAAAAACATTATTTTTTGTGTCTTGGTTCACAAGAAACAGTCAATTTATGTCTTCCTTTAGCTCTTCTACGCGCAAGAACTTTTCTTCCATTAGCAGAAGCCATTCTGTCCATAAATCCGTGCTTATTTCTTCTTTTTCTTTTCGATGGTTGAAACGTTCTTTTGCTCATTGCTTTGTATCTTTAAAATCTTATTTATATGTCTTCCTATTTTTAGAATAACTGTTATTCCAAAACCGAGTGCAAATATACAAAGACTTTTTTTTCTCACAAGCAGTTTTGTAAAAATATTTTCAATTCATTTTACTATATTTGTAATCTTAAAATAAACACACTATGTTTCACAGAAATATTAAACTTATTATCGCCGGACTTATTATAGCTACTGGCATTTGGCAATTTACAGAAGGAAATATCGGTAACGGAATATTTCTTATTTTATTGAGTGCAATTCCTATTTTTCTTTACTTCAAAAACGAATTTATCTTACTTGCCTTCTTAAAACTAAGAAAACAGGATTTTGAAGGAGCTAAAAAATGGTTGGCTCACATCAAAAACCCCGAAACTGCTTTAGTACAAAAACAACAAGGATATTTCAATTACTTACATGGAATCATGCTTTCGCAAACAAATATCAATCAAGCTGAGAAATATTTCAAGAAAGCAATTGAGTTAGGATTATCAATGGATATGGATTTGGCTGTAGCCAAATTAAATTTAGCCGGAGTTGCCATGACACGTCGTCGTAAGCTTGAAGCCACTTCCCTATTAAATGAAGCTAAAAAATTAGACAAACAAAATATGTTGAAAGATCAGATTACCATGATGAAAGAACAAATGAAGAAAATTTAATTTATTACTTTTATTAAAAAAGGTCAAATGATTGGACATGCCCCAAAAAGTTAGACACTATTTGGGGCATTTTTTATGGAAAGAAAAGTTAAGTATGGTTACACATTTAAACTTGAATGTGTACAGGAGGTTTTAAACGAACATCAGTCTTGTTGTTCCGTTTCAAAGCAAAAGGGATTTTCGAAATCGCAACTACAAAAATGGGTTAGATTGTACAATAACTATGGAGGCAAAGGATTATTGCCATCTAAAAACAGGATCTATTCCATTGATTTTAAAATGAAAGTTTTAAAATCGTTATCAGAAGAACATCTATCTTTAAGTAAAGCATGTTTGTTGTTTAATATTCCATCAGAATCTACTATTGTAAAATGGAAGAAAGATTTTGCTAATTTTGGTATTGAAGGATTAAAACCAAAACTTAAAGGCAGACCAATATCTATGAGTGATTATAAGCGTAAAAAACGTAAATCAGACAAACCTTTAACAAGAGAGGAAGAACTCTTAAAAGAGAACGAAAGACTTCGTTGTGAGAATGAATTGCTAAAAAAGTTACAAGCCTTAATTCAAGCCAGGAGAAATCCCAAGCCATAATGGAGTTAAGGCATAAATTTGATTTAGAATTACTTCTAGATTTAACAAAAATGGCACGTAGTAGTTTTTATTATCATCAAAAGCAGAATAAATTACCTGATAAATACAAAGAAATCAAAGAGTTAATTAAAGCCATTTATCAAAGCCATAAAGGGCGCTATGGTTACAGAAGAATAACCGATGAACTCCAAAATAGAGCAATGATTATCAATCATAAAACAGTTTTTAGATTAATGAAATTACTGGGATTAAAAAGTCTTATTAGATTAAAGAAATATAAATCATATAAAGGCGAACAAGGTAAAATTGCACCAAATGTTCTAAAAAGAAATTTCAAAGCAGTTGCACCAAATCAAAAATGGGCAACCGATATAACCGAGTTTAATGTCTCGGGTCAAAAATTGTATCTATCGCCTATTATTGATTTATTTAATCAAGAAATAATCAGTTACGAACTAACAGAACGCCCAGTGTTTAATCAAGTAGTTATAATGCTCAAAAAAGCATTTAAAAAAATACCTAATAACACTAATCTAACACTGCATTCAGATCAAGGCTGGCAATATCAAATGAAACAATATCAGTATTTGCTGAAAGAAAAAGGAATTGTACAAAGTATGTCAAGAAAAGGAAATTGTTTAGACAATGCTATAATTGAAAACTTCTTTGGAATATTAAAATCTGAACTGTTTTATCTTAAAAAATACACATCATTAGACCAATTAAAAAAGGAAATAAATGAATATATAAAATATTACAATAAAGATAGAATCAAGTCGAATTTAAACAAAATGAGCCCGATACAATATCGAGCTCATTATTATCAAAATTAATTATAAATTTGTCTAAACTTTTGGGTGCAGTCTAGATACACATTTGACCTTTTTTTTGGCTTCTCCAGATTTTGAAAGAATAAAATTACCCTACATTTTCAAATCAACCACATAAGAAATATAAGTTCATTTAAGCATTGCCTTATTTTGGTTTATCTTTATAGTCAAATATATTTTATCACTTGACTTATGTTTTCATAAATACCTTATACGGTTCAAAAATCAATTAATACCCCTTCAAAGGAATTTCGATTTGATATTTTTTCCCCGTATTATTTAACAATTTCGTCTCCCTTAACCAAGGATTATGAATCTTCAAAATTTTATAATTAATTCCTTGACTTTTTGCAAAACTGGCCAAATCTGTAATCGAACTGTCAATTTCGATTTTCTTGGTCGGCAAAATTTCATACTTATCACCAGGAAGTATGTTAAATCCATATTTTAGAGGATTCTTCATAATCTCTTTCAATGCTAAAATCCTGAAAACATAGCGAGACGTTTCTTCGGTAAGCAACAAATCATAATAATTAGACACTTTTTGAATGTCAATTTGCTTATTCACGCCCGTCATTCCGCCATTATAAGAAGCGGCTGCCAATGTCCAACTGCCAAATTTCCCTTTGGCACTCAAAAAATAGCTACAAGCAGCCTCAGTAGATTTTTCTATATCATAGCGCTCATCGACATTATCATTGACTTCCATTTTTCTTTCTTTGGCCGTATCAGGCATAAATTGCCAAACCCCTCTTGCTCCTGCTGGTGAAACCACATTAACCAAACCACTCTCTATTACAGCAAGATATTTAAAATCATCGGGAATACCGTTCTTTTTTAAAATAGGCTCAATTATAGAAAAAGCACGATTGGCTCTTTTGATAGCCAAAATAGTGGAGGCATGCAGGTTTACATTTACTAATAATTCGCGGTCTAAACGTTCCTTAACATCTGATATTTTCAGAGGCGTTTCTTCGCCAGCAAAATCCAATTTTACTGGAAAATCATACCCTGATTCATTTTTTAATTCATTTTTTTTATCCGGATTTATAGTGGCAAAAATAAATATACCACTCGCAAAAATTACAGTAAAGAGTAGCGTAAACTTATTTATCAATTTCATATTTTTCTTTTTTTTACCTTTTGAATAGTTACAAAAGTACGTTTGCTTAATTTTTTGTTCCCAATATAATGGAGGGCAAATTTTCATTCAACCATTTGTATTTATTCAAAATCATAATATGTGTTCCTCCTTTTACAACGATACAATCCTTGATGTTTCTTATTGGAAAAACATCATCCATATCGCCATGAATATGAATTACATTTTCATCAACAACTGTTCTATCCCAAAGAATAACCTGCTCTACTGCCCAATTTAAATAACGAATATCCCGAACCGAAAGAAACTTTTCATACAATTTAAGTCTTTTATTTACTTTTTCTCCAAAGGAAAATTTAGCCAGACTTTCCATATTTAAAATCAGATTCATCGGAATCAGTTTATAGGCTTTAGTAGTTTTAGCAATTTTTAATCTGCGGGGAAATTCTAAATTACTTTTCACACTTGAAATGATAATCACTTTACGAGTATCAATATATTTTGCCATTTCCTGAACCAAAATACCACCAAAGGAAACTCCAATCAAAACGGGGTTTTTATGTTTAATTTTCTCGGCGATTCGCTTCGCATAATCCGTTAACGATTCATTATCCAGCGGAATCTCCCATTCTAATAAATGCGTTTCAAAAACATCCTCAGGAAGTGCAATCCGTTCAAAAATTGCAGTACTCGCAGCTAATCCTGGCATCAAATAAACTGGTATTTTACTCATAATTGTTTTAACGATTTTATAACAGCATTCCGCTTTTTTATAGCGAATTTTGTATAAAATTAATTTTTTTATCGGAAACTACCTGAACAACCACTTTATATTATCAATATTTTATGACTACACAACTATTTGCATCAAATACAAGAGGCACTGCAGATTTTGGTTGGCTTAAAGCCAATTTCTCTTTCTCGTTTGGAAATTATTACAATCCTGAACGCGTACAATTTGGAATGTTACGCGTTTTAAATGACGACACGATTTCAGGAGGAACAGGATTTGGCACGCACGGTCATGCTAATATGGAAATCATTACCATTCCTATGGAAGGCGGTTTGATGCATAAGGACAGTATAGGCAATGAAGGCGTCATTCGTTTTGGAGAAGTACAAGTAATGAGTGCCGGAACCGGAGTAGAACATTCTGAAATGAATGCCAGTCAAAAAGACAGTGCCAAAACATTACAACTATGGGTATTCCCTGACAAAGAAGACGTTACTCCCAGATACGACCAAAAATCATTTGATATTGAAAATCAAATCAATACCTTTGTAAATATTGTTTCGCCAAAAAACAATAACGACGGAAATGCGCTTTGGGTTTACCAGAAAACCTTTTTTTATTTAGGAATTTTCGCTAGCAACACCACTACGACATACGAAGTTAAAATTCCTCAAAACGGAGTTTATTTGTTTTTGCTTGAAGGAGAAATAGAAGTTAACAATCAAACTTTGAAGGCACGAGATGCCATGGGAATAACTGATTTTGATCAATTTGAAATCAAGATTAAAACCCAATCAAAAATACTTTTGGTAGAAGTACCAATGAATCACGGTTAAATTATATGGAGGCAGCAATCACTATGGAAATCAAAGACAATACTTTTGCAAGACAATTTGAAACCGAAGTAAAAGAGGGATTGGTTTCTGTTGAATATTCGTTTCAGGAGAAAAAAATATTTTTGACAAAAATCAATATTCCTGAATCATTCGATAACGAAGAATTTATTTCTGATTTCCTAAAAAACATCATGGGAATTGCAATTGAACGAAAATTTAAAGTCGTTCCTATCCTTCCTAAAATAGTAGTTTTTTTCAAAAAAAATCCTATTTACAAAGAGTTACTTCCTCCAGGAATACGCTTATAAAAAACGAGGCATTGTTAACAAACAATGTCTCGTTTTTTATATGTTTTAAAATCAAAACATATTATTACTTTCTATCTCTGTCTCTATTATGAATCGGATTACTATTTCTAGGTATACCCTGACGATTCATTGGAACCGTAGGATGAACCGGTCGGTTTACAGGCAATGACTGACGATTTGTTGGCGCAACAGGCTGATACGGACGAGTCGAAGGATTTTCTTGTCTGGTTCCTGGAGCATGAGGCCGTTCATTCCTTTGTGGATTTGATTGCATAGAACGAGTCGAAGGATTTTCTTGTCGGTTTCTTGGTATTGCTTGACGAGTTCTTGGAAGCACAGGAGCATCAGGTCTTCTAAAAGTTCGTCCTTCATAAGTACTTCTATAAGCCTCATTAACCCTATTACTTCTTACTATTGGAGAGCTATTTCTTCTAGAATAATAGTAAGAATAAGGAACCGGATATCGTAAATATGCTACTCTACGATACGAATAATTATTATAATATTGACGGTGAAATCCCCAATAATTATAATAAAAAATTGGAGACCAAGGACGCCAATAAGATGGATAAAACCCCCAATGCCATGGCGAAATATAAATCATAAATGAGGGAGAAAACAAATGAATAATGATTGGCCAATCATTTACGTAAAAAATATCGTTGTCATAATTATCAACTATAACTCTTCTATTACCTATATAACCCGGATTAGGAGTCGAAGCATATCCTGAACCAGGCTCTACAATATAATTTTCTCCATACAACTCTTCATCACCAATAATTTGAACAAGAATTTTTCCAAATCTGTCTTTATTTACTTCTATAACAGCTACATCTTGATATTGCGAGTTATTTACAGCTACGCGAAGCACAATAGAATAAGAATCACCATCCCTATAACTAACAACACGAATGTAATCTATCAAATTATCATTATTCAAATCCAAATTATTAATATTACCTTCTTTGCTATTGAGCACTCTTTCAAACTCCTCTAACGTTTTTGATCTTTGAAAAACATCTAATACTGCATATAAATTTAAATTGTCACCCGGCAAACCTAAAGCTAAAGGTTCATTTTCAATTTGAGCAAAAAGAGGAAAACTCAACGAATATGTCATTAAGAACGCTAATGATAAAATTAGATTTTTCATGATTTTAAATTTTACACATTGATACTAAAATGCAGTACAAGGTACAAAAAAATAAAATTAAAATACTGATTATAAGAGATTTAAACAATAATTCAATTTAAAAAACAACAAATTAGTTTCTTTTCATGACTTATTTTCTTTAACTTAATTGAATAAAAAAAGGCATACGTAATTCGCATGCCTTTTTATTCTTTAGAATCGATTAACGCAACATTATTTCTCTATCTCACGCATACTATCCATTTTCTTATGCGCTAAGAAACCAGCAATATCTTCAAAATGTTCTACTACTCTCTTATTTCCAAATTCAAAAACCTTAGTTGCTAATCCGTCCAAGAAATCCCTATCGTGAGAAACTAAAATCAATGTTCCGTCAAAATCACGCAACGCCTCTTTGATTATGTCTTTGGTTTTCATATCCAAATGATTTGAAGGCTCATCCAGAATTAATAAATTTACCGGTTCCAACAATAGTTTTATCATTGCCAAACGGGTTTTCTCTCCACCGGAAAGCACTTTCACTTTTTTGGTTACATCATCACCATGAAACATGAAAGCTCCTAAAATATCTTTGATTTTAGTACGAACATCACCCACGGCAATATCATCAATAGTTTCAAAAATGGTTGCATTTTCATTTAATAAAGAAGCTTGATTTTGTGCAAAATAACCAATTTGCGCATTGTGACCAATCTCTAAACTTCCGCCATCAATCTCAATTTGTTTCATAATTGCTTTGATCATCGTCGATTTTCCTTCTCCATTTTTCCCTACAAAAGCGACTTTTTCTCCTCTTTCAATAACAACATTAGCATCTTTAAAAACGACATGATCCCCATACGATTTAGACAAATCTTTTACAATCACAGGATATTGTCCAGAACGCACTGCTGGTGGAAATTTTAATTTTAATGCAGAAGTATCAACCTCATCAACCTGAACAATAACAAGCTTCTCTAACATCTTAACGCGGGATTGAACCGCATCTGTCTTCGAAAATGTCCCTTTAAAACGGTCAATAAAAGTCCTATTATCAGCTATCATTCGTTGTTGTTCATCGTATGCTTTTTGTTGATGCATGCGTCTGTCTTTTCTTAACTCAAGATAATGGGAATACTTAGCTTTATAATCATATATACGCCCCATTGTCACTTCGATAGTACGATTTGTAATATTATCAACAAAAGCTCTATCGTGAGAAATAACTACAACAGCTTTGGCTGAATTAATTAAGAAATCCTCTAACCATTGGATACTTTCGATATCCATGTGATTGGTAGGCTCATCCAGTAAAATTAAATCTGGTTTCTGCAAAAGAATTTTAGCAAGTTCTATTCGCATTCTCCATCCTCCAGAAAATTCAGAAGTTTGACGACTAAAATCTTCACGAACGAACCCCAAACCAATTAGAATTTTTTCTACTTCGGCTTCATAGTTTATTTCTTCGATAGCATAAAACTTCTCGCTTAAGTCAGAAACCCTTTCGATCAATTTCATATACGCATCACTTTCGTAATCTGTACGAATTGTTAATTGTTCATTGATTTCATCGATTTCCGCTTTCATTCCAAAAACTTCACCAAAAGCTTTAGACGTTTCTTCCATCACCGTTGCTCCGTCCGTAGTCAATAAATGCTGCGGCAAATACGCTACAACAGCATCTTTGGGAGCTGATATATTACCGGTTGAAGGTTTACTTTGACCCGCAATAATTTTAAGAAGCGTAGATTTTCCTGCTCCATTTTTACCCATAAGGGCTATTTTATCATTTTCATTTATAGCAAAAGAGACATCACTAAAAAGTGTAGTACCGCCAAATTGCACCGAAATATCGTTAACTGTAATCATTGTTTTTGTTTAAAGTTTAATGTTCAATTATTTAAAATTTAATCCCCTATTGAACATTTTTTTGAAAGTGCAAATATAAGTTAATTAGGGAATTAGGCAATTGAATATTTTATAACAATTTAAGGCAACAATCTCAAAAATATAATATCAATTTGCCTACAATAAAAATATTTTTTTATAGTTTTGTATCTGAAATACAAAGCGTTAAACAAACAAGCTCACTCAATATTTCATTAGAAAGAAAAATCTTAAAAGAATAAAGCATAAGTAATCGCCAGATGTAGCTTACCAATTAATTTGCGTAATTAGTGGGATAATTTGAAACAATACTATTGATAAAACCATCACATTAAAACATCAAAGTTCATGAAAAAAATACTAACAATAATTCTTTTATGCACTATCAATTTTATCATAGCCCAAAACAACGACGAAATTGTAAAGAAAGCCAAAGAGATAGAGACAAAATGGGGTTTTAAAGCCAAAAACAAAAATATTATAACACTAATCGATTTTTCAAAATCGATAGAGGAAGCAAGGCTTTATGTCGTTGATTTAAAAAACAACGAAATACTGTTAACTAGTAATGTTGATCACGGTTCAGGATCAGGAACAGTATCAACGCCTAATTTATTCAGCAATGCCGTTGGAAGTAACGCTACCTCATTAGGCTGCTATGTTACTTTGCAAACCTATAATGGTATGTGGGGCTATTCTTTAAAGCTAAATGGCTTAGAAGATGACAAAAATTCAAATGCTTTGAAAAGAAACATTGTGGTCCATTCTTCAAAAAGGATGTACAGTAAATTCAGTTGGGGCTGCTTTTCTGTACCAGACTGTAATGCCAACAAACTGATTGACCTCATAAAAAACGGTTCTCTTATTTATGCCTATCAATAAAAAAAGCCCCAGATGAGGCTTTATATATTTTTATCTGATGCGAAAATCAGTCTTTTCTCCATTTTTTAGTTTCCTCAAAAACGTGTTCTAAAATAGCCGCTTCTCTTTCATCAAACTCAACGTTTCTGCGAGCCATTACCAATCGAGCCGTTTCGAAAGCTTTTTTAGTTATATAAGTGGTAAAACCAGAAGCGCCACCCCAAGAAAAACTCGGCACAAAATTGCGAGGAAATCCGCTGCCAAAAATATTAGCACTTACTCCTACTACCGTTCCCGTATTAAACATCGTATTAATTCCGCATTTACTATGATCTCCCATCATTAATCCACAAAACTGAAGTCCCGTTTTTGCAAAACCTTCGGTTTCATAACTCCACAATTTCACTTCTTCGTAATTATTTTTCAGGTTCGAATTATTACTGTCCGCACCAATATTACACCATTCACCAAGAACAGAATTTCCTAAAAACCCATCGTGCCCTTTATTCGAATAACTAAATAAAACAGAGTTATTAACTTCGCCTCCAATTCTAGAATACGGACCTACTGTTGTTGCTCCATATATTTTAGCAGCCATTTTTACTGTTGCATTTTCGCACAAGGCAAATGGGCCTCTTATTACGGTACCTTCCATAATTTCAGCATCCTTACCTATATAAATAGGACCTGTAGATGCGTTTAAGGTAACAAATTCTAACTTTGCTCCTTCTTCTATAAAGATATTTTCCGGTGCAATAGCATTAACACTTTTGGGAATGGGCTGTGATTTTCTATCTTCAGTCAAGAATTCAAAATCCTCGCGTATTGCCGCATCATTTTTGGAGAAAATATCCCAAGTATGTTCCACCGTTAAGCAATCGTCTTGATATTCTATTATTTCATACGTATCAAAATCTACTTCTTCTTGCTCGTCATTAGTATAAAAAGCAATTACTTCATCTCCTTTGAAAATAGCCTGATTTGACTCTAGATTACTAACCATTTCTACCAAAACATCATTTGGAAGAAAAGAAGCATTTATCATTACATTTTCTTCCAGTTCTACCATTGGGAATTTCTCTGATAAATATTCCTCTGTCAATGTGGTTGTAGTGGAACCCAAACGCATTTCCCATTTTTGACGAATAGTCATTATCCCTATAAGAATATCAGCAACGGGACGCGTAAAAGTAAAAGGCAACAAGGCATTTCTAGCGGGTCCGTCAAAAAGTATGTAGTTCATATTTGTTTTTTATTAAAAGTGTATACCGTAGGAATAAGTTACGACTTGTCCCTACTTTTAAACAGTGCCAAAGTTACAAAGTTTTCAAATAGATAAAAATAAAAAAAGCCTCCCGAAAGGAAGGCTTTACTATATTTGAAAACGAGTTAAAATTATTTAACGTGTTTAGCATATTTAGTTTTGAATTTATCAATACGTCCTGCAGTATCAATAAGTTTAGATTTACCTGTGTAAAAAGGGTGAGAAGTTCTAGAAATCTCCATTTTCACAACTGGATATTCAACACCGTCAACTGTTATTGTCTCTCTTGTATCTGCAGTAGATTTAGTAATAAAAACATCTTCGTTTGACATGTCTTTAAAAGCAACTAATCTGTAATTTTCTGGGTGTACACCTTTTTTCATCTTGAATCTTTTTTATTTGTTTAATTATAATTTGTTTTGAAGCTTTTCTTCTAACAGAAAAGGTATAAACTCATTATAACTTTTTGTTTTACAATATTATTTTGAGTTTGCAAATTTACAATTTTTTTCCAATAATCAAATCTTTGTTTGACTTTTTTTATATAATCGTAAAAAGTGATTTTTATCTTCGAATATATTGGGAATTACTATATTTGTGGATTAATAAACAACAACTAATAATGGTTAATGAAATTATAAAAAAAAACGGAATTACATTTGGGATAATTACAGGAGTGGTATTATCATTAATTACCGCTTTAATGTATGCAATAGACATTGAATTATTCATCGCATGGTGGACTACACTTTTAAGCTTTTCTGTTTTTATCATTGTTCCAATTCTATCTCTTTCTAAAACAAAAAAAGAATTAAACGGCATATTCCCTTTTAAAGAAGCTTTTACCACCTATTTTATTACGGCTGCTATTGGTGTGCTTATTTCTCTTATTTTTAAAATCATTTTATTCAATTTCATAGATCCATCAGTAAAAACTGCCTTACTAGATCTAACCATAAAATATTTGATTAGCACTTCTGAAAAATTTGGAGTAGCTGCATCTTCGTTAAACGAAACCATTTCAAAACTAAAAGAAACAGATCCTTATTCCATCATTGAACAATTAAAAGGGACAATTTTCAACCTCTTTTTTTGCGCTATATTGGGATTGATTATGGCTGCATTTTTCAAAAGTAAATCTACATCACAAGAATAAACAGGAATGAAATTATCTATACTCATACCGCTTCTTAACGAAGAGGAATCACTTAAAGAATTGTACACTTGGATCATTAAAGTGATGCGAGAGCATAATTACACGTATGAAATCATTTTTCTGGATGACGGAAGTACAGATGATTCTTGGGCTATTATTGAAGAATTTGCTCAGGAAAACCCTCATGTAAAAGGTGTTCGTTTCATGAAAAATTTTGGAAAATCACAAGCCTTACATGCTGGTTTTGCAAAAGCGCAAGGCGATGTTATTATCACTATGGATGCTGATTTACAAGACAGCCCTGAAGAAATCCCTGGATTATATGACATGATTGTCAATGGCAAATATGATTTAGTTTCTGGGTGGAAAAAGAAACGTTACGACTCCGTAGTTGCCAAAAACTTACCTTCTAAATTATTCAATTGGGCTGCCAGAAAAACTTCGGGAGTTGAATTGAATGATTTTAATTGCGGATTGAAAGCCTACAAAAATGTTGTGGTGAAAAACATTGAAGTTTCAGGAGAAATGCACCGATACATTCCGGTTTTGGCAAAAAATGCCGGTTTTGGCAAAATTGGCGAAAAAGTAGTACAACATCAAGCCAGAAAATATGGTGAAACTAAATTTGGAATGGAACGTTTCATCAATGGTTTCTTAGATTTAATTACCATTTGGTTTCTTTCCCGTTTTGGAAAAAGACCCATGCACTTATTCGGTGCTATGGGCTCAGCAATGTTTATTATTGGTTTTTTATTGGCAGGTTATATTGGTGTTTCAAAACTGTATCATATGTACAATGGTATGACCTATAATTTAGTAACCAGTAATCCTTGGTTCTATATTGCTTTAACAACAATGGTACTGGGAACTCAATTATTTTTGGCTGGATTTCTTGGCGAAATAATTTTGCGAACAAAAAACAATGACGAGCGTTATAAAGTTTCGTCTGAGGTTAATTTTTTATAATTTTCATTCAAATTTATAAAAAAAAGAAATTTAATGTAAATTGTATTGATTGATTTTGCAAATTGCATATCGGGAAAATTACCGGAATTTACGTGAACTATTTCTTGTCAGAAACAAACTAGACCTGATAAAAACAAAACGACAAAGCGAATAGCAGGTCACGAGCATAGCAAACAGACGAAGTAAATTACTCCTGAAAGAAATTGAATTAATTTACCGAAGCAATTATATTGAAATTTTAAACTACGAATTTAGAACTAAAAAACATACAAAAATGGATATCAAACAAAACATTTTGGATGCAGTAAATGAATGGCTTACTCCAACATTTGACACAGCAACACAGGAAGCAATCAAAGAATTAATGACTACTTCACCTAAAGAACTCGAAGAAAGTTTTTATAAAAATCTTGAATTTGGAACTGGCGGAATGCGTGGCGTAATGGGTGTAGGAAACAATCGCATCAATAAATACACTCTTGGGAAAAGCACTCAAGGTCTTTCTGATTATTTACATACATCTTTTCCTAATCAACCCATAAAAGCAGTTATTGCATATGATTGTCGTCATAATAGTGACACTTTAGCCAAAGTGGTTGCAGATGTTTTCTCTGCTAATAGTATTCATGTTTATTTGTTTTCTAGTTTGAGACCAACACCAGAATTGTCATTTGCCCTTAAATATTTAGGTTGTCAATGCGGAATTGTCCTTACAGCTTCTCACAATCCACCAGAATATAATGGTTATAAAGTGTACTGGGAAGATGGCGGACAAATTGTTCCTCCAGAAGATGAAGGAATCATTAATGTTATCGAGAATTTAAATTACAATCAAATCAAGTTTACTGCAAATGAAGATTTGATAGAATATATAGACAAAGAAGTTGACGAAGCTTTTATTAAATCGACTATCGAAAATGCTAGTTTTGGTACTTCAACCGAAGCCAAAGAAAACTTGAATATTGTTTTCACTTCTTTGCACGGTACATCAATTACACTTGTTCCTGATACTTTTGCACAAGCCGGTTATCCTAATGTACATATCGTTGAAGAACAAAGAGTTCCAAACGGTAATTTCCCAACCGTAAAATCGCCTAATCCGGAAGAACCGGAAGCTCTGGCGATGGCATTGGCATTGGCAGATAAAACAAATTCTGATATTGTAATTGGTACCGATCCAGATTGTGACCGATTAGGTGTTGCGGTTCGAAATAACGAAGGACAAATGACTTTGTTGAATGGAAACCAAACCATGATATTGATGACCGCTTTTTTATTGGAAGAATGGAAAAAAGCAGGAAAAATAAATGGTGAACAATTCGTGGGTTCTACGATAGTTTCAACACCTATGATTATGGAATTGGCATCAGCTTATGGTGTACAATTTAAAGTGGGCTTGACTGGTTTTAAATGGATTGCCAAAATGATTAAGGATTTTCCTGAGCTACAATTCATCGGTGGTGGTGAAGAAAGTTTTGGATATATGGTGGGCGATGCGGTTCGTGATAAAGACGCCGTTGCAGCAACTTTATTAATTTGCGAAGTTGCAGCTCAAGCCAAAGCCAAAGGAAGCACTGTATATAAAGAATTATTACAACTTTATGTAGCACATGGTTTTTACAAGGAACATTTGATTTCTATCACTAAAAAAGGAATGGAAGGATTAGCCGAAATCAATCAGATGATGGTTTCACTTCGTGAAAATCCTGTGAAAGAAATCAACGGACAAAGAGTAATCATGTTAGAAGATTACAAATCATCTGTTGCCAAAAACTTACTAACTGGAGAAGAAGAAATCATAGATATGCCAAAAGCAGATGTTTTGATTTATTATACGGAAGACGGCTCTAAAATTTGCGCCAGACCAAGCGGAACGGAACCTAAAATAAAATTCTACATCAGTGTAAATACAGCATTGGATGCTGTTGAAAATTTCTCTAAAGTGGAAGCTGTTTTAAATGAAAAAATAAAAAACATTATCGCTGCCATGCAATTGAATTAATTGTATACTAATAAATTTTTCTGACAGACCCGACAGGCTTTAAAAATCCTGTCGGGTCTTAATGGTAAAAAACAACTTAAATGATCAATTTCAAAAAAATATTTCCTTTTATAATTCCGTATAAAAAGTATGCCTATCTAAATATATTTTTTAATATTTTATATGCTCTTTTCAGTACTCTTTCTTTTGTATCATTAATCCCTATGATGCAGGTTTTATTTGATCAAACCAAAAGAAATACGGTTCTTCCAACTTACAAAGGGATTTGGGAACTTAAAAAATATGGCGAAGATTATCTAAGTTATTATATTACCAATACTACGGATACTTTTGGCGTGGCTCACACCCTATCGATTATGGTTGCTGTGATTATTGTAATCTTCTTGCTAAAAAACATTAGTGATTATATGGCTATGTTTTTCATTACCTTTTTAAGAAATGGTGTCTTGAGAGACATGCGAAATGCAATGTATAAAAAGACGATTGATTTACCGTTAGCTTTTTTTTCAGAGAAAAGAAAGGGAGACGTAATTGCACGAATATCAGCGGATGTAAATGAGGTACAAACTTCTTTCCTTTCTATTCTGGAACTTATTGTAAAAGAACCGCTTACTATTATTTTCACCATCACCACCATGTTCACCATAAGCATGAAACTGACACTTTTTGTATTTATTTTCATTCCGGTTTCGGGCTATGTGATTTCATTGATAGGAAAGCAATTGAAAAAAAAATCAACTAAAGCACAACAAGAACAAGGCATCTTTTTATCTACCATTGAAGAAACTTTAGGCGGATTGAAAGTGGTAAAAGGATACAATTCCGAGCGTTATTTCAATCGCATTTTCCAAGAATCTACCCAACGTTTTTTTACGTTATCCAATAGTATTGGCAATCGCCAAAACCTAGCTTCACCTGCCAGTGAATTTATGGGAATTATGGTAATTGCTATTTTACTTTGGTATGGCGGACACATGGTTTTGATTGAAAAAACTTTGAACGGAGCATCATTCATTGCTTACATGGGATTAGCGTATAACATTCTAACACCTGCAAAATCAATATCGAAAGCATCCTATGCCGTAAAAAGAGGAAATGCTGCCGCAGAACGCGTATTGCATATTCTAGATCAGGAAAACACCATTAAAAGCAAAGTAAACGCTATCAAAAAAGATTCGTTTGATTCTAATATCGTTATTAAAGACATTAACTTTAAGTACGAAGACGAAAATGTTTTAAAGCATTTTTCATTGGAAGTAAAAAAAGGACAAACAGTAGCATTAGTTGGTCAATCAGGAAGTGGAAAAAGTACCATTGCTAATTTATTAACTCGTTTTTACGATGTAAATGAAGGAGCAATTTCTATTGACGGAGTAGATATTAAAGACATGAATATCCATTCACTACGTGACTTAATGGGATTAGTTACACAAGACAGTATTTTATTTAACGATACCATAAAAGCGAATATTTCACTTGGCAAACATGGTGCAACAGACAATGAAATCATTGAGGCACTTAAGATTGCGAATGCATATGAATTTGTAAAAGAGTTGCCGTTAGGAATCAACACTAACATTGGCGACAGCGGGAACAAACTTTCAGGCGGACAAAAACAACGTTTATCAATTGCAAGAGCCGTTTTGAAAAACCCTCCCATTATGATTCTGGATGAAGCGACTTCAGCATTAGATACAGAAAGCGAGAAATTTGTACAAGTGGCTCTGGAAAATATGATGCAAAACCGAACTTCCATTGTTATTGCACATCGTCTTTCTACCATTCAAAAAGCAGATTTAATTGTAGTGATGCAAAAAGGAAAAATTGTAGAGCAAGGCAAACATGATGAACTAATTGCATTGAATGGAACTTATAACAAATTAGTAACCATGCAATCGTTCGAATAGTTGTTAAATAATGGTACTTTTATGTTTACTGTGTAAAAAACTAAAAAATGTATCTT
The DNA here is from genome assembly GCF_000744835.1 of Flavobacterium sp. 83. Lineage (NCBI taxonomy): Bacteria > Pseudomonadati > Bacteroidota > Flavobacteriia > Flavobacteriales > Flavobacteriaceae > Flavobacterium > Flavobacterium sp. 83. The sequence goes on from NZ_JQMS01000001.1 coordinate 118,157, forward strand.
AATAACGCCAACATAAAACTTCCGGAAGATCCTAATACTATTGTTTGGAAATACCTTGATTTATCTAAGTTTCTTGACTTGTTAATGTCTCAAAAGCTATTTATGTCACGGTCTGATAAATTTGAGGATCAATATGAAGGTACTTTTAGCGAACCCACATTTGAAGAAATAAAAAAACTATCGATTGACAATCCTGAATTCCTCAATTTTTACAAAATACATCGAGAAAAAGTAGCCATTAGCAGTTGGCATATCAACGAATACGAATCCTTTGCGATGTGGCAAATTTTCACGCAAAACAGCGAAGGATTGGCGATTCAATCCACGATTGGGAGATTACAAAATGCACTTCATCCTGAAGTTAATTTCAATCAATACATCGGGGAAGTAAATTATATCGATTATAAAAAAGAGTACATCCCGTTTGATGATATGTTCTTTCCTTTTTTATTCAAAAGAAAGAGTTTTCAATACGAGCGTGAAGTACGTATCATTTCTGATGTTGTTGACAATACCATTAAAATAAATGATGGACTTAAAATCAATGTAGACATCAATGAACTAATCGAAAAGATATACATTCACCCAAAATCCGAAAACTGGTACAAGAATCTCGTTATTCAACTGGTAAAACAATTAGGATTCGATTTTACAATTGAAAAATCTGATTTAGAAAGTGATATTTTAATTTAGTTTTAAACCGGTTTGTAACTAATTATTTTCCATTGCTTATTTGACAAATCAACGTAGTTGTAATGCACTACATCCATTTTATCAAATTGCCCGTTTTTATTAGTATCCTCAACGGTTCTAAAATACAAACGATTCGTCGATTCTATTAAATTCCAATCGATCAATTCCTGATAACTATCCGATAATTTAGTCAATTTATCCCCGCTAATTTCACTAAGATACAAAGCCTTAATATCACTCGTATCTAATTTTCCATCTTTATTCGTATCCATATCAACCATGGTGTAGACCATGATTTGATTTTTGGTTTTATCAGAAACTGATTTTAAATATGTCGCTGTCTGAATCAAAACAGGCTCATTTGTCAAAGCTTTTATAGAATCTGAACCAATTTTTTGAAACTTTATGTTTTGTAAAAAACCAGTAATTTCATTTTCTCCATAATTAGATATAGTAAAACTCAAATCATTCACACTAGAAGATCCGTATCTGGTTTTTATTCCTCTTTCTCGAATGCTTAAATCACCTACTGGATGAATCAGATAATCAGTCCCTTCCATATGAATAGGTAAATCAGCGATTTCTATATCAGTTGAATCTAATTTTGCAATTTCTTTACCTTTATTTGCACCACCATAAATTACTTTTGGTTTTTCTGCTTCCTCTTTGCAGCTGGTTAAAAGTAGAACTGAAAGTCCTAATAATGCTATATGTAATTTTTTCATGATGATGTCTTATTAAAAAATAAATTCAAATGTAGTCATTTTTAAAAATGCTGCTGCATTCTGCAAATGATTTATGAATTAGAAATGATTTAAACCTTTAATAAAAAATACTTCTAATTCTTATATATTATAACTTTGCACTCAATTTTATATTAAAAACCCTCGTGGTCATGTAATTAGGAATAGCATATTGATTTTTTGAATACACGTCCCGAACCCAAGTATTGGTAATCGCATTTTGATTGTCAAAAAGATTAAAAATTTCTAGTCCTATAGCCAGCTCCTTGAAGCTTTTGAACCAACCACGATTGCTATTTCCTGTACTATTATCCATAATTACTTTAGAAAAACCAACATCTGCCCGACGATAATCCCTTAATCTATTTTGATACAAATAAGGATCTGCATACGAAGGCGAACCTCCCGGTAAACCTGTATTATAAACTAAATTCAGGTATATTTTTACACTTGGAATATTAGGCATGAAATCTTGAAACAAAAGCCCAAATTTCAATCTTTGATCCGTAGGTCTTGCTATATATCCTTTGTTATTGCTGTTTTCTTCCGTCTTCAAATAGCCAAAACTAAACCACGATTCCGTTCCGGGAACAAATTCACCATTCAACCGAACATCTAGTCCCTGCGCATATCCTTTAGCATTATTATTAGCTGCGTAACGTATGCGGACATTATCTATTGTATACGTATTTACATCCGTCAATGATTTATAATACAATTCTGAAACCAATTTAAAAGGACGATTCCACATCTTGAAACTGTAATCATTACTCAAAACTAAATGAATAGATTGTTGCGCCTTAACATTTGGCTGCACCACTCCATCAGCATCTCTAAGCTCCCTATAAAATGGCGGTTGGTGGTATAAACCTCCCGAAATCCTAAAAACCATATCCTTTTCCCAATCCGGTTTTATGGCAAACTGTGCTCTTGGACTAAATGTTACTTGGGATTTACCCATTATGTTATCTCCTAAAACTTCCCAGTTATGCATTCGCGCTCCCACATTATACCAAACTTCACTTGAACCTAAATTCCCTTTTCTACTCCATTGTGCATAACCTGAAAAACGATTAATGGTATTAAAATTTGTGGCTCTCACGTTTTGATAAGGCATTAAAGGTCCTGTGTATGAAGCATACGGCTGATCATTTTTAGGTAAAATAACAATCGGTGGATTTATAGAAAATCCTGCCGAATCAATTACTTCCCACTCCACTATTTTATCACGAATGGATTCTTTAGTATATTTTACGCCCCACTCAAATTGGTTTTCTTTCCAATCGTGAAATCCTTTTACTTCCATATTTACAATTAGTGCATCCAGATCGTTGCGTGCATGATTCAATTGCGAACCAATTCCTTTTGTAAAAGAAACATCACCATACGTATCTGAACCAATATTAGCATCTACTTCGCCCAAGCGATATTGTGCAAAAATATCAAAATGCTCTTGTTCTAAAGTATGAAATACTGAACCTATAAATTTTAATGTAAAATTGTCCGAAGCTTTAAAGGTTGTTTTTACAGCTCCAAAACAAGTATCGTATTTATCTTTTTCCTGACCTTCATAATAAATAGAAAGTGCCATAGGATTATCAATAGTTCCAAAATTTGTCTGGCGTGTCAAGGGCTGATACTGGTATTTATTTTGAGAAATATTTCCCAAAAAACTCCATTGCCATTTGGCCGATGCTTGGTAATTAACATTCGTTTGAATATCAGCAAATGTTGGTGTGAAATTCGTTTGTGTTTCTTGGCTTTTCACCAAAAGACTATTGTTACGATACCGCACGCCCGTTACCGCAGACCATTTTTTATTCTTGGAAACGGCATCTACAGACAGGCTTCCGCCAAGAAAACTCGCTTCAAGATTAGCGCCAAATTTTACTGGTTTTCTATAGGTAATATCCAAAATCGAAGATAATTTATCTCCGAATTTCACCTGAAAACCTCCAGCAGAAAAATCAATATTTTGAACTAAATCAGTATTCGTAAAACTCAATCCTTCTTGCTGCCCCGAACGAATTAGAAATGGACGATATACTTCGATTTCATTGACATAAACTAAATTCTCATCATAATTCCCACCACGAACAGCGTATTGGGTGCTTAGCTCATTATTGGAATTTACTCCCGGTAAAGTTTTCAAAATATTTTCAATACCTGCATTGGCCCCAGGAATTTTTCGAATCACTTCAGGTTCAATTGTAGTAATTCCCTGTACTCTCTTTTTGTTTTTTGCAATAACGATAACTTCACCCATCTGTTCCTCGTGGTCATTCATTATCAAATTGAATTCATAATCTTCATTTGATTTTAAAACAATTGAAACGGTTGTCTTCTTTAAAGAAACATGCGTAAAAACAACAACTAATTTTTGATTAGCAGGAACAACCAAATCAAAAAAACCATTTGTATTAGATTGAGTTGTTTTACCAAGACAAAAAATATTTACGTTATCTACAGGTTGGTTGTTTTTATCAAGAATAATTCCTTTGATTCTCGCTGATTGGGCTGATGTAGCAAGTCCAATACAGAAGCAAAAGAAAACAAGTAATAATTTATTAGTACTCAAATGGTTTGGTTTTTATTTTTTTTGGCTTCTAAAAAAATGAGTTTCAAAGATACTCGAATTTCCTACATTATCAATCACGACCACTTTTAAATCGTTGGCACCTTCGGCTACAATTCCATCATTGAAATTGTGAATTATTTTTTTAGTTTTATTGTCATATTCGAATAGAATCCAGTTCCCATTTAAATATCCATTATATGATTTTATACCTGATAAACTATCATTTACCGTAAGTTGAATCGTCTTTTGGTCACTCAACCATTTTCCTTCAATGGGTTTCGCTATAACAATTTTAGGCGCAATCGTATCCATAACCAAAGCATATTTCCCTAAAGTTTTCACTTTTGTATTAACAACATTATCTTTCTTATAGGTTGAGTTGTAAGTTACTTTTTGACCTTCGATTAAACCTATAAATATTTTTTCTCTTTGCGATTCTGTATATTTATTGTCTTCAATCGAAATTGTAAAATTAGTATGTGCTGGAACAGTATCGTCATGCAAGAATAGCGTGTCATTTTTTACGTCAAAATTCATATTAAAATCTTCATAAAAAGTTCCTGCAGGAAAAAAAACAGACATATTATCTTTGGCAAAATTACTGTCTTTGTTTGCCTTTACGAAATAGTTAGAAACAACAGGTTCTTTGTCAATGATTGTGGATAATAAATCATATTGTATTGGAATAGAAACCGTGCTTTTATTTCCATAAAAATCAGAAACTTCAATACGATAAACTGAGGATAAATTTGGAGCTACAGCAAGAATTCCGTTATTTTCATCCGATTGAATAATGCTTAGTCCATATTTATTTTTCATAAATAACTTCTGAACTCTTTGTTGCGTTTTCTTATATTTTGAATAATCGATAAGTGCGTTTACGTAGCGCATTTCATCAAAAGAATACGTATCAAACTGATACCCAAAAGTTGGTTTTCCATTAGAAAAAGATTGTACTTTGAAAACTCCATTTTTATTGAAGGAAACATCATCGTAATCAAAAGTGTTAATACCAAATCCAATTTTTCCATTGGCAACTACCTTTTCAGATAGATAAGTTCCATCTTTTTGTAAAGATAAATTAAGTAACAACGGACGCTTAGAATGATTTACTGAAGTTTTAGTTTCTAATGGATAAACATAAACACCTGCAATGGTAGGCTTTTTAGAATCCTTAATCTTTTTATCAAATCCGAAAAACATAGGATTAATAATTTTCTCCGTTTTTGTATCTCTAATTTCAAAATGCAAATGCGGTCCCTCAGAACCACCCGTATTTCCTGAAAAAGCAATTATTTGTCCTTTTTTGACAATCAATTCATCTGATTTAGGAAACAACTCTATTTCAAAAGATTTTAAGCTGTAATGAGCTTTTTTAATATACTCTTCAATAAGTCCATTTGCAATTTGTAAATGCCCGTATACGGAAGTATATCCGTTTGGATGCGTTATGTAAATAGCCTTTCCGTTACCAAAAGTAGAAATTTTTATTCTTGATATATACCCGTCAGCAACAGCATAAACTTTTAATCCTTCTTTCTGCAATGTTTTTAAATCAAAGCCAGCATGAAAATGATTGGGTCTTAATTCTCCAAAATTTCCTGAAAGTTGCATTGGGATATCAAGTGGAGAGTTGAAATAATCTTTGGGATATTCGACCTGAGCAAAAAGAGGAGTACAAAAAAGTATAAGGAATATAAAAATTTTCATGAGTTTGATTTTTGCTAAGATAAAAAAAGTAATTAATAAAAAATTCATAAAAGAAATCAAATCACAACATATTGAATTACATATAATTGATTTTTTTAATGTAAAAAAATCAATAAAATATTGTAATAATAAAAAGGAATACTAACTTTGTAAGATTAAGTAATGAATTAGAATTAATAATGAGTGTAATTGCAGAAATAATTGATACTCTTGAAAATAAGGTTGAAAAACTTTTCAGCAAACTGAAAGGTTTGGAGAAAATCAATCAAGATTTAAAAATAGAATTAACGAAATCTGCAACAACCATACAATCTCAACATGAAGAGATTGAAGCGCTAAAAACGCAATATGAAACACTTAAAATTGCTAATACATTATTAGGCAGTGACGATAATAAAAGAGATACAAAGCTTAAAATAAATTCATTAATTCGCGAAATTGATTACTGTATAGCACAACTATCAGATTAATAATACATATGGACGATAAGCTTAAAATTAAAATATCAATCGCAGACAGAGTTTACCCTTTAACGGTAGAATTGTCTCAGGAAGAAGGACTTAGAAGCGCCTCAAAAAAAATTGATGTGATGATAAAGCAATTTGAAGAAAATTACGCTGTTCGCGACAAGCAAGATGTATTAGCCATGTGTGCTTTACAATTTGCTTCTCAAGTAGAACAAAAACAAATTGATAATGCGATTGATGGAGAAGCAACCATCGAAAGATTAAAAAAAATCAATGCGGTTTTAGATCAATATCTCGATAATTAAACGTTCTTTACATAGACTAAGATACTGCCTACATTAGTTCATATTTGGTAAACTCAACACTAACAATTTAGAATGAGCAAATCATCACTACTAAAGCATGCCACGCTTCGGCGAGGAAACTTGAACAGTGAGTTAGCTCAAAACTTGTCTTTCCGAGTTTATTCAAGCAACCTAATGTAGGCTTTTTTATATATAAATTTTAACAAACATGGACAACATATTAACGATCATTATTACTGGTTTTATAGGTATTGCAGGAGGTTTTGGGATAGCCAAAATAATAGAAAAAAGCAATATTTCTAACTTAATTAAAAACGCAAAAAAAGAAGCAGCATCGATTCTAAAAGATGCTAATCTTGAAGCTGAAAACATAAAAAAAGATAAAATTCTTCAAGCTAAAGAAAAATTTATCGAATTGAAATCAGAGCATGAGCAAGTAATTCTTTCTCGTGACAAAAAAGTAGCAGAAATAGAAAAAAGAGTTCGTGATAAAGAATCTCAAATTTCTAATGAATTATCTAAAGCGAAAAAAGTTAATGATGATTTTGAAGCAAAAACTTTAGAATATAACACTAAAATAGAAGTCTTAGATAAAAGACAATCTGAAGTAGATAAATTACACAAAAGCCAATTGCAACAATTGGAAGTAATCTCAGGTTTATCAGCTGAGGAAGCCAAAAATCAATTAGTAGAAGGATTAAAAGCTGAAGCTAAAAGCAAAGCAATGTCTCATATTCAAGATACCATTGAGGAAGCTAAATTGACTGCTCAACAAGAAGCAAAGAAAATTATCATCAACACGATTCAAAGAGTTGGGACAGAAGAAGCGGTAGAAAACTGCGTATCTGTTTTCAATATTGAATCTGATGATGTAAAAGGAAGAATCATTGGTCGTGAAGGCCGAAATATTCGTGCCCTTGAAGCTGCAACCGGAGTTGAAATCATTGTAGACGATACACCAGAAGCTATTATTCTTTCATGTTTTGATCCTGTTCGTAGAGAAATTGCACGTTTGGCATTACACAAATTGGTAACTGACGGAAGAATTCACCCAGCACGTATTGAAGAAGTTGTTGCTAAAACAGCCAAACAAATTGATGATGAAATTATAGAAGTTGGTAAACGTACCGTTATTGATTTAGGAATTCACGGTTTACATCCTGAATTGATTAAAGTTGTGGGACGTATGAAATACCGTTCTTCTTATGGACAAAATTTACTGCAACACTCCCGAGAAGTTTCTAAACTTTGTGGAATCATGGCAGCTGAACTTGGCTTAAACGTAAAACTAGCTAAAAGAGCAGGTTTATTACACGATATTGGTAAAGTTCCAGATGCAGAAAGTGATTTACCTCACGCATTATTAGGAATGCAATGGGCTGAAAAATATGGTGAAAAAGAAGAGGTTTGTAACGCCATTGGAGCGCATCACGATGAGATAGAAATGAAATCGTTATTATCTCCGATTATTCAGGTTTGTGATGCTATTTCAGGTGCTAGACCAGGTGCTAGAAGACAAGTATTAGATTCTTATATCCAACGTTTAAAAGATTTAGAAGAAGTTGCCTACGGTTTTAGCGGTGTAAAAAATGCTTATGCTATTCAAGCCGGTAGAGAACTTCGTGTAATTGTAGAAAGCGAAAAAGTTTCAGATGAAAATGCAGCTAATTTATCTTTTGAAATATCACAAAAAATTCAAACAGAAATGACTTATCCTGGCCAAGTTAAAGTAACTGTAATCAGAGAGACAAGAGCAGTGAATATTGCGAAATAAAGCATTTGCATTTTTGTAAAATAAAGACTTTAAAAGGCTTATTGATTTAAAAATCGATAAGCTTTTTTTATTTATATTATTATAATGCTACCATCAGAAATCTGATTTTCTTCTGGGATGAAAAGTATTAATTACTTCTGTCAGAAACTTTCGATCAAGATGAACATAAATCTCTGTTGTAGTTATCGATTCATGTCCCAGCATTAATTGAATGGATCGCAAATCAGCTCCGTTTTCCAGAAGATGTGTAGCAAAAGAATGTCGTAAGGTATGTGGGCTGATATTTTTATTTAAACCTATTTTAGTTGCTAAATCTTTAATAATCGTAAAAATCATGGCTCGTGTCAATTGATTTCCTCTTCGATTTAAGAACAACGTATCTTCAAATCCTTTTTTGATATTCAAATGGATTCGCATTGTATCTTTATAAATTTGAATATATTTTTGAGTTATATTCCCAATAGGCACAAACCGTTGCTTATTCCCTTTTCCCGTGATTTTAATAAAACCTTCCTCAAAAAACAAATCGGAAATTTTCAAGGTCGTCAATTCAGAAACCCGCAATCCACAACCATAAAGCGTTTCAAGCATGGCTCGATTACGCTCTCCTTCATTAGTCGTTAAATCAATAGCCGAAATAAGAGTATCAATTTCAGCAACTGATAAAGTATCCGGAAGTTTACGTCCTGTTTTAGGCGTTTCAATTAATTCTAATGGATTAGTTACCCGAAAATCTTCAAATATTAAATAACTAAAAAAACTTTTAAGTCCCGAAATGATTCTGGCTTGTGACCGCGGATTAACTTGTTTTGAAACATCATAAACAAACTGCTGAATAGTTTCGTCGTCAATATGTATTGGAGAAATGACAATCCCATTATTTTCAAGAAAAAGACACAACCGTTCAATATCAAAAGAATAATTTTCAATAGTATTCTTTGACAAGCCACGTTCGATTCTTAAATAAGACTGATAACTTTTTATATAGGTATTCCAATTCATAAACCAAAGTAAAGCAATTTTTAGACATAAAAAGACCTCCAACTATGAGGTTTTAGATATTGTAATTTTAAAAATATTAAAAGTGTATTACAAACCCAATTAACCCTTGAAAAGCATTATCTTCTTTATTTTTGTCAAGGGTTGCATTATAACGAATTGCAGGTTCAATTGGACTATTGTCTCCAATAAACAAAGCGTAACCACCTTGAAAGCAATCCAATTTTCGTTTCTTCCCTTTGCAGAAGTACCTGTAAAATCAACACTACAAGAAACTGAATCACGATGTAATACTCACCCACTATTTTATACCTAAAAGGATTATAACCATCTCCATCATCTGAGTGGCACAAACCCGCTTTTATTTCTAAATCTTTTACAACAAAATATCCGCCTTCAAAACCTACTGACCATGCAGTGTTTCCACCATCAACAGCTAGTAAAGAGAATGAAATATTTTCGGTAGCCCATGAACCAGTATTCGCTTTAATTAACCATTTACCTTCTGCTCTCTGTCTACCATTATCACTTATTTTTTGTCTTTAGCATTCACAAATCCAAATGTGAATATTGACACTACTGATAAAATATTTTTTTTTGATGATTTATCATTTAAAATTTACAGACTCAAAGTTAGAAAAACGAACATAAGCATCTGATTTTAAATTAAAAAACTAATTTATCGCCAAATTAATCCGTTAAAACGTAATATAATATTTAATATATTGATTTACAATTATTTAAAAACAAAACCAATTGGATTGTGACGAAAAAAGCTAAATAAAAATAAAAAAACAATATCCACAGAATTTAAAACAAAGTAAATATTATAAGTAATAAATATAAAAGTGTAATATTTCTTTACTTTAAGAGTTTTATCTTGTACCCCATAAATTAAGGATAACAATTAAAAACAATATTATGAAAAAGACAATCTTAGTTGCCATTTTACTACTTGCTATCTCAAGTAATATGCAAGCTCAATTAGTTAAGTTTGGAATCAAAGCTGGTTTAAATTACGCGAACCAAACAGGTACTAACATTACAATAAATAGTGGAAATTATAACAAAGAAGCTATTACAAGTTATCATGCTGGTTTAATTGCAGAAATTAAACTGATTGATAGTTTCTCTATACAACCGGAATTACTATATTCTACTCAGGGTGCAACTTACAAATATGCAGCTACAGAGTTTAAAAATGAATTAGGTTATTTATCAATCCCTGTTTTAGCAAAAATCAATTTAAATAAAGTTGTAAGCATTGAGTTAGGTCCACAAGCTTCATTTTTATTAAGCGAAAGAAATAATTTTGACGTTAAAGAAGCAAATACTTTTGATTTTGCAGTTGTTGGTGGTTTAGGTCTAAATATTACTAACCATATATTTATTCAAGGCCGTTATGGTTTAGGATTAACAGATGCCTCAAAGGATGCCCAAGTTAAAAATTCTGTTGTTCAAGTTTCAGCAGGTATTAAGTTCTAAGGAATTAAAATAAATTTATTAAAACCGTTCCATAAATTGGAACGGTTTTTTTATTTTTACCAAAATAACAATTATGAAAATAAGTATCATCAACGGTCCAAATCTTAATCTTCTTGGAAAACGAGAGCCAGAAGTGTACGGCAGTCTCACTTTCGAGGAGTATTTCACTTCTTTACAAATAAAATTTCCCGCAATAGAATTTACTTATTATCAAAGTAATATCGAAGGAGAATTAATTGATAAAATTCAGGAATTTGGTTTTTCTTATGATGGAATTATTCTAAATGCAGGAGCTTACACCCATACTTCTATTGGAATCGGAGATGCTATAAAAGCGATTACAACCCCAGTAATAGAGGTACATATTTCTAATACTTTTTCCCGTGAAAGTTTCCGTCATCAATCTTATATATCAGGTAATGCAAAAGGAGTTATATTAGGCTTTGGATTAAAAAGTTATGAATTAGCAGTTCAGTCTTTTTTATAGTTTAAAGAATAATGAAATGATATATTATAAAAGAAAGGCACAAAAAAATTGTGCCTTTGCTATATCTTAAATTAATTATCAGGTTCCACATGGATCAACACATGTCCTAATTCAGGAATTTGTTCCCTTAAAGTATCTTTTAGTTTATGAGCTAAATCATGTCCTTCTTTTACTGAAATATTCGCATCCACTATAGCATGAAGATCTACATGATATTGCATTCCTGCTTTGCGAATAAAACACTTTTCAGTATCAATAATTCCCTCTACTTGAAAGGAAACCTTTCTAATTTCATCAACTAAATCATCGTTCAGATGCTCATCCATGATTTCTCCAAGTGCGGGTCTGAAAATAAGATAACTGTTGTATAATATAAAACCAGAAGCGAAAAGTGCAGCCCAATCGTCGGCGGACTCATATCCTTTTCCTAAAATCAATGCAATAGAAATACCTATAAATGCCGCTACCGATGTTATCGCATCACTTCTATGGTGCCAAGCATCTGCACGCAATGAAGAGCTATTTGTTTCTTTACTGCGTTTCATCACTACACGAAAGGAATATTCTTTCCAAATAATTATAGCACCAAGAATATAAAGCGTCCAAGATTTTGGCAATTCATGTGGTGTCCCTATATTATTAAGACTCTCGTAAGCAATAATTGTTGCTGAAGTAATTAAAAAACCTACAACCAAAAAAGTAACTAACGGTTCAGCACGACCATGTCCGTAAGGATGGTTTTCATCTGCAGGTTTATTAGAATATTTGATTCCGAACAATACTAACAGAGAGGAAAAAATATCAGTTGTAGATTCAATTGCATCTGCCACTAAAGCATAGGAATTTCCAAAAAACCCTGCCAAGCCTTTTATAATTGCCAAACAAATATTTCCTACTATACTAAAATATGTGGCCTTAATTGCAGTCTCTTCTTTTGACATTGTATTGTAATAATGAAATTAAAAATCGTTTAAAAACTCCTTTTTTAAATCTGAATTTACATATTCAAGATGGAATTTTTAAACGATTATTTTTAAAAAAAATTGAGTTTATGCACGAATGATATTAGCTCCAATCGCTCTTAATCGTTCATCAATTCGTTCATATCCTCTATCAATTTGTTCTATATTTTGAATGGTACTTGTCCCTTTAGCTGAAAGTGCAGCAATCAATAATGAAATACCAGCACGAATATCCGGCGACGACATTGTTGTTGCTTTTAATTGCGATTTAAAATCATGTCCCATAACAACCGCTCTGTGCGGATCACATAACATAATTTTTGCTCCCATGTCAATTAATTTATCTACAAAAAACAAGCGACTTTCAAACATTTTTTGATGAATCAATACATCTCCCCTTGCTTGTGTGGCAACGACTAAAACAATACTCAATAAATCAGGTGTAAATCCTGGCCATGGAGCATCAGAAATTGTAAGAATGGAACCATCAATATCTGTTTTCACTTCATATCCATCTTCATGAGCAGGAATATAAATATCATCTCCTCTTCGTTCCAATGTGATACCCAGTTTTCTAAAAGTATTTGGAATAACCCCCAGGTTTTCCCAACTTACATCTTTAATTGTAATTTCACTTCTTGTCATGGCTGCTAATCCAATCCATGAACCAATTTCGATCATATCAGGAAGAATTCTATGTTCACAACCGCCTAAACTTGGAACTCCTTCTATAGTTAATAAATTAGACCCAACACCAGTGATATTTGCGCCCATGGAATTCAACATTTTACAAAGTTGTTGTAAATAAGGCTCACAAGCAGCATTATAAACTGTAGTTTTTCCTTTTGCCAAAACAGCAGCCATAACAATATTTGCAGTTCCAGTAACAGAAGCTTCGTCTAGCAACATATCAGCTCCGATTAATCCATCTGGAGCTTCCACCCCATAAAAATGATCTTCTCTATTGTAACGAAATTTTGCACCCAGATTAATAAATCCTTCAAAATGCGTATCTAATCTTCTTCGACCTATTTTATCTCCTCCTGGTTTTGGGATATATCCTCTGCCAAAACGAGCCAATAATGGTCCCACAATCATAATAGAACCCCGAAGAGAACCACCTTCTTGTTTGAATGCTTCTGTTTCTAAATATTGAACATTTACATCATCAGCTTGAAAAGTATAAGAGCCAGATCCATTTTTTTGAATTTTAACTCCTAAATTTCCTAAAAGGGTAATTAGCTTATTGATATCAATAATATCAGGAATATTATTAATTGTAACTTTTTCAGGAGTTAAAAGAACTGCACATAAAATTTGCAGTGCTTCATTTTTAGCTCCTTGTGGCATGATTTCTCCTTTTAGACGAATGCCACCTTCTATTTTGAAAATTCCCATATTCTTTATTTAAGGTTCTGAGGTTCTAAGTTAAAAAGGCAATGAAGTTTTGTCTGCTTTATTAAAAACAGAACTCAAAATCTAACCTACTTACTACCTATTTTATTTTGGATTATTGTTTTTTATGAAAGGTTTGGGTTTGCCTGTTTTTAAATTCTTATTGCTTAGAATTTTTGGTTGCCCAACAGGCATTATTTTATTGGAAACTCGTTTATTCGTTCGTAATAAATCGTTCGTATTTAAAAGTTCTTCGGTACTTTGAAGCAAATTCAGCTTACCATCGGATAATTCATATAAATGTTCAAAAATAACATCATCCTTTACGGTATCTTTATTCCAACTCAAGTAGGATTTTTTCATGTGATTGGCAATTACTTTTACCAATGCATTTTTCATTTCACCTTCTTCCCATTTATTTGCAACATCAATCATATATTTTATGTTGTTGCCATAATATCTGTATTTTGGAAAATTTTGCGGGTATTTTAAAACATCTGGTTTTAATTGTAATACTTCACGAGATGGAATTGGGTATGGTGAATCAGCCACTAATTTGAAATCAGACATGATAAAAATCTGATCCCACAATTTATGTTGAAAATCAGGAACATCTCGTAAATGAGGATTCAAACTCCCCATCACCTGAATGATATATTTAGCGGCTTTATTGCGCTCCACATCATCTTCAATTTTTGTAGCCTGATCAATCAATTTTTGCAAATGACGACCATATTCCGGAATAATTAAATGGGATCGCTCCGCATTATATTCCAAATGATGAACGGTATCGTTTGCGTTTTCTTTTATATATTTTGAATTCATATTCGAATGTATATTTTTTCTTAACCAGTATTATTATTTCAAAGATTTACATCATTCGATTCTATACTATTAAAATTATCTAGAGCGAAACAATACCTTTAATTGTAGAAACTTCTATGTATTTATCTACTATTTCTTGAGAATCCTTCATGGTTACATCAACAGATATACTTGTGAATTTACCCGTTTTGGATTTTGTTGTTTTTATAACCGCTCCCATGCAGTCAAAAGCTGACTCTACACGCTCTATATTATCATTTTCTGTAGGCACAATAAACTTAAATAAGTACTCCGCTGGCCATGTATTACTCATATCCAACTCTACTTTTAATCTTTCGTAAAATTCCGTAGCCTCTTTTTCTTTATCGTTATCCATTTTCAATTTAAAAATAAGAGCAAATATACGGTTTCAAATGTGAATTCTGAATATTTGAAATATGATTTTTATCAAATTATATTTTTATGGCAATCATTTTTTAAAATTCCAATAAGTTTGAGTAATTTTGCGCCTTATTTGTAAAAAGTGCAGAAAGAAATCATAGTTATTATTGGCGGTCCCGGAACTGGAAAAAGTACAATCATAGATGGATTAGTGGCAAATGGATATTGCTGTTATCCCGAAATTTCCAGACAAGTGACAGCAGAAGCACAAAAACAAGGTGTTGAACAATTATTCTTGACAAATCCTTTATTGTTTAGTGAATTACTTCTGGAAGGCCGAAAAAAGCAATTTCAAAACGCACTTGAAGAATCTCATAAAATTGTATTTATAGATCGTGGTATCCCAGATGTTGTAGCCTATATGGATTATATAGGTGACAGTTACCCATCCTTTTTTGACACAGCCTGTAAAGAATACAAATACACAAAAATATTTATTCTTCCACCTTGGGAAGAAATCTACACAAGTGACACTGAGCGTTATGAAAACTTTGAGCAAGCAAAAAACATCGACAAGCATCTTGCCGCAACGTATCAAAATTATGGGTACGAACTTATAGAAGTACCTAAAGATAGTGTTGCTAACAGAATTCTTTTTATCTTAGATAAAATTTCTAAATAATTCAAGGATTAAAAATTGGGATTTTCGATTTTTTCATCAAGTATAAATTAAAATCTAATCCCGAAGCTTTGGGAACGAAATCTATGCCAGAAGCATTAAAAATTCTTCAAAAGTATTGGAAACATGACAAATTCAGGTCACTACAAAACGAAATTATAAATTCGGTTTTAAGTGGTGAAGATACTTTTGCATTAATGCCTACCGGGGGGGGAAAATCCATCTGTTTTCAAGTTCCAGCCATAATGAAAGAAGGAATTTGCCTAGTAGTTTCGCCTTTAGTTGCTTTAATGAAAGACCAAGTCTCCAATTTGCAAAAGCGAAATATTAAGGCGATTGCATTGACTGGCGGAATAAAATCAGATGAAATGATTGACTTATTGGACAATTGCCAGTTCGGAAATTATAAATTTCTTTATTTATCACCTGAACGTTTACAGTCCGATTGGATTCTTGAAAGAATAAAAAATCTTCCAATAAATCTTATTACCATTGACGAAGCACATTGCGTTTCACAATGGGGACACGACTTTAGACCTGCTTATTTGAAAATATCTGAATTAAAAAAGCACTTTCCTAAAACCCCTTTCTTAGCTTTGACGGCAACAGCAACACCTAAAGTTAAAGAAAATATCATTACAGACTTAGGATTGCATAATCCAAAATTTTTCGAGAAGTCATTTGCCAGAGAAAATATAGCCTACATGGTTTTTGAAGTCGAAGATAAACTCTTTAGAATAGAACAAATTCTAAAGAAAAATCCTCATCCTTCTATAATTTATGTAAGAAACAGGAAATCTTGTTTGGATATTTCTTCGCAATTACAATCTTTAGGATTTAAAGCAACGTATTATCATGGCGGACTTACGTCCAAAGAAAAAGATAAAAACATGCAGTCGTGGATGAATGAAACAGCACAAGTTATCGTTGCGACTAATGCATTTGGGATGGGAATTGACAAAGCCAACGTAAAGACAGTCATTCACATTCAACTTCCTGAAAATTTAGAAAATTATTACCAAGAAGCTGGACGTGCAGGGAGAAATGGTGAGAAAGCTTATGCCATACTATTAACCAGTCCATCAGACATTGTACAAACTGAAAATCAGTTTATAAATGTCCTTCCTGACAAAAAGTTTTTGAATCTAATGTATGTCAAGCTTTGCAATTATTTTCAGATTGCATACGGAGAAGGGATTAATGAACAATTTAATTTCAATTTGCATCATTTTTGTCTAAAATACGAGTTTCCAACACTAAAAACCTACAATGCTATGCAGTTTCTGGATAGACAAGGAATCATTAGTTTATCTCAAGAATTTTCCGAAAAAATCACACTTCAATTTCTTATTCCTTCCAAAGAAGTGATTCGTTATATGAGTTTGAATCCTAATGACGAAGAAATAATTTTAGCGATATTACGAACCTATCCTGGAATCTATGAAATGCAAACCGCTTTCAACATCGATTTGATTGCTAAAAAGTCAAATCATACCACAAATGAAATACAGGCAGTCTTACATAAATTGAAAGAAAAAGATATTATTGAATATCATTCGAAAAATAATGATGCCACTTTAATTTTCAACGAAGTTCGGGAAGACGAAAGAACCATTAGTCGGGTTTCTAAATATTTAGAAAAGCAAAATGAATTAAAAAAAGAGCAGCTTAAAGGAGTTCTCTTTTATGTTCATGAAAAGAAAGTTTGCAAGAGTAAATTGATTTTGGATTATTTTGGAGAAAAAACAAACGTTGATTGTGGAATTTGCTCCTATTGCATTACTAAAAAAAACAGAAAAGTAGACCTAGCTTTACTTTCGAAAGAGATTACTACCTTGCTACAGTCAGAAGATTTAAATTCCAGAGACATCCAAAATCGTACTAAAAATAGCCCCGATGATATTATCTTTGCGCTACAACATTTATTAGAAAACAATACTATTTTGGTGAAACCAAACAATAAATATACTTTAAGATAATAATGGAAAAATTACGAATTGTTTTTATGGGAACCCCAGAATTTGCCGTTGGGATTTTAGACACTATAGTCAAAAACAACTATGAGGTTGTAGGTGTTATCACAGCAGCAGACAAACCTGCCGGTCGTGGACAAAAATTAAAATATTCGGCTGTAAAAGAATACGCACTTGCCAATAATCTTACTTTGTTACAGCCTGTAAACCTGAAAGACGAGACTTTTTTAACAGAATTAAAATCTTTGAATGCCAATTTACAAATTGTAGTTGCTTTCAGAATGTTACCAAAAGTAGTATGGGAAATGCCTTCACTAGGAACATTTAATCTTCATGCTTCCCTCCTTCCTAATTATCGTGGAGCAGCACCAATAAATTGGGCAATCATAAACGGCGAAACGAAAACAGGCGTGACTACTTTTTTTATTGATGATAAAATTGATACGGGAGCTATGATTTTAAGTTCAGAAATAGAAATCGAAGAAACAGAAAATGCAGGACAATTACACGATCGATTAATGGATTTGGGCAGTAGAACCGTTATAGATACTTTGAAACTTATAGAAAAAGGAAATGTAACAACTATTATTCAAACTGAAAATGCAAATATAAAAACGGCATACAAACTGAATAAAGAAAACTGCAAAATAGATTGGACAAAGTCAGCTTTGGAAATCAATAATTTAATACGAGGACTAAGTCCTTATCCAGCAGCTTGGTGTTTCTTTGGCGACAAAAATGAAGAGTGGAATGTAAAAATATACGAATCAAAAATCATCTCAGAACTTCACAATTATCCTATTGGTAGTTTGATTTGTAACAAGAAAGAGATGAAAATTCCTGTAAAAAATGGATTTATCCAGATACTTAGTTTGCAGTTTCCGGGAAAAAAGAGAATAAGTACTGCGGAATTATTAAATGGGATGTCTTTTTCCGAAAATGCAAAAGTCTACTAACCTCAGTAAAAACGGGAGTTTATGTAATTTTAACAAGAAATAAGCCTTGTTTTACGAACAAAAAAAATAAGTTATTAACAAAACAAACTAAAATAACACAAAACACTTGCAAGGAACAGATTTCCTACTAAATTTGTGTATTAACAATTTTTTTAACCAACAATTAATAACTATTTATTATGAACAAATCAGAATTAATCGATGCTATCGCTGCTGATGCAGGAATTACAAAAGCTGCAGCTAAATTAGCTTTAGAATCATTTTTAGGAAATGTAGGCGGTACTTTGAAAAAAGGTGGAAGAGTATCTTTAGTAGGTTTCGGATCTTGGTCTGTTTCAGCTAGAGCTGCTAGAGACGGAAGAAATCCTCAAACAGGAAATACTATTCAAATCGCAGCTAAAAACGTAGTAAAATTTAAAGCTGGTGCTGAATTAGAAGGAGCGGTAAACTAATTTGAGTTTCCCATATAAACAAAACCTTCCACATGGAAGGTTTTTTTATGCATTTGAACGACTTTCTTTGGTTTTTTTAAAATTTTATCCTTAAATTTAATAAAAAATGTAGCCATTATGATTTCAGAAAAATTAAAAAAAGGACATCTACTTATAGCAGAGCCTTCTATATTTGGAGATTTATCATTTAGCCGATCAGTAATATTATTAGCGGATCATAATAAGGAAGGTTCTGTTGGTTTTATTATCAATAAACCCTTGAAATATACTATCCATGACTTAATCCCAGATATTGACGCTCGATTCAAAATCTACAATGGAGGTCCGGTAGAACAAGACAATCTATATTTTATCCATGATATCCCAGAATTGATTCCTAACAGTATTGAGATTTCAAATGGTATTTACTGGGGGGGCGATTTTGAGTCAACAAAAGACTTAATAAATTCCGGAAAAATAAGCAAAAAAAATATTCGCTTTTTCTTAGGATATACAGGATGGGAAGAAGACCAACTGGAAACAGAAATGGAATGCAATTCTTGGATTATTACTGAGAATAATTATGAAAATAAAATCATAGGAAAGTCACCTGCCCATTTCTGGAAAGAACAACTAAATGAATTAGGAGGAGAATATCTTATTTGGTCAAATGCTCCAGAAAACCCTTACTTAAATTAAACAGCCGCTATCGAATCGTTCAATTTTTCAATTAATTCATACGCAAATTTAGTTTTAAACTCCTTTTTACGATATTTGGTTATAGGTTGAATTCCTTTTATAACATTTGTAATAAACAATTCATCCGCTTTTTGAAGATCAAATGGAGAAATTATTTCTTCAACAACCTCAAGATTTTCTATCTTTTTTGCCAAACCTAAGATTTGTTTGCGCATTACCCCATTCAAACAACCTTCTGATATTGGTGGAGTAATCAACTTATTACCTAACACCATAAAAATATTTCCTTGCAAAGCCTCAACAACATTCTTACTGTCATTCAGCAAAATACAATTGTCTAATCCATTTTCACTTGCATAAATGCTTCCCGTTATGTTTATGATTTTATTTGTCGTTTTTATAGAAGACAGCAATTGTTTAGTAACATAAAAGTCTTTATACAAATCTACCTCATATTCGTTTTGATCAACTGAGTACGAAGTGTTTTCAAGTGCAATTGTATGAATCAAAAAAGAAATTGTATTGTTCAGCGGTAAATAATACCCACCATCATTTCTATAAACCGTAATTCTAGCTCTAGAAGAGCGCTCTAATTGATTAATTTTGATTATTGATAGTATTTGCTCTTCAAAATATTCCATGTTAAAATTCATTGGAATTTCCATTCGAACCACCCGCATTGATGCCATTAATCTAAAATAATGATCTTCTAAAAAAAGAATTTTATTATTTATTATTTTAACTGTTTCGAAAACGGCATCACCGTATAAAAAAGCGCGGTTCTGAGTCAATATATTAGCATCTTGAGACACTATAGTTCCATTAAAATTAATCATAAAAAAGCCCTAAATTTTGTTTAGGGCAAATATAAGTTATAAAAAAGGATTTTACTATACTGAGCCAATTAGATGTTTCAGATCTGAAATTTGATTTTCCCATAGCTGAGTTGCTTCATCAACCTCATCTTTGGAAGCAAAATCAACAACCATTAGTGATACATCTTTAGTAAGTTCATCTACCAAAATATGCAATTCAAAAAAATATTCTGTGTCTTTGCTGTTTTCGTCTACCCATTTGAATTTCACTTTCTCACCAGACTTCTTAGATGCAAGTCTTGCTTTTTCTTCGGAATCATCCCAAATGAAAGTAAAAAACTCTCCACGAGAATTTACGTTATCGGCAAACCACTCTGATAAACCGGATGGAGTCGATATATATTGATATAATAATTGAGGCGAAGAATTTATAGGAAACTCGATTTCGTAACGTACTTTTTGATCCATGAGCTACATTTATTTTTTGTGAAATATAAGAATATAAGTCCGAAAAAAAAGGTTTTTTAAAAATATTTTTTTTTCTTAAAAAAACACTTGCAACGTGCAATATTATTTTTATATTTGCACCCGCATTCAGGGATGGTTTTCAACCCTAATAATGGCGAGATAGCTCAGTCGGTTAGAGCGCAGGATTCATAACCCTGAGGTCCCGAGTTCAAATCTCGGTCTCGCTACCAAAGTAAAAACCCTAACATCAATATGTTAGGGTTTTTTATTGTGCGAAACTTAGTAAAATTAACTAAAATAATTTTTAGGAGTGAGGAATTAGAGTGAGGAATCTGTCCCAAATATCTTAATTTCTAATGCTCCTTTTTCAACTGCGAATAAGATTTTCGGATCTAAATAATAGGTTTCTAATACATTTACAGATGAGTGTGAGATAGATATTCCTGTTTTTTTTGCATCTCCTCCTTACCCAAGTTATATAAGCCTTCCTAAAATCTTCAAACTAATGTTTTTTCAATTGCTCCTGCCTTTTTGCAATGCGTAAAAGCTATAGGAAGAATTTAAGACATTCATAGATTAACAGTTTCATCTTTTGCAAAAAAAATAATATTTATATTTAATTACTTACTTTTAGAGTTTTATTTCACTCTATAAAAAATTTAGATTGTTCCTTTAATCAAATAACGACTTTAGATATTCGTGATTGTCATATCCTGGAAAGTTTTGATTGCTATTCAAAGAAACTCCAATCTTCAGTCGTAAAAAACGACAATTATTTTACAAATTACTCCATAGGTCAAAATCCTACTCTTAGTTCAATATGCTGCGACGCCTCCGAAGTAAACTATATACAAAACCAAGTAAACTTATATGGCTACACTTGTACCTTAAGCAAGAATTGTTTTTAAATGAAACAAGTGATGACGTACTATTTTTTATAGTAAACAGATACAACTGGACCTAAATTTAGCATTTATGAAAGAGTTAATAATTATTTAATACCCGTTTGGTTTAATTAATTTTTAATACTAATTTTCGTCAGTTCGAGTGATTTTCGACAGAAAATTATATCGAGAACTAGGAAATTAGTATTAAAAAACGATTCTCGATGCACGTCACTTCGAGTGCGTAGCGTATCGAGAAGTTTTGTTCTGTTTTACAGCACAAAAAACAATAACATTGACGTTTTTATTAAAAATGGTTCTCGATACAAATTTTCAGAAAAAGCTGTTCGCATTTTCTAAAAATTCAATCGAACTGACGAGGTCACTCTACATTGCTTTTTTTTGGACTAAAAATTAGGCCTCGAACTGACTTTGTGAATAATTGCACCCAACGTGTTATTTAATATTAAATGCTAACAGTGCATCTAATTCTTGATTATTTTTGCAAAAAGGAATTAGGAACTTAAGCTTTGCAAAAGTGAACCTCTTTGTGACAAATGCCTTTGTTTTCTGATCCTTGAAACAAAACCACTTTGAAGATTTTATTGCAATAAATTGATTTGTTTTTATAGAACTACATAGACTAAATTTGATGGATTCTGACACCTTTATTTTCTGCCTCGAAGCAGTTGCCGATGTAGAAATCACTTCCACTACCGAAGTGGTTAAAAACTTAGAGCAATTAGCCTTTGAACAAGGCATTACAAGCATTTACAAAACATGTGACACTATCGAAGGATTAGAAGAAAGTTTAAATGCATTGCTTTATGAAGACCATAATTTTACTGATTATGAAATCATTTACTTAGTCATGCCCGGTGAAGGAAATAATATTTGCCTTAATGACTATTATTATAGCTTAGAAGAAATAGCTGAATTATTCGAAGGAAAAATGACAGGGAAAATTCTGCATTTTGCAAATGCAAAAGTTTTAGACTTAAGCACAGAAGAAGCACAATACTTTTTGGATATTACTGGAGCACGTGCAATATCTGGTTATGGAACGGCATTTCATAAATTGACCAGCAGCACTCTGGACAAAGCTTTTTTTAGCTTATTTGAAGAGCAAGACAATGTTGTTGAAATTGTAGAAGAATTATACGAAAAACACTACGCACTTTGTAAGCTACTCGACTTTAGATTGTATTATTAAAGATTTAATCTCCCCTCTTGACAAAAGTCTGAATATGAAAGAATATGAAATCCACTACATTAATAATAGATTTACGAACTCATTTTAAATTCTTTTCTTTATAAATAATAATCCCCATTTATTAAAGTCAAATACGTAATTCAACTCTAAGACAAACAGATTTAACACTTTGGATGTAATTAGTTTTTGATGATAATTTTCGTCAGTTCGAGTGATTTTCTCCCGAAGTCTCAGGAAGAAAATTATATCGAAAACTAGAAAATTAGTATTAAAAATGGTTCTCCATACACGTCACTTCGAGTGCGTAGCGTATCGAGAAGTTTTGTTCTGTTTTACAGCGCAAAAACAGTAACAATTACGTTTTATTAAAAATGGTTCTCAATACAAATTTTCAGAAAAAGCTGTTCGCATTTTATAAAAATTCACTTGAACTGACGAGGTCACTGTAATGTCACTTTATATTGCTTTTTTTGAGAATAAAAATTAGGCCTCGAATTGATGTTTTGAATAATAGCACCCTTGGGTAGATTTATTAAACAATTTTAGAGTTCTAAATACTATTTTGTTGTAATGACACTAACATCTAAAGAAGCCTGTGCTTCACAAATGAAAGCTTCACACCCCTTTAAAGTATTTCTATTTTTCACATTATTAGACAATCTATAATCGATACAATCATTCCATCACTATTTCTTCCCCTTATAAAAGCTGTAGTAGCATGGAATATGACTACAAGTAGGCTAATAAAAAGTTTATCCCACTTACAAATACCATTTGGCTAAAAAAATTAGTTTACAAAAACGCTTAATAAAATTCAAAACTAAATAACCAGTACTATTCCATCAAACTATGTTTTTGCAAATACATTTTAAATTTATTTACGATAGGACAGGATAAAATATTTTTTTTATTTTATAGAAATTAACTTATAAAATAACATACAAACTGCACTTAATCGATTTTTTACGTGTTTAATCTATCAAATAAAGTAAAACACATAAATTTACATATCAAACATAAAAACCATTTTTAATCTAAATCCATTTAGATAAAAAATACCCTAAAATTAATTTATAAAAAATTAATTTATGACTAAAATCTACTTTAAAAAAACAGACCATAATTTAATATATTTAGTAGTTTTAATACTATTCTTTGTTGCGCCTATTCAACTCGAGGCACAAGTTAGGAAGGCTTTTACTCAAAGAACAGCTGCTGCCTCCCCTTCAAAAGCAATTTACAACATTAAGGGTGATTTTACAATGTTGGGAAATACCAACTTAACCCTTAAAACATATGCTGACAACATTGACAACGACGGGGAAATGATTTATGTGGATGTGGATAGTGATTCAAACACATGGAATTCATCTTCAGCTAATTTACAACTTTCATCTGAGAATGGCGCTAATCCTATTTGCTCAACAATTCTTTTTGCAGGTTTATATTGGACTGGAAAATCTGATGATGCTGATACTTTTACAGTTTCAAAACAAGTTCAAAACGGTACACAATCAATTAATACTACTTCAACCGTTACAAACAGTCAAAGTATTACCAACACTAATTACAGTTTAAATGTTACTAAAAGTGGAACTGGTAACAATCGATACCCCGTGTATACTTTTACAAAAAGCGGAAATACCTATGTTTTCTCCTATACAAATAGCACTGGAGCAGATAGAGTTACTCTTTCTATAAATGGAGGGACTGCAACAAATATCGCCGTAACGAATAGTGTGTCTGGATCTATAGCTACTGCCACACTCACAACACCAACTATTATAACTGACGGTACAGTAAGTTTAACTATCTACAACTTAAAAAGACTAACAGCAACTGCCAGCGCTACCGATTACTCTACTAATTCTTCTGCTTCAGTTAATGTTTCAGGCACTATTCCTACCTATTCAACTGTAACTAAAGATTACGATAAAAAAGTAGTTTCTTTAAAAGGACCGTTAGCATCGTCCTATACAACAATTACGGCAAATGCAGCCGACATCTGGTACCCGGGATCTGGCGATGATGGAATATACGTTGGTTATAAAGAAATTACTGATTACGTAAAAACAAATGGACTTGGAACATACGCAGTTGCTGACATTGCCATAAAAGAAGGAACAGGCCCAACCCCTGGTTATTCTGGAGGATGGGGAATTGTTGTAATTTATGAAAATCCCTTAATGAACAGTCGTGCTGTTACTCTTTTCGATGGCTATGCCAATGAGAATGGTTCATTTGTAGGCGACATCCCTATTTCAGGTTTTATAGCTGTAAATGCTGGGCAAGTAAATATGAAACTAGGGGTTATGGCAAGTGAAGGTGACAAAAACAAAACTGGAGATTATCTAAAAGTACAACAACTAAATACCACTACTTATATTGACTTGTCCCATTCAGGAAATACTACCACAAATTTTTACAACTCGTCCATTCAAACTGGCGGAAATACAAGAAACCCAAATTTAGTAAATAATACCGGTATCGATTTAAGCATGTTCACTATTCCAAATACCGGAAATGTAAATATTGCTAATGGTCAAACATCAACGAACTTTAAATACGGCTCCAGTTTGGACAAGTTTTCAATTTTCGGTTTTGCTATGTCAGTAGATTCATATGTACCAGATCCTAAAGGATTAATAAGCGTAACTTCAATTAATAATGTTCCAAACCCACCTGTGCTAAATGCATTGCCTGGTCAAACAATAAATTATTCTCTCAACATCACTAATGAAGGTGCCGAAGCTACAAACAACACTATAATAGCAATTCCTATTCCGGAAACTGTAATTTTCAACACTGGAGGGACTATTCTATATCACACCTATAACGGTTATACAACTACTAACGTTCCATATTTTGATTCAGCAACAAATAAAATCATTTGGAATTTAGGGACATTGCTTATAACAGCTAACCATCCTGAATATGTGTATGCTGACATAAGCTTTAACCTCAATGTCACAACAGATTGTGCCATTATATTAAATGCGGGCTGTAGTCCTGAAGTTTCATTACAAACAGCTACGATAACAGGTATAGGAGCTATATCAGGGACTTCATTTGCGAAAAATTTTTTTCAAGGATACGACACGTCCGATTGTCATTTACCAATTGATGGCTCGATTAAAGTAGCTATAACTTCAGGTTCTTGTTTGTCTGCTTTAGCTGGTCCTGATCAAATAGCTTCTTGTGGAGGAGAATATGTTACACTGAATGCAACTGCAGGAACAACAGGGACTTGGTCTATCGTTAGCGGACCTGCAGGTGGAGGAGAAATTTTTTCGAATAATACAAATCCTAATACAACATTTTATAGCCCTAATATTGGCGTATATACATTAAAATGGACGACATCAAGCTGCGCTTCTTCTTCAGATACCGTAGTAGTTACTCTTATGCTCTGTAATGTCGTTAATTTTGATGGTGTTGACGATAATATTAATTTTAAAAATGTTCATAATTTAGACAGCGGTAATTTCAGCATAGAAGTTTGGATAAAATCGAACGCTACTAGTAGCAATACACAAGCTATAATTTCAAAACAACTTAGTCCGACTGCAACAAATGGCTATGATTTAAAATTAGTAAACAACAATATTTCATTCAACTGGAACAATAATTCCATAATAGCAACTCATGCAATTGATACTAACAGGTGGTATCATATCGCGGTTACTTTTGACGGAACCAACTATAAACTATACATTGACGGAATATTAGAGAATACTACCACAGGTGTAAACCCAACATTGAATAGTGTTGATTTTATTTTGGGTGCGATGAGTCAAAATACGAACACACCCTATAATTATTACAATGGTTATGCGGATGAACTTCGTATATGGAATGTTCCTCTGACCGTTGATCAAATTCGTCAAATGATGAATCAGGAAATCATAAATGACGGCAGCAGCAATGTAAAAGGTGTAATTGTACCCAAAAACATTAGTGGATTAAGTTGGACAAATTTGTCTGGTTACTACCAAATGAATCGAGCTGATGATATCCTCAATGGCTATTTAATTGATAAATCCGGCAACTCTAAAAATGGCAAATTAAAAGGTATCTATGTGCAAGAACCTGATACCGCACCGATACCCTATACCTCTGGAGCTAATGGCAGTTGGGAAACAGATGCCACTTGGACTAATTATCCTGTTTGGGATGTCCCTAACAGTGTTGGTATTGATAATGCAACAAAAATTGATTGGAATATAGTTAAAACATCCCATACTATTACTTCTAATAGCAATAAGATTGTTTTGGGCTTATTAGTGAATAGTAATATATTAAGTGCTGCAAATGATTCCAAAATTGAAGTTTCGAGTTATCTGAAATTAGATGGAAAAATAGATTTAGCAGGAATGTCACAGTTAGTTCAAACTGCCAATAGCGATCTGGATGTCATGAGTGCTGGGTCTATAGAAAGAGATCAACAAGGGCAATCCAACAAATACAATTATAACTATTGGAGTTCTCCGGTAAGTCCAATAAACACAACCGCGAACAATACTAATTACACCGTTACTGGTATTATGAAAGATGGCACTACAACTAATCCTCAGAATATTAACTGGATTGGCGGCTATGATGGTGCACCTACAACCCCTATTAGTTTAGCACGATACTGGCTTTATAAATTTGACAGTTATGCAAATGCTTATGCAAATTGGGTTCAAATATCAGAAACAGATCAATTACGAGTAGGACAAGGATATACATTAAAAGGAAGCGGAGCTGCATCGGCTACCCAAAATTACACTTTTGTTGGAAAACCAAACAATGGTACAATCTCAACAAATACTGTAGGTGACGATCAATTATTATTAACTGGCAATCCTTATCCATCTTCATTAGATGCTGATGCTTTTATAACAGATAATATTAGCTCTTTAGAAACTTTCACAAGCCCGTCAATTGATGGAACATTATATTTTTGGGAACATTATGCTACCAATAACACCCATATTTTACGTGATTATCAAGGAGGATATGCAGCAAGAAATTTAACAGGCGGATTAGCACCCTCATCAGCTGGAGTTGATTTCATTAGCCAATCAGGAACCCCATCAAAAGGCATTCCTAATCGTTACATCCCCGTAGGACAAGGTTTCTTTGTAAACGGGAAAGTTGGTTCTGGGGGAACTGTTATTTTTAACAATAACCAAAGAGCTTTTCACAAAGAAAACGATGCTTCAAATTCTAATGTGATTTATAAAACTAAGACCCTTAAAGACAACTCCTGGAATAACAATAATGACCCAGTAACAAAAGATACTTTCAAGAGAATTCGTTTGGGTTTCAATTCGCATAATGATTATCACAGACAAGTACTGTTAGGATTTATGAATGAAAAAGCGACTGATGGAATGGATTACGGTTATGACGGTTTAAATTTTGATGATTTCCCAAATGATATGTATTTATTAAATGGCGAAAATCAACTCGTAATTGAAGGCGAAGGTTTTTTTGACGCAAGTGCCTCCTACCCTATAGGTGTAAAAACTGATGCTGAAGGGCCCGTAAAATTCATGATTGATGACATAGAAAACTTTGACCTTGAACAAACTATTTTTATTTATGATAACGATACTGATATGTATCATAATATTCACAATGCAACATTTGAAATAAATCTTCCTGCAGGAGAAAACAACACTCGTTTTTCATTACGATTTATTGATAAAAAATTGAGTACTGATGTTAAAACCATGAATGACAACACCATTACAATTACTCATTTACAAAATGGAAATATACTTGTAATCAATAATAATATATTGGATGCAACTGTTAAAAAAGTTACCTTATTCAATAGTATTGGTCAATCAATAAGCACTTGGGACATTAAAAATCAAGACCAAAAAAACATTCAACTTCCAATTAAAAAAATAAGTTCCGGTGTATATATCGCGAAAATTCAAACTACAAAAGGAGGTTTTAGTAAAAAAATAATTATACCATAACCGAAAAAATCTAATTTAAAAACATAGAAACTGTCTGAAAAGGCAGTTTTTTTTATGTTAAAATTAACCTTAAATGAACAAAGAAAGGAAATACACAAAGTTAATTTACTGAAAACAAGTAGTTCATCGGATGATAAAATCCTTTCATCGAAAAAAATTTTTTTTTTAAAACAATACCGTTCTAAATAGTTAATTTTAAGACATGTAAGCCTTAATATATTAAACCAAAAACAAATAAACAGTACTCCAAGCACAATCCTTCATGTTACTTTTCCGTGTAAAAAATTATAAATAACTGCACCAAAAACAGCAACAGTAGGATGAATTTTTCATTGAAAATAATACCACTACAATAAACATCTTTTTGTTTCTAAAAAATAGCATGAATTTCTCTATGCCTTTTTATAAAAATATTAATCGTTTGATTTTAAAATGTTGGTGTCATGAAAAAAAAATACTTATTAATTATTTTATTACTTCTAAGTTCACTACACAGTTTTGGGCAATCAGCAACAACAACTAAAACAGATGTACTTTGCCTTGGAGATACAACAGGCTCTATTGACCTAACAGTTACTGGAGGGACACCACCTTATACTTTTATGTGGAGTAACGCTGCGACAACTGAGGATTTAAGCGGCCTAACAGCAGGAACGTACAGTGTGGTTGTAACTGATGCAAATGGAATAATTCCTACTGCTCCAGTTACCATAACCCAACCTTCCTCTGCAATTTTAATCAGCAGTGCAACAAAAACTTTTTATAATGGAGCTGAGCTTAGTTGTGCTACTTCAATTAATGGAGAAATCACTGTAATAGCTTCCGGTGGTACAGGAACTTTAGAATACTCAAAAGATAATGGTGTAACTTTTCAAGCAGCCGCTATATTCAGTGGACTTGCAGCCGGAACCTACCAAATAGTGGTACGAGACGCAAACTCATGCTTTTCATCTGCAACTGCAGTTTCTATTTCAGCTCCAATTGCAGTTTCTATTTCAAGTATAAGCTCAAACTCTCCAGTTTGCTCAGCAAATACTTTAAATCTTTTTTCATCTGGTTTAGGTGGAACAGGTATTTTATCATACAATTGGACCGGACCAAACGGTTTTACTTCCACATTACAAAATCCTTTAATAAATAATGCAACAGCAGCGGCTTCGGGAACTTATACTGTGACGGCAACAGATGCAAATGGTTGTAATAGTTCAGCAACGACAATGGTAGTTGTGAATCCAAATTTAGTACCATCAGTAACTATTGGAGTAAATCCGGGAAATAATATATGCACAGGCACCTCAGCTACCTTTACTGCCACTCCTATTAATGGTGGATCCATTCCTATTTATCAATGGAAAATAAATGGTATAAACACGGGAATTAATAGTCCTACATTTACCACTTCATCATTAGCAAATACTGATAAAGTGACAGTTGTTCTAACTTCTAATGCTACTTGCCCTTCTCTGGCAAATGTCACCAGCAATATAATTACGATGACGGTAAATGACATTGTGATACCATCAGTAAGTATTTCCTCATCGGCTACAATAATTTGCCCAGGTAATTTAATAAATTTTTCTGCTGTACCAATAAATGGAGGCAGTACTCCATCATATCAATGGATGATTAACGGTTTTAATGCTGGTAGTAACAGTCCTAATTTTTCCACCTCATCATTAGTTAATGGCGATGTAGTTACTGTTGAACTAACATCAAATGCAGCTTGTTCGTCACCTACTACAGCTATCAGTAATCCTATAACTATTACGGTAAACCCAGCAACACCATCAGTACCAGGAGCAATTATAGGAACAACGCCAGTATGTCCTGCTACTACAACTTTAACCTATAACATTACACCAGTCCTTAATGCAACAACTTATACATGGACAGTTCCTATAGGATGGTCAATTACAGCTGGTGCTGGAACAAATTCAATTTCTGTAACATCAGGAACTACAGGTCAAAATGGAACTATTAGTGTTACCGCTAGAAATAGTTGCGGAACTAGTATAGCAAGTACGTTGGCTGTAACGGTAAGTCCGGCAATACCAGCAACGCCAGGAACAATAACAGGTACTATTATACAATGTCCCGCTTTAAATGGCCAGATATATAGTGTCGTTGCGGTAACTAATGCAACAACTTATAATTGGACAATTCCAACAGGATGGTCCATCTCTTCAGGTGCAGGAACAAATTCTATTATAGTAACATCAGGTAACACTGGTCAAAATGGAAACATTAGTGTTACAGCTGAAAATAGCTGTGGAACAAGTGCTGCAAGAACTTTGGCAGTAACAGTAGCTCCAACAACTCCTGCAACTCCTGGAGCAATAATGGGTACAGTTACACAGTGTCCAGCATTAGCAGGACAAATATATAGTGTTGCTGCGGTTACCAATGCTACTACTTATACTTGGACCGTTCCATCTGGCTGGTCAATAACTAGCGGAGCAGGAACAAATTCAATAACTGTAACATCAGGTAACGCGGGTCAAAATGGAAATATTACTGTCACTGCCGGGAATAGTTGCGGAACGAGTTCAGCAAACACTTTAGCAGTAACGGTAAGTCCCGCAACACCGGCTACGCCCGCAGCTATAATCGGAACTTCATCCTTATGTCCTGGAATTACTGGATTAACGTATAGCATTGCTGCTG
Source organism: Flavobacterium sp. 83 (assembly GCF_000744835.1). Classification (NCBI taxonomy): domain Bacteria; kingdom Pseudomonadati; phylum Bacteroidota; class Flavobacteriia; order Flavobacteriales; family Flavobacteriaceae; genus Flavobacterium; species Flavobacterium sp. 83. The sequence continues at coordinate 149,718 of NZ_JQMS01000001.1, forward strand.
TAACCAATGCGACAACTTATAACTGGACAGTTCCAACAGGATGGTCAATTAGCACTGGTACTGGAACAAATTCAATTATTGTAACATCAGGAAGTGCTGGACAAAACGGAAACATTAGTGTTACCGCTGGAAATAGTTGCGGCACCAGTTCATCAAGAATTTTGGCAGTAACCGTAACTCCAGCAACTCCAACAACACCGGGAGCAATAACGGGAACTGTTACACAATGTCCTGCATTAACGGGGCAAATTTATAGCATTGTTGGGGTAACTAATGCGACAACTTATAATTGGACTATTCCAACGGGATGGTTAATAACCGCGGGTGCTGGAACAAATTCAATTTCTGTAACATCAGGTAGTGCGGGTCAAAATGGAAACATTACTGTTACAGCTGGAAATAGCTGCGGTACAAGTGCAGCCAATTCCTTGGCAGTAACTGTAAGTCCAGCGACACCAGCAACACCGGGAACAATATCTGGAACTTCACTAGTATGTCCAAGCATTTCAGGATTAACATATAGCATAGCTGCAGTAGCTAATGCGACAACTTATACTTGGACAGTTCCAGCTGGCTGGTCAATTACCGGCGGAGCAGGAACAAATTCTATTACTGTGACATCCGGTACTGCAGGTCAAAATGGAAACATTAGCGTCACCGCTGGGAATAGTTGTGGTACAAGTGCCGCAAAAAATTTGGCTGTAACTGTAAATCCCGGAACACCCGGAACACCTGGAACAATAAGTGGCTCAACAGAACAGTGTATAAGCAAATCAGGCCTAATTTACAATATAACTGCAGTTCCAAATGCTACTTCTTATACTTGGATTTTACCTTCAGGATGGAGTATAACAGCAGGGGTAAATACAAATTCTATTATGGTTTCGACATCAGGAACTGCGGTTAGTGGAAATATTACCGTAACCGCAACCAATTCTTGCGGTACAAGTGGTGCGCAAACTTTCGCAGTAACTGTAAATACTGCAATACCGGTGACACCTGGAACAATTTCTGGTTCCATTTCTCTTTGTCCCGTTGTATCAGGTTTAGTGTATTCAATTGCTGCTGTACCTAACGCCACTACTTATACATGGACTTTACCTACAGGTTGGTCAATAACAGCTGGACAGGGCTCTACTTCTTTAACTGTAAATGCAGGCCCTACTGCTACAAGTGGTAATATCTCTGTCACTGCAAATAATGCATGTGGATCAAGTACTGCTAGGATACTCGGTGTAACAGTTGGTAATTTTGCAACAGCAAATGCAGGACCAGACCAGGTTATATGTGCCGGAGATATAGTACAATTAAGTGGCTTAGTTGGTGGCGCGGTCAATTCAAATCCAGCTAACAATTATATTTGGTCACAATCACCTTCAGGATTGGGTTCATTCAATAGTACTAATGGAAAAACTCCCATATTTACACCTAATGCTTCGGGAATTGCAGCTGGCACAATAACGATTACCTTAACATCAGCAACACCTTCTGGAACTTGTGGGGCTGCAAGTGACCAAATGATAGTAACAATAACACCTATTGCAAGTATCGCTTCTGTTACAGGCACAAGTACTTTGTGCAGTTCCGGAACAACAACCTATATAGCGAACTCTGTAGTTCTTAGCGGTGGTATTGGTGCTTGGAGTAGCAGCAATACTGCTATAGCCACAGTTAACAGTTCAGGAATCGTAACTGGAATTGCAGCAGGTAATTGTAATATTATTTATACTATTACTGGTGGCTGTGGCGGAACTAAAACAGCCTTTCAAGCTATCACTATTAACGCAGCACCAACTGTTAATGCTGGAGGACCTGATGTGGTTTGCCAATCTTCAAGTCCTGCAGCCATTACATTAGCTGGCGCATCTGTGGGCGGAGGAGCTACAACCGGCGCATGGTCTATAACATCTGGCGGGGGATTATTAAGCAGCACAGCACAAACTGCAACTCCTGCATCAGTAACGTATACTCCTGCAGCTAATTTTAGTGGAACCGTTACTCTTACCCTTACTACAAATGCTCCTAGTGCGTGTTCTGTTGTAAGTGCAACAAGAACCATAACTATAAACGCTGCTCCAACTGTTAATGCCGGAGGACCCGATGTGATTTGTCAATCTGCAAGTCCTGTAGCCATTACATTAGCTGGTGCATCTGTGGGAGGAGGAGCTACAACCGGCGCATGGTCTATAACCTCTGGTGGGGGATTATTAAGCAGCACAGCTCAAATTGCAACTCCTGCAACAGTAACCTATACTCCTGCAGCAAACTTTAGTGGAACTGTTACTCTTACCCTTACTACAAATTCTCCTAGTGCGTGTTCTGTTATAAGTGCAACAAGAACCATAACTATAAACTCTGCTCCAACCGTTAATGCCGGAGGACCTAATGTGATTTGCCAATCTGCAAGTCCTGCATCCATTACATTAGCTGGTGCATCTGTGGGCGGAGGAGCTACAACCGGTGCATGGTCTATAACATCTGGTGGGGGATTATTAAGCAGCACAGCTCAAACTGCAACTCCTGCAACAGTAACCTATACTCCTGCAGCTAATTTTAGTGGAACCGTTACTCTTACCCTTACTACAAATACTCTTAGTGCATGTTCTGTTGTAAGTGCAATAAGAACTATAACTATAAACACTGCTCCAACTGTTAATGCCGGAGGACCCGATGTGATTTGTCAATCTGCAAGTCCTGCAGCCATTACATTAGCTGGTGCAACTCTAGGCGGAGGAGCTACAACCGGCGCATGGTCCATAACATCTGGCGGGGGATTATTAAGCAGCACAGCTCAAACTGCAACTCCTGCAGCAGTAACGTATACTCCTGCAGCTAACTTTAGTGGAACCGTTACTCTTACACTTACTACAAATGCGCCTAGTGCCTGTTCTGTTGTAAGTGCAACAAGAACTATAACTATAAACTCTGCTCCAACTGTTAATGCCGGTGGACCAGAAGTAATTTGTGAAACTGCAACTCCTGCAGCCATTACACTAGCTGGTGCAACTTTAGGCGGAGGAGCTACAACCGGTGCATGGTCCATAACCTCTGGCGGGGGATTATTGAGCAGTACAGTACAAACTGCAACTCCTGCAACAGTAACTTATACTCCTGCAGCAAACGTTAGTGGAACTGTTACTCTTACGCTTACTACAGATGCTCCTAGTGCGTGTTCTGTTATAAGTGCAATAAGAACTATAACTATAAACACTGCTCCAACTGTTAATGCCGGAGGACCCGATGTGATATGTCAATCCACAACTCCTGCAGCCATTACATTAGCTGGTTCATCTGTAGGCGGTGGAGCTACAACTGGCGCATGGTCCATAACCTCTGGTGGGGGATTATTAAGCAGCACAGCACAAACTGCAACCCCTGCAACAGTAACTTATACTCCTGCAGCAAACTTTAGTGGTACCGTTACTCTTACACTTACAACAAACGCACCTAGTATGTGTTCTGTTGTAAGTGCAACAAGAACCATAACTATTAACCCTTCCGCTACAGTTAGTGCCGGTTCTGACCTGACAATTTGTTCAAATACAACTGCTACAATGGCTGGTTCTTTTGGAGGAAGTGCTACCTCAGCCACTTGGAATACAAGCGGAAGCGGTACATTTAATAACAATACACCAACTGCGATTTACACACCAAGCGCTACTGATATTAGTGCAGGTACCGTTACGCTAACGTATACTACTAATGATCCGATTGGTCCATGTCTATCCTTAAATGCAACTATCATCCTAACAATTAAGAAAGCTGTAGTAATTACAACACAGCCGTCAAACACAAGTATATGTGCCAGTTTTCCTGTAAATCTAAGCGTCGTTGCCATTGGTGATGGATTGACTTATCAGTGGTATAAAGGCTCAGCTCCAAGCGGAACACCAGTAGCTAATTCAGCCAATATTTCGGGAGCTCAATCAACAAATCTTCATTTTAATCAGGCAAATCTAACTGATGATGGTAATTATTATGTAATAATTGGTGGGGCATCACCATGCGCATCTGTTATCTCTGCTCAAAGAACATTGAATGTTGACCAAGCTATTATTGTAGCTACACAACCGGTTTCACAAGTACTGTGCACTGGTTCTAATGTGACATTTACTGTTGTTGCTGATGCCAATGGAGATCCTTTGTCTTTTCAATGGAGAAAAAATGGTATAAATATTGGTGGAGCGACTTCTACCTCCACATCTTCAACATTAACAATAAATAATAGTACCGCAGTTGATGCAGCTAATTATGATGTCTTGATATCAGGTCCTGCAGGTTACACTTGTTCCTCTGTACAATCTGCAATTGCAACATTAACGGTTAATCCGCTACCGACAATCAGCGGAATACTCAACGTATGTGAAGGGTCTACAACACAATTAAGCGGTTCAACATCTCCTGCAGCAGTTAATCCTTGGGTATCTTCTAATACTTCAGTAGCTAGTGTAAGTAATACTGGTCTAGTAAGCGGTATCACCTCTGGTACAACGGTAATAACTTATACCAATAGTAACGGTTGTAAAACAACAGCGACAGTTCTAGTTAATGCAACTCCAAATGCTCTAGCCACAAATGCTACACAAACAATTTGCTCATCTGGTACAATTGCCACAATGGCTCTTTCAGGAAACGTAGCTTCGACTACTTTCAATTGGACTAGAAATAATACAGTAGCGGTAACCGGAATTCTTGCCAGCGGTAACGGAAACATCAGCGGAAGTTTGACAAATACTACAAGTGCGCCAGTAACCGTAACTTTCACTATTACCCCAGTAGCAAATGGATGTCCTGGAACACCAATTACAGCAACGATTTTAGTAAATCCAACTCCTACTGCGGTTGCAACCCTAGCATCACAAACGATATGTTCAGCCACTGCAATTACAACAATAGCGCTTACTGGCAGTGTTGCTTCGACTACTTTCAATTGGACTAGAGATAATACAGGAACAGTAACTGGAATAGCTGCCAACGGAAATGGAAACATTAGCGGAAGCTTAATCAACTCCACTACTGCATCTATAACAGTAACTTTTACCATTACTCCTACGGCAAATGGATGTCCTGGAACACCAATTACAGCAACAGTCATTGTGAATCCGAGATCAAATGCGGTCGCAACAAATTCTACTCAAACAATTTGTTCAACAAATGCAATTGCAACAATGGTTCTTTCAGGAAGCATAGCTTCGACTACTTTCAATTGGACTAGAGACAATACAGTAGCGGTAACCGGAATTCTTGCCAGCGGAAGCGGAAACATTAGTGGAAACCTTACGAATTCTACTAATATGCCTGTAACAGTAACTTTTAACATTATTCCTACAGCAAATGGATGTCCTGGAACACCAATAACAGCAACGGTTTTAGTAAATCCAACTCCTAATGCGGTTGCAACTCCAGCATCACAAACCATATGTTCAGCCAGTGCAATTACATCAATAGCACTTTCTGGAAGTGTTGCTTCAACTTCATTCAATTGGTCTAGAGATAATACAGTAGCGGTAACGGGAATTGCAGCAAGCGGTAACGGAAACATCAGCGGAAGTTTAACAAATACTACAAGTGCTCCAGTAACCGTAACTTTTACTATTACCCCTACAGTTAATGGATGTCCCGGAACATCAATAACTGCTACAGTTCTAGTGAATCCAACACCAAATGCAGTTGCGACTCCAGCGTCACAAACGATATGTTCAACCAGTGCTATTACGGCTATCGTTTTATCAGGAAGCGTAGCTTCAACTATTTTTAATTGGACCAGAGACAATACAGTCGCTGCAACCGGAATTTTGGCTAGTGGAAGTGGCGCCATCAGTGGAACTTTGACAAACACAACTAATGCCGCTGTAACGGTAACTTTTATTATTACACCAACTGTAAATGGTTGTAGTGGGATACCAATAACTGCAACGGTTATCATTGAAGCTGCTTCGGTAGGAGGGGCAGTTACCATTTCTCAACCCAATATTTTACCAGTGGTTAAAATCGTTACGGTTTGTCACTCTGCCAACGGAACGATATACTTGAGTGGACATACAGGTACTATTGTTAGATGGGAATCATCAACTACAGGTGGAGCTAGTTGGACACCAATTGCAAATACTGGTACAACTTATAATTATACAAATATTCTGTCAACTACACTATTTAGAGCGGTTATCCAAAACGCATCATGTCCACAAACCTATTCTGCAGTCTCAATTATAAACGTGATTCCAAATATCAAACCATCACCTGTTACCGCAACACCGTCAACAATATGCAATGGAGATTCAACTATTTTATCTTCACAAAGCGGCTATGCTACAAGTCAAAACCTTGCAACTGGCGGTGCTTTTAATAATTCTAACCCTACAGGATGGTTGGTAGATGGATGTGGTAATTGTCTAAATGCAGGTTCAAGTAATACAAACCCAAATCCATTTCAACTAAGCGCAACAAATGGCGGTACTTATTCCGGTATAAATTATACTTCAGTTGGTAAATTTGCTATTGCAAATGGTAATTTTAACTCTGTATTACAAACCCCTGTTTTTTCTACGTTAGGATTGAGTTCCGCAAGTTTAAGTTTTGATCATGCCTATTTTTTAACAGCAGGTGCTTCTGCAAAAATTGAAATTTCCATAGATGGTGGCACTTCGTACAATACTATTTTAGCGCAATACAATGGTGTAAGTTCACAAGGCCCCTATAACATCAGTACGAATATGAGTATTGATTTGAGTAACTATTTAGGGCAAACTAACTTAAAAATCCGTTTTAATTATCAAGGTACCGTAGGAAGTTCATGGGCAATAGACAACATTAAAATCCCAGAAGCTCCAGTAGGTGTACTAACATCACAATGGATTGATACTAATACTAATACCGTTATAAGTAATAGTAATTCTACAAATGCAACGGTATCCCCAAGCATCACAACTACTTATGCCGTAACATCATTTCTTAATGGTTGTACTAGTTTTGGCCCTAATGGAACTACCTACGTAACCGTAACGGTAAATCAAAGACCTACAGCAAACATAGGCGCAAATCAAACCATTTGTTATGATGGAACAGCCACTTTCAATGTTGCTTTAACAGGAACCGCTCCTTGGAGCGTAACCTATAGCAATGGTACAACTCTAACAACAGTTAATAATGTCAATGTGAATCCTTTTGTATTTACTGTTTCTAATATCACAACAAATAAAACGTATACCATCACAGCATTGAGCGATTCTCAATGTACTGCAAAACCAATAGATTTAACTGGATCAGCTACCGTAACAGTTTTGAATGGAACAGCTGGTTTATGGACCGGATTGGTAAGTACAGATTGGTTTGATTGTAAAAACTGGGCCGGCGGATTACCTTCTAGCATCATAAATGCCCAAATTCCTTCCGTCCCTTCCGGAGGACCTAGAATGCCAGTAATAGACCCTGCAAACTCATCTTTTGCAGCAGCTTACAGTAATATTGCAAGCGCACAAGACTTGATAATTGCAAGCGGAGCTACGGTTACGATGGCCTCCACTGGTGTTTCAAATTTGCAAATTAGTCGCGACTGGAAAAATAGTGGTTCTTTTATTCCGGGAATTGGAACAGTAACCTTTAATGGGGGAACTGCTAATCAAATTCAGACTGTCAATCTGGGCATTAAAACCAATGAAACTTTTTATAATTTAACTACAAACAATTCAGGTACTGCTAAAGGAATTAGTCTAGTAGACAACTTTGAATTAACTGTTTCTAATATTTTATCCTTATTGAGCGGTAATATCCGTTTAACTGGGGAAGCGCAATTAGTTCAGGCTGGAAGCGGAGCAAATCCTATTGGCGGTTCCGGAAAATTATTGAGAGATCAACAAGGTCAAAAAAACAGTTTCAATTACAATTACTGGTCATCCCCTGTTAGTCTAAATAATACTAATTATTCTATTAGCGGTATTTTAAGAGACGGTACAGATGTAACCACAAGCCCCTTTAGTTCTGGAATCATCAATTTTGGAGATGGAGCCTATTTTGCTGATGGAGCTTTATCGAACCCCATAAAAATTAGTAACAGATGGATCTGGTCCTACAATTCATTAACACCCGATTCTAATACGGATTGGGATAATTATTACCAATGGAACTATATTGGAAGTACAGTAGTAATCAGAATAGGAGAAGGATTTACAATGAAAGGAACTGATGGAACAGCTTCCTTACTTTCAACACAAAATTATGTTTTTGTTGGAAAACCAAATTCTGGAACTATTGCATTAAACATAAGCTTAGACCAAACCTATTTAATAGGGAATCCATATCCATCCGCACTTGACGCCGATGAATTTATAAAAGACAATTTAAAAGATTGTGGTGGTTGCAGGGCCAGTGCCAATATATTTAGCGGAGCACTGTATTTTTGGGATCATTTTGGATTGACAAGTAATCACTTATTAGCAGATTATGTAGGAGGTTATGCAACTTATACCTTAATGGGCGGATTAGTAGCTATTGCTGATGACCCCTTGAATATAAATAATGGTTCAACCGGTAGCAAAACTCCAAACCACTACATTCCGGTAGCCCAAGGATTTTTTATAGATGCTTCATTAGATCCATCAATAGCAGGAACGGCAACTACAGTTCAAGGTGGAACCTTAAATTTTAAAAATAGTCAACGAGCTTTCATTAGAGAAAGTTCCGGGAATTCAATATTCATGAAACAAAGTGTTCCTAAAAAAATGGCAGTTGAACAAATTGACCTAAGATCAAAAATCAGATTAAGTTTAGTTTCAGCTATAGGAATAAATCGACAATTATTAGTGGGAGTTGACAGTAATACCACTAATGATTTTGACATTGGTTATGATGCCCCAATGCTAGAGGTAGAGGGAGATAACATTTATTGGGAATTTAGCAATAGTAAATTTGTGATTCAAGGTGTCCCAGATTTTAATGACGACCAAATAATTCCTATAGGTTTGACTATAGCAAATGAAGGATTGACTACTATCAAAATTGATGCGCTAGAAAGCGTTCCTGAAACTACTGAAGTTTACTTATATGATAATATTTCCGGAAGTTATCATAATCTTAAAAATAGTGGTTTTGCAATTCCGCTTGCTATTGGTGAATACAGTAATCGTTTCTCTTTACGATTTACCAACAAAACACTCGGTGTTGAAGACAATACGACTAATGACGGCATTCAAGTCTTGTATTCAAACAATTATAAAGTTTTAATTATCCAAAACAAAGTTCTTGACACGATGGTTAAGGAAGTTCACTTGTTTAATCTATTAGGCCAGGAGCTTACAAAATGGAATGTTGAAAATATGGAGCAAACCAGAATTCAAATTCCAATCAAGAACCTAAGTTCCGGAGTTTACATTGTAAAACTAAAAACTTCGAAGGGAGAATACAGCAAAAAAATTATAATCAAATAAAAATACATCTTGAAAACTGGCGTAATTAAGTAAATATTAACGATGAATTTAAAATTGATATTAAATATTCTTTTTATATTTGAGGAATTAATTGCTTTAATACTAAAAAAATAATTACAATTTTAACTATACAAAAATGAAAAAAATAGGTACCCTTTTAGCAATATTTTTATTTACAATTAGCGCCAGCGCACAAGAAACAAAACCAGTTACAAAGGAAAAAGTTAAAAAAGAATCTTGTTGTTCCAAATCAAAAGCGGAAGGCAAAAAATGTGATGCATCAATGGCTAAATCAAATGGAAAAAAGTGCTAAACTAAAGCATAATTATTCGATTTTTCATCAAAAACGCCTCTTCAATTTGAGGCGTTTTTCTATTTCATAATTCCTACAACCTGTTGGTTTCAATTATTCAAAACGTGGATTCGAATGTTTTTTGCAATAAAACCAGACTAAACTTCTCGATACGCTACGCACTTGAAGTGACGTGTATCGAGAACCGTTTTTTATTTAACTCTTACACTCCATTCAAAATCCATTTCAGAAACTTGGATTCCTTTTTCATCTGTTCCAATAGATTTCATCCAAAAGGTCTGCCCTTCTCCATTAGCAATAGTTTCTTGAATGGCTTTTTCTGGTAAATCCCCATCCTTACAGGTAAAAGTGATTCTCCCTGTCGCTTTCTTAGTAAAATTTCCTTTATTATTCGCCACCAACATCGATATTTTTTTGCCGCTTTTTTGAATTTGATAGATAACCAAAGCTCCCGTAGAAAGCTCGGCAGCCATTGCCTGTACAGCAAAATACATGGAATTGAATGGATTTTGGTTAATCCAGCGGTGTTTCACTGACACTACACATTTATGCTCATCTATCTCTTTTACACGTACGCCACAGATAAATGCCGATGGTAATTTGAACAATAGAAATTTATTAAGTTTTGATACGGTAAGTTTCATATGTAGTTACTATTTGTTTTTATATAAAAATATGGCATCGCTATTCTTCATTATTTTGGAATTTTGACCGTAGCGAGTTCATTATTGCTAGTTTTTTAAGCTAATATACAAAAAAATACTATGCGTACATATAAAATAACTTTGTTAATATTTTGTTAATATTTGGTACTATGCGATACAAGATACTGTCTTTTAGATATATATTTGCATAAGAAATTACTATATACTTTTAATCATGGAAACAACTACCGAAAAAAACACCGCTACATTTACTCATTTGAGTGCTTTAACTCAATATTTCATTCCTTTTGGAAATTACATTTTCCCAATATTGTTTTGGTCTTCAAAAAAAGACAAATCGGAATTTGTGGATCATAATGGAAAACAAGTCCTGAATTTCCAATTGAGTTTATTACTATATTCTTTAGTCCTTATTATGATAGCTACTCCTATCTTTATAATTACTTTCCTAAAAAATATTCCTTTTGAAGCGCTAATAAATGATCACGATATTATTTTAAGAAATTTTAGTTTTGAAGGCAACATCGGAATGTTGACAGTGGGTTTAGTAGCTGTTTTAATTTTTGGTCTTTTGAAAGTGGCTGAATTCTTTTTAATCATTTATGCTTCCATAAAAACATCAAATGGTGAAAAATACAACTACCCAATTACGATTCCTTTTATCAAATAGTAAATACTAAATGTAGGTAAGCAGTTTCTAAATAGCCCTGATTGCAATGGAAATCCTTTTTTATTTTTTCTTTAAAAATAAAAAAGATTGAAATGGAAAGCAGGAAATAGCTTCAAAAAATAATCATCAATCATCAATCAAAAAATGAACAGTTTAATTAACACAAAATCAAAAAAAAGAAATTATGAACATTGAAAACACAAAAGCCCAGATGCGCAAAGGTGTTCTCGAGTTTTGCATCTTATCCGTATTGAAAGAAAAAGATGCCTACACATCGGAAATATTAGACACTTTGAAAAACGCAAAATTGTTAGTCGTGGAGGGAACCATTTATCCATTACTCACAAGATTAAAAAATGATGGATTACTCAATTATCGTTGGGAAGAATCAACATCAGGACCACCAAGAAAATATTATGGTCTAACTGAAATAGGACAAACTTTTTTAAACGAACTTAGTGGCACTTGGACTGAATTATCGGATGCCGTGAACCTTATAACCAACCAAAAATAATAGTCATGAACAAAACTGTAAATATAAACCTAGGCGGAATGTTCTTTCATATAGATGAAGATGCATACCAAAAATTAACCCGATACTTTGATGCTATAAAACGTTCTTTATCGAATTCATCAGGACATGATGAAATTATAAAAGATATCGAAATGCGTGTTTCGGAATTATTGAACGAGAAACAAAAAAGCGACAAACATGTTGTAGGATTAAAAGATGTTGATGAGGTAATTGCCGTTATGGGACAACCTGAAGATTACATCATTGAAGATGAAATGAAAAGTTCTCAAACCTATGCTGACAACACTAACAGAAGAACAAAAAAACTATACAGAGATAAAGAAAAAGGAATGATTGGTGGTGTTGCTGCTGGATTGGGACACTATTTTGGAATTGATTCTGTTTGGATTAGAATTGTTTTGATATTATTAGTTTTTGCTGGATTTGGAACCGGTATTCTTGCCTACATCATTCTGTGGGTTGTAACACCAGAAGCCATTACAACATCCGAAAAACTAGAAATGACTGGAGAACCGGTTAACATTTCTAATATTGAAAAAAAAGTAAGAGAAGAGTTTGAAAGCGTTTCAGGTAAATTAAAAAACGTTGATTACGACAAATATGGCAATCAAATTAAAACTGGAGCCAATAAAATAGGAAGCTCTTTTGGCGATTTCATCATGACAGTTTTTAAGGTTTTCGCAAAATTTTTAGGTGTGATTTTAATTATGTCAAGTTTAGCAATACTAATCGTTTTCTTAGTTGGTGTTTTATCACTGGGCTCAACAGGTTTCACTAATTTCCCATTTCACGATTTTATCGAATCTGGAAATTTCACGGATTATCCAATTTGGTTTTTTGGAGTTTTATTTTACATCGCTGTAAGTATTCCAGCATTTTTCTTAATGCTTTTGGGTTTCAAATTATTAGCCCCAAATATGAAATCTATCGGAAATATCGCTAAATATACTTTATTGGCAATTTGGATAATTTCAATTGCATTATTAATATCAATAGGTGTAAAACAAATGTCAGAGTTTTCGGCTAATGGTAGAGTTGTAAATAAGCAAATCATACCATTGAAAGAAAATGACACGTTACGTATAAAATTTATACATAATGATTATTTTTCAAAAAATATAAATGACAATCACGATTTCATGGTTACTGAGGATTCCACCGGTACAAAAGTGATTTATTCTAATCAAGTACGTATCAATATCCTTAAAACAGATGAAAAATTACCTTATATCCAAATTGAAAAAGAAGCGAAAGGAAAATCATTGTTTGAAGCTAAGAAAACAGCTAAAAAAATTCAATATGGCTATACGATTATTGGTAACCAATTAATTTTAGATAACTATCTATTAACTGATTTCAAAAATAAATTCCGTGATCAAGAAGTGGAAATCTTTTTATACTTACCTGAAGGAACTTTATTGAAACCTGATTCTTCTGTTCAGGATTATGACAGATCAGACGATTCGTTCTTCAACTTACATTACAGTTCTGACAACTACATTTACAAAGTAGAAAGCTCACAAATAAAATGTTTGAATTGTCCAGCTGATGAAAACGAATATGATGATGTAGATGGAAATGAGGATGGCGATAACGTAGAAGTAAACATTACTGGAAAAACAACAAAAAATGATAGTATTACAACAACTACGGTAAAAGTAAATGGCGAAACAGTAACCGTAAATGAAGCTGGAACCAAAAAAGGCTTATCAATAGGTAAAAACGGTGTAATCATTAAAAATTAACGCTATGATAAAAATCATCACACTAATCACAAAATTCATTATTGTCACTTTGATTGCCTTGCTATTTGCATCATGTAATCATATGATAAACATGAAATCAATAGAAGGAAGTGGTCACGTTACAACCGAAAAACGAATTGTACAGGGTGATTTTAAAAATGTAGAAGTCAGCAATACCATAGATCTTGTTATTGAACAATCTAACAAAATAGAAATCATTGTTGAAGCTGATGACAATTTACAGAAAGAAATCACTGCCAAAGTAGAGAATGGTGTCCTTATTATTGCTTGTGATTACAATTCTTTCAACAATATAAAATCAAAAAAAGTAACAGTAAAAATGCCTGTTATAGAAGGATTAGAGGCTTCAAGTGCAGCTACAATCAAAAGTAGCCATACATTAAAAGGGGAAAATATAAAACTGGAATCCTCAAGCGCTGCTTCAATAGATTTAAACATTGAATTTGATACTATTTATAGCGAAGCCAGTAGCGGCAGTACTATTAACATCAACGGGAAAGCACTTCAACTTAATACAGAAGCATCAAGCGGCAGTACAATAAATGCCAAAGATTTATTAGCGAATGATATTAAAGCTGAAGCTTCAAGTGGCTCTACAATTAATGTCCATCCAATTGTAAGCCTAGACGCAGAAGCATCAAGCGGATCGACAGTAAGTTATAATACTGTTCCAAAATCAATTCGAAAAGAAGAAAATTCAGCAGGAAGTATCCACCAGGAACAATAAAACTATTTACTCTAAAAATAAGATCAATCATCCATCAAAAGTGGATGATTTTTTTATATTTGTATACATCCTAATCCAAATAAAAATGAAAAAACATACTATCATACTCCTGCTTTTTTTATCAACCACATTGATATTAGCACAAAAGAAAGATAAAATAAAAGGATCAAAAACAGTTACCGTTGAACAAAGAGAAGTTGGTAATTTTGAAATGCTTGAAGTTGAAGACAATCTAGAAGTTCATTTGGAGAGAGGAGAAAAAACAGACCTGAAAATTGAAGCCGATGATAATTTACAGGATATTATCTCATTCGATTTAAGAGACAAAACACTTCGTATTTACGCCACAAAAGAAGCCGTAAATTATAAAAAACTAATTGTAAGAGTTACCTATACTAAAGATTTAAACTTGGTAACATCCAGAAATAAATCGAGTATAAATGCAATACAAGAAATTCAAGTAGAAAATTTAACATTTAAAGCCTATGATAATTCCCAACTTTATTTAAATGTCAATGCAAAAAATTTCATATTACAGGCGGATGATAAATCAAAAACGGAATTGAATTTAAAATCAGAAAGCGCAATTGTTGAATTAAGTAAAAGTTCCTCTTTAAAAGCATTAATTTCCACTATTGATCTGAAAGTTGATATGTACCAAAAATCAAATGCAACTATTGAAGGTGATGCTACCAATGCAATTATCCGATTGGATAATAACTCGAACTTGACAGGGAACAAACTTATTCTAAAAAATGCTGATATCACCACCGAAAGTTATTCCAATTGCAGTTTAAACGCAACAACAGCAGTAATTATTGATGCTGCTAATAAATCAGAAATTCAACTTTTAGGAACTCCAAAAATTGAAATCCGGAAATTTACCGATGAAGCTAAATTGATAAAAAAACTAAAATAGAAAATCCTCACCAACCCCTTCCTCCCCCAACCCCTCCGAAGGAGGGGAGCAAAAAAAGAAATATAATAACATTGTATTGAAACTTACTCCATAAATTATAAACAAAAAGTCCCACTTGCTAAGGCAAATGGGGCTTTTTCATTTTGAAAAGTTAATTAGAGTAAAAAAATCTAATTGACTTTATTCTTTAGAAGCTAAATATCTTTCGGCATCCAGAGCAGCCATACAACCTGTTCCAGCAGCGGTAATAGCTTGACGATACACATGATCTGCAGCATCTCCGGCTACGAAAACTCCACCAACATTCGTTTTTGAAGTCCCAGGAGTATTGATAATATAACCAGTTTCGTCTAATGTTATATAATCTTTAAAAATATCTGTATTCGGCTTATGACCAATGGCTACAAAGAAACCAGTAGCAGGAATATCAAAAATCTCCCCCGTTGTTTTATTTTTTGCTTTTACTCCTTCAACAACTTGCTCGTCTCCTAATACTTCAACAGTATCGTGATTCATTAATATAGTTATGTTCTCTGTTTTACGAACGCGTTCTTCCATGATTTTAGAAGCCCTGAATTTTTCGCTTCGCACTAACATCGTTACTTTTTTACAAAGTTTTGACAAATAGTGTGCTTCTTCACAAGCTGAATCTCCTGCTCCAACAATTACTACTTCCTGATTTCTATAGAAAAAACCGTCACAAACAGCGCATGCAGAAACCCCTCCACCCATTTTTAAATAGTGTTGTTCTGTAGGTAAGCCTAAATATTTAGCAGATGCTCCGGTTGAAATAATTACGGTTTCACAATGTAATTCTTTAGTACCATTAATCCATACTTTATGGATATCTCCTGAAAAATCTACTTTAGTTGCCCAACCATCACGTACATCAGAACCAAAACGTTGTGCCTGCGCTTGTAATTGAACCATCATCTCAGGACCTGTAACTCCATCAACATATCCGGGAAAATTCTCTACTTCATTGGTTGTAGTAAGTTGTCCACCTGGTTGCATTCCTTGGTATAAAACTGGATTCATATTAGCTCTGGCGGCATAAATAGCTGCAGTATAACCTGCTGGACCAGAACCTATAATAAGACATTTAATTTTTTCGATTGTATCAGACATAGTAAAGTATATTATTTTTTTTAACAGCACAAAAATAAGTCATAATTGTGGTATTATAGAACCTGAATAATCAGTTTTTGTTATTCTATAATAAAAAAAATCCCTTCTGAAAATACAGAAAGGATTTTTTGTCGGGGTGGCAGGATTCGAACCTGCGGCCTCCTGCTCCCAAAGCAGGCGCGATAACCGAGCTACGCTACACCCCGTAAGCGGTGGCAAATATATAACTATTTTTGGCTTCTCCAAAACTATTCTGAGAAATAAGAAATAAATTTATTTAGCATAAAAAACAGTTTAGAAATATAACTGAAATTGACTCCCCAAAACAGCATTAAATCCCAACTCCCCTAGCCCAGACGATCGTGAAAAGCTTCGCCGAGCTACTTGCCATTATTTCATGACAGAAAAGAGCGACCATAGGAAGCTTCTTTTATGCTTTTAGAGAAATAAGGGAATAGATAAAGAACTTGAAACGAACATCTGGATTAGCTTCCTAAAAAAGCTACAATTTATAAAATTGTTAAATTGTCAAATGACGACTAATCAAGCTTTAACAAATGTTAACAAAATAGATTTTTAGAAACCATAAATAATTGTATTTTTACGGTTCAAAATTTAGAAAAATAAATGGGCAAAATCATCGCGATTGCTAATCAAAAAGGGGGAGTTGGAAAGACTACAACATCTGTAAATCTAGCTGCTTCACTGGGTGTTTTAGAAAAAAAAGTATTACTTATTGATGCTGATCCACAGGCAAATGCATCTTCAGGATTAGGAATTGATGTAGAATCTGTAGAGATAGGTACGTATCAAATTCTGGAACATAGTCATACGCCAAAAGAGGCCATCATAAAATGTTCTGCTCCAAATGTGGACGTAATTCCATCACATATTGACCTTGTTGCAATTGAAATCGAATTAGTCGATAAAGAAAACAGGGAATATATGCTTAAAAAAGCATTGGAAAGTATCAAAGACGAGTACGATTATATCATTATCGATTGTGCGCCATCTCTTGGATTGCTTACGTTGAATGCTTTGACTGCTGCTGACTCTGTAATTATTCCTATTCAATGTGAGTATTTTGCACTGGAAGGTTTAGGCAAATTATTGAATACGATAAAAAGCATCCAAAAAATTCACAATCCAGATTTAGATATCGAAGGGTTATTATTAACCATGTTCGACTCAAGATTGCGTTTATCAAACCAAGTAGTTGAAGAGGTTCAAAAACATTTCAACGATATGGTTTTTGATACCATTATTCAAAGAAATGTAAAACTGAGCGAAGCGCCAAGCTTTGGAGAAAGTATAATAAACTACGATGCTACAAGCAAAGGAGCTACTAACTACTTACATCTGGCTCAAGAAGTTATAAAGAAAAACAGTAAATAGTTTTATGGCAAAAGCAATAAAAAAACAAGCCTTAGGAAGAGGATTATCTGCATTATTAAAAGATCCGGAAAACGATATAAAATCCGTTGACGATAAAAATGCCGATAAAGTTGTAGGAAATATTATTGAGCTTGAAATAAATGCGATTGAAATAAATCCATTTCAGCCCAGAAGTAATTTCAATGAGGAATCATTGAGAGAATTAGCAACTTCCATTAAAGAATTAGGTGTTATCCAGCCTATTACCGTACGTAAATTAGAATTCAATAAATACCAGTTGATATCAGGGGAGCGACGTCTTCGTGCGTCAACTCTTGTGGGATTGACAACCGTTCCTGCTTACATTCGTATTGCAAATGATAATGAATCACTGGTTATGGCCTTGGTTGAAAACATTCAACGTCATGATTTAGATCCAATTGAAATAGCACTTTCTTACCAACGTTTGATTGATGAAATTCAATTGACTCAGGAGCAAATGAGTGAGCGAGTAGGAAAAAAACGTTCTACTATCGCTAATTATTTAAGACTTTTGAAATTAGATCCGATAATCCAAACTGGAATTCGTGATGGTTTTATCAGTATGGGTCATGGTCGTGCGATAATCAACATTGAAGATCAAGATATTCAAACGGATATTTATCAAAAAATCGTTAGTCAAAACCTTTCGGTTCGCGATACAGAAGCTTTGGTAAAAAACTATCAGGAAAGTTTAAAACCAAAACCTGCCGGTAAACCTAAAGCGGCTTCATTTGAAATCGCGGATACTCACAAAAGCGTTTTTACCAATTATTTTGGGACCAAAGTAGATGTAAAAGTAGCTGGTAACGGTAAAGGAAAAATCACTATTCCATTTCACTCTGAAGAAGACTTCAACAGAATTATTAAACTAATAAACGAGTAGTGGGTAAAATCATTTTCATAGGTTTATTTCTCTTTATAACTGGAAACGCAACTGTTTTTGCACAAACAAAAACCAATGCTGTTTTAGTCGCTAAAGACACATTGAAATCGAATGACATAGATCCCTTAACTCCGGCAAAAGCTGCATTTTATTCGGCAGTTCTACCAGGATTAGGTCAGGCTTACAACAAAAAATACTGGAAAATACCGCTAGTATACGGAGCTATTGGAACCAGTTTATATTTTTATATTGATAGTAATAAAAAATACCACCAATATAGAGATGCTTATAAAAGGAGATTAGAAGGCTACACAGACGACAATTATGCCTATTTGGATAAAACCAGATTAATTGCCGGACAAAAATTCTACCAAAGAAACAGAGATTTGTCTGCTTTATTCACTTTGGCATTTTATGCCCTGAATATTGTGGATGCTAATGTAGACGCTGCATTAATACAATTTAATGTTGATGAAAACTTATCCGTAAGGCCAATTATTTATCCAAATGATGTAACATTCAAAACAAACTTCGGACTAACTCTTAATTATAATTTTTAACCTTAACACAAACAACACGTCAGGTTATTGATTATTTAAATTTAAAAAAATTAAAACAAATGAAAATTGCGCTTTTAGGATACGGAAAAATGGGTCAGGTAATAGAAAGAATTGCTCTCGAAAGAGGTCATGAAATCGTTTTGAAAAAAGATGAATTCAATACTTATGAAGGACTTTCAAATGCTGATGTAGCTATAGATTTTAGTGTCCCAACTGCTGCAGTCAGTAATATTTCCAGTTGTTTTAACGCTAATGTACCAGTAATCTCAGGAACTACGGGCTGGCTAGAACATTATGATGAAATGCTCGCACTTTGCGAAGCAAAAAAAGGCGCCTTTATTTCTAGTTCAAATTTTAGTTTAGGTGTAAATATTTTCTTTGAACTTAATGAATATTTAGCAAAAATAATGGCGAAATTCGACAGCTACAAAGTAGAAATGGAAGAAATTCACCACACTCAAAAACTGGATGCTCCAAGTGGAACCGCAATTTCATTAGCAAAAGGAGTTATTGAAAATAGTTCTTACACGAACTGGACATTAGAAAATGCTGAACCAAATCAAATTCATATCGAAACCAAAAGAATTGGCACTGTTCCCGGAACTCATACTGTAACTTATAATTCATCTGTAGATACTATAGAGATAAAACATACAGCACATAATCGTGAAGGTTTTGCTCTTGGAGCTGTAATTGCAGCTGAATGGATTGTGGGCAAACAAGGCGTTTTTACAATGAAAGACGTATTAGATTTAGATAAATAGATTTTTAGAAATCATAAAAATTTCTAACTTTCGAATAAACAAATAAACGATTAACCAAATAAACATATTATGACACTATATCAATGGTTTGTATTTTTTCTTCTGGTTCAGGTAATTCACTTTTTAGGAACTTGGAAGTTATACGAAGCTGCTGGAAGAAAACGTTGGGAAGCTGCTATTCCAGTATATAATGCCATCGTATTAATGAAAATAATAGGTCGTCCCACTTGGTGGACTGTTTTACTTTTTATACCTATCATTAACCTTATAATGTTTCCCGTAATTTGGGTTGAAACTTTAAGAAGCTTTGGAAAAAGAACTTCTTTAGATACCTTTTTAGGGATTATTACGTGTGGTTTTTATATCTATTATATTAATTACACGCAAAAACTTGATTACGTAACCAACAGAAGTTTACAACCTGAAAATAAAACCGCAGACACGATCAGCTCATTGCTTTTTGCAATCATTGTAGCTACTTTAGTACATACTTATTTCATACAACCGTACACCATCCCTACCTCTTCGTTGGAAAAATCATTATTAATAGGTGACTTTTTATTTGTAAGCAAAATGAATTATGGCGCCAGAGTTCCTATGACCACAGTCGCTTTGCCTATGGTTCATGATTCAATCCCAATGACTAAAAGCAAATCGTATCTAAGTTGGCCACAATTGCCATATTTCAGATTGCCTGGTATTCAAAATATAAACAGAACAGATATAGTCGTTTTCAACTGGCCGGTCGATACCGTTTATAAGTTTTTTGACACATCAAAAAGAAGAGCATATAAACCCGTTGATAAAAAATCAAATTATGTAAAAAGATGTGTTGGTATTCCTGGCGATAGTTTGTCTATAAAGGAGGGTATAGTTTACATCAATGGTAAAATATTACAATTACCGGAAAGAGCTAAACCTCAATTTTCTTATGCAGTTGCATTGGACAAAAAAACACCAATCGATTTTGAATCTCTTTTAAAAGAATTAGATGTTACGGATGACGCAGGCTTTAAAAGTGAATTAAGAGACACTTTATTCTTGAAGGCACTTACTGCTGCAGGCGCCGAAAGATTAAAAAATGTTCCCGGGGTAATATCTGTTACCAGACAAATTTCAAAAGGTGTTGAAGATGGTATATTCCCTCATATCAACAAATGGAACCGCGATAATTTTGGTCCAATTTATATTCCAGAAAAAGGAAAAACAGTAGCATTGACTACCGAAACGCTGCCATTTTACAGAATGATTATCTCTGAATATGAGAAAAAAGATTTAAAAGTTAATGGAGGCGAAATTAGAATTAATGGTAAAGTTGTCAATAGCTATACTTTCGACCAAAATTACTATTGGATGATGGGAGACAACCGTCACAATTCTGAAGACAGCCGCTATTGGGGATACGTTCCTGAAGATCACATCGTAGGAAAACCCATTTTCATATGGTTAAGTATTAACCCTCATGGAAAAGGATTAAATAAAATTCGTTGGAATAGAGTTTTCACAACCGTTAGCGGTGAAGGCCAACCGCAATCTTATTTTAAACTATTCCTACTTGCTTTAATTGCCTTCTTTATTGGAGAATATTTTTGGAAAAAAAGAAAAGAGAAAAAGGAACTTTAACTAAAATACAAATCTAAAAACCTTTAAACGATAAGCAAATATTATGACACTAAATCAGTGGTTTCTTTTTTTTCTAATCATTCAGGTCGTTCACTTTTTAGGGACTTGGAAACTATACGAAAGCGCAGGTAGAAAAAAATGGGAAGCAGTCATTCCAGTTTATAATGCTATAGTTTTAATGAAAATAATAAACCGTCCCACTTGGTGGACGGTTTTGCTATTTATCCCCATAATTAACCTTATTATGTTTCCTGTAATTTGGGTTGAAACACTGAGAAGTTTTGGGAAAAAATCTTATTTAGATACTTTTTTAGGAATAATAACTTTTGGGTTCTATATCTATTATATCAACTACACTCAAAAGTTAGATTATAAATCTCAAAGGAGCTTACATCCTGAAAATAAAACAGCAGATACCATTAGCTCTTTACTTTTTGCAATTATTGTAGCTACTTTAGTGCACACTTATTTAATTCAGCCGTATACAATCCCATCTGCGTCTTTAGAAAAATCATTGTTAATTGGTGATTTTTTATTCGTTAGTAAATTCAATTATGGAGCAAGAGTACCAATAACAACAGTCGCTGCACCAATGGTTCTTGATACTTTACCAATTTTAAATATAAAATCATATTTATCAAAACCACAACTACCCTATTTACGACTTCCTGGCTATGAAAAAATTAAAAACAATGACATAGTCGTTTTCAATTGGCCAGCAGATACTTTGTTTAATATGTATATTCCTGCTGATAAGAGATACGATAAACCTATTGATAAAAGAACAAATTATGTAAAACGTTGTGTTGGAATTCCTGGTGACAGTCTTGAAATAAAAAACGGAATTGTTTTTATCAATGGAAAAGAATTAATTTTGCCAGAAAGAGCAAAACCACAATATTCCTATAAAGCAGTTTATGATGGTAAAACACCAATAGATTTTGAATACTTATTAAAGGATTTAAATGCAACTGATGGAGCTGGATTTATTAATGAGACAAGAGATACGTTAATAATAAATGCGTTAACTTTTGCCGGAGCTAAAAGATTAAAAAATGTTCCTGGAATAATCTCTGTAACTAGAGTAATACATAAAGGACCAGAAGATGGTATATTTCCCGATTTTCACGATAGAAAACCATCTGTAACAAACAATTGGTCCAATGATAATTTTGGTCCAATCTATATTCCAAAACAAGGAAAAACGGTAAATTTAGACTTAAAATCCCTTCCATTTTACAAAAAAATAATTTCGGAATACGAAGGAAATACCCTGAAAGTCGTTGCTAACATTATTTATATAAATAATAAAAAAACAACCACATATACCTTTAAACAAAATTACTATTGGATGATGGGTGACAACCGTCATAACTCATTAGATGCTCGTTATTTTGGCTATACACCCGAAGATCATATTGTAGGAAAACCTATTTTTATCTGGATGAGTTGGGATACAAACGGCAAAGGTTTAAATAAAATTCGTTGGGATAGAGTTTTCACTACCGTTAATGGCGAAGGACAACCACAATCTTATTTTAAATTATTTCTGCTCGGTTTAGCGGCATTTTTTGTTGGAGAGTATTTTTTAAAAAAAAGAAAAGAGAAAAACAATTAGTCAAAAGTTTCAAAGTCGAAAGTTTTAAAATTTATGTATTATCAAATTTTACAGCTTTCGATTTTATAACTTTAAAAACTTTAGACAAACATGAACACATTATTACATCCTACCTATTTCCCATCTATAAGTCATTTTGCAGCCATGACCCAGGCTGAAAGTATCACATTTGAAATAGAGGATAATTTCCAAAAACAAACCAATCGCAACCGTGCTTATATCTATAGCCCAAATGGAATTCAGTTATTGAATATCCCTGTAAAGCATTCGAAAGAAAGTCATCAAAAATCAAAAGATATAAAAATAGAACCTGGTTTCGATTGGCAAAAACAACATTTCAAATCACTTGAAGCAGCATACAGAAGCTCACCCTTTTTTGAATTTTTCGAAGATGACTTACGTCCAATATTCGAAAAAAAACACGTATTCCTATTAGATTTAAATTTTGAATCTTTTGCGATTCTTACCAAATGTATGCGAATGAAATTAGAATTTGACACCACAACGGAGTACTTTCATGAAATAGATACAAGTTTAATTTCAGACTTTAGATTTTTGGTAGATGGAAAAAAGGACCCTTCTTCTTTTGAAACTTACACACAAGTTTTTGATGACAAATATGGTTTTATCAATAATTTGAGCATTTTGGATTTATTATTTAATGAGGGAAAATATGCAGTGGATTATTTGAAGAAACAACAACTTCCAATAAAATAGATTCTAACAGATTTATTCAAAAGATAACCTGGCCATTACAGGAAAATGATCCGAGTTAATAAATTCAGGAAAACTCTCAAATTTCTTGACCCTTATTTTCTCATCAACAAAAATATAATCGATACGGGCAGGATAATACCTGAATTTATAAGTGGCCCCAAAACCTTTTCCAGCTTCTTCAAAACTATCTTTCAGTTTCCCTTTTATACTGCGGTATACATAGGAAAAAGCACTATTATTCATGTCGCCACAAATAATAATAGGGTACTTACAATCCTTTTTGTGTTCTTTAAAAATTTCAGCCTGTTGCTGTTGCTCTTTAAACGCAACACTCACTCGTTTAAGCATCATTTGTGATTTATCTTGATTAATCGATTCAATATTTTCATCAATTTCATGTACATCAGGAGATATTTTCAAGGATTGTAAATGCATATTGTAAACTCTGATAATGTCTTTTCCTTTTTTAATATCCGCATAAACTATGTTATTGGTTGAGTTAGGAAAAACAATATTACCCTGATCGATAATTGGAAATTTAGAAAAAATGGCTTGTCCGGTTTTAATTTGATTTCCGTCTGTAAATATATATCGATGTGGATATACTTTTAAATCTATATCAGCAGAAGATGAATATTCCTGAATACATAGAATATCAGGATTTTTATCATTTATAAAAGACAAAATTTCGGATGGAATATCATCTCTATCAATCCATTTAAAAACATTAAACAGGCGCACATTATAGCTCATTACAGTAAAATCTTTCTCTTCGACAGGAAAATCTGTAGCAGAAAATTTATAGAATTTGTTAATAAAAGTAATTCCTATCAAAAGAACTAATCCTGATATAAACATTCTTTTCTTAAATTGTAGTGCCCAATAAATAAAAAACAATCCATTCAAAATAAAAAAGAAAGGCATAAAAAGAGTCAATACAGATAAAAGGGGAAAAGATTTTGGAGCTAAAAAAGGAAAAACATAAGCAATGAATGTCACTATAGTAAGCACT
The DNA here is from genome assembly GCF_000744835.1 of Flavobacterium sp. 83. NCBI lineage: Bacteria > Pseudomonadati > Bacteroidota > Flavobacteriia > Flavobacteriales > Flavobacteriaceae > Flavobacterium > Flavobacterium sp. 83. The sequence goes on from NZ_JQMS01000001.1 coordinate 174,456, forward strand.
ATATTTAAAAGAAACATTATTTTATTGAACCATGAAAGATTTTTCATTTCTTTAGTTTTGTTTTTCAAAAAGAAAATTAAATAGTCAACTTTACTTCCCCGCTTTGAACAAAAATTCTTTTTCTTCTTTGGTTAAACTATCATAACCGGATTGACTTATTTTATCTAAAATCTCATCAATCTGTTGCTGCGCTTTATCTTTAGTAATTATTCTTGATGTGCTTTTTTCCGCTGGTTTGTTATAATTTTTATGTACCGCTTTAAAAGGCGTGGAAGAAGATTTTGAAAATAAATTACTAAAAAAACCTAAAAAACGAGAAACTATCTTACTTAAATCAACCCCATTTTGAAGCAATTTAATAAAAATAAATCCAAAAAAAGCGCCCGATAAGTGCGAAATATGACCTCCAGTATTTTCTAATCGAAACTGCATTAAATCAATCACAATAATTACAAAAGTAATATGCCATAATTTTACATTTCCTATTAGCAATAATCTCACATTCATCAAAGGATGATACGTTGTTGTAGCAACTAAAATAGCCATTATTGCAGCCGAAGCTCCAACAATAGCCGAGCTTAAATTCAAAAAATAATATCCGGTAACGAATGCTATTCCAGCAAATATAGCGCTCAATATATACAACCCAAAATATTGTTTCGGGGTAAAAAATGTCAAAAACAAAGTACTTGAAAAGTTTAAAACCATCATATTAAAAAACAAATGCATAAAACCATCATGTAGAAAAGCGTACGTTAAAAAAGTCCAAGGTTTTACAATAAAACTAGAAGGTTCTGAGGAAAGTGCAATCCAACTTGGAAAATCAAATGCGCCAACCTTAAAATTATAAAAAAACAATAATGAAACTAAAAAACAAAGAACGTTCCAAAAGATTAGCCTGATTGCTATTCCTCCCATTTTGTATTGCAATTTCAGATCGTCTATAATATTCATAATTTAATTCGTATTTAATATCATTTATAGCACACCTAAACAGACTATTACAAATGAAAATTAATTTATTTTTTAATTCCAGCGATTTTTATTAAACTGATTTTTCTTCCAATACCACATAATTAAAAAGCCAAATAAAGCTCCTCCGACGTGAGCAAAATGGGCAATTCCTCCTCCACCGCCAAAAATAGATTTGCCAGAAACTCCTAAATACAAGTCTACTAAAACTAAACCCGGCACAAAATACTTTGCTTTAATTGGCACTGGAATAAACATCAAAGCCAATTCAGCATTGGGAAACATAAAAGCAAAAGCAACAATCACCCCATATATAGCACCTGAAGCCCCAACGACTGTACCGAAATAAGCACTTACAAAATTTTGAAAACCAGGACTATTTAAAATTGGAACTATTTGGTCATTTCCTTTTCCATTCAAAACCGCTAAAATCTCCATCTTTGAAAACCCTTGCCCCATTAAAGTATTCATCCCATCTTGATAATAATAATAGTTAATTCCAGTATGAAGCAATGCTGCACCTAAACCACATGAAATGTAGAAAAAGAGAAATTTTTTACTTCCCCAAATGCTTTCCAATGCTGATCCAAAAGAATATAAGGCAAACATATTGAAGAAAATATGCATAAATCCACCGTGCATAAACATGTGTGAAATAGGCTGCCAAACCTGAAAATTTGGATTTTCAGGAAAATACATTGAAAGTATTTTATAAGCTGGATCTCCTAAAGCAAGTGTTCCGACAAAAAATAAAATATTAATAATGATTAATTGCTTAACCGTTTCTGTTACGTTTCTCATAGTGCAAACTTTTTATCTAAATCTTCCACACGCATCGTGATGAAAGTGGGTTTATGAAATGGGGATACATTGGGGTCTTTACAAGCAAAAAGCCCGTTTACCAAGTTTTCCTGTTCTTTTTCTGTAAGGTGTGTTCCTGTTTTCACTGCTAAACTTTTAGCCATCGATTTGGCAATCGTATCGTTTTGGCTAAAACTACTTTCTGGAATTCCATCCTGCAAATCACTTAATAATTGTTCCAAAACTAATGAAACTTCACTTTCTGTAACATTCACAGGTATTCCTGAAATGACGATATGGTCTGTATTATTTTCTTCGAAAACAAATCCGGTGTTCATTAATGAAAGTTGCAATTCAGCGATAAGTTCCATTTCGCTAGACGAAAAAAACAAATTTAATGGAAATAACAACTGCTGGCTTGATGCTTGATTAACCGTCATATTAACTAAAAACTGTTCGTACAAAACGCGTTGATGTGCCCGCTGTTGGTCCACAATAACCATTCCTGATTTTATGGAAGAAACAATATATTTCTTATGGATTTGATACGTTTTATGAACCGCGTGCTCCACTTCTTCATCATTAAATAAAGACGAAGTCACTTCTTCATTTTCAAAAGCAATTTGCCCAATTTCATCGGTATCTTGCTTCAAACCTACATACAGGCTTTCCCAATTAGCTGTTGGTTCCGGTTTTCTATAACTTAAAAATTGCTTGCTGGGTTTATCTTCTGCAAAAGGGTTAAAATTCCCATCAACCTGAATAGTTGGAGTAGCACCTTCTAAATCTTTGTAATGATAAGGTGTGTCTAAATTAGAATCCCTATCAAAATCCAAAACCGGAGCTACATTAAATTGCCCTAAACTATGTTTAATAGAAGCTCTTAAAATAGCGTATAAAGCGTGTTCATCATCAAACTTAATCTCCGTTTTAGTGGGATGAATATTAATATCAATCGTATTGGGCGGAACTGATAAATATAAAAAATAACTGGGCTGCGCACCATCTTTTAAAATTCCGTCATATGCAGCCATTACTGCATGATGCAAATAACCACTTTTTATAAAACGATCATTCACGAAGAAAAACTGCTCTCCACGATTTTTCTTAGCAAATTCTGGTTTGCTTACAAATCCTTGAATCGTCACTATTTCTGTTTCTTCCTGAACTGGCACTAATTTCTCATTGGTTTTACCCGAAAAAACATTTACAATTCTTTGTCGCAAAGTGGAAGGCGGCAAATTAAACATTTCACTGCCGTTGTGATAAAATGTAAAATGTATTTTGTGATGAGCCAAAGCCACTCGTTGAAACTCATCAATAATATGGCGGTATTCCACCGTATCCGATTTCAGAAAATTACGTCGTGCGGGAATATTAAAGAACAAATTTTTGACTGCAAATGAAGTGCCTTTTGGAAGAACAGCAACATCTTGAGATACAAATTTGCTGCCCTCAATAATAATATGCGTTCCAAGTTCTTCTTGATCTTGTTTGGTTTTCATCTCAATATGGGCTATCGCAGCAATAGAAGCTAATGCTTCTCCACGAAATCCTTTGGTATGTAAAGAAAATAAATCTTCGGCTTGACGAATTTTAGAAGTGGCATGACGTTCAAAACACAAACGCGCATCGGTTACGCTCATGCCTAAACCATTATCAATCACCTGAACCAATGCCTTCCCTGCATCTTTAATAATTAATTTGATATCCGTTGCTCTGGCATCAACTGCATTTTCAAGCAATTCTTTAACCACCGAAGCGGGTCTTTGAACAACTTCTCCAGCAGCAATTTGATTGGCAACGTGATCAGGAAGTAATTGAATAATACTCGACATTAAAAAATTTAGGTTTAAAGTTTAAGTTTTAGGTTTTCAAAACCAAGAAATACAAATTTAATGAAATTCTATTGGGAATGGTAGCTTATTTAATCATAAAAAAAACAAAAAACCTATACTATTCATGAAACAGTATAGGTTTTAACAATAAATATTTTTATTATTTATTCCTTCAACTCTAAAGGCGAACCTTCTTCTATTTGAATTGCTCCAGAATACAATAAATGTTGATTATCTATTTGATGTGACAGTGAAGCTTGTTGACGGATATACGCCATTTTTATAGCCGCAATAGCCGCCTCAGTACCTTTATTCCCATGAATTCCTCCACTTCTGTCAATGGATTGTTGCATAGTATTATCCGTTAGGACACAAAAAATAACGGGAATATCAGTTTGTACATTCAAATCTTTAATTCCTTGAGTTACTCCTTCGCATACAAAATCAAAATGTTTTGTTTGACCCTGAATTACACACCCAATAGCAATAACAGCATCTACATTTTGCGTTTGCAGCATTTTCTTAGAGCCGTAAATAAGCTCAAAACTTCCAGGAACATTCCAGCGAATGATATGCTGAGATGGAACTTGGTTCTCCAAAAGTGCTTCTATAGCGCCTTTATAAAGTCCTTCAGTTATGGAATCATTCCATTCTGAAACAACAATCCCAAAGCGAAAATCTTTCGCGTTTGGGATTGAGTTTTTATCGTAATCAGATAAATTTTTATTTATGGTAGCCATTGATTTTAGAATTTGATTTAGAATTTTGATTTCAGTTATTAAAGATAGTATTTTTTAAAACAAAAATCTTAAATGTTGAATCAGGAATCTCAAATCATTTTTTACTATTGCGCTAATCCAATCAAAACGTCAATTGAAGCCGCTTCTGGAGTTGCATCAAAATTTTCTTTTATATCTGTAAAATATTTTAAAGCATCCTCTTTATTTCCTAATGCCAAAGCAATCTTTCCTGCTTTTAACAAGAAACGAGGTGTAGTGAAATCATTCTTATTAGTCTCAGCAGCTTTTACATAATTTTCCAAAGCTTCTTTTGGTTGATTTTTTTGAGAATAAGCATCTCCAATCGCTCCTTTTGCCAAAGCACCTAATACAATATCTTCAGATTTGAATTTACCTAAATATTCAATTGCTTCCGCATACTTTCCTGTATTCAAATAAGCAATACCAGCATAATAGTTAGCTAAATTTCCTGCATCAGTACCCGAATACTCATCCGCAATTTTCAAAAATCCGAACTTGCCTTCTGAACCATTCAAAGACAATTTATATAATGAATCACTTGCTACTCCATCAGTCGCTTTTTGAAAATTTTGTTGTGCAACAAACATTTCGTTAGCGGCTTCATCTTGTTTTGGTGTAGCTATAAATTTTTGATACGCTAAATAACCAACAGTGAACAATGCAACACCTGCAACTAATCCGATTATGACTTTTTGATTTCTGGCAACCCAATCCTCAGTTTTCGAAGCTGTTTCATCTAAAGTTGAAAAAACACCCGCTGTTGTGCTGTCTTTTTCATCAATTACTACCTCTTCAACTCCTTCTGTTACTTCCTTTTCTTTTGGTGCTTTATATCCTCTTTTACTATAAGTAGCCATTTAATTTTAATTTAGTGAGCCGCAAAAATAAAATTTTTATTCAAACCGACATAAAAAATATGCTTTTATATTCAAAAAAAATATCATAAGAGGTTCTTTCTTTCCAAAGGCAAAATAATTGCCACAGAAAAAATGGAAAAGCCATTTTTATCGATATTTTTCAATAATTTGCACCCACTTTGAAAAACCCGCTCAAAAACATCAAAGTTCTCAATACCAGCAAGCCTTACCCATGTATTTAAAAAAAATTTCATTATTCAATTATAAGAATTTTTCGGAAGCAAATTTCAATTTTGACAGCAAAATAAATTGTTTTGTAGGTAAAAATGGCATTGGAAAGACTAACGTGCTCGATGCAATCTACCATTTATCCTATGGAAAAAGCTATTTCAATCCATTAGCAGTTCAGAATATAAAACACGGTGAAGAATTCTTTGTGATTGATGCTGAATTTGAAAAAAACGAAAGAAACGAACAAATTCTTTGCAGTCTTAAAAAAGGTCAAAAAAAGATATTAAAGCGTAACGGAAAAGCATACGATAAATTTTCAGACCATATAGGTTTTATTCCTTTGGTAATCATTTCTCCGGCTGACAGGGATTTGATTGTAGAAGGAAGTGAAACCAGAAGAAAATTTATGGATAGCGTAATTTCGCAATTAGATTCCCATTATTTACAACAACTCATTCAATACCAAAAAGTAATGAGCCAGCGAAATGCTTTGTTGAAATATTTCGCTTTGAATCATGTTTTTGAAAACGACACACTTTCTATATATAACGAGCAACTCAATAATTTTGGAAATTATATCTTCGAAAAGAGGAAAGAATTTATCGACCAGTTTATTCCTATTTTTAACACACACCATCAAGCCATAACCGACTCGCAGGAAACCGTTCAACTGGTATACGAAAGTCATTTATTCGAAAAAGATTTACTGACACTTTTACAAGAAAACATCAATAAAGACAGGGCACTGCATTATACTAGTGTAGGAATTCATAAAGATGATTTATCGTTTGAAATAGACCAACATCCTATCAAGAAATTCGGATCGCAAGGCCAACAAAAATCATTTTTAATTGCCTTAAAACTAGCACAGTTTGAATTCCTAAAGAAACAAAGTGGCGTAAAACCAATTCTACTATTTGATGACATATTTGACAAACTGGATGAAAGTAGGGTATCTAAAATCATTAAAATGGTCAACAGTGATACCTTTGGACAGCTTTTCATTTCAGATACACATCCGGAGCGAACTGAAGGTATTGTGAAATCGACACATCAGACGTACAAAATTTTCAATTTATAACTTTTATTTAATAATTTTAAAGGTTCGAGAATTGAAAAAACACTTAATTTAGCCTATTTCAATTTAAATCAAATTACAATGAAATTTCATTCTATATTACTGTTAATCTTCTCTTTTGTAATTTTATCCTGTAATGGACAAACTTCAAAAAACGTAAAAACCATTGAAGCCAAAGCTTTTGCAGAAAAAATAAAGGAGACTTCAAATCCTCAAATTCTCGATGTAAGAACTCCTGAAGAATTTGCATCAGATCATATTGAGAATGCCAAAAATGTAAATTGGCTTGGAAATACTTTTGTTTCTGATGCGAAGAAATTTGACAAATCAAAACCCGTTTTTGTATATTGTAAAAGCGGAGGAAGAAGCCAAAAAGCAGCTGAAAAACTAAGCGAATTAGGCTTTACAACAATTTACCAATTGGACGGAGGAATTCTAAAATGGGATACAGCCGGATTGTCTAAACCAAGTGACAAAATAATAGGAATGTGCAGTCAGGAATACAACGAACTCTTAAACACAGACAAAAAAGTACTGATTAATTTCTATGCGGAATGGTGTGCACCCTGCAAAAAAATGACGCCGTATATGTTACAAATGCAAAAAGAATTGTCCGATAAAGTAACAATTGTGAGATTGAATGCTGATGAAAATAAAACCCTTATGACTGAATTAAAAATCAGCGAACTTCCTACCTTATTATTATATAAAAACAAAGAAGTAAAATGGAAACATTCCGGTTTTATTAGCGAAGAGGATTTAAAAAAACAATTACAATAACTTCAAGATGCTTTCAAAAGATACACTACAATTTCTAGAGGATTTAAAAGCCAATAACAATAGGGACTGGTTTTTAGAAAATAAAAAAAGGTATGAAGCAGTTAAGAAAGATTACCAGCAATTAGTAACTGATTTACTTGACGCCATGAAACCAATGGATCCCTCGCTGGAAATGCTGGAAGTAAAAAATTGTACTTTTAGAATCAATCGCGATATTCGATTTTCTAAGGACAAGACCCCTTACAAATCTCATTTAGGCGTTTGGCTTTCTTCTGGAGCAAAAGGCATGAATCGCTCCGGATATTATATTCATTTAGAAAAAGGAGGCAGTTTCATTGCCGGTGGATTGTATTGCCCCGAGGCAGGAGATTTAAAAAAAATGCGCAAAGAAATCGCTTATTTTTATGATGATTTAGAAGCCGTTCTTAATGAAAAAGATTTCAAAAGAGAGTTTAAAGATTTTGATCGAAATGAAAAAGATACACTAAAAAATCCACCACGAGGATACGAAAAAGAACATCCGGCTATTGAATTTTTAAAGCTAAAAAGTTTTGAATGCTCTCAAAAAATAGACATTTCAGAAGTAACGAAAAAAGATTTTGTAGCTACGATGAGCAAAAAATTAATCGCACTAAAACCGCTGAATGATTTTATAAATCGTGCACTAACTTCAGAATAATCTACTTTATAGCTATGCAAAAAAAGAAAATACTTTTTCTAGGAGAATCTTATAGGGCTGATGCCATCACTTGGATGAATGGACTAAAGGAATTTGGTGATTTCGAAATTATTACTTGGGAATTACAAACCCCCAGTAATTGCATTCAAAACCGAATTTTAAGGATTTTCGAATTTGAATTAGCCATATTTAAAATTAGGCAACTAATAAAAACGCAAGAACCAGATATGGTTATTGCCGAAAGAACAACAAGTTACGGTTTTCTTGCTGCATTATCTGGTTTAAAACCAATAGCAATAGCACAACAAGGCAAAACTGATTTATGGCCTGAAAAGTCAATTTCAATGCCTTTAAAAAAACTCATTCAACATTATGCTTTTAAAAAAGCAGATTTAATTCATGCTTGGGGTCCCGTGATGACTATTTCTATGAAAGAAGCCAATGTCGACATGAATAAGGTTATGGTTTTACCAAAGGGAATTGATTTAGAAAAATTCAACAATAACAACAATGCCAATCCAGCAAAAATTTGTGCGATAGTCACTCGTTCTTTGTTACCGGAATACCGTCATGATATTATTTTAAAATCTTTTGCCATTTTAAACCAAAAAGGAATAGATTTCGTACTTACAATTATAGGAAACGGAACACAACTTTTGGCATTAAAAGAATTAGCAAAAAAATTAAACATTGAAAACAAAGTCAACTTTACCGGACGAATTCCAAATACAGCACTACCAAAACTATTACAACAATCTAATATTTACATTAGTATGCCAATAACCGAAGGCGTTTCAGCCTCTTTATTTGAAGCCATGGCTACTAATTGTTATCCAATTGTCAGCGATATTGAAGGAAATCAAAGTTGGATTAAACACCGAGAAAATGGGCAATTAATTTCGGTTGATAATATTGAAATGCTTGCCGATGAATTAATATGGGCATTTGAAAACAATAAATATCGAAACGAAGCCGTTTTGAAAAACAGAACATTTGTAGAAAAAAATGTAGATTACAATGTAAATATGAGAATCATAGCCAACAAATACCACGAATTAATTAACACAAATAGCACCAACTAACTATGTGTGGAATCAATGGAATCCTGCATTTACAATCACAAAAAAAAATTGACGAACGCGTTCTTACAAAGATGCGCGATTCTCTGGAACATCGCGGGCCTGATGATAAAGGACTGTTTATAGAAAACAACATTGGTTTTGGACACAGAAGACTTTCAATTTTGGATGTTTCAATTGCCGGACACCAACCTTTCCTATCAGAAGACGGAAGATATGTGCTGGTTTATAATGGCGAAATTTACAACTATAAAGAATTTTATCCCGAGTTAAAAAGCAGTGGATTTGACATCAGAACCTCCTCAGATACTGAAGTCCTTATGAAATTATTCCAGTTACATGGTTTAAAAATGCTCAACCGTCTCAACGGAATGTTTGCATTTGCTATTTGGGATAAAATGGAGAAAAAACTTATTGTTGTTCGCGACAGAATGGGCGTTAAACCGCTATATTATTCTTTTTACAACGAGACGTTTTATTTTGCATCCGAACAAAAAGCACTTTTCACTGCTGGAGTACCTCTTAAAATGGCACAAGACGGATTGGAAGAATATATTTTTAACCGGTTTGTTGCCGGCGAAAACACATTGTATCAAAATGTAAAAAAAATATTGCCAGGACACATAATGACCATTCATGAAGGAGGGAAAACAACTACCGAGAAATGGTGGAATTTAAAAAAGGAAATTCAAAATCAATCAGAAATAAAAAATCCGGAAGAATGGTTTCAGGAAACTTTTGATGATTCTATAAAACTGCGAATGGTAAGTGATGTCCCTGTTGGCGTTTTATTGAGCGGCGGATTAGATTCTTCTTCCGTTTTGGCTTCTTTATACCATCAAAATTACAAAGACATACAAACATTTAATATTGGCTTCAAAGAGAAAGAACATAACGAAGCTCATTTAGCCAAAATAATGGCTGAAAAATTTAATTATGGCTTTCACACCATGCAATTAGAAGATAAAAATCTTTTTGATAAATTGTTAACTGCTACCTATTTCCAGGACGAACCTATCATGCATTTAAGTGAACCGCATCTTTTGGCTGTTTCTCAAATGGCTAAACCATCCGTAAAAGTATTACTTTCTGGCGAAGGCGCTGATGAATTAATGGGTGGTTATATGCGATACAAAGCCTTACAATACCCATCGTTATTGAATTCCATTGCTACTATTGGTAATTTAGATGTTTTTACAAAACAGCCACGATACGAAAAGTTAACACGCTATGCCCAAATCATTAAAAAATCTGATTTAGTCATTTATAATGGTTCTAATATTTACCCCAATGATATTGCGAAAAATTTTGGAATTAATACCCCTCCAACAAACGAATACAGGAGACAAATTTACAAAGAAGCAAAATCTTTATATCCAGATAATTTACGCCGACAAGCACTTTATTTTGACCAACACACTTATTTATGCTCGCTTCTGGATAGAAATGACCGCTGTACGATGGGCGCTTCAATAGAGTGTAGAGAGCCGTTTTTAGATCCAAGATTAATTGTTGGATTAGGTTCATTGGAAGACAAATGGCTTTTTACCGGTAAAAAAGGAAAATTCATCCTTAAAGCTTCAATGCAAGAACGCTTACCTGACGAAATTCTAAAGTTCAAGAAAGTAGGCCTGAGTGCTCCTTGGGGAGATTACATCACAAAAAGTCCTGCTTTTAAAGAAGAATTAGACTCTTTTTCTAAAAGTGATTTATTTCAAATTCCATATTTTGAACATATAAACATCCAGAAATTAATTCAAAATTTACAAAAAGGAGACACCAGAATGACTGCTTACATTATGCCATTATTTATGATGCATATCTGGATGAAAACGTATGCAACTAAATTTTAATTCTTACTTTTGACCTAGGATTAAACTAGTCAAAAAAGCACTTTCTTTTATGGAAATACTACATAATTTCTCTTTAAAAAAATACAATACATTTGGAATTGAAGCCAAAGCAAAACAGTTTGTTGCAGTTCATTCAAGCGAAGAATTAAAAACAATTTTACAAGAAAACAAATCCCATAAAAAATTCATTTTGGGTGGCGGAAGCAATATGCTTTTGACAAAAGATATTGATGCTCTTGTGATTCATATTGATTTGAAAGGCAAAAAAATAATTGAAGAAAATGATGATTTTGTATGGGTTGAAAGTCAGGCTGGCGAAAACTGGCATGAATTCGTGCTTTGGACTATTGACCAGAATTTTGGCGGCTTGGAAAACATGTCACTTATTCCTGGAAATGTAGGAACTACGCCGGTTCAAAACATTGGTGCTTATGGTACTGAGATCAAAGACACTTTTGTTTCCTGCGAAGCAATGACAATAGCAAGCCAGGAAATGAAAACGTTCCTAAAAGAGGACTGTCATTTTGGTTATCGAGAAAGTGTTTTCAAAAATCAAGCGAAAGACCAATATGTCATTACATCGGTTGTTTTTAAATTAACAAAACGCAATCATAAAATCAATATTTCATACGGAGATATTACGTCAGAATTAGAAAAAAACAACATTATTAATCCATCGTTAAAAGATGTCAGTAATGCTGTAATTGCTATTCGACAAAGCAAATTACCGGATCCAAAAAACTTGGGAAACAGCGGCAGTTTTTTTAAAAATCCCATTCTATTAAAATCAGATTTTGAAAAAATACACCAACAATTTCCAGAAATGAAATACTATGATGTTTCTGAAACCGAAGTAAAAGTACCAGCAGGATGGCTGATTGAGCAGGCCGGTTTTAAAGGAAAACGTTTTGGTGATGCGGGAATCCATAAAAACCAAGCATTAGTTTTAGTGAATTATGGTAACGCTACCGGACAGGAAATTTTAAACATTTCTAAAGATATCCAAGAGACTATTTTTAAAACGTTTGGCATTCATATTGAAGCCGAAGTAAATGTGATTTAATAAAAAAAAAATTATTAGACTCTTTAGATTATTAGATAATAAATCGATTCATTTTTATATTTAATCCTAAATAGCAAAAAACCTAAATTATCAAACCATGTATACTCCAGAAATTTACAAAAATGAGAATCAAGAAGAAATCAAAAAATTTCTTCAAGAAAACAGTTTTGGTATACTCGTGAATCAAACCAACGGGGAATTGTGCGCCACACACATTCCATTAGAACTGGATATTAACAAAGATGGTAATCAAATTTTATACGGTCATATTTCCAGAGAAAACCCTCAATGGAAAGGTTTTAGGGATAACAATCAAATTTTAGCTATTTTTTCAGGACCACATTCTTATATTTCGTCTTCTTGGTATGATCATGAAAATGTACCAACATGGAACTATATTGCCGTTCATGTGTATGGGAAAATTAAAATTATAGAAGGAGAAGCCGTCATAGAATCATTAAAAAAGCTAGTTGATAAGTACGAGCAAAATTCTAAAAACCCAGTTCGTGTAGCAGATTTATCTAAGAAAACTATGATGCAAACCCGAGGTATTGTAGCATTTGAAATTGAAATAACTGAAATACAAGCTAAAAAAAAATTGTCTCAAAACAGAGATGAAAAAAATTATCAAAACATCATTTCCGAATTAGAAAAAGCAAATACAAATCAGTCAATCGCTATTGCTAATGAGATGAAGAAATGCCCAATATAAATTCTTTCGAAATTCACACATTGTACTAAACAATTCACAATTCTATTCTTACCTTTGCACTCGATTTAAAAACTCATTAAACACCGATGCTTATACTAATTTTTTACTTTTTTATTTTTATAGTTGCTGTTCAAATTTCGTTTTATTTAGGTGTTTTTGGGAAATTTGCTTTTGCCAAAGCGCAAAAAATAACGCCCAAAAAAATCCCGGTTTCAGTAATTGTTTGTGCTAAAAACGAGGAAGAAAATGTAGCAAATTATATTCCGCTACTTGCTGAACAAAATTATCCTGATTTTGAAATTGTCTTGATTGACGATGCGTCAAGTGATAACACTTTGGCTATTTTTGAAGAATTTGAAAAGCAATATCCTAATGTACGCTTGGTAAAAGTGGAAAACAACGAAGCTTTTTGGGGAAACAAAAAATATGCATTGACTTTAGGAATTAAAGCAGCAAAAAAAGAATATCTATTATTCACTGATGCCGATTGTTACCCAACTTCAAAAGATTGGATATTGGCAATGAGTTCTCAATTTACGATGCAAAAGACAATTGTTTTGGGTTATGGTAAGTATGAAAAAATCCCTAATTCATTTCTGAATAAAATAATTCGCTTTGAAACTTTGCTTACCGCAATTCAATATTTTTCTTGGGCAAAAATAGGACATCCGTATATGGGTGTTGGTCGAAACTTAGCCTACAAAAAAGAAACTTTTTTTAATGTTAATGGTTTTATAGAACACATGCAAATTCGTTCCGGTGATGATGATTTGTTTATCAATCAAGCGGCTAATGCCAAAAATACAACCATTACATATACACCAGAAAGTTTTACACTTTCGAAACCAAAAACCAGTTATAAAGACTGGTTCACCCAAAAAAGAAGGCATGTAGCAACGGCAAATTATTACAAACCTTTAGATAAATTACAATTAGGAACTTTTTATTGTACCCAATTATTATTCATTTTATTGCCTATTGTTTTATTATCTTTCGAATACCAATGGATAGTAGTTGTAGGTTTAATTGTATTACGATACATTATTGCGTGGATTGTCGTTGGATTTTCTGCGGGAAAATTAAAAGAAAACGACATTAAAGTGTGGTTCCCTATAGTTGAGATAGCACTTATATTGACACAAATCAATATCTTTATAATGAACATATTCTCAAAACCAGTACATTGGAAATAAACAGACAAATAGAAAAAGCGAAACAAGGTGACCAAGTTGCCTTCACTTTTCTATTGGATTATTATTGGAATGAAGTATATGGTTTTATGCTAAAACGCACTGAAAATGAAACAAATGCAGAAGATATTACAATCGAAACTTTCTCGAAAGCCTTTGATAAAATAGCTACTTACAACCCTGAATTTCAGTTTAACACTTGGCTTATCGCTATTGCAAAAAATGTGCACATCGATTTATTACGAAAAAAGAAATCGAGTCTTTTTGTAGAAATAACTGAAGAAGAAGACCAGCAAGCGTATAACATTGCCGACACTACTCCATCTGCGGAAGATGAATTGATTACGGAACAAAATCTTTCGCAGTTGTTGCAATTCATCAAAGAATTAAAACCACATTACCAAGAAGTTATTCAATTGCGTTATTTCCAAGAAATGAGTTATCAGGAAATTGCCAACAAAATTGACGAACCATTAAGTAATGTTAAAATTAAATTGCTTCGCGCCAAAAAACTTCTGGCCGAAATCATTCAAAATAAAAGATAACTTTTTATTTGGGTTTAATTGATATTTGAGAAACTGATTAGTCAAATAAACGGTAAAAACAATTAAGCCAAAAAACAATCCAACCTTTACATACTAAATTTCTTGTTATTTACGTTGTTAATAAAAACAACACTTGCTTATGATTTAACTGATACTTAACCTTTAAATCCATAAATTATGTCCAAATTAAGCATTTACGAGACCCGCTGGATTGACCTTGTTTTTCAATACAAAAACAAAGAATATGGGGCGTATCAGTTGCGCCAAGAAAGTACCAAAACTTCGATAATGGCACTTTTTATGGGAATATTACTTTTAACTTCTGCTTTGAGTATTCCGGTGATTCTGAATTATTTTAATCCTGAAAACAGGATGACGATACCCGAATTTACAAAAACCTTAGTGAATGTAACTGACATTATTATACCCAATCAGCTTCGGGAAATAGAAAAACCAATTCTTCTAGAAGTAAAGACACAAAATGCAGAAGCACCAATTCAAAGTGACCAACTTGTGAATCCTGTAATTGTGCAGGCACAACTGGCAAATCAAAATATTGCAAAAAATACTGACAATACAACAGTTACAAACACGAGTAAGGAAGGAACAGCAACTGTTGGTATAAATCCAACTTCTTCCACAGAAACAGGAACGGTAACTGACACTCCTATTGATACCGGAAATACAATTGTAGCCACTACAACTCTGGACAAACTTCCTGAATTCCCCGGAGGAATCAATAAGTTCTATACTTATGTAGGCAATAATTTTGAAAAACCGGATGTTGACAGCGGTAGCACCATGAAAGTTTATGTGTCGTTTGTAATAGAAAAAGACGGAAGCATGACTGACATTCAAGTAAAAAGAGATCCTGGTTATGGTTTAGGAAAAGAAGCAATCCGAGTATTGAAATCGTTAAAAACCAAATGGTCGCCTGGAATGATTGGCTCAAAACCGGTTCGAACTGCCTATAATCTTCCCATTACAGTACAAATGAATTAGTTTATAAAGCAAAAAAGCAGAACCCAAAAGTTCTGCTTTTTTATGCAATTTTGAAAAAGCCTATTTCTTCTTTTTAATTATAGTTTTTTTGGTCGTAGTTTTTTTGGCAGCTACAACAGCTTTTTGTTGCACATACGGTTTGTACAATCCATCCGTTTCAGCTCTTTGTTTAGCAGTTTCCGCTCTTTCTTTAGAATCAGGATGTGAGCTTATCATTTTATCTAAAAAGGAGGCTTCTGTCCCTTCGCTCATTTTTGCCAAAATAGAAAAAGCTGAAGAAACCGCATTCACATTATATCCATTTTTTTTCATAAAATTATACGAGAATTCATCTGCTTCTGATTCTTGTTTTCTACTGTGTTTACTATCAATCATCATGCTTCCCAATTTAGCTAATTGACTATCCGTTACAGCTGCCACTTTATCTGATTGTGAAGCAACAACATCTATTAAAGCTTCTTTTTTATAAGCCGCTTTCATAGCATCTCGGGAATCGTGATTAGCCACATGCCCGATTTCATGACCGATAACTGCTAGTAATTCATTATCATCCATAATATCCATCAATCCTGAATAAACACGAACACTTCCGTCAGCTGTTGCAAATGCGTTTACTTCATTTAGCTTATAAACTTTATAGTTTAATGTATATCCTTCCCCAGTTGTATGTTTTCCAAAAACTTTATTTAGACGGATTGTGTAAGGATCTTTTAGTCCTGTGACGGTATGTTCCGCATCCATTTTATCAACAGCTGCTTTAGATAAAGTTGCTGCATCAGCATCACTAAAAGTGAATCCTACAACCCCTTTTTGAACCGCACCTAACACTTTTTCTCCAAAATTAATTTGTGCATTGGCTTTTGAAAGACCAAAAACTACCAATAATACCCCTAATAGTATTGATTTATTTTTCATTTATTTTTGATTTTGAATTTCAAATATAATATTTTTTGAATAACTGGTTTAATGGCATACAATAAAAGTCAATCTTTCTTTAGAATGAATCTTATCACCGACGCTTTCTAGCCTAGATAGCAGTGGAAATCCTTGTGTTTTGAAATGGTATTTTTTCTTGACAAAAAAGAGCGACCAACGGAAGCTCCTTTATGGTCTTAGAAAAACCCGTTTCAAAACACAAGATTAAAACGTATAGCTGGAAATTGCTCCTGAAAATTATTGAAATTTGCACTCTTAAATCCTAATTCTAAAATCTTATTTCTTAAACCAACTTTCCTTATCTTTGTACTTTGAATATTGATATATGGAAACTGTTTTAGAAAATACTTTACCGATAGGAAAACCGAAATGGTTGAAGGTAAAACTCCCAATTGGCCAAAAATATACAGAGCTTCGTGGCTTAGTAGATAAATATAGTTTGAACACGATTTGTACCTCGGGAAGTTGTCCTAATATGGGTGAATGCTGGGGTGAAGGAACGGCAACATTTATGATTTTAGGAAATGTATGCACTCGTTCTTGTGGTTTTTGTGGTGTAAAAACCGGAAGACCAGAAACTGTGGATTGGGATGAGCCGGAAAAAGTGGCACGTTCAATAAAAATTATGAACATTAAACACGCGGTAATTACAAGTGTTGACAGAGATGATTTGAAAGATGGCGGATCGATTATTTGGATTGAAACCGTAAAAGCCATTCGCAGAATGAACCCAAATACGACACTAGAAACTTTGATTCCTGATTTTCAAGGAATCGAAAGAAATATTGACCGTATTGTAGAGGCCAATCCTGAAGTAGTTTCGCATAATGTGGAAACAGTTCGCCGATTAACACGAGAAGTACGAATTCAGGCAAAATACGACCGAAGTCTTGAAGTGTTACGCTACTTGAAAGAAAAAGGAATTAACAGAACTAAGTCGGGAATCATGCTTGGTCTTGGTGAACAAGAAGATGAAGTTTATCAAACAATGCGAGATTTACGTGAGGCTAATGTTGATATAGTTACCATAGGTCAATACTTACAACCGAGTAAAAAACACTTGCCCGTAAAGGAATTTATAACGCCGGAACAATTTGCTAAATACGAGAAATTTGGTTTGGAATTAGGTTTCCGTCATGTAGAAAGCGGGCCTTTAGTTCGTTCTTCCTACAAAGCACAAAAACATATCCTTTAAAAAATTGTTTCAAGTTTCAGGTTTAAAGTGGCTCAACTTGAAACTTCAAACCTGAAACTTTAAATAAAATTATATTGAAAACAAGAATTGCCATAAATGGTTTTGGAAGAATTGGTAGGAATTTATTCCGATTACTTTTAAACCATCCTACTATTGAAGTCGTTGCTATAAATGATATTGCTGATACAAAAACTATGGCGCATTTAGTGAAATACGATAGTATCCACGGTGTTTTGCCGTTTACAGTAAGTCCTGATGAAAAAGGTTTTTCTGTAGATGAAAACCATTTCTTGTTTTTTCACGAAAAAAATATTTCAAATCTAGATTGGAAAAGTTTAGACATCGATTATGTCATTGAGTCTACTGGAAAGCACCATACTTTTGAAGAAATAAATACCCACATTTTGGCTGGAGCCAAAAAAGTAATTCTTTCTGCACCCTCAGAAGTAGATACCATAAAAACGGTTGTTCTGGGTGTGAATGAAAATATTCTCAACGGTACTGAAACCATTATATCTAACGCCAGTTGTACAACGAATAATGCAGCACCGATGATGAAGGTTATTGATGAACTTTGTGGTATTGAGCAAGCCTATATTACCACAATCCACTCTTATACTACAGATCAAAGTTTACACGACCAACCACACAAGGATTTACGCAGAGCACGAGGTGCAAGTCAGTCGATTGTTCCTACAACTACTGGAGCAGCTAAGGCATTAACAAAAATTTTCACTAAATTGCAAGGAAAAATTGGTGGATGCGGTATTAGAGTCCCGGTTCCTGATGGTTCCTTGACGGACATTACGTTCAATGTAAAACGAGCTGTGTCTATAGAAGAAATAAATACTGCGTTCAAAAATGCATCGCAAACTAACTTAAAAGGAATTCTTGATTACACTGAAGATCCTATTGTTTCAGTAGATATTATTGGGAACAGAAACTCTTGTCTTTTTGATGCACAACTGACATCAGTGATTGACAAAATGGTTAAAGTAGTAGGTTGGTATGATAATGAAATAGGATATTCCTCAAGAATTATAGATCTAATTCTTTTGATAGACAGTAAAAAAAAGTAATAATAAAAATTTAGTTATAAATGAAACACCTTTTCATTTTTATCTTTTTTTTAAATTCGGCCCTGTATTCTCAAGCCAGCGAGGAAACAGATAGTATTGTGTATTACAGCAACCTGAGCAAATCAAGTATCATAAATAATAAATATAGAAATGCTCTTTTATACACACAAAAAGCAATAAACTATTCTAAGGAGATACGTGACAGCCAAGCTCAGGCAAATCAAACATATAACTTAGGGAAAATTTATTTTGATGTACAAAAATACAACGATGCCATTGAAAATTTTCATAAAAGCATCTCACTATATAAAAATTTAAAACCAACATCCTCATTAGCCTACTGCTATTACTATCTTGGAGTATGTTATGTTCAAAAAGCAAATTATACTGATGCTGAAATATGTTTCAATGAAACACAAAAGCTATTTAATGCGCTAAAAATCAACGATACTGCTAAAACACTAGAACTTCAAAGAGGACTAATTAAAAAAGCTACGGGAAATTCAGAAGGAGCATCCACAATTTTCAAAACCATAATTGCAAATCCAGACAGCCCGTCAATATTAAATTCCAAAGCAGAAGCTTTATATCAAATAGGAACAATTGAAGCATTAAAAAACAGGTATAATTTAGCTTTAAACTATCTGAACAAAGCATTAGAACTAACTGAAAAAAATAAAAATTTAGAACAAAAATCTTCTATTTTATTGGCATTAAGTAATGTTTATGAAAAAATGCTGGATAAAAATAATGCCTATTCTTATTTAAAACAGCACCTTAATCTAAAAGAAAGTATTTCTATTTTAAATAATGAAAGACTCGGTATAGATGATTACGAAAAATTTAAAGAATCACAACGATTAAAAGAACTGACACAACAAAAGAATGAAGACAAACAGCAAGAAAAAGCAAATAAGTTTTCTAAACTAATTAGTATTCTTGCAATTGCATTAATTTCTATTTTATCCTTATTAAGCTTGTCTTTGTATAAAAACAATATTATTAGAACACAAGCAAATCTAATGTTGAAAGAGAAAAACAAAGAATTAGAAATTGCTAAAGAGAAAGCAGAAAGAGCTTCTAATGCCCGTTCTGAATTTTTATCGACAGTTAGCCATGAACTTCGAACACCGCTCAATGCTATAAATGGAATAACTCATTTATTATTAGAAGAAAAGCCTAAAAAATCCCAAATGAACTATTTGTCTTCCTTAAAATTTTCTGGAGATTATCTGACAAAGTTTATAAATGAAATTCTGGAAATTAATAAAATCGATTCTAATAAGCTGGAAATTGAATACATCAACTTTAATCTTAAACAATTATTAGGCAATATAAAGAACTCTTTAAAAGAATTAGCTTGTGAGAATAATAACAAATTTAATCTTGAAATTGATTCTGCAATTCCTGATTATTTGATTGGTGATCCTACAAAATTATCTCAAGTAATAATGAATTTGATCAACAATGCTTTAAAATTTACAAAAAACGGTACTGTTACTGTACTGGCCAAACTTCATGCTGTAAATGATAAAAATGCAACATTATATTTTGAAGTAAGTGATACCGGAATAGGGATTCCTTTTGATAAACTAGAAAGTGTTTTTGACAGTTTTTCACAAGGTTCCATAGAAATCAATCGCAAATATGGCGGAACGGGTTTGGGGCTTACAATTGTAAAAAAATTGATAAAAATTCTAGGAGGAAAAATAAACCTGAATAGCGAAGTAGGAAAAGAATCTTCATTTTCATTCGAATTACAATTTGAGAAAGGTACTGAAGCAATCAAAAAGCAAGAAAAAATTAAAACGTATGATGCTTCTTTGTTGAAAAATAAAAAAATACTTTTAGTGGAAGACAATAAAATCAATCAAATGATTACAGAGAAAATGCTTCGTAATAAAGGAATCTTATGTGAAACTATTGATAATGGTGAAGATGCGATAGAAAGAGCTAAAAACAATACATATGATTTAATTCTCATGGATGTTCATCTTCCGGGAATAAATGGCACTATAGCCACCGAAGAAATTAGAAAATTTGACACTAAAACGCCTGTTATTGCCTTAACAGCCATCTCATTGGACGAAAACAGGGAAATATTATTATCCTATGGCATGAATGATGTTGTTACAAAACCATTCATACCAGAAGATTTCTATGCCGTAATTGCTAAAAACGTATAGCAATCATTAATAGTTTAAAATCAATTCTTTAATCAGACTTCTCACTTTTGGCTCTGCATTTTTAGCAGCTTCCAGAACTTCATTGTGCGAAATAGTCCCAATACTTTCTGCATTTCCCATATCAGTAATTACCGAAACTCCAAATGTTTCTAAATCCATATGGCGCGCTACGATTACTTCTGGAACAGTAGACATACCAACACAATCAGCTCCAAGAATTTTCACCATTTTATACTCCGCCAAAGTTTCAAAAGTAGGGCCTTGTAATCCTAGATAAATCCCTTCATGAACCTCAATATTTAATTCTTTTGCTAACTCAGTCGCTTTAGCAATCATTTTTCTGGAATACGGTTCACTCATATTTACAAAACGAGGACCAAAACGCTCCTCATTTTTGCCTCGCAAAGGATGTTCCGGTGTCATATTGATATGATCTGTAATCATGACAATGGAACCCACTTTATAATTTGGATTTACTCCTCCGGATGCATTAGAAACAATTAGCTTCTCGACTCCTAAAAACTTCATTACCCGCACTGGGAAAGTCACTTCTTTCATGGAATATCCTTCATAAAAATGAAATCGTCCTTGCATAGCAACTACTTTTTTATCCCCTATTGTACCAAAAACTAATGCTCCTTTATGACCTTCAACAGTTGACACAGGGAAATTTGGAATTTCATTATAGGGCAATGTAAATTCCACTTTCATTTCGTTAGTGAAACTTCCTAAACCCGATCCTAAAATCACCCCGTATTCTGGAGTAATATCGATTCTTTCTTTAATAAAATTAACAGTTTGCTGTACTTGTTCCCACATAATTTAAAATGTTTTTATCAAAATTGTCACTTCCTGAAATAAATGAACTTTTTATGGGAAGATAAAAAAGTTGATCGTTTGGCAAACTTCCTTTCAATCGTACATAATCTTTCTCGGTAGTAATAACAATCTTGTTCTGAGCTGCATTTTTAATTTCTAAAATGTCTTTATCAGTAAAATCATGATGGTCTGGAAAAGACAAACAGGCATCATTTATGTTTTTCAAATAGTTAAAAAACGGTTCGGGCTTTGCAATTCCGGCAACTAACACTTTATCAAAAACTCTTATTTCGTCGACTTTAATCTTTCTGTTTTCAGAATAAATACAATCGTCATAATCGATGTACGTAAAATACAATTCTTGATTTATCGACAGCTTTAATTTGTTTTTGATTTCATTTTGTTCATCTGGCGAAAGGTTAGAAGGACATTTTGTAACAATAATCACATTCGCTCTTTTCGCTCCACTGCTACTCTCCCTCAAATTTCCTGTTGGCAACATAAAATCATCGGAATACAAATCACCGTACGAAGTCAGTAAAATATACAAACCTGCTTTAACTTTTCGATGTTGAAAAGCATCATCTAACAAAATAACTTCTGGTTTTTCTGGAAGAGAAAGCAATTGTTCTATTCCGTTTTTTCTATCAACATCAACCGCAACTTGAATAGTTGCGAATTTTTTATAAAACTGAAAAGGTTCATCGCCAATAATTGCAGCATTTGAAGTGGCTTCCGCCAAAATAAAACCGGTAGATTGTCTTTTGTAACCTCTGCTCAAAGTTGCAACTTTATATTTATCCGAAAGCAACCGAATCAAATATTCAATTTGTGGTGTCTTTCCAGTTCCGCCAACACTAAGGTTTCCAACGGCAATAATAGGCAAATCAAAAGAATAGGATTTTAAAATCCCTTTATTGAAAAGAAAATTCCGAATACTCGTTATCAAGCCATATAAAATGGCAAATGGAAACAGTAATTTTCGAAGTAAATTCATTTTACGAAAGTAGAATAAATTATCTTTGATTTAAAATTTTGTTTCTTTTGTTTACTGTTTAAAGTTGGCCAACATTAAACTTTAAACCTCAAACTTTAAACTTTAAACTGAAAAATCATGAAAATAAAAGAAATCATTTCCGTACTTGAAGAAATGGCGCCACTCGCCTATGCTGAAGATTTTGACAATGTGGGTTTATTAGTTGGAGATCAACAAGTAGAAGCAACCGGTATTTTAGTTTGTCATGATGCTTTGGAAAATATAATTGATGAAGCTATTGCAAAAAAATGCAATTTAGTAGTTTGCTTTCATCCTATATTATTTTCGGGTTTAAAAAAAATTACGGGCAAAAATTACGTGGAACGAGCAATTATCAAAGCCATAAAAAATGACATTGCCATTTATGCCGTTCACACTGCATTGGATAATCATCAAGAAGGCGTGAATAAAATATTCAGTGACGCATTAGGATTGGTAAATACTAAAATACTGATTCCAAAGCAACATTTTATTCGGAAATTAGTAACCTATACGATTCCGGAAAATGCCGAAGAAGTTCGAAACGCACTATTTGATGCCGGAGCTGGAACTATTGGAAATTATGAAAACTGTAGTTTTAATTCGAAAGGAATTGGAACCTATATGGGAAACGAACACAGCAATCCTCAAGTTGGCGAGCGATTCGAATTTGTACAAGGTGATGAAATCAAAATTGAAGTCACTTTCGAAAAACATTTAGAAAATATAATCCTGAAAGCATTATTTAGAAGCCATGCCTATGAAGAAGTGGCATATGAAATCTATGAATTACAAAACCAGCATCAAAATATTGGCTTGGGAATGATTGGCGAATTAGAAAAACCCATGAAAGAAAAAGAGTTTCTACTTTTTGCAAAAGAAAAAATGGAATCTGGCGGGATTCGACATTCTAATTTCACGGGAAAGGAAATAAAAAAAGTAGCAGTACTTGGTGGAGCAGGAAGTTTTGCGATAAAAAATGCGATTCAGGCAGGTGCGGATGCTTATTTAACAGCTGATTTGAAGTATCATCAGTTCTATGAAGCTGAAAATAGACTTTTATTGGCCGATATTGGACATTTTGAAAGCGAACGCTATACAAAAAATTATATTGTTGATTATCTTCGGAAAAAAATCCTTAATTTTGCAGTTATTTTATCAGAAGAAAATTCAAATCCAGTTAAGTACTTATAGAATATGACGAATACGAAAGAATTAAGTGTTGAGGACAAGTTAAGAGCAATTTACGATTTACAGCTAATTGACTCTAGAATTGACGAAATCAGAAACGTAAGAGGAGAACTTCCTTTAGAAGTAGAGGATTTAGAAGATGAAGTTGCAGGATTAAGCACCCGTTCAGAAAAATTGAAAAGTGAACTTGAAGTTATCGAGGATCTAATCAAAGTAAAAAAGAATGCAATTGATGAGCACAAGGAGGCTATCAAAAAATATACGAAGCAACAAGAAACTGTTCGTAATAACAGAGAATTTAATTCGTTGACTAAAGAAGTTGAATTTCAAGAATTAGAAATTCAATTATCTGAAAAACAAATTAAAGAGATGAAAGCTTCTATTGAGCATAAGAAAGAAATAATCTCAAGTTCAAAAGAAAGATTAGAGGCAAAATCTAATCATTTGAAACATAAAAAATCAGAGTTGGACGCTATCATGGCTGAAACTGCCAAAGAAGAAGCTTTTTTATCTGAGAAATCAGCTGAATACCAAGCTTTAATTGAAGAAAGATTATTAAAGGCTTATACTAGAATCAGAACAAGTGTTCGTAATGGATTAGCTGTAGTTTCTATTGAAAGAGGAGCATCTGCAGGATCATTCTTTACTATCCCACCACAAACACAAGTGGAAATTGCTTCTAGAAAGAAAATCATAACTGACGAACATTCAGGAAGAATATTAGTCGACAGCACACTTGCTGATGAGGAAAAAGAGAAAATGGAACAATTGTTTTCTAAATTCTAATTACATTTAAGCCTCCTTATCGGAGGCTTTTTTATTATGAAGAAACTGTTGTATTTTATTTTCACTAAATCTATTGGATTGTACATTAACGTTTTGAGTTTTGTATTTCCAAAGAAAGCAATTCAACTTGCATATGCTCTTTTTAGTGAACCTCGAGAAGGCAGGTTATCCAAGACAAATCTTCCTAAAATCCTACAGGAAGCACAATCCGAAACTTTCCAGTATCAAGAAGACCACTTTCAAACCTATACTTGGCAAGGAAATGACACAGTCCTTTTATTAGTTCATGGATGGGAAAGCAACGCATCACGTTGGGAAAACTTATTGCCATATCTAAAAAAATCTGGCAGTACCATTATTGCTATCGATGGTCCGGCTCATGGATTATCCAGCGGAAAAGAATTTAACATTTCCAAGTATGCTGAATTTATTCATGTTGTTGTTGAAAAATTCAAACCACAATACCTGATAGGACACTCAATTGGAGGAAAAACCTGTTTGTATTACCAATCAGTATACCAAAATAATTTGCTCAAAAAAATGGTTATTTTGGGAGCACCAAGTGATTTTAGTATCATCCTAAACAATTATATTAAGTTACTGAGTTTAAATTCTAAAACTTCTAAATCTTTGGAAGAACTTTACTTAAATAACATCAAACTTAGTCTAGAACAGTTCTCAGGAAAAATATTCGCTTCTAAATTAACAATAAAAGGACTAATCGCTCATGATGTAGACGACACAGTTGTTCTATTTGAAGAAGGAAAAAAAATTGCCAGTATGTGGAAAAACGCCATTTTTATAGAAACTAAAGGCTTAGGACACAGCATGCATGATGACGAATTATATGAAAAGGTATTTCGTTTTTTATTTGAAAATGATCTATAAACACATCTTTTGTTAACTTCTTAATTTTCAAATAAACAAATAAACGATTAAACAATTTAGCACTACTTTTGTATCATGGAAGAAAATCTAAAACGCCTCAATAAATTCATCGGAGAAACTGGATATTGCTCGCGCCGCGAAGCTGACAAAATCATTGAAGAAGGTCGTGTAACCATCAATGGAGTCGTTCCGGAATTAGGAACAAAAGTATCCCCAGACGACGAAGTACGTATTGACGGAAAATTAATCCGTGAGAAAAATGAGAAGCCCGTTTATCTTGCTTTCTATAAACCAGTAGGAATTGAATGTACCACTAATTTAGATGTTCGCAATAATATTGTAGACTACATCAATTATCCCAAACGTATTTTCCCTATTGGCCGATTGGACAAAGCCAGCGAAGGATTAATTTTCATGACAAATGATGGCGATATCGTAAATAAAATATTACGCGCCAGAAACAATCACGAAAAAGAATATACAGTCACAGTAAACAAACCTATCACAGATCGTTTCATAGAAAGAATGGGAAATGGAGTTCCTATTTTGGATACGGTAACCCGAAAATGTAAAGTGGAACAAATAAGCAAATTCACTTTCAAAATCATCTTGACTCAAGGTTTAAACCGTCAAATCCGTAGAATGACCGAATATTTAGGATATGATGTTACGGCTCTAAAACGCATACGAATCATCAACATTTCCCTTGACATTCCTGTTGGTCGATACCGCGATTTAACTGACGCCGAAATCAAAGAATTGAATGAGCTCATCGAACCTTCAAGCAAAACAGAAGAAGCCAGTTTACCCAAAACGGAAGCTCTAAAAAGAAGAACCGAATTCATCAAAAGAGATGATCCAAGATTTAAAGGAAGAGGAGACTATTAAATAAATTAATTACATAGTTTAATTATTTAAACACCAAAGTGCCCTACAATCCCAATAAACAAGTTATATTCTAATCATTTTAATTCGGAATGCAAAAGCTTAACCTTTTGTTTGAATAGTTTTAATCACTTTTTTTTTTAAATAATATACTTTTGAATTACATTTAAAAAACTGTACTTGAAATTATATTTAAACAATTTTCGCTACTTCAGAACACAACTATTTTTATCATTCTCATCATTGATTATTTTGATAGTTATTGGTTTTATGTTTTATCTTAATATAGATCGTAAAGTTAACCATCTCAATATCTTCTCCTATAAATCTTATCAGGTTTCACAAAATTTTAGTACTAATATAATAAATTTTCAAAATTTTTTATTGTTCGGATATAAAGAAAAAAACTTCTATCTTAATAATAATCAAAAAAACCTTAAACTGTATATAGACAACTTAAAAAAACAAAGAAAGGAAGTTGATCTCATTTTCAAAGAATCAGAAGAGCTAAACCTTGGAACTAATCAGTCTATGATTGTACTTTCAAAGGAAATAGATCATCTTACTATTATTGTGAATCAATTTGAAAAAACAGCATTAATTAGGGGTTTTAAAAATTATGGAGTGGAAGGAAAAATGAGGGTAAAAGCACATTTTTTAGAAGAAAAATCGTCGTTAAATAAAATCACTTTACTTCAATTTCGCAGACATGAAAAAGACTATTTATTACGTTCGGACGACACGTCTATAATAAAATTTGATAATTTATATAATTCTACAATTAGAGACAAAAATATTGATTCGTTAACCCGACAAGTTCTCATTGATTATAAAAATAATTTTTATGCCTTGGTAAGATTGAGTTCAGAATTAGGAGTTGCTCAAAATCAAGGTTTATATGGCAAAATAAACCAAATAAACAGAGTCATTGAAAATTTATTTACTCAAATTATTCATCGTAACGAAAAAAAAATAAATAAATTAAAAGAAACCTTATTCTATTTTCAACTATTCTTGACAATTTTTACGATTATAACATCATTAATACTTAGCACTTACATCTCAAAATATTTTACAAAAGACATTAAATTACTTTCACTGGATATTTCAAATTATATAAAATCAAATTTCAAAGAACCAATATCTAATTTAAAGCATAAATCATCAATTAGAGAAGTTGACTTTTTATTAAAAAGTTATGGATTATTAAAAGAAAAACTTTCGGAAAATATTATTTTTTTAGAAAAAAAGACGGAACAAGCAAACAAAACGGCAACATTCAAAACTCAATTTCTTGCCAATATGAGTCATGAAATTAGGTCTCCTCTTAATGGAATCATAGGAATATTAAATATGCTTAAAACAAGCACATTAAATAGCGAGCAAACTGAATATATAGAAATAGCAGAACACAGTGCAGATCATCTTTTGGGTATTGTAAACATGATATTGGATCATTCAAAAATGGAAGCTGGCAAAATGAAGTTAGAACAATATCCTATAAATCTTAAAAAAGAACTCAGCAAACTAATCCGATTATTTGAATATCGAATAAAAGACAAAAACATAAAACTACTTTTCATCTATGACGAAGAAATATCTAGCAATATAATTGGTGATAATTTAAGGTTACAA
Source organism: Flavobacterium sp. 83 (assembly GCF_000744835.1). Lineage (NCBI taxonomy): Bacteria > Pseudomonadati > Bacteroidota > Flavobacteriia > Flavobacteriales > Flavobacteriaceae > Flavobacterium > Flavobacterium sp. 83. The sequence goes on from NZ_JQMS01000001.1 coordinate 202,512, forward strand.
CAAGTATTGATGAATCTTATTGACAATGCTATTAAGTTTACAATATATGGCGAGGTTAAACTTGAGGTAAATTTACTTTCTCGAATAGATAATTTACAGTATTTAAATTTTAAAATTCTAGATTCCGGCATAGGAATTGACCCTGAAAAAACGGAACAAATACTTTTAGCGTTTGAACAAGCAGATTTAACAACTACAAGAAAATATGGTGGTACTGGATTAGGCTTAACAATTTCAAACCAATTAGTTCAACTAATGGGAGGTAGCAAATTAAACATTACGGCATTAGAAACTGGCGGATCAAGCTTTAGTTTTGAAATTCCATTCAAAATCAATACCGAATTGATTTCTGAAGACAATACAATAACTGATTATAAAAAAAAGGTCCTAGATACAAAAATCAGTAAAGCATTAATTGTCGAAGACAACCTAATCAATCAAAAAGTATTGTGTAAACTTTTGGACAAACTAAATATTCCATCAGACATTGCAAATAACGGAAAAGAAGCGCTTCTTCTTTTTGAAAAAAACAATTACGACATTATTTTTATGGACTTACATATGCCTGAAATGGATGGTTTTGAAGCCACAGAAAGAATACATTCTTCTTCAAAATATCTAATAAATACTATACCAATTATTGCAGTAACTGCAAGCGCATTTGATGAAGACAAAACAAAAGCCATGTCTAAAGGAATGGATGATTTTATTACAAAACCTGTTATTTTAAAAAATTTGGAAGAAATAATTGCAAAACAAATGAGTTTTAAATGCGTTTAATCTAAAACTGTCATAATAGATCGGAAAGAATAATTACCATTTTTTTGATTAAATAAAATCCATTAATAGTAGTATTATTAAAATATAACTGCCACGAATTAAAAAAGTAAACGAAATTATTTATCCTCTCAATAAAGCCGAAAAAGCCAGTTCTCAAAAAAAAGAAGCTATAAAAAAGACCGAGTTCAATTTTACATCTAAGAACACATTACTATATAAAAAAAGCCTTAAACTTTCGCTTAAGGCTTCAAATAAACAATAGTAATTTTATTTACGACTTCTAATTTTTCTGGCAAGAAGCGTATTTTGCAATAGCATCGCAATTGTCATTGGTCCAACTCCTCCAGGAACTGGAGTAATAAACGAGGACTTTTTACTCACTTCATCAAAATCAACATCTCCTGTAATCACATATCCTTTTGGATGAGAAGCATCTTCCACTCTGGTAATACCTACGTCTATTACCACAACTCCGTCTTTCACCATATTCGCTTTAAGATAATTTGGAACTCCTAATGCTGTAATAATAATATCGGCATTTTTTGTAAATTCTTCAATGTTCTTAGTTCTGCTGTGAGTCAGCGTTACTGTTGAATCACCTGGATATCCTTTACGACTCATCAAGATACTCATTGGTCTACCCACAATATGACTACGCCCAATAACTACGGTATGTTTGCCCGCTGTTTCTACTTTGTATCGTTCCAATAATTGCATAATTCCAAATGGTGTTGCTGGTAAAAATGTCTCCATTTCCAAAGCCATTTTCCCGAAATTTGCAGGATGAAAACCATCTACATCTTTATCCGGATCTATTGCCATCAATATTTTTTGCTCATCAATATGTTTTGGCAAAGGCAATTGAACGATATAACCATCTAGATTATCATCCTCATTTAGTTCTTTGATTTTTGAAAGCAACTCATCCTCAGTAATAGTTTCCGGTAAACTTACCAAAGTGGATTCGAAACCAATTTGCTCACAAGATCGCACTTTACTTCCAACATAAGTTAAGCTAGCTCCATTTGTACCAACAATTACTGCTGCTAAATGAGGTACCTTTTCCCCATTATTTTTCATTAATTGTACTTCGGCAGCAATTTCTTGTTTAATATCTTCCGATGTTTTTTTTCCGTCTAGTAGTTGCATTTCTCTTTGTTTAAAAAGTTTTAAAGTTTAAAGTTTAAAGTTTTTTAGAAACTTAAATAAAAACTCTTAAAAATATTAATAGTATAATGTGTTTCAAAACTGATTACTAAAAACCTGAATACTGAACACGATTTTTTTATCTCATTCCTGGCATACCACCTTGCATACCACCCATCATTTTCATTAGATTTTTCCCTCCCGGTCCTTGCATCATTTTCATCATTTTGCTCATTTGCTCAAATTGTTTCATCAATTGATTGACTTGCTCAATTTTTGTTCCGGAACCTTTTGCAATTCTAGCTTTTCTTTTTACATCAATTATAGCTGGCTTGCTTCTTTCTATTGGAGTCATCGAGTGAATAATTGCTTCAATATGCTTGAAAGCATCGTCTTCAATTTCAACATCTTTCATGGCTTTTGAAGCTCCTGGTATCATTCCAACCAAATCTTTCATATTACCCATTTTTTTTACTTGTTGAATTTGAGACAAGAAATCATCAAAACCAAATTCGTTTTTGGCGATTTTCTTTTGGATTTTTCTTGCTTCTTCTTCATCAAACTGCTCCTGTGCTCTTTCTACCAAAGATACAACATCACCCATTCCAAGAATACGTTCTGCCATACGAATAGGATAAAACACATCAATCGCATCCATCTTTTCTCCTGTACCAACAAACTTAATTGGTTTGTTTACTACCGTTTTAATAGACAAAGCAGCTCCTCCACGGGTATCACCATCTAATTTAGTCAGGATTACTCCATCAAAATTTAGTATATCATTAAAAGCTTTAGCTGTATTTACTGCATCCTGCCCCGTCATTGCATCAACAACAAATAAAGTTTCTTGAGGCTGAATTGCTTTATGAACTCGCGCAATTTCATCCATCATTTCCGTATCAACTGCTAAACGACCTGCAGTATCCACAATCACTACATTAAACCCATTGGCTTTTGCATGTTTAATGGCATTTTGTGCTATTTCGACAGGATTTTTGTTTTCTGGCTCAGAGTAAACCTCTACACCTATTGAATCCCCAACAACATATAATTGTTGAATAGCCGCTGGACGATAAATATCACAGGCAACCAAAAGTGGTTTCTTATTCTTTTTTGTAAGTAAATAGTTGGCCAGTTTTCCAGAAAAAGTAGTTTTCCCTGAACCTTGTAAACCTGACATTAAAATCACAGTAGGATTTCCTGATAAATTAATTCCGGCAACATCACCACCCATCAGTTCTGTCAATTCATCTTTAACCAATTTAACCAATAATTGACCTGGTTGAAGTGTCGTTAAAACGTCTTGACCAATTGCTTTTTCCTTTACTCTAGAGGTAAAATCTTTTGCGATTTTGAAGTTAACATCGGCATCAAGCAAAGCTCTACGAACTTCTTTTAATGTTTCTGCTACATTTACTTCTGTGATTTTTCCGTGTCCTTTTAGTATATGAAAGGCCTTATCTAATTTATCGCTTAAATTATCGAACATGATTTTTTATTTTATTGAAGTGCAAATTTAAGCATTTGATTTTGAAGTTTAAATAGTATTATAAATAAAAAGAGACTACCTTATCAAGATAGTCCCTTTTTTTGTAATTAAATTCAACTTTAATTAATCTTTGTCATCTAAATGGGTTTCATTTTCCAATAAATGTCTTATTTCTTCTCCAAGATCATGATGTCCATCACCTCCCAGTAACGTACTAATTTCTATAACTCCATCTCCATTAGTATCTACAAGTACACCTTGCCCGGCTAAGGTTGTTATTCTAGCTATGACTTCATCCAATTGTATTTTTATAGTAAGCGTTAAATCAGTACCATTAACAGTAAAATCTTTGGATGGATCTATAAAATCCATTTTTAGATCCGCTACTTCGCTACTCGAAACCATAAATACTTTTCCATCAATAGTCCCTTTAATCAAGAAACTCTTCCCTAACATTTCACCTGCAACAACACTCGGTTCAAATTTAAATTTAATCTCCTCATATTTCGCATTTGGAATTGCTACAGAAGTTATTGTCTGACTTAAAGTATTATTAGCATCCAGTAAGTCTAATAAAAACGGACCTTTAAGTTTAAAATCCTCGTAAATTGAATCATGTTCATGCCTACTGTCTGTTTCATCAGTTTCAAATTTAATATTTCCAATATTTACTTTAAAATCTGTGATGACAACATTTGCTGTTGCTGATGAGCGTGCAGTCAATGACGCTTTACCCGTTGTGGCTATAGCCGAGGCCTTCAATGTAACATTCCCATTTGAAGTAGCATCTTGTGTACAAGAAATCGCTATAAGGGATAAAACTACTAAAATTGCTATTTTTTTCATACTTTACATTTACTAAGTTTATATTTCTAAAAAAATTGACTCCGTTTTATTTAATTTATTTTAATAAAATATAAGTAATCCGTTTCTAAACCGCTGTTACTGGTTCCTCCTCTAAAACGAATTTTAGAGTTATTAAATTCAAATAGTTTCCAATTAAGTTTTAAATCATCCAGTGTATTAACATTGAAATCAACTTTAAATTCTCTTACTCCGTTTTCTAATTTACTATACCAAACTCCACTATAAGAATTCCCTAATTTTGATGCTTTCACAGTATAATCACTATTAAAAGTAAAGATATAATCACTGTATAATTGTGTTTTCTCATAATCATGATAAAAATAAGCTATTTTCCAAGGTCCATTTATCAATATTTTATTAAAATCAAGTATTGTACTGGTGTTTTCCTTACAAATTTCTATAGTCTCTTTTATTACTTTTTCAAGCTGATTATTATCAACTATTGTAACTTTTTGCCCTGTTAAATTATTAATCGTTAACGGAAAATTCAAAGCTATTAAATGATTATCCGCTAAATTATTTATAAAAACATACAAAGCTTTATCATCGATAATTGAGACAGAACTAGCAATTTGCTTATTACTATCATATATTTTAATTGTTATTGGGTAGTTAAAACTTAAACAATTTATTTTTAATAAATCATCTGATTTTACTTTACAATCATACAACAGATTATTAAAATCTGTTTGTGAATAAATTCTCTTTTCAGAATAATCACTAAAAATTACTGTTATTGGAAAATGAACATAAATGACATCATTATCATTAGAACTTTCATCCGTTTTATTTTTAATTAATTCATAATCATCGTAAGAATTTACAGGAATTTCAACATTGTCGACAGTTATTACATATGGCAGTTTTATCATAAAACAGTCCGTATTGTCAATTATATTATCTTGAGATGTTTTTTGCATTACAACCCTTTCAATAAAAGTAGTTAAGGGGGTAGTTTTCGTAATCGTTTCTTGCGTATTGTATTCCTGCTCTGCTATTTCACTTTGACAAGAGAAAAGGAGCAAGAAACTTACTACTGAAAGAAACCCTAAATACTTATTAAACCTCACCATTATTAAAATTTTAACCAAATATAAAAATAAAATATAAATTTTACAGTTTTCAATATTACTAGGAACAGAATTGTAAAGCTTTTTATAGGCTTAAAAACAACCATTTACTATTTTGATTCGGAATAAAATAAGCCCTATAGATCACCTAGTACAGAAAAAAACACCTAATAAACACCGAAGAATTAAAAACAACATTTTTTAAAAATCAATAATTTTATTTTTTATATTGACATTATACAATTACAAAACAAATTACCTGTCATTTACCCTACTAAAATTAAAAATAAATATATATTTGTAAAGAAAAATTTCATTAAATAAATGTCAAATACCTATAAGTCAAATACTTGTGATGAAATTATTTTTTCATCTTTTTTTAAAAATCATGCTAAAGCACTACGGAATTTTATTTTTTACAAATATGGAAATAAAGATCAGGCAGACGATTTAGTACAAGAAGCTTTTATTAAACTATGGCAAAATTGTACTAGTGTACCGATAGAAAAAGCCAAGGCCTATATTTATACCATTGCAAACAATAGCTCCCTGAACGTAATTGCACATCAAAAAGTGGTTTTGAAATACCAAAAGGATTTCTCTGGTTTTGATAAAACGAATGAAAATCCTGAATTTATATTCGAAAAAAAAGAATTTGAAAAGAAGCTTTTGAAAGCAATTGAAAATTTAAATGAAACACAAAGAGTCGCTTTTTTGATGCATCGTATTGATGGAAAAAAATACAGTGAAATTGCTGAGGAATTAAACATTGGAATAAAAGCAGTAGAGAAACGAATTCACTTAGCCTTGTTCGAACTAAGAAAAGAAATTGAAAATTTTAAGTAGGGTTTATTCCTTTATAATTGTTTTACCTATACAACTCAAACGACATGGATCAAAATTACATATTATCAAAATGGCTAAATGAGGAACTAACAGATTCAGAATTAGCTGATTTTAAAGCAAGTGATAATTATGCTATTTACGAGAAAATTAAAAACTATTCTTCTCAACTTGAAGTAGCCGAATTTGACGAAAAGAGCATACTAGAAACCATTCTAAAACAAGAGAAAAAAGCGTCAAAAGTAATTCCATTATATAAAAAATGGTTCGTACAAATAGCTGCTATCTTCATTTTAGGACTTGGCATTACCTATGTAATACAAAACTTCACACCTCAAACACAATATGCCCAAAATGGAAAAAAAATTACTTTTTCATTACCTGACAATTCAAAAGTAGTATTGAATTCTGGTTCTGAAATTGAATATAAAAAATGGAATTGGGACATCAACAGAAGAATTAAATTACAAGGCGAGGCCTATTTTAAAGTTGCAAAAGGAAGACGATTTGAAGTACAAACAAACTTAGGAAAAGTAGCTGTTTTAGGCACACAGTTTAATGTAAAAGCAAGAAAAAATCGATTTGATGTAACCTGTTTTGAAGGTCGTGTAAAAGTAAACTACAAAGACAAACAAATTATATTGACCCACGGGCAAAGTGTAACTTTCGAAAACGGAAAACAAACAAACACAATTATAAATACATCAAAACCAGCATGGTTAGAAAACGAAATAGCTTTCAATAAAGAAAATTTACATAGTCTTTTAGAAGAAATACAAAGACAATATAATGTCACAATAGAATTAAATACAACCCATACTAATGCTTTATTTACTGGTAAAATACCAACAAATAATATAGATGTAGCCCTACAAATTATTGCTACAACCTATAATTTACAACTCAACAAAGCAGTCAAAAATAAAATAATTTTTGAAGAAAAGTAAATGTTGCTTCATAAACGGATTACGGTCTTATTTTTTTTATTAGTTTTTATCCTAAACATTTCTGCTCAGGATAAAGGCAAAACTGTTGCATTAAAAACTATTTTAATTACAATTGAAAAACAACATCAAGTAAGTTTTAATTATACCGAAAACAATGTAGCAACAATTAGTATTATACCTCCAAAAAAAACACTATCCTTAAAAAAAAAAATAACGTATCTCGAAAAAAGAACCAAACTATTTTTCGAAAACATTGACAACAAATTCATCAATATTTCTGACAAAAACACTACAGAACCAAAAATTATTTGCGGTTATATCCTAGCAGGTCCTGAAAACAAACCACTTGAAGATGTTAACATTCAGTTTCTGGATGGGACTCATACTATTACAAACCAAGTTGGATATTTTGAATTCAAAAAAGAAGAAAAAAATGATTTCTTGATTAGCTACATTGGCTATAAAAGTAAAAGAATAACAATCCCTCATCTAGGAAACAAAGATTGCTTAAAAATTTTACTGGAATCAGAAATAACAGAACTATCAGAAATTAAAACAAATCATTTCTTAACAACCGGAATTTCAAAAAGTACTAATGGTTCATTTGATATTAAACCAAAAAAATTGGGTATTTTACCTGGTTTAATTGAACCAGATGTACTTCAGACCATGCAACAAATACCTGGCATCAACAGTATTGACGAAAGTGTTGCCAGCATCAATGTAAGAGGTGGAACACACGATCAAAATCTATTTCTTTGGAATGGAATAAAAATGTATCAAACGGGGCATTTTTTTGGTTTGATATCAGCATTCAATCCTAATTTAGCTCATACCATTTCAATTTATAAAAATGGTAGTTCTGCATTTTACGGAGAAAGTGTTTCTAGTGTAATTGCTATTTCTTCAAATCCCAATAATTTTGAAAAAAATAGTTTTAGTGCTGGTATAAACATGATTAATGCGGATATTTATTCAAAATTCAATATTTCTAAAAATTCTTTCATAGAAATAGCCGCGAGGAAATCAATAACTGATTTTGTAGAGACTCCAACTTACACAGAATATTACAACAAAGCATTTCAAAACACCAGCATAACTGACTTTGCACAAAATAAAAACATAGGTTATTCTAGTGATAAAAAATTTGGTTTTTATGACATCACCTTTAAATATTATAAAAAAATAGGCCTAAAAGACCATCTTATTTTAGATTTGATAACTATAAACGATAAACTAAACGTATTTCAAACCGCTACTATAAACAGTACCGTTCAATCAGAAAATGATGTTTTAAGTCAAAAAAATTATGGCGGTAATCTATCTTGGAAACGAAATTGGAATAATCTAAATACAACTTCTATAAACGCATACTCTTCCTCTTATAAACTTACGGCCCAAAAAAACATAACCGAAGGGAATCAAATAGTTATTCAAGAAAATACTCTTTTAGACAATGGAATTAAAATAGAGAACAATCATCTAATAAATTCGAAATTTATATTTAACAATGGATATCAGTTTAATGAAATTGGTGTCACCAATTTGGATGAAGTAAACAGTCCTAGTTTTTACAGAAAAATTAAAGATGTTTTGCGAACACATGCTGTAATCCTAGAAGGCATATTCAATGACACCTTGTCTAAAATTTACTTGAATGCCGGATTGCGTTTAAATTATATTGAAAAATTTAAAAAATACATTACTGAACCTCGATTGCAATTCAATTACGGAATTAATAAACATCTTAATTTAGAGATTTTGGGCGAGTTTAAAAGTCAAAATAGCCATCAAACAATCGATTTACAAAAAGACTATTTTGGAATAGAAAAGAGGCGATGGATACTATCAAATAACACAACGATTCCAATCCAAAAAAGCAAACAAGCTTCTATAAGTTTATCTTATTCAAAAAACAATTGGCTGCTAACTTTCGAAAATTTTTATAAAAAAGTAACCGGAATAACGAGTGCCAGCCAAGGTTTTCAAAACCAATTAGAGTTTTTAAAAATAAACGGTAATTATGAAGTTCTCGGCACTGAAATACTTCTACAAAAAAAAATAAACCATTTTTTGACCTGGTTTAGTTACACTTACAACAATAATAATTACAATTTCCCAAGCTTTACACCTCCCTTTTTTTCAAATAATTTCGAAATGAATCATGTTTTTTCATGGGCTGGTATTTATGAAAAAAATAATATAAAAATAGCATTGGGATCTAAATGGTATTCGGGTCGTCCTGAAACAACGCCTATGAATACTGAAATAAATACTTCTAACCCAGCTATAAATTATAATACACCAAACAATAAAAACTTAAGTTCATTTTTCCAAGTCAACTTTTCATCAACCTATAAATGGGAAACTTCCAAAGGAATTCAATACAAATTAGGCTTATCTATATTAAATGTATTAAATAGAAAAAATGAAATTAGTGAATACTATAGAATCAGTACTTTAACAAATTCTATTGAAGAAATAAAAACATTCTCCCTACAAAGAACCCCTAATTTAAGTTTTAGAGCTTCATTTTAAAACACTAAAAAACAATAAATTAAAGTTAAAAAAAAAATAATTTTGTTGTTTTTTTAAAATTTACAGTAGGGTATTTCTATTACTAAATGTTTTAGCATTACATGACATTTTTAAAATCAAGAAATAAACACTCTGGCTAGGAAAATTTGCAGTACGAGCTAAAATAGATCCATGTTTTATAAAAAATATTCAAACTAAATGAAAATTAATTTTTTTTTAACTTCCATCCTTTTTATTTTCTCAATTCATAATGCAGTCGCTCAAGATGACTTGTTGGATCAATTAGACGTTAAATCGGATAAAAAAGAAGTAGCAACTGCCGCCTTCAAGGCATTACAAATTTGTAACATTCAATCGACTAAACTACCCGTAAAAGGAGAATTTTACATTTTGATTTCTCATCGATTTGGAGATTTGACAGAGGGATTACAAAACTTTTTTGGTTTAGATAATGCTAACACAAAAATTGGAGGTATATATGGAGCAACAAATTGGTTGTCTATTGGTCTATCCAGGCATACTTTTCAAAAAACATATGAATTAGGTGTGAAATATAAATTAGCAAATCAAATCATTGGTGGCTTTCCTGTTACAATTGTAGGATATAACACTCTTGATATTAATAGCGAACTTGATAAAATAAATTATCCGCAATTACAATGTAAGAACAGGATTGCTTATTCATCACAATTACTAATTTCAAGAAAAATTACTGAATCATTTTCTTTTGAATTTGCACCTATATATACCCATAAAAACCTGTATGATAATACAACTGAATATTCCGATTTATTATTATTAGGCTATGGGGCAAGATATAAATTATCAAAAAGATTAAGTGTAAATCTTGAATACGCAACTCGAATGAGTGCTTTTGATGGTTTTTTGGCAACAAAATATCACAATCCCCTAACTGTAGGTTTAGATATAGAAACTGGCGGACATGTTTTTCAAATGGTATTTTCAAACAGTCAAGCTATGAACGATACTTCCGCTTTTGCAAACTCAACCGGGAAGTGGGTTAGTAAAGGAATTTACTTTGGTTTTAATATGTATCGAGTATTTTAATTAAAACAAACTGTATTAAAAATAAATAATAACAAACAAATAAAATGATTATGAAAAAAGCACCAATGTTTTTAATGGCTATAAGCAGTATGCTAATGTTTTCGTGCGAACCAAACACTTACAGTGAAATTGAGCAACCGGTAGCAACGACAACGACCACAACAACGACCCCAACAACTTCGACGCCAACAACTACGACGCCAACGACAACCACTACTTCTACTACTACCCCAACAACGATTAGTACAAGTAAAACATACACCACAGACATTAAGCCAATTATAACTACTAACTGCGCTTCATGTCATAGCGGAGGTCAATCTCCTGCTTTATCAACCTATACTCAGGTAAAAAATGCCACTAGTTCAGGAAAATTGTTATGTACCATTCAAGCTAATGGTTGTGTGACAATGCCTCCAAGTGGGAAAATGTCTCAAGCAAATATCGATTTAATTTTACTATGGAAAACCCAGGGCTACCTACAATAAAAATAAGATAAAAAATAACAACTTACTTAATTAGTTTTTTTAGTGATAGTAGCATTTTTCATTTCCTGAAAAAATAACTTTTGAAGCTTCTAGGACAAGCTTTATGAAATCGATGCCACTAAAATCTAATGCAAAGTAAAATCCCAAAAACATAGATGCTTCTATAATTTCAAATTAGAACAGTAATAATAGTTTTTGTTTCCAAATAAAAAAGACTCCGAATTTTCATTTGGAGTCTTTTTTATTAGTTTTAAAATAGTTTAATTTTACATTCGTTCAGGAACATTAATTCCCAACAAACTGAAAGAAGCAGCGATAGTATCAGCCACTTTTTTAGACAACTGTACTCTAAAAATTTTCTTCTCTAGATCTTCTTCACCAAGAATAGGAACTGCTTGATAGAATGAATTGTATTCACGTACCAAATCATAAGTAAAATTTGCCAATAAAGCAGGGCTATGATTATGTGCCGCATTTTGAATAACCTCAGGAAATAATTCCAATTGTTTCAATAATTCTTTCTCTTTTTCGTGAAGTTCCTTAGCTGTCCCAGGAATGTTATAATCAAAATTAGCCTTACGAATAATAGATTGAATACGAGCATATGTATATTGAATAAATGGGCCCGTATTTCCTGCAAAATCTACTGATTCTTCTGGATTAAATAAGATTCGTTTTTTGGGATCTACTTTTAAAATGTAATATTTTAAGGCACCTAAACCTATAGTGTTGTATAATTTTACTTTTTCTTCATCAGAATAGGTATCTAATTTCCCTAAATCCTCAGCAATTTTTTGAGCTGTATCTGTCATTTCCTGCATCAAATCATCTGCATCTACAACAGTTCCCTCGCGGCTTTTCATTTTTCCGGAAGGTAAATCTACCATTCCATATGATAAATGAAAAAGATTTTTAGACCAATCAAAACCTAGTTTTTTCAGGATAAGAAACAATACTTTGAAATGATAATCTTGTTCATTTCCAACCGTATAAACCATTCCGCCAACATCTGGGTAATCTTTTACACGCTGAATTGCGGTTCCAATATCCTGCGTCATATAAACTGCTGTTCCGTCTGAACGAAGCACAATTTTTCTGTCTAAACCTTCATCCGTCAAATCAATCCAAACTGAACCGTCAGGATCTTTTTCAAAAACACCTTTCTCTAAACCTATTTGCACAACATCTTTTCCTAATAAATAAGTATTGCTTTCGTAATAAAAACAATCAAAATCAACACCTAAATTTTTATACGTAACGGCAAAACCATCATAAACCCATTGGTTCATAGTTTTCCAAAGATTTATTACCTCCGCATCACCAGATTCCCATTTCAAAAGCATTTCTTGAGCTTCAAGAATGATTGGCGCTTGCTTTTTGGCTTCTTCTTCGGTTTTCCCAGCGCTCATTAATTGGGCAATTTCTTCTTTATAGGCTCTATCGAAAGCTACATAAAAATTTCCAACTAATTTATCTCCTTTTAAACCTGATGATTCTGGCGTTTGGCCGTTTCCGAATTTTTGCCAAGCCAACATTGATTTACAAATATGAATTCCTCTATCGTTTATGATTTGGGTTTTATATACTTTTTTCCCGGATGCTTTGATAATTTCGGCAACTGAATATCCCAAAAGATTGTTACGAACGTGACCTAAATGCAGCGGTTTATTTGTATTTGGTGACGAATATTCCACCATTACTGCTTTATCTTCGGGATTAGGTGTAACAAAACCAAACTTTGTATCGTCTTTGATTCCTTTGAAAAAGTTTAAATAATATTCATCAGAAATAACAATGTTTAAAAATCCTGAAACAACATTAAAACGAACCACTTCGGCTAGATTTTCCACTAAATAGTTCCCTATTTTATTCCCCAATTCTACGGGATTACTTTTAATAACTTTCAATAATGGAAAAATAACCATTGTAATATCACCTTCAAATTCCTTCCGAGTGGTTTGAAATTCAACTTTGTCAATTGTAATGTCAAATAGAGCTTGAACAGCTTTTTCAATAGAAGGCGTAAGTATTTGCGGTAATGTCATTTTATAATTTATTTAAAGGTTGCAAAGATAGTATTTAATTAGATTTTTTTTTAGAAAATTAAATTTGAAATCCAAAACAGAATAGTTTGGTTTTATTGAACCAAATAACTAAAACCGTATTTAAATTTGAAAGAATCCACTTATATATTAATTTATAAACAATATTCCAACAGATTTATTTGTACTAAGTCGATTTATTGTAAATTTGATTTTAAATAAAATTTTATGAAAAAATTTCAGCTGCTGCTCTTTTTATTTTTTACTGCAGTTTGTTTTTCTCAATCAGTAACAGTAAATACAACTACCTATACTACCGAGCAATTAATTAATCAGGTTTTAATTAATTCTCCTTGTGTATCTGCAACTAACGTATAATACAAAACGGGTTCACAGTATGGATCAACAAATGGTATTGGTTACTTTGAAAATAGCAATACTACTTTCCCTTTCTCTAATGGTGTTGTTTTATCAACTGGTGATGTCACAAAGACTCCAAGCCCTAACAATACTATTTTAAGTGATGGGAGTGATGCATGGACAGGTGATGCTGATTTAGAAGCAAACTTACTATCTCAGTCAGGAACCACAATCAACTCCGTAAATGCAAGCTACATTGAATTTGATTTTCAGCCAAAAACACCCAATTTTGACTTTTCATTTCTTTTTGCCTCAGAAGAATATGGAACTTCCCAATGCAAATTCTCGGATGCATTTGCATTTCTTTTGAAAGATGTTACTGCTGGTGGCTCAAATATAAATTTAGCAGTAATTCCTGGTACAAGTACTCCAGTTTCAGTAGAAACAATAAGAGACAACACCTATAACTCTAATTGTTCATCTGTTAATCCTAGTTATTTTGACACATTCAACAGTAATGGTTTTGGGCCTGCAATTAATTTTAACGGACAAACTGTTGCCATGGTCGCCTCGGCAACTGGTTTAAATACAAATCACATCTACCATATTAAAATTGTAATTGCTGATGGCGGTAATAATACCGGCTATGATTCGGCTATTTTCTTAAAGGGTAATAGTTTTAATATTGGGCAAGATGTTTTAGGATTAGATTATACCGTTGCTAATAAAAAAGCAATTTGTCTTGGTAGTGCTTTACCTATCTTGACTACATCTGGTCTAAAACCAGGGACAACATTTGTTTGGAAAAAAGAAGGAATTCCAATATCTCCAGCCGAAACGGGAATTAGCTTAGATTTAAATACAATATCACCACTAATTACCTCTGGCAGTCATACCTTTAGTGTCAGTTATATTGAACCCGGATGTACTGAAGTAACTGATGCTATAATTATTGAATTTTACCCTCCTATTGGAGTAATTAATGTTCCCGACATTTACAACTGCGACACTGGAGCAGCATCGTATGATTTTGATCTAAACAAAAATACATCCATTATTTTAGCAGGAGTCAATCAAGCAAAAACTCCTACAGGCATCCTTGATGATTTACCCGCAAAAACTCTCATTAGTTATTATTTAACAAATAGTGATGCTACTAATGGATTAAACCCATTGTCAAGTCCTCATTCGATTTTAAGTTCAGAAAATGGCAAGACACTTTTTGTAAGGATAGAAAATCCAGATTCTGGTTGCTATGAAATACAATCTTTTCAATTGCAAATTGTAACGAGTCCAATAGTTGCGAATACTCCTATTGATACCACGATATGTGCAATAAGCGCAAGTGACATTACTCCAAAAACCGTTTTTGATTTTACTGCCCAAAAAGCTTTAATACTAGGTTCTCAAGACCCTCTTTACAATGTAGTTTCTTTTCATTACTCTTTAACTGGAGCCCAAAATAATAATAACATTATCAGCTTAAACACTAATGATGAAGCATTAATGTCCTCAAGAATAGTTTATGTACGAGTTCAAAATATTTCAAATATTGGTTGCTATGTAACATCAAGTTTTAAACTTACTGTTACCCCTTTTCCAGAAGTAGATATTTTACCAGATGTATATGTATGTAATGCCTATAAGTTGCCTGCATTAACAAAAACAGGTGCTCAATATTGGACCGACACTAATAAAACCGGCACCCAACTTTTTACTGGTGATTTAGTTTCAACAACTAGTGAAATATATGTTTATAATCAAAATGGAATTTGTACAAATGAAGATTCATTCAAAGTTACCATTATAAATCTAGATGAAATAACACCCACAAGTAGCACTTATTGCACTGAATACAAATTACCTGAATTACCCTATGCTAAATATTACACTTTGAGTGGTGGCGATTTAACTACTGGCAATACTGAAATCCCAAGTGGCACAATTATAAATAAGGCCGGGGCGACAACACTATATGTTTGGATTATTGATTCTTCTGTTACACCATCTTGTCAAACAGAAAAAACTTTTACCATAACAATAATTCCGTTTACACCATTGCCTAATTATGGCAATCGATTTGATTGTACTTCTTATACTTTACCGTTAGATCCAAATGGTGCTACTTATTATACAGGACCTAACAAAGGCTTACCAATTATCCCTGTTGGAACTATTATTAATACTACAAAATCTATTTATGCATATAAGGAAAGTAATACTACTCCTTTAAATTGCTCTTCTGAAAAAAAATTCACAGTCTATATCAACCAATCAAGCTTTACTACTCCATCTGACATCACTTCTTGCTCCACTTACCAACTCCCAAATTTAACAGTTGGTCAATATCGAACTGCGGCAGGAGGAGGAGGAACAGTTATCCCTACAAAAACGTCTATTAACATTACCACAACGCTTTGGTATTATGTTATGGGTCAATCCTGTACAATTGACTATCCATTCACCATTACTGTAGAGATCCCACCATTACCCATAATTTCAGATCCTGCACCACAATGTGACATTTACTATTTACCACCTGTAGCCCATCATGGGAATTATTATACCGGCCCTCTCGGAACTGGCATTATTCGCCCTGTAGGTTATCCTATTAAATCAACACAAACAATTTATTTTTATGATAAAGCAGTAATTGGTTCTTGTTATTTAGAAAAAAGCTTCCTAATAACCATCTATAAATCTCCAAAAATTAGTGCAAGACCTACTGAAGTAATTAAATGTGGGCAACCTTATATTCTTGATGATTTAGCATTTGGAGAATATTACGAATTTCAAGGCGGCCCTTCAGCAACAAATCCTGTTTTGCCAGCGGGTTACGCCATTACATCTTCAAAGACAATATATGTTTATGCTGCATCTACAGCACCGAACATTTGTGTATCAGAATATAGCATTTCTGTTCAAGTAACATTAGTTAACAAAATTGAAGATCAATATGCCTGCGATAATTTTAGTTTACCAACAATAGTAGGACAAGGGGATTACTATACAGCTCCAAATGGTCCAAATGGAATTGGAGTCAAATTAACCCCTCCTTATTTACCAATCACAACAACTACAACTCTATATGTTTATGCAGAAGATAACAGTCGGGTTTCTTGTTATGACGAAGATGTTTTTACAATTACTATTTACAACACACCTGTAATCAATGCTATTGCTCCCATAATAAGATGCGGATCCTATACACTACCGGCATTTACAGCACCTGCAAACCGTTATTTCGCAAAATCTGGAGGACCTAGCGCGACCAATATTGAAAAATTCCCAGGCGACATAATCACAACTTCAACAACAATTTACGCTTATGCTGATAGCGGAACTAGTTCCACAAAATCATGCACTGACGAAAAACCAATGGTAATTACCATTACATCAAAACCAAATCCAATACTTGATGTGCCTGCTATTTGTCATGACTTTGAAACTGGTGTACTAACAAGTTCTCATATTATAAGTGGTTACAGTGCTCCTGGATATTCATTTGAATGGAAAAAAGAAGATGGAACTTTAGTTGGTATTTCTTCTGATTTTTCAACAAATCAACCTGGAAAATATACACTTACAGTAACTGATTTATCAATATTTGGCTGTACCTCAGATCCTGTAGCATTCACCGTTATTGAATCATCACCACCAACTTCTATTTCCTTAACAACAGATGGTTGGTTTACTGACAACCAGACAATTACCGTAAATGCAATACCAAGCTTGGGCAACGGAAGTAATTTTCTTTACTCTTTAGACGGAAGTTCACCTCAGACGAGCAATATATTTACAAATGTGAGTCCTGGAACACATGAAATAAGCATAAGTGATGCCAATGGATGTGGTTCAACAATTCCTGTTGCTATCAAACTCATAAATGCCCCTAAATTCTTTACCCCAAACGGAGATGGATTTAACGACACTTGGAATGTAACAGAAATGCCAAATCAAGATAATCCTAAATTATTTATTTATGATCGATATGGCAAGCTATTGAAACAACTTTCCCCGAATGGAGCAGGATGGGACGGCACCTTCAATGGCTATCCGCTACCTGCCGATGATTATTGGTTCTCAATAACTTATACAGAAAACAATATATCAAAACTATATAAATCTCATTTCTCTTTAAAACGCTAAATAACATATTACTCGAAAAAGAGGCTTTCAAATTATGAAAACCTCTTTTGTATTCGATTAGAATAAAATGATTGTTTTGTTTATAATGTCTTGAAAGGGAGTGAAACCATAACTGTACTATCCAGCGATGTTTTCAATACAAAGCAATTCGCTCTTGAAAAAACCTAGCCAAAAAAAACTTGGAAACCTATTAAAACAAGAAAGTCAAATGGCATATATTGGATTCAATTACCTTTTGGGTTCAGGAAAAAACAAAGCGATACAGAGAAAAAAAACGTAAAAAAACGAAACCCAACGAGTGAATTTCGTTTTTTTTTAGATTAAAAAAAAGGTAATATCTTATAAAAAATCACCATTTTTACCATTTTATTATAGCACTAGCCCAAGTAAATCCACTACCAAAAGCAGCTAAAACTACGGTGTCTCCTGATTTTATTTTTCCTTTTTCCCAAGCTTCAGTCAAAGCGATTGGAATAGATGCGGCAGTTGTATTTCCGTATTTTTGAATATTATTATATACTTGATCATCTGTAAGATTAAATTTCTTTTGGATGAACTGAGAAATTCTCAAATTTGCTTGATGTGGAATCAGCATATCGATATCCGAAACCTGCAAGTTATTCGCCTGCAAACCTTCATTTATTACTTCGCTGAAACGAACTACCGCATTTTTAAACACAAATTGCCCATTCATATAAGGGAAATAACTTTCATCATCCGGATCATTATCCGCTAAAATATCAGTTACCCAGCGTCCGCCCATTCCTGGAGCCTTTACAATTAACTCCTCGGCATGTTGCCCCTCTGAATGCAAATGTGTAGACAAAATTCCTTTGGTCAAATCTTCTTCTCTACTCAAAACTGCTGCTCCTGCCCCATCTCCAAAAATTACCGAAACGCCTCTGCCTCGTGTCGACATATCCAATCCGGTAGAATGTACTTCAGAACCAATAACCAAAACATTTTTATACATTCCGGTTTTAATATATTGATCAGCTACTGACAAAGCATATACAAAACCCGAACATTGATTTCTAACATCTAAAGCGCCAACAGTTCTAAGTCCTAAATCCCGTTGTACTAAAACTCCAGGACCAGGAAAATAATAATCAGGGCTTAAAGTGGCAAAAACTACAAAATCTATGTCTTGTTTTGCAACACCGGAACGCTCAATCGCAATTTCAGCAGCTTTAACTCCCATTGAAGTCGTCGTATCTTCCCCGCGTATAATGTGTCTTCTTTCCTGAATACCCGTACGCTCTTGAATCCACTCATCATTCGTATCTATAATTTTAGATAAATCATCATTGGTAACTACATTGGAAGGAACGTAAAATCCTAATCCTGTTATTTTTGAATGGTACATAGTTTTATTATTTTATTAAAATCAAGGATGCAAATTTAAATATACTTTAAAATATTAGTTCACAAATTACTACTTTTTTGCTAATATGCAATTATATTTTTCAGTAGCTATTTCCTGCTGTTCACTGTATCTTTTATTCTCTAAAAAAACGAGAATAAAAGGATGCCGTTCCCATCAGGGCTATAAAACACAATTTAAAGACGACGTTTTATTTTCAAATGTAACAATAGGACATTAATTTAGACAAATCATTACAATTAATTCTTATCAATTGAAACCATTTTATATATGAAATTAAAAGCAACCTTATTGTTTATAGCATTAGGTTTATCCGGTTTTGCACAGGAAAACTTAACCTATCAAAAACCTTCGAAATCAATATTAGATTTAGCTGATTATCAAAGAGCGCCTTCCGTATCGATGGACACCAAAAAAGAATACATGCTTTTGTCCTATAGAAATACCTATAAAACATTAGATGATTTAAACCAAGAAGAATTGCGATTAGGTGGTTTAAGAATTAATCCTGTAACTAATATTTCAAGTACAGTTACCTATATTACCAACCTGAAATTACGAAAAACACAAGACAAAAGCGAAATACAGGTTTCAGGCTTACCAACTAATCCACGCATCAGTAATTTATCTTGGTCGCCTAATGATTCTAAAATTTTATTTTCCAATACAATCAATACCGGAGTTGAACTTTGGGTTTTGGACGTAGCTTCCGCTAAGGCAAAAAAATTGACCGAAGCAACTGTAAATGCAAATCTTGGCAATCCATTTAGCTGGTTCAGCGATAACGAAACTATTTTGGTGAAAATGCTGCCAAAAAATAGAGTAGCACTTTTGGATGCTAAAAAAGATCTGCCAACCGGTCCAATAATTTCCAATGCAGATGGTTCAAAATCACAAAACAGAACCTATCCGGATATGTTGAAAAATAAAAATGATGAAATCAATTTTGAAAATATCATTACATCTGAATTGTATAAAGTAAACTTAAACGGCACAATAACTTTATTTAAAAATGCCGACATGTATGCCGGAGAAAGTTTCTCTCCAGATGGGAATTACCTGATGCTAACTACCATTCAAAAACCATTTTCATACATTGTTCCTCTAAGTCGATTCCCATTAAAAACAGTAGTTTACGATAAAAAAGGTATTACTGTAAAAACAGTAAATGAAGTTCCGTTGAATGAAATCATGCCAAAAGGATTTATGGCAGTTCGAAAAGGAAAAAGAGAACTGGCTTGGAGAAATGACAAACCGGCAACACTATCCTATGTTGTAGCTCTAGATGAAGGAGATCAGGCAAATAAAGTTGCGTTCAGAGACGAAGTGTTTCTTTGGGAAGCCCCTTTTAACGCAGAAGCAATTTCATTACTAAAAACACCACAACGCTTTAGTGATATCATATGGGGGAATGATGCTGTGGCTATTGTTTCAGATGAATGGTATGACACTCGAAATACAAAAACATACTTAATCAATCCATCGGATTTAAAGCAAAAACCAATCGTTATTTCGGATCGAAATTCACAAGATATTTACGCAGATCCTGGGGCTTTTGAAACTAAAAAGAATCAATACAATAAATATGTTTTAGCCATCGAAAATGGAAATGCGTTCCGCATAGGAGATGGTTATACTAAAGACGGACAGTTTCCGTTTATCGATAAATTCAATCTAAAAACATTACAATCAAAACGACTGTACACCTCGCTCTACAAAGACAAGAAAGAGGATTTATTAGAAATTGAGGATTTCAAGAATGGAAAAGTTTTAGTTCAGATTCAGTCCAAAAGTGAATACCCTAATTATTACTTTAGAAACATAAGACAAAAAAATAGCCTGATTCCGATTACTGCCTTCAAAAACCCATTTGAAAGTATTAAAAATGTAAATAAGGAAGTAATCAAATACAAACGAAAAGATGGTGTAGAATTATCTGGAACTTTATACTTACCTGCCGGGTATGATAAAGTCAAAAAAGAAAAATTACCTTTATTGATTTGGGCGTATCCCGCTGAATTCAAAGATAAAAGTAGTGCAGGACAAAGCAATCAAAATCCAAATGAATTTACATTTCCCTATTATGGTTCCTTTGTATATTGGGTAACCAAAGGATATGTTGTGCTCGATGACGCTTCGTTTCCTATTATTGGGGAAGGAACAACGGAACCAAATGACAATTTTATTCCTCAATTAGTGGATGATGCAGAAGCTGCAATAAATGCAGTTGATGCTTTGGGATACATCAACAAGAAAAAAGTGGCTGTTGGAGGACATTCGTATGGTGCTTTTATGGTAGCTAATTTACTGACGCACTCCAATCTTTTTGCCTGTGGAATTGCCAGAAGTGGTGCATACAATAGAACATTAACTCCGTTTGGTTTTCAAAGTGAACAGCGAAATTATTGGGAAGTTCCCGACGTTTACAACGCAATATCTCCTTTTATGAATGCCGAAAAAATGAAAACGCCAATGCTTTTAGTTCATGGGGAAGCAGATAACAATCCCGGAACTTTCACATTACAAACTGAACGTTATTTTCAAGCTTTAAAAGGATTAGGGGCTCCAGCAAGAATGGTAATCTTACCAAAAGAAGCGCACAGTTACGTAGCGAAAGAAAATATTTTACATTTGCTTTGGGAACAAGACCAGTTTTTGGAAAAGTATTTAAAAAATTAGTTTTAACCAAAAACAAAAAACCGTCTCGGTAAATCGAGACGGTTTTTTTGTCACCTTGAATTAAATTTAATGATCCGTTTTTTAATAAAAAGAAAAAACCATCTAATAACATTAGATGGTTTTCTTAAAGAGCCGGCGGAGGGACTCGAACCCACGACCTGCTGATTACAAATCAGCTGCTCTAGCCAACTGAGCTACGCTGGCGACTCATTACGGGTGCAAATATAAGCTTGAATTTCTATTTTCCAAAACAAATTCAAACTTTTTTTGCTTTTTTTTTAACTACAATTCGTTGATTTTAGCAATCAATTGATTAGCAGTTTGTTCCAATTCAACATTGATTTGTTTAAAATGTGCTTTTTTATCCTCAACCTTTTTTGCATTCACTTTTGTGATTAATGCATCAAAAGCAGCGATAGCTTCATCAATTAAATCGTTGGTTTCAGTTGTTGGTTTTCCTGTTGTTGAAATTTCGAACAAGTAAACTGCTTCAATAATATCTCCTAAAACGTAGTTGATGTCTTTTTTTAAATTCTTAACGTTTGCCATTTTTATTTTTTTAAAATTTGAATTTTAATTTGCGTCTGCAAAAGTACATATAATCTTTCTATTACCGACTATGAAATGTAAATTTCTAAAATTGAAGCTTTTCCACTGAGAATGAATGCATTCATTATAGCAGGAATCAAAACAGTATCTCCTTTTTTATATTGCAATTTTAAATCATTAAACTCGACTTCAAACGTCCCTTCCACACACATATAAACGGTAAACGTTTTGCCAGATTTAGATACTTTAATTTCATTCTCTAACGGGATAAAATTAGTTGTAAAATAAGGACAATCCACAACTCCATTAGATTCATTTACATTTTTAGAATATTCTCTTTTAGTTTGAACTTTATTGTAGTTAATTGCTTCCAAAGCTAAATCAACATGTAACTCTCTCGTGTTACCATCAGCACCTACCCTGTCAAAGTCATAAAGACGGTAGGTTATATCAGAGGTTTGTTGTATTTCTGCAACAACTAATCCTGCTCCAATCGCATGAACAGTTCCTGTTTCTAAGAAAAAGACATCACCTGATTTTACTTTTACGTCGTCAAGAATAGAAAGTAAGGTTTTATTTTTTAGATTTTCTAAATAGTCATTGGCATTCGATTTCTCTTTAAAACCAACAATTATTCTAGCATCCTCATCCGCCTGCATGATGTACCACATTTCCGTTTTACCAAAGGAATTGTGTCGTTTTTTAGCCAATTCATCGTTTGGATGCACTTGAATAGATAAATCTTCGCGTGCATCCAGGTATTTGAAAAGTAATGGAAACTGTTTACCAAATCGAGCATAAACCTGTGTGCCTAAGATTTCATTAGGATATTCATCAATCAAAGTAGATAATGATTTTCCTTTCCAATCTCCATTGGCAACAATACTAACATCGCCTTCTACTGTAGACAACTCCCAGCTTTCTCCTGTTATTTTTGATGTAATCGGTTTATGAAGTACCGTTTTTAATTTTTCACCGCCCCAGATTCTTTCTTTCAAAATTGGGGCAAACTGTAAGGGATAAAATTTCATTTCTATTTTTTTAGGTAGTGTAAATTTGCGAAATCTAAATTTAATACAACAAACTAATCTTTAATTTACCGGTCCAAAAAGACAAATAACTATAAACTACAGACAAGTTGCAAATAAGGACAAAAACAACAAACATTACTAATACAACCCGTTGGGTGTAATTATTTGAAGTAAAAAATATTGATTAGATATTGGTCAAGATACTGAAATTCAGTATCTTGAAGTCGTCAAACAACCAATATCTATGTCAAATATAGTAAAAAATTATTTTAGAGTTTTAGAAGTTATAAGTTCTTTGAATATTGCATTTAATACAGAAATTCGAGCTGGAAGAAAGTTTAAAATGTCTGATTTAGAAGTAGTTGCTTTAAGTTTAACATCTGAATTTATGTCTATTGACAGTGAAAATTCATTTTTTAATCAGTTGCAAAATGGACAAATTTCTAATCTAATTGAACGAAGTCAGTATAATAAGAGAAGGAAAAAATTATTCCATTTTGCTGAAGAAATCAGACAACATTTATATTCAAAATTCACAGAATTTGAGAACTATTTTGTTGTTGATAGTATGCCACTTGAGATTTGTAAAATGGCTCGTCATAATAGGATTAAAATTTGTAAGGGTGATTTTCAGACTGCGCCAGATAAAGGTTTTTGTGCATCACAAAACTCTTGGTTTTATGGTTACAAACTTCACGGAGTTTGTACTGTTTCTGGGGTTTTTCAATCAATAGATATTACAAAAGCAAGTGTTCACGATGTACATTTATTAAAAGATTTAAAATATCAAATGTCTGATTGTGTGCTTCTTGGAGATAGAGGTTATTTGTCTTCACCATTACAATTAGATTTGTTTGAAACAGCAAATATAAAATTAGAAACTCCAATGAGAATCAATCAAATTGGGTATAAAAAACAACCCTACATATTTAGAAAATCAAGAAAAAGAATAGAGACATTATTCTCTCAATTGTGTGATCAATTTATGATTAGACGAAATTATGCTAAATCTTTTCAAGGTTTTAAAACAAGAATTTTAGCTAAAATAACAGCATTAACTTTGGTACAATTCATTAATAAATTTATTTTTGAAAGACCAATAAACAATATTAAAACACAAATAATCTAATTGCACCCAACGGGTTAATACAATTTTATTATTCTATGATACAATTTTTTTAATCGCTTCTAGCGCTTTAGGAATATGCTTATTGGCCAACATACTATCAAAAATCATTTGAACGATTCCATTTTTGTCCGTAACATAAGTCACCCGACCGGGAATCAATCCAAACATTAGAGAAGAGACACCAAAAAGCTTTCTGATTTTTCCATCACTGTCTGATAAAAGAATAAAAGGCAGTTTATATTGTTTAGTAAATTCTTGATGAGAAGTAACACTATCGCTACTGATCCCTATTACTTCTGCACCTAAGTCTTTGAAATCTTCGTATTGATCTCTAAAGCCGCAGGCTTGAGTCGTACAACCTGGTGTATTATCTTTTGGATAAAAATAAATAACCAAAGGTTTATGGCCAATTAAAACTTGACTGTCAAAATCGTTGCCATTATTGTCTTTTGCTATGAAATTTGGGATTTTATCCCCTACTTTTAATCCCATTATTCGCCTTTGTAAGTTACAAAATTACGGGGTGTTTCATAAAGAACAACTTCCAATTCAAATTCAGATTTGATTCTTTTTCTTATTTTATTCCAAATAACTATTACAATATTTTCGGCTGTAGGATTTAAATCCTGAAAATCAGGAACATCAATATTAAGATTTTTATGATCAAACTGATCTTCAACTTCTTCTTTAATGATTTCGCTCAGGAATTTCACATCCATGACAAATCCAGTTTCGGGATCAACTTTCCCAGTTACACTAACAATCAATTCGTAGTTATGACCATGATAATTAGGATTATTACATTTGCCAAAAACAGCATCATTTTGCTCGAAAGTCCAATCTTTTCTATATAATCTATGTGCCGCATTAAAATGGGCTTTTCGTGAAATAGTAACTTTCATATTAGTTTAAGGTATTTATCTTCAGCTATTCTTAGATTAAATTTTTATTTATTTCAGATAGTGTAATCAGAAATTTAAAAACTGTAACCTATGTTTTATGTTCCTCGAGAAAATGATAAAACTCGTCAAAAATTATTTTGAACCAAACAGTATATCGTTCCTCATTAATTTCCATATCATTTTTTACATCTTCAATAGTCATCCATTTCCAATCTTCGACTTCTTCCCGATTTATTTTTGGATCATCATTGTAATAACCAATCATAACATGATCTAGTTCATGTTCAGTCAAACCGTTGTCAAAAGGAGCTTTGTATATAAAATGAAACAAATCTTTGAGTTCTGTTTTAAAACCCATTTCCTCAAATAATCTGCGACTTCCTGCTTGAATATTGGATTCTCCTTCTCGTTGATGACTACAACAGGTATTGGTCCACAATAAAGGAGAGTGGTATTTTTGATGGGCTCGCTGTTGCAGCATCAGTTCATTTTTACTATTTAAAATAAAAACCGAAAACGCACGATGCAAAACTGCTTTTTCATGTGCTTCTAATTTAGGCATCAGCCCTATTTGCTCATCATTTTCGTTAACTAATATTACGTTTTCTTCTTTCATAGGTGTTTTTAGCCTTACAAAAATACAAAAAAGAAAATTATCGAATGAGGCTTTAACGTTCTGTTTCGATTTGTTGAAGCCAAACTACTCTGGAAGTAATCCAAATAAAAAACAAAGTTATCGATTTGAATATTCTTTGTATTTTTATATTCAAATACTAACAAGGCAATGGACAACATAACAATACGAAAAGCACATCCTGACGATTTAAAGAAACTCCTTGAATTTGAACAAGGAATTATTACCGCTGAACGTCCTTTTGACCCCACTTTAAAAGAAGAAAAAATCCATTATTATGACATTGAACAAATGATTCTAGCTTCTCATATCGAAGTATTGGTAGCCGAATCAGATTCGGAAATAATTGGCTCAGGATATGCGCGAATAGAGATAGCAAAGCCATATTTGAATCATGAGAACTATGCCTATTTAGGATTTATGTACACGGATCCCAATCACAGAGGAAAAGGAGTGAATTCAAGAATTATCGAAGCACTTAAGGATTGGTGTCGGTCTAAGAATATATTCGAACTTCGATTAGACGTTTATAATGATAATGCTCCAGCAATGAAAGCGTATGAAAAAGTAGGTTTCAAAAAATACTTACTAAATATGAGAATGGGGCTATAAAAAACTAAACTGTTATTCCCGAATCCAAAAGCTCTTTTTTTTCGTAAATAACAATAGTTAAAACTTACTTAAATCACTATTAATTTGTAAAGTAGCCGACATATAAAGATTGCAAACTACTTTACATTTGTAAAATAAAACAAAATTATGAGAACAACAACCCGTTTTTTAAGCATCTTATTTTTACTGCCAGTATTCATGTTTACTGCCTGTGGGCAAAATACGAACAAACAAAAGAATCCTAAAAAATCAATTAATATGGAAACTCCCATCAACAAGTCCGAAAATCCGTATTATTCCAATACCGATACGACAAAACTGAATCTTACGGATGCCGAATGGAAAAAAGTACTACCGGAAGATGTCTATGAAGTTATGAGACATGCTGATACTGAAAGACCGTTTACAGGAAAATACTGGAATACTGATGAAAAAGGAACCTATTATTGCGCTTCGTGTGGCAATAAATTATTCCGTTCTGGTGCAAAATTTGCCAGTAGTTGTGGTTGGCCAAGCTTTTTTGAACAAGAAAATAAAAACAGTGTGGTTTATAAATCTGATAATTCCCTAGGAATGGAAAGAACCGAAGCGCTTTGTGGAAGATGTGGTGGCCATTTAGGACATCTTTTTAATGATGGACCTGCGCCAACCGGAAAAAGATATTGCATGAATTCGATAGCGCTTGACTTTATACCTGATACTAAATAATATGAAAAATCTATTTTTAATTTGTTTTCTGGCATCATTAAATATGTTCGCACAAAATAATAGTGCCGAAAAAGCCCCGAAAAAAGCTAATTTTGATACCATTACTTTAGCAGGTGGTTGTTACTGGTGTGTAGAAGCTGTTTATGAAAACCTGAACGGAGTAAAATCTGCAGTATCCGGATTTGCAGGTGGTAAGATGGTGAACCCGACCTACGAGGATGTTTCTACCGGAAAAACAGGTTATGCTGAAGTAGTACAAATTACTTTCGATAAAAACGTAACAAATTTGGACGAAATTTTCAAAGTTTTCTTTACAGTTCATGACCCTACAACCTTAAACCGCCAAGGTGCTGATTCAGGAACACAATACCGCTCAGCTATTTTCTACAAAAATGAAGAACAAAAAAATGCGGCGCAAGCGATTATTAATGCTTTGAAAAAAGCTAATATATATGATAGCCCTATAGTAACAACACTAGAACCGCTGACCAAATTTTATAACGCTGAAGAGTATCATCAAAATTACTATGCTAATAATAAGAGCCAACCGTATTGTCGAATGGTAATACAACCCAAAATAGAAAAATTTGAAAAGCTATTTAAAAATCGATTGAAAAATAAAAAATAGATATAATGACAAAGAAGCCGTCTCACAATGAACTGCCCCCAAATAATTAGACATTATCTGGGGGTATTTTTATGGAAAGAAAATTCCTTACGCAACAACTTATTTTTTGTTCAAAATTTCATATATTTATACTGATTACCAACAACTTAAATAATAAAATCATGTATAATGGATATCATTTTGGAGGAATGCATATGATTTGGTGGTTTATTTGGATTTTTATCTTGATATGGATATTCGCAACTCCCTACGACCTACCGGGCCAGCGAACAAATAGAGAAACTCCACTAGATATTCTAAAAAAAAAGATTTGCCAAAGGAGAAATTACTCAGGAAGAGTTTGACGAAAAGAAGAAATTTCTTAATCAGAAATAACAAAAACTTTCAAGTCTCTAAACGCAATTAAGAAGTACTTTCCATTTTATTTATAATTCTAAAACAAACTTTCACTAGCTATTTTTAAAGATGAAAGCGCTTAAAAAATTTTTAAAGAAACAAAAAAGTATTACCGATTTACTTTTACAAAAACCACAACAATCTTTCACACCAGAAACTTTTCATTCACTCCGTTTAGCAATCAAAAAACTTCATGCTGTATTTGATTTGGCAAAATTTTGCAACAAAAAATTTAACAAAAAAAAGACTTTCAAACCCTTTTCCCTTATTTTCCAACAGACGGGTAAAATAAGAGAGCTTCAAGTAGAAACGTCTTTACTTGAAAAATACTTATTTTTCAATTTACCCAAAGAATACAGCATTTATTTAAAAAAAGAGCTGGCCAAAGAATTGAAAAAATTCTTCTCCATTATAAATAATGCATTAGGTCTGACTCTGGAAAAAAAATATCGCAAAACCATTCCCTTTTTAATCCAATTAAATAAAAAAAAGCCGCAGCGCTACATGGATAAAAAAAGAACTAAAATTGAAAAATTACTCTCTCAAAACTCTTTAAAAAACAAACAAATCCATCTGCTTCGCAAACGATTAAAGGAATTGCAATACAATGAAAGCAGTCTTAATTATAATAAGCAAAATAGAATAATTTCAAACAAAAATATTCTACCTGAACTTCTGGGTGAATGGCATGACTATAAAGTTACCTTCAACCATTTGAAGAAATTCATCAATTCCAATGTACTAGATATTAATGAAATCAATCAGCTTGAAAACTTAAAAGTGCTGTTTAAATTCAAAAAAAAATTAGTGTACACCAAAATAAATGCAACTTTATCAAACCATCGCTTTAGAAAAAGTATAAAATAGAGCAGTATGCTATTATAACAAGAGTGAATTATCTTTTTATATTAAAATTCATATAATTTTGATTATATTTCCTGTTTTATTAGTCAATTTATAATTATAAACAACACATGCATACTGCATTTGAATTCCTCAACTTTGCAAGCTCTTAAAATTAAAAGAAAGCCCCAGAAGCGCAGTGTTTTATTGTAAATTTTTCCAAAGTAAATAAAAAATATTTCTATATAATTAAAACAAAATATTTATGGTTGAAAATGATTATAAAGATTTATTCAATCTTTCTCCTTCAATATTAGTAGTTATAGATCTAAATTTTATTATTATTGCCGCTAGCGATGCATTCTTGAAAGCAACGATGACAGAAAGAGAAAAAATTTCGGGGAAGAATATTTTCGATATTTTTCCGATTAACCCTGATGATATAAATGCCGATGGAGAAAAAAACATACGTGCTTCTTTCAATAGTGTAATTAAAAATAAGCAAACCGATACTTTACCGGTCCAAAAATACGATATTAGAAAACCAGAGGCCGATGGTGGCGGTTTTGAAATTAAATATTGGAAAATAAGTCACTCTCCTTTATTAGACGCAGCAGATAATGTAAAATACATCATCCAGCATGGGGAAGACATTACCGAAAACCAACAACTTATTTCCAATAATCAGGCATTGAAAAAAGACAATGATCTGCTGGAAGAATCTAACGAATATGCTGAGGCGATTATTGGCATCATTCATGAGACAATGCTTATACTGGACAAAGACTTCTATATAAAATCCGCCAGTAAATCATTTTATAAAAAACACCATATTACCAAAGAAGAAACAGAAGGAAAACATTTGTTTGAACTGGAAAATGGAAAGTGGGACATAGCCGAGCTTCATGAATTACTTAACAATACCAATGCTAAAAACGCTACCATTCAAGATCTGGAAGTGAAACGTACCTTTCCTCATCTTGGTGAAAAAATAATGTTGCTGAATGCCAAATGTTTTGTTAAAAAAACAACTAAGGAAGAATCAATTATCTTGGCGATTAAAGATATTACTGAGGAACGAAAATTAGCAATTGAACTTCTAGCAAAAGAAAAAACAGCATTAGAAGAACAACTGGAAATAGAAAAAAAAGCGCTTAAAAAAATTGAAGACAGTGAAAAGCGCTATAATATGATGCTAATGAAATCTCCTTTTGCAATAGCAATATTAAAAGGAAAAGACATGATTGTGTCGCTTGCCAATGACAGTATTAAAGAAATATGGGGAAAAGGAGCTAATCTGGAAGGAAAAAAATTCTTGACTATTTTACCGGAACTTAAAGATTTAGAATTTCCTAAATTATTAGATAATGTCTATAAAACGGGTATTCCTTTTTATGGAGATGCATTTTTAGCACCGCTGTTTCGAAACGGAAAAATTGAAGAAGCCTATTTTAATTTTGTATACCAGCCGTATCAAGAAGCCGATGAAACCATATCTGGAGTAACTATAATCGCTTATGATGTAACGGCTCAGGTAATGGCAAAAAAAGAATTAACTGCCGCAAAGGTTAATGCAGAAATAAAAACTCAAATTGCTGAAGAAGCAGTAAAATCAAAACAACAATTTTTATCAAACATGAGTCATGAAATAAGGACTCCTATGAATGGAATAATAGGTTTTACTAATGTGATATTAAAAACAAAACTAAATGATTCACAAAAAGAATACATAAATGCAATAAAAGAATCAGGAGATGCTTTGATTGTTTTAATAAACGATATTTTGGATATTGCAAAAGTAGATTCCGGAAAAATGACTTTTGAAAAACTACCACTTAGTTTACCCGTTTCAATTGACACAATGCTTCATTTATTTGAACCAAAAATGAAGGAAAAAAATCTGCAATTAATAAAAGAATGTGCCCCTGATATTCCTTTTCGCTTAATTGGTGACCCCATGCGTTTGCGTCAGATAATTTTAAATTTGATGAGTAATGCGGTGAAATTTACATCGTCAGGAAAAATAACTATTAGTGTAAAACTGCTCGAGGAGGACACTAAAAAAGCTACTGTTGAATTTCGGATAACCGATACCGGAATAGGGGTCCCTAAAAACCGATTAGCCGAGGTTTTTAATAATTTCGAACAAGCTTCTGCAGGTATCAGCAACTCTTTCGGCGGCACAGGATTAGGACTTGCCATTGTAAAACAATTGGTAGAATTACAAGGAGGAACAATCATAGTAAATAGCGAAGAAGGCAAAGGTTCTACTTTTGGTTTTGTACTAAGTTTTGAGAAAGAAGATACCTCGCGTGAAATAAAACCAATAGAAACAGTAGCACCCATTCACGAAATGCCTGTTAAAAAAAACACCAACAAAGGCATAAAAGTTTTAGTTGTTGAAGACATTGCTCTGAATCAACTTTTGATAAAAATAATTCTGCTAGATTTTGGTTATGATGTAACGATCGCCGATAATGGAAAAATTGCGATAGAACACCTTCAGGAAAATAAATTTGACATTATTTTAATGGATTTACAAATGCCTGAAATGAATGGTTTTGAAGCCACTGAACACATCCGTGAAATCATGAAATCTAAAATCCCAATTATTGCACTTACTGCAGATGTAACCTCTGCCGATGTAGAAAAATGCAAAACGGTAGGAATGAACGACTATGTATCTAAGCCCATTGATGAAAAACTTTTATTTGATAAAATGGACCATTATTTAAAAGATTGTTAACCCAAAAAACAACAGCATGAAAGCACTTACTTTTTCAACATTTGGCAATTCAGATGTGCTGGAATACAAAGATATCCCCACTCCTATACTAAAAGAAGAGGAAATATTGGTCGAAATGCGTGCTATCGGATTAAATTTTGCTGACGTGTACCGACGAAAAGGGAATTACCACCTGAAAGGAAATCCGCCTTTTATTGCCGGTTATGAAGGTGCTGGTGTGGTTATAGATACAAACAACAATCCTGATTTTCAAATTGGAGACCGAGTTGCATTTGCCGATGTTCCTTTTGCGAATGCGGAGTTGGTCTCTGTTCCCGTTTCGAATGTGATACCTTTACCCAAAACTATTTCTTTTGAAACGGCCGCAACAATCCTGTTACAAGGATTAACGGCCCATTATTTAGCCACGGATAGCCACAAAACAAAAACCAGAGAAATGGTCCTTATCCATGCTTCGGCTGGGGGAGTCGGACAATTTTTGACACAAATAAGTAAATTATTAGGCGCTAAAGTAATAGGCTTAACCTCATCAAATGAAAAAGCTCAAATAGCTTTACAAAATGGAGCCAATAAAGTATTTCTGTATACCGAAGATTGGAAATCAAAGATTTTATCCTTTTGTCCAAACGGTGTAGATGTAACTTATGACAGCATTGGAAGTACTTTGAACGACAGTTTTGAAGTCACTAAAAATTGCGGGCAAGTTGTTTTCTTTGGAATGGCTGGTGGTGACCCGGATTTTATAAATCCAAGAATGCTGATGGACACCTCAAAAACATTGACCGGTGGCGACTTATGGAGCTATTTAACTTCTAAAGAAGAGCGTATCAAAAGAGCATATCAATTATTTGATTGGATTGTAAGTGGTGAAATAACTATTGCTGCTCCCACAATTTTCAAACTTTCAGAAGGCAAAAAAGCACATGATTATCTGGAAAGCAGAAAAAGTACTGGAAAAATCATATTGATTCCTGATGTTCAAACCCGTTAAACACTTTACAAACCTCGATTAATTTTTCGAGGTTTTTTATTTATTCAAAATCGCCCCAATCATCAACGCACATTTCTCGCCGTCAATAGCTGCAGAAATAATTCCGCCGGCATAACCCGCTCCTTCTCCACAAGGGTACAGGCCTTTTATTTGTAAATGCTCATACGTCAATGGATCTCTAGGGATTCGCACAGGTGATGAAGTACGGCTTTCCGGCGCATGAAGGACCGCTTCATTAGTCAAATAACCGCGCATGGATTTCCCAAATTCTGAGAACCCTTCTCGCAATATCTGTGTTAAAAATCCAGGAAAAACCTGTCCCATTTCCACTGAAGTCGTTCCGGGGACATAGGAGGTTTTTGGAATATCCGATGAAACTTTATTTTGGGTAAAATCAATCATTCGCTGCGCAGGAACTTTTTGGGTTTCCCCAGCCAAATGCCAGGCTTTTTGCTCAATGCTTTTTTGGAATTCCATTCCGGCCAAAGCTCCAAATTTCGCAAAAGGCTTGAAATCTTCCAGTTTTAATTCGATAACAATCCCTGAATTGGCAGTAACTTGATCCCGTTTAGATGGAGACCAACCATTAGTAACCACCTCACCCGGACTCGTAGCACAAGGCGCAATCACACCACCGGGACACATACAAAACGAATACATTCCCCTACCGCCTACTTGTTTCACAATAGAATAAGGTGCCGGAGGTAAATGTTCGCCACGATAATCACAACTGTATTGTATACTGTCAATCAAAGATTGTGGATGCTCAGCTCTTACGCCCAAGGCAAAAGATTTGGCTTCGATAAAAATTTTCTTTCTGTCCAATAATTCAAAAATATCACGGGCAGAATGACCAGTAGCCAAAATAAGTTTGTTAGCAAGAATCGTATCTCCATTTTGAGTAACAACACCTTGTACTTCATTGTTTTTTATTAAAATATCGGTCAATCGGGTTTCAAACAAAACTTGACCACCGCACTCGATGATTTTCTCCCGAATATCCTGAATAATTTGAGGTAGTTTATTAGTTCCAATATGAGGATGCGCTTCAATCAAAATATCTTCCGAAGCTCCAAAAGCCACGAATAATTCCAAAATTCTCGTAACATCGCCGCGCTTTTTTGAACGCGTATATAATTTCCCATCTGAATAGGTTCCTGCACCGCCTTCGCCAAAACAATAATTAGAATCTTCATTAACCAGATGATCTACGTTAATGGCTTTCAAATCTCTTCGTCTGCCACGCACCTCTTTTCCGCGCTCAACAACTATAGGTTTCAAACCCAATTCTATCAGTTGCAATGCAGCAAAAAGCCCAGCTGGTCCAGCACCAATAACAAGTACTTCCTGAGCTGAGGAAACATTTTTATAATCAGGAAGTTGGATTTTATGTTCCTGAAATGGTTCTCCTTTTAAATAAATAACCACTTTCAAGTTAATTTTTATCGCTTTTTGACGTGCGTCAATCGATCGCTTTAAAATAGAAATATGCTGAATTTCGTTTACAGAAACTTTAATTTGTTTCGACAAATAGTTTTTCAACAATAATTCGTTTGCAGCAATTTCCGGTGATACTTGTAATAATAGTTCTTGAGGCATTTTATCTTATTTAAGCATTGTTTTACTGATTCGTTTATTCGAAAAATAAAAACAAAGTACAAAAATAGTATTTTGAAGTGGAATTAGTGATTCAATAAAGAATCCATTTTCAATTTTTCAAATTAGCTCATTTTCAAATTAGACTTTGTAACTTTGTCCATTCGAGTATTTAAAACTTTGAAACCGATAAAAATGTCTAGAAAAATAAAACTAATTTGGGATTTCCGTGGGCCTGCAGCCGCAAAAACAGCGGAACATCACGAAATTCATTTGAAAGAATACATCGCTATTGAAAAAT
Source organism: Flavobacterium sp. 83 (assembly GCF_000744835.1). NCBI lineage: Bacteria > Pseudomonadati > Bacteroidota > Flavobacteriia > Flavobacteriales > Flavobacteriaceae > Flavobacterium > Flavobacterium sp. 83. Next base: position 237,428 of record NZ_JQMS01000001.1, read on the forward strand.
TACCATTAAACATAACTGGTTTTGAAATTCAAGGCGAAATGCAAGCCATTGCATTTATGGTAGTAACCGATGAGAATATGATTCAGGTAAGAGATGCCTTGAAACCACATCGAGGAGAGTTATTTATAGTCTAAAGTCAAAAGTTTGAAAGTCAAAAGCCTCATGCTTAACAACTTTCAAACTTTCGATTTTTATGATTAATTTGCTACTTCACTGATAAACTTAATTCGCATCAGTCGCAATTCATCAATATCATAATCGCCTTCAAATTCTTTGAGCGCTTCTTCTATATTATCTGATTCGGATTCCATAAAATAATCATGAATTTCTTCTTGCTGATCATCATCAAGCATGTCATCAATCCAGTATTTTATATTTAACTTGGTTCCCGAATAAACTATTTGTTCCATTTCTTTAATCAAATCATCCATCTTTAACCCTTTAGCGGAAGCAATGTCATCAAGAGATAATTTTCTATCAATGTTTTGAATGATATAAAGCTTGTTAACTGAATTGACTCCGGTAGATTTAACGACCAAATCTTCTGGACGAATAATATCGTTGTCGTCTACATAGCGACTAATTAATTCGAGAAATGCTGCACCGTATTTCTTGGCTTTCCCTTCCCCAACCCCATGAATATTAATCAATTCTTCTTGGGAAATCGGATACTTCAATGCCATATCTTCTAGTGATGGATCCTGAAAAACCACAAAGGGAGGAACACCTAATTTCTTAGATACTTTTTTACGTAAATCACGCAACATACCCATCAACAACTCATCGGCAGTTCCTGTAGATTTTGCTGCAGTAACAATTGCTTCATCTTCGGATTCATTGTATTCATGATCCTCGGACATCATAAAGGATTCTCTATTTTTAATAAAATGCAATCCTTTTTCAGTGATTTTTACGATTCCGTAGGTTTCAATGTCTTTGGACAAAAGCCCGGCAACAAGAACTTGTCGCAATAAAGCCATCCAATATTTCTCATCATGCTCTGAACCACATCCAAAAAAAGACTGCGTATCGGTTCTATGTGCTTTGATAACGGCATTGACACGGCCAATCAACGTAAAAACAACTTCTTTCGATTTATACAAATGCTTCGTATCGCGTACTACTTCCAATAGTTTCACGACTTCATCCAGGGCTTCTACTTTTGTTTTAGGATTTCTTACATTGTCATCCATATCAGCTCCATCTCCATTAACATCGTCAAATTCTTCCCCGAAATAATGAAGCAGAAACCTTCTTCTGGACATCGAAGTTTCGGCATAAGCTACCACTTCCTGCAATAGAGCGAACCCAATTTCCTGCTCAGCAACAGGCTTGCCAGACATGAATTTTTCTAACTTCTCAACATCTTTATAGGAATAATAGGCAAGACAATGACCTTCGCCACCGTCACGCCCCGCACGACCGGTTTCCTGATAATAACTTTCTAATGATTTAGGAATATCGTGATGAATAACAAAACGAACGTCCGGCTTATCTATTCCCATACCAAAAGCAATAGTTGCCACCACTACATCAACATCCTCCATAAGAAACATATCCTGATGTTTGGCTCGGGTTTTGGCATCCAATCCTGCATGATAAGGCACAGCACTTATCCCGTTTACCTGCAAAACTTCGGCAATTGCCTCCACTTTTTTACGGCTTAAACAATAAATAATTCCTGACTTTCCTTTGTGCTGTTTGATAAAACGGATAATATCCGACTCAATATTTTTAGTTTTTGTACGTACTTCGTAATATAAATTAGGTCTGTTGAAAGATGCTTTGAAAGTGGTAGCATCCGTCATATCTAAATTTTTGAGAATATCCTCCTGAACTTTTGGCGTAGCCGTAGCGGTCAAGCCAATGATAGGCACATCCCCTAATTGTTTGATAATGTGTTTTAGATTCCGGTATTCCGGTCTAAAATCATGCCCCCATTCCGAGATACAATGCGCTTCATCGATAGCCACAAAAGAAATGGGTACTGTCTGGAGGAAAGCAACATATTCTTCTTTAGTTAATGATTCAGGAGCAACATATAACAATTTGGTTAAACCGGAAGTAATGTCCTTTTTAACCTGTGTGATTTCAGTTTTGGTCAGGGAAGAGTTTAAAACATGGGCAACACCATTTTCGGAAGACAAACTACGAATGGCATCAACCTGATTTTTCATCAAAGCGATTAAAGGCGAAACTACAATAGCAGTCCCTTCTTGAATTAGGGCAGGCAATTGATAACAAAGTGACTTCCCGCCTCCTGTTGGCATAATAACAAATGTGTTTTGCTTATTAAGTAGACTTTTAATAACTTGTTCTTGCAATCCTCTAAATTGACTGAAGCCAAAATATTTTTTTAATTCTTTGTGGATATCAATTTCGTTTGAATTCATTCTTGATTATGTGGTATTTTGTATAAATTTGCATTACATAAAGATACAAAATTCTTTTAAACATACAAATTTTAACCATTCTGTTTTGACAACAAACGAAAATATATTGGCTAGCGCCAAAAAAACTATTTTATCTGAAAGTGAAGCAATTGCCAAACTAACTGAATATCTTGATGAAAACTTCATTGAAGCTACACAAAATATCTATAACTCCAAAGGTAGATTAATAGTTACAGGCATTGGAAAAAGCGCCATTATTGCCCAAAAAATGGTAGCCACTTTTAATTCTACCGGAACACCCTCTTTATTTCTTCATGCTTCCGAAGCGATACATGGTGATTTAGGAATGGTTCAAAACGAAGATGTAATTATTTGTATTTCAAAAAGTGGTAACAGCCCTGAAATAAAAGTACTAGTACCGCTTTTAAAACGTTTTGGCAATACACTAATTGCCATTACCGGAAACATGACTTCTTTTCTCGCTAAAGGTTCCGACTTTGTTTTAAACACTACAGTCGAAGCAGAGGCATGCCCTAATAATCTGGCTCCTACTAATAGTACAACTGCGCAATTAGTCATGGGCGATGCTATTGCGGTATGCCTTATGGAAATGCGCGATTTCAAACCAGAAGATTTTGCTGTATACCATCCAGGAGGAGCTTTAGGTAAAAAATTATTATTACGCGTAAAAGACATGTTAGAGCATACTTTGAAACCAATGGTTACTCCTGACACACCGATAAAGAAAGTAATTTTCGAAATTTCAGAGAAACGACTTGGCGTAACAGCCGTTGTGGATCAAGATAAAGTGATTGGAATTATTACCGATGGTGATATCCGAAGAATGCTAAATGACCGCGATTCATTTACTGATTTGACTGCCAAAGACATTATGACTAAAAACCCCAAATTAATAACATCTACAGCCATGGTTGTTGATGCATTGAATATTCTGGAAGACTTTTCCATTACACAATTAGTGGTAGTAGACAATGGTGAGTACAAAGGCGTATTACATTTACACGATATTTTAAAAGAAGGAATAGTATAATGGCAAAGAAAAACTTAAACGAAATGTCGTTTTTAGATCATCTTGAAGAATTAAGATGGTTACTGGTTAGAAGTACTATAGCAGTTTTAATCCTTGCAACGGTTACTTTTTTTATTAGTGATTACATATTTGATGTAATCATTTTTGGACCTACACATGCTGATTTCATCACCTACCGTTTTTTTTGTGATTTATCGCATACCTTAGGTTTTGCTGATAGTATTTGCGTAACCGAAATGCCCTTTATAATCCAAAACACGGATATGGAAGGTCAAGTTAACGTATTGGTCTGGACCTGTATTTTGGCTGGATTTATTCTGGGATTCCCTTATATTTTGTGGGAAATATGGAAGTTTATCAGTCCCGCTTTGTATGAAAAAGAAAAAAAGCATGCAAAACTTTTTATTTTTGTTTCCTCATTACTTTTCTTTTTAGGAGTCCTATTTGGCTATTTTGTAGTAGTACCAATGTCGGTTAACTTTTTTGCTACTTTCAAAATAAGCGATGTTGTAAAAAACCAGTTCAGCATTGATTCTTACATCGGTATGGTAAAAACAAGTGTTGTAGCCAGCGGTTTGTTTTTTGAATTACCAATAATCATCTACTTCTTGACCAAACTTGGATTAGTAACTCCTGAATTTTTAAGAAAATACTGGAAATATGCCGTAATCATAATACTTATTGTCGCAGCGATTGTTACGCCGCCTGATGTAGTAAGTCAAACTATTGTTGCTATCCCTATGTTAATAATCTACGAATTGAGTATCTTAATTTCAAAAATGGTAGTACGAAATCAAAAAAAAGCAAATGGCTGATATAATTCAAGAATTCAACGAATACCGTTCAAAAATGAACGAAAAATTATTGGCAGACAATAATAAAATTGTAAAACGTATTTTTAATTTAGATACCAATGCATATGCAGCGGGAGCACTGGATGTAAAAACAAAAGAGCTTCTGGGATTGGTAGCTTCGGCAGTTTTACGTTGTGATGATTGCGTAAAATACCATTTGGAAACCAGCTATAAAGAAGGTGTGACCAAAGAAGAAATGATGGAAGCAATGGGAATCGCTACACTTGTAGGCGGAACCATTGTGGTTCCACATTTAAGAAGGGCGTATGAATTCTGGGAAGCACTTGAAGAAAACGGAACAAAATAATATTTTTCTCTGCATAAAAAAAGCAGTTCCTATTCTTCAAACCAACAACTTCAATAAGTAAGAAACTAAATAATTGTTAAGAAGTAAAACCGTTCAACTGTTTATTCGTTTATTTGACACGATCAAGCAGTTAAACGAATAAACAGTTAACCCGTTAAACGATTAAACTAAAGAATATGAAATTAAGAGCCGAAAATCTCATAAAAACCTATAAAGGTCGCAGTGTTGTAAAAGGCATTTCGGTAGAAGTGAATCAAGGCGAAATCGTAGGGCTTTTAGGACCTAACGGTGCCGGAAAAACAACTTCGTTTTATATGATAGTAGGATTGGTTAAACCAAATTCAGGCAATATATTTTTAGACGATTTGAATATCACCGACTATCCTATGTACAAAAGAGCACAGCAGGGAATTGGATATTTAGCACAGGAAGCTTCTGTTTTCAGAAAATTAAGTATTGAAGACAACATATTAAGCGTACTTCAATTGACTAAACTATCCAAAGCCGAACAAGAGGCTAAGATGGAAAGTTTAATCGAGGAATTTAGCTTAGAACACATTCGAACCAATCGCGGTGATTTACTTTCCGGTGGAGAACGCCGTCGTACAGAAATTGCACGCTGTCTGGCTACCGACCCAAAATTTATATTACTGGATGAACCTTTTGCTGGTGTCGATCCAGTTGCCGTTGAAGACATTCAAAGAATTGTAGCGCAATTAAAAAACAAAAACATTGGTATTCTTATTACCGATCACAATGTTCAGGAAACGTTAGCAATCACTGATAAAACTTATTTAATGTTTGAAGGCGGAATCCTTAAAGCAGGTATCCCCGAAGAATTAGTGGAAGATGAAATGGTTCGTCGTGTGTATTTGGGACAAAATTTCGAGTTGAGAAAGAAGAAATTGGAGTTTTAAAAAAGTGGTCCGTTTTTGAGTGATTAGAAGCTTGACTATAAATAACTATTTCATCATTTTTTTTAGCCAAACCTAAAAACTCATAAAAATGGAAGATCAAAACAAACCAAGTCAACAGACACTAGAGAAATGGAGTAAAGATCCCGACAATTGGATTTGGGGAATATTTTACTACAACAAAGAAGACAACCGTATTTTGCCTCCTAAAAAAAATGCTTCAATAGGAAACACCATAAACTTTGCCAATCCCAAATCTATACTTTTTATGATTGGAGCTTTATTATTTTTTGCTTTTGTAATCTTTTCTATCTTGAAAAAGCAATAATTACTCCACAGTAATATACCGCAACTGCTGCAAATCACCATTGTAAATATTGACATCGACATTTCCTTTTATTCCTGAAACTGAGGCTTTTTCAGTGAACTGCCAGAACAGCCAATCATCATCTATTTCTTCTCTGTAAAAATTGTAATTGGCAATCCAAAAAAGATAATCACTAAATTCATCTTTTAAAAAATCATCATAATATTTCTCGCCTGTATAAATAATAGGTTTTACTCCATAATGCAATTCCACAGTTTTTAACCAGCGTTTCAATCCAACTTTCAAACTATCGAGCGATTGATTTTTTGGAAGTTTTTCAATATCTAAAATAGGAGGTAAATCCCCTTTATCAAGTGTTACAGTTTTTATGAAAAGTGCCGCTTGTTCAAGTGAATTTTCATTGGGACGGTAATAATGGTAGGCACCCCGAATCATTTTATTTTCTTTGGCGCCAAGCCAGTTTCGATTAAACTGACGATCTTTTCTATCTCTCCCTACTGTGGCTCTTATAAAAACAAAATGTAAGGGATATTTATTTTCCAAAGTATCTACATAAGACCAACTGATTTTTCCTTGATATTCTGAAACATCCAAACCAATGCTTTTCCCTTCGTGTTTTTCTAAAACCTGAAAATTACGAACATCAGAAATACGCTTATCTTTAGCAGTCTCACTAAGTACCTTATCTGATTTAAAACTGAAATAATAAGCTAAGCCATTCCGATAATGATACCCAATCCCAATAACCAGTAAAATAAAAAAAGTAACAACTGAAAAACGCATGAACTTGCCCGAGAAAATCGAGGCTTTCTTTTTTGGTTTACGAGTTCTTGTGGTTTGTCGTCGGACCAGTTTTTTTTTCATTTAAAAAACTACTTTTTAAGCCATTTGTTATTCACTACCGAAAGTAAAACATAAAAAATAATCACCAACGGAATACCTAAATATTGAAAGAAAACTAACAACAAAATGGATAGTAGTAGAAAGATAATCTGAAGTGCATTCTCTTTGAAACTAAACTTTTTAATTTTTAATGAAAACAACGGAATTTCAGCATTCAGGATATAAGCACTTAATAAAGTTATAACCAATAAAACCCATTGATCCGTCAAGATTTCAAGGAGCAATAAAGAATCCGAATATTTCAAAACTAGCGGTAAACTTAAAATAAACAAAGCATTAGCGGGCGTTGGCAAACCTATGAAAGAATCCGTTTGACGTGTATCGATATTAAAATTGGCCAAGCGATAACAAGAACCCAAAGTGATAATAAAACCTACATAAGGAAAAATTTGCATATAACTCTCTGACATAGCAGTTGAAGTATTAATCATTAGCTGATACATCACTAAACCAGGAACAACACCACTAGTAACCATATCCGCTAAAGAATCCAACTGCAAACCCAACGGACTGGAGACTTTGAATAACCGGGCAAAAAAGCCATCAAAAAAATCTAAAAAGATACCAAGGCATACAAAATAAAAAGCCATTTCATAATACCGATGAAATGCAAAAACCAAAGCAATACAGCCACAAAAAAGGTTGAGTAACGTAATGATATTCGGGATGTGCTTTTTAATATTCATAATGCAAAAGTTTAGTGATTCAAAGTTGGCAAATTTAGCATAATAAGTGACGGAGAAGTACGTTTTTTAATAGAGATTTTTCAACAGCCGATTCTTGTTCCTATATATTTATCCAAAGGAAGAAATAAGCTCAGTAAAAAATTATATTTTTGATAAAAATTAAACAGACTTTCGGTTTGTAAAAATAATACTATTGAAAAAAGGCTTCGTATTGTTATTGCTATTGGTTTGTACTGTAAATCACAGTCAGGCTGTCAGGAAATACTCGAATGAGTTTATGAATATCGGCGTGGATGCGGCAGCTTTAGGTATGTCAAATACTGTCGTGGCCTCAACCAGCGATGTCAATTCAGGATATTGGAATCCTGCAGGACTCATCCATCTGGAAGATCATCAAGTATCGTTAATGCATGCCAACTATTTTGCCAATATTGCCCAATATGATTATGCTGCTTATGCTAGCCCTATAGATGACCGCAGTGCTTGGGGGATTTCTTTAATTCGTTTTGGCGTGGATGATATTTTGAATACTACTGAATTAATCGACAGTCAAGGCAATATTGACTACAACCGAATCTCTCTTTTTTCTACGGCCGATTATGGTTTTACTTTTTCGTATGCCAGAAAGCTTCCTGTACCCGGATTTCAGTATGGCGTAAATGCGAAAGTGATCCGTCGTATTATTGGGAAATTTGCCAGTTCTTGGGGATTTGGTTTTGATATTGGATTACAATTCGAAAAAAATGATTGGCAATTTGGACTCATTATCCGTGATATAACCACCACTTATAACGTATGGAATATTGATGAAGTCGAGTATAAAAAAATTGCCAATGCCATTCCCGGAGAAAACCAAGAACTACCGGAAAGCACAGAGATTACAGCTCCAAAAGCACAACTGGGAATAGCCAAAAAATTCCTCATTCACTACGATTACAGCATTATGGCTGCTGCCAATATGAATATGCGGTTTACCAAAACCAATGATGCTTTCTCAACTGATTTTATAAGTATTGATCCAGCGATAGGACTGGAATTTGGCTATACTGATTTGGTCTTTCTACGTGCTGGCGTTGGGAATTTCCAAAAGGTACAACAATTGGACAGTACCGAAAAAGTAGGATTTCAACCCAATATTGGATTGGGCTTTAAATACAAAGGCATTCAAATTGATTATGCACTAACCGATTTAGGCAATCAAAGTACCGCTCTATATTCGAATATTTTTTCGGTGAAAGTAGATTTAGGTTTGTTTCGCAATTAATTATATTTATTAAATCATCAAGTCAATGAATTTCTCTTTATTAAAAAAAATTTCTTTTTTCATCATATTAATTACTACCATAAACCAAAGTTTCAGTCAAAACCTTTTGTTGTCAAAACAAGCAAAAGTTAGTGTCCTGACCTGCGGAACAGGAAACGAATCGTACTCCCTTTTTGGGCATACTGCCATTCGCATCAATGATTCCTATAACAACATTGATGTGGTGTATAACTATGGAGCTTTTGACTTCAACACCCCAAATTTTGTTTTAAAATTCACAAAAGGAGATTTACAATATTTTGCAGTGGCACATTCCTACATGGATTTCATTAATGAATACATTTATGAAAAAAGATCCGTTTATGAACAGGAGTTGAATATTCCACCGAACCTCAAACAAAAATTATTTGATAATCTAAACACTTCTTTATCTTCAGGAGACAGCCATTACACCTATAAATTTATTGATAAAAACTGTACATCAATGGTAGTTGACATCATCAATAAAACACTCGATACTGTTGCGATAGTAAAAAACACAGATACTGATATTACCTATAGAACGATATTGTATCCGTATTTTGACAATCACTTTTACGAAAAATTAGGCACCAGCATTATCTTCGGAAAAAAAGTGGATAAATTGGGAACACAAATCTTTTTACCATTCGAATTACAAAAAAGCCTGAAAAAAGTTTTTTTTCAAAATCATCCTCTTGCTCCCGAAAACAAAACGATAATCGAATTTGAAAAAGAAATTTCCAGTTCTTGGTGGAACAATTGCTATAGCTATTTAATTCTTCTGGGATTTATTATACTGATTAACAAGAAAAGCATCAACCTATTTTACCTAATTATAATGGCTTTATTAGGGGTATTCTTCGCATTTGCCGGATTTTATTCGTATCACTTAGAGTTAGGATACAATTACAATATTTTATTATTCAATCCTACCTTATTGGGACTGCTTTATTTTTACGCTACAAAAAACAAAAAGGGAATTTACAATCTGGCTGTATTCAATCTTATTTCGATAATCGTTTACATTGCTATTTTAATAAACAAAGCCGACTTTCTAATCATATTGCCTTTAATAATTACTAGCATCGTAATTTTAGTAAAACTAGCAATCCAAAACAAAAATCGAATTCCAATAATTATTTAAAATACAATTCTAAGTTAGAAATAACTAATCCGTCATTAAAATTAATTTTTGATGATGATTTCCTTCACTTCGTGGCCTAATTTTATTTTCAAAAAAAGCACTATAAAATGATGATAAAACGATCTCGTCAGTTCGAGTAAATTTCCTGAAAATGCGAAAGCTTTTTTTAGAAAATTTGTATCGAGAACCATTTTAATAGAACGCCAATGGTAATGCGAAGCATATCGATTGTTTTTCAATAATTACCCAAAGTATAATAAATAATCACTACTGCCCTCTATAAAACAATACTGTAGTAATTGTTTTAAAAATAATATTTAAATCCAGGAAGACACTTCGGTGTTTAATATAATACAAGTCATATTGTAGCTTTATTAAACTGTCTTCAATAGTGGCACCATAAGAATAATTCACTTGCGCCCAGCCTGTAAGCCCAGGTTTTATTACATGCCGTGTTTCATAAAAAGGCATTATTTCTGCTATTTCTTTAACAAAAAAGGGACGTTCTGGCCGTGGGCCTATAACAGCCATATCGCCTTTTAGAATATTTATAAATTGAGGAAATTCATCTATTCTGGTTTTTCTTAAAAATTTTCCGAATAACGTAACTCTGGAATCTTGTAAAGTGGCAAAAACAGCTCCATTAGATTCGGCATTAGTAATCATAGTCCTGAATTTTAAAATTTCGAAAATGACTCCATCTTTACCTACACGTTTTTGGGTATAAAACAATTTCCCTCTGTTTCCTATAGCGTTTCCAATTAATATTAATGGAAATATGATTAGACCAAAAGACAATCCAAAAATCGAAGTAATTATTTCTAAAAATCGGACACTCAACAAATACAACTTATTATGATTGCTACGGCTAAAAGGGAAGAACCGATAAAAATCTCTGGCGATATAATGCACCGGAATGCGTTGCGTTTTACTTTCATACACTTGTGTATACTCCCTGATAATGCTTCCAGACTCTAATAAATGAAGCAATTGCTGATACAATCCTGCAGTAATACCCTCTGTTTTTTGGGAGGCAATCACAATTTCGGATACAGCATTTTCTTTGACAAAAGAAAACAATTCGGATCTTTTTATATTGGGAACATAGTGGTATTCTGATATTTCATCTTCAAGTGCATCAGCATGTACGAAACCAATAATTTTATAATGGGGATCTATATTTTCTAATCCTAAAATCAACTCCTCTACCTGTTCTTTATCACAGATTAAAATGGCATTTTGAAAAAACCGGTTAGACGCTAAAAAACCAACATAAAACATACGCCATAAAACTATAGCAAGAAAAACGACAAAATAGAACAATAGGATTTGAAGTCTTTTAGAAGGCAATTCCGGAGAAAAAACCGGAGTCAATAAATATACTAAAACGGTCGTTGATACCGTAAGAATAGCACTTCGCAAAACCTGAAATTGATTGCTCGCTACTTGAAGGTCATACATTTCAAAAATGGTCCCAAAAAGATTCAGGTAAACAGCTAAAACGATGGTCCAATTAAAGTTAGTAGTGGAAAAAGTAAAATAATCAAAATCGAAAACTTTACCCACAAGAAACAATGCGCTCAAAACAAAAAAAACATCAAAAAAACGGAGTATTGTCTTTCGTTCTGAAATTTCAAAATGCATTTTGTCTACTGAAAACATGAATGGTATTTAGAATTATGAGCGCAATTTAACTCTTTTGCACCAAAGTAAATTGAAGAAATGTTAATTTTTTTAACAAGAATTCCTTTTTAACAGATTTTTTTACGCTCTTTTTTTAGGAGCCCCCACTAATTGCACATTTAGTAAAGACAATGAATAGACAAAGGCGGGTGCTGCAGTTCGCATGGCAGCGTGATTGATTGTCAACAACCAAAACACAACAAAACACAATAAAAACATATTGAACTTATTTTCTAGATACAAGATCAATGGTGTAAAAAAGAGGATGAGTAAGGCCAATACTCCTAAAGAACCGTGCTCCGCCAGCATACGGGTTATTTCATCGTGTGATAAGGCCGCGCCCGGACTATCCAATTGTCTAACTTCAACTCCTTTTCCTACACCTACACCAAAAATTGGATTCTCAAAGAAAATTTTTATTTCATCTTGTGCTATTTCTTCTCTTCCGGTTAATTGACTTTTTTTCGACCTTCCAGCGGCATCTTGATTAGCATAGCGTTTGTTAATTAGACCTCCCGTTTGGAAAGAGGTATAGGACCAAGTGGCAAATAGCGCTACTACTAACAAAACTATGATATAATTTAATTTTACTCTTCCCGCAAAATTAGATTTAGAATACAAAAAGAATAATAGCAAGCCTATCATCAAAAACCCTGTAATCATTCCACCACGAGAAAAAGTTATCATACCCCGATACGTAATATTAAAGGCAATAAAAGCATTGATTAAAATTTGAAATTTTGATTTAGAATCTAATATAATTCGGGAGAAAAAAATAAACATTCCCAACCCTAAAATTGTTGCTACCTGATTAGGTCCATATCCCCCTGAAGTTTCATAATTAGATTGCGTACTAGTGACAACATCACGAACATTAGGTGTATATAAGGTCAAATACACCATACATGTGACAACAGGCAAACCCATACTCAACAAAATACTATTCGTCTCCTCTAACGAAATTCTTCTTCTATAAGTGTACAGCGATACTATTCCAAGACAAACGGGCCCTGAAATATTAAATGCTATGGCTTTCCTAATATCCGTTTCTAAATCCAATGCAACAGTAGAAATGACTACACTAGGAATCAATAAAATCAAAAATAGCCAATACGGTGCTGCACCTTTAGAAAATCCACTAAAATACATCCCTATAAAGACAAAAATCATCACCCCATATTTGGAAATTTCATATAATGGATTCCCATCAGTCATCCTCAAAAAAACTTCACTTCCTACGACATATGCAGCGGCAATAAGTGCTTCATTATTCTTATTTTGTTTTTTAATGACATAATAAATTCCAAAAATAAAAATGAAATACCCATATATTTTCGAAATGAAGGGAACGGCATAAACCATTGCTCCCAAAACAACATGAAAAAGAATTAAATAGAGATAGGATTGATCCTCTTTTTTCATTTACAACTATTTTTTAACCAATTTAAATACTGTACTATCACAGCTTTTTTTGAATAATTATCAATTATCATTTTGTGAAGCGCATTGCCAAACTCTAATTGCAGAACTTCGTTTTCCAATAATTTGACCAATGCTTCATAAAATAGAGACTCCTGTTGAGCGGCAACAAAAAAACCATTTTTACCATTTATAACCAGAGAGGATATCTCGCCTACATCAGTCACTACGACAGGTTTTTTTAACCATCCATACTCTAAAAGAGCTACGGGCAAACCCTCTGATTGAGATGTTAAAATCCCAATAGCAGCTTGTTCCAAAATATTTTCAACATCTTGTTTGGTACCGTAAAGAAACACATTTTTTTCTAAAGCAAAAGCAACTATTAAATCCTTAATTTTTTGAGAATAGCTATCCTCAAAATCTTTTCCAATCAAATGAAAAGTCCAATCGGGATGCGATTGTTGTAACTTTTTGGCTACCTCCAGCAATAAAAAATGATCTTTCTGCACTCTCAGATTAGCCAAACAAACTATTCGCTTACCATTAATTCCTTTCAACACCGTCTGCGCTGAGATTTTTTTTTCTTCAGATGGAAAATTGGGTAAGTAAATAGTGTTTTTGAAATTTATTTTTTCCTGAGCCCAAATTTTCAATTTTTGATTTACAGCTATAATACCACTAAAAAAAGGGAAAGTCATTTTTAAAGCAGCTATTGGCCTTTTATCTAAAAACTCACTATCACCATAATGATCATGCCAAATTAATTGTATCGAAGGATGAATTAATTTTAATAAAAAAGCTAAAAAAAAAGAAGTGCTATGGGCATGCACATGAGTTACTTTGTTTTTCAAAATAAAAAAATGCAATTTAAAAAGCGCCCTTAAATCAAGTGATTTTTTTTTATTCAAAAACAAATAGGAAACAGACGGATTGATTTGATCAAGCAAAACCCCCTCCTTCCTGGTGGCAACCAGTCCTGAAAATTCAATGATTGTTCCTAAAGCATTGGCATAATTCACCGCCATGCGCTCAGCACCACCCGCTTCAAGTGAATCGATAATTTGAACTATTCTCATGATGTAAGCAAGTGTTTAATTTCAGCTTCAAAAACATCTAAAGTATATTTTCTAGACCAACTCGCAGCCATGTTCTGAATAGTGTCGAAATAATTTTGGTCTTGCAAAATATCTTCTATTTGATTGCAATCTTTCTCTAAATTCAAATCTATCAAAATTCCTCTCTTGCCATAATCTAACATATAAGGCACGCAAGATACTGCAGTTGCAATAGGCACACAACCCCAAAACATTCCCTCGGCTATTACTTTTGGCCAGCCCTCACTTTCAGATGGTAAAATAACAAAATGACTTTCTTGATATGCTCTTTTTATAGTTTCTTGTGTTTGATTTCCTTTCAAAGAAACAATTTCCTCCAATTTATTATCAATAACAAACTGAATTAATTTATTTTTTTCAATTCCATCACCATAAATGTCTAATTGTACATTGTACCCTTTTTCAAACAAAAATTGAACTAATTGAATCGCATAAAAAGGATTTTTTCCAATTACCAGTGTCCCAACAAAAACAAAATGAATTATACCTAAAACTTTTTTATTTATTAAAGCTAATTTATCTTTTTCAAAATATGTTGCCGTAAAAAAAGGTTTGATATTCTTAGACATTCCTTCCCACCCTCCATAAACTAAAACGTGCATGTTACGTGTCAAAAAAGTGTTACTCAAAATCCATTTTTGCAATTTATACGTCCAAGGTTGCTTCGCTTGGGGGTCCCAGTTTCCAGCATACTTGGCGGTTTTATTTTTTTTAGGAAAAAAAATTTGTACCAAACAGGCTAATAAACCAATATTACCAGGACAACGTATATGGATGTGATCCGTAGATTGCATGGCTTTAAAAAGAACAAATAATAAACTTGGAAGTTTCAAAATAGTACCGAAAGTAGACTTAATCGATAGGATGTCAAAATTTGGGACCGATATAAATTCTATTCTTTGATGGTCATAAGAACTGTCAATTGCTGTTTTTTTATCTAAAAAAAAAGGAGCAACAATCGCTAATTCATCAACACTTTTCCCCCAAACATTCATTTCTCTAACATAAGGAGCATACGCATAATATAGATGATCCTCTTTAGAATGTGGAACATGGGTAAAAATGGTGAACTTCATATGGCCTTTTTTTTGAATTATATATTTTATATATTTTGACTAAATATTTTAAATACGATTATTTATAAACATTAGATTTTCCCCTCTGTTAAAATATGAAAAATCATAATTACTTATCGCTTTAAAAAAACTCTTTGAACTTCCATTTGTAATACCATCATGGAGTTCTATAATAATGCATTTTGTTTTGGGTAACCAATTTTCATAATTACTTTCAAAAAGTTGTTTTTCACCTCCTTCAATATCAATTTTCAGCAAATCAAGATATTCTAAATTATATTCTATCATTATTTCATCTATTGTAATAGTTTTAACCGTATCTATAACATTAATTTTTCTTTTTGAATCCTGAATTTCAGTAATAAATCCCCAATTTCCAAAACCTTTATCAACTACATTAAAACTAAAATTGAATTGATTAGACAGAGCCATCTTTTTTAACGAAACATTTTTATACTCTTTTGTATTTTTTTGAAGCATTTCAAAATTAGATTTTTCAGGTTCAATGGCCATGATTTTCGCTTCTGGAAATTTATTAGAAAAAAAGACTGCCGCTAACCCGATATTTGCACCTGCATCTATAATAAATTTTGGTGAAAATCCTAAATTCATATCATACTCTTTAAAAGTAAATATTTGATGAAAAACTAATAAATCACTTGATTTCGGTCTTAAAAAAATTGGAAAAGTCATCTTTAGTATTTGAATTTTATTAACTCCTAATGTCATTAATAGATTTACAAAAAAATATCTATACCCTTGCTTCAAACGAACTCTTACTATATCCATCATAACCTCAATAATTTAATTTCAAACAAATTAAATATGAATAAAAATATTTTCCCATATTTAAATTTTATTTTATAATTCTTTCAAAAACAATGTTTTTACATAATTTTTTATTTAACAATGGAAAGTATTCTTTCTATATAATTTTGAGGGTGTATATAGTAATTACTCCATTCTTTATTTGCATTACCTACCTCTAAATATTTTTTCTCTTTTAATAAACATTCAATCTTATCGGGTATTTCAATATATGAAGAACGTGTTGATAGCACTTCATAATTGATTCCTTCTTTAAAATTGTCTAATGAAATATTTAATGGTGTTGTAATTACCGCTTTTCCAAACAATAGATATTCACCAATTTTCCATCCAGGTGTATCTTTTAATCCATCGTCAGCTAAAGCTATATTATAATGTAATAAAGTATTTAAATAATTATTTTTCTTAGATTCTTTTGGATCTAATAAAACATCAGGCGCTAATTTTCTAGAAAAATCATCAGCAAACAAACCTACAGATGAATTACTAAAATTCTTTTTAATAATTCTACAAGCGTTTATCCTAAATTCGTTTTGAAGTCGTCTCCTTTCTTTTTCATCTGTATCCGGATGATTATCTGGGTTCCATAAGCGCGTATGAAAAAGCACTTTACCTCCATTATCAATTACATTTTCTGGATACCTTCTAATATCTAAAACACAGTGGGAAGACTTGGAGGCTAAACCATAAATGTCAAATGCTTTAAGAACCTCAACTCTACTCCATTTATCTAATAATAAATCACTTTTTAGTTTCATTAAAAGCGATAAACTTTTGTATGATAATGGCACATTAAAATTTAATGGCCTAATATTCGTATTTTCATCCACTTTTCGAAGTGAACGTTTAAAATATAAACTAAATTTTTCTGGATTATCTAAAAATAAGGAATCATCTGAATAATCAAAAAATATTTTTTCCCCATTGATATCTAATATCGCACCATTTGAGACAACACTTGGATCGCGTAGTATTACAACTTTTATTTTTTCCTTTTGACAGAAATAAAAATAGGAATAAATCAAATGATTTAAATGATGTGTCCAAGTTGAAAATAATAACTGCATAATCGAGTGTTTTTTTATATTATTGTTTCCTGTATAAAAATATAACTATTGAATTTTCGGTTTATTAATCCATAAACTCCACCAACCCAAAGTTCTTCCTAAAGCTTCGGTTAGGGCTTCTTTTTTAGCATTTGCAGTAAGCACGTTACTGTATCGTATTGCCGTCAAAAGCAAAGTAATAGCATGCCATTTTAACTGATGTTTCAATGCTGGGTCAGGGTTTTTAGTACGCCATACATACCATCCGTTTCGCACCACCATTTTTCCATATCGGTATTGATTCGGCCTTCCGGAAGCATCGTGATAATGCTGTAGTTTTGCCCCTGTATTCAGGTATAGCTTACCAATTTTAGCAACTCGCAATGTAAAATCAGCATCTTCATACAGGCCATACCCTTCAAAATAAGTTGAAAAATGCAACGTGTCAAAAACCTTTTTTCTAAACGAAGATACTCCGCCCATCAACATTTCAACTTCATAAATTTTGTCGTTTGGAGGTAAAAACCCCACACTGCGACCATGTGAATACAAAGAAGAATAACCTGGGGGACAATCGCTGTCCAATCCCAATTTTTTACGCAGTACAAAACGACTACCGTCATTTTGCTTCCATCCGTCAAAATAAAATTCTTTAATAGATGGTTTATAATCATACCCTACAAATTGAAATTTATTCTCATTGATAATGTAACCGCCTACACCCAAAGCCTCTGGAAAGATTTGATACGTTTTTAATAGTTTTTCAAAATAAGTAGCTGTCAAAACAATATCATCGTCTAAAAAGCATACAACTTCTGAATCAGCTGCAACTCTTTCAATTCCAAAATTTCGTTGTTTAGTCAAACCTCGATGTTGTGGTGAAACGGAGTAATAATTTAAATTATCAAATGAATTATTACCTATAATTAACTCCGTATCCTGATTAGTGGAGCCATCGATAATTAATATTTCATCTGGATATTTTGTTTGCTCTTTCACAGACTTTAATAGTTGTAATAGAGGCTCAGCACGCAGGTACGTACAGATAATTAATGAAAATTTCATGAATCTATTTTTAATTGATTAGCCCAAAAAATACTTTGTTTCCATTGCTTATTAAAAACTGCGAAATATTGAAAAGGATTCCTAATCTTTTGATGCTTATAATACTTAAAAAACAAAACGGTTTTATACCCTAAGATTTGTTGTTTTGTGTTATGAGTAATCAAATACAGCATCACTGTAGGCGAAGGTTTTGGTTGAATCTTTTCATTATGCCACTTCAATATTGGTTTTGTTCTAAATCCTCCAACTGGCGCCTTTAAATGCAATATTGAAGGTTCTGGCAAAAATAAAATATCATTTCCTTGATTTCTCAATTGCATCCCAAAATCGCTATCTTCCCCATAACCAAATTCAAATGCCATATTGAACTTTACATGCTGTAAAATAGTGCTTTTTAAAAAACTATTCCCAGCACCAAAAGTAGGCCACTGCATTACTTTGTGGTGTGATTTTCTCTCTCCTTTTTGAGGATAATATGTTGTAACTACCTTGCAACCATATTTTTTTATTTTTTGAAAAACCTCTTTTAGTAAATCAGCTTCAAATCGATTATCATCATCTGCTAAAAAAACCCATTCACTTCTAGTTTGACTCAAAGCCAAATTTCTGGCATTGCAAGCTCCTGCTTGATGCGTGAAAATATGTTGTATTTCAAAAGGCCAATTTTCAGTTGCTACATAATCCAATTCACTTTTACTGAATGGTTCTGGATTCTGTTCCACAATAACAATCTTCTGAGGTAAAAGACTTTGCTTTGAAAAATCTTTTAACACGTCATATAAATATTCTTTCCTCCCAATTGTTGGGATTATGACATCAATAGTTCCTTTATCTATAATTACTCTTGATGATTGAACGACAATATCATCTATATTTATTTTATTATTAAATCTTCTTTTTAAAAAAAGTGCGGAAATAAAAGGATAAAACAAAATTTTACGTTCATATAAAAGCAAATTCAACGCTAACAAAAATACCCATCTCGTTTTATAATGTTGCTTCACAAAACGAAAAAGTGTAAAGTTGGATGCTTTAACAAGTGAATCAATTATTTCTACCGACTTCAAAAGCTGTGGTTCGGAATAGCACAACAATCCCAACGGCATACATAATTTAGCCAGTGAACTCAAATAATAATCTAAATCGGGTTCACAAACTATTTTATCACCTATTGCATTTAAAACAGAAGCGTGAATCACTCCAACATAACTACTCATTTGCCACGTAGGATACGAGACCTTTTTATTAACGTTAATAAATAAAGATTCCTCTGCATATCCGATGGAATTATCAAAAAAATTATTTGATTTGGGTCGAAACGAAAGCATCATTTTATTATGATGAAAAAGCGTTGCAATCTTATCCATATTCAAACTGTTTTCCAGCAATTGATGGCACCAAACGATAGGCTCCAGAGGAAATTGATGGGCCAATATCATAAGTACTTCTGGAATACTCGAATGCATCGCAAAAGCAACCGATTCATTTTGATTCGATATAACTTTTGTTACACGATTATTTTGATGGTAAACAACAATCACGATTGGCTAGTTATGGATTGATAAAAAAGGATGTTCTGTTGTGCAATTTTTTCTATATCAAAAACAGCTTCCACACGTTTTCTGGCATTATCTCCCATTGTCAGACAAAGGTTGGCATCCGCTAACAACTCCAGTATTCTATCTGCGTAAAGAGTATGATCTTGCGGATGAACTAGAAAACCACTTTCACCATCTACAATTAATTCCTGTGCCCAACCTATATTGGTATTAACCACTGGCTTTTGTAGCGCCATTGATTCTATAGTCACCATTCCTAAAGTTTCGGCAAAGCTAGGAAAGATACAAACGTGTGCTTGTTTCATGTAGTTTTGAACGTCCTGATACGGTATTTTCCCAAGGTAAGTTACTTTTTCTAAATCATTTGTACCAAATTCTTTTTGAAGCAGTTGCCATGTCGAATGACTGCCTGTTTGTACATCCGAAGAATCTCCACCAATTAAAATCAGCTTTGCTTCAGGGAATTGAGTTCTGACTTTTTTAAAAATTGCAGGCAGTTCAAACACGCCTTTCTTGCGTATTACCGTGCCTATATACAACAGCAACCCCTTTTCAAAAAGTGCTGGATTTGGATTTTCAAAACGGTTCAATTCAAGTCCGTAATGAATAGTTTGTACCCGTTTATTTTTTATCCCGAATAATTCCTTGGAGACATTTCCCGCATAAGTAGTAGGCGCAATAAAAGCTTCGGCATTGCGAACAGCGAGCTTTTCGAACCAATAATTTTTTAATTTCTGATGACGCTTTTCAATATGGCAAAAATAAGTATCACTGCCATGAAACCGAATCACCAATGGTACCTTCAAACGCATAAAAGCAGTAATACCAGTCCAGTCAGGTGCTTCGACAGCATCAATTTGCTCAGAAAGGATGTATTTATTTAAGTAGTTTTCAAGGTACTTTCGGTGGTAATACCAACCCATGAATTTGTATTTTCTGTTTTTGATCAAATAAATGGTCATTCCATCCTCGACAAGTACCGCATCGTCTTGCTGGCCATACACAAACACCGAAACTTTGACATTTTTTTTGGCCAAAGCAACCACTAAATTCTTGATACTGGTTCCAATCCCTGCAGCATGGGCTACTCGTTCGTGGGGATATTCTGGTGTAAGAAAGGCAATGTGCATCTTCAATTTATTTATAAAGCAAACTAACTTCTTTTTTATTAAAAATTAACTAATTCAGCTCCCTTTTTGAGATTATTTTTTTTCCTAAGTTTTGAAATGGAATCTCGATTAAATAGTAAGTAAGTGTCGAAATAGACACTGAAACAGATAAAATCAACAAAAATCGCAAGGAAAAATTTAAGAAATAGTGCTGACAAAAATCAATTAAATGGAATTTAGCCAACCAAGAAATAACTATAAAATGTATAATATACATACTAAAACTAATTTTTCCGATATATCTTAAAATTGGATTACAAATAAAACTCAGTTTTCCTTTACTCAAAACAATACCAAAAATCACAAAAAACACACCAAAAACAATGTGATTAAAATATAAAAAATCAAGGGTAGAACCAACCTGTAATAATAATAAAATCATAGAAAGGAAAAGTACTTTAGGGCTTACCAATTTTATAGCACTACTATCTTCTATTAAAAAGAACAGTATAATGCCTAATGCAAAAATAGGCAACTGACAAGGAAAATAATAAAAGAGAAATTCTCTCCACAAATACGGCTCGGAAATAAAAGGGAAATAGGTAAAATATTCTTGAAATACAAGCTTAAACAGTAAAGTAATATTCAAAAAAATAAAAGCTGAATGTATGCTTTTTATCTTCCTAAACAAAAAGGGAAAAAGGGCATAAAATAGCATCTCCTCAGCAATTGACCAACCTCCAGGTACCAAGCTGTTAATCCAATAAGGGTTAAATCCATGAACAAATAACACATTTGACATTATATTACTTTTCGATATATAAGGCTGATTCCCTAACCAATAAGGCAGATTAAAAAAGATTCGAATAACATAATACAAAATCCCTAAATAATATATGGGCGCAATTCTAAAAAATCTTCGGATATAAAAGTTCTTCAAGGGACTCTGTTCCATACCGTTTCTGTTTTGATAAGAACGAAACAAAGTAAAAGCACTGGCAATAAAAAAAAACTGAACCCCTCTTGAACCTAAGCCCAAAAAAACAGATAACGCATGAGGCATTTTTACTACACCTTGCATAGCAGAATGCATTACAACAACCATTATAATTGCCAGTCCCCTCAGCGCATCGATATAATTTAATTTTTCTAATTTGTTATTGCTCATAAATCGGTAAAAAAATCATGTAAAATTATGGATGTAAACTTGCGTGCCCCGGTATCATTCATATGCCCACAAGAAGAGAAATACTCATCTCCCTCTACCGCTTTTTCATAATTGTGAATTTCGGGATACATTTGATGCACTTTCTCAAAATAATTTAATCCTTTCGTATTGCTACACATAGGTGTCATAACGGCGATCAGGTTAATGTGATTTGTTTTGCAAAGATGCTTTATTTCTTCATAGTATTTATTATGCAAGGGTTTTAGATTGGTCAGGTCATTTTTCATATTTGCATTTGGGTTTTTACCCAACGGATAATAGCCTAAATGATCCAATAGCTTTGTAGGTTTTTTTAGTGCAGCGTTATACATTTCCCTAAAGCCGATTTGCGGTTCAAAAACAACATACCGGTAAAAAGGAATGTAATAGTTAGCCCAAAAACCAGGCTGCTGTGTAAAATGAGCTGCAATCACTTTAGAATCGTGAATATAAGGCATGAATTTAGACGCAACACTCTCAGATTCCTTCTCATTCGACAAATTCAAATCGGCTTCAAGTATCACATTTTTTATGACATATTTCCGTTCTATCATTAATTTCAGAAGCAAAGAGGCTTCAAACAAATGTCCGCCACTCATCCCATAATTAAAAGCCTTTAACCCTTTTCTTTCAAACATTGGAGTTACAAAATGATTATTGGCTCTCGAGGATCCTAAAATTACTACATCGTAAGCCCTACCTTTTGAATTATAGACATACCCTATTTTCCCTCTATTGGAGGATTGTAAATATACTTTTGTGTAGGCAATATCTAACACAACCAACACAAAAAAGGTCAGCAAAAGTATTTTTATTATAAAAATTATAAACCGTTTCATTGATGTTTTATTCTCTTTTAAATTATGATTTCACTACACACTTAATTTCTTTTTTCTTGCCCCACCCTAAAGGGAGAAAAAAAGAAATACTACGTTATGATTTATCAAGAACTTTACTGATTTTCGATTCCCTTTAGGGCCGGGGCAAAACGAAAATTTACGATAACATCTTAATAAACGCTTTGATTTTATCTATAACTTCTGGTAACTTCAACATTATTTCTTCATTAGTGAATCGAATTACTTTTAATCCTTGAAATTCTATATCACTTGTTCTTTTTTCATCCAAAAGCTGTTGTTCTTCAGTCAGATGATATCCACCATCAATCTCAACAACTAATTTTAGGGCGTGACAATAAAAATCAGCGATATAGATACTAAGAGGATGTTGTCTCCTGAATTTATATCCCTCTAGCTGATTATTTTTCACTGCTAACCATAACTTTTCTTCAGCTTGTGTTTGATTTTCTCTTAATTTTTTAGCATTTGAAAAAATCAGTGGGGATGCTCCTTTCCACATAGAATCTGATTGTAGCGATTTTTTATCCATAGCCATATAAAAAATTCATAATTCAACAACAACAATTAATCTTCCCAAATTTCCGGCTCCCTTTAGAGCCGAGGTTAAACGAAAATTTTCATCTCTAATTTCTTTTTCTTGCCCCACCCTAAAGGGAGAAAAAAAAGAAATACTACGTTATGACTTATCAAGAATTTTACTGATTTTCGACTTCCTTTAGGGCCGGGACAAAACGAAAATCCACACCCCTTATTTCTTTTTTCTTGCCCCAACCCTAAAGGGAGAAAAAAAAAGAAATACTACGTTATGACTTATCAAGAACTTTACTGATTTTCGACTCCCTTTAGGGCCGGGGCAAAACGAAAATCCACACCCCTTATTTCTTTTTTCTTGCCCCACCCTAAAGGGAGAAAAAAAAGAATACTACGTTATGACTTATCAAGAATTTTACTAATTTCGACTTCCTTTAGGGCCGGGGCAAAACGAAAATTCATCATCAAAACTGAAAATAAATAAATTCTTTATAATCAGAATAAGTTCCTAAAGCTAAAAGAGCCGCTAGGCAAAGTGTAATTTTCACCCAACTGTACTTACCCGAAATAGGTTCGATTTTAGTTCTTGAATTCCATTCGACGAGAATAAAAATCAAAACTAACAGTACCATTTCATAACTGTACCTTTCATTTTCTAAATATTGTGGTACAAAACTTCTATTTGTAAAAATACGGGCAATATAATCAAAGGCAATTTCAATAGATTTTGCTCTAAAAAATATCCAAGCCAGACAACTTAATCCAAAAGTGACCAAAATACTCCACAATACTTTTAAGGAACTGAAATTCCATTGCAGTTGAACCGTTTCCATATTAGAACGATTTTTATGGAGTAACAATAAGGGTAAAAAGTACAACGCATTAATAAAACCCCAGGCGATAAAGGTCCAATTGGCACCATGCCAAAAACCACTTAGCAAGAAAATAACAAATACATTGCGGACTTGTTTGAATTTACTGCCTTTGCTTCCTCCAAGCGGGATATAGACATAATCCCGAAACCAGGACGATAGGGATATGTGCCAACGACGCCAAAATTCAGCAATATCTCTGGAAAAATAGGGATAGTTAAAATTGCGCAATAAATCAATTCCGAATAACTTAGACATCCCGAGTGCCATATCCGAATAACCAGAGAAGTCCCCATAAATTTGGAAAGCAAAATAAAAGGCTCCAAGAAGTAACGATAAAGAATTCATGGAGGTATAATGATCAAAAATCGCATTAGCATAGGTCGCACAAGTATCCGCAATTACTACTTTCTTGACTAATCCCCAGATGATCTGATAGACTCCCTCTTTTGCTTTTTTATAATCAAAAGTTCTTTTTACTTTTACTTGCGGCAATAAATGCGTGGCTCTTTCGATAGGTCCAGCAACTAAAAGCGGAAAATAACTAACAAATAAGGAGTAATCCACAAAGTTATATTCGGCTTTAATTCTTTTTAAATAAATATCGATTACATAAGATAAACCGTGAAAAGTATAAAAGGAAATTCCAACTGGAAGAATTACGTGGAGCAACAACGGGCTTGTTTGCAACCCAAACCCGTTCAATAATTGGGAGAAGGAATCTGCAAAAAAATTGTAATATTTAAAAATACCCAGAAAACCAAGATTAACGCTGATACTCAGCCAAAACCAAAATTTTCGCCCCATTTCAGTCTTTGCTTTTTCAATTCGGATTCCGGTATAAAAATCCAAAAACGTAGAAAACACTAACAGAAATAAAAAATGCCAATCCCAACAGGAATAAAAATAGTAACTCGCTATAATGAGAACTGCATTTTGGGTGCTTTTGGTTTTATTAAAAACAAACCAATACAACACAAAAACAATAGGCAAGAAAATAGCGAAAGATAAAGAGTTGAAAAACATGCTAAATTTTATTTTTATTATTTATTATTTCTTCCACTAAAATTTCAGAGAATTTATGCGCCCCTATTTCGTTCAAATGAAAACAGTTCACAAATAGGGAGTCGTCTTGTATGGCATTAGAAAAATCATATAGATCTGGAATTCTTGTCTTTAATTTTTTGATATAACCTAAATTTTTGGTGTGCTTACAAAAGGGTGCGCAAAAAAAGATAATTTTGATCTTATTCGCGACTGCATATCTTTTTATTTTTTCGTAATATTGATTATTTGATGCAATAAAAGCCGGTAAAGAGCGATGATTACTACCCTGCTCAACACCTTGCAAAGAACTATAGCCTTTATTCTGAAGTACACTTGTTCTCTTTCCAATCAAACTGGTAAAAACTTCTCTACAACCTATTTTAGTTTCATTTGTAAAATATCTAACGTAAGGAATATAATAATCTCCAAAATTTTTTCCTACATAATTTAATAAATACTCCTTTGTTATTAAATTATCTCTTATAAATGGGGTCATTTCGTAGGGTAAATTATTTGAAAAGCCTTTATTTTTATTATACATATAATCTACTTGAATGAATATTGAATCTGATTTAATATTATATTGTTTCAAAATTTGTAATAAGTAATAAATATCACCAAGATGTGCATATTGAAAACCTAGATTTAATGCACTTTTTTTCGTTTTATCTTCAATTAACATTGGAACAATTCCATTTTCAACCCTTGAAGAACCCAGAAACACATAATTGACTTTGGTATTTTTCAGGCTTCGTAAATACTGAAATTTAGTCCTTGGATTTGCATTTTTATAAATAGTGGTATAGGTAAAATCGAATACCAATAGTAATAGTAGAATGACAGATAAAATTCCAACAATCTGAATTACAAATTTTTTCATAGTAGACTAAAAATAATAACTCCAGTTTTTATCTTTCCAGAATAGCGTCAATACTTTTCCATATTTTCTCTGAAGCTTGAGTTGGGGTTACACCAGCCACAATTTCATACCATTTTTTCCCTTCAGAAACATTAGATAATTGACCTTCTAGAATTTGGTTCACCAAATGTTCCAACTCTTTTTTATCTGTACAAAAAACAGCTGCTTCTGGGCTGGGCATACTTCTAAAATGAACATACTTATAATTTTGACCAATGTCTCGAATTCCTTTTTTTAATTGAGGTTGTTCGTAATTGAAGTAAATACACGGTTTTTCATGAGCCACAAAATCAAAAACTGTGGAGGAACATACATTGGTGACCAATTCAGAATGGGCACAAACATTGTACAATAGTGCTAAATCTTCTTTAGTGGGCAAAATTTCATTCCATTGTTTTCCCATCGGTTTCCAGATTGGGTCTATTGCAACAATTACATCAGTATTTGCCCGCAAAACAGCATCGTATCGATTGGTAGTATCAACGGGACATTTTCGGTAGATAATCCCCAAGTTTTTTCCCTTGCTGTTTAAGCTGCGAACTGCATGGGCCAAATCCTCTAAATAATACTGATCCAAAGGCGAAGTGGTTTCATCATCACCGGAATAACAAATGTATTTTTTATCACTATCTAAGTTATGCTCCGCAAAAAAAACAGCTCTTTCTTGCAGCAATTCGCTATCGTAATGCGGTTCAAACTGGGGGGTTCCGGTAACTATAACTTGGGATTCCTGTACAAAAGGATAATACTTTAAAACTTCTTCTTTCATTAAATCACTCCAGACAAAGTAGTAATCCGTTTCCACAACCTGCATGGCCTTAGGCACGTTATCCCAGGAATAGACAAAAGCAACAGTAGGAATTCCTAAATCTTTAGCAGCCAATAAAGCACTAATGGATTGAGTGGCCCGTTGCGTAGTGCAAAATACTAAATCCGGTTGATGTTGCTGTAACTGAGCTTTGCAATACTGGTATTTTTCCGTGGAACGTTCTAAACTATTGATTCGTTTTCGGATACGGACAATCCCTTTTTCTGATGAATTCAATCCTATTAACAACTTCGTATAAAGTGTAATTAAGCTGTTTTTTATGCCGTTGTAACTAAAAGGAAATTTATAGGTTGGATACACATCATCCTTAAATTTTTTTTGAGAAACATTCAATTCGATGTGTTTTCGAATTCGGGTATAGATAGGGGTCAACCTATTTATTTTATGGGTTTCAATTTTTACCTCATCATAACCCAACTCCTCTTTGAGAGAGAAAACAGTATTATTCCAATAGACAATTTGGTGTCCTTTTTGTTCTCCTAATTCCTTGAATTTAGTAAATGCAAAATTGCGCAAACCTACTCCGTCAGGAAAAAAAACAAATATTTTTTTACTCATAAATTATCTTAGAAACGTATTATAAAAATGTGAAAAACATATTTTAACTAAACCACTATGGACTTAAAATCCGTAGATTTGGTTTGGCAGACTTAAAGTCTGCAAGGTTAAATCTTTTTAATTTGCCACAGATTAAAAAGATTCACACAGATTAATCAGTGATAATCTTTTTAATCTGTGGCAAAAAATTTTTAAGAAGCTAAAGCGAAATGCACTAAAGTACATATTTTTAACTATTTATGTGACCAATAAACTTTACTCCCCTATACTTTTTGATTTTTCAACTTATCTCTTTGCACTTGTTCAATAGGCAAAATATCCATTGATTTAAAGGATAACGCGCTATGAACAGCACTCAAATCTCTCGCTAATTTTCGCAATCCCATAGGTTCTAATGAAGCAGCATGATCAGTTCCTTTCCAAGTACGGTCTATAGTATAATGTCTTTCAATTATGTTAGCACCCAGCGTGTAGGCCGCTACATCTATAGCTATTCCCAAATGATGTCCGGAAAAACCAATATGTTTTACAGTGTCACCATATTTTTGCTTCAGCAAAGTAATATCTAACAAACACACATCCTCAAAAGGCACTGGATAACCCGAAGTGCAATTGTATAGCACTAAGTCTTTATTCCTGCCTTTTTCAACAAAATAATTAACCAGAGTATCTGCTTCATCTTTAGTGGTCATCCCAGTCGAAATATGAATTTCCCCTTGGTAATGATCACACAGCCATCCCAACATATCAAAATTATTGTTACAGGCTGATGGTATTTTAATAAATTCTGGATGAAGCGACGCAATTTCTTTAGCTGAAGTCGTGTCCCAAACTGAAGTTGAATACGTAATTCCTATGGATTCGCAATAGTCCTTTAATTCTTGATGTTGATTCACATCAAATTCTAAAAATTCCCTATGCGCACCATAAGTATCCCCATAAGAATTACTGGCATTAGGATGCGGCGCATTGTATTGCTCCTCAGTTAATAATTCCGTATTATTTCTTTTTTGAAACTTAACCGCATCAACATTACAAAATATTTTGGCAATCTTTATCAATTCTTTTGCAATTGCCATATCTCCTTTGTGATTACAGCCAATTTCAGCAATTACGTACGGTTTTTTAAACTCTGTCATATCTTTTATTATACTTTAATACTATTTCACAAACTTCTCTGATTGCTCCGGCTCCGGATGCTGTACCAAGCACAAAATCAGCATGTAATTTTACAATAGCAGTTGCATTTGCTGGAGCAAAAGACAACCCAGAACTACACATATTAGTCAAATCATTCACATCATCCCCTACATAAGCAACAGCACCAAAACTACTATTTTTAGTATCAAGAAATTGCTTCAGAAATGAATATTTATCTTTCACACCAAAAAAAGCCTCTTTAATTTGAAGTTTCAGCATCCGTTGTGCCACCAGTTTAGAATTTTCAGAAGTCAATGTGATCACTTCCACATTATTTTCTCTTAAAATTTCTAACCCCATGCCATCACGCATATCAAACTTTTTGGCCATTTCTCCCTCTTCATTGTAATAAACCCCGCCATCGGTAAAAACCCCATCAACATCCAGTACTAAATAGTTAATCCTTTGTTGGGTCTTGCGCTTTTTTTGTCGCTCTGTCAATAGATTTTCAACAATATTCCAATCCGATAAACTATCAATCTCCATCAAAGTTTCCTCTGGCATTTCTACCAATCCGATGTTACCACTGACTCTGTTTTTAGAATTTAAAAAAAGTTCTTTTTTAGTAGCATATACTGCTCCATTTTCTATCAATAATCCTTCAAAATCTTGCCGTCTGGGTCTATTGAATACATCATAATTTTGTGGGGTTCCATCATTGTTCCAGGTAAACCGATGCGTATTGACCACAGTTAAAGCACTGTCGTATTTCTCTGTGATGATTTTATCTAATACTTTATTGATATCTTCAGCCAATGTTAATGGCGAAGTCGCTTGAAGCAAACATAAAACAGCATAATCATGATTAATTTTGGCTGAAAACTCCATCATGGTACTCTCGGTAGAGGCAGTATCATTAGCATTTTCTTCGTTGCGTAACACGGCAAATACCTTATTGGTCCAATAGTATTCGCGTTCTATATAGCTAATGATTTCCGTATCGTTTGTAAACACGTAAACGGCATCCAAATTAGAAAAAATAGCTTCCGTAAGTACCCAGGAAAACAAGGGCCGTCCTACCATTTTCTTTTTATTTTTCCCCGGAATCCCTTTAGAATCCTTACGAAGTGGAATGATACCTATTTTTTTCATTATTTTATTTTTTGTTGAAAAACCAAATATACTGATTTAGTGGTTTAAAATAATCCATTATTTTTTTTCAAATTATCAAAATTTAAAAAATACTATAAGCCAATTTTAAGGATTCCAATATATTTTTGTGGCTTTCAATTCTTGATAATTACAATATTCCTTAATGGATAGAGAATCTCTATTTTTTAATAGTAAAGGCATGTGCCAAGCTAAATCAAACAAAGCTAAAACAATTGCAAACAAGGCCTTAAAATCCCCCTTAAATACTTTTAATTTAAATTGAATCCAAAGGGAATATGCCATTTTTTTTGGAATAAGTTGCATTGGATCAAATAAAAAATATAAAAACCAACCTGCTCGTAAAGAGCGTCTCAATCTAATGGTGTAATCAGAATTATTTTTTCTAGATTTCAAGCTTACTCTATGGTGAACTAAAACCTCTGGCAAATAATGTACTTCCCATTTTTTTTTAAACAAATGATAAGAAGCAAAATTTTCTTCACCATAAAAAATAAACCAAGCAGGATAATTAGGAATACTCTTCCAGGCTGCCATACGCCATACATGTCCACAACCTACAAATCCCTGTACTTGCTCTGGAATTTCATCAGAAATAATTGAAACAGGAGTTGACAAGCCCCAAAATATTCGTAAAGCAATCAAACCACATTTTGGATTTGATTCAAAATAGTTACAAATAGCTGCCAATGGATATTCTGTAATAAAATGAGCATCATCATCTAATGAAATTGCATAATCAGCTTGCGTGCTGTTTAGCATTTCATTCCTGCAATAAATAAGTCCTTTAGATATTGAATTCCTTTTAACTATTATTGCAGGGTAATTTTCAGCCACAAATTCATAGGTCCCATCAGATGAACCATCATCATAAATAACACATTCTACTGATGGGGTATTTATAAGATGATTAATTTTTTCCAAAGTAAAAGACAAATCCTTTTTTCTATCTTTAGTTGTAATAAGTATAGCTACTTGCATCAGTTATTATTTTAATAAATAGTTTTTTATGCTTATCAAATTAGCTAAACGAGAGGCTTTGATAGTATACATTTTTCATACATATCAATTATTGCTTTTTTTAAAGTTATTCTATTGCATTTGTTTTGAATCAAATCAATATTAAATTTTTGTGCTTGTGCTCTCACTCCTGGATTCACAATGGCCCATTCAATACTATTGGCTATTTCTTGTGCGTCCAATGGGTTTCTAATTAAGATACCATTGACGCCATTTTCGATCACTTCTTCTGTCACTTTTCCTGGATTTGATTGTATTGGGAATGCCCCCATTCCCATAGCTTCCAGTAAAGCATTGGGCATACCATCTGAAATACTGTTGCCAATATGCAGTACAGACTGCCCCATTATCGCTAATAATTCCGAATTAGAAATAAACGCACCTCTATTAATAACCCGCACTCTTAAACTTTTAAAATATTCCGTGTTTTTTAATTGATTTACAATTGAAGCATCTGCACTATAAACCACTAAACAATAATTCTGAATCAAAGCTATAGGAACTAATTCTAATGCTTCAATCACTTTCGAACCATTCCTACCCCATCATCATACCCCTTAATCGTAAGAGTATTCCGCTTTGGGCTATCTTTTATATTGGTTGTGTCAATTGTTATCCCTCCATTTCCTGGATATACTCCCAAAAAAGCATTTGTATAACCGTTTGCAACAGCAATATTATAATCTCTCTGACAATCTGTGATTAAATAATCGACTCTTTCAAGAAAATTGGATACTGCTTTTTCATGTATTCCAAGTTGTGGATAATAAAACAAATCACTCCCCCAAGAAGAATAAATATAGGGAATGGAATTATGTTTTTGCATCACCGCTAAAATAGGTAATCCAGCCAACCGCATTTCGAAACTGTGTACAATATCTGGCTGGTATTCTTGGATTATATTTTCAAAAACTGTAGTTATATCTCTTTCATTATATTTTTGAAGTAGCGCATAGCTTTTAGGAAAATAATGCTTAACAGTATGCCGCATCGGGAAATTCCATTTCAATTTCCATCCTTTGATTTGTGTTACCCAATTAATTCTTTCAACTGGAGAACCACCATCTGAGGCGTCAAACCAAATAACATCATGGCCCGAATCCTTCAATTGGTCAACCCATTGAAAAAAATGATGATTAGGAATAGATACCATGAGGATTTTCATATTCTAAAATTAGGATTACAATGTATTATTTTCTACTTCAAAAAGTTCCTTATAATTCTCATTGAATGAATTTATATCAAATTTATTTTGAGCATATTGAAAAGCATTTTCACCAATTTCTTGCATTCCTTCTCTATTACTTACAAGTTGTTCAATAGCTTTTATGAAGTCTGAGACAATTTCTTCAGTAGTAGTATTTCTAATTAATATTCCGTTTTTATTATTAGTTATATGCTCACTAATCCCTCCAACATCCGTACTGATAGAAATAACACCCTGTACCATTGATTCCATAATTACCATTGGAAATCCTTCGTATTCAGAAGTTATCAATAAAAGAGAAAGGTCTTTATATAAACATGAAAGCTCCTCATTACTTGTTAATTCGCCTAAAAAAATAACACCTGCATTTTCAATTTTGTCAAGATTACTTTTCATACCTGTACCTGCCATATAAAATTGAATTTTTGTTGATATTTTTTGGGCTTGCTTAGCAATTTCTAGAAAAATTTCAGGTCGTTTTTCATCAGACCATCGTCCTACATATCCAACTTTTATGTTAGAATAATCTTTTGCAAAAAACTTTCGATTTGATATGGATATACCATTTTCGATAACTTGAATCACTTTATAATATTCTAATCCTATATTATTGCGAGCATACATTTCTAATAAATCTTTTTTAGTGTTTTGATTAATAACAACCCTCTTATCTATATACTTTACACTATTTACAACCTCCAATTCTCGGCTATCAGGTTTACTAAAAGCATGAAATAAGTCTATTCGAACGATTTGACCGAAAATAAAAGGAAGTATTTGATAAAAATAAGCAGCATTACTTCCAAATATAACCTTACAATTATTTGATGTGTTAATCGTTTTGTAAATGCTTTTTTTTAACAATCTACTTACAAACGAATTTCGTTTATTGACTATTGGGTTTATTTCTATACATTGAGCATTAGCTTTGAATTGCTCTTGAAAATTTTTGGTAGCTGAATTCAATGTAAAAATGATACAAACATTTTTATGATTTAACGCTTTTACAATATTCAAATGTACTTTCTCGGCGCCACCTGTATGATAATACGGGAAAAAACATACTATTTCAGCATCTCTTATTTTCTTTAAATCAAGAACTAAGAAACTTAAAAAATTCCAAAATCCATAAAAGAAATAAACAATGCTTTTGATTTTTGATTTCAATTTTCTAAAATTAATTACTTAGTAAGTTGGTGTGTTTTTATCCTAAAAAAATTATTTACTAATGAATGAAGATAGTATTTAATCCAAAACAACTTTTCTTTCTTTTGTTTTATTAAACGTATAAACAAAACAAAAGCTTTTTTATATTCTTTTTTGGCATTTTGTTCAACTAAAAAACCCCATTCCTTATCAAAAATACAAATCAAAAGTATTTCTTTATTAATATCACAATTTATATAGCTATAAATATCCTTTAAAATATTTACATCTATAGAATAAGAATCTTTTAATCCTGAAGAAACTCCGATATTCTTTCTATAAACCGAAGTTATATCTGGTATATAGTAGATCTGACCTTTATCTTTAATCGTCCATAAATAAGTAGACCAATCACCATAAGGGTATTTTTCTACCCAAGCAGGCAAAGGATTAGTAAACTGTACATTCCTAAAAACAGCTGTCACAGAAAAAATAAAATTAAAACAAATTAAATCTTCAAAACTATTGTATTTTAAGTTATTCAAATTTATAAAATCCTCAAACTCCCCATTAGCAAAAAGAAATTTCACTCCAGTATGAACAATTGAATAATTAGGATTATTTTCTAACAGATCAACTTGTTTTTGCAATTTATACACATCAATCCAATAATCATCACCATCACATATAGCAATATATTTCCCATTACATTCCTTAATAGTTCGCATATAATTGGCAATAAGTCCAATATTTATATGAGGACTGGGTAATAACATTATTTTATCTCCGTAATCACTGGCATATTTTTCACAAATAACTCTAGTTGCATCAGTACTACAATCCTCTCCTATTACTAATTGAAAAGAAAAATTTGTTTTTTGCATCAATATACTTTCTATAGTTTGTGCTATAAATTTTTCTTGATTGTAGGTAAGTATAAAAATACTGACTGTGATAAAATTCATTTTTTAAATTATATTAGAAATTTTTACCATTACTCAATTTTAGATTATTTTTTTGATCCTTAAAAATTTAAATTACTCACTTATCTAGCCCTCAATATTATCTAAAACAACAGAACACTTTTAATTCATATTCTTTTAGATATGAAATTACAGTTTAAAATACTTTTAAATATTTTTTTAAAAAAAGGTAACAAATATATTTTTTTAGCTATTTTCTTAAGAAAAAGACCTAATTTGTAAGTATTTGAATCTTTAATTTTTGTGAATTTATTTTTATAATCCAAATTCGAAATATAAAACCTCGAGATTAAAACAACTGCCAATCTATTATATTGTTTTGGGGTAAGTATTTCATTAAAACATTCAATTGCTTTTAAAAAATCTGGTAGTAAGTTCTTTGACTTTGTCATGCTATTGGGATTTTTTCTATAAAAAGCTAGAAATTCATCATTAAAAATTGCTTCATACTTTTTTTGAAACAAACTAACCCACATTACCCAATCCTCTTTTGCTTTCAAATTTTCAGGAAATCTAAAATAATAAAATAATGAGGTTTCAAACATTCCACAATGTATTGGTATTGTAAATGAGTCTTCCCATTGGTATAACAAGGATTCAAAATTAAAAAATTCAAGATTTAAATTACAATAAGGATCTGAAAGCTTACTCATATCATTATCAAACATTTTAAAATTAGAGATAACTATTTTAACATCCTTATTCTTAGATAAATTAAAATAATACATAGATTTTTCAAATTTTCTACTATCCAAGCAATCGTCCGAATCTAAAAACTGTATATAATCTCCTTTGACTTTATTTAAACCAAAATTCCTCGCAGTACTTAAACCTCCATTTTCTTTGTAGTAATAAATAAATCTTGTGTCTTTTTCACGCCATTCTAAAGCAATCTGCTCAGTATTGTCAGTAGAACCATCATTAACAATAATACACTCCCAATTAAAATATGTTTGATCTAGTACTGACTGAATTGCTTCATTTAAATATTGCCCTTGATTATAACAAGGGACTATTATGGAAACTAAGGGATTGAACATAATAAAATTATTGTAGAGATTCTTTAAAAGTTTTTTTTAAAATACGATAAATTACAACCCAAAACTCTTTTATATAAAAATTATCTTTTACAAATTTATTCCATGAGAAATATTCATAATTTGAGACACCTCCATTGAATAACTTTGGTATCATACTACCATACTTATTCTTTATAAGAATTTTTCTACCGTTTAATGCGTCGCTCTTATCAGCTCCATTTTTAACCATTAAAATTATTAATTCTGGATACCATTTAAGCCATGTAATTTCATAATATTTTTTCCAAGAAACTTTATTAGAACAAATTAAACCATGAGTGGTAATAGCAATACATGGTTTATTCATAAGATATTTAGCCATATAATACGAATGAGGAAATGTCGATTCTATAGAAGTAAACTCTTCCCCTGCATCAACCCCAATTTTGAAAGCTTTCAAATAATCTTCTTTTAAAAGAATAAAATTAGATATTGCATTAAAATATCCTTTCTCAAATGTAGCTATTTCTTTAAGCTCGGAATGAGCAACAAAATCAATCTTATTTATATTAAAAAATTTATCATCTATTGAATCCCGATATTCAATACAATCACCATATCCATACTCCCTAATAGGATTCCATACTACCATATCAATAAAAAAAAAAGGTATGATTTTGTTGTCTTTTATTATAAAAATCATTTTTTTTAAAAAATCTTTAATCAAAAAGTCGTCATCTCCTAATACCCAAACATATCGACCTGATGCTAACTCCAAACATTTACTAATATTCCTTATCGCACCAATATTTTGAGAATTACAATTATATACTAAAGGAAATAATTTTTTATATTTTTCAACAACTAATTCTGTATTGTCAACTGATGCGTTATTAGATACGATTATTTCAATAATCCAGTTTAAATCTTGTATTTCTTCATTAATAATTTTAAGTGAATTTTCTAGCCAAACATCCCTATTATAAGTGGGTATTACTATTGTTAATAATGGATCCGTCATAATTACGTACTTTTTATTTGAATTGGCAAAGTATAAGTCAACATCTCAAACCGGTACAACCTACTATACAATGAAAAATCTCTTTACTTCCTCTATTTGTATAATTTTTCATTCGCCGAAATAACCTATTACTACTATCGAGTTAAATTAAGCATTTACAATTTTATCCCAGCCCAATTTTTCTTTATCATTTTTATTTAAAATAAACTTTCTTTTAATTTTCAATGCTCTTTTTTCTATTAAATGCCAAGAAACATAACCAAAACCTATAGAAAGAAGAACAGAATAAATAAGTAAACTATACGTATCCATTTTAAAATAGTACATCAACGTTTGTTGAATAGGGAAACTATAGATATAAATTCTATAAGACATATCTCCAAATCTTCCAAAAGTACGTATACAAGGTATGGGTATAAAACCTAATGCTATAATAACAATAGGAAAAATGATATGCTTAACGAAATCATAACAATTAAAATAAAGAGACAGTAACAAAATCAAAACCGATATGCCAAAAATAATACTTTTATGTTTTACCTTTTCAAATTGAAGTGATGCCAACAAACTACCTCCAATAAAAAAAGTCCCTAAATTAAGTATATGTATTCCTTTTAATCCAAACAAAGAAGAACCTCCAAATCTATTAAGGCAAAAAATATAAAGCATAATAAAAATAGCAAAACTAGCTAAAAGTATACTACGTACTAACTGTTTTTGTGTTTTTAAAAAGAAAAGCAATGCTAATACTAGGTATAATGTAAACTCATATCTAATAGTCCAAAGAGAGCCATTAATGGAATGGTAGGCATTCGTATCAAACACCCCTTTTATACTAGATTGAAAGCCATACAAACTAAGATTGTATGGTAAATAGGTGTAAACTTCAATGTTTTTAAAAAAAGACACTTCTCCTTTATAAACAAAAGGAATCAAAATAATTGAAAGTATCAAAACTACCGCTAAAGCGGGAAAAAGCCTCAAAAAACGTTTTTTTAAATAATCTAAAATGCTGTTGCTTCGCTCTAAACTTTGAAAAATAAAATAACCACTAATTATAAAAAAACCACTTAATCCTATTTGAGCTAAAACGAGTTGTCCATTAGTAATTTTGTAGATCCATTGAGAACTCTCATTATCTCCTGACAACGGATAAGAATGGGAAACAACTACCAAAAGTGCAAACAAAAACCTTAGGAAATCAAAATTATTATTTTTAGTCATTTTTAAAAATTTATCTAGAATTTATCCGGCTTATTATAAATAAATTTAACCAGATATAAAAACCGCAAAAAAATATACCACAAGTCTAAGACAAAAGATTTTATCAAATAAAAAATACCAGACAAGAATCCCTTAATAGCCTGCAATAAACTTATATCTTGATGCCACAATTGATAATTACCCACCACATCATTTTTAAATCTAAAAAAAAGTTGCTGTGGACTTCTTTTGATTTCATAACTGAATATCGACTCCACAAAATCAATTACATATCCTTCTTTTAATACTCTGACGGTCCATTCTTTATCTTCAAACGTTGCCACATCTTCTCTAAAAGGATGTTTTTCCCAAACTGTTCTCCTGAAAGCGGAACCAGAAAAAATTAATCCCGATTTATTAGGATCAACTGTAGCGGGAATTTTATTGATAAAATTTTTATAATCATTAGTACTATGCAAACAGCGCAATCCGGCTAAAGTAGGATTACCATCAAATTTAGCTTGTATTAACTTAAAAAAGTCATGACTCACAGGATACGAATGCGCACTAAAAATAACCACTATAGGAAATTGAGCTTCTCTCGCGCATACATTAGCGCTTCCGCCAAAACTAAATTTTTTAATGGTAACAAACCGCGCTCCAAAATGTTCTGCAACTTCCTCACTGGAATCTGTTGACAGATTATCTACAACAATAATTTCCGCAATGTCACCAGCATATCGTTCTGTCAAATTTTTCAACAAAAACGAAAGGGCAACGGATTGATTTTTATTTCTAATAACAACCGAAATCATAATGCTACTTTTGGATTCCTAATAGTTTTAAAATAATTCTAAAAGGCTTTGTGATTATTTTACCAATTTTATACTCAAAGGAATTTTTAAATCTGTCGTGCCCCATCTTTTGTACACTCAACTCAAAAAACAGTACTTCCATACAATTATCGAAATCTTTTATATAAAGTTCTTTGTGTTTAATAAAAATATATCGCTTGACTTCTTCAGCGTGCTTTTGGATAGTTTCAGTTAGCATCGATTGTTTGGATTTCCTGTAATAAAACAAGAATTCCGGAATAATTTTATAATTCCAATCTCTTTTAGATATATTGAGCCAAAAATCCCAGTCCTCAAAACCTTTGTTCATACTTTCATCATAGCCACCTACTCTATTCCAACACTCTTTCCTGTAAAGGGAAGTAGCTATTAATTGATTTACATATAATAAATACCCCCAATGCGTTCCTTGAGGTGTCAAATCGAATGAAGTTTTAGTAATGTCAATGCTAAAAAACTTAGTATAACAAGAAACAATTCCTAAAGATTCATCATTACATAAAATAGGCACCAATTTTTCTAAATAATCGGGGTGCAAAACATCATCTGCGTCCAAGGGTAAGATATATGCTCCTCTACTGACCGCAATTCCGGCATTACGGGCTGAGGAGAGTCCTCCATTTTCTTTTTTAAGATACTTAAATCGGCTATCTAGAGCACACCATTTTTGAGTGATACTTTCCGTATCGTCTGGACTTCCGTCATTGACAATAATACATTCCCAATGTGAATACGTTTGATCCAAGACCGATTGCAGCGACTCTTTCAAAAAATGCGCTTGCTTGTAGCATGGAACAATTATGGAAACTATTGGACTCATCATGTTTTAAATATTTTTTTTATAGCTCGCAAAGGTTTTATAATAAATTTCCCGATTGTATAATCTACTGAATTCTTAGTCTTGTGCACACTATTTCTCAAAAGTGAATTTTGACGTAACAATTCCCCAATGTAAAAATCCAAATGCTCTTGATACACCTCTTTGTGTTTTAGAAAAATGTAATTTCTTAATTCAAAATCATGTTTTTTTAATGCGTTTTGATCCCTAGAGACTTTTTTTATTCTGTAATGTGATAAGACTTCTTGTATCACATGTATAGTTCCTCCCAGCTTTAAAATTGCAATCCAAAATTCCCAATCTTCATAGCCGGCCTGCATTTTTTCATCAAATCCTCCCACAGTTAGCCAAGCTTTTTTTGTGAACATGGCACTCGCTCTTGATTGATTCATTACTATAAAGTTTTTTAATCTTCCTCCTTGAGGCTCTATTATTTCAATAGTTGTTCGCGCTCTAAAAATGCGACAATAACTACTCACAGCAACGACCTCTTGATCTTGATGAAATACAGCAACCGCTTTTTCTAGAAAAGTAGGCTCATAATAATCATCCGCATCCAGATTGAGAATATAGCCCGTTTGCGCCAGAGCAATGGCACGATTTCGAGCAGCACTAACTCCTTTGTTTTCCTGATAAATAATCTGAACTAAGGGATGATTAATTGCGTTTAATATTTTTTTGGTTGCTGCATTAGAACCATCATCTACAATAATAATTTTTTCTGGTAATAGTGTTTGATCGTAAAGGGATTGCAACGCTTCCATGAGGTATTGCCCGTCATTATAACAGGGAATAATTGCAGTTGTATTGCTTGCAAATGATTTAGACATTCTAAATTTTATTAAATTGAATACACACTCTTAAGATAGGTAAAATTATAAAGTTATTTTTAATCTAGTAGGCTTTCATATATTGATATTGTGCAAGTCCTTAAACCTGCGATACAACATTCTCTCTAATCAATCTCTTACGTATTTAGCAAATTTATACCCTCTTTTTGTTAATACTCCTAAAAGTATAATTAGTGGATATACAAGCCCCTTTAATCCATTTACCCTTAAAAGTAATAAGGTAGCTCCCAAAATGTACTCTGGCCATTTTTGTTGAATCGATATCTTGAACGTAAGCATGACGTGGCTTGAAAGCAACCATTTCAACAGAGGTTTTGAAGCCAAATCTTTAATATATAATGTGGTTACATAGTATAGTTCTGCGTTCATCGTATCAAAATACAATTTATCTTTTTTTGCTTTTACCACGAAGCCATCATCATGTATAAGTCTATGCGTTAGTATTTTAGGAATCAAAAAACCATTATCTGTAAGCAGCAATAATTTTATATTATACTGATACTCACTCGCTTGATCTCGAATACCACCTCTAAATTCTAATTGATTTGCAAAGTGGCGTTTTACCAACAGATCATTAGTAATCCAAGCTGTTTTCCATTGGGCAAAATGCATCGCACTTAATGTGGAGTTTAATCTATCTATCTCATATGGTCGCTCTAAAAAATTTCTTCCATCAAAATTGATACAGTCTGCCACTACAAAATCATAATTACCTTGCTCAAGCGCAGAAACACAATCCTCTAAATGAGTTGGCAACATAACATCATCACTATCAAAAAATTTAATATACTCTCCTTTTGAGAGGGAAAACCCATAATTTCTTGAATAGTTTGCCCCCTTTTTTATAGTATTGGGACGAACTATATAATTAAATCTGCCATCGGAACTTAGTATCGGATTAACTATAGCCGCAGTATTATCTGTCGAACCGTCGTCTATAATAATACATTCAAAATTTTGATACGTTTGGGATGCAATAGTATTGATTGTATGCTCTATATAAGCTGCTCTGTTATAGGTAGCAATAATAATTGAAACTAATTTACTCATTATGTAGATTTGAATTTAAGTATTTTTAACACAAAGCTCAAACTTGATACAATTCGATGCCCTATTTTAAAAGACGTACTATCTAATACTTTTTGTTTTTCCTGCTTAAGGTTATTATTTTGTTGCACTAATTCTTTGTAAATATATCTTGCATTATCTCTATAATCATCTTTGTATTTATCATAGATCTGCAATTTTAACTCCAAGTCATACTTTGTAGCAATAGTTGTTCTTGACCCCTTGATATCTGAATAATTAAACAATACCTCCTTTACTACTCCAAAAGTGTAACCCAATTTTAATATTCGGATGTTAAGATCCCAATCCTCGTACCCTTTACTCATAGCGTTATCGTATGCTCCCACTGTAAGCAGAACTTCTTTTTTAAATAGCAAACAAGAAATCACGCCGTTGTTTACTAAACAAGACGAGAGAGATACCATTGGTGGAATATAAGGTTTCACTTTCTTTTCTTTAAGGATCCGTACATAACCACACATAATACCACCATAAGATGCGTCTTCTGAAAATTTAATTAATGCCTTCTCCACAAAAGAAGGATCAAAATAATCATCGGCATCTAATGTAAGAATATAATTACCCAACGCTGCTTCTATGGCAATATTTCTAGCATAAGACACCCCTTTATTTTCTTGATGTATTACTTTAAGTTGCGGATAATTCAATTTTAAACCCTCTAAAAGTCTTCCAGAAGTATCTGTAGATCCATCATTTACAACAATAATCTCAAACACTGGAATAGTTTGGGATACCACACTTACTATGGCTCTTTCAATTGTGGTTTCAGCGTTAAAACATGGGATTATTGCAGATACAGTCATAAATATAATTTTAACTAAATAAAATGTACCACTAAAAACAAAAAATTGAAGACCTCTTTATCTTTAAAACAAGTCCGAATACTCTAATAATACTGTTTAGAATTTTCAATAGTTGCTTATTGGTTACAAGTATTTCTATGCCTTGATCTAGATGATTAACAAGTTCCTTTTGTTGTTCAAATTTCATTATAAATTCCTCAAAAGAGGCATCATAAAGATCAAACATTTCTATTAGTACTTTTTTACGTTCTTCAATATGCTGTTGATGATAAAATGTAGAAGTTGACAAACCTCCCTCATAAAAAGTAGCTATATTGTGATCGATCTTACAGTGAGAAACTTTATGTCTACAAAATACTTTAACAAAAAAAGCCCAATCTGAAACTATTTTTAGATCTGTTCTGTACAATCCATAGGTATAGAATAATTCTTTTTTTATAAAAGTAGACGGATGTCCTAAGGATGTTTGCTTGAGAAAAGGAAAATCAATAAAATCAGGATAGCGATATCTAAACCCTTTACCTTGTTCACCTACAATCCACAAATCACCATATACAATATCCATATCTAAGAGTAATGACTTTTTTGTTGCCAATAACACATTGTCATTATATAACACATCACCACTATTTAAGAAGAGTAAATAAGTCCCTAATGCCTTTTCTATACCTTTATTCATAGCATAATAAACCCCTTGGTCTGGCTCACTTACCCAATAATTAAGATGCTCACTTTTACTTTCGATATATTCTGCACTACCATCGATAGAACCACCATCAATAACTAGGTACTCAAACTCTTGCCAAGTTTGATGAAAGACACTATCTATGGTACGTTTCAATCCCTCGAGATTGTTGTAATTGATAGTGATGATGGAAAGTTTCTTATTCACGATAAATATTACGAAAAAGTATTTTACTTTATTTTAGAGTTTTTTTTGACTATTTTTTTAAAATCAAACTTAATTAGATTCTTTATTCTCCGGAGTATATCAAAACGAGATTTTCTTAAATCTACCCTTCTTGAAGTTTTTACAATCTGGTTTTTATTGTATGTCTCAAATTCTTCGTCTAAAATCAGAATCTTATTAAATTTTTGATAATAACGAACTAATGCGGACAAAACACTTTGATCATGACGGTGTTGTGAGAAACCTTCAATCTGATTTATTTTCTCATTTTCAAATAAATCACACACAATTTGAGGAAAGAAAAGCATATTACTCAACCATTCTTTTATTAAATCTTGAGAATTCTTATTTTTTTTTATAAAAATTAATCCAGCCAAGATTTTACTTTTTTCTAACCATTCATCATCCGATAAAAAAAGATTTCTAAAATGATCTACTGTAATTTTTTTTGTCCAAAATTTAAGTTTGGGGCTATCATTATATTCAGAATTAAATTTATTCCAACCGTAATCAAAATTCTCTCGATATTGAAAAAAGATTGAATCATAATTTTTTAATAGATTAAAATATTCTTTCCATTGATTAGAATTTAACAATTCATTACCCGCATCTGAATACACAATAATATCACCCTCATTTATTTCTTTAAATAATTTATCTATAAGATAAGGTTTCCATAACCAAAATCCAACTTCTTTAGAATAAAACAATGGTGATGAGCTAATATTGAGAGGAATATCTTTTTTAGAAAAAACCTTTACATCATTAAAAAGAGCCAATGATTTTGCTTCATTGGAAATTCTTTTAGCTGAATATTTAAATTTACCGCTTCCATATGTAATAAAATATATTTTCATTTTAAAAAAATTAAACCAGCTTTTTCCATTTCAAAAACCCATCCAGTATTCATTTTAAACCCTTCAAATTCTACTATTATATTTGGATTAAGTTCTAAATAAACTTCTTTACCTGGCATAGTAAGAAATAAAGACATAAATAATTTACCTTTATTAATTGAAGTTGGTAAAACGATTTTTCTTTCTATAGAAAACTTTCCTTTTAAAAACATTTCCGTTCTGCCACTGTAATGACCGGGACTAAAAAAAGCTATTGGATTATTTAGGGCATCATAAAATCTAGCTTCAATATCAAACGAGATATCTTCTTTTAATTCTCCTTGTATATTAATTATTAACTCGTTTTTATCCGAATTTATAATTAAATTATTTTTATCTGAATCATTGATTTTAATTGAATCAATTTCTATGTTAGAGTTTTCTTTACAAATCAAATCTTTGATATTAACTGTTTCCGAATTAGAATCATTTATATAGAAATCAACTACTTCATCAATACCTCCGACTAGTACAATCTTCCCATGCTCCATCACAATCCCCCTTGTACACAGCTGCTTCACAGCCGCCATATTATGACTCACAAACAAAACCGTTCGTCCACCACTACGGGAAATATCCTGCATTTTACCAATCGCTTTCTTCTGGAATTCAGCGTCACCTACAGCCAAAACCTCATCGATAATCAAAATTTCAGGCTCTAGAAATGCCGCAACAGCAAAAGCCAAACGCACATACATACCGCTGCTATAGCGTTTTACAGGTGTATCAATATAGCGTTCACATCCTGAGAACTCAATAATTTCATCTAGTTTAGTCGTGATTTCTTTTTTGGTCATTCCCAAAATAGCGCCATTCAGGTAAATATTTTCTCGACCGGTCATTTCACCGTTAAAT
Organism: Flavobacterium sp. 83; assembly: GCF_000744835.1. Lineage (NCBI taxonomy): Bacteria > Pseudomonadati > Bacteroidota > Flavobacteriia > Flavobacteriales > Flavobacteriaceae > Flavobacterium > Flavobacterium sp. 83. Next base: position 282,024 of record NZ_JQMS01000001.1, read on the forward strand.
CCGGTTCCCACTTCAAGCAAAGAAGCTACTCGACCACCAAACTTGATACTTCCGGTAGTAGGTGCTGTAACGCGTGATAAAATCTTTAATAAAGTAGATTTCCCTGCTCCATTTTTACCAATAATTCCTATTACTTCACCACGTTCTACTTCAAAATTAATGTCCTGCAAAGCCCAAACATAATCACTCGTTGCTTTTGTAGTACGGTCATTCGTATCGCCAATTTTTAAATACGGATCTTCTTTCCCGCGTATCTGGTGCCACCAACGGTTCAAGTCATGGGTTAACGTTCCCGTACCCACTTGCCCCAGTCGGTATTGCTTAGAAATGTTTTCGGCTTTTAATATAATGTCTTTCATAATTCGTGAGAAGTGAATAGGGAATGGTGAATAGAGAAAAACTTCTTACTATTTACAATTCCGTTACACTTTACTCGTTTTTTAGCTGTATACTATTCTCTTTTTTTTATTCTGCAAAGGAATATTTCATCTTATTCCTAACTCCTCACCACTCACTTCTCACTCTTCACTCTTCACTCTTCACTTCTCACATCTCATAATTTTTTATTTAAATAATTCTTAAATCCAATCAAAAGTTTCTTAACCTCCATAAGTTGCAATTCAAAAGCATGCTCTTTTGTAATAAATTCTAATCGCATCGCAATTAAATATTGAGTTTCTAACTCTGAAAGTGACCCAATGGAAATATACAGAAACTGTATGAACTCCTTATCGCCTTTTCGCGCTGCTCCTTCGGCAATATTTGATGGAATCGAAACAGCTGCCCTTCTCATTTGACTCGTTAAACCGTACTTCTCAGTGTCAGGAAACAGCTTTGTAATTTGATAGACTTTAACTACTAAATCCATACTCAACTTCCAAACATCCAAATCTTTATGGTTCATATCCTATTTTTTTGTGAGTGGTGAATCGTGAATTGTGAGTAGATTGGTTGTCAAAATAAACTAATCTTTTCACTTCTCACTATTCACTTTTCACTTTTCACTTCTCACTTCTCACTTCTCACTTCTCACTTCTCACTTCTCACTTCTCACTTCTCACTATTCTCTAAACCGTATCAATAAAACTTTTCTCCGTACGATTGAATAATAGAATCCCAATAAAAAAAATAACAATCGTAATTACAACAGTATAAATCATTCCCCACACAGGCAATTCCCCTATACCTAGCAGCATATAACGTGTTGTTTCAATACAGTATGCCAATGGATTGTATTTGACAATCCAAGCATAATCCGGCATTTTCTCTTGGATTAAATTCATAGGATACACTACAGCAGAAACATACATCAATAACTGTACTCCAAAACCTATTAAATACGTTAAATCTCTATATTTAGTAACCAAAGCAGAAATAATCATCCCCAAGCCTAAGCCTAATATTCCCATTAATACAATAATAAATGGAAAAAATACGGTAGCACCAGTAAAATAAATAGCAGCTTCTTTAGAATAATAATAGATAAAAAAAGCTAAAAAAATCAACAGTTGAATGACAAACTTAATCAAGTTAGAAATAACAACGGTCAAAGGTGCAATAATGCGTGGAAAATAAACTTTACCAAAAATCCCAGCATTATTCCCAAACGTATTTGAAGTGCCGTTAAGACAAGTTGTAAAGTAATTCCAAACCGTTATACTAGCTAAATTAAATAAGAAAGAAGGTACTGCACCTGTACTTATCCCGGCTAGATTATTAAAAACAATTGTGAAAGTTACTGAAGTAAACAAAGGTTGAATCAAATACCAAAGAGGTCCCAAAACGGTTTGCTTATAAACCGTGACTACATCCCGTTTTACAAAAAGCATCAGTAAATCTCGGTATTGCCAAACCTCCTTGAGGTTCAGCGAGAAGAATTTGTTTTTAGGCGTTATTTCAAACAGCCAAGTGGTATTTGTATGTTCGGTATGGTTCATTAGTTTATGTTAAAAACCTAGTTTTAGTTTTAGTTTCAGTTTATTAAATATGTCATCACTAGCGCATTCATAAGAGTAGAAAAACTTCTCTTATTTATATATAAAAAGGCATCACTAAGAGGCAAATATAAATAATTTGCACATGGTATTGCCTTAAAAAAGGCATCATATTGTATTTTTTTTGGTGGTTATATCGTCTATTTAATTAACACATAATAATAGCATAACAAAAACGAAACTTTTGGATACGCTCCGCTGCTCTAACTAACAGTATTAAAGGAAAGCCTATTGCCAATAGAGTAATTTTTCAGCGAATATACTATTCCTTTATAAATAATAACAATAATTTACAATTTAACAACAACTTTAATACACATCAAGCTTACCTACCTAATTTTAGCTTTAACCCTCAATAGCCATCACCCTTATTTATATTGAAGAATCAGTGCGTGTGATTGTATAAATAGCAATTTTTTCTATAAATACATTCTAAATTTAAAAAAACAACACCGCTTTATAGACCAATCAGCAAAACAGAATACTCCGCACAGAATACATAATATTGAATACTAATTACTTTTCTTTACCTTTGCATTATGTTTACACTATTCAAATCAAAACCCGTACTTAAGGATCTGATTCCGGACAACCACATCGACATTCACTCCCATCTTTTGCCTGGCATTGATGATGGCGCCCAAACTTTTGAGGATACGTTAAGACTAACCAAAGCGCTTCAAGGATTCGGAGTTTCAGCGTTTATAACTACTCCGCATATTATTCAGCATGTTTGGAACAATACGCATGACCAAATTCTATCTAATACAAAAACAACGGTATCCGAACTAAAAGAACAGCAAATCACCGTTCCCTTTAAAGCCGCAGCTGAATACCTGATGGACGATCAATTTGTACGTCTTTTTCAATCTCATGATTTATTGACACTGAAAGACAATTATGTATTAGTTGAAATGTCCTATATAAATCCCCCTATTCAATTGTATTCCATACTTTTTGACTTACAAGTTGCTGGCTACATTCCTGTTTTAGCTCACCCAGAACGCTATTTATTTTACCATAACAATTTTAACGAGTATGTAAAACTAAAAAGAGCGGGTTGTTTGTTTCAATTGAATTTATTATCAATTGTAGGTTATTATGGTAGTGAAATATCTAAAATAGCGGAACAACTGCTACAAAAAGGAATGTATGATTATGTAGGTTCAGATGTGCATCATAACAACCACATTGCTTCCTTTGATCAAAAAATAAAGATAAAAGATACAGCGCCTCTAAAAGAAATAATCGCCAACAATCAATTTTTCAAGTTTTAACAATCCGTTTTTTCAAAAATAATACTTATAAAAACTGCATTAGACTGCCCTGAGTTTTTATCGAAGTGCCCGTTCGAGTGATTTTATAAAGTAACTATAGCGGCTTTATAAAATTATATCGACTTCACTCTCGTCAGTTCGAGTGATTTTATAAAGTAGCGACAGCAGTTTTATAAAATTGTATCGAGAACCATTTTGTACCCCGATACTTCTCGATACATTTTGACTTAACAAACTTTTACTTTCAAAGGAATTCATGCAAGTCAAAACACTCGAAGTGACGTTGCCGCAAACTAGTAACCGTATTTTTTTTTTAAATCGTATCGACTTCACGCTCGTCAGTTCGAGTGATTTTATAAAGTAGCGACAGCAGTTTTATAAAATTGTATCGAGAACCATTTTGTACCCCGATACTTCTCGATACATTTTGACTTAACAAACTTTTACTTTCAAAGGAATTCATGCAAGTCAAAACACTCGAAGTGACGTTGCCGCAAACTAGTAACCGTATTTTTTTTTTTAAAATCGTATCGACTTCACGCTCGTCAGTTCAAGTGATTTTATAAAGTAGCGACAGCGGTTTTATAAAATTGTATCGAGAACCATTTTGTACCCCGATACTTCTCGATACATTTTGACTTAACAAACTTTTACTTTCAAAGGAATTCATGCAAGTCAAAACACTCGAAGTGACGTTGCCGCAAACTAGTAACCGTATTTTTTTTAAAATCGTATCGACTTCACGCTCGTCAGTTCGAGTGATTTTATAAAGTAGCGATAGCGGTTTTATAAAATCGTATCGAGAACCATTTTGACTAACAAACTTTTACTTTCAAAGGAATTCATGCAAGTCAAAACACTCGAAGTGACGTTGCCGCAAACTAGTAACCGTATTTTTTTTAAAATCGTATCGACTTCACGCTCGTCAGTTCGAGTGATTTTATAAAGTAGCGATAGCGGTTTTATAAAATCGTATCGAGAACCATTTTGACTAACAAACTTTTACTTTCAAAGGAATTCATACAAGTCAAAACACTCGAAGTGACGGGGACAGACTTATTTTGCAGACTTTTTTTAGTAACAGTTATAAAGAAATTATTACTTGTCTAACAACTCAAACGTTGAATTCATACTTTTAAACTCAGGCACTATTTTTTTCATTTTAGATACAATAGCATCACTGTCAAAGCTATTAGCAATCCCTATTAGTTCATTAATATCTGCATTTAATACTTCAAATTCATCTAAAACCTCTTCTGAAATCATAATTTTATCATGGTGCGTAGGCAACGTTTTTGAACTATCATTAAGCAGTTCTTCATATAATTTTTCTCCTGGTCTTAATCCAACAATCTTTATTTTAATTTCCTTATCCGGGATAAAACCTGCCAACTTAATCATCTTTTTGGCCAAATCAATAATTTTAACCGGTTTTCCCATATCAAAAATATAGATCTCCCCACCATTACCCATAGCACCAGCTTCCAAAACTAATTGACACGCTTCAGGTATGGTCATGAAATACCTGATAATATCTGGATGTGTAATAGTAACGGGGCCTCCAGCCGCAATTTGCTTAGTAAACAAAGGTACTACAGACCCATTCGAACCTAAAACATTTCCAAAACGAGTGGTAATAAATTTGGTCGTATTTTTTGTTATGGTATTTGTATTTTTAAATTGCAGCGACTGCACGTATTTTTCGGCTATTCGTTTACTGGCACCCATTACATTACTGGGATTTACGGCTTTATCAGTAGACACCATCACAAATTTTTTGACATTATAAAAACAGGAAAGATCTGCAAGGTTTTTAGTCCCTTCTATATTGGTCAGAATGGCCTGCGAAGGATTATCCTCCATTAAGGGAACATGTTTATAAGCTGCTGCATGAAAAACTACTTGCGGTTGATACAGCATAAAAACATTATTCATGGCCTCTTTATTTCTCACATCAGCAATGACAGTATGAATTTGCGAAACAGATTCCAAGATTTTCATCTCCAGACACATATGATGCAATGGTGTTTCTGCTTGGTCTAAAATAACGACCTTTTTAGGATTAAACGTTAAAACCTGACGTACAATTTCACTACCAATAGATCCTGCAGCACCAGTAATCAATATAGTCTTGTCTTTTAATTGTTTAGAAATTAATTTACTATCCAAAATAATAGGTTTTCTTTCCAGCAAATCCTCAATTTGAATGCTTTTTACTTTTTGTGAAATTTCTTTTTGATTTTCCCAATCCGAAATTAAAGGCACCGTATATACCGTGTAGTTAAATTCTAAACATTGATCTACTATAATTAATCGTTCCTCCTTTGACAAACTCTTATCCGCTATAATAACAGCTTGCGCATTGACAGAACGCATTAATGGCGGCAATTTTTTCTTTTTAACCAGAATAGGCAAATCCAACATCCGTTTGGTGGCATTTTGGTTGTTTTTATCTACAAAACCTACAATTTTAAAACGGGAAGGGGTTTCAACTTTCAAAGCATTAGCAACTGATATGGCATTGGCATCAGTACCATAAATAATGGTTCTTATTAATTTATTTGTACCCTGATCTGAAAAATAAAGTTCAAAAGTCTGTTTTATGATAACACGATATAAAAACAATCCACAAAAAGACAATACAATATTGATAAAAATAGCCGTATTTAAAAAAGCTTTCTGTCCATACAGCAGTTCATACGAAAAATTAAAAAAAAGAAATATAATGAGCACCGCCATTTGAGAAAACAAAAGCTTTACAGCATCAATATAAGAGGAATGCCTAATAATTCCTGAATAAGTCCTAAATAACCAGAAAAAGAAAACATTAACACTAAAGAAACCCGCTATAAATCGTATCGTATGCGGGGTAACAATATAGTCTAATCCAGTCCCTTTAAATATTAGAATAGTAAAAAAAAATGACAGGACTAAAACAGAAAAATCCATCAAAATAATAATCCACCTAGGAAGATAGCTTAAGTTATGAATACTGAATTTCAAATTTTCTCTTGAAAAAAAATTTGAAATTACAGATGGGGAACTAGAGTTTTTAGTAGTACTCAAAATTTATATTTTTTTTATAAGATTATAGCATTTCAACTAAACAAAAATACCACTAAATAATTTGGAAAAAGAAAAGTAATCAAACCAATTCAACTACAAACAAGATAAAAACAGAAAATTTTAGCCAATCTAAATTACAAAAATTTATATATAATTTAGTTCTGATTTTTTTACTTTTTAAATAATTTCAAAACAACTGATGCAATCGCTATACAATCCTCTTCAGTTAGATTAGAACTGGATGGTAAACAAAGTCCTTTATTAAAAAGCGTTTCAGCCATTGTAGCACCATAATACGGATAGTTATGAAAAACAGGTTGCAAATGCATGGGTTTCCATAACGGTCTGGACTCAATATTTTCTTCTTGAAATGCCAATCTTAAATCCTCATTGGTAATTCCATTCGTTTCCAAAGGATTGACTAAAATCGTGGTTAACCAATAATTAGCAAAATAATTCGAATTAGGAACCGTAAAAACGGTTACTCCTTCTATATCATTAAATAATGCAACATAAAAGGCATGCATCTTCCTTCTTAAAACAATATGATTTTCCAAAACTTCCATTTGTCCCCGGCCAATTCCTGCACAAATATTACTCAATCTATAATTATATCCGATTTCGCTATGCTGGTAATACGGAGCATCATCTTTTGCTTGTGTAGCTAAAAAAATGGCTTTCTCTTTTAATTTCCCCGAATGTGTCACAACTGCACCACCTCCTGATGTTGTGACAATCTTACTCCCATTAAAAGAAAAAATACCTACGTCGCCAAAAGTTCCACATTTTTGACCTCTATAACTACTTCCTAATGCCTCAGCACTATCTTCAAGAATAGGAATCGAATATTTCTTGGCTATATTTCGTACTTCATCAATTTTATAGGGAACTCCATATAAATGAACGGCCACTATCGCTTTTGGTTTTTTCCCTTTACCAATGCTCGCTACAATAGCTTCTTCTAAAGCGATAGGGCATAAATTCCAGGTTTCGGGCTCACTATCGATAAAAATAGGGGTTGCCCCTTGATATAGAATAGGGTTTACTGAAGCCACAAAAGTCATACTCTGACAAATTACCGTATCACCCGCCTGAACACCCAAAAGTATCAATCCTAAATGAATAGCCGCCGTCCCTGAATTTAAAGCTGCAACATGGCCAGCACCCAAATAAATTTCTAAATCTTGTTCAAAATTAGCAATGTTAGCGCCAACCGGAGCAATCCAATTCGAATCAAATGCTTCCTGTATGTACCGTTGCTCACTCCCTCCCATGTGAGGTGCGGAAAGCCAAATTTTTTTTTGCATCGAATAAAAAATAAAAATAAGGAAAATGTACTAGGCAAAATTAATCAAAAGCCTCCAGAATTAAGTTTCGATATGCTGTTAATTAGACTATCCTTTTCTAAAAAAAATAAACCAGGCAGTCTTTACTATAATTGCAACATCCCCAAAAAAACTTCGGCAGTAGTAATAGTCTAAATTCAGTTGTACCTTATCCGGAAAAATTATTTGGTCATTGTAAAGCAGCGGAAATTCCTGCTGTATCAATATAGATTCTTCGTTCGAATATTTTAAGGATGCTAAACAGGTTAATCCAGGTTTTAATTCCAATAACTTCCTATTTTCTCCTTCTAACAAATCATAATACCCGGGTAAATCAGGTCTGGGTCCTACCAGACTCATCTCCCCTTTCAACACATTAAAAAGCTGAGGCAATTCATCGAGTTTATACTTTCGGAGCATTCTTCCTATTTTAGAAATAGAACCTCCAGTAGAAGTGTCAATCGGAATGGTACGGAGTTTATATATTTTAAATATTTCCCCATATTGACCTATTCGCTCTTGAACAAAGATTCCATTAGTTTTTGTATCAATAACCGCTAATAGCCATGCAAAAAGTATCATCCATAAAAACAAAAGGAGAATAAAAATAGCGATAATACTATCAAAAAAACGTTTTGCCATACTTGCAAATAGGTATTACTGAAAATGTAATCCTAACTAAATTAAACAATGTTTTTTAAGGCCATTTTACGTATAACACCCTTTCGAATAAAAAGATAAATAAGAGTCAATACTAACAAAAGTCCCACTATAAAAGATACATTTAAATACCCTATACTAGCTACATAAACAACAAGCGAATTTATAATTAGTTGAAATCCTGCGTAAATAAAAGCCACTAGAATATGGGAATAGCCTATTTCGTTAGCTAAATATTGGTACAAATGGGAACGATGCGGCTGAAAAATATTTTCTTTTTTTAATAATCTGTTAATGATGGTAATAATAGCATCGATACCATAAACAGAAAAGAAAAGAATATACCCAAATTGTCCGGAATCAATAATCGTTTTTATCATAAAATAACCTAAAAAAAGTGCCATGCTAATACTGCCTACATCACCAGCAAAGGTTTTAGCTTTTTTTCGAATATTGAATAGTCCAAAAACAAAACAAGACAATCCCATTATAATCAATAATGGCAAACTCGATTCATTAGCGGGTAAAAAAGAAAAACTAACTATAGCCACTAGTGCATATAAAACGGTGATCCCATTAATCCCATCCATGAAATTAAAAGCATTAACCCAACCAATCAGTAATACAAATACAACAGGAAGTAGCCACAAAGGTTCATAAAACAAGTGTAAATCATAAAAAACTAACCCAACAGCCAAAACATGTGACACAAATCGAGGCAATTGAGACAATGGTTTAATATCATCAATAAAACTAACCACAGCTACCAAAACTACAGCAAGACTTATCGGCCAGGAAACATATCCCAAGAAAAAAGCAATACTAACTGCTATTGGGAAAATAATTCCGCCCCCTCGTAAAGTTACAGTAGTATGCGAAGATCTGGAATTGGGTTTGTCTATGATATTGTATTTATCTGCAATTTTGAAATAAACAAGCTCAATCACAACCAATAAAACAATTAATGCAATATATATCATATTTTAAAATATAGTAAACGCTAACCTTAACATTAATTATTTACAACTTATGTTTTAATAATTCTAAAAGATACTCACCATAACCCGATTTTTTCAAAGGTTCAGCCAGCTCTTTTAACTGTTGCTCAGTAATGAAACCTTGTCTCCAAGCTATTTCTTCAATACACCCTACCTTCAATCCTTGACGTTCTTCAATAACCTGAACAAACTGTCCTGCCTGCATCAAACTATTAAATGTACCCGTGTCCAGCCAAGCCGTTCCTCTACTTAAAATTCCCACTTTTAAGGCTCCTTTTTCTAAATATATCTTATTAACATCTGTAATTTCATATTCGCCTCGAGCACTTGGTTTGATGTTTTTGGCAATTTCCACGACTGAATTATCGTAAAAATACAAACCTGGTACGGCATAATTTGATTTGGGTTCCAATGGTTTTTCCTCAATAGAAAGTGCTTTAAAATCAGCATCAAATTCAACAACACCGTAGCGTTCCGGATCAGAAACATGGTAGGCAAACACGACACCCCCTTGAGGATTAGTATTCGATTGCAATAGCTCATCCATATTGGACCCAAAGAAAATATTATCTCCCAAAACCAACGCCACACTATCGTTTCCTATAAACTCTTCTCCTATTACAAAGGCTTGTGCCAACCCATTAGGCAAGGCTTGCTCCGCATAACTAAATTGACAGCCAATGGACGAACCATCTCCTAATAATTTTTTGAAATTAGGCAAATCATGAGGCGTTGAAATAATTAATATTTCATTTATACCCGCAGTCATCAAAGTAGATAATGGGTAATAAATCATAGGCTTGTCATAAACCGGCATCATTTGTTTACTCATTGCTAATGTAAGTGGATGTAAACGAGTTCCTGAACCACCTGCTAATATAATTCCTTTCATAAATGTTAAATTTATTTTTTATTATTCATTTATAATATCGCTTTTTATTTGTTGGCGTCTACTCACGCAAACTTCTATTTAAAGGCGATTTCATATTTTTAGGCTTACTATCTTTCGACTAACTATATTGTTTTTCGTAATACGTTGCATATTCTCCAGAAGTAATATTATTCAACCAAGTCTGGTTTTCTAAGTACCAATTTACTGTTCGTTCTAAGCCTTGCTCAAAAGTCACCGACGGTTTCCATCCTAACTCTTTATTTATCTTAGAAGCATCAATGGCATAGCGCAAATCATGTCCGGGACGGTCTTTTACATAAGCAATCAATTGCTCTGATGTTCCAGCAGCTCTTCCTAATTTCTCATCCATTATTTTGCAAAGCAATTTAACCAAATCTATATTTTGCCATTCATTAAAACCACCAATATTATACGTATCATGGTTCTTTCCTTCGTGAAAAACCAAATCAATAGCTACAGCATGGTCTTCCACAAAAAGCCAATCCCGAGTGTATTTCCCATCTCCATAAACAGGCAAAGGCTTGTTTAAAATGATGTTATTTATAAACAGAGGAATCAATTTTTCAGGAAAATGAAAAGGTCCGTAATTATTAGAACAATTGGTTAACACATAAGGCAAACCATAGGTTTCACCATACGCTCTGACAAAATGATCTGAGCTGGCTTTAGAAGCTGAATAAGGAGAATTAGGATCATAAGCAGTAGTCTCAGTAAATAACCCTTCGGCACCTAAGCTACCATAAACCTCATCAGTGCTAATGTGGTAAAAACGTTTTCCTTCATAATTCCCTTGCCAAGTAGCCTTAGCTGCATTCAACAAATTCATGGTTCCAATAACATTTGTTTTGACAAAAGATAATGGATCCGTGATAGAACGATCCACATGGGATTCAGCAGCGAGATGCAAAACGCCATCAAATTGATGCTCCGCAAATAACTGATCGATAAACGAGGCATCAACGATATCTCCTTTTACAAAAGTATAATTTGGTTCTTTTTCAATATCAACAATATTTTCAAGATTCCCTGCATAAGTCAGCGCGTCGAGATTAAAAATTTGATACTGAGGATATTTATTAACGAAAAGTCGTACTACGTGAGAGCCAATAAAACCGGCACCACCTGTGATTAAGATTTTTTTCATTTTTAGATTTTATTTTTAATTTATTTTGTCAGTTCGAGTGATTTTAAAGCAATAAAATCACTCGCTTTTTTAATAAATGTTCTACTTTAAAAATTGTATTGAGAACCTTTGTTTAAACTTTAAACTTTAAACATTTTTTCAAACTTTCCTTATAATGAGGAACATTAACCCCATAGACTTTTTTAATTTTACTTTTATCCAATAAAGAATAAGCAGGACGCTTTGCAGGTGTAGGATAAGCCGTTGACGGAATACCACTTACTTCGCAACTGTATCCACTAATTTCTTGGATAGCCAAAACAAACTCATACCAGCTGATTTCACCTTCATTAGAATAATTATAGATTCCTGGAATCCACTCTTGGGCTGTTACGATGTCCATCATAGCCTGAGCTAAATCGGCAGCATAAGTTGGCGAACCAATTTGGTCATTTACCACTCCAATACTCTCGCGTTCCTGCAACAATCGTTGCATTGTTTTTACAAAATTATTTCCAAATCTACTATAAACCCATGAGGTTCTCATGATAATAGCATCTGAATTTACTTTTAAACAAGCTAATTCACCTGCCCTTTTACTGGCACCGTACACATTAACAGGTTCCGTAACAGCTTCCTCTGTCAATGCAACGGATGATGTACCGTCAAAAACATAATCAGTCGAAACATGAATTAGTTTTACGGAATTATCTTTAGCATATTGGGCAATAATACCAACAGCCAAATGATTCACAACATCGGCTAATTCTTGTTCGGTTTCTGCTTTATCAACGGCAGTATAAGCACCACAATTCAAAATTACATTTGGAGAAATGGCGTCCAACTGGTTTTGTAATACTGCTAATTCATCCAGTGAAACTTGTGTTCTATCGGCAAAAATCCATTCAAATTGAGAATAGTTTTCAGACAACACTTTCAATTCCGAACCTAATTGTCCGGTCGCTCCGGTTACTAAAATTTTTTGCATATTATTCAAAAGTCCAATCGATTTGGTCAAAACCAGGCAATATCAAATCTTTTTCCGAAACAATTACTTCATCAGGATTCACTTGCCAATCAATTGCTAAAGTTGGATCATCATAACGAATCCCTCTTTCACTCTCTTTATGATACAATTGATCTACTTTATAAAGTACGGAAGCTGTTTCACTCAAAACCGAAAACCCATGAGCAAAGCCATGAGGCACCATTAATTGTTTTTTATTTTCAGCGCTTAAAACAACACTGAAATGCTGACCGTAAGTAGGTGAGTTTTTACGCAAATCTACCGCAACATCAAGAATTTCACCTTCCAATACACGTACTAATTTAGCTTGTGCAAAAGGGTTAATCTGCAAGTGCAATCCGCGAATCACCCCGCGTTTAGAAAAAGACTGATTGTCTTGTACAAACTGATATTCAATTCCCTTTTCATGAAATTGAGCTTGGTTGTAGGCTTCGAAAAAATACCCTCTTGAGTCTTCAAAAACTCTAGGAGTAATGATTACTAAATCCTGTATAAATGTTTTTTCAACGTTCATATTGTAATTATTATTTTTTAAATGATTGGAAAGTTTTTAACAAACCTTCTTTTGATTGTATCGGTAAAGGTTTACCGATAGCGGCAACAATTTTTTCATTACTGACTACATAATTCTCCGTTAATTTTTGCAAACGCTCGGAATTTAAAGGCAAATATACATAATCTCCAAGTTGTGCTATCCCTTTTATCAAAGAAGCCGGGATAGACCAAATAACACTTTTTTTCTCTAAGCTTGTCCCCAACAGCCGAATTAGTTCATTTGTTGATAATGGTTCAGTATCAGCAATTTGATAAATGCCCGAAGGGATTGCTGGATTTCCTAATAACTCTTGGATAACAAAACAAAGGTTTTCAATACTTAAAAAAGAACGTTCATTTTGGAAATCTCCCAATGGCCATGGCAATCCTTTGGAAACCAACTGATACAATAAATTCAAATTGCCTTTATTTCCAGGACCATGAATCATACAAGGCCTTAAGATATAAACTCTTTTTCCTATGGGTAATTCTTGGGATAGTATATAGTTTTCTGCCAATTGTTTTGCTATGCCATAATGGGTTTTGGGATTGGGTATTTCGTCTTCGGTCAATATTTCTTTTACTTCATCAGCTGCCGCTTTTACGGTACTCATAAAAATAAAAACGGTAGCATTGGATATCAAGAAAGCATCAAACAATTGTTTGGTCAACTCAAAATTAGCTTCATAATAATCGGCAGGATTGGATACTTTTTTCAAATCATGCGCTTTGCCTGCCAAATGAATGACAGCATCCGTCTTCAAATCAAACTGTTGATTGGGAATATAACGGACACTCATAGACTTTAAATCATGTGAGTCTTTCAAATAGGCTCGAAGATTAGTCCCCACAAATCCTGATGCGCCTGTGATAGTGATTTTATTTCGCATTACTATTTATATAAACTTAAATAAGCTTCTGACATTTTCTCTCTGGAAAATAATTTCACCCGTTCTAAAGCATTTGAAGAAAAAAGTTCATACAACGGTTTATCAGTAATTATTTTTTCTATTGCCAATTGTAAAGCTTCCGCATTTTTGGGTTCCACTGTAATTCCGGAATAATTATGTAAAGAAACAAAAGGAACTCCTGAATCTAAACTGGTATTAATCACAGGCAAACCATTTGCCATTGCTTCTAATTGCACTACGCCAAACGCTTCCGCTTCATTAATGGATGGCAAAATAAACAAATCAGAAGATCTATAGACTTCAGCTAATTTTTCGTCACTTGCATTGTCAATAAAACAAACTTTATCCTTGATATTTAATCCGTTTACTAATTCTTCTAAATTAGAATGCTCTTCGCCATTACCAACAACAGTTAAATTTACTTTTAAAGTCTCAATTGCTTTTAGTAAATATTCAACACCCTTATATTTCCTTAATTTACCCACAAAAAGCAATTTGAAAACTCGATTCTCTGGATATTTTTTACTTTCTGCCAGGGAATATTTGGGATCAAAACTCAGTGGAATAACGGTAACTTTATGTTTGTATTTTCTCAATATATCGGACGCTTCAAAAAGTTGTGGAGATGTTACAACTATTGCATCCGCTCTTTCCAATAATTTTTCAATCATTGGATTATATACATTTCCGATCCAGCTCCATCTTGAATTTTTAATATTGGCGTGCCAAGTAATTATAAATTTTTTATCACCCATTTTTTTCAAATACCGCAGTAAAGTCAACTCCATCGTTGGAAAAGGATAATGATGGTGTATCACATCATGGTCCTTTATTAATTTCTTTAATGACGGATATCTTAAATTTAGAGGTTGGCTTTTTAGGTAAAAAGGCGTCGCTTCTTTGACGACGGTAATCCTGTTAAACTGCTTAGTTTCTTTACTGAAGTTTCTTAAATGATTATTGGAATATACAGTGAAATCAGCTTCATTTGAAATGGCAACAATCCCTTCAACTATATTTTTTACAACAGATTCCATTCCACCCTGACAGGGATCATAATATTTTACAATGTTCAATATTTTCATGACGTATGCTAACTATTTTTCATTAATATATCCACATTCGGTTAATCTGGATTCAATTCTCCAAACCTCCCTTTTCCTATGCTCTTCTTTCTAACACTCATCAATTTATAATGTGTAACAGGAACTATTAAAACTACTGTTACTCTATATAATCAAACTGTCAACTATAATCAAGACTTATTACATTGGCTATTATCCGCTCTTTATTTTTATTTTAAGCTACCCTTTTAAGGTATTGAAGGATAAACTGCATTCTATATCTTATTTTAAAATTCAAACTGTTCTTACTTTTCGCCGCCGAAGCTGTTACTGCTCCGCTATGTCGTTTATATCGAATGTATTTTTTTTCAATAAAAGCCACTTTCCCATTTTTTTCAGCAATAAGGCCAATCCACATATCATGCGCAATAAGGTCTTTTGGAAATGGTAACGCCTTCAACAACACACTCCGATCAAAAACCATACAACAACCCAAATACGAATTTTTGATTATATTCCTAAAAAAACCCTTTTGTGATTTTACTTTTTCAAAATAGGACACGGCTATAACCGTATCGACTTCATCCACAACAGTGGCATCGTGAATAATAAGATTAAGCTGTTCCTCTTTTAATAGTAAAACACAACCCGCTACTTTATCATCTTCCCAAACATCATCTTGATCAGATAAAAAAATATAATCTCCTGTGGCATAAGACAGAGCATTCTCGAAATTTTGGGTTACTTGGTACGATTTGCTTTGTTTAGAATGTTTTAATTTACTGGAATCAGTTGGAATCAGTTTGATTCTTGGATCTGAAAAAGACGAAATAATATTGATGGTATCATCAGAAGATCCGTCATCAGAAATGATTATTTCATCAGTATCAGACAACTGTTTTAGTATACTTTGCAATTGTTCTTTAATGAATTTTTCTCCATTAAAGGTAGCCATACAAACTGAAATTTTCATGGTTTTCGTTTTTATACTATTATTCTTCATTTTTTTCTTTCCATTTTATCAAAAGATTATCTTCATCACTGGGTGTTACAAAAAAGTAATTGCGATACGGCACCAGAACACTTTTAGTCATTGGGTTGGAAATAACTCTTGAAAAACGAATGGTTGGAAAAATTAATATTAATAAGACATAGGGAAAATAGAGCGCCTTTGGTATAAATTTAATTAAATAAATAAAAACAAAAGCAACTCCAAAATAAAAATAGTACGAAAACCGATCCGCAATATCCTTGGAGTCTGAGAAAAAAATATTGATTATTATGAAAATAAAAAACGAGTTGATAAATAACCTCATTTTATAATTAGTAAAATCAATCTTCTCATAATTAACAAATAGTAATAAAAGGTAAATTGCATACAGTATCCCTACTATACTAATAGAACTTTGCGCTTCTACAGTTGTTGAATTTAAATACAATTTTTGTGCAAAGATCAATTCGGGAAAATAGTTACTCAACCTTTCCAATATGGTCGTGACAAATGAAAAATGAGTAATCATTGTGATCAAATGCAACAACAAAAGTCCCAATATAAACAGTCGGCTAAATTTTATTTTAAAAACGAAATACAAGGGGATAAAAATCAATGCACTAACATGAAACAAAGACCCCAAAACATTTAAAAGAAAGAATTTTAAAAAACTGTTGTTAATATATTTAATGCTCAACAGAAAAATGTAAAAGGCGATGGATTGCCTTAAAATATCAAATTCCCGAAACATTGTAAAAGAAATGAATGTCGCTAAAAATAAAAATTTATACGTTATCGTTTCTTCTTTCCAGGTAACGTAAAACAATACAGTATAACAAAATACAGAAACTAATACGGTTAGAGCTTGCAAACTACTGCTGGTCTCTGGGTCAAAAACCATATTGATCAGAGAAATTAAAATCTTAAAACCATATTCAATCCCTTTTTCAGCTTGAAAATTAGCGGCATTTCCTGCCATAACATCCCAAAATGGTTCAATACCTCTGATTATATTGTTGTAATTATACCAATCATTAGCCATTTTATACCGAAAACCGATAAAAAAAACCAGTACGAACCAAAAGATAAAAAAAAGCAATTTTTCAATTTTTTCAAAAGACTCAATCTTAATTAGATTGAATAATGAAATAATAAAAAGGAAGCTGAAAAATAAAATATATGGAATCATTTAATGGCTTGCTAAAAGTTGAGCATATAGATTTACAAGTAATTTGCTGTTTCTGGAAACGGCTAAATTATCATTATTTAAAGTAGGTGTATCGATTGGTTTAGGGTTCGTAAGAAATTGCAGCAGGCAATTTTCCAATCCTGTTTCATCATTCAAATCATAAACATACCCCTCGCCTCCATCTTTAATATATTCAGAAAGTGCTCCAACATTAGACACAATTACAGGAGTTTTAAAAGCTGCGGCAGTCATTAACACACCGCTTTGGGTCGCATCTCTATAGGGACAAATTAATACATCGGCTTGCTCAAATAAAGATTTAATTTCACTTTCTTCAATAAATCTATTGATGGTAATCAGCGAAGGCGAACCTATTAATTGTTCTGGCAACTGATAGGAATAATTGCCTTTACCAGCTATGACCAGCTTTATATCTGGGAAGTTTTGAACCACTTTGCCAAAAGCACTCAGCAACTCATCAATCCCTTTGTAAGGCGATAGTCTACCAAAAAACAAAAGCACTTTTTCATTTGGCAACTTATTGATCTCAGGTATCTTTTTTGTTCCTAGTGCTGCATACGAATGGTACGGAACCAGTCTTAAATCGGCAACGGGTACCTCAGGATGAAATACTTTTTCAAAAAGCAATTTGCTATAATCCGAAAAAGTAGCGAAAGCAGCAATCTTACTAAAAAGAATTTTGCGCATAATCACATAGCCCGAATTTTGTTCCCCTGAATGCGCAACCGGATCATGAACGTTCAAAACAATCTTTCTGTTTTTTAATAGTAATGCAAAAGCTAACATTCTCCCAGATATATCGTCAAAATGAACAATCTGTGGTTTTAGACGCTTTTGGAGCTTGAGAAGTGCAAAAGTAATCCGTATGATATTCATTCCAATTTTTGGAGGAAAAAACACAAAATGAACCGATTGACATCCTTCAAAATAATGTTCAAACAATTTTACATTTTCAATTTTGTCTTTTATCGCATCAAATGAATAAATTCCCTCGAGAGCAAAACCTTCTTTTAATTTAAAAATGGTATGATTGGGTGCATGCAAGCTAACACAAACCATTACATGTAAATTGACATGCTGTTTTAAATCATTTATTTGTTCAGCGGAATAATCCAGTAAAGGAGGCGAACAGCAATATAAGATATTCATAAAGGTTGATATTAAACTTAAAAACTATTTTCGGGCTGTTTTTAGCAGAGCCTCAAATAAAAACTTTCAAACAGTACATTTTAGAACAGTCAAATCTAAATTTGAGCTGGACCCTTCTCCAGCAAGCACTACTTATTTATTAGATTCCTGGTAGAGATGGTACTCATATTGGTTTAATTTCAGACAAGATAGCCAGTAAGAAACCCGCTCGTGATTGCTTCTGACCTTAAAAAGAACAATTCTTGTCCATGCCGTTAAAAGAAACAGAAAAAAAGAAACGGGTATCCATTTTTTTTTACCGGTCTTCTCAAAGTAGATGTATTTACTTTTTATAATACGGCGCATTGTATTTTCTTTAATCGTTTCCGAAGCACCTTCGAGATGTATAATTTTGGCCTCTGGAACGGATGCTACAGCATATCCTTGTTTTTTAATTCTAAGTGTTAACTCGGTTTCCTCAAAATACATAAAAAAATCCGGATCAAATAAACCAACTTCATCCAGAACTTTTTTTCGAATCATCATATCAGCACCCGTTATATATCCATTTAAAATCAAATTTTGATCAGAATGGTTGAAAATGCTATTTTTGCCATAGCGAATCTTTGAAATAGCACCACCCAAAAGAACATCTGCATCTGTGGAAAGCCCTGGCATTAACTGACAAAACGAGTCGGTAGGTTGCTGATTCGCATCATATAAATTAGCTCCACAAACCCCTACAGCAGTGTTTTTATCCAAATAATCACACAAAATCGCAATAGCATTATTTAGTAAAATAGTATCTGAATTCAAAAGAAAAATGTAATCCCCTTTTGCTTTTTGTATTCCTAAATTATTGGCACGTCCGAATCCTATATTCGCACCACTTTGAATAAAACTGATTTCTGGGAATGTATTTCTGATCAGTGTTTCTGAACCATCATGGGAATCATTATCCACGACGAGTATTTCAAAAACGATATCAGCCGTTTTTTCATAAATGGAATGAATGCAATCGACCAGTAAATCTTTTGTATTGTAATTTACTATTATTATAGAAACGGTAATTTTCATTTAATACTGTTTAATTTGAAAGTATGATTTAACAAAATCTATCTTTCCTTTTACCACTCATACCATCGATAAAACCATAAAACAAAGCCATTGTTTTAGCCATTTTGTTATTTTCAGACAAGAGTACTTTTACAAATCTGAAAATAAAATACTCTTTAACAATTTCTTTCTTCAGGTCTTTTCCTATTTGTTGGGGATACTCTTTCCACAACAAGATATGATTACACAAAATAGAATAGGTTCTAAAAGCGGAATAGCCTAAAGTTGTAAAACCAAAAATTGATTTTTGATGATTGCCATAGATCTGATGCAAAACACATTGGGTGTCCACTACGGTTTTATATCCCTTTGTATTGGCTCTAAAACAAATTTCATTATCTACACAGTCTATTTTATAATCTTCTCTAAAACCGCCTATTTCTTTTACTATCGTAACATCGTATACAGAACCTGAGGTAATACACCAACTGGTGTGCAAAAAATCATCTTGACGAACAAATTTACTATTTGGATTCACACCGTAAATGGCATTGCTATTTCCTAAATTTAATTGAATCCTGTTTTTATATAATTTAAAACCACCAACTTCAAATAGACTGTCCTGATCCATGGTAAGCAAATGAGTATATTGATTGGCAATACACCAAGCAATGGCCTGATTCAACGGATAAGCAATACATTCATTTTTTCCTGTAGAAAGCTGTTGTATCTTCTCTTCATATCCTGGCAAATCGATAAGCAATGGAGCGCCATCACTATTTGGGGTATTGTCCCAAAGAATCAATGCATCCACTTCTGTAATATATCGGAGGATATTTTTTTTTAAATCACTTAAATCGGGGTAATAAACAACTACTATTGCTGCTAATTTCATGACGGCGGGTATTCTTTTTTATATTAAAAAACTCAGGATAAAATGAAGTAAATGAATTACAATAAAAAAATAATCGATTTCTTAAATAACCCGTTGGGTGTAATTAGGTTTTGATGATAATTTTTCCTCAGTTCGAGTGATTTTCGATAGAAAATCGTATCGAGAACAAGCAAAATCTCATTAAAAACGATTCTCGATACATTTTTTGTTCCGTTTTACTATACAAAAAACACTCGAATTGACGTTTTTAATAATTGCACCCAACGGGTTTAAATACTATTTTTTTAGAACTAATTTGATTGATTATTTTGCAAACTATTTTATGATTTTAAATAGAATTGGCTTTTTTAATTATTCAATTTCCCTTACAATTCGAGCAGGATTCCCTGCAGCTACGCTATTTCGCGGAATCGATTTTGTTACTACAGCATTTGCACCAATTATAGAATTTTCTCCAATAGTGACACCCGGTAGGACTACTACTCCTTCCCCTAACCAAACATTGTCTTCAATAATAACCGGTCCTTTACTAAACAATTTTCTCATCGCTGGCGGCAAAAACAAAGCATCTTTTGTTATTTCACCGTGAAAGTGATCACTTATATAAACTTTACTTGCCATCAATACATTATTACCAATGGTAATCTTGTTTATTGCTCCTATATGGCAATCATGCTGTATAGAGACGTTATTTCCTATTGTGATTTCAGGAGTGAATTTATCTCCTAAAACCTCCTCAAAAGCATGTATATGCAATCGATTTTGACAAGAAAACCCATCGCCTATCGCAATATGCTTACCACCGTGTAAATAAAGAGGATACGAAATTAAAAAACCTTCTCCCACTGCCTTAAATTCCCGTAAAAACCACATTGAATATAACTGATTATATAGTGAGGACAACTTTACAGATAATTTCCGAGAAAAAATATAAGAGAAAAAATATAGCATTCGTGCTATTATTTTTTTTATGGATTGTTTCATTTTACTGATTTTTTAAACCACAATATTAGCATCACATAAAAATAGGGCTCATACCAATACTTTTTTAAAATTATATTGAAAACTCCTTTTGTATCGAAGCTATAATTTGATTTATTGGCTACTGTTAGAGTAATAAGCCACGGATAAACAAAATGCCATAACAAACGAAATTTTTCTAATTCATAGTTAAACATCGCTAATTTTTCCTGCTTGACTATAAATAAATAGTTATTAATAAAAGTATCGAATATATTATACCCTCCTTTTTTATTTGGAGTAACAACTTCAAATAAATCATCAAAATAGATAACGGATTTTTTGCCGTTTTTTACAATTTTATAACTCCAGTCCACTTGCGTAAATTGCAAGACTGCATAACGTTCTTTATCCTTTATTTTTAAGAAATCATCTCGCCAAACCCCAAAATTTGCAATTGCGGTACTGTAATAACTTACTTCCTTAAAATAAGATTCGACACTGTCAAATGTTTTTTGGCAGTCGCAATTGAGAAACATATTGCTATAAAAAAATAGATTTACATTGCTATCCATTTGTTTTTCGATTCTATCAAGCAGCTTCCCTAATGCGTTTGGCTTAAAAGAAAGAGTGTCATTAAACAACTTAATATAGCGGCCAGTTGCATAGCCCAACACCAGAGCAAAATTACGATCTTTAACATTCTCTGCATTGCAATAGTAGCGTACTAAAGGATATTTGGCCACAATTTCCTGAGTATGGTCTGTGGAACTATTGTCTGATACAATAACCTCTATTCGGTTGGAATCAAACTCTGGATTAGAAAAAAGCGTTTTTAAAGTATCATCTAAAACAGTACAGCGATTATAGGTTGGAATACAAATCGATAAAAGTATTTTACTCATTATGCCACTGTCTTTTTTTGTTTTTAAATATAAAATAGGTCCAAACAAATCCTATAAAAGTCAGCATCATATAGCCGGATGTCATACCTATCACTCCAAAATGTTTTCCCAAAAAGATTGTAGAAAAGGTACATAGTATTCCAATAACCAAACTTTGCACGAGCATAGGCTCTTTTTTGTGACAACGAAGATAGGTAGCCCAAGCTGCAATAACATGGTTTAACAGTATAGGAATCATCATAAATAACATTGGTAAATAAGGTAAAAATCGATCACCGAATTTTTTACCTCCAATTTTTATTTCAAAATACCGCAAAATGAAAATCAATATAAAAAAAACCGCAAGTGCCAAAACATTTAATGCAGTTGATTGCACTAAAGTTCTATTAAAGAGGCTATCTAACTGAGTGTACTCTTTTTTGGCAATAAATCCTGAAAATACAGGAACTTTAGTACTAACCCAGCTCAATGTGAACATTAAGATTGCGTTCAAGATCGCCAAAGTCATTCCCATTTGTCCTGCTACAACCGGGCCTTCTGTTGCAAAAAGGACGGGATTAAATAACTGAAAAATAAAATAGCCACTAATCCAGCTTAAAGCTATTTTCCATTGGAAGGGAAAAATTTCTATTCTATAATTAACATGCCACTTATCTAATTTGTTCCATATAAAAATCAGTAATTTTCTTTTTTCACTAATTAAAATCCATAAAGGAATAATGGAAAAGGAAAGTGTTGCTGCCAAAGGGCTTGAAAATAATTTCAAACCTAAAGAAAAGAAAATCAGCACAAAAGTAAGCTGTGCCATTTGCTGTGTCATTCTGATTTTTGCGACTTCTTTAACTCTGCCTAAACCCTCTAAAAAGGCTAATATTGGTGATACCATTAAGGATAAAGAAGTGGTGATAGACAAAATAACCCATGGTATTTGCCAATCTACCAAATCATCGTTTGTTCCATACTTATTAAAAAATAAATACCCTGCGATTAATAGCCCAAAAACTAATAACACTCCAATAAAACAAAACCATTTAATACTGAAACGCAATAAGGAAGCTAATCTTGAACTTGATTCAATAGGTCCTGTAAAACTACTTTTATCATTCCAAACTAAGCTCGCTGTTTCATGAGCCACAAATTGCGTAATAATATTAGACAACCCTAATTCGAAAAAAACCTGTATTGCCAATATACTTCCAAAAGTATAATAATACCCTTGTTCTACTTTAGTTAAACATTGAGCAACAAATAACAAAGTTACAATCCCACCACCTGCTTGAATAACTCTTGCTATTACGGTATAGGCTATTGCTCCATCGATCCCTATTTTATTTGAAATACTTTTTATTAAATCTATCACATTATGAATTTAGATATTCTCTAATCACATCCGCAATATAATCGTAATGTGACTCATTCAATCCAGGCCATACACCCAACCAAAAAGACTGGTTCATAATAATATCTGTATTGGTCAAATCTCCAACTACTCTGTGTTCTATATTTGCATAAGCTGGTTGACGTAACAAGTTACCACCAAACAATAAACGGGTACCAATTTTTTTCTCTTCTAGATGTTGTACCAACATATGACGGTCAGCCGCGTCTCCTTCACGTAAGGTAAGCAAAAAACCAAACCAAGAAGGATCTGAATTAGGAGTAGGTTCTGGAAGTATAAATACCTCTTCAAACTCCTTCATGCGTTTGTATAAAGCGGCATAATTTTCTCTACGTCTTTGTACAAACCCATCTATTTTTTTAATTTGAGAAACCCCAAAAGCTGCCTGCATATCGGTTACTTTAAGATTGAATCCAATATGAGAATACGTATATTTATGATCGTACCCATAAGGTAATGTTCCTAATTGTTGTCCAAAACGACAGCCACAAGTATTGTCTTTTCCAGGTTCACAATAGCAGTCTCTTCCCCAATCTCTAAAACTTTCTGCTAACTTTGATAATATAGGATTGTTTATTAGTACTGCTCCACCCTCACCCATAGTAATATGGTGTGCCGGATAAAAAGAAAAAGTGGATATATCTCCAAAAGTTCCTGTTTTTTGCCCTTTGTAAGTAGCACCAAGAGAATCACAATCATCCTCTACTACCCAAAGATTGTATTTTTTTGCTACACGCATTACTTCCTCTAAATCAAAAGGATTCCCCAATGAATGGGCAATCATTATTGCTTTTGTTTTAGTAGTCACAGCTGCTTCCAACATATCTGCCTTAACATTGTGAGTTGCAATATCAACATCGATAAAAACAGGAATAGCTCCAAATTGAATAATCGGATTTATTGTGGTAGGAAAACCTGCCGCAACAGTTATCACTTCATCACCCGGCTTGATAGCACGCTCTCCTAATTTTGGAGAAGTCAAAGCATAAAATGCCACTAAATTGGCAGAAGATCCCGAATTAACCAATAAGGCTCTATGAGCACCAAAATATTGAGCAAAATCTTCTTCAAATTTATTAGCAAAACGTCCCGCTGTTAACCAACCATCTAAGGCAGCATCAACACCCATTAATATATCTTCTTCGTCTAGTACTTTACCCGTTACTGGTATGTAGTTTTCTCCAGGAATGATAACTTGCGTTGATTTCTTTTTTGCAATTTCTCTCAAACTATTTAGTAGAGCAGTGTCTGTTAAATTTTGTAACATATATTTTTTATTAATTGAATTAATTTTTAAGTTGCTTCCATTGCTATTGGCTTTGCAAAAGGTTCCATTTCAGTAATGGGTCGGCCAAAAGCTATTTTGGGATAGGTATTTGTATGCGGGTCTATCATCACCTGCAATAACTGAGGTTTTTTTGTATTTTCATCGTTCCACAACCACTCCACTGCATTTGTAATTTCATCAGGATTTTCAATAGTTTTCGCATCAATTCCATATGCAATGGCAACTTTAGCAAAATCGGGTGCATCATAGCCCCAATACGTAGATTGGTAACGGGATTCAAAATAACTATCTTGAAATTGTCTTATCATTCCCAAGGTTCTGTTATTTAAAACTACAATCTTAACAGGAAGTTTATTGCGAACTATTGTTTGCAATTCCTGAATGTTAATTTGCATGCAACCATCCCCAATTATCACCACGACTGGTTCTTTATCTAATGCAATACAAGCTCCAATCCCTGCTGGCAAAGAAAATCCCATGGCTCCCATCCCACCTGAAGTTAAAAAATGTTGATTTTTATTCAACTCTAAAGATTGGGCAGCCCACATTTGATGACTACCCACATCAGCCAAATACGCTTTTGCAGTTGATGATTGACTGGAAAGGGAATGCATAAAAATATTTGGATTAATTCCTGTCGGAGTGAGCTCTTTTGTATCGGGCCAAGTTTGTTTTAAATCAATAATGTGATTCATCCAAACTTCAGGAAAATCAAAAGAAAATTTTGCTGTAGCTTTTTCAAAATCAATAAAAAAAGAATTTAAATCTGCTATTATTGCCTCACATCCTTTTACACGGTTGTTAATTTCCGCTTTTTCACAATCAACATGATAAATTTTTCTGTTTTCTATAAATTGAGTATCCGCACCTGTTTGTCTGATATCTAATCTACTACCTAAAACAATCAATAAATCACATTCTCCAAAAGCGATATTAGCCCATCTGTTGCCATAACTACCAATAAAACCAACACGTTGTGAATCATTAAAAGCAATCGTATCCAAACCCAGAAGTGTCGTAATAACAGGTATTTGCGTTTGCTCGACAAAATGGTCAAATTGTTGTTGACACTGCCCCGCTTTAATCCCTCGACCAGCCAAGACTAATGGTCTTTTGGCTAGTTTTATATCTTGTATTAATTTTTCTAAAACAATGGAATCAATTTCTGAATGAACTATTATTTCAGACTTAAAAAATTCAGGCTCTATTTGAATGCGTTGAACATCCATAGGTATATCAATAAGTACCGGACCAGGCCTTCCTTCTAAAGCAATTGCAAAAGCTTTTTCAAAAATGGCTGGTATTTCATTAGGATCACTAATATGGAAACAAGCTTTGGTTATTGGCATTGCCATGGAAACAATATCAGTTTCTTGAAATCCCAATTGTCGTATTCCTCGATCCCCTTTTAGCTCATGTCTATTTACTTGTCCTGTAATAAAAATTGCTGGTGTGGAATCAAAATAACAACTCCCAATACCTGTCAATAAATTAGTGGCACCCGGACCGGATGTGGCTAATGCTATTCCGGGTAAACCCGTTACTCTTGCATATCCTTCTGCAGCAAAAGCAGCTGCTTGTTCATGATGCATCGTAATAATATTAATATCTGTCTTTTGATTCAACGAATCGAGTATGTGTGTTATCATACCTCCGGATAACTCAAAAACACTTTGAATTCCCTT
Organism: Flavobacterium sp. 83; assembly: GCF_000744835.1. Lineage (NCBI taxonomy): Bacteria > Pseudomonadati > Bacteroidota > Flavobacteriia > Flavobacteriales > Flavobacteriaceae > Flavobacterium > Flavobacterium sp. 83. Next base: position 308,433 of record NZ_JQMS01000001.1, read on the forward strand.
TTTTTTCAAAAATTCAGCTATAAAATCAGATACTTTCATTGGAATTTTATTTTTTTAAATAGTAGTTTAAAGTTTGCTTTAAAGCAATACTATAATCTGTAAATTCAATTTCACCTATTTGTGCAGTTATCTTCGCTATGTCTCCTTCTATATGCATGGATTGATTCGCACGATACTCCAATACTCCAAAATTCAAAATATAATCTGGATTAATGTAGTTTTTTATATCTTCTATCAGTGCCTTTATTGTTCGAATTTCATTAGATGAAATATTATAAATGCCGGATTGAACCGATGCCATAATTATTTTATAAATTATCATTGCAAAGTCTTTAACATAGAGATAGGCATATTTTTGATTCCCTGCAGTAAAATCTTTTTGTCCATCAATTTTCATCGATTGAATCAAAGAGGGAATAAGCCAGTTCTCATTTTCTTTTTCCCCGAATAATGAGAATAGTCGCAACCAAATCCACTCTATTTGATTTATTTCACAATAGCTCTTTACGAGTTCCAGGCAAGCTAACTTAACACTTGCATAAGCATTTAGAGCTTCCGCAGCATAACTTTCGGTAACTTTCCCATTAATTTCACCGTATTCGGCCTGCGATCCTAAAAAGATAAATTTACTAATACCAACCTCTTTTCCTATATCTAAGAGCGTCACTAAAAACGGAATGTTTTTAGTTTGTTCAATCCAATTATTTCTTTCATTAGACTCAACACCAATCCAAGCGGCATGAATAATACTATCAAAAGAACATGCTAATAATTGATTTTTAAACAATCCTTTGTCATCTATATCTACCCAATGAATTTTATCTTTAAATTCTTGACATCTCCAAATATCTGAATCTTTACGTTTTAATCCAATTACCTGGATATTATTAGCAATAAGATTTTCAGCTATATGCGATCCTAAAAAACCTGTTATGCCCGTAATTAATACTTTATGCATTTAGATACGTATTTATTTGTGTTTCCGTAAAATGATTAATTTGATTTTTATTATTGGCGAATTCCCTGTACCAATCCATCGTTATACTTACGGCTTTTTCAGCATTCATTTTTGGTTGCCATTTCAATTCAGAAATCGCTTTGCTAATATCTAATTTTAATAAACCTGCTTCATGCGGTTGGTTTTCTTCTTTTTCAACTCTATACTCCCCATTACCCCAGCTCATAATCGCTAATTGCAGCATTTCCTCAACAGAAAGTGCATCAGAAAGATGTGGTCCAAAATTATAGGCTTGACTATATTGAACAGGTTCAGCAGCTAAATTTGCACCCAAAAGCAAATACCCAACAACAGGCTCTAATACATGTTGCCAAGGTCTAACTGAATTTGGGTTTCGTATTACCACGGGATTTTCGGCAGCTAATGCTTTCGCAATGTCCGGAATCAAACGGTCTTTTGACCAGTCACCTCCACCAATTACGTTCCCCGCTCTCGCAACCGCTATCGCTTTTTGATGTGTATCGTATATTTTTGCATTAAAAAAAGAATTCCTATAGGAATCAATCACCAATTCGGCACAAGCTTTACTGGCGCTATATGGATCATATCCACCTAATCTATCATTTTCTCTATACGGATATATCCATTCGTTATTATGGTAGACTTTATCTGTAGTAATCAAAACCACGGCGCACGGTTTTTCTAGTAAACGAACCCCATCTAATACATTAGCTGTACCAATTACATTCACTTCAAAAGTTTCGGCAGGTATTTCATAAGACAACCGCACCAAAGGCTGAGCGGCTAAATGAAAAACAAAATCAGGCTGAAAAGCAACAATCTCGTCCTCTAACCTTTTTTTATCTCTTAAATCTGCAATAATTGAAGTAGCAATTGCATCTCCATCAATCAAGTAAAACAAATCATCATTGGTTTTCGGTGCTAAAGCATATCCTTTAACATCTGCACCCAATAAGGACAAAGTCTTTAACATCCAAGCGCCTTTAAAACCAGTATGACCAGTTAAAAAGACCTTTTTCCCTTTATATATTTCCCGTAGTTTCTCTATCATATTACCAAGTTTTCCATGGCGCTGTATTTGACTCCCAACTTTCTTCTAACTCTACCTTATCCCTAAGAGTGTCCATGGGTTTCCAATACCCATTATGCAAATACGCTCCCATTTTACCATCAGCTGCTAAACGCTCCATGGGTGCTTTTTCAAAAATGGTACTATCCCCTTCTATATAATCAAAAACTTCAGGTTGACAAACAAAAAAACCTCCATTGATCCAGGCACCATCACCTTTGGGTTTTTCTAGAAAAGAGTCTACTTGATTATCAACTCCTAAATTCAAAGCACCAAATCGGCCTGAAGGCTGAACTGAAGTTACTGTGCAAAGGTTTCCGTTTTTTTTATGTGTTGCCACCAGCTCACTAATATTTACATTTGAAACGCCATCTCCATAAGTTAATAAAAAAGGTTCATTACCAATGTGTTTTTGAATCCTTTTGATACGTCCCCCTGTCATTGAATTCACTCCGGTGTCTACCAAAGTAATAGTCCAGGGCTCGGCTTCCGATTCATGCACTTTAATGGAATTATTTTTTAAATCGATAGTTACATCGGATTTGTGCATAAAGTAATTAGCAAAATATTCTTTAATTACATAGCCTTTGTATCCTAAACAGACAACAAAATCATTATATCCATAAGAGGAATATATTTTCATAATATGCCAAAGGATTGGCATTCCACCTATTTCAACCATCGGTTTTGGTCTTAAAACTGTTTCTTCTGAAAGTCTTGTTCCTAAACCACCTGCTAATATAACTACCTTCATTTTTATCTTTTTATGATTGTTCAATTTCTAAATATACATTATCTGTCAATGGATGACTGCAACACAATAAATAATCTTGCTGTTCTAAATCTGTCCTTTCTTTTGACAATCCTATCATTCGCATTTTACCTACTTTCAATTCTGCTTTACAGGTATTGCAACTTCCCGTCTGACAAGAATAAGGCAATTCGATTCCCGCATCTAAAGCCGCTTCCAAAACACTTTTACCTTTTTCGACTTCAACTACAGTATCACTGCCTTGAAAATGAATTGTAACGTTGTGTGTCACTATATCTTCAAACTCTTTTGGATCTTTAACCAATTCAAAATCCTCAGAAAAAATAGTTGTAGTAGGGAATTTTAAAAGATCTAAAGTATCTTTAATCGTATTTTTTAGATCCACAGGACCACAAATATAGTGGGCCGTTTTAGAAACATCTGCGCCTGTAAGTAGCTCTATTATAAAATCTTTGTTAATACGGCCGCTTCTTACAAAATGATGTTTTTCATCATGAGTATACTGGGTATGAAAATGCCATACTTTAAAATTAATTGGATACCGTTGAAGCAATTGATTAATTGCTTCCAAAAATATGGTAGATTCAAAATTTTTATTTCCATAAACCAACGTAACAATAACCTTCGGATTTGAAATTAAAACTTCCTTAATTATTGAAATCAATGGTGTTATACCGCTTCCCACGCCCCAGAAATAAATTTGACTGATCATTTCATCAGTAACAGGAATAAAATCTCCCATAGGCTCCATCACTTCAACCATATCTCCTATCGCAATCGTGTTGTGAATGTGATTGGAAAAAATGCCATCCGGAATTCTCTTTATAGTAGTCTCCAAAAAAGAATCTACTGAAGGTGCCGAAGAAAAAGAATAAGGCCTAGTATATTTTCTTCCGTTAATTCGAAATGACAATGTGAGATACTGCCCAGCCTGATACTTAATTTTGCGCAAGCCTGGCTGCTTGAAACAAAGTGTTATTGCATCTGCTGTTTCTTTTCTAATCTCTTGAACTTTTAACGTATAATTCTTCATTGCCTATTTAGTAAAAAATATTTTTTATATTTCTTTCAAAATTCGTCTGATAATCAAAATCAATACCGCTAGCATTCCTGCTAAAATACCCCCTAAAACAATCCCTTTTGCTTTACCAAACCGTTCTTTTGGTAAAGGTAAAATAGGTCGGTCAATAACTTGTATTAAAGGAGTTTCTTTTCGCAAGGTAACTTTAGCTAATTCAGTTTGTTTCACCAGCTCTGTCAATATAGCAGTATTTGCCTGTACATCGACCTGTCGTCTAACCGAAGGAGCTCGACGCACATTTAGTGCCGGATTCAAATTAAAGGTATTATCATTTGCTGCTGCAACTCCAGTAATCGCTCCGTTTAGTTCTCGACGAATCGAATCCGTTTGCCTTTGAAGTATCGCCATATTCATTCTTGACTTTTTACTTTTGGTGTCAACATAAAAATCGGATACTTTTTTCGCCAGTGCTTCTGAAAAATATTTGGCAAATAATTCATCGGTAGAAACTACATCAATACTTATAATTGATACCTTTTTATCTTTTTGGGCAACCATTAAGCCATTTTTGGACAAATCATCGTAAACAACACCTAGTATACTGTCATGCACGCGTGTAAAATACTTGCGGTTGGTATTAGGTATAAATTGTATGTTTTTATATTTTGGTTTGTCATTCCATTTGTCACGCCATCTCTCATTTCTAATGTACATCTCTGCCAAAGAAATGGTCTCAGAACCTACCAAAACAGGGGTCAATAACGTTTGTTCCACCATAGAGCGAGATTTGAACAATTCCGTTAAATTCGCTCCTGTAAAAACACTTCCTCCGCCACCTCCTCCGATGTCTAATCCAAGAGAACTGGCTAATCCTATAGCACCACCCAATCCGCCACCCGATTTTTCATCTTCTAATGCAAAAGATAGTGTCGCTGTATATATTGGCTTTTTAATAAAAGAATAAGTCAAACCCAGAGCACTTCCAATAAATACAATCAGGAAAAGTATTTTCCATTGTGAAAGCAGATAGAAAAACCATTCTTTTCCTCTTTCTATTAATTCTTTTAAAGTAATTTGGTCGTTTTGTTCGTTCATTTTTTTCAAGATTTTAAGCTTGTATTTTATTTATTATTGGAATATTGTATAAAAAACAATCATACAATTATAGTCCCTCAAACCCGTTAGGAGTTATTAATTTTTAATATAATTTTCGTCAGTTCGTGTGATTTTCGACAGAAAATTATATCGAGAACTAGAAAGTTAGTAATAAAAAAAGGTTCTCTATACACGTCACTTCGAGTGCGTAGCCTATCGGGAAGTTTTGTTCCGTTTTACTCCACTATAAACACTCGAACTGACGTTTTTGAATACTTGCACCCAACGAGTTCCCTCAATATTTTTGTTAGTTACCAGTAAACGATATGTAAACAAGGACTCCCAATGCTAACGTATTAATGGATTAGCATTTTAGGGACGGTATATTGACAGTAATCTAACATTGAACTACCTTAATATCGCAATAATTACCCCTGCCAAACTTGCCAAAACACCAGCTATACTAACAAATTCACCCGTACTGATCTTTTTAACTTCTGGCTTTTCTGGTACTATGATTTGTGAACCTGGTTTTACTTTAGGATAGGATCTAATAAAAAGGAATGAATGTGCCACAGCTGCTTTCCCATTAGGATAAATAATATAAGCTTTTTTTCTCCAACCTTTATTATCGATACCTCCAACAGAACTTATATAATATCCAAATCCTTTACCCTTTTCATAAGGGATCTCAGAAGTCAACAATACATTTCCGGTAACTTTTACTCCTTCATTGAAGGCAGCCACTTCAATTTCATCTCCAGGAAACAGAATAACATTGGTATTGCTTTTAGGATCCTTAACAATCGACTTCCAATCTACCGGTATCGTAGCAAACTTTAAATCTTCTTTTAGTTTTTTCTTCAATTTGTTTTGAATACTGTCTTTTTTACCCAAATTCAAATTGACGCTTTCTACCTCTTCAATTTGTTTGGCTTGAATCGGTCTTTTAATTTTAACACCTTCAACATTCGCTAATGAAGTAAGACCACCTGCGCGTTTTACAATATCATAAACCCTGTCTTTTTTATTTGCCAAAACATATTTTCCGGTATAATTTACAGCTCCATTAATCGTTACCGTTTCTGGTTTTTCGTACATCGCCATTTTGCGTATGTTCACTACATCAAACGGTTGTAAGGCAAAGTTTTTTAATTGTTCATTGCTATCAGCAGTAATTTCAATATTAAATAATTCTACTTTACTAGGATTTGCATCATCTATTTTTTCTGCTTTAATCATTCTGGCTACTTCAACTCGTTTCGAAGCTGAGCCAGTTAATCCTCCGGCTTGAATCAATAAATCATTCAAAGTCAGGTTTTCATAATAATCATATGTCCCCGGTTTTTTTATTTCACCATCTATTGTTATTTTATATTCTTCAACAAAATCTAAAATAGAATAAACTGTCACAACATCTTCTTTTTTCAAAACAACATCCGCTTCCAGATCACCCGCCATTGCTTTTGTTAAATTAACGTTGACAATTTCCGTAGTCAAATCTTGTTGTAATCGAATTATTCTCGCTCTGTTGCTATAAGCATCTTCTTTTAAACCATCCGCTTTTGTAATCAAATCTGAAATTCGCATGCCTTCATAAAATGAGTACGTATCCGGTCTAAAAACTGCGCCTTCTATTTTGATACGATTTTCAAATCGGTTTAATATTTTTGTAACTCGAAATACATCACCCGAAAGTGGCTTGTAAGTATTAAATTCAGTAGCATTTACATCTTTAACTTTAAACTCCTTACTTGTTTTTTGCAACACACTAACAGATGCCGTATATGCAAACTCATTAAATCCCGAAGCAAAAGATAAAAGATCATTAAAAGTCTCTCCTTTTTTCATTTCAAATATCCCTGGTCGTTTTACTTGTCCTTCTACAGTTACACGCTGCGTATAAGCAGGAATCCGAATCACATCATTATCCTTTAAACCCACATTATCAGATTGATCTCCATTGACCAAAAAATGATAAATATCAATATTTCGATATACTTTATTACCTCGTAACAACTCAATATTTCTGTAACTCCCATTCTTTCCGGGACCTCCGCCTAAAAACAACGCATTATAAACGGTTGCTAAAGAAGATACGGAATAATTACCCGGCTGTCTACTTCCTATTAATGTCACTCTAATCGTTCTGATCCGACTTAAACTAATCCCTACCTGAGACTGACCTGATCTAACAGTACTGTAAACTCTTGCTATTGCTTCTTTTATTTTTTGTGTAGCAGCTTCGATGGTCATTCCAGAAACAGGAATCTGGCCTACATACTGAATATTAACTTTCCCTTCCATGGTAACGGGCACAGACGCATTAAATTCCTGCACACCATAAACACTGATTTGCAATTCATCACCTGGTCCCAGTACATAATTCACTGGCGTAGCTAATTTTAAATTAGGCTCAAAGTTCAATGTTGGGTTATCAAACAATTCAGAACCAAAAATCAAGACATTAACCGAATCTTTTACTTTGGTATTGACAATTTTTTCTTGTTTTCTGGTGAGCTCTTTTGCTTCAATTTCAACTTTTTGATCCTCTTTTTTATCAAGATTGGAAGAATTAGAATTCCCCTCTAAACGCAATTTCAACTTAGCAAATTCGCTCTCTGACATTCCTTTACCCAAAGCCATTGGTTCTGCCTGTTCTATAGTGACATTATTCGTTTGCAATTGCGTTTTTATTTTAGCAATATCTGCATCCGATAAATAGTCTACTTTAATCGTACTTAAGTCCGTGCTTTTAAGTAAATCTTGAGCCAAAAGAGTCGAAGTTTGAAAAAGGGCAACAAACAATACAATAACTGTAATTATTTTTTTCATATAGAATCTAAGTTTATATTTTTATTAAATGATACCATTTAAATGATATACATCGTCAATTTGAGTGATTAACAACCGAAAATTAGTTCAAAAAAAAGTATTAATCAATTTTTGAACCAAACTATCTTACGAAAAAATATTCGGACTGACATTTTGAATAATTAAAATCAATTGAATAAATACATTATGGATAAAGTTTACACTATTTAATATTACTCACAAAAACTGTTCATCCAACTATTTAAAACGACAAATGGCTTCGCCTCAGCAAGCCACATCGTAAGCATACTCTCCTTAACTATTTTTTACAAAGCTATAGTAAAAATACAGCATAAGCTATGATTTTGAGTAGGAAATAGAAAACAAAAAATAAAAAGAACAAATACTTTCTTTTAAAAAATTAAAAATTATGATAAAACACTAAGTATCAGAAATTTCATATAAAAGATAGAAATAGGTGTAAATAAAAAAAGTTTACAAAATTAAAACTTTGTAAACTTTTTTTAAATAAGTCGTTATAACTAAACCTTCAATATGCTTTTATACCAAGGTACTTGTTTTAATTTTACTCCATAACCATATCCGTAACCATACCCTTTGGTCGAATCCGTGTCATTAAGAAGTAGACACATATTAGGTAATTTTTTCTCTTTATACAAAGTATTTGCAATGTTCAACATTCTTTTTTCCAAAAAGTTAGCACGAGCAACATAAATAAAACAATCGGCATTTTTAGCAATCAATAAAGTATCAGTAACTAAAGTCACCGGAGCAGTATCTACAACAATATAATCATACTGGGATTTTAAAGTTTTAAAAGCCAAATCTACTTTTTTACTCATTAATAATTCAGCAGGATTTGGAGGAATTACACCTGCAGGAAGTACATGAAAATCTTCATAACCATCATATTTTACAATTAAATCCTCAAGGAGTAAATCTTTTGAAGATAAGTAATTCGTAAATCCACGGTCTGGCAAGGTGAGATACTCATCCAGTCTTGGATTTCTGATATCCATTCCTATCAACAATACTTTTTTACCCGATAAAGCAAAGGTAGCAGCAAGATTAGCAGAGACAAAAGTCTTCCCTTCTTTAGGAAAGGTAGAAGTAACAAATATTGTTTTTGCCTGACCCTCAGGAACCTTACTCAACATAAACTCCAGATTTGTTCGAACAATTCTTAAGGCTTCTGCAGTACTGGAACGACTTTCTGATCTTATGACTTCAGAAGGACTATCCGATGTAGGCACATCACCTATAAAAGGAATCTGTGTTTTTCCATCTAAATCAAGTCTGCTTTTAATTTTGGTATCTAACAGGTCATCGGTATAAATAACCCCAAATGGAACCAGTAATCCTAGCAAGAAACCAGCTAAGTAAATGATATTTTTCTTTGGTGAAAGCGGTGCCTTTTCTGCTTTGGCAGCATCGATAACCCGCGCATTAGGCTCCGTAGCTGACAAAGAGATTGCCGTTTCCTCCCGTTTTTGTAACAAATACAAATACAATTCTTCTTTTACTTTCTGTTGCCTAGCAATTACCCTGAATTGACGCTCCTGTACCGGTATTTTACCAATCTTGGCATTCAGCACCCCTTCATTACTACTTAAGTCCCTTTTTTGAATAGACAAACTCGCTTGCAATCGCAATAAACTGGCAGCTACAGTCGTTTTTAACGAAGAAATTTGCTGATCAATTTTAACCACGGAAGGATTGACAGCGGTAGCTGATTTCAAAATCCGGTTACGATCCAAAACCAATTGATTGTACGAGCTAATCAATCCAGAAGTATCTCCTTGACCTGCAATAATGTTGCTAGGCAACAAATCAGCATTCGTACTTTTTTTCATAAAATCCAACATCGACGAAACAACGTTCAATTGTATTTCAGTCTCCACTCCCTTTTTATCGTATTCATTAGAACCTTCAATAAAAAGCTTCGCCTCTGATTCGATATCAGTCAGTTTATTCGACTTTTTAAAACTTTCAACATCTTGCTCGACACCATCCAACTCTTGGGTAATCAAAGTCAAACGGTTGGCTATAAACTTAGACGTATTTTCTGAAACAAAATTTTTATCGGCTGCGGCATCTTCATTATAAATCTGAATCATATTATTTAGAAAATCCTCCGCCTTTGTGACTACAGCATCAGTAACAGAAAGGGTGACCACACTACTCGTTTTACTAATGGACTCTACTTTTAATTTTTTTCCGAAACCATCTACAACATCCTCTAGCGGACTTACAACAATACTGATGGGACTGTCTTTCTTTTTGGGATTCACAACAACATTTGTCTTACTGACCATAAGACGTCCGCATTTAGTAGGTATTAGCTCCCCATAGCGAAACACACTTTTATTATTTAAAAGTATCTTTGAAGTATCCTTTACTGATTCATTCTCCAATTTAAAGGTAGTGGCTGTCAAAGCGGTATATTTCAAATCCATTTTTTGCTCATAAAAAAGATTTGTTTTATCCACAAAATAGACTGCTATAGGAGACTCTTTGTAAATTTCTACATCCACTACATTTCCCCTATTAACTAGAGCAACATTAAGATTTAATTTTTTTACCGTACTTTCTACTAAGGTTCTGGACTTTAAAATTTCAATTTCATTATCCACATTACTTTTTAAGCCTCCGCCCATACCTAAATCCGCAAAAGCAGACAGTTCAGAAAGCATCCCTCCTTTTTTTTCATCTTTTACTAAAATGCTAGTACTTGCCTGATATTCAGGCACCGTGTACCGCAAATACAAAAAAGCAAAAAACAAACTCATACAGGCACAAATCAGGAACCATTGCCAATGCACGATATACTTATCAAATACTTCTTTCAATTGAAAATCACTTTCCTGATCTTCGTCAAACCTATTATTTTCCATGCACTAATTTATTTTGTAGTAGTAATAATCAAAGTAATTAAGGTAATCAACAACGAAGAAATAGAAATAATTACTCCGGTATTAGGACCTATAGCCGCTCCATTTATCTTATTTCGGTTCGGTTCCACGTAAACGACATCATTTTGGGCTAAATAATAGAAGGGAGAGTTGATAAAATCAGCTTTAGTAATATCAACTCTGTTATAGGATTTTATACCATTTATTTCACGTATGATCAAAATAGTATTTCTCTTTCCATAAATGGTCAAATCCTTCGCCATCGTCAACGCTTCAATCAATGTAATTCGTTCAGAGGCGACTGGATACGTCCCCGGCAAATTAACTTCTCCTTGTACCGAAATTTTAAAATTCATGACACGAAGGTTAACTATAGGATTCTTAATATAAACCGCAATTTTATCTTGTAGCATTTTCAATACTTCAAATCGGGTCAATCCACTTACTTTCAATTTACCCAAAACAGGAAAATCAATAGTTCCCTGAGCATCCACTATATACAACTGAACGGTTTCCTGTCCACGAACAATATCTAATTTATTAGTACTTGGAAGACTATATGTTTTTAAATTGAATGGCATAGCAATTTCAGGATCTTCGGCTGATACAATAATCATCAGTAAATCATCCGGTTGCATCTTAATTTCATACGAATTAGACTTTTCCTGAGGTGTAATTCCATCTGCACCCTGATAATACACAATATCTTTAGGCGAAGCACAGGAAAAAAGAAAAAAAATCAAAAACAACGAAATTGCTTTTTGTAATAAAGAAAGGTATTTCATAAATTTATTTTTAAAAAGAGCAAATATAAGTATTTTGAGTTACTATTTAGGAGACATCAAAAACAAGAAAATATTTATAACAAAATTAATAAGATAACCCGTTGGGTGCAATTATTAAAAACGTCAATTCGAGTGTTTTTTGTGTAGTAAAACGGAACAAAAATGTATCGAGAATCGTTTTTAATGAAATTTTTCTTGTTCTCGATACGATTTTCTATCGAAAATCACTCGAACTGACGAAAAATTATTATCAAAACCTAATTACACCCGACGGGTTAAGATAACATTTCTCTTTTGATTTGTGGAATTAAAAATTCAAAAAGTGATTTATATTTTTAATACGCATTATCCTCACCTTTAAAAACATTGAAAACAGTTAAGTAAATAATTTTTAAATCCAATAAAATACTCCAGTTTTCTATATACCAAATATCATGATCCACGCGGTCCTTCATATCAATAAGCTCTTTCGTTTCACCCCGACAGCCATTCACTTGTGCCCAACCGGTAATTCCAGGTTTCGCATAATGACGGACCAGATAATTATTGATTAATTCGGAATATTGTTGGGTATGTTTTAACATGTGCGGACGTGGTCCCACCACAGACATGGTACCCCACAATACATTAAAAAACTGAGGTAATTCATCTATATTTGTTTTCCGCATAAACGCACCAATTTTAGTTACTCGGGCATCGCCCTTCGTAGCTTGCATCGTATCTGAATTATTATTGACCCTCATCGTTCTAAATTTCCAACACAGAAAAGATTCGTTCTCCCTTCCGGAACGTTCCTGCTTAAAAAAAATGGGTCCAGGTGAATCTAATTTTATTAAAACAAAAATAATAGGAAACAACCAAGGAAAAACCAATACGATGGCCAAAAAAGAAAAAACAAGATCAAACATTTTCTTTGACAACAAATTGACCGTAATCTCTAAAGGCTCTTTACGCAACATCAAGACAGGGGTATTCTCATAAAAATTAATCTCTACCTTACGTGATTTAGTGTACAACTGAAAATCAGGTAAAAACTTAATGCGAACCATATTGCGTTCACAAAGCAACGTCAATTCATTGATTATTTTTATATTATCAATATGCAGAGCGACATACATTTCATCTACTTTCTCCTTTAGAAGATAGTCTTCAATCGCATTAAAATTTCCCAGTATAGGTGCCGATATAAAAGCAAAAGGATCGACCGAGTCCTCAAAAAAACCCAATACCCTATAACCATAGGTAAGGTCTTTTGATAAAATTTTTCGTATGTGCTCACCTGTATCATTGGCTCCAATAATAATCACATTCTTAAAATTATACCCTTTTGCCCGAATGTATTTCAACACTATCATGAAAACTACCCGAGATACAAAAAGTAGAATAAAAAAAACAATATAAAAATAGATGATACGCAAACGATTAACATCCGCATATTCTAACAGCACTACAATCATGGCGATCAATGCTGCGTGAATAATAATCATTTTAATCATTCGCATCAAGATGCTCTCAATACGTTCGATACGAACAACCCGATACGAATCTTTATAAAGTAATAATACAATCCAAAATAAATTAGACAATAAAGATATTGTTCGCACCTCTTTTAATTCAATTCTGTCAAAACTATCATATCGTAATAAGAAAGAGAGTACAATAGCTGCGTTCAACAATACAATATCCCATACTAAAAAACAAAGTTTAAAATAACGGGAAAAACGATAAGTAGCTAGGTGTTTTATTAATGACATATATAAATAAGATTTGTAAAAAAACTAATTAATAAAAAAATATCTTTCTATAATTTATAACACCAACCGGACAACCATGGGTATCATTAATTTTTTATTATAAATTTCGCAAGTTCGAAGCCTAATTATTATTCTAAAAAGCAATATAAAATGACGTTTAAGCTAACCGTTTTAGTATTTTTTTTTTAAAAAAAAAGATTTGTAATTTAACAATAGTTAACTACAAACAAAAAGGGTCCTATTTTTTTTCTACTAAATTCGCTTTAAATCTTTTTAAAATATAGAAGGCAACAAAACCAATTTGGCTTCCTATGATACCAAACATAACATCCATTATATCAGGATGCCTCTTACTGATAAAAAATTGACCGCCTTCGGCAAGACAAACTACAACCAATACTACAGCCGAATTCCTGAACCAAAAACCAAACCTGTTTTTATTTTTTTGCAATTTATTCTTTAAAGAAAATAAAGCTTCCAAAAAAAAACCAAATATAACAAAGGGAACCGCAGTACGAAGATTGAAATAAGTATTACTCCAATTAAGAAGCCATAAAGGCAAATAAGTCTCTGATGCTAATTTGTTATCCGGAATCCATGAAAAATAAAAAATAGATATGGTAATTAGTAAAAACAGCACAAAATTACCCAGACATATCCATCTATTATATGCATTCTTTCTTTTGTACGAAATCACTTATGGAGTAACTATCTAAATTAATTAAAATAAACACTATTTTTGATACTAATTATAAACCATTATGTAATTTATGTTAAAAAAATGTTGAACTTTACAAAATAAAAGCTAACAATAACATTCTATTGGAAGGGGTTTTTATAAATACCTATTTTTTGTTTTAAAATAAAATAAAAAAAAGGCAAATCATCAATTAAATACCTTTTCCACAAACGTTTAGGTTCCTGTAACAGTCTATACAACCATTCCATCCCTGTCTTTTGAAATATTTTGGGAGCACGTTTAACTCTACCTGCTTCAAAATCTATGGTAGCACCTAAAGCCATAAACAATTTGATATTTTGGAATCTATCTTTGTATTTATATATCCATTTTTCTTGCTTAGGCGCTCCTACTCCTACAACTAATACTGTAGCGTCAGTTTTGTTAATTAAATCAATAATTCTTTCACATTCCGTTTCATTTTTTTCAAAACCAAAAGAAGGAGAGTGAGCCCCTACAACCACATCCCTACCAGTGCGAAAATTAATTTTATTCATTGCTAAATCTGCTACTCCAGTTTTCGCACCTAAAAGAAAAATCTTTACATCATTATTATTTTTATGAAATTCACAGTAAGCAGGTAATAATGAAGATCCAGGAATTACTTCTTTAATGGGGTTTCCTAAAAATTTTGCACCTAAAGCTAGTATATTACTGTCACATATTACCCAATCTGCTTTTTGATAGATTTCATAAAATTCGCGGTCTTTTTGCAATTTAACCAGATGATCAACATTGGGGGTAATTATAATACCTTTTTTTAAATTATTTAATAATTCTGAAAGCTTTAAAGAATGTAAATTAATATTAAGAATATTTATTTTTTTCATATTTTTGTTAAATTAATCAACCTACCTTCTTTATCAAATATTTAGCATTTTCTCTTTCATTTAATACTTTTTTATATTTAAGTACTTTATCTAATCCTATAAATAAATTTGAACGATGCTTTATTAATTCTAATAATACATAAAGAACATATTTCATTCCCAACTTATACGATTTTGCTAAAAAATATAAAACAGATTGTTGATATTTTTTTTTATTTATAATACATAAAAACTTATTTGCTCGTAATGCTGCATTAAATCTAGCATCAAAATGGCTTTTACTAAAAGAATTTGTTAAACTACCATGCGATACAGTTATAATATATAATATTTCAAGAGTAGCCGTTATAGATTTAGCATGAAAAGCAGATTTTAACGAGAAATAAATATCATTAGATGCTAAAATTTCTTCAAAACGAATATTGTTACTTTCAATAAGTTCTCTACGAATCATTTTACCCCAAGGAGGCGTGAAATAGTATCTTAAAGCATCTTCGTCATTAATATTTTTCAAATAATCACTCACCAAATTCATATACCGAACATGTCGACTCGCAATTTGGTTAGTATCGGCAAAAACACTAGATGTACCAAAATAGATAATATCTTCTTTGGCTTCAAAATAATCATCCAATAATATTTCCATATTCTCTGAGAAATAATCATCCGCATCAGCAAAAATCACCCATTTACCCGAAGCTCTCTCTAACGCTAAATTTCTAGCTTTACCAGCCCCTCCAGAATCTGAATTAAAAATAACAATAACGTTATCATTAAAGGAATGACTGTTAATTTTCTCTTTTTCAGAATAATTACTATTATCATCTACAATAATTACCTCAAAATCAGATTGTTCAGGAATTGACTTCAAAAGCTTTAATAATAAGTCAAACGAATTTTTATGAGGAACAACTATTGAATACTTTATTTTCATCATTACTTTTTTTTTAAAATTCACTAATTAAGACTAAAAATATACGTATTACAATGACTTAATAAAAACTAACAAATAAATACATAAATAAGGGTTTAACATTTATTTTTCATTAGAAACAAATAAATAGTAAAAAGCCTTTACTAAAGTGTAAATAATACTACTTTTTATTACATAACATTAACTTGTAAACATCAAAGAATTCATTTTCTTTTAAATTCATGTCAAACTCTTTAGAAAAAGCAACTCTTTCTTCAAAATATTTACCTTTTAATAAATCTTGATTATTAAAATATCTTTCGAGGTTTTCAATTAAAGAATCCATATCATCACAAACGTTTGATTCATCTAATTTCTCTACAACTTCAGTAATTCCGCCACCATCCGCCATAACCAACACAGGCTTTCCGTACTCCATACATTCTATTGCAACAAGACCAAAAGCTTCTGTCGTTGACGGAAAAACACAAACATCCATCATAAATTGGTAGTCTTCAACATTAATTACATTACCAGTAAATAATACTTTTTCACTCATGCCTAACGATTTTACTAATTCCTGAAGCCGCCCTTTTTCATTACCATCACCAACAATAAGTAGAAAAGCACTTTTTTTATTATGCTGAAAAACACAAAATGCCTTAATAAGTAAATCAATTCTTTTCCATTCAATTAATCTACTTGAAGTACCTATAATAAATTTATCATTCAAATTTAAAACACTTCTTAAATCCCTATTCTTTACATCTCTAAAACTGACTCCATTGTAGATAATTGAAGAGTTTTCATTTTTAACCCCTCTCTTTCTCCAGAAATCTTCGGTATACTTTGAATTAAACGTTAAAAAAATTTTTTTACGATTCGAAAAAAATTTAAACAAACTCCATTTTAAAAAATCTGTTCTTTTTACAGCTCTACCAAAACCAAGTACACTATGATTAGTAAATATTACCTTGTTACTATTAAAATAAAACAATAAATCTCTTATAGGTCTAAAAGAGTGTATGTGTACAACATCATAGTGCTTTGCAATTGAATTCATCTTTGTATATTTAACTAAATTTAAATCAAATGCATCTATATCTATAAAATACCTTTTTATGTCAATGTCTAAAAACAAAGATATTAATTCACCTTCTTTTTTACAAAAAAACACTCCTACTTCTAAAGATTTGTTTTTAGACTGAGCCTTTGCTAAATAATAAACAAATCTTTCTATGCCACCTATATCAGTACCGTTCAGTATATGAAGTATTTTCATTTGAAGCCATTATTGCAACGCCACTGTTGACGTTAAATTATTATTATTTTAGTATAAACATTTTTTGTAAAGCCTCAAAAAGCTTTTTTTTATCCTTATGCACGGACTAACGCTTATAAAGTATAGCCTACCAAAATAAAGAGGCATATACATTTTAAAATAAGGAAAATTAACAAAATTTTTCTTTTCTACAAACCCAGCAAAAAGCTTATATTCTTTAAGTACATCCTGATAAGGAAAACCTTGTACTTTTCCGCTATATATAAAATAGTCATCTAACAAATCACTAACCACCTGCCTGTGATATTTATATAATATAGGAACGGTTGATACAAGATTCAATATTACCTTTAGCTGAGCTAATGCTCTTTCTCGAGTAACACTTTTATTAACCGCAGAGGAAGCTATATCTTTATAAAAATACAAAACTCCCTTATTCGTAAAGACATTTTTTGAATTAGCAAATACTTTTATTATAAAATCTTGATCCTCAGAGTAATGCAATTTATTGTCGAACACGATATTATTATCGACTATTAAACTACGTTTGAATACATACGACCAAACTGCGTGTGTATATGACTCCTTCCTAAAAAAATCATTTAAATTCTCATATCTTCTATTTCTCTTTGGACTTACATTATAGCTGCGAGTATTTGACTCTCTTGTAAAGCCAATTTGTATTACATCTGGTTTACTTACAATACCGTACATAATCAGATTACTAATGTAATTAGAACTAACCATATCATCACAATCAACAAAACAAATATACTCTCCACTTGCTTCTTCTAATCCACGATTCCTTGCAGAAGACACCCCTCCATTTTCCTTCGTAAAAACCTTTACAAAAGAAAATTTTTTAAAATATTTCATTAAAATATCATTACTCCCATCCGTTGACCCATCATTAACCAGAATAATTTCTATCGTAACTCCTACTGTATTACTGTCGATAATTGAGTCAACACATTGTGAAATAAAACATTCAGCATTGTAAACTGGAATTATAAATGAGAAGATAAAATCCTCTTTTGCTTTCATATTATCAAATTTATTTATTATATGCATACCTACTACTTAAATAGGGCATAAATGCATAGCAGCAAAGTAAAAAAACACTCAAAACTTGGTCATTAAATGCCAACGAATTATTTGTTGAACTAAGAAAAAGAAAAATAATCGAAATGAAAATAACATCTCGAGTCCTATAAAAACTCAGTAATGACTTAAATAACTTAAAATAAGCAAAAGTAAAAAGAAAGGTAAATATAAGACCATATCTAATTACGAAAATAATCCAGTAATTCTCAACATGCCCGAAACTCATTATTGAAAGAATATTATTGTATTCATCAGATGACATACCAAAGAGAAAATCCATAATACTGTAATGATCAAATATAGACCAAATTTCAAATCTTGCTAATGCACTTTTGTCAGATGTCACATCAATATTCAATAATCTATCGCCCCAATTTAAAGTTATAAAAAAATAAAAAATAGTCATAATTACCAAAGAAAAAGCAATAATAATTAACGGCTTAATCTGTTTCATGCTCGTCTTTCTACTTGACAAATTCAGCACAAAATAACACACTAAAACTATCGCCCATAAAACTATGGAGCTACGTGTATTAAAACATAACAAAGACAGAAATCCACTCAATAGATATGCATATTTTTTCCAAATAGAAATTTCAGCGTCTATTAAGACGAATGACATTAAAATTGAGGTCATTAATGCGTTATTTAATGGATGATTTTGAAAGGCAGTACTTCTAAAGCTAGTATCTTCTGATACCCAATCTGTAATAATATAACTTCCAGTAAAAGGAAAAAAATTAAAATTCAAAACTCTCTCTAATATGGCCATTGCACTATTACAAATAAGAAAAAATAAAAGCAACGACCTTAGGTTTTTCGTAATGGACCTAGGCATATGTTTTATAATTATAGATATCAATACAGGAAGCAATAATCCATTTGGAATGCTCGACATAGACCCGGTGTTACCCAGTATAACCATGAATAACACCATACAGCATAATACAACTACCACAATCAACTCTTCTCTACTTTTTCGAAGAACATTCTTCTTATTCATAAAAAATATAAGAAGAACCGCAAGGTAAAACTGTGGCAAAAGTAACTGATAAGAAGACACGTTAGATGTTCCCGTCATCCACCCTAAAACATACAAAACATTAGTACCAAAAAAAAGGGTACAAATAATAATACTATAAAACCAATATTTATATTTATAATTAGAAATTACCATACGTATTATTTAACTTAAAAACCATTTTATAGTGTCGATTAAATATCCAAAAAATGTATTATTCTACAAACCGAATTATAGATAGGGATGTTAACTAATTTTTCCAATTATAAATCGAAACTATAAATTTAAATCAATATGTTATAAATTATTTTTCAGAAAATCGACAGACTCATTTCTCCACTTATCCAAAACACTATTAACTTTTACATAATCGATTTCGTCATACAAAAGGTTTTCAGCAAGCTCTCCTTCTTCGTCAATCAATCGGTGTTCTAAATCGAAAAGCTTCAATAAACTATTGAACCTCGATAATCCTCGTTCTTTATTTCCAATAGCAATAAAATTTTTATTAAATATAATTGAAAAAATAATTCCATGAAATGAGTCAGCAATAACAAAATCAGCTTTTAAAAATGAATTTAACCAGCCTTCAACGGGAGGATATAGATAGTTTTCTACTTCCATACAACTTGACTTGCCATACACTTCTTTTGGTTGATTTGAAAACACAGGTAAACCAAGCAATGATGAGGCGTTCTTAATCAATGTGGTCTTATTCGCCGTTTTGTCCAAAATATAAGTAAAAATCCCATTTACCGGCTTTAAATCCCTTCTGGAAGAATCAATAACTTTTATATAATCTTCTTTTTTTAACAATAGAGTTGGGTCTAAAACAACTTGAGCACTAGAATTAAAATATTGCTTGCAAAGATCAACTCCTGAGTACTCTCTTACTGAAATTGCATCAAATTGTTGGATTAAATGTTTGCACTTTTCAGTTTCAATATCTGAAAATTCCCATTTGTCAGTTCCAAACGATGCGGCATAAGAGATCTTTCTTATTTTGGCATTATCTTGCAAAAAATCGAAAAAATAATTATAGATATTTGGGGAATATATGGGTCTCCATGTTTGATCACTACCTACAATTATAGCATCATAATTATTCTTATGAAAATGACTTTTTAAATCTAGTGTATTATCAATATATTCCGACCTATTAATATTACTATGAATAAATTGTATTGTATTTTTATAAACATAGTCAATTTGTCTTTTTGAAAAGAAAGGTTTTCGTTTATTTACAATCCTATCGTATGTAGCATTTTTAAAATAACGTAATGTTTTTAGAATATCTTTTTTGTTTTGCCTATCTATGGTGATCACTTCGTGACCTAAATCTTTTAGAATTTTTTGTAATGCATAAGCCTGAAGAATACCTCCATAATTATGCGCAAGAGGTTGTGTTAAAATTGCGATTTTCATTTTTTTATATTTAATCAATGCTTTTAAGGTAGAGTTTTGAGCTTTTATTTATAAATTATTGATATTCTAATATTTGAAATTTATTTTTAATTTTTAATTAACTTTTTAAGTTAATATTGTAATTATTACCATTTTTTATTACTGAATATTACTCAACAATAATAATAGCATTCCTTGTGAGAACTCGCTATAACCAAATGATTTAGAATAATCATTAATGCCATGAGTATCTCCAGACGTAAATTTAATTAAACCTTCTTTAGATATATATATTCCAAGTTTCTTCAAAACATCAGCCTTTTTATAAATATTTTTATTTGTCAAACTAATGCTGTACATAAACATTGCTGTTGGTGACGCATCAAAATTATTTGAACTACCCGGAAATTGAGTCCAAAAACCTTCTTTTGTTTTCAAGGAATCCAAACTACTTAATAGGCCTGTTAACTCTTTCTTATATTCACCCGTGATTGTAGAGTATTTTGACAAAGCTAACAAATACCACCCAATCCCCCTACCCCAGTTAGTAGGACCTATTTTTATTTTGGATTTCAACACTATACCATGAGTTGGTAAAAATGTTTCTTTGTCAACACCATATTTAATATAAAAATCCAATTGTTTTTTTGCTATGCTTACCGACTTACCATCATGTTTAATTTTATCATATTCCATTAAAAAAGGAACGACCATTCCCAATACATCATCAAGTTGAAAATCTAATTCTTTTCGATACATTATAATACCATTTTTATCGGACATTGATAATAATTTTTTATAAACCAAATTCGAAAAATTTAAATATTTATCTTCTTTATAAAATTTGTATAAATTTAGCGCTGCCGATCCAAAAGGGACTTGATCAACTTTATCAAAATCAAATATTGGATTACCTTGATTGTCAATTAATTTATCGAATATAATTTTAAATTCGTTTAATGATTTTCGATTACCTTTCTCAATAAAATATTCAGACAATCCATAATATAAAAAGGCCTTTGGGTAATTATATGTTTTCCAATCACCCGAATGATAATCACCTCGTCTCAAATTAAATATCGTCTCTGTAAAACCTTTATGTTCAGCACCCATAACTAAAATATTAGATTTAGCAATTTCAAGGGATTTACTTGCAATTTGTTCCTCAGGATTACTAACACCAAGAATTGTGTTATTATCTTGAAAATTTTCGAGTTTTGGATATATAAATGGGAAAGTATCAATTATAAAAACCAATAGATTTAAGGCAATAGAAACAATTAGAATAATTAATAATTTCTGTTTTGAAATTGTAAAATTCATTTAATTTTAGTTTTTATAAATGATGTTATTAAGGTTTTTTCACTATTATCTAAACCTATAAAATAAATTGAAATTAAATTTATAATTGTTAAAGTTATTGATTTTACAAAAAAATCTAAATAAGAATTTTGGATTGAAATATTCATAAAATGAAAAGCTAATACTGCAATCGCAGTCACTACAATTATTTTTGATAACACTTTTAATGAGAACGATTTAACATCTAGATTTATCATTTTTTTCAAAAATAATAATCTCCATAATAATGAAATCGCATTTACTGTAATAATTACAATAAAAATTATTGAGGGATTGCTATAACATCTTAAGAGTAAATAAGATATTGGCAAACATAAAAATACAAATGACCCCATTGTTATCTGATACCATTTTATATCACCTGTTAGCTGAGCACCAATCATAAGAGGTCCCGAAATGCATTCTATCAATATACTAATTATACTTAAAGTCACGAAAACAGAAGTGTATTTCGGTGGATTTTTTAACCATAATTCTAAAATAAAATTAATATTAAAAAGAATGGGACAGGCAATAATAAACATTAAAAAGTAAGAAAATTTAGCACTCTGAAAAATCAACTTTAAACATTGTTGTCTATTTCCTGCTGCATACTGTTTAATGATTTGAGGATTTATAGCCATTTGAAAATTAGACACAAAACCTTGCACTGTTGTTTGTACTTGCATACTAATTCCGTAAGCAGCATTTAAAACAGTTCCGAAAAAAAGATTCAATAATATATTTAAACCTTGTCCCCGGGCTACTCCTGCTATATTCCCAAACAAATTCCAACCTGAATAGGACAATAAAACTTTGTAGAAAGATTTGTCATAATAAAATTGGTATTTACTCTCTTCATATTGCCACTTGCAATACTGTTTATGTCCTGTCCTTACAATAAAAGATATCAGAAACAATAAACCAGCATAAAGTATTAATTTATCATAAGAAAACACAACCAAAAGATAAACGATTATTAATTTCAAAAACACCTCTACAATGGCCATATAGGCATAAATATCCATCTTTTCTCTGGCTACAATCAAAGCATCATAGGGAACTTGTATGATTCCCAAAAGAAAAGTAAAAACAGAAAACTGATACACCCAATTAACTGCTACCATCCTATCTAGAGGCAAATTTAATTTATGAT
The DNA here is from genome assembly GCF_000744835.1 of Flavobacterium sp. 83. Taxonomy (NCBI): domain Bacteria; kingdom Pseudomonadati; phylum Bacteroidota; class Flavobacteriia; order Flavobacteriales; family Flavobacteriaceae; genus Flavobacterium; species Flavobacterium sp. 83. Next base: position 331,445 of record NZ_JQMS01000001.1, read on the forward strand.
TTACAAACCACAACCCTATTGTCTCTGCTAACACTAATACCAAAATAGCTATCGAAATATGAATATTAAGTGTGGCATTAAAGGTTTTTTTTAATTGTTCCAAATCATTTTTTCCTATATCAAAAGCCAAAAATCGTTGGGTTGCCGAAGTCATGGCGCTATTGAAGAAGCTAAACAAAGTGACAATTCCACCTACAATACTATAAACCCCATAATCTTGTACTCCTAATGTATTTAAAACTACTCTCGAAGTATATAAACTTACCCCCATTGTAAAAAACATTCTGATGTAGAGAATGAATGTATTTTTGGCAATTCGTTTGTTATTTCCTGAATTAGTCATTATTTTTTATATCGTTTATGCTGCGTTATACTGAAACTTGATTTAATCTTTAAGGCTTTATTCAAAATAATTCAATGTAGCGTACCCGCCATCTTTTAGGTATTGTTCTTTTCGCATCAATTTCAAGTCTGACTGCATCATATCTTTTACCAAGGCTGGTAAATCATATTTGCATTCCCAGCCTAGTTTTGTTTTCGCTTTGGTTGGATCACCAATCAACAAATCAACTTCGGTCGGTCTAAAATATTTAGGATCAACTGCTAATACTTCTTTTCCAATCTCCAGTTGGAATGCTGGATTGCTACACGATTTAATATAGCCTTTTTCTTCAACCCCTTCTCCTACAAATTCTAACTCAATGCCTACTTCTGCAAAACTCATTCGAACAAAATCTCTCACTGGAGTCGTTTTTCCTGTAGCAATGACCCAATCCTCTGCTTCATCAGCCTGCAAAATCATCCACATCATGCGAACGTAATCTTTGGCATGTCCCCAATCTCTTTTAGCATCTAAGTTTCCTAAATACAATTTATCTTGTAAAGCCAATGCAATTCTAGAAGTCGCTCTTGTAATTTTACGCGTTACGAAAGTTTCCCCACGAATAGGAGATTCATGATTAAACAAAATACCATTACAGGCATACATGCCATACGCTTCTCTATAGTTTACTGTAATCCAAAAAGCGTACATTTTAGCCACAGCATAAGGCGAACGAGGGTAAAATGGTGTTGTTTCTGATTGTGGTACTTCTTGTACTTTACCATACAACTCCGAAGTGGAAGCTTGATAAATACGGGTCTTTTTTTCTAACCCTAATAAACGAACGGCATCAAGGATACGCAAAGTTCCCAATCCATCCGCATTCCCAGTATATTCAGGTGTTTCAAAAGAAACAGCCACATGACTCATTGCAGCTAAATTATAAATTTCATCGGGCTGGATTTCTTTAATCAGACTAATCAAATTAGTACTATCCGTCATGTCACCGTAATGTAAAAAGAAGTTTCGATGATCTACATGTGGATCTTGGTACAAATGGTCAATACGATCCGTATTAAATAAAGACGAACGTCTTTTTAATCCGTGGACGATGTATCCTTTTTTTAATAAAAACTCACTTAGGTAAGCCCCGTCTTGTCCTGTTACCCCAGTAATAAATGCTGTTTTTTGTACTGCACTCATATTCGTTATTCGTTGTTCGTTGTTTCTTGTTCGTTGTTTGTTCGTTGTTTGTTCGAAATACGAGAATCGTTTTTCGCTTTTTCTTCAACGATGGACGGTCAACGATGGCCGAATTTACATCTTCATTTGCTTAAACTGGTCAATGTTCTCTAAAAACCAACTGTAGGTCTTTTGTATTCCTTCCTCTAATTGTACTTGATGTTTCCATCCCAAAGCATGCATTTTGGAAATATCCATTAATTTTCTTGGAGTCCCGTCCGGTTTGCTGCTATCCCAAATAATTTCCCCTTGATGCCCAATAATTTTTTGGATGGTTTCTGACAATTGCTTAATGGTTAAATCCTCACCCGTACCTATGTTATATAAATAATCCGGCAGTTTGTTTTCTAAAGCAAACACAACAGATTGTGCCATATCATCCACAAACAGAAATTCCCTCATAGGTGTCCCGCTTCCCCAAAGGGTAACCGGAGCATTATTATTTATTTTAGCCTCATGAAATTTACGTATCATAGCCGGTAAAACATGTGACGTATTCAAATCAAAATTATCATGAGTACCATAAAGATTTGTAGGCATCAAACTCACATAATCCTTTCCAAATTGCTTTCTGATTGCCTGACAGGTTTTCACTCCAGTAATTTTTGCAATAGCGTACCATTCATTGGTTGGCTCCAAAGTATCTGTTAACAAATACTCTTCTTTTAAAGGTTGTGGTGCCCGTTTTGGATAAATACAAGAACTTCCTAAAAAAATAAATTTCTCCACACCAGATTGCAATGCTGTGTCGATTAGATTATTCTGTATTTGCATGTTTTCCATAATAAATTGATATGGAAAATCATTGTTCGCTAATATCCCGCCCACTTTTGCAGCAGCATCAATAATAACTTCCGGTTTTTCATTGGCCATGAAAGCGGCAACTTCCTGTTGCTTCCTCAGGTCCAACTCCTTACTGGAAACTCCAATCAAGTTAGTATAGCCTTTTTCAGTAAGCATTCGCCAGATGGCGCTTCCCACCATACCATTGTGTCCTGCTATATATATTTTGGTGCCTTTACTCACAATTTTATTAATTCAATAAATCAGAATTGGCTCTTTCTAATGCACTATACACACTTTTCACATCTTGTGAAAACTCTTTTTTCAAAATTAAATTAGCAGTAGGAGTATAAACGAATATGGTATCTTTTACCCCGATGAAAGCAGTATAATTATCGGTTCCAATCACCATATTTCCGTTTTCGTCAACTTTGTGCCCAATAGTCAATAAATAATCGTAAACCGATTCAAAAGAACCCAAATCAGACCAAGCAAATTGAGACGTAACCACTTTAATTTTTTTACTTCGCTCCATTACTGCATAATCAATGCTGATAGAAGGAATATCAAGAGATAAATCTAAATCTAAATTTCCTGCTGTATTATTTTCCCATGCTATTCTTGACTTTTCATATACTTCAGGATGAAAAGATTTTAGCTCTTCCAATAAAACACTGGCTTTAAAACAAAACATCCCACTATTCCACAAAAAATTACCTTTTGCTATAAAAGCAGCTGCAGTAACCTGGTTGGGTTTTTCTCTAAAAGAAACTACATCATCTCCTTTACGCTCGATATACCCGTATCCAATTTCTGGTTTTGTAGGTACTATTCCAAAAGTAACGATAAACCCATTTAATGCTTTCTCAACCGCTTCATTAATTGCTTTTTCATAAGGGACCACATCATCAATAATATGATCTGATGGAGTAACAATTAATATATCATCCGGTTGCGAAGCAAAAGCAGCAAACGCAATAGCAGCAGCCGTATTTCGTGGAGTTGATTCAATTATATCAATATATTGTGTACTTGATTTTTCTAAAACATTTCTACTCAAATGACAGTTATCAATATTACCGACAACCATCACTTTATCAGCAATATTACGGTTCCGATCCACAGTCATTTCAAATAAAGATTTACCGTCAAATATATCCAGGTATTGTTTTGGTTGACTTTTTCGTGATAAAGGCCATAACCTACTACCTACTCCTCCAGTAAGAATGACGTGTGTAATTGATTTTTTGTTTTCCATGTTTTATTTTTTATTCGTTTACCGATGTTCGTTATTCGATGTCCGTTTACCGTTATTCGTTATTCAATGTCCGTTAACCGATGTTCGCTTTTCGATGGACGATGTTCGTTAACCGTTATTCGATGTCCGTTGACCGTTGTTCGATGTCCGTTGACCGATGAACGATTTTCGATGGACGGGAAAACGAAAGACGATGGACGATTTTCGTTGACCGTTATTCGATGTCCGTTGACCGTTGTTCGTTGACCGATGTTCGCTTTTCGATGGACGAGAAAACGAAAGACGATGGACGATTTTCGTTGACCGATGGACGATGTTCGCTTTTCGATGGACGGGAAAACGAAAGACGATGGACGATTTTCGTTGACCGTTATTCGATGTCCGTTGACCGTTGTTCGATGTCCGTTCACCGATGGACGATGTTCACTTTTCGATGGACGGGAAAACGAAAGACGATGGACGATTTTCGTTGACCGATGTTCGCTTTTCGATGGACGAGAAAACGAAAGACGATGGACGATTTTCGTTGACCGATGTTCACTTTTCGATGGACGGGAAAACGAAAGACGATGGACGATTTTCGTTGACCGTTATTCGATGTCCGTTGACCGATGGACGATTTTCGTTGACCGATGTTCGTTAACCGTTGACCGTTATTCGATGTCCGTTAACCGATGTTCGCTTTTCGATGGACGGGAAAACGAAAGACGATGGACGAGAAACCGATGTTCGTTATTCGATGGACGCTTTTCGATGGACGGAAAATGATGATTGCTATACAATTTTTACAATCTACCATCAACAGCTCTTCCCAAAACTCCTTTTACATCATACAAAATACTATTTGAATTTTGTAATCTTGAAAAGTCCAAATTTAAAAAGTCTGTATGCGCAACCCCCAAAACAATGGCATCAAACGTAGTATTGGGCAATGTATTTAAGGTAGTTAGTTTATATTCTTTTTTTACAGCATCAGGATCAGCCAATGAATCATATATTGTCACCGTAATGCCATAATCCGTTAAAGCGGCAATAACATCTACAATCTTTGTATTGCGAACATCAGGGCAGTTTTCCTTGAAAGTGATTCCAAGCATCAAGAGTGTTGCTCCATTTACAGAAATCCCTTTCTTAATCATCAGTTTTACAATTTGAGAAGCTACGTATTCCCCCATACTATCATTTAGGCGCCTTCCGGCTAAAATAATCTCTGGATGATACCCCATTTCCTGCGCTTTTTGAGCTAAATAATAAGGATCTACACCAATACAATGTCCTCCTACCAAACCAGGTTTGAAAGGAAGAAAATTCCATTTGGTTCCGGCCGCTTCTAAAACAGCCTGTGTGTCAATGTTTATTAAGTTGAAAATTTTGGACAACTCATTCACAAAAGCAATATTAATATCACGCTGTGAGTTTTCAATTACTTTGGCTGCCTCGGCTACTTTTATTGTTGGTGCCAAATGAGTACCGGCTGTAATCACAGACTGATACAATTTATTTACTTTTTGAGCAGTTTCTGGTGTAGAACCAGAAGTCACTTTTAATATTTTATCAACGGTATGCTCTTTATCGCCTGGATTAATTCTTTCAGGAGAATAGCCCACAAAGAAATCAACATTGAATTGTAAACCCGAAACGCTTTCCAAAACAGGCACACACTCTTCTTCTGTAACTCCTGGATAAACTGTCGATTCATAAATGACAACATCTCCCTTTTTCAATAATTTCCCTACCGTTTCACTTGATTTGTATAAAGGAGTCAGATCCGGTCTGTTGTTTTTATCAACAGGCGTAGGTACAGTTACGATATAATAACTACAAGTTGCAATATCTTCTGGAATTGTAGAGCAATATAAACCTATACTAGCATTGTTTTTTTGAAGAAGTACTTTTTGCAATACAGCATCGGAAACTTCAAAAGTAGTATCGGTACCAGATTGCAATGAAGCAACTCTGGATGCATTGATGTCAAACCCAACAACCGCATATTTTGTTGCAAATAACCGCGCTAATGGCAACCCAACATACCCAAGACCAATTACCGCTATTTTTATATTTGAGCTCATTTTTAGAAAAAACTAATTCACAAATGTCAATTTCAATGTACCGCTTCGCGCTTCCTACTCACACATTTGAGCAGGAAGCGCGCTGTTATTTCCGTACAAATATAAAAATATAAACCAATATTTTCACTGAATTGTAAGAACTCTATGTTGTGAAATTATTAACTTTTCTTTAAAAAAAACATAACATTCTGTAAACCAATACAAAAGAAATAACTAACAACAGCTCATTTCAGACAAAAAATTGTTTAAAAAAAATAATTCTAAATAATTTTAATGAAGACAAACTGAGTTTTAAATACAATAAAAAAATGCTCAAAATAACATATACTTATATTACTAGAGCATTTTTTTAAACAATTATATTGATTCTTCAGAAACTAATACACCAAATCTATAAATGTATAATACACCGATGCCTTTTTTACAATTTAAATCAATAGTTATAATTATACGAAAAAAATCAAAAATGACGCACTGCTTACTATAAAAATAACTCCATTTGCATTTCTACTTAAATTTCATTTTCAAAACACATCCTAGTGATTCCAATACTAAAATATAGTGGGTATTATTTACCTCTTGAACTATTGCAGTTTGATTTGAAAATGGTCCTGAATCCAGTTCAATCTTATCACCAACTTGAAATGGAACTAACGAAATTTCACAATCAATAGAACTGTCAAGGCCTTTTTTAATAATATTGATTTCTTCATCCCTCACAATTGCCGGTTTTCCTAACCAAAATAAATATCGTACGGCTCCAGATGACTGAAATACTAAATTCCTGGAAGCTTCTGGCAATTGAACGAAAACATAAGAATTAAAAAGTGGCACTTCAACCTTCTTTTTTCTATCAGACCATTGACGGACTTGTGTAATCAAGGGGCAATAACATTCGATTCCAATATTCCTCAATTGTTCCGCTACTTTTTTCTCCCATTTAGGTTTTGTATACACTACATACCAATTCATCTTAGGTTTTGTTTTTAAAATAAAAATACGAATCTTTATTTATTTATTATGCGCTACTCCTTTATCAACTCTGATTACCAATTTTTAATGGTTATAACTAAACCTACCAAGCAAGAATTGAATACGTTTAGCCCCTTGAGGCAATTATCAAAAACGTCAGTTCGAGTTTTTTTGTGTTGTAAAACGGAACAAAGCTTAGCGCTACTAGTGACGTGTATCGAGAACCGTTTTTAACACTGATTTTTCTAATTCTCGATACAAATTTTCTTAAAAGACTGTTTGCATTTTCAAAAAATTAACCCGAACAACTAAATCGCTATAACTTGATTTTATATTGCTTTTTTAGAATAAAAAACAGGCCTCGAACTGATGAAAATTATCATCAAAAACTAATTACACCCAACGGGTTATCTTTAGTATTTTAGAGAACAACTATTAAACTGTGTAATCGCAATCCATACTTTACATAAAATTAGACTAAGACCCAATTGACTGATAAACAAAACCAATCGCTTCCAGAGTTGGACCATCCAGTATATTTCTTCCATCAAATACAAATGCTGGTTTTTGCATGGAGTCATAAATTTTTTGCCAGTCATACTGTACAAATTCATTCCATTCAGTAAGTATAGCTATTGCGTGGGCACCGGCGCAAGCTTCATAAGGGCTCTCAAAAGAAAGTATACTAGTTTCATTCTTTGAAGCAGCTCTAGTATCTAAATAATCTAAATCAGCGAGAACTTTTTTTCTGGAAACTTTTGGATCATAAACTGCAATTTTGGCATTTTCATTAATCAAATCATCTGCAACATAAATAGCTGCTGATTCTCTAGTATCATTAGTGTCTTTTTTGAAAGCCCAACCCAGAAAAGTTATTTTTTTATCAGAAACCGTATTATAAAGTGTTTGAACAATATTATTAGAGAAACGTCTTTTTTGATGATCATTCAATATAATTACTTGTTCCCAATAATCAGCGACTTCATTCAATCCGTAGGATTTTGCAATATAAACCAAGTTTAATATGTCTTTTTGAAAACAAGACCCTCCAAAACCAACGGAAGCTTTCAAGAATTTTGACCCTATTCTGCTATCCATTCCGATAGCTCTGGCAACTTCATTCACATCAGCACCCGTTTTTTCACAAAGTTCTGACATGGCATTAATTGAAGAAATCCGTTGTGCTAAAAAGGCATTAGCAGTCAGTTTTGATAATTCTGATGACCATACATTAGTAGTTACTATTTTATCTGCAGCAACCCAATTCGAATAAACGTCAACAAGTGCTTGTATCGCTTTTTGACCATCATCAGAAGGATCTCCACCGATTAATATTCTATCTGGATTCAATAAATCCTGAACTGCAGTTCCTTCAGCCAAAAACTCAGGATTTGAAAGAATTTGAAACTGAACACCATTTCCGGTATTATCCAAGATACTTTTAATTGCCTCGGCTGTTCTTACCGGAAGAGTCGATTTTTCAACAACTATTTTATTATCTTTTGATATTCTGGCTATTTGTCTCGCACATAATTCAATATATTTCAAATCAGCTGCCATTCCTTTCCCTTTTCCATAAGTTTTAGTAGGCGTATTTACGGATATGAAGATAATTTGAGCCTCGTCAATCGCTTTTTCTACATCAGTAGAAAAAAACAAGTTTCTCCCTCTTGCCACAGCAACAACTTCAGAAAGTCCTGGTTCATAAATTGGAATATTATCCACATTTTCATCATTCCATGCAGCAATTCTTTCTTCGTTTAAGTCAACAACCGTTACTTGTATGTGTGGGCATTTTTGAGCAATTACTGCCATAGTAGGGCCTCCAACATATCCAGCTCCAATGCAACAAATTTTTGTAATTTTCATTTTATATTTTTTTTAATTTATAATATATTTAATTGACTACATTTTTCTAAAAATATTTATTTAAGATTCTCCCAATACCAACTTACAGCTTGTTTCAATCCTTCTTGCATAGAATATTGTGGATTATACCCTAATAATGCTTTGGCCTTATCAATGCTTGCTAAAGAATGTGGAATATCTCCAACTCTATTAGGCCCATATTCTACTGTAACATTAGCAATTCTTTTATCATATACCGATAAAAATTCCTTTAAATAATCAATTAAATTATTCAATGTATTTCTATCCCCATAAGCAGTATTATAAACGGTATTTACAGCATCTGGATTTTTTGTAAGCATGGCCAACTCATTCATTTGAATCACATTATCAATATAAGTGAAATCCCGAGAAAAGTTCCCATCACCATTTATTTTTGGACTTTCCAATTGCATAAGTTGCATTACAAATTTTGGAATAACAGCAGCATAAGATCCATTAGGATCTTGTTTCCTTCCAAAAACATTAAAATAACGCAATCCTATTGTTTCCAAACCATAGGTTCTGCTGAATATTTCAGCATACAGCTCGTTAACATACTTTGTTATTGCATAAGGCGAAAGTGGTTTTCCAATCACCTCTTCTACCTTTGGCAACCCCATAGAATCCCCATAAGTAGAAGAACTTGCGGCGTAAATAAATCGTTTTACCTTGGCATCACGAGAAGCGACAAGCATGTTCAAAAAACCCGAAACATTTACTTCATTCGTAGTAATTGGATCAATTATAGAACGCGGTACAGAACCCAAAGCAGCCTGATGCAAAACATAATCGACACCTTTTACTGCATTATGACAATCAGTTGCATTACGAATATCACCTTCTATTAAACGAAAGTTAACATTATTGATGAAGTCCTTTAAATTATGTCTGTATCCAGTCGAAAAATTATCAAAACAAATAACTCTATGCCCTTTAGATAAAAAATATTCACAAAGATTAGACCCTATAAACCCAGCTCCACCAGTTATTAAAAGTGTACTTTTTGTCTCTTCTTTCATCTTTTCTTAATTTTTAAAAATACGTTCTTAAGTCGTTTTTTTACGAAATTTATCTACTACTTTTTTAAATATAGATTTTGGTTTATCCTCTTCATGATATCCATTTGAATACGTTCCATAGCCGTAACCATAGCCATAACCGTAACCATATCCTGCACCGTATTTAGCTTTATTCTCAAAACCATTTAAAATAATACTGGTATTGTTTAACTCACCACGCTTTACTCTGTTGTTTAACAATGTTATCATTTCCTTTTTAGTAAAATTTTGCCTTACTATATATAAGGTAACATCACAATATTGAGCTAATTCCAACGCATCCGACACCAAACCAACTGGAGGGGTATCTAATATAATATAGTCGTATTTTTTCTTTAACTCTTCGATTAATTCTTTCATACCTTCACTCATAATCATTTCAGAAGGATTAGGAGGAACCGGCCCCGAAAGAACAACATCCAGATTGGGAATATGGGTATGATTTATGATTTCATCAACTGTTTTTTGCTTAATTAGATAATTTACAATCCCAACTTCATTAGATAAATTAAATTCAGTTGCTAATTTCGGTTTTCTTAAATCAAGACCAATAACTACCGTTTTTTTCTCGCTAAGAGCAAATACTGTAGCAATATTTATTGAACAAAATGTTTTCCCCTCACCACTTACCGATGATGTTATCATGAGTGTCTTTGCTCCGTCTACATTTTGTTGTTTATACAAAAATTGAAGTGACGAACGAATAGCTCTAAAAGATTCAGATAAAGCTGATTTAGGCTTTTCATTTACTGCTAAATTAGTATTTTCTTTATTTACCCCAATAACCCCTATTAAAGGAATTAACGTTGACTTGCTTATATCCTCTGTGTTTTGAATTGAATTATTGACAAAGAAAACAGCAAAGACAAAAAGTAACGGAAACAATATTCCCAGAAATAATGCTAATACATAATTAACGGATGTTTTGGGTCCAACAAGACCTCCTCCAACATCTTTTGCAGGGTCAATAAAATGGATATCTGATAAATTTGCAGCTTTCACAATATCAGCTTCACTTCTTTTTTGAAGAAACGTGCTGTAAATATTATCACTTAAATCGTATTTTCGTTTAATCTTGATAAGCTCTTGTTGATCTTCAGGAAGCTTTTTTATCGTACCTTCCGTTTCATTAATTTTACTACTTACTATGGCTAAATCATACTGTAAAGAGGATTTAGCTGTAGCAATATTTTCTAATAAAACATTTTTAACCGCCTCCATTTGATTATCAAAATCCTTGAATATTTTATCGCTTTTCACTGCATATGCCATTTCAGATCTTTGTCCAGACAATGCAATCAATTTCGAAACATTAGCAACGATATTTGGATCTTCAATCCCTGCTACTGAAGGCGCCGGAAGTTTCGAATAATCTACGCTATTTTTCAAGTATGACTTTAACGAATTATAATACGCTATTTTACGCGTTACTTCATCTTTTGTAACATCAAATTCAAGAATTTTTTCTGAAAACTTGGCGCCTCCATCTTCTACATCAAATATATTTTTATCTTTTCTAAAAGATTTCAACTCATTTCCAGTTTCCTTTAGTTGAGATTCCATGGCAATCAATGTACTATCAATAAAAGCTATTGTATTTGTCGCAAACTGATTCTTGCTATCTAATTGCCTTTTTATAAGCATATTGACAGTTGCATTCAAATACTCGACCATTCTCGCTTTATTGGTTCCTTGCATACCCAAAGTAATTATAGACCCCCCTTTATCATCTGATTTAACGCTTACACCTCTATAAGAAGCTACTGTTCCATTAAAATCATTAAATTGTACAAAATATTCTTTCCCTTTATAAAAACCAGGATTATCATTTATTTGTAATTTCCAATTCAAAAAAGGTAATGACACTTGTTGTCCTACCTTATACTTTTTCACAAAATCACCAGTCGCAACAGCAGTATTACTATATGAATTATTGGAATAGGTTATTAATGAAACGTTTTGACTTTCAAATGGGATTCTGATTTCATATACATTTTCACTCAAAAATTTAATTCCAATAAGATTTCCCGCTAATTGCCCTTTTGATTTATCAATATTTACATAGAAAGGAACGGAACCATAGGCATCTTCAAGATTATATTTACCTTTAATTAAATAACTAATATAATACTGTAGTTTGTCCACAACTAACTCATTATGCGATCTGGACTGTAATGTGGTTGAAATGGTTTGAACCTGATCTGAAGTTCCACCCCAGTTAAAAACTAAACTCGTATTAGATGTAAACAGAGGATTACTCTCTTCTTTTACAGAAATAAGTGTTTCCATTCCGTAAATTTTTTCTTTACGAATATTAACTTGGTAAGCAACCGTAAAAGTGATTAGTAAACTCAGTAAAAACCACTTCCAATAACTTCCGATTTTTATTAAGAATCCCTTGAAGTCAAAACTAACTTGATTTTCAAAAATCGAAAAATCTTTTATATCTAACATTATTTGAACGTTGTTTTATTTTTTTAATAGTAAAAAGGTAGTTGTGGCAAGTGATAACAATGTTATAATTGTGCCTAACGATTCTATCCCTGTTTTTCCAGTTCCCCAAGTTTTCTGTTTGAGTGGTTTTATATAAATATAATCATTGGGTTGCAAGTAATAATATGGCGATTTCATCACATTTATATCAGTAAGATCTAAATCCTGCATCTGAACACCAGTAGGTGTTTTTCTCATTATAGTAACGGCCTTTCTATTTCCGGTAATAGTAATATCACCAGAATTAGCAATAGCTTCCAAAATAGTTACATTATCTTGAAATAATGTTTTTGTACCTGGCCCACCGATTTCTCCATTGATAGTATAACGCAAACCTGCTAATCTAACTGTCACAAAAATATTCGCTTGTTTATTAAAATATTCCGCTAACAGTTGTTTTTCAATTCTGACTCTAATTTCATCCAATGTATAACCTATGACATTTAATTCCCCTAAAATAGGAATTCTTATATTACCATGATCATCAACGGTAAAACCATCAAAGTACAACCCTGCTTCTGATTTAGCTCCAACACTGCCCTCAGTTGTTGGACTAAAAATAGCCACTAATTTTGGATCAATTGCTTTTATGGTAACACTCAAAACATCATTAGTTTGTAACCTATATGGTTTTGACTCCACAACGGCAATTGAAGTGTCTTCTTGTGAGTTATTCTTTTTTTGAAGGTAGATTAAATCTCGAGTTGAAATACAGGAAGAAAACAACACACTAATAATTAGTAATAAATAGAGACCGGATTTGCTCATTTTCAATATTTTTAGCGACAAATATAGCTTTTCATTTACAATTTAAAAAGCATGATTATTTATTAAATGATTAATTATTTTTAAAAGACTTTTCAAAAGGCACTCTATGCAATATACTTCTCCCTAAAGTAACTTCATCTGCATACTCTAATTCATCACCAACTGAAATTCCTCTTGCGATTGTTGAAATAACTATTTCACAATCGGCAATTTGCTTGTAAATATAAAAGTTAGTGGTATCACCCTCCATTGTGGAGCTTAAAGCAAAAATGATTTCGTTTACACTTCCTGATTTCACCTTCTCGACTAACGTAATAATATTCAACTGACTAGGCCCTACTCCATCAATAGGAGAAATTTTACCTCCAAGAACGTGATAAATACCTCTAAATTGCCCTGTATTCTCAATAGCCATTACATCACGAATATCTTCTACGATGCAAATAATTTGATGATTTCTACTTTTATTTGAACAAATTTCACACAATACACTATCGGATATATTATTACAGCTGTTACAATACTTAATATCCTCACGCATAGCAACCAAAGCTTGGGACAAAAAACTAGTTTGCTCTTTGGGCTGTTTCAATAAATGCAGTACTAATCTTAATGCTGTTCGTTTACCTATTCCCGGTAACTGAGACATTTCGTTAACTGCTTTTTCTATAAGTTTTGAAGAAAATTCCATAAATGCAAATGTAGTAATTTGTTTAATTCTTTAATAGGTTAAAAAGTTAAACGAATAAAACAGTTAATCAATTATTCCGTTCAAACAATCAAACAAAAAATCGTATTTTAGTCACTTTAATTTCAACAAATGACGCCCAGCACCATTCTACTATTGATAATCGTTTATTTTGGTATTTTATTTTATATCTCACATACTGTAAGCAAAAAAGACAGCGGAAACGACGCTTTTTTTAAAGCCAATAAAAATTCAAAATGGTATTTAGTTGCCTTTGGAATGATAGGAACCGCTCTTTCAGGAGTGACTTTTATTTCAGTTCCAGGAGAAGTAGGCGCTCCAAGCGGAGAGCAATTCAAGTATTTTCAGTTTGTATTGGGTAATGCTATTGGTTTTATAATTATTGCCAAAGTACTCTTGCCTTTGTATTATCGAATGAATTTGACTTCAATTTATGGCTATATTGAACACCGGCTAGGAATTTATTCTTACAAAACCGCAGCAACAATTTTTCTGATAAGCCGAACAATCGGTTCTTCTTTTCGATTGTATTTGGTTGTAATTGTCTTACAACGGTATGTTTTTGATTTTTATGAAATTCCTTTTGCTGTTACCGTTTTGATTTCGCTGGCACTGATATTTGCCTATACATATCGTGGTGGTTTAAAAACGATAATTATAACTGACACTTTACAAACTTTCTTCTTAGTTTCTTCTGTTTTCTTAACCATTTTCTTTATTTGCAGAAGCTTAAACCTCAATATTTTTCAAGCCTTTGAAGAAGTGAAAAACAGTAATTATTCTAAAGTATTTTTCTTTGAGGATTTTGTATCGAATAAATTTCATTTTGCGAAACAAATTCTGGGTGGAATTTTTGTAACCATTGCTATGGTAGGTTTAGATCAGGATTTAATGCAGAAAAACTTAAGTTGCAAGAATATTGGTGAGGCCCAAAAAAACATGTTTACCTTTACTGGAATATTTGTAGCTATCAATATCTTTTTCCTTAGCGTAGGCGCTTTACTTTATATTTATGCCAATAAAAATGGAATTGAAGTACCATCGGATTTAGTCACTGGAAAACCCAGAACCGATTTACTTTTTCCTGAAATTGCTTTTCACCATTTGGCTTTAATTCCATCCGTTGTTTTCCTGTTGGGATTGACAGCTGCAACCTTTGCCACAACCGATTCAGCCTTAACAGCCCTTACCACTTCATTTTGTGTCGATTTTCTAAGAATGGATAAAGCAGAAAATTTAAATAAACCAAATATAGTCCGAACCAGGCATTTTGTTCATATTGCCTTTTCATTTTTGATGTTTCTGGTCATTATTTTCTTCAATGCTATCAATGACAGTTCTGTAGTAGGAATGATTTTCAGGGCAGCTTCCTATACGTACGGCCCACTTTTAGGATTGTATTGTTTTGGATTGTTTATAAAGTCAAAGACTGTTAAAGATAAATTTGTTCCAATAATTTGTTTCTTATCTCCTGCAGTAACTTTTCTTATTAGCGAAAATTCGAAAATGTTGTTTTTTGGATATGTTTTTGACAATGAACTAATTATAATAAACGGACTAATCACTTTTACAGGATTGTTATTGATCAGCAAGAATGCTACTTCCGAAACACAATTTTAGTTTAAGCTCGTATGGTAGCAGCATCCTTTTCTTATTCCGTTTTTTTTTAACGGGACTGAAAAGATATAGCGAACAGCTGGACACGAGCCAAGCGAACTGACCTAGTAAATAGTTCCCAAAAACTAATATTGATTTGTTGACAATAAAACTAAAGTACAGGCTACTTCAACTTTTATATCATTTAATTTTAATAATTGATAGAATTCCGGATTCTCAGTACCTGGGTTAAAAATAACACGTTTGGGTTGCGCCTCAACAATATAATTGTAATAATCGCGCTGACGCAAAGGATTTAGATAAAGAGTGACCGTATCGACATTTTTCAAAGGAATAGCCTTAGTTTGGATTTTTATCCCAGCTACTTCTCCAGCATTTTGTCCAATCGCAAGAACAGAATGCCCTTTTTCGACCAATTTTTCAATTGCCATAAAAGCATATCTAGCCGGTTTTGTTGACGCTCCAAGAACCAACGTTTTTTTATTTTTTATCATTTTCTGTAATTATCTTTTGCAAAAGTAATCAAAAAAGGTTCATGAGTTTAGCAATTATACGGTTTAGTTGCAAAAGTAATCAAAACAATATCCTAACATTTGTAGCTTTCATAGCGTAAAAAAAAGAGTATTTTTACAGCATTAAATTAGAAAAACATGGATCTTTTCATCTATCTCTTTGCTGCACTTTTTTCGGTATTAAACCCTATAGGAACTGTCCCCATATTTGTGGGGCTCACACAAAATGACACCAAACAAGAACGTTCCAGAATTTCTTTATGGACGGCAATAAATGTTTTTGCCATCCTGATAATTTCTTATTTTATAGGACAATATGTTTTGATTTTTTTTGGAATTAGCATTGACGCTCTCCGAATAGCTGGGGGAATAATTATTGTTAGCTCTGGATTTTCGTTGCTTTCAGGGAAATTTAATAAAAAAAGAGGGATTAACAAAAAAATAGAAACCGATGCTCAAAAAAGAAATGATATTGCCTTGACTCCACTTGCTATTCCTATGCTTGCAGGACCTGGATCAATTTCTTTACTTATAGCATTTTATCAAGAACACAACTCAACAAGCGATATTATTATATCCTCGTTAGCCATTCTTGCCATAGCCATTGCTATTTTTATTATTCTTAGAAGTGCTCATTATTTAGCAAAAATTCTCGGAGCTTCAGGGATTGTTGCTATTTCTAGAATCATTGGTTTTATTGTAATTGCAATTGGAATTCAATATATTGTAAGTGCAATTATCAACATCATTAAAGGAAATCTAACGTAAAAACAAACAATACAAACCAACTCTAACAAGGCTCTTAATCCCATCAGAGTTAGTTTAAAATTAATTTCTAGGCAAGAAAATCTCCGCCATCATACACCTGGCACTTCCACCGCCACAAGCTTCAATAGTATCTAAACTAGAGCTTAAAATTTCAGCATGTTTTTCAAGTTGTCCAATTTGCTTTGGCGTTAAACTTTGATGAGCAGCTGCACTCATAACCAAATATCGTTTATCATTTGCCCCACGAACTTCGAGCATATTTCCTGCAAAATTATTCATTTGAGCTTCTGTAATCAGAATAATTTCTTTTCCGTTTTCTTTTAGGTTATCCAAAACCATTTTGCGCTCTTTTTTGTCATCAATACAATCCGAACAAATCACGGCAAAAGTTTCTCCAACACACATCATTACATTCGTATGATAAATCAGTTTTCGCTCTGAATTCACCGTTTGAAAAGCTTCAAAAATTACCGGCGCATAATCAAAATCTTCACAGAATTCGATAAATAATTCTTCATCAGCTCTGGGAGATAAAGCGCAATATGCTTTGCTATTAGCTCTATCCAAGACTAAACTCCCGGTTCCTTCTAAGAAAAAGCCATCTTCCTCAGCAGAAGTATAATCCATTATATCATTAACTACAAACCCCTCATTTTCTAGTATATCTAAAATATCTTCACGACGTTCCTGGCGACGATTTTCAGCAAACATTGGATACAACACCACATCGCCATTCTCATGAAAGGAAATCCAATTATTTGGAAAAATACTATCCGGAGTATCTGGATTCAAAGTATCATCAACAACTGTAACATCAACCCCTACAGCTCTTAATTTCGTCACAAAAGCATCAAATTCTTGCTCCGCTTTAGCATTTACCGTAGCTGGCAAAAGCCCATCTAATACTTTTTGGTAATAATTATTTACTGCTGTTTGTTCATTCATTCGGAATGCAACCGGACGAATCATTAATATGGAATTTGTTGTTTGTTTCATATATTTTTAGTTTAAAGTTTAATAGCTTAAAGTTTAATGTTGGGCAACGTTAAACTTTAAACATTAAACAAATATTTAATCTCTAATTAAAGGTAATGTAGAACATCGTAATAATCCTTCTTGCTTTGCAATTTCCGCATATGGGATCTCTTCAACTATAAAACCATTGGTGCGCAACCAATTATTTAATCTGGTAAAGTTTTTTTCAGAAACTACAACATTAGTATCTATTGAAAAAACATTCGAATTCATAGCATACATTTCGTCTCTCGTAATGTGAAATAGGTTTTCCTTTCCAAAAAGATTTACAAGAAACAAATAATCTGCTTCTTCACGAAATCCTCTTTTGTAAATAATCCCTTTATCATTCCCAACAGGCTGAAAACAACAGTCTAAATGCAAAGCATTATCACGAGCTTCAATTTTTGACTTTACCAAATCGAATTCTTTAACAATTTTATTTGGAAATAAATCTTTAATGTATTGAACTCCTTGTAAGTTTGTTCTTGCGGTAATATAATCTTTGTAGTCACTGCCTTTATAAGTTCCAATAAAAATATAGTCATTCCACAAAATCACATCTCCACCTTCAATATGCACTTCTTCTGGAGGACGAACGACTTTTTTTGGATCAATTTGATCAATAACATATTGTATCGCATCTAACTCTCGCTCTCTATCCGGCAATATATTAGATTTAATAAAAATATCATCTATAACAAAACCTATGTCTCTGGTAAAAATTTGATTATAATTGACTATCATTTCTGGACGAAAAACAGTCACATTGTATTTTTCGAGCACTTTATTAAAGGCGTCCATTTCATTTACCATATCCTGCTCTAGTGGATACGTACCTGCTAAAATATGTTCTAATGACTTCGGATCATATGCTTCCTCCTGTTTTGGAGTGGGGCCATTATTAATCGCTGAACCTAAAACTACAGCGGTCAATCTTGAAGTTTCATTCTTTATATTTAATTCTAACATCTATTTTCAATTTTGACAAATATAAAAAAAGCTTCACAGATTAGTGAAGCTTTTTGAATTGAAATTTATCTTTTCTCAGATGATACAAAGTCTCTCAAAGGACTGCCAGTATATACCTGTCTTGGTCTTCCGATAGGTTCTTTATTTTCTCGCATTTCTTTCCATTGTGCTATCCAACCTGGTAAACGTCCTATTGCAAACATAACCGTAAACATATCCGTAGGAATACCTAATGCTCTGTAAATAATCCCAGAATAGAAATCAACATTTGGATATAATTTTCTAGACACAAAATACTCATCTACTAGAGCTGCTTCTTCCAATTTCTTAGCTATAGCAAGAATTGGATCTTCTACACCTAAAGTTGCCAAAACTTCATTTGCTGCTTTTTTAATAATTTTCGCTCTTGGATCGAAATTTTTATATACTCTATGACCAAACCCCATTAAACGGAAAGGGTCATTTTTATCTTTTGCTTTAGCTATATATTTCTCTGCATCACCACCATTTTTATGAATTTCTTCCAGCATTTCAAGTACTGCTTGATTAGCACCACCATGTAATGGTCCCCAAAGTGCAGAAACTCCTGCAGATATTGAAGCAAATAATCCAGCATGAGAAGAACCTACCATTCTAACGGTCGAAGTAGAACAATTTTGCTCATGGTCAGCATGAAGAATAAACAATCGGTCTAACGCATCAATAACTACAGGACTGGCTTTATAAGGCTCCGTTGGCAATTCAAACATTAAACGCATGAAATTCTCTACGTATCCTTTTGTATTATCATAATAATTCAAAGGATAACCCATACTTTTTCTGTAAGTCCAAGTTGCAATTACCAAGAATTTACCCATGGTTTTACAAACTGCCTCGTACATTTCTTTTTCATTTTCAACATTCACTGACTTTGGATTAAATGCAGTCAAAGCACTTGTCAAAGCAGCTAAAACACCCATCGGATGAGCTGTTTTTGGAAAACCGTCAATGATGTTTTTCATTTCCTCGTTTACCAAAGTATATTTTCTAATATCATTTTCAAATTGCTCCAACTGAACTTTAGTTGGTAATTCTCCAAAAATTAAAAGATAAGAAACTTCTAAAAAATCTGCCTTTTCAGCTAAATCTTCTATTGAATACCCTCTATAACGCAAAATCCCTAGCTCTCCATCAAGGAAAGTAATTTCGCTTTTACAAGAACCTGAATTTTTGTAACCTGGATCAATAGTAATTGCACCCGACAAATCACGTAATTTGTTAATATCGATAGCTACTTCATTTTCGGTTCCTACAATAATAGGAAGTTCAAACTTTTTGCCATCTATTTCTAATGTTGCTGTTTTTGACATAATATAATTGGAAATAAAACTTTTAAAATAAATAATTTACCAAATCTAGGGAATTTCGAATTAATTAAAAAATGAATACGACAATGAAATTGTTAAAAGTCAAAAAAAAAGCCATTCAATTTATATGAATGGCTTTTCCCTAAAGAATATTTTAAAATTATTTTATTTTAAAAGCATTTAAACCTGGAAAATATGCTGTACTTCCCAATTCTTCTTCAATTCTTAATAATTGATTGTATTTAGCCATACGATCAGAACGAGAAGCAGAACCAGTTTTAATTTGACCACAATTTAAAGCTACTGCTAAATCTGCAATTGTATTGTCTTCTGTCTCTCCTGAACGGTGTGACATTACTGAAGTATACCCTGCATTTTTAGCCATGTTAACTGCTGCAATAGTCTCAGTCAAAGTTCCAATTTGGTTTACTTTTACAAGAATAGAATTAGCAATCCCTTTTTCAATACCAGTTGACAAACGCTCCACATTTGTAACGAATAAATCATCACCAACTAATTGTACTTTATCCCCAATTTTATCAGTAAGTAATTTCCATCCATCCCAGTCATTCTCATCCATTCCATCTTCGATAGAAATGATTGGATATTTAGAAACTAATTCTGCTAAATAATCTACTTGTTCTGCAGAAGATCTAATCTTACCAGTTTCACCTTCAAATTTAGAATAATCGTATTTTCCATTTACATAAAACTCAGCAGAAGCACAATCTAAAGCGATCATGATTTCATCTCCAAAAGTATAACCCGCAGTTTCAACTGCTTTTTTAATTGTATCCAAAGCATCTTCAGTTCCTCCAGGAAGATTTGGTGCAAAACCACCTTCATCACCTACTGCAGTTGAAAGACCTCTATCGTGTAAAACTTTTTTCAAACTATGAAAAATTTCTGTCCCCATTTGCATTGCATGTGAAAATGATCTTGCTTTCACTGGGAAAATCATAAATTCTTGAAATGCGATTGGCGCATCAGAATGAGAACCACCATTGATGATATTCATCATTGGAACTGGCAATGTATTAGCAGAAACACCACCTACATATCTGTATAAAGGCAACCCTAATTCATTAGCAGCAGCTTTTGCTACAGCAAGAGAAACCCCTAAAATTGCATTAGCCCCTAAGTTAGATTTATTTGGAGTACCATCTAAATCAATCATCATTTGATCAATAACATTTTGTTCGAAAACTGAAACTCCAACAAGTTCTTCAGAAATAATGGTATTAACATTTTTCACAGCATTCAAAACTCCTTTTCCAAGAAATGCTTTTCCTCCATCACGTAATTCAACTGCTTCATGTTCTCCAGTTGACGCTCCAGATGGTACTGCAGCTCTTCCTAAAACACCATTGTCTGTAATTACATCTACTTCAATTGTAGGATTTCCTCTTGAATCGAAAATTTGTCTTGCGTGAATTTTGATAATTATACTCATAATACTAAAATTTAAATTTTAAAATACAAATATATTCTATCTTTTGTAATCATTTAATGAAAATAATGAATGTTATTAACGAAAACGTTATAATTTTTTCACAAACAAAACATTTAAGCTGTTTTAAGAATTTATTTTTATGTTATCTGTTATTTTTTTCTATTTCGTCAAAAATAAAAACAAATAAACCCACGTCACATTAACCAAAAATAAGCAATGCAAATTGCAAAATAAAACAAATAATACCTAGCTAATAAATTAATTAAAAACACTGATTAACAGCAATATACACTAACTTTACATTTTTTTTCAAAAGCCATAAACACACTTTAAATCGAAATTTTTAATTGAATTATTTTTATAACTGAATATATAAATTAAAAAAAATAAAAATGTAATGGAACCTTTAAAAAACCGTAACAATTTAATCAATTCTAGTGAAATTATAGCATTATTAAACAAAACAGCTACTCCATTAGAAAATTCAACAGATTTAGATCCATTAATCAACGCTATAGGAGGTGCAAAATATGTCCTTTTAGGCGAAGCCTCACATGGAACACACGAATATTATGTCTGGAGAGCTAAAATCACACAGCGACTAATAAAAGAAAAAGGGTTTTCTTTTGTAGGAGTCGAAGGCGATTGGCCAGATTGCTATCGCGTGAATCGGTATGCTAAAGGATATCTAAATACTGAAAAAGATATTTACAGTATCATGAATGAATTTAAAAGATGGCCAACCTGGATGTGGGCTAATTGGGAAACGGCAGCATTTATAGATTGGCTCAAGGTTTATAATGAAGATCTATCCGCTGATAAAAGAGTAGGATTTTATGGTTTGGATGTATACAGCTTCAGGGAATCAATGAACTCCATCATTCAATATTTAGAAAAAAATGATCCAAAAGCACTGGCAATTGCAAAAACAGCCATGAAATGTTTTGAACCTTACGAAAGAGACGAAGGACAAACTTACGCGAGAGCCTCTTCATTCATACCAGAATTATGTGAAAAAGAAATCCTTAACCTACTGAACAAAATAATAAAAAATGCACCCAACTACAATCATGATCCAGAAAATGTTTTAAGTACGGAACAAAATGCATTCATTACCAGAAATGCCGAAAAATATTATCGCGCTATGATTAAAAGAGGTCCAGCCTCATGGAACATTCGAGACGAACATATGGTTTCCACTATAGAAAGACTTATGAAATTCCATGGAAACAAGGCAAAAATAATAGTATGGGAACACAACACACACATTGGCGACGCTCGAGCTACAGAAATGGCCTCCGAGGGCATGGTAAATGTAGGACAGTTATTAAGAGAACGCTATTTCAACGAAGGAGTTGTTGCAGTTGGATTTGGCTCTTACAAAGGGAGCGTGATTGCCGGCAGAGAATGGGGCGATTCCATGCGGAAAATAAAAGTTCCTGAAGCTGTAGCAGGAAGCTGGGAGCATGCCTTACACCTTGCAGGAGACGGAAAAAATAAGTTAATACTAATGGATCAATTAAAAAAAGAAAAATGTCTTTCAACATACATAGGGCATCGCGCCATTGGAGTTGTATACAATCCAGAGCATGAAAAATTCGGCAATTACGTTCCTACAATACTACCAGAAAGATACGATGCCTTTATTTTCCTTGATGAAACAAGTGGATTGCATCCCCTTCACATCCAACCGGATGGGCACCAAATTCCCGAAACCTATCCTTTCGGAATGTAAGTTTACATCATTCAACAAAAAAGGGTTTGACTTTTAATTAAGTCAAACCCTTTTAAATCTAAAAGCTACATGAAATAGCACTCTAATTTTAACCTTTTATATTTTCGATAAATTGATCAAATAAATAAGAAGAATCATGCGGGCCCGGACTTGCTTCCGGATGGTATTGAACAGAGAAACAATTTTTGTTTTTCACACGCATACCTGCAACCGTCCCATCATTTAAGTGAAGATGTGTGATTTCTAAGTCAGGATGATTATCCAACTCTTCTTTATTTACGGCAAAACCATGATTTTGAGAAGTGATTTCTCCTTTTCCAGTAATGATATTTTTTACAGGATGGTTTATTCCTCTATGACCGTTAAACATTTTATATGTTGAAATTCCATTCGCTAAACCAATTACCTGATGTCCAAGACAGATTCCGAATAAAGGTTTGTCGTTTACAAGAATTTCTTTTGCAACTTGAATAGCACCAGAAAGAGGTTCAGGATCACCAGGTCCATTAGATAAAAAATAACCATCAGGATTAAATGAAGCTAAATCTTGATAAGATGAATCAAAAGGGAAAACTTTTATGTAGCAATCTCTTTTAGCAAGATTACGAAGGATATTCGTTTTAATTCCTAAGTCAAGCGCAGAAATTTTATAGGTTGCATTCTCATCACCAAAAAAGTAGGGCTCAGTAGTAGACACTTTTGAAGCTAATTCTAAGCCTTTCATGTCTGGCACATTTGCCAATGCGATTTTTAGTTCTTCGATTGGTGTTTCATCTGTACAAATTACAGCATTCATAGCGCCATTATCACGTATGTAGCTTACCAGCGCACGTGTATCTACATCAGAAATACAAATAAGCTTTTGTTTTATAAAATAGTCTTCTAAACTCCCTGAAGCATCTTCACGAGAATAGTTAAAGCTAAAGTTCTTACAAATTAAACCAGCTATTTTAATACTTTTTGATTCAACCTCTGAATCGTTTACTCCATAGTTCCCAATATGGGCATTAGTAGCTACCATTAATTGACCAAAATAAGAAGGATCAGTAAATATTTCTTGGTAGCCTGTCATTCCCGTATTAAAACAAACTTCCCCAAAAGTAGTTCCACTGATTCCAATAGATTTACCATGGAATATGGTTCCGTCACTTAATAGAAGAATTGCTTTTTGTCGTGTTGTATATTTCATTCTTTGGTTTCTATTATTTTTTTAATAGTATCATGTAACTCGAAAAAACTAGTTTCATGTGTAGTTAAATATTGTGCAAATTTAATTCTTTAAAACAATGGATGCAATGTTTTTTTTTAAATTTATATTAAAACATAAAGCAACCATTAATTTTTTAAAAATATAACTTTTGAAAACTCGAATATAACTTTTTAAACCTCTAATAAAAAACAAACGTTCTAATTAGCCCTAATTAATAAACTTGCCTCTATTTTTTATAGTAATCAGTAAGCTTAGCTTGAAGCGGTAAACTTTTTCTTGTTGATCGAACTAAGAAAGAAAAAGACATAGCAAAAAACTGGTCAAAAGTTCTTCTAAACATATAATGTTATACTCCTAAAATTAAAAAAAATCAAAAAAAAAGGATAAACTAGTATAGCTTATCCTTGATTTTATAGAATGATTATTTTCATAATTATTCAGCAGTGTCAGTAGTTGTTTCAGTTTCAGCAACTGGAGCTTCAGTAGCTTCATCAGCTTTCTTGGCTTTACCACCACGACGGCTTTTGGCTTTTTTAACTTCTTTTTTACCACCATTGTATAGTTCATTGAAATCTACTAATTCGATCATTGCCATATCAGCATTATCTCCTAAACGATTTCCAACTTTAATGATACGAGTGTATCCACCTGGACGGTCTCCTACTTTAGCAGCTACGTCTCTGAACAAGTCAGTTACCGCATATTTGCTACGTAAGTAAGCAAAAACGATACGACGATTGTGAGTTGTATCTTCTTTTGATTTTGTTATTAAAGGCTCAACAAATTGTTTAAGCGCTTTTGCTTTAGCAACAGTAGTGTTAATACGTTTGTGCTCAATAAGAGAACAAGCCATATTAGCCAACATAGATTTTCTATGTGCTGTCTGTCTGCTTAAGTGATTGAATTTTTTTCCGTGTCTCATTGCTATGTAAATTTAACCCCCACGTTTAGCGGGGACTTAATTATTCTTTATCTAGTTTGTATTTTGCTAAATCCATCCCGAAGTTCAAATTCTTAATAGCTACTAGTTCATCTAGTTCTGTTAAAGATTTTTTACCAAAATTACGGAATTTCATTAGGTCATTTTTATTGAACGATACTAAATCACCAAGTGTATCAACTTCAGCCGCTTTCAAACAATTTAATGCTCTAACAGAAAGATCCATGTCAACAAGCTTAGTTTTAAGCAATTGTCTCATGTGTAATGACTCTTCATCATAAGATTCTGTTTGTGCAATTTCGTCAGCCTCAAGTGTAATTCTTTCGTCAGAAAATAACATGAAATGGTGAATTAAAACTTTTGCGGCTTCAGTAAGAGCATCTTTAGGATTAATAGATCCATCAGTTTTGATTTCAAAAACTAATTTTTCGTAATCTGTTTTTTGCTCTACACGGAAGTTTTCAATTGCATACTTCACATTTTTTACCGGAGTAAAAATTGAATCAGTAAAAATAGTTCCAATTGCAGCATTCTGTTTTTTGTTCTCTTCAGCAGGAACATATCCTCTACCTTTTTCGATAGTTAAATCGAAATTCAGTTTGATTTTACTATCCAAATTACATATAACAAGTTCTGGGTTCAAAACTTGGAAACCTGAAATAAATTTTTGAAAATCACCAGCTGTTAATTGATCTTTACCAGAAACAGAAATAGTAACTGATTCATTATCGATATCTTCAATTTGACGTTTGAAACGTACTTGTTTTAGATTAAGGATAATTTCGGTAACATCTTCAACAACTCCTGAGATAGTAGAAAATTCATGATCTACACCTTCAATGCGAACAGATGTAATTGCATAACCTTCTAATGCTGAAAGCAAAACTCTTCTAAGTGCATTACCAACGGTCAATCCGTAACCTGGCTCTAAAGGTCTGAATTCAAACTTACCTTCAAAATCGGTTGAATCGATCATGATAACTTTATCGGGCTTCTGAAAATTAAATATTGCCATAAATTTCGACTAAGTCAATTATTATTTGTTGTACAACTCTACGATTAATTGTTCTTTGATGTTTTCTGGAATTTGAAGTCTAGCAGGAACAGTAACAAAAGTACCTGATTTAGTTTCATTATTCCAAGTAATCCACTCATAAACATGACTTGAATTAGATAAAGAACGTTCGATAGCCTCTATAGATTTAGATTTTTCACGAACACCAACTACATCACCTGGTTTCAAGTGATAAGAAGGAATATTTACATTTTCTCCGTTTACTGTAATGTGACGGTGAGAAACGATTTGACGAGCACCTCTTCTAGAAGGAGCAATACCCATTCTAAAAACAACATTGTCTAATCTTGCTTCACACAATTGTAACAAAACTTCACCAGTTACACCTTTAGTAGCTGATGCTTTTTCGAATAAATTTCTAAATTGTTTTTCTAAAATCCCATAAGAATATTTAGCTTTTTGCTTTTCCATTAACTGGACTGCATATTCAGATTTTTTACCTCTTTTTTTTGCCATCCCGTGTTGACCAGGTGGATAATTTCTTTTTTCGAAAGCTTTATCGTCTCCGAAAATTGCCTCGCCAAATTTACGAGCGATTCTTGTACTAGGACCAGTATATCTTGCCATTTTAATTTATTTAAGATTGAGACTATGAATTCAGGTCATATCCTTCGATAATCTATATTCAATCTAGGTTATACTATAATAATTTTTGAGTATTAAACTCTACGTCTTTTTGGAGGACGACATCCATTGTGCGGCATTGGAGTAACATCGATAATCTCAGTCACTTCAATTCCACCGTTATGCAAAGAACGAATAGCAGACTCACGTCCGTTTCCTGGTCCTTTTACATAAACTTTTACTTTTTTAAGTCCAGCTTCAAGAGCTACTTTACTACAATCTTCTGCTGCCATTTGAGCCGCGTATGGAGTATTCTTTTTAGAACCTCTAAAACCCATTTTTCCAGCTGAAGACCAAGAAATAACTTCACCTTTTTTATTAGTCAAAGAAATGATGATATTGTTAAAAGTAGCAGAAATATGAGCTTCTCCCGTTGATTCAACGATAACTTTACGTTTTTTTGCAGTTGCTTTAGCCATATTACTTATTATTTAGTTGCTTTTTTCTTGTTGGCAACAGTTTTTCTCTTACCTTTTCTTGTTCTAGAGTTGTTTTTAGTTCTTTGTCCTCTTAAAGGAAGACCAGTTCTATGACGGATACCTCTATAACATCCAATATCCATTAAACGCTTGATGTTTAAAGAAACTTCAGAACGCAATTCTCCTTCAATTTTGAAAGTTGATACAGCTTCACGAATTGCTCCGATCTCATCATCATTCCAGTCTTGAACTTTTTTATCTTGGCTAACTTGAGCTTTTTCTAAAATCTCAATAGCTCTACTTCTTCCTAATCCGAAGATATAGGTAAGTGCTATAACACCTCTCTTATTTTTTGGGATATCTACCCCTGCTATTCTTGCCATAACTATCCTTGTCTTTGTTTAAATCTAGGATTCTTTTTGTTTATTACGTACAATCTCCCTTTTCTTCGCACAATTTTGCACTCGGGACTTCTCTTTTTTACTGAAGCTCTAACTTTCATTTTGAATATCCTTTAATATCTATAAGTAATCCTTGCTTTTGACAAATCGTAAGGGCTCATTTCTAGTTTCACTTTATCACCAGGTAATAATTTGATGTAATGCATACGCATTTTTCCAGATATATGGGCGATTACAATATGTCCATTTTCTAACTCTACACGGAACATCGCATTTGATAATGCTTCAATGATTGAACCGTCTTGTTCTATTGCTGATTGTTTTGCCATAAATTAAGCTACTGCTTTTCTATTTTTACCACTTTTCATTAAACCGTCATAATGTTTGTTTAACAAATATGAATTGATTTGTTGAATTGTATCTATGGCAACACCAACCATAATTATTAATGAAGTACCTCCAAAAAACATTGCCCAAGATTGTTGAACATCCATAAGACTCACAACAATTGCTGGGAACACAGCTATCAAAGCAAGAAATAAAGATCCTGGAAAAGTTATTAAAGACATCACTTTATCAAGAAAATCAGAAGTTTCAACTCCAGGTCTAACACCAGGAATAAAACCTCCACTTCTCTTCAAATCATCAGACATTTTATTAGTAGGAACTGTGATTGCAGTATAGAAGAAAGTGAATACAACAATTAAAGTTGCAAAAACAAAATTATACCAAAAACCGAACATATTACTAAAAGCTCCAACAATTGATTGTGACGCATCTGATTTAGATAAACCTGCTACTGCAGCAGGAATAAACATAATTGCTTGAGCAAAAATAATAGGCATAACTCCAGAAGCATTAAGCTTCAATGGAATCCATTGTCTATTACCACCCATTAAATCTTGTTCATAATCACCTGAAGATGTACGACGAGCATACTGAACAGGTATTTTTCGAACAGCCATAACAAGCAATACACAAGCAATAATAACTAATAACCAAATGATAATTTCAATAACCAATAACATTGGTCCACCATTATTATTAGTAACTCTAGTTGTAAATTCTTGAATGAAAGCTTGAGGCAATCTAGCCAAAATACCAACCATAATCAACAATGATATACCGTTACCAATTCCTTTATCAGTAATTTTTTCCCCTAACCACATGGCAAAGATTGTACCTGTAACTAAGATAACAACTGAAGAAAATAAGAATTCAAATGAATTAAATCCTAACAAAAAAGCACTACTAGGCAAAGTTCTATACAAATTATAAATGTAAGTCGGACCTTGAACCAAAGTAATACCTATCGTTAGCCAACGGGTAATTTGATTAATCTTCTTTCTACCACTTTCTCCATCATTCTGAAGCTTTTGTAAATATGGAATCGCAATTCCCATTAACTGTACAACAATAGATGCAGAAATATATGGCATTATACCTAAAGCAAAAACTGAAGCT
This sequence comes from Flavobacterium sp. 83, assembly GCF_000744835.1. NCBI lineage: Bacteria > Pseudomonadati > Bacteroidota > Flavobacteriia > Flavobacteriales > Flavobacteriaceae > Flavobacterium > Flavobacterium sp. 83. The sequence continues at coordinate 360,559 of NZ_JQMS01000001.1, forward strand.
TTAGAGAAAGCACCTCCTGTAAACATATCAAGAATAGACCCAATACCATTTTTGGTTTGACCTGCTAAACTATTTAATTGAGTTGCATCAATTCCAGGAAGCGTAACGTGTGCTCCAAAACGATAAACTAAAAGAAGACCTAAAGTGATTAGGATTCTATTTTTTAGTTCCTCAATTTTCCAAACATTACTTAATGATTCAATAAATTTCTTCATCTTAATAGAAAAATTATATTGTTACGGCCTCTCCACCAGCAGCTTCAATAGCAGCTTTTGCAGTAGCAGTAAATTTGTGAGCGGTTACTTTTAATTTCGCTGTTAACTCTCCTCTTCCTAAAATCTTAACGATTTCATTTTTGGTAGCCAAACGATTAGCAACATAAACTGTCATATCAACAGTATCTTTAATAACACCATTATCAACTAATAGTTGTAGTGTATCAAGATTTACACCTTCGTAATCTTTACGATTGATGTTTGTGAAACCAAACTTAGGCACACGTCTTTGAAGAGGCATTTGACCACCTTCAAAACCAATCTTTTTAGAATAACCAGAACGAGATTTTGCTCCTTTGTGACCTCTTGCAGAAGTACCACCTTTTCCAGAACCTTCTCCTCTACCTAATCTTTTATTTTGATTGTGTGTAGAACCTTCAGCAGGTTGTAAGTTACTTAAATTCATAACAGTATTTGTTATTTAGTTTCTTCAACAGAAACTAAGTGTTTAACTTTATTTATCATCCCAAGGATTGTAGGGTTTGAATCATGCTCTACAACTTGTCCCATTTTACGTAGACCTAAAGCTTCTAATCCTCTCTTTTGAGTAAGGGGACAGTTGATTTTGCTTCTAACTTGTTTTACTAATAATTTAGCCATAATTTCCTTGAATTAACCTTTAAAAACTTTTTCTAAAGAAACACCTCTTTGTTTTGCAACAGTATAAGCACTTCTCATTTGTAATAAAGCATCAAAAGTTGCTTTTACTACGTTGTGAGGATTTGAAGATCCTTGTGATTTAGATAATACATCATGAATCCCTACTGATTCCAAAACTGAACGAACAGCTCCACCAGCAATAACTCCTGTACCATGAGAGGCAGGAATTAAGAATACACGTGCACCACCAAATTTACCTTTTTGTTCGTGAGGAACTGATTGACCATTCAAAGGAATTTTCACCAAATTTTTCTTAGCATCTTCTACTGCTTTCGCAATTGCTTCAGAAACATCCTTAGATTTCCCTAATCCATGTCCAACCACTCCATTTTCATCACCTACAACTACAATAGCAGAAAAACCAAAAGCTCTACCACCCTTTGTAACCTTAGTAACACGATTTACACTTACCAAACGATCTTTCAATTCTAGACCACTTGGTTTTACCAACTCTACATTCTTGTATTTACTATTAGACATACTATATTAGAATTTAAGTCCAGCCGCTCTTGCGCCTTCTGCTAATGATTTAATACGACCGTGATATAAATAACCTCCTCTATCGAAAGTCACTACGTCTATCCCAGCTTCTAAAGCTTTTTCAGCAACTAGTTTTCCAACTGCTATAGCAACTTCAATGTTCGTACCGTTACCTATTTCTTTTTCTCTTGAAGAAGCCGCCAATATAGTAACTCCGTTTACATCATCAATAAGTTGAGCGTAAATTTCTTTGTTACTTCTAAATACAGATAGTCTTGGATTAGTAGCAGTACCACTAATAGTTTTTCTAATTCTGAATCTAATTCTTTGTCTTCTTTCAGGTTTTGTTAATGACATAATCTTATTTTTTAAGCTGATTTACCTGCTTTTCTTCTTAATACTTCACCTACAAATTTAACACCTTTTCCTTTGTACGGTTCAGGCTTACGGAAACCTCTAATTTTCGCAGCTACCTGACCTAAAAGTTGTTTGTCAAATGATGTTAATTTAACGATAGGGTTCTTACCTTTTTCAGATATAGTTTCTAAAGTTACTTCTGGAGCAATTTCTAAAACTATATTGTGAGAGTAACCAAGCGCTAAATCTAATTTTTGTCCTTGATTTGAAGCTCTATAACCAACCCCTACCAATTCTAACGACTTAGTAAAACCATCTGTAACACCAATAATCATGTTATTGATTAAAGATCTGTACAAACCATGTTTTGCTCTTTGGTCCTTGTGATCAGACGATCTATCAACTTGAACTTGACCGTCTTCAACTGTAACAGTAACGTCCGAAAACTCCTGAGTTAGTTGACCATTTTTTCCTTTTACTGTAATAATACCATTTGCAACTTCAACAGTTACACCAGCAGGGATTACAACCGGACTTTTACCTATTCTTGACATCTTATATAGTCTTTAAATTAGTATACGTAACAAATTACTTCACCACCAACATTTAACTGTCTGGCTTTCTTTCCTGTCATCAAACCTTTTGATGTAGAAACAATAGCGATTCCTAATCCATTAAGGATTCTTGGAATAGTTGAAGAACTTGAATATTTACGTAAACCTGGTTTACTAATTCTTTGGATATCTTTAATTACTGACTCTTTAGTATCTTTATCATACTTCAAAGCGATTTTGATTGAACCCTGAACAGCGTTGTCTTCAAATTTGTAACTCAAGATATAACCTTGATCAAATAAGATCTTAGTTATTTCTTTTTTTAGATTAGATGCAGGAATTTCAACAACTTTGTGGTTTGCAGCCACAGCATTACGAACTCTTGTCAAGTAATCTGCAATAGGATCTGTATACATATGTATTGATTTGCGGTAACGGTTTTCAATTAAACTTAATCGAACCTGAAACCAATTTATAAATATTTATGATACAGACAAAACGTAAGTTAAGTCTGTATCAGGACGCAATAAATTACGTCTTACCAAGATGCTTTTTTAACACCAGGTATCAATCCGTTATTTGCCATTTCACGAAATGTAACACGTGAAAGACCGAATTGACGCATATACCCTCTTGGTCTACCTGTTAATTTACAACGATTGTGCAAACGAACTGGTGAAGCATTTTTTGGTAACTTTTGCAAACCTACGAAATCTCCAGCTTCTAACAAAGCTTTTCTTTTCTCAGCATACTTAGCTACTGTTTTTTCTCTCTTAACCTCGCGGGCTTTCATTGATTCTTTAGCCATGTCTTAATTCTTTTTAAAAGGTAATCCTAATTCTGTCAATAGAGACTTTGCTTCTTTATCTGTTTTTGCACTAGTTACAAAAGAGATATCCATTCCTGAAATTTTGTTTACTTTATCAATATCAATTTCCGGGAAAATGATTTGCTCCAAAACACCAAGGTTATAATTTCCTCTTCCATCAAAACCAGTAGCTTTAATACCACTGAAATCTCTTACACGTGGCAAAGCAGAAGTAATAAGTCTATCTAAAAACTCATACATTTTTTCTCCACGCAAAGTAACTTTTGCTCCAATAGGCATCCCTTTTCTCAATTTGAATGACGCAACGTCTTTCTTTGAAATTGTAGATACTGCTTTCTGTCCAGTGATCTTTGTTAACTCATCAACCGCATAGTCAATTAGTTTTTTATCAGATACAGCTGCACCAACTCCTTTACTTAAAACGATTTTTTCCAATTTTGGAACTTGCATTACGTTTACGTATCCGAATTCCTCTTTAAGAGCAGCAATTACTCTGCTCTTATATTCTTCTTTTAGTCTAGGTATATACGCCATTACTATAGTACTTGATTAGATTTTTTTGAAAATCTTACTTTCTTATCTCCTTCTACTCTAATACCAACTCTAGTCGTTTCCTTAGTTTTAGGATCAATTAAAGAAATATTAGATATTTGTATAGAAGCTTCTTTCTTTACGATACCACCTTGAGGGCTTTTTGCACTAGGTTTCGTATGTTTTGAAACCATGTTTACACCTTCAACAATCGCTTTGTTCTTCTCACGATAAACACGTAAAACTTTACCTTCAGCACCTTTATGGTCTCCAGCAATTACTCTTACGATGTCACCTGATTTTATTTTTAGCTTTATCATCTTAAAAACGAATTAAAGCACTTCTGGTGCTAATGATACAATTTTCATGAATTGTTTTTCACGAAGTTCTCTTGCTACCGGACCAAAAACACGAGTTCCTCTCATTTCACCAGCAGCATTTAATAACACACATGCGTTGTCATCAAATCTAATGTATGAACCATCGGCTCTTCTCACTTCTTTTTTGGTACGTACAACAACTGCAGTTGAAACAGCTCCTTTTTTAACGCTTCCGTTAGGAGCAGTATCTTTGATAGAAACTACAATCTTGTCACCAACAGAGGCATACCTTCTTTTGGTACCTCCTAAAACACGGATAGTTAAAACTTCCTTTGCTCCAGTGTTATCTGCTACTTTTAGTCTTGATTCTTGTTGTACCATAATTATTTAGCTCTTTCTAGGATTTCAACTAACCTCCAACATTTTGTTTTACTCATAGGACGCGTTTCGCTTATCCTTACAGTATCTCCAACGTTACAGTCGTTCTTTTCGTCGTGTGCGTGATACTTTTTAGTTTTCAACACGAACTTACCGTATAATGGGTGTTTTACTTTACGCACTTCAGCAACAACAATAGATTTATCCATTTTGTCTGAAGTAACAACACCAACTCTTTCTTTTCTTAAATTTCTTTTTTCTTCCATCTTTCAGCAGATTACAATTATTGCAACTCTCTTTTAGTAAGTTCCGTAGCTAATCTTGCAACTGTTCTTCTTACACTTCTAATTTGAAGTGGATTCTCAATTGGAGAAATAGCGTGAGCCATTTTTAGGTCGGCATATGCCTTCTTAGTCTGGCTAAGTTTTTCTTGCAACTCCGCTGCAGAAAGATCTTTTATTTCTGATTGTTTCATAATATAATATAAATTATGCTTCGAAATCTCTAGCAACGACGAATTTAGTTTTTACTGGAAGCTTTTGAGCTGCAAGACGTAAAGCCTCTTTTGCAACTGACAAAGGTACTCCTCCAACTTCAAACATAATTCTTCCGGGTTTAACAACTGCAGCCCAATACTCAACTGCACCTTTACCTTTACCCATACGTACCTCAAGAGGTTTCTTAGTGATAGGTTTGTCTGGAAATATTTTGATCCATAATTGTCCTTCTCTTTTCATAAAACGAGTTGCAGCAATACGCGCAGCTTCAATTTGACGAGAGGTTAAGAACATTCCATCTTCATGTACAGATTTAATACCAAACATTCCATTAGAAAGTTCATGCCCTCTTTGAGAGTTCCCCTTCATTTTACCTTTTTGTACCTTACGGTATTTTGTTCTTTTAGGCTGTAACATTTTTCTTTAGTTTAAAAATTTACTTTCGTTTACGAGCGTCTGGTTTGCCACCTTTATTAAAAGGTTTTCTGTCTCCTCTAGGAGAATCACCACCTTTACCACCAGCACCAGATTGTTTTTTGTCCATTCCGGCAAGTGGAGAAAGATCTCTCTTTCCATAAACTTCACCTTTCATGATCCACACTTTGATTCCCATTCTACCATATGTAGTATGAGCTTCAGCCAAAGCATAATCAATATCAGCTCTGAAAGTTGATAGAGGAATTCTACCTTCTTTGAAACCTTCTGAACGAGCCATCTCTGCACCATTCAAACGACCAGAAATCAAAACTTTGATACCTTCTGCGTTCATACGCATAGAAGCTGCAATAGCCATTTTGATTGCACGTCTGTAAGAAATTCTGCTTTCGATTTGACGACAGATGCTTGTAGCAACTAGATACGCGTCAAGTTCAGGTCTTTTAATTTCAAAGATGTTGATTTGAACCTCTTTGTCAGTAATTTTCTTAAGTTCTTCTTTTAACTTGTCTACCTCTTGTCCACCTTTTCCGATAATGATACCAGGTCTAGCAGTAGTGATAGTAACGGTTACAAGTTTCAAAGTTCTCTCGATGATTACTTTTGATACACTAGCTTTTGATAAACGAGCATGGATATACTTTCTGATTTTGTGATCTTCGGCAAGTTTATCACCGTAGTCATTTCCACCATACCAGTTTGAGTCCCATCCTCTGATGATACCAAGTCTATTTCCAATTGGATTTGTCTTTTGTCCCATGCTGCTTAAGAATTGCTTTGTGTGTTATTGATAGCTCCAAGCACGATTGTTACGTGATTAGAACGTTTTCTTATTCTGTGTGCACGACCTTGTGGAGCTGGACGAAGTCTTTTCAACATCATTCCACCATCTACTCTGATCTCTTTAACGAATAAACCAGCTTCTTCCATATTAGCTTCAGGGTTTTTTGCTTGCCAGTTGGCAATTACAGATAAAACCAATTTTTCTAATTTTCTTGAAGCTTCTTTAGAACTAAATCTTAAGATGTTTAGTGCTCTTTCTACCTTCTGACCTCTTACTAGATCTGCTACTAAGCGCATTTTTCTAGGTGAAGTAGGGCAGTTATTTAACTTTGCGAAGGCCAAAGACTTGTTAGCCTCTTTTCTTGCATCTGCTGTTTCTCTTTTACGAACTCCCATTGCTTCTTATTTTTTACCTTTATTTTTTGCTCCAGCATGACCTCTAAAAGATCTAGTTGGTGAAAATTCTCCTAATTTGTGACCTACCATGTTTTCAGTTACGTAAACTGGTACAAATTGACGACCGTTATGAACTGCGATAGTTTGTCCAACAAAGTCTGGAGTAATCATAGAAGCTCTAGACCAAGTCTTAACCACTCCTTTATTTCCACCTGCGATGTTTTCTTGAACTTTCTTGTCTAACTTATAATGAACGAAAGGTCCTTTTTTTAATGAACGTGCCATATCTTATTATTTCTTTCTACGTTCTACGATATACTTGTTACTCGGGTTTTTCTTAGAACGAGTTCTATAACCTTTAGCTGGTATTCCATTTCTTGAACGTGGATGTCCACCAGAAGAACGTCCTTCACCACCACCCATTGGGTGATCGACAGGGTTCATTGCAACAGGTCTTGTTCTAGGTCTTCTTCCTAACCATCTTGTTCTACCAGCTTTTCCTGATACAACTAATTGGTGATCTGAATTAGAAACCGCTCCAATTGTAGCCGAACAAGTCAACAAGATTAATCTTGTTTCCCCAGAAGGCATTTTAATTGTAGCATATTTTCCATCTCTTGCCATTAATTGAGCAAATGTTCCAGCAGAACGAGCGATTACAGCTCCTTGTCCTGGTCTCAATTCGATACAAGAAATTACAGTTCCAAGTGGAACTCTACTTAAAGGTAAAGTATTACCAATTTCAGGTTGAGATTCCGGACCAGAAACTAATTTCTGACCAACTTTCAATCCGTTTTGAGCAATAACATAAGTTTTCTCACCATCAGCATAAGCTAACAATGCGATAAATGCAGTACGATTTGGATCATATTCGATTGATTTCACTGTAGCCGGAATTCCTTCTTTTGTACGTTTGAAATCAATAATACGATATCTCTGCTTGTGACCACCACCCGTATAACGCATGGTCATCTTTCCTTGACTATTTCTACCACCAGAGTTTTTTATCGGCGCTATCAAAGAGCGTTCCGGCTTATCAGTTGTAATGGCGTCATAACCATTCACAACTCTAAATCGCTGACCTGGGGTAATAGGTTTTAATTTTCTTACTGACATTTTATCTTAGATATTGTTGTAAAAATCAATTGTTTCTCCTTCTTGTACTTGAACAATTGCTTTTTTAATTGCATTTGTCTTTCCACTGATTAAACCACTTTTAGTGTATTTAGTAGTTCTATCCGGTCTTACGTTCATCGTGTTAACACTCAAAATAGTTACTCCATAAGCAGCTTCAACAGCTTTCTTAATTTGCACTTTGTTTGCTTTTTTGTCAACAACGAATCCGAAGCGGTTTAAAACTTCACTTTCTTTGGTTACTTTTTCCGTTACTATAGGCTTAATTATGATGCTCATATCCTATTATTTACTTAAATTTTCTTCAATTATCTCCAAAGAACTCTCTAAAAGCACTAAATTATTAGCATTTAATATAGCGTAAGTACTTAATTCTAAGCTACTTACTACGCTAGAGCCTTTTAAATTGCGTGACGACAAATATACATTTTTATTTGTATCACCCAACACAAACAGGGATTTTTTATTCTCTAACTCTAAAGCTTTCAAAACGTTGATGAAATTTTTAGTGTTTGGAGTTTCAAAATTAAAGTCTTCAAGAACGATAATATTCGACTCTTTTGCTTTAATTGAGAAAGCAGATTTTCTAGCCAAACGTTTCAAGCTTTTATTCAATTTGAATGAATAACTTCTTGGTCTTGGTCCAAAAACTGTTCCACCACCCTTAAACAATGGATTCTTTGCACTACCCGCACGAGCAGTACCAGTTCCTTTTTGTTTTTTTATTTTACGAGTACTTCCCGCTACTTCAGCTCTTTCTTTAGCTTTGTGCGTCCCTTGTCTTTGATTAGCAAGATATTGCTTAACATCAAGGTATACTGCGTGATTGTTTGGTTCTATACCAAATACTGAATCAGAAAGTTGAACTTTTCTTCCAGTATCTTTTCCGTTGAAATCTAATACTTTTGCTTCCATTACTTCTGAATGATTACATAAGAGTTGTTATGACCAGGAACACATCCTTTAATAACAAGTAGGTTCTTATCAGCCACTACTTTTAAAACTCTAAGGTTTTGAACTTTTACATTGTCTCCTCCCATTCTTCCAGCCATACGCATTCCTTTGAATACTCTAGATGGATAAGAAGAAGCTCCTACAGAACCTGGCGCTCTTAAACGGTTGTGTTGACCGTGAGTTGCTTGACCAACACCACCAAAACCGTGACGTTTTACAACCCCTTGAAAACCTTTACCTTTAGACACACCTTGTACATCTACAAATTCTCCTTCAGAAAAAATAGAAACATCTATAAGATCCCCTAAATTTTGTTCTGTTGCGAAATCTCGGAATTCAACGACTTTTTTCTTAGCTACAGTTCCCGCTTTCTTAAAGTGACCTAAAGCCGCTTTTGTGGAATGTTTCTCGTTTTTGTCATCGAAACCAAGTTGCAACGCTTCGTACCCGTCAACACCTTTGGTTCTGACTTGGGTAACAACGCATGGTCCAGCTTCGATTACTGTACAAGGAATATTCTTCCCGTTCTCGTCGAAAATGCTAGTCATGCCGATTTTTCTACCAATTAACCCAGACATAATTATTAATTATTAATTATTAAATATAAATATAGAACGCAGCTTTTAAGCGAATCCTATTTTTTTAGTGGGTGCAAATGTATAACTTATTTACACACAAACCAAAAAAATATTTTTCGCTTAAAAACAGCGTCCTTTTCTTACTAGTAAGCTATTTAAACTTTGATCTCTACTTCAACACCGCTAGGCAATTCAAGTTTCATCAAGGCATCAATAGTTTTTGATGAAGATGAATAAATGTCAATTAATCTCTTGTATGACATTACTTCAAATTGCTCTCTCGCTTTTTTGTTAACGTGTGGAGAACGTAGCACTGTAAAAAGTTTTTTGTGCGTTGGCAATGGAATTGGTCCCGTAACAACTGCACCGGTACTTTTTACCGTTTTTACAATCTTCTCAGCAGACTTATCTACCAACATGTGATCGTAAGATTTTAATTTTATTCTGATTTTTTGACTCATTTTCTTAAAGATTATGCGTTTCCTTTTGCTTTTTTGATAACTGCTTCTGAAATATTAGAAGGCGTTTCAGAGTAGTGTGAAAATTCCATAGTGGATGTTGCTCTACCTGAAGAAAGTGTTCTTAACGTAGTTACGTATCCAAACATTTCAGATAATGGCACATCTGCCTTAATTGTTTTAGCACCAGCTCTATCACCCATATCATTCACCTGACCTCTACGACGGTTGATATCACCTACGATATCTCCCATGTTTTCTTCTGGTGTAATCACTTCCATTTTCATGATTGGCTCTAATATAACAGCACCAGCTGCTTTAGCTACCTCTCTATAACCCATTCTTGCCGCAAGTTCAAAAGAAAGTGCATCAGAATCCACCGGGTGGAAAGATCCATCTAATAAGGTTACTTTCAAACTATCTACTTGGTATCCTGCTAAAGGACCCGTTTTCATAGCTTCTCTGAAACCTTTTTCAACTGATGGAATATATTCTTTAGGAACGTTACCACCTTTTACTGCATTTACAAACTGCAATCCAACTGGAGCTTTACCGTCAACTTCATCCGCTGGTTCAAGAATAAACACGATATCACCGAATTTACCACGACCCCCAGATTGTTTCTTGTACGTTTCTCTGTGTTGTGCTTTCTTAGTAAAAGCTTCTTTGTATTCAACTTGAGGCTCACCTTGGTTTACTTCAACTTTAAATTCACGTCTCATTCTATCAACTAAGATATCCAAGTGAAGCTCACCCATACCAGAGATAATAGTTTGCCCTGAAGCTTCATCTGTTCTAACTGTAAAAGTAGGATCTTCTTCAGCTAATTTAGCCAAAGCCATACCCATTTTATCTACGTCAGCTTTAGTTTTAGGCTCAATTGCAATACCAATTACCGGCGCAGGGAATTTCATACTTTCTAAGATAATTGGGTTCTTTTCATCACACAATGTATCTCCAGTTTTAATATCTTTAAATCCAACTGCCGCTCCAATATCACCTGCTTCGATATAATCGATTGGGTTTTGTTTGTTAGCATGCATTTGGTAGATACGAGAAATTCTTTCTTTGTTTCCTGAACGCGTGTTCAAAACATAAGAACCAGCATCCAAACGTCCTGAATAAGCACGGAAGAAAGCTAAACGACCTACGAATGGATCAGTAGCAATTTTAAATGCTAAGGCAGCGAATGGCTCCTTAACATCTGGCTTACGCAAAATTTTAGTTTGATCTTCTTCTAACAAATCAGCATCATCAGGATGAATTCCTTCGATACCATCTTTATCCATTGGAGATGGCAAATATTTACATACTGCATCTAACATGAATTGAACCCCTTTGTTTTTAAAAGAAGAACCAGCAATCATAGGAATGATAGCCATATCCATTACAGCTGCTCTTAATGCAATGTTGATTTCTTCCTCTGTTATAGAGTTTTCATCTTCCATGAATTTTTCAAGCAAAGTCTCATCATAATCAGCTACTGCTTCAATAAGAATCGATCTGTATTCTTTAACTTCTTCAAGCATATCTTCAGGAATAGGCACAATATCGTAAGTTGCTCCTAAACCTTCTTCATGCCATACTATAGCTTGATTTTTAACTAAATCAACAACCCCTTTGAAATCATTTTCTTCACCAATTGGCAAAGTGATTGCAACTGCGTTTGATTTCAACATATCTCTTACTTGCTGACAAACCATCAAAAAGTTAGATCCTTGTCTGTCCATTTTATTTACGAATCCAATACGTGGAACTCTGTATTGATCTGCTAATCTCCAGTTAGTTTCTGATTGCGGCTCTACACCATCAACAGCACTAAATAAGAAAACCAAACCATCAAGCACACGCAAAGAACGGTTTACTTCAACCGTAAAGTCAACGTGTCCCGGAGTATCGATAATATTGAAGTGATAAGGTAATGTTTCAGGTAAAATTTTACCTTGTGTAGTTGGAAAATTCCATTCACAAGTTGTAGCAGCAGAAGTAATTGTAATACCTCTTTCTTGCTCTTGCGCCATCCAGTCCATTGTTGCAGCACCATCATGCACTTCACCAATTTTGTGTGATTTTCCAGTATAGAATAATATACGCTCAGTAGTTGTTGTTTTACCAGCATCAATGTGAGCAGCAATTCCTATATTTCTTGTATATTTAAGATCTCTAGCCATTTCTTAAGAATTAAAATCTAAAGTGAGAGAAAGCTTTGTTAGCCTCTGCCATTTTGTGAGTATCCATTCTTTTCTTAACAGCAGCTCCTTCTTCTTTAGCCGCAGCTAAACATTCTGAAGCTAACCTTTGAGCCATTGATTTTTCGTTTCTTCTTCTTGAATAAAGAATTAACCATTTCATAGCCATAGAAATTTTTCTGTCTGGTCTAATTTGCATTGGAATTTGAAATGTAGCACCACCAACTCTACGACTACGCACTTCTACGTGAGGCATAACATTAGTTAATGCATCTTTCCAAATCTCTAACGATGGTTTCTCAGCATCTTGTTTTTTAGACTCAATGATGTCAATAGCATCATAAAATACTTTAAACGCTGTCGATTTTTTTCCATCCCACATTAAGTTGTTCACAAAACGTGTTACCAGTTGGTCATTAAACCTTGGATCTGGTAAAAGTGGTCTTTTCTTTGCCGCTCTTTTTCTCATGTCTTTTTTTTAATAAAATGTCATACCTATACAGCTGCAACGAATCACATCTCTACAAGAAATAACTTTTTAAATTACTTTTTTGCTTCTTTTGGGCGTTTTGCTCCGTACTTAGATCTTCTTTGCGTTCTTCCTGCTACTCCTGACGTATCAAGCGCACCACGAACGATGTGATATCTAACTCCTGGTAAATCTTTTACCCTTCCACCCCTAACTAATACTATCGAGTGCTCTTGTAGATTGTGTCCTTCACCAGGGATATAAGCATTCACTTCATTACCATTTGTCAAACGTACACGCGCTACTTTACGCATTGCAGAGTTTGGTTTTTTTGGTGTTGTAGTGTAAACACGCGTACAAACCCCTCTTCTTTGAGGACAAGAATCTAAAGCAACCGATTTACTCTTCTTAGTTATCTGAGTTCTTCCTGTTCTTACTAATTGTTGAATTGTTGGCATAATTAATACTAAAAATTTCTTATTATATTAAATTCCCGCTTTTTACGGGGTTGCAAATGTAGAAAATATTTTTCACTCTACAAACGTTAAACCATTAATTTTCAATAAGATTATTTTACTATTTGATTTTTATTACAAACCATAGATATTTGCATTACATTTATTAAAACATAAAATCATTTGAAACCTCTCTTAATATCTTTTTTGCTTTTATTTTTTGGGTTAAATTGTTTAGCTCAAAATTTTCAGCTGCACATAATTGGAAGCACGGATTCTGAAACAAAAACCATTGATTCCTTAAAATACAATTCAAATCATAAAAATACAAAATCTGCTACAGATGAAATAAATCGAATATCAGAGAGACTATCAAAAATAGGATTTATAGAAAACAAAATTGTCACTACAATCAAAACAAAAGACTCTACTTATCTAACCAAATTAAACCTAGGAAACAAAATTAAATCTATACGTATATATATAGGTAGAAACACTCAATTAAACAACATAGTCAACCCAAACAAAACTACCGACACAATAACACTCAAATACGAAGAAACTGAAACTTTCTTAAACAACACCCTTAAAAAATTAGAAGAAAACGGATTTGCTTTAGCAAAATTAAAACTAACAAATATCCAAAAGAAAAAAAAAGTTCTTTATGCCGATTTAGAATCCATACCCAACAAAAAAAGACAATTAAATTCAATTGAAATAAAATATACAGAAAAAGACAATAAAACCAATTTTCCAAAAAGCCATACTAACCAAATTAACAAGAAATACAAAAACAAAATTTTCAATAAAAGCACTATTGAAGAGATTCATAATGAATTTGAGAAATTCAGATTTATAACCCAAGTTAAATATCCAGAGATTTTATTAACTAAAGACAGCACTAAAATTTACATCTATCTCGAAAAAAGAAAATCAAATACTTTTGATGGATTTATAGGCTTTTCTAATAACGATAACAAAAAAATAAAATTTAATGGCTATCTAGATATAGCACTCGAAAACATACTAGGCGCAGGAGAGGAATTTTCCATTTACTGGAAAAGTGACGAAAACAAACAAAAAACATTTAATACAAGTATAGAAATACCCTATCTATTTAACAGCCCTTTAGAAATTAAAGCAAATCTTGCGATTTTTAAACAAGACAGCACTTTCCAAAACACAAAAACAAGCATTGATTTAGGATATTTAATCGATTACAGCTCGCGAATTTACATGGGCTATCAATCAACCGAATCTAGCGACATACAAAACACAAACAGCGAACAACTAAGCGACTATAAAAACTATTATTTAACTTCAAGTTTTGAATACACAAAAAACGATTACAACAACATTATTTTTCAAAAAAAATCAGCATTTTCAACAACAATCGGTATCGGGAAAAGACAAATAAATAATCAATATGCAACTCCTAAACCAATTAAACAATTTTTCATAAACATAGATGCAGACCATACTTTCTATTTAAATAGAAAAAATAACATCAACATAAAAAGTCAAAATTATTTTTTACAAAGCGATAAATACATAATAAACGAATTATACCGTTTTGGCGGTACTAAATCAATAAGAGGATTTGAAGAAAACAGCTTACAAGCAAATTTATTTACATCAATTTTAACAGAATATCGTTATGTTCTTTCTACAAGTTTATACTTACATTCTATAATAGATTATGCAATCTATACTGACAAATCTACAACTGACAAAAGCAACCAAAAAACAGAACTTATCGCATTAGGACTAGGACTGGGACTGCAAACAAAAAACGGATTACTGAAATTTGCTTTAGCAAGTGGAAACACAAAAAATCAAAAATTAAATTTTTATAACACTATTGTTCACATATGTTACAATGTTAAATTTTGAATGCGTGCATAAAAAATCATTTCAAATGTTAGGAAAGTTAACAAATTATTAAGATTTTTGTCTCACTAATTCAAAATATTTAAAAATGAAACTAAAGTTCAATGGATTCTTAGTACTATTAGTAGTACTTGTGGCGCAACTAACTTTTGCGCAAGAGAGAGCTGTTTCAGGAACTGTTTCTGACAATGCAGGACTGCCTTTACCAGGCGTGAGTGTATTAGTAAAAGGAACAAAAACTGGAACACAAACAGATTTTGACGGAAAATATTCTATCAAAGCAACACCAAGCCAAGTCTTGGTTTTTAGCTACATTGGAATGAAAACCCGCGAAGTAGCAGCAAGTTCATCAACTGTTAATGCAAAATTAGCAAGTGACGCATTAGAACTTGAAGGAGTTGTAGTAACCGCTTTGGGGATCAAAAGAGAAAAAAAATCTCTTGGTTATGCAACCCAAGAGGTCAAAGCTGAAGATTTAAATTCAGGGGCAGGAAGCGGAAATTTCATTAACGAACTTTCTGGTAAAGTAGCTGGTGTTAACATCAAGAGAAATAACAACTTTGGTGGTTCTTCTAGTATTGTATCTCGTGGTGTAAAAAGCTTAACAGGTAATAACGAAATGTTAATTGTTATTGACGGAATGCCAATCAACAATTCCAACATCAACTCAAATACTGGAAGCCAAACAACCGGAGCAGGAAACACCTATGATTACGGGAATGCCGCAATGGACATCAATCCAGACGACATTGAAAGCGTAAATATCCTTAAAGGTGCAGCAGCTTCTGCATTATATGGTTATTTAGGAGGAAATGGTGTTGTAATGATTACTACTAAAAAAGGAAAATCTAAAAAAGGATTAGGAATTACTGTATCTAGCGAATTTGTTGCAGGTACAATCGACAAATCTACTTTTGTAAAATATCAAACTAAATATGGAGCTGGCTATGGTCCATTTTATGAAGATGAATCTGGTTACTTCTTATCAAGAGATATTGACGGAGATGGCGTTAAAGATTTAGTAGTTCCAACTTCTGAAGATGCTTCTTACGGAGCTGCCTTTGACCCTAAATTAATGGTATACAACTGGAATGCGTTTACTCCTTGGTCAGACAGTTATCAAAAAAAGACTCCTTGGATGGCTGCTAAAAATGACCCTACTACATTTTTCCAAACTGCTACAACGTTCAACAACTCTATCTCTTTAGAAGACGGAAACGACACTACAAATTTTGTTTTTAATTTCTCTAACTCTAAACAAAATGGTATTTTACCAAATAGTGAAATGAACAAAAACAGCTTAAGCGCTAAAATAAGTCATAAGTTCTCTGACCGATTAACTCTTAGCACATTTGCTAATTTTAATGCACAATCTACACTTGGTAGAAATTCAACTGGTTACAATGAAAACATCATGTCTAACTTCCGTCAATGGTGGCAGACTAACGTAGATGTTCAAGAATTGAAACAAGTATTTGAAAGATCCGGTGGTCAAAACATCAACTGGAACTACGCTGACCCATCTGATTTAAATCAAATTTACTGGGACAATCCATATTTCATAAGATATAAAAACTTTCAAACTGACGAAAGAAATAGATTCTTAGGATATGGTAAATTAGATTATAAATTAACTGATTGGTTAACTGCTACAGGTAAAATCTCAACAGATTCATACAGCGAATTACGTGAAGAAAGAAGAGCATTTGGATCTATTGCGGGTGACTTTGGTATCAACAGACAAGCAGAAACTTCAGGATATCAAAAGTACAACAGAACTTTCTCCGAGCAAAATTATGACTTCATTTTGACTTTCAAAAAAGACATCTCTGAAAACATTAGCTTCAATGGAGTAGCAGGAGGAACAGTTGTTAGAACCAGAATCATATCCACTTTGAATTCAACAGTGGGAGGATTAATCGTTCCGGACCTTTTCAGCTTATCAAATTCTAAAAAAGCAGTATCATACCCAACTGAATCAGAAGTAAATCAAGGAATAAACAGCTACTATGCTTCCGCTTCTTTTGGATACAAAGACTTTGCATTTTTAGATGGAACCGTAAGAAGAGATGCTTTCTCAAGCTTACCACAAAATGCAAATGCAATTAATACTTATTCAGCTTCTGGATCTTATGTTTTCACAAAACACGTTAACGCACCATGGTTAAGTTTTGGTAAAATTAGAGCAGGTTATTCAGAAAGCCCACTTGGAACACCAAATCAATCATTAATAGATACGTATATCAAAAATGATCCATTTGGTGATGAGCAATCCTATTCAGTTGCTTCTACGAAAAACAATCCAAACTTAAAAGCAGTTAAAACCAATACACAAGAAATTGGTTTAGAAATGCAATTTTTAAACAGAAGAATTGGTTTTGAAGTAAGTGCCTACAAAAATGAAAATAAAGGAGAAGCTATTTCAGTTCCTTATTCAACAGCAACAGGAAACAGTGCCAGATATCTTAATGCTGCTACAGTAGAAAACAAAGGTCTTGAAATACAGTTTAATGTAACTCCGGTTAAAACTAAAGATTTTCAATGGGAAGTTTTTGTAAACTGGTCTACAAATAAAAATAAAGTTACTAAATTAGTAGATGGAATTGACAACCTTAGATTAAGTTCATTTGGTCAAGGTGTTACTCTTAATGCAGCAGTAGGTCAGCCTTATGGTGTACTTAGAGGTACTGATTTCACTTATTTAAATGGTCAAAAAGTAGTAGGTGCAAATGGAAGATATGTAATTAATCCTTCAGCAAACAATGTAATTGGAGATGTGAACCCTGACTGGCTAGGTGGTATACGTAACAAATTTACTTACAAGAGTATTTCTTTTGGTTTCTTGATTGACATGAAAAAAGGAGGAGATATATTTTCTCTTGACCAAACTTATGGTTTAGCTACAGGTCTATATGACATTACTGCAGGTAATAACGAATTAGGAAATCCAATAAGAAACACAATCGCAAATGGAGGTGGAGTTATCTTGCCAGGCGTAAAAGCTGACGGAACTCCTAACACTACGAGAACTCCTTCTCCTAACCAATACGGAAACGTATCAGGATACAGAAGAGCTCCAAACGCAGCGGCTATATACGATGCTTCTTTCATAAAATTAAGAGAAGTGAACATTACTTATTCTTTACCATCTACAATCGTTTCGAAAATGAAACTTACTGATATGAAATTCAGCATAGTAGGATCTAATTTATGGATAATTGACAAAAACCTTCCTTATGCTGATCCAGAAAGTGGACTAAGTGCAAACTCTAATTCTGCAGGTTACTCAATAGGTTCATTGCCAACAACTAGAAACATTGGTTGTAACGTAACATTTAAATTTTAAATTATGAAAAAGATACTTTTATTCATCTCATTTATAGCCTTAACGGTATCATGCTCTGATGATATTACAGGACTAAATGTAGATACGAAAAACCCAACTACGACCAAACCAGAGTATTTATTCACAAATGCTCAACATGCACTAGTTGATCAGATAGTTAATGCTTCTGTAAACAAAAACGTTTTCAGATTATTTACTCAATACTGGGCAGAAACCACCTATCCAGATGAAAGTCAGTATAATTTAACAACCAGACCGATTCCAGATTTTCATTTTACTACTCTTTACAGAGATGTATTAAGAGATTTCAAAGAATCTAAAACAGCATTGGACGGCCAAATTGTTGCAGGTGCTGCAGAAACTGCAGTTTTAAATAACAAAAAAGCTATCGTTGCTATTATGTCTGCCTATACTTACAGTGTATTGGTTGATACTTTTGGTGATGTACCTTATACTGAAGCATTGGACATTGAAGGTCATCCTTTACCAAAGTATGATGACGCACAGACCATCTACAAGGACCTTATCAGTAAATTAACTACTGCTAGCGCTGCCCTAGACGCTTCTGCAGCTAGTTTTGGATCTGCAGATTTAATTTATGGTGGAAATGCAGCAAAATGGAAAAAATTTGCTAATTCACTTAGATTAAGACTTGCTGTAAACATGTATGATGTCGATGCTGCTTATGCTACTGCTCAAATAAATGCAGCCGTTAGCGATGGGCTTATAACTAGCAATGCTGATAATGCAGATTTACATTATTTAGGTGCAGAACCTAATGCAAATCAGCTATATGTTGACATTGTAGCTAGTAACAGAAAAGATTTTGTAATAGCAGATACATTTGTAAACAAATTGAATGATTTAAGTGATCCAAGAAGAGCTAAATATTTCACATTTGCTCCTGAAACTACTAATTACATTGGAGGTACATATGGTGCATCAAATAGCTACACAAATTACTCTCACATTAACGAAACAATACTTGAGCCTACGTTTCCAGGAACAATATTTGATTATACAGAAACACAATTTTTGTTAGCTGAAGCAGCTGCAAGAGGAGTAGCTGTTGGAGGTACTGCTATTACACATTACAATACTGCAATTACAGCTTCAATGGAAAGTTGGGGTGTTGATGCCGCTGACACTGCTCTATATTTAGCACAGCCAAGTGTAGTATTTGACGCTGTAAACTGGAAAAAAAGCATTGGTGAACAAGCTTGGATTGCTTTATACAACAGAGGTTTTGAAGCATGGACTTCATGGAGAAGATTAGACTTCCCAGTTTTAGTTGCTCCGGCTTCAACTTACAATGACATTACCTCAGTTCCTACAAGATATAAATATCCTGCTGGTGAACAAACAGTTAATGCCAAAAATGTAACTGCTGCATCTGCTCTTATCACTGGTGGTGATTTATTGACAACAAAAGTTTTCTGGGATAAACACTAAATTTATACCAAAATAAATACTAAAGCCACCCTGTTCATTCAGAGTGGCTTTTTTTTATAAAAACATTATACCTATATTTGCACCATGGAAAAAGAACACCAAATATTCGGGATTAGAGCAATAATTGAAGCAATACAAGCAGGCGCAACGGTAGATAAAGTTTACATTCAAAAGGAAGCGAGCAGCGAACTGATGAAAGACTTGATGAAAGTGATGAAACGAGGCAATATTAATTTCTCCTATGTTCCTGTAGAAAAACTAAACAGATTAACACCTAATAACCATCAAGGTGCTGTTGCAACCATTTCTCCAATCTCCTTTTTTGATTTAGAATCATTGATAGAATCTGTAATAGAAAATGGTAAAAAACCATTATTTTTAATTTTGGACCAAATATCGGATGCGCGTAATTTTGGTGCTATAATCAGAACTGCAGAATGTACCGGTGTAAATGGAATCATTGTTCAAAAGGCCGGTTCAGCACCTGTAAATGGAGATACCGTAAAAACTTCTGCTGGAGCTGTTTTCAATATTCCAATTTGTAAAGTAGAACATATTAAAGATGCTATTTTTCTGTTACAGGCCAGTGGTATTAAAACAGTAGCTGCTACAGAAAAAACAGATCAGAATATTTATGACATTTCTTTAAACGAACCTGTCGCTATCATAATGGGATCAGAAGATCGTGGGGTAAACCCTTCGGTTTTAAAAATTGTTGATGAAAAAGCAAAACTACCTATGTTTGGAACTATTGGATCTTTAAATGTTTCAGTAGCTTGTGGTGCTTTTTTATATGAAGCGGTAAGACAAAGAAGTTAATTCTATCCCCAACTCTTCTTAAAGAAAAAATCCTAAATAAAGAAATAAAAAATGAATTAGAACTCCGGTTTTGATTCATTTTTTTCGTTTGAGACAATTGTATATTCTACCGGAAAATCAGAGGAGAAATACGATAATAATTTCTCTGTTTCTTCTTCGGGAAGATTTATAAAATTTCCACTTGAATCGAAACGCTGCATGAATTTATCTTCTTCAGGATTATAATCTAGTTTTTCCCAATCGTATTTGATTACCTTTTTATACTCGGGTGTTTTGTAAACTAATGATAAAACAAAACCAGTTATCAGTCCAGCCAAATGACCTTCCCAAGAAATTGCTTTTTCTCCTAGTGTCTCAGGACTGGGGAAAACATACCAAACTAAACCACCATAAATAACAATTACGGCAAGTGACAAAGCCACCAAGCGATAATATTGTGTCTGAATGCCCTTAAAGAAAATAAAACTCACCAAGACATAAATCAAACCACTAGCACCTATATGATAATTATCTCTCCCTATAATCCAAGTAATTATTCCCGAAAGCAAAATACCAAATACAATAACTTTAAATGACTGGCTGGCATAAAAAAATTGTAGAGCAGCCAATAAAATTAGTAACGGAATTGAATTATTATAAAGATGCTCTATATCCGCATGAATAAAAGGACTGAATACAATTCCTTGTAGACCCGAAAACTCTCTTGGATATATTCCATTTTCAACAAAATCAAAATCAAATCTTATTTCAAGCCAAAAAACAAACCACAACATTACTACAAAAAAAAGTGGAAGTCCAATAACCGTATTAGTAAATTTGAAATGATTATCCATTAGTTTTAATTTCGAGTTCTTTTAAATGAAAATCAAAAACTTATCCAAAACCAATTTAATGCTATTTTGTCATAGTATAACTAAAAGTGATTAGTAATAGAGAGCCTAGCCCAGATGGAAACGGCATCCTTTTTATCTCGTTTTTTTTAACGAGATAAAAAGATATAGTGAACAGCTGGAATTAGCTCCAAATAAAAATAGTAATTTTACCAAAGTTATTTTTTTAATTTATAATTAAAGACTAGCAATTTCAGATTTAAGAAATAAATGGAAGCACCACTTGCAGAACGCATTCGACCACAAAAATTAGAAGACTATATCAGTCAATCCCATTTGGTAGGACCAAGTGGCTCATTGACTCAACAAATTATAAAAGGAATAATTCCTTCGTTGATTTTCTGGGGACCCCCTGGGACTGGGAAAACAACTTTGGCCCAAATTATAGCGCAAGAATCTAAACGACCATTTTACATTTTGAGTGCTATCAATTCTGGTGTGAAGGATATTCGTGATGTTATTGAAAAAGCAAAACAGAGCGGCGGATTATTTACTGCAAGAAATCCTATCCTGTTTATTGATGAGATTCATCGTTTTAGCAAATCGCAACAAGATTCTTTACTGGCTGCTGTAGAAAAAGGTTGGATAACACTGATTGGTGCAACTACCGAAAATCCTAGTTTTGAAGTTATCCCTGCATTACTTTCCCGTTGCCAAGTTTATGTTTTGAATGCTTTTACAAAGGCCGATTTAGAAGCCCTATTGGAACGCGCCATGAAAACGGATGCTTTTTTAGCAAATAAAAACATTGTTTTAAAAGAAACAGAGGCTTTATTACGACTTTCTGGAGGTGATGGAAGAAAGCTATTGAATATTTTTGAACTTGTAGTAAACGCCTCTAATGAAGCCGAAATTATAATTACTAACGATCGGGTTTTTAAATTAGTACAACAAAATACCGTTTTGTATGACAAAAGTGGTGAACAGCACTATGATATTGTTTCGGCTTTTATAAAATCAATACGAGGAAGTGATCCAAACGGAGCCGTTTATTGGCTTGCTCGAATGATTGAAGGTGGCGAAGATGTAAAATTTATAGCCAGAAGGATGCTTATTCTAAGTAGCGAAGACATAGGAAATGCAAACCCAACCGCTTTTATTATGGCAAATAATGCCTTTCAGGCTGTTTCCACTATTGGCTATCCGGAAAGTAGAATTATTTTAAGCCAGTGCGCTATTTACTTAGCAACTTCCCCTAAAAGTAATGCTTCATACCTAGCTATAGGAACTGCACAACAACTAGTGAAACAAACCGGGGATTTACCGGTCCCAATTCATTTGCGCAACGCCCCAACTAAATTAATGAAAGAATTGGGTTATGGCGAAGAGTATAAATATTCCCATGACTTTGCTAATAACTTTGCCGAACAGGAATTTCTACCTAATGATTTAAGCAATACGCCTATTTATAATCCAGGAAATAACTCACGAGAAAACACCATCCGGGAATTTTTAAAAAACCGTTGGAAAAATAAGTATGGCTATTAAAAAATAAAGATGCACAATTGTGCATCTTTATAAAAAATATATCTTGAAAAATTAAAATTTAACCTCCATTTTTTCAGAGATTAATTTATCATTAAGGTAATATTCAAAAAACCATTGGTTATCTTTTTCAATAAGAAGACCCTGTAAATTCCCTTTTATAGCTATAAAACAATCCTTTCTTGAAGAATTGTATATTTTCAAAACTACTTTTGGCGTACTATCAATTAATTGAAAACCCGTAACTGTACGTTGCGCATAAAGCATTCCCAAATTATCTTCAATATTTCCTTTTACAGTATCAGTAGAAGCTATTGTTGAAACTACCTGAGAGACAGGCATCGAATTACTTGATCTCAAATTTGCATTTGAATTACTCTCTATTACTTCATTATATTTATAATTCAATGCATAAACTGAAACAAAAGCTTTGTTTAAAGCTTCTGTATAGGTTAATTGATACTCTTTTTCTTTACTCATACCGCTAGCAGATTTAAAAATTATCTTTCCATTACAATCCTTGAAGGTAACGTATAGTTTAGTAGTTAAAAAAGACTTTTCTTTTACAACATCAAAATACAACAGACTACATCTATCATTGTATTCTTTTGGCAAAGATTCACTAGTATAAAAACCTAGAAAACCAGCTTTGTCTATATTAAACTTTGATAAAGTAGCGAGTCTATATTGGTTATCACTTTTTAAAAAGTCAAACTTTAAAGGAATAAGTACTGCTTTATAATCATTAATAGATTGTGAGAAACAGTAACTAGAAATCAATACTGCGAGAAATAGAAATCGTGTTTTCATATTAGCTAAATTTATTTTAGATTGCAAAAAAAACCTCCATACTTTGCTTATGAGTTCTTATATAGAGATTGGTAATTTATAAATATTTTTTTAATTCCAATAAGTGATTGACTTGTTTAATACCTTTTTCAACTTGCTTCTTACTTTCATTAAAAAAGATAGCATCAAATCCTGCATTAAGAGCTCCTTCTACATCTGCTTCCAGGCTATCTCCAATCATAATACTACTTTCTTTATTGGCTTTGGCCAAATCAAGGGCATATTCGAAAATAACAGGATTTGGCTTTTTTACACCTGCCATTTCAGAATTGGTAATCGTTTGAAAATAGCTTCCAATATTAGAATTGGTCAATTTTTTATATTGCACTTCAGCAAAACCATTAGTAATAATATGCAGTCTATATTTTTGATTTAGATACTCCAAAAGTTCAAAAGTTCCGTCAAAAAGATGGTTATTATCAGGTAATCGTTGAATGTATTCTTGAGCAATTGTCTCAATCTCCTCATCAGAAATAGCATAATTCAATGCATCAAACGAATACTTCAATCGATTGTAGCGCAATTCCCCATGTGTGATTTTATCATATTGATATAATTTCCAACACGCTTGATTTATTGGGACATATTTATCAATAAAAACTTTGGTTTCAATTGTTGGATGGTTTCTTTTCAAAATTCTCTCAAATGTCAATTCAGAATTTTTATCAAAATCCCAAAGCGTATGATCTAAGTCAAAGAAAACGTCTTTAATAATGGTATGTTTCATTTTTAATTTCTAAAATATGCCTTCGTCAACAAAGCTAAAATAACTAGCTTCCGTCACAATAAGATGATCTAATACTTTAATTTCCAAACTATCACCTGCTAACTTGAGCTTCCGTGTAATTTGTTTATCGGCATCGCTGGGAATTAATGTTCCCGAAGGATGATTGTGACACAATATTAATCCTGTTGCTCCCATTTCAAGCGCCGTTTTAAAAACTAATCTTACATCAACTAACGTACCAGTAATCCCGCCTTTACTCAATTGCGATTTTGAAATGACTTTGTTTGAATTATTCAAATATACAATCCAAAATTCCTCGTGTGGTAATTCACCAATAATAGGCTGCATGATTTCAAAAATTGTTTTACTGGAAGTAATTTTTGTCAATTCTACTGCTTCCTCTGCTCTTCTTCGTCTTCCTAATTCTAAAGCAGCAATAATCGAAATTGCTTTGGCCTCGCCTATACCTTTAAAATTTGTCAATTGAGAAATCGATAATTTCCCTAACGCATTCAAATTATTATTTACACTAGCTAAAATTCTTTTACTCAAATCTACTGCCGATTCGTTTCGACTTCCTGAGCCAATCAAAATAGCGATCAGCTCTGCATCACTCAAAACACTTTTGCCTTTGAGCATTAGTTTTTCTCGTGGTTTGTCGTCTTCGGACCAATTCGTTATTGGGAAAAAAGAATTTTCAGACATAGGCTATTTCAATTAAATTTGTTTTTTCATGCAAATACTATTTTCTAAACCTACATAAGGTACATAATTATCAACAATAGCATAGCCTACTTTTTGATACAACCCAATGGCTTCGTTTTGTTTATATAACGTTTCTAAGACTGAGAATGAAAAACCTAAATCATGCGCCCAAAGCTCTAATTCTTGTATTATTTTTTTAGCCAAACCCATTCCTCTTGCTTCAGGAGAAACAAACATACGCTTTAATTCAATCGTATTTTTATCATATTTCTTAAAACAACCACAGGCAACAGGTTGATTATCCCTATACATAATAACAACATTGGGATTTAATTCTATGACATTATTCCCCCAGTAATTAGTTTTTAACTCCGGATAACGCTCCCATAAACTTTTATCTAAAGCAGCGATGAGTTTAATAAAATCTGGATTTTCACTCGTAGTTTTAGTAATTTTTATTTTGCTATTCATTCTATTTCTATTTCATCAATTCCTTAACTTCATCAAAATTCAATCCACCGTAATTCCCAGAACTCATTAATAATAAAGCTGAATTTTCAAGATTTAAGTTGAATAAATAATTTTTAAAATCTTGAGGATTGGTATAAATGATTAAATCTTTTCTGTTGAATGCATTCGCAATTTGCTCATAAGTTACTTCTTCCAGTTGTTTAATTTTAACTGCATCGGGTGAATAGAAAACAACTGCTATATCTGCATATTCTAATGCACCTTCATATTCTTTTAAAAATTCAGCATTCAAACTACTATAGGTATGCAACTCTAAACAAGCTATCAAAGTTCTGTTTGGATATTGCTCTTTTACTGCTTTTGTAGTTGCTGCTACTTTACTTGGCGAATGTGCAAAATCTTTATACGCTACTTTAGTTTTACTTTCGGCAATTTTTTCTAATCGTTTGGAAGCACCTTTAAAACTGGCAATAGCCTCATAAAAATCGGCTTCATCAACGCCCATATTCTGGCAAATCCATTTAGCTCCAGCCAAATTATTAAGATTATGTGCTCCAAAAACTTCTATAGGCATATCACCTTCAGGAGTTTCTAGAAGTGTAACACCATCGCTTACGGTATATTTTGGTGTATGATACGCTAATTTTCGGATTGGGTTTATGGCGGCTTCGGCAACACGTTTCACTTCAGAATCATTTTCATTGTAAACCAAAATCCCACCATTGGTAATTTTTCCAATAAAAATCTCAAACTGTTCCACATAATTTTCATACGTTGGAAAAACATTAATATGATCCCAAGCTATTCCAGAAATCAAAGCAATATTGGGTTGGTACAAATGAAATTTTGGTCTTCTGTCTATCGGCGAAGATAAATATTCATCTCCTTCTAAAACAATAAAATCATTCTCCTCAGTAAGATGTACCATTGTATCAAATCCTTCCAGTTGTGCACCAACCATATAATCTACTGCAATGTTATGGTAATGCATTACATGAAGAATCATTGAAGTTATGGTTGTTTTCCCATGAGAACCACCAATCACAACACGTGTTTTATTTTTGGATTGTTCGTAAAGAAACTCAGGGTATGAAAATATTTTCAAACCTAATTCCTGGGCTTTCAACAGTTCTGGATTATCAGCTTTGGCATGCATTCCTAGAATTACTGCTTCAATATTTGAGGTAATTTTTTCAGGAAACCAACCTAATTCAGGAGGCAAAATTCCTTTTTTATCTAACCTTGATTTTGATGGTTCAAAAATTGCATCATCACTTCCTGTAACTTGGTATCCTTTGTTGTGTAATGCTAAAGCTAGATTGTGCATGGCACTTCCACCAATAGCTATAAAATGTGTACGCATTAATTTTATAGTTTATAGTTGTTGTATCGAAATAAGTTTGAAATTATTCATCCCTTAATTCATCCCTTTTTATTTTTATATTCTTCTAAAACTGATTTTGATTTTTCAGGATCACCCATTTTATTTTTGTATAAATTAGCGAGCATCTGATAACAAACTTTTGATCCGCCTACAGTTATAGCTTTTCTATATTGCTGTTCAGCAACCTTATATCTTTTAAAATATTCATCAATATGCCCTCTAGACAAATAACCATCCACAGGAGACAATCGCATCAATTCATTTGAATACTTTATCGCTTTAGACTCACTACCCCCAACGATTCCAGGCAATTGAATATACAATTCAATCAGTGCCCAACGTGCCTCAATATGTTTTGGATTAAAAACTAATGCTTTTTCAAAAGATTCTTTAACCTCATCAATCATTCCAAGCGCTTTAAACTTACTCACTTGTCTTGCTTTCATTCCTAATACCCCACCATATTTAAAATAATAATTGGCTTCTGAAGGTTTTAATTGCTTTAGTTTTTTATAATAGTTAATCGCTGTATCCCAAGATTTATTTCGCCCCGCTATGTCTCCTAAATATTCTATAGTTTTAAGATTTGACGGATTACTTTTTAGGAAGTTTTCAAAAATGGGCCGTGCTTGATCAAATTTTTCTTCTTTGAATAATTTTTCTGCAGCATCAAAACTGGATTGAGACCAAATCATCAGTGGAAATAACAAAAAGGCTACTAGTAATTGTTTCATACTTCAAAAATAGGGAAATTTTGAAGTATTAAACAGATTTTTTTAGGCTAAAAAGACACCCCATAAAAAATAGAAATATAACGAACAAGAAACATTATCATAACATAATGGTCTTACATTCGTAAAAACTAAAAATGAAAAGAAAAAGAAAAATTCCTTTAGTCGTATTAAGTGATGTACACTTAGGAACATACGGCTGTCATGCTAAAGAGTTATTGCAATATTTAAAATCAATAAATCCACAAACATTGGTTTTAAATGGAGACATCATCGATATGTGGAGTTTCACCAAAAGTTATTTTCCAGCCTCTCATATGAATGTCTTGAGACAAATCATAAAGATGTCAAATCAGGGAACTCGTGTTATTTACATTACTGGGAATCACGATGAAGCTTTACGAAAATACTCTGATTTTATTTTAGGAAATTTTGAATTGGCAGATAAATTAATCCTGGATTTAGACGGAAAGAAAACCTGGATCTTCCACGGAGATGTTTTTGACTCCTCTACGAAAGGTTATGCTAAAATATTAGCCAAACTTGGTGGAAAAGGATACGATTTATTGATTTTAATCAATAGTCTTATTAATTGGTTTTTAGTGCTTTTAGGAAAAGAGAAAAGAAGCTATTCAAAAATGATCAAAGACAGTGTCAAGAAAGCAGTTTCGTTTGTATCGAATTTTGAAACTACCGCTGCAGAAATAGCCATTCAAAAAAAATATAGTTATGTGGTTTGCGGACATATTCATAAACCTCAAATGAAGGAAGTCGAAAACGAGCACGGAAAAGTTATGTATTTAAACAGTGGCGATTGGGTTGAAAATCTTACCGCATTAGAATACAAAAGAGAAAAGTGGCAAATTTATCAATATAAAAAAGCGGATTATTTACATCATGATAGCAACGAAGACAAAATTTTCAATGATAATGATATTGTTACTAAAATTTTATCCTAGCTATTTCACACAATTCCTTTCAAAATCAAATCATTTAAAAAACACATATTCCATCATTCTTTTGAAATCAAAATTTACATTCGATACAATCTAAATAAATTGACATGAAAATATTTTATGCTATTCAAGCGACTGGCAATGGTCATATCAGCAGGGCGATTCAACTGTACCCTTATTTACAAAAATTTGGTGAAGTTGATTTTTTTATGAGTGGTAACAATGCCAGTCTAGAGGTCAATTTGCCAATAAAATTCAAAAGTGATGGCTGTAGTTTACATTACAGTAAATGTGGCGGTTTAAATTATTGGGATATTGCCAAAAACATCAAACCAAAACAAATCTATAAGGATGCAAATTCTTTGCCAATGAAAAACTATGATGTAATCATCAATGATTTTGATTCAATTACTTCTCTGGCATGTAAATTACAAAAAGTACATTCGATACAATTTGGCCATCAAGCCAGTTTTATATCCCCTTTGACTCCCAGACCCGAAAAAAAGAGTCTTATGGGAGAAATGATTCTCAAACATTATGCACCTTCTCCAAAGCATATTGGATTGCATTTTGACAAATACGATTCTTTTATACTTCCTCCAATTATCAAAGATGAAATTGTAAATGCCGTACCAAAAAACAAAGGTCATATTACCGTTTATTTACCTTCTTTTCAAAAAGATTGTTTGGAGGAAGCATTCAACAAGCTTCCGAACTTCACTTTTCATTGGTTTTTGAACGATATTAAAACTAAACACACGATAAAAAACGTCACTTACTTCCCCGTTAATCAAGAGTATTTCAATAAAAGTCTTATAAATTGTGAAGGAATCATTACTGGCGGAGGATTTGAAACACCTGCTGAGGCATTATATCTAGGAAAAAAAATACTCTCTATTCCTATTCGGAAGCATTATGAACAGGAATGTAATGCTGCTGCTCTCAAAAAATTGGGAGTTCCTGTCCTTTATGATGTTGCGGATGATTTTTATTTAATAATAGAAAACTGGTTTGATTCCCACATAAACTATCCAAAAATACAAGCCAATAATATCCCCGAAACCTTGCAGTTTTTATTTGACACTTATAACTCTTGATCAAACAAAATCTAAAAAAAAGGTACTCTATTTAGAACACCTTTTGCATAAATTTTTTTAAATACTAGTCATTCAACATTTTCCATAATTTGTCTTTCAATTCAGTCAAACCTTGTTGAGCTACAGATGAAATAAACATATATGGAATATCTTTGAAAGCAACGTCTAATTCTGTTTTCAATTCTGCTTTTAACTCATCATCGAGCATATCGCATTTTGAAATCACCAACAAACGCTCTTTGTCAAGCATTTCAGGATTGTATTTAGTCAATTCGTTTACCAAAATATCGTATTCCGCCTTGATGTCTGGCGTATCCACTGGAACTAAGAACAATAACGTTGAATTACGTTCAATATGTCGCAAGAAATAATGACCAAGACCTTTTCCTTCGGCAGCACCTTCAATAATTCCTGGTATATCAGCAATTACAAAAGATTGGAAATCTCTGTAGGCTACAATTCCAAGATTAGGCTTTAGAGTTGTAAACGGATAATCAGCAATTTTTGGTTTAGCTGAAGTCAATACGGATAACAATGTTGATTTTCCTGCATTAGGAAAACCCACTAAACCTACATCGGCTAATACTTTTAGTTCAAGAATAACATCCATTTCTGCACCTGGCAAACCTGGCTGTGAGTATCTAGGTGTTTGATTAGTTGAACTTCTAAAATGCCAGTTCCCTAAACCACCTTTTCCACCACGAGAAAGTATTTGTTTTTCACCGTCTTCGGTAATTTCAAATAATATTTCTCCTGTTTCTTTATCTTTCACAACTGTTCCCAGCGGAACTTCAATGAATTTATCATCTCCATCAGCTCCAGTACTTCGATCGCCACTACCATCTCCACCATTACCGGCTTTGATATGTCGGGCAAATTTAAGGTGAAACAATGTCCAAAGACCTTTGTTTCCAACTAAATAAACATGACCTCCACGACCTCCATCACCACCATCTGGCCCACCTTTTTCAATAAATTTTTCTCTATGCAAATGCGTAGATCCTTTTCCTCCTTTTCCGGAAGAAACATATATTTTAACGTAATCTACAAAATTCCCTTCAGTCATTTTTTTTTGTTTAAAAGTCTGAAGTTTAAGCTTTAAAGTTTAGCTGAACTATAACTTTAAAGCTTAAACTTTAAACTAAATTTTTAACCTTTTAAGGCTTTAACCATCACTTTATCAATCTTCACGCCATCCATATCAATGACTTCCAACTCAAATTTTTGCCAAATTAATTTCTCCCCTTGTTTAGGAATATGAGAGAGTTCCGTCATTATCAATCCACTGACCGTAGTTACTTCATAATCGTTGATCAATTCATCTAATTCAAAGTAAGTCAAGAAATCGTGTAACGAATAATGCCCGTCAACCAGCCAAGTCCCATCTTCTCTTTCAATCAGCTGAAAATCATCTTTATAAAAATCAGAGGCGTCTCCTACCAAGGCTTCCAGAATATCATTCAAAGTAATTACGCCTTGAAAAACACCGTATTCATCAGAGACAAATGCATAATGAATACCCGTTTTTTTGAAATTTTCTAAGGCGATATAAGCAGTAGTTTGCTCCATCATAAAAGGAGCTTCAGTCATTATAGCTGCTAAATTGAAGTTTTCATTTTCAAAATGGGAAAAAATATTTTTCAGATTAACGACTCCAACAATATCATCATAATTCTCACCGTAAACAGGATAAATAGAATGCAACTCTTTTAGCATAAACTCCTTAACCTGTTCTCTATCAGAACGCAAAGGTAAAAAAACTACTGACTTTCTGTGCGTCATCAAGGAGTTTATTTTTCGGTCTCCAATATGAAAAACACGCTCTACAATATCTTGTTCAATTTCCTGTACTTCTCCACCTTCAGTACCTTCTTTTATAATGGCTTTTATTTCTTCTTCGGTTACTTTACCGTCGGCTGTTGGTTTTATTTTTAAAATATCCAATAAAAAATCAGTTGAAGTAGTCAACATCCAAATAAATGGCGCCGTAACAATTGATACTACTTTCATGGGTAATGCCACAGCTTTGGCAATAGATTCCGGATGATTCAATCCTATTCTTTTAGGTAATAACTCTCCTAAAACCAAAGAGAAAAAAGTTAAGATTACTACAACTATACCTACCGCAACAGAATGCGCATAAGGTCTTATCATTTCAAATCCAAATATAAACGCTTCAACATCTTTGGTTATTTTATCACCACTATAAATACCAGTAAGAATCCCTATGAGTGTTATTCCTATTTGTACGGTTGACAAAAACTTATTTGGAGAATTGGCTAAATCCAATGCGATTTTAGCGCTTTTATTTCCTTTTTTTGCTGCGGTCTCTAATCTATTTTTTCGTGCTGAAATCAATGCGATTTCTGACATAGAGAAAACCCCATTTAATAGTATTAGAAAAAATATTATTAGTATTTCCAATTTTTTAGTTGATTCGTTTTTTATTTAAATTCTGATTTCTGAATTTTGCTTTCTGAAATCTGTAATCTTGATTTTTAGCCCAGATGGTAATGAAAAGCCCGGAGTTAAAAAAACTAATTTTTCTTGTCATAAAAGAGCGACCATAGGAAGCTCCTTTTATGACTTAGAAAAATAGCTTTTTTAACGAGGACTTGTAATGTACAGCTGGAATTGCTCCTATAAATTATCAATAACGTTACTTACTCTTTCAGTAATTTCAGCGATTGAACCTATCCCATTTACTGCGTGAAATTTTCCTTGCTCCTGATAATAATCCATTAAAGGGGCTGTTTTTTCATTATATTCTTGGTAGCGATTTCTGATTTTTTCTTCGTCTTGATCATCAATTCTACCGCTTGTTTTTCCTCTTTCAAGTAATCTTGCAATCAAGATTTCATCATCGGCTTCTAGTGCAATTGTTGCAGCAACTTGAGAACCTATTGAAGTAAGAAATAAGTCTAAATCCTTAGCTTGTGAAATTGTTCTTGGGTAACCGTCGAACAAAATCCCATTTGTGTCCGGGTGTTTATTTACCTCATCAATTAGCATTTTAGTGGTCAATTCATCCGGCACTAAATCTCCAGCATCCATGAAAACTCTTGCTTGCTTCCCTAATTCTGTATCGTTTTTTAAATTAAAACGGAATACATCTCCAGTAGAAATATGTGTTAATTTGTATTTTTCTTTTAAAAACTCTGCTTGAGTTCCTTTTCCTGCACCTGGTTTTCCAAATAAAACAATGTTAGTCATAATGTTGTTGCGTAGTTATTCTTTTAATTTATATACTTCTGGTAAATTTCTTCCTAAACCATCATAATCCAATCCAAACCCTACAATAAATTTATTTGGAATTCTAATTCCAATATAATCTATTTTTATGTCCTTGGTATATGCTTCTGGCTTGAAGAAAAGTGTGGCTATTTTAAAATGCTTTACATTTTGTTTTTTGAATAATTGTTTTAGTTCTACTAAAGTATTTCCAGTATCAATAATATCTTCTATAATAATAACGGTGCGTCCAGTTAAATCCTGATTCAATCCTATCAGTTGTTTCACTTCGTTTGTTGAAGAAGTTCCTTCATAAGAGGCCATTTTTATAAAAGACACCTCACATGGCTTTTTATACAGTTTCATGAAATCAGAAACCACCATAAAAGAACCATTCAAGACACCTACAAATACTGGTATTTCATCCGCAAAATCATCTTCTATTTGAGCAACCATTTTTGTGATTGCAAAGTCGATTTCTTTGGCAGAAATAAACGGAACAAATTGTTTATCGTGAAGTTGTATCATTATTTTCATGTTTAAAATAATGAGCAAAGATACAGAATTCGAATTTGACAATTGATAAATGGACATTAATTTGTAATCTAAAGATTTAATGCGCTAATTATCCTAATAACACAAATATAAAATTTCGAACCAAAAACTTAAAAAAATCATATAATTTACTTAAAAACAAGTAGTTAGACGACTAATAGAATCTGTTAATCGAAAAAATATTGTACTAAATTTATTTATTCCTAAATTTAAGTGTAGGATATTTAAAATCGTAAAATTATGGCTTCTTTAAATCCAAATACAACAGTTTTAGGTGTTAAAAATGCTAAACATTTATTGCGAAGAGCAACTTTTGTGTACTCCAAAGTCTTGATAGACCAATATTCTAAATTAACTCCAAATCAAGCTTTGGATTTATTATTAGCTGATAATTCACTCACCGTTAATTTACCTTACGACCCTCTACCATTGACCGCTCCCGATGGTTATTGGACTGAATCAACAAATTTAGCTACTACATTTCCTGATCAAAATAGAAAAGCAACAATTGTAACGGGTTGGTGGTGGTATAATTCCGTAAATAATCCAACACTTAAATTTAAACTTTCTCATTTTTTATCAACTCGATTTACCGTAATAAAAAATACTGATCTATCTGGATCAGCAACAGAGTTTTATGACTACATTCGATTGCTTTTATTCTATTCTTATGGGAATTATAAAAAATTAGCAAAAAAAATGACTCTAAATAACTCCATGCTTAATTTTTTAAATAATACCTCTAATATAAAATCCTCTCCAAATGAAAATTATGCGCGTGAATTTCTAGAATTATTCACAATCGGTAAAGGTATTCAAATTGCTGCTGGAAACTACACTAATTATACTGAGTCAGATATTGTTCAAGCAGCACGAATTTTAACAGGATTTAAAAGGAAAGGAGATCGCTCTATAATTGATTCTGAAACTGGAATCCCCAAAGGATACAATCAATTTTCTGATCACAACATTACTTCTAAAACATTTAGTGGTGCTTTTAACAACAAGATAATCACTTCAGCAAGTGATGCTGCTTCGATGGATATCGAATTAGATAATTATATTGAAATGGTTTTTAACCAACCGGCAACTGCTAAAAATATTTGCAGAAAAATATATACTTATTTTGTAAAAAGTATCATTTCCGCTGAGATAGAAAACGACATCATAATTCCTTTGGCTCAAGACCTCTATGATAATGGTTATGAAATTATTCCAATAATTAGAAAATTACTAGAAAGTCAACATTTTTATGATTTGGATGACGCTAATACTACTGATGAAACTATTGGAGGAATAATAAAATCTCCCATTCAGCAACTATCCGAAATATGCACGTATTTACAAGCTATAATCCCTGACCCGAAAGTTAAGCCATTGGAATTCTACAATACTTTTTGGTATCTTTTTGCTTACAATATGTTTTTAACAAGTTCCAATATGGGATTATTTAACCCTGAAAATGTCGCTGGCCATGCCGCCTATTATCAGGCTCCTGATTATGATAAAAACTGGATATCTTCCTCTACCTTAATTGCAAAATACCGTTTAGGAGAATCCTTACTTGATGGCGTAAACAGGATTAGTGGCAACACTACTATTGCTGCTAAAATAAACATTTCAGACGTATTAAAAAATACTGAAATTGTATCAAATCCTTCAGATCCTATTACATTAACTTCAGAGTTATGCAATGCACTTTTCGCTCAAGAAGCAAATACTGATCGTATTAACTATTTTATGAATTCTTTCCTCCTACAAGGCCTTTCTAATTATTATTGGACCGAGGCCTGGAATAATTTTATTAGCACCAATAATAGCTCGGTCGTAGAATCTCGACTAAAGTTATTAGTAACCAAAATATTAAGAGCTCCCGAATCTCAAATGTTTTAGTATTATTTCAAATTTCTATTTAACAATCAAAAATATTTAAGAGAATTTTAAATCTTGAATGTTTTACTATTGTTCAAAATTCAATTTATCATGCAAGATATTATGAGACCCCAAATCTCGTACGTTTTAGTATTATTTCCATAATTAATAACAAAACAACAAATATCATGAAAAGAAGAAATTTTATTAAATTGACTTCAACTGCTAGTGCACTTACATTGTTGCCTAAAGAAGTTTTTGCCCTATTCAAATCAGCAGGGATGACAACTTGCCCTGATTCTATTTCAAAAAAAATAGTGTTAATTCAATTAGCTGGAGCTAATGATGGATTAAATACCATTGTACCCATCAATCAATATGACACTTATGCTACATTACGACCAAACATAAAGCTTAATAATGTTGGAATGACAAATGGCATTATTAATCTTGATTCAACTTTGGCATTAACAAATCAAGTGGGATTACATCCATCTCTCATTGGGTTTAAAAATCTTTATGACAAAGGATTTATGAGAATTATTCAAGGGGTAGGCTATCCTTCTCAAGACAAATCTCATTTTAAGTCAACGGATTTATGGTTGACAGGAGGAGATGGCACCATGGCCAACAATAATTTTGATAGTGGTTGGACAGGACGCTTTCTTGAGCATTATTATACTGATTTTTTAAATTCAAACTTTCCTTTAGGAATCCAACTTGGCAGCAGTGATAATTCACTCGGTTTCCATGGGGAAATTGAACATGGTATGTCTTTAAACATTAGCGGTCAGGATTTATCAGGATTTTATTCTGTAGTGAATGGCTTAGGCGGTCAACCACCGACAAACATTCCAGATTCAGAGTACGGGGGGTTAATTCAATACATCATTAACAATGACACTTCAGCAAATTCTTACGCACAAAGTATTTCAAATTCCTTTAATTCAGGAACTAATACACTAACTTACCCTAATTCCAGTTTATCCAATCAGTTAAAAACTGTAGCACGCTTTATCTCTGGCGGACTTCAAACCAAAGTTTACCTAGTAAAAGTTGGTGGATTTGACACACATGACATGCAAGTTGCAGCAAACAACACGACCCATTTGGGCAATCATGCAAACCTTTTAACTCAGATTTCAGAGGCGATTAATACTTTCATCACAGATTTGAATAATCAAAATATGGGAAATGATGTTATGGCGGTAACTTTTTCAGAATTTGGAAGAAAAGCAGGTGAAAATGCAAGTTTAGGAACTGACCATGGTGAAGTTGCACCAATGTTTATTTTTGGCAGCGCAATAAATCCAGGGATATCAGGGACAAACATTAATTTATCAGAAGCAGTATCTACTAATAATTATCAAGTTAGAACTGTTCAGCATGATAATAGACGAGTTTTTAGTACAATTCTTCAAGATTGGTTTGGAACAAGCAATCAAACATTAGATTTGACATTTTATAATAACACGACCAATACTGGATTTTCAAATAATAAAATCGCCGATTTAATAAAAAGTCAAAATACTGTTAATTCGACCTGCTATGCTGACAAATTACTTTCTGTTAATGAATTCAAAAACACTTATGAAGTTATAGTTTATCCAAATCCAACTTCAGAAACCATCACTGTTAATGCGCCAAATAACAATGAAATAAATACCGTTTCAATTTATTCAATAGACGGAAAATTTATTGGAAAATATAAAAATCCTTTAAACAGCAGTCAGTTTTCTATTAACGTTGAAAATTTGTCCACAGGATTTTATAATTTAAAAATCGAGACTACCAATGGGAATTTTTCTAAAAAAATAATTGTGAGAAGATAACATCCTATCGATGAAAACACCTACCTAACTATTTTACAACTTGTATTTTTTTATTATTAATCATTTAAAAGTATCTTTGTAAAATCAATTTTACAGATAAATTTCTATACAACGATGAATTATTTTTCTTCTGATTTTAAACTAGGAATTCTAGGTGGTGGGCAACTTGGCAAAATGTTGTTGTTTGACACCCGAAAATTCGACATACAAACTTATGTGCTTGACCCAAGTGATGAAGCACCATGCAAAATAGCCTGCAACCAATTTTTCAAAGGAGACTTAATGGATTTTGAAACCGTTTACAATTTTGGAAAACTAGTTGATGTTTTGACTTTTGAAATTGAGTTGGTTAATCTTGATGCTTTAGTAAAACTTGAGGAAGAGGGATTAAAAGTGTATCCTTCCCCTAAAACCTTGAAACTTATTCAAAACAAAGGAATTCAAAAAGATTTTTACATACAACATACTATTCCAACAGCAACTTACAAGAGATTTCCTAATCTAAAAAGTGTAATTATTGACATTCTTGATTCCAAACTAAAGTTACCATTTATATGGAAATGTACAGAATTTGGATACGATGGAAATGGCGTTAAAGTAATTCGACAAGTATCGGATTTAGATAATTTGGCTAATGTAGAATGCATAGCTGAAGAAATGATTCCATTCAAAAATGAGTTAGCCGTTATCGTTTGTCGCAATCCATCGGGTGAAATAAAAACCTATCCCGTAGTAGAAATGGAATTTCATCCGGAAGCCAACCAAGTGGAATATGTAATTTGTCCTGCTCGAATTGATGATAAAGTAGCCGAAAAAGCAAGAGCAATTGCATTAAATGTTTCCGAAAAGTTTAATCACGTAGGACTTTTAGCCGTTGAAATGTTTCAAACTGAAAATGATGAAATACTAGTTAACGAAGTTGCTCCACGCCCGCACAATTCAGGTCATTATTCCATTGAAGCCAGTTATACTTCACAATTTGAAAATCATTTACGCGCTATTCTCAATTTGCCTTTAGGAAACACAGACAGTAAAGTGGCTGGGATTATGGTCAATTTGGTAGGGTCAGAAGGATTTTCAGGCAATGTAATTTATGAAAATATAGAAAAAATATTAGGCTGGAACGGTGTAACACCGCACATTTACGGAAAAAAACAAACTCGTCCATTCAGAAAAATGGGACATGTTACTATTGTAAATGAAGATATTAACGAAGCCCGAAGAATTGCAGCAGATGTAAAAAACACGATTAGAGTAATCAGTTAATTAAAAGATTGAAAAATTCAGAATCTCTAATATATTGAGTTTCTCAAAAATCTTTAAATCCTATATCTTTAAATCTTTAAATAAAAATAATGAAAGTAGCCGTAATAATGGGAAGCATATCTGATATGCCCGTAATGCAAGAAGCCATAGATATCCTAAAAGCATTTGATATAGAAATAGAAGTTGATATTGTTTCGGCTCACAGAACTCCTGAAAAACTATTTGATTTTAGTCAGAACGCACACACTCGTGGCATTTCGGTAGTAATTGCTGGTGCCGGCGGTGCTGCACATTTACCAGGAATGGTTGCATCAATGTCACCTCTTCCTGTAATCGGCGTACCAATAAAATCAAGCAATTCCATCGATGGCTGGGATAGTGTTTTATCTATTCTACAAATGCCAGGTGGTGTTCCCGTAGCTACAGTTGCTCTAAATGGCGCCAAAAATGCCGGGATTCTTGCCGCTCAAATCATAGGAAGTCACAACAAAAGTGTGCTTGATCGAATAATATTATATAAAACAGGATTGAAAGAAGCAGTAAATATTGCCTCTGAAACCATTAACAAAAAATAAAAAAAGCTCCATTTTGGAGCTTTTTTTATACTTCAAATCATAATTTTCATTCCACACTTACTGGTACTTCAAGAACTCCTTCAAATTCTGAAGCAATAATATCATCTTTGCTCAACCAATATTCTGAGGTAGTCAAAGTATAATTTACGTTATCCGTAGTCTTAACATCCCATAAAATATCTTCGGCTTCTGGGAAAGGCGCGTTTTCCGTCATTTGGCTGTCAAATAATCTTTTGATCAAATTACTGCCTGATAATCCATTATTTAATAATTTTAAAATACCTTCTTTATTCAATTCATTTTCATTCTCACCTTCTACTGGAGCCAAACTACATTCAATAATAATAGCTTTTGCATTTGGAAAAGTACCATTGTACGCTTTGAAAAGCAATTGATTAATATGAAAAAGAGTCGAATGCAATCTTATTTCAGGATATTCTTCACAGACTTTATCTAGAAACATATCGTTTGAAATTTGTTGAATTTGACCTTCATTTAAATCTTCTGATAATTTATATTCCAGTACAATTACAGCAGCATCTTTGGGTTCAAAATCAGAAATTGCCATAAATAACAATTCTCTTAAACTGGCAGCATCAGCATCTGAAGCATCCGGATAATCGAATTTTTCAAGCAGTTTGACATAATCATCATTAGTCCAATATTCCTCGATTTGATCTACAGTATTAGCGCTTTTTATTATAATTTGATAATTCATATTTTATTTATTTATTTGATTCGTTTCTTCCAAAACCAATATTTTTTTTCAATTTAAGGCTTTATTAGCGCGAAACGAAATAAATAACATTTAAATAACACAATCCATTCTAGCATTTTAGGATAAATCAATTCCTTTGGCATCACTATTTTTTTTTATTAAATCCGTACCTTTGATTTCTTTAAACATCAAATTATTTTTATTAAAAAATACAAATGAGCATTCTAACACACCATTTCAATACAAAATATAACACTGCCCCTTTTTCGAAAATAAAAAACGAAGATTTCCTTCCTGCGTTTCAAAAAGGAATCGAATTGGCAAAAGCCGAAATCGATGCTATTGTTCGAAATCCGATAAAACCAACTTTCGAAAATACTATTGAAGCATTAGCATTCAGCGGTGATGTTTTGGATAGAATTTCAAGTATTTTTTTCAACTTGAACTCAGCCGAAACGAATGATGAAATTCAGAAAATCGCGCAAGAAGTTTCTCCTTTATTGTCTGAATTTGGTAACGATGTACGTCTAAACCCTGATTTATTTGCCCGAGTAAAAACGGTTTACGAACAAAAAGAAAAACTGAATCTAAATCCGGAACAAACCACGCTTTTGGAGAAAAAATACAAAAGCTTCTCTAGAAACGGAGCTAATTTACCGGAAGATAAAAAGAACCAATTGCGAGAAATCGACAAAGAATTATCGAAATTGAGTTTGCAGTTTGGCGAAAATGTTTTGGCCGAAACGCAAGCCTATCAATTGCATATTACCAATGAAGCAGATTTAGCCGGTTTACCCGAAGGAACTATTGAAGCCGCTCGGTCATTGGCCAAAAGCCAAGAAAAAGAAGGATGGATTTTCACGTTGGATTACCCAAGTTATGTTCCATTTGTGACGTATGCCGATAATCGCGAATTGCGCAAGAAAATGGCAATCGCTTTTGGTGCCAAAGGATTTCAAAACAACGAATTTGACAATCAGGAAATTGTGCTTAAAATTGCCAAATTGCGTTTTGACAGAGCACAAGTTTTAGGTTATGCTACTCATGCTCATTTTGTACTTGAAGAAAGAATGGCGGAAAGTCCCGAAAAAGTAAAAACATTTTCGAATGACTTATTAGACAAAGCCAAACCGGCAGCTTTGAAAGAATTTGCTCAATTGACTGCTTTCGCAAAAGAACT
Organism: Flavobacterium sp. 83; assembly: GCF_000744835.1. Classification (NCBI taxonomy): domain Bacteria; kingdom Pseudomonadati; phylum Bacteroidota; class Flavobacteriia; order Flavobacteriales; family Flavobacteriaceae; genus Flavobacterium; species Flavobacterium sp. 83. Next base: position 401,322 of record NZ_JQMS01000001.1, read on the forward strand.
AGATGGTATTGAACAACTGGAAAAATGGGACGGTGCTTATTATTCGGAAAAATTGAAACAGCAATTATTCAATTTGGATGATGAAATATTAAAACCATATTTTCAATTAGAGAAAGTATTAGACGGTGCTTTTGCAGTAGCGCAAAAATTATACGGAATCACATTTGAAGAAATTTTCGATGTGGATAAATACCATGAAGAAGTAAAAACATACGAAGTAAAAGATGAAGAAGACCAATTAGTAGCCGTATTTTATGCTGATTTCTTTCCTAGAAAAGGAAAACGCAATGGCGCTTGGATGACTTCGTTCAAATCACAATATATCAAAGACGGCATCAACGAAAGACCACATATTTCGAATGTGTGTAACTTTACAAAACCTACCGAAACCAAACCTTCCTTATTAACCTTTAATGAAGTGACCACTTTATTTCACGAATTTGGTCATGGATTACACGGAATGCTGGCTAATACAACCTACCCTTCTCTTTCTGGAACATCTGTGTATTGGGACTTTGTAGAATTACCAAGTCAGATTATGGAAAACTGGTGTTACGAGCCGGAAGCTTTGGCTTTGTTCGCATACCATTATCAAACTGGCGAAATGATTCCAATGGAATTAGTTCACAAAATAAAAGAAAGCGCCAGTTTTCAAGAAGGAATAGCGACGATGCGTCAATTGAGTTTTGGATTATTGGATATGGGATGGCACGCACAAGATCCATCCAATATCAAAGACATAAAAACTTTTGAAACCGAACAATTTGCAGCCACACAACTCTATCCTGATGTAAAGGAAAATGCGATGAGCACTTCTTTTTCCCATATTTTTCAAGGCGGCTATTCGTCTGGATATTACAGCTACAAATGGGCCGAAGTTCTGGATGCCGATGCTTTCGAATATTTCCAGGAAAAAGGGATTTTCAATAAAGAAGTGGCAACCAAATTCAAGGAAAATGTACTTTCTAAAGGCGGAACAGAACATCCTATGATCTTATATAAACGATTTAGAGGACAAGAACCAAAACCTGAAGCGCTATTAAAAAGAGCTGGATTAGTCTAAACATTAATTTAAAACCCGAAGTTTAATTTCTTCGGGTTTTAAATTACATTTTAATTTGGCCCCCAAAATTGAAATGTAATAATTTGCTTTTTTTTAAGACATACAATCTTTTATCATTAGCTAAAAAAAACTCTTAAAAACCTACTGAAACATAATTTACGATGCCAGTCATAAAAATTCGAACAAAAATAAATGCACCAAAAAAAACTGTTTTTGACCTTTCAATAAATATTGCTTTTCACAATCAATCAACAAACTCTACAAATGAATTCGCTATTGACGGAATAACTACAGGATTGACAAATTACAACGAAACAGTAGCTTGGCCTGGTAAATATTTTGGGTTTAATTTGACTCACAAAAGTAAAATAACGGCAATGATTCAGAATGAGTACTTTGTAGACGAAATGGTAGAAGGAAAATTTAAATCATTCCGACATAAACATCACTTTGAAGAAAAAAATGGGTTTACCATCATGAAAGACAAAGTATATTATGAAGTTCCCTATGGATCTCTGGGAGAAGTATTTGACTTTTTATTTTTAAAAAATTATCTGATCAATTTTCTTCTCGAAAGAAATAAAATGTTGAAAAAATTATCTGAAAACGAGCAATAGCAACCACCAAACAATTGGTACGCTTTCTAACCAAAAAGAAGTGTAGTATCTTGAGCGTTTTTCATTGGCAAAAACCATAAATAAAGCAATCATAATCACAACTATAAAGTTGACAATTAATTGATTTGTATCGAAATTATTTTTTAGTAATTCCAGAAAATAAAACGGAAGTAGAAGTAACAATCCTAATATTTTCGTACGGTTTACTCCTATTTGTTGCGGTACGGTTTGCAAATGCGGATCGTCATTTGTCAAATCAATAATTTCAAAAATAAGCACTAATACAAAAATCAAAATAAATCGCTGAATGCATTTTAAATAGAAGTTGAAAGTAATGGAAACATCGGCATTCAAAATAGGCAAAGCCAAAGTCACTCCTACCCAACACAACGCTACAATGTAGATTTTCACACCAGCCCAGTTCCTTGCATTTTTTCTATTTGGAAAAAACGGAAGCGTGTACAATAAAGTAATACTCAAAAAAGCGATTGCTACAATTTGAGTACTCTTTTGCAACTGAAAAAAATAAAAACCAACCAAAAGAAGCGCAAAAAAACTAAATACAGCAATGATTTTCAACTCCTTCCGCATCATTAATTTTTTGGCTCTGGCCAAAGCATCGTATTTTACGAAATTATATCCTACAATTGTTCCAAAAAAAACAAAATTAGCAATTGGTTGATCGTTAGAAATGTGGAACATATGCTGTGTCATTCGCACCAATGCATAACACGATAATCCCACGTGAATGCTGCTATTGATATAAAAATTGAATAGTTGTTTAAAAATCTTCATTAGACAAAATTAATCAATTGTGAACAAATACATCATTTAGTTGAAAAATCAATAAAAAAGGAGACCCGAAATACCTTTTAGATTATTAATAATACTTAATTTTGCACCACAAAAAAAACAACACCTACCTTTTTATATGAAAACAGATGCTTTTGCTTTAAGACACATTGGTCCAAGAGAAAACGACCTACAACATATGTTGAAAACGATTGGAGCGGAGACGCTTGACCAGTTGATTTTCGAAACAATTCCTAGTGATATTCGTCTAAAAGCTGATTTAGATTTAGATCCGGCAATGACCGAATATGAATTTGCAAATCACATTCAAAAATTAGGGAATAAAAATAAAGTTTTTCAATCTTATATTGGTTTGGGTTACAATGCAGCAATTATACCTGCAGTTATTCAAAGAAACGTTTTTGAAAACCCGGGATGGTATACTGCTTACACACCTTATCAAGCCGAAATTGCTCAAGGTCGTTTGGAAGCAATTTTGAATTTCCAAACTATGGTTATCGAATTAACCGGAATGGAAATTGCCAATGCTTCTTTATTAGACGAAGGAACTGCTGCCGCAGAAGCAATGGCATTACTTTTTGACGTTCGCTCTCGTGACCAAAAGAAAAATAATATTTGTAAATTCTTCGTTTCCGAAGAAATATTGCCACAAACTTTATCAGTTTTACAAACACGTTCTACGCCAATTGGTGTTGAATTAGTAATTGGGAACCATGAAGATTTTGATTTTTCAATGGAATTTTTCGGAGCAATCCTTCAATATCCAGGTAAATTTGGACAAGTTCATGACTATACTGATTTTATCGCTAAAGCTACCGCAAACGAAATAAAAGTAGCTGTTGCTGCTGATATTTTAAGTTTGGCAAAATTGACTCCTCCCGGAGAAATGGGAGCTGCGGTTGTCCTTGGAACAACACAACGTTTCGGAATTCCGTTAGGTTACGGAGGTCCTCACGCAGCTTATTTTGCTACAAAAGACGAATACAAAAGAAGCATGCCCGGAAGAATCATCGGAGTAACCGTTGATACAAATGGAAACCGTGCGTTGCGCATGGCATTACAAACGCGTGAACAACATATTAAACGTGACAAAGCCACTTCAAATATTTGTACCGCACAAGTTTTATTGTCAGTTATGGCTGGAATGTATGCCGTATATCACGGGCCAAAAGGCTTGCAATATATCGCTAATAAAGTTCATGCTTCTGCAGCTACATTGGCAAACGCATTAGAAAAATTAGGTTTACAACAAACCAATACTGCTTTCTTTGACACTATTGTTGTTACCGCTGACGCCAAAAAAGTAAAAGCCATTGCCGAACAAAACGAAATTAACTTTTATTACATCGACGAAAATACAGTTTCAATTTCTTTGAATGAAACGACAAGTATTGCTGATTTAAATACGATTATTGCTATTTTCGCTTCCGCAAAAGAGACTCATGCAACAACAATTGAAAGTTTATCGGAAACCAATCATTTTCCAGAAAGCGTAAACAGAACATCTACTTTCTTACAACATGATGTTTTCAATAAATACCATTCGGAAACCGCTTTGATGCGTTACATCAAAATGTTGGAACGAAAAGATTTGGCTTTGAATCATTCCATGATTTCATTAGGTTCTTGTACCATGAAACTGAATGCAGCTTCAGAAATGTTGCCTTTAAGCATGCCACAATGGAATAACATTCACCCATTTGCACCGCTTGACCAAGCACAAGGATACCAAGAAATGTTAGCTAAACTAGAGCAACAATTAAATGTTATCACTGGTTTTGCAGGAACAACTTTACAACCTAACTCAGGTGCTCAAGGGGAATATGCAGGTTTAATGGTTATTCGTGCGTACCACCAGTCAAGAGGAGATCACCATAGAAATATTGCTTTAATCCCATCATCAGCTCACGGAACAAATCCGGCTTCAGCAGCTATGGCAGGGATGAAAGTTATTGTTACTAAAACATTGGAAAACGGAAACATCGACGTAGAAGATTTACGTGAAAAAGCAATTTTACACGCAGATAATCTTTCTTGTTTGATGGTAACGTATCCGTCAACTCACGGTGTTTTTGAAAGCGCGATTAAAGAAATCACACAATTGATTCACGATAACGGTGGACAAGTTTATATGGATGGTGCCAATATGAATGCGCAAGTAGGATTAACAAATCCTGCAACTATTGGTGCTGACGTTTGTCACTTAAACTTACACAAAACATTTGCTATTCCTCACGGTGGTGGTGGACCAGGCGTTGGACCAATATGTGTTGCTCCACAATTAGTTCCATTTTTACCATCAAACCCTGTAATTCAAACAGGAGGAGAACATGCAATCACAGCTATTTCTGCAGCTCCTTGGGGTTCCGCTTTAGTTTGTTTGATTTCTTATGGTTATATTTCAATGTTGGGTGCTGAAGGTTTGAAACAATCCACTCAATATGCGATTCTAAATGCAAACTACATTAAAGAGAAATTAAACGGTCATTATGATACGTTATATTCTGGAGAAATGGGTCGTGCGGCTCACGAAATGATCTTAGAATGTCGTCCTTTCAAACAAAAAGGAATTGAAGTTACTGATATCGCAAAACGTTTAATGGATTATGGTTTCCACGCTCCTACCGTTTCTTTCCCAGTTGCAGGAACCTTAATGATTGAACCAACGGAGAGTGAAAATTTAGAAGAGTTAGACCGTTTTTGTGACGCGATGATTTCAATCCGTAAAGAAATTGAAGCTGCTACTATTGAAGATAAAAACAATGTTTTGAAAAATTCTCCACATACGTTAGCCATGCTTACAACTGATGTTTGGGACTTCCCTTACACTCGTGAACAAGCAGCTTTCCCATTAGATTATATTGCTGAAAATAAATTCTGGCCAACTGTTCGTCGTGCTGACGATGCTTATGGCGATAGAAATTTAGTTTGTTCTTGTGCGCCAATTGAGGCGTATATGGAAAGCTAATTTTTAAATTAATTCAATAAAATGTCTCGAGAAATCGGGACTTTTTTTTTACAACTATAAATTCATACAAAATTCAGAAAATTATACAATGCAAATCCTTAAAACATCGATTTTACCAATTGCAACAATTAGTAAAGAAATACCGCATCGATTTTTGCAATTTGTAAAAAAATAATCAATATTTTTGCCAATAAATTATTATTTCATAATTATATGCACGCATAGTAAATATTGTGAGTGTAATAACTTTTTATTCATTAAATTAGCCTGAATTTTTGGAAAACAACCCGATGAAAATAAAAATAACTGGAATAGGAAGTTATATTCCTGAGAAAAAAGTAAGCAATACAGACTTTAGCGAACACGTTTTTTTAAACGAGGATGGAACTGCCTTTGGTTACCCTAACGAAGTTGTCATTACTAAATTTAAAGGAATAACGGGAATTGAGCACAGACGTTATGCCGAAGATCAGTACACCTCATCCGATTTAGCTTTTTTTGCTTCTCAAAAAGCAATAGAAAATGCTGGAATTGATCCGGAAACAATAGATTATATCATCTTTGCACACAACTTTGGTGACGTAAAATCTGGAACAAATCAATCCGATATGATTCCAAGCTTAGCCACCCGAGTAAAACACAAATTACAAATAAAGAACCCAAAATGTGTTGCCTACGATATCCTTTTTGGCTGTCCAGGTTGGATAGAAGGAGTTATGCAGGCCAATGCTTTTATCAAATCGGGCATGGCAAAACGCTGTTTGGTAATCGGATCCGAAACACTTTCAAGAGTAGTTGACGCGCACGACAGAGATTCTATGATTTATTCTGATGGCGCAGGTGCTTCTATCATTGAAGCTTCAGATGATGAAACAGGAATGTTAGCTTATGAAAGTGCTACTTATGCTAATGATGAAGCCAATTATTTATTCTTTGGGAAATCATACAATCCTGATTTGGATCCTGACATTCGATACATAAAAATGTATGGTCGCAAGATTTATGAATTTGCATTAAGCCAAGTTCCTGCCGCAATGAAAACTTGTTTAGACAAAAGCGGAATAGCCATTGACGACGTGAAAAAAATTCTTATTCATCAAGCTAATGAAAAAATGGACGAAGCAATAATCCAACGTTTTTACAAATTACACGACAAACTAGCACCAAAAGACATCATGCCTATGAGTATTCATGAACTTGGAAACAGCAGTGTAGCGACGGTGCCTACACTTTATGACCTGTTAATTCGTGGAGAAATAGAAAACCAATCCATAGAAAAAGGAGACATTCTTATCTTTGCATCTGTTGGAGCAGGAATGAATATCAATGCATTTGTTTATAGATATTAAGCATCAAGGAATTTGGTAATCAGGAGCTAATCCGGCTCTACATTACAATTCCTCACTACAAAACTAGTTTTTCTAAGGAGCACAAAAGCTTCTTTTAGTCGCTTTTTACTCCTTGAAAAACTACATTTTGAAGCTCCGGGATTTTCATTTCCATCCGGGCTAAAAAACAATGTCCAAAAACACATTTATCACTATATTTGTGCCTTCGTTCCCTTGCGGCAAAATCAAAAAAACATGTACGAAAAAACGTTTCCCAACAAAAGGTTCAAACATACCTTGGAGTTTCTAAAAAAACACATCTCGACTTCAGATTCAATATTAGATTTAGGGGTAGAAAATCCCTTCTCCAAAATCATGAAATCCGAAGGATTTTTAGTCACCAATACAACAGGAGAAGACTTGGATAAAGACCAATCTATATTTTTAAAAGAAAAAAAAGAGGTAGTAACCGCTTTCGAAATCTTTGAACATTTACTAAATCCATATACGATTTTAAGCGAAATAAAATCGGATAAACTTTTCATTTCCATTCCGATGCGTTTATGGTTTTCACCAGCATACAGAAGTAAAACAGATATGTGGGACAGACATTATCACGAATTTGAAGATTGGCAACTGGACTGGCTATTAGAAAAAACAGGTTGGAAAATAATTGATCGTGAAAAATGGACCAATCCAGTTAAGAAATTTGGTCTTCGTCCCTTATTAAGAAAATTCACCAACAGATATTATATCGTATATGCTGAAAGAAAAAAATAGCATCAATTAACAAACAAAATCTTCAAGTTATTAACAGGTTATTTTACATGTTAATAACTTGATTTTGTATTTTGTCGATATTATTTGCATTTAATCGTCTTTATAGTATATTTGAAATAACTTTAATCTTCAAATAAACATTATGCAAAAAATTTACTTTTACTCATTATTACTATTAAGCACTTTTTCTTTTGGCCAAAAATTATTTATAGTTAGTTCAGACGATAAGTTTGGAGTTATAAATGAAAATGGGGTAGAAATAATTCCAGCAAAGTACAATTCGATTACCGAATTTGATTTACAACATCCTAATTGGTCTAAAGTAGAACTTAACAACCAATATGGTTTTATCGACAAAACAGGAAAAATTATTATTGAACCAAAATATGAAGTAATTAACAATTATAATGTTTATTCTACAGGATGGGCATTAATTCAAAAAGATGGTAAATTTGGATTTATTGATAATTCAGGAAAAGAAATTGTACCGCCAGTTTATGACAAATTTGGTGATTTTGGAGAATATTCAAAAGAATGGATACTAGTCGAAAAAGATGGTCTAAAAGGATTTATAGACAAATCAGGAAGTATAGTTGTTCCATTAAAATATGTAAATATTGATAAGTTTGATACAGTTAGAAAAAATTGGTCTTTAGTAAAGGACAGAAAAGAAAAATTAGGATTTATTGACAAATCAGGAAAAGAAGTCATTCCTGCAGTCTATGACAATATCGAAGCCTTTGTAAAGAAAAAAGGAGCCTTAACAAATAACGATTAATTTATTTCATAAAAAGGGGATTTCATTATAGAAATCCCCTTTTTCATGAAGTAAAATTATAACTTTACACCTTAAAATAAAGTTATAATTAAAATGAATTTATACATAGTAATACCTGCACACAACGAAGCAAAATTTATTACTTTGACTTTGGAATCATTGATTTCACAAACTGTTTTACCAAAAAAAATAGTAGTTGTCAATGACAATTCCACTGATAAAACTGCCGAAATTGTAACCGCTTTCTCAAAAGAAAATCCATTTATTACTTTAGTAAATAAAACTTCCAGCGCGATACATCTTCCTGGAAGTAAAGTCATTCAGGCATTTCACAAAGGTTTTGAAACCTTAGATGACCAATATGATGTCATCGTAAAACTGGATGCCGACTTAATTCTACCCAACAATTATTTTGAAACTATTTTAAATGTTTTCGAAAAAGACGCAACGATAGGAATGGCAGGTGGTTTCGCTTATATTGAAAAAAATGGCGAATGGATTCTAGAAAACCTAACTGATAAAGACCACATTCGTGGCGCATTCAAAGCATATAGAAAAGAATGCTTTAAACAAATAGGAAATCTTAAACCAGCTATGGGTTGGGACACTGTTGACGAATTACTGTCTAAATTTTACGGATGGAAAGTCGTAACTGATCCTTCATTAATAGTAAAACACCTAAAACCTACAGGTGCAAACTACAACAAAACAGCCCGATACAAACAAGGCGAGGCATTTTACACACTTGGTTACGGATTTTTAATTACATCGATTGCCTCGGCAAAACTGGCGATGATGAAAAAGAAACCGTTACTCTTTTTAGATTACATCAAAGGTTTTTGGAAAGCCAAAGCGGCTAAAACCCCTTTATTGGTCACTACAGAACAAGCAAAATTTATTCGCAAGTATCGTTTAAAGAAAATGAAAGAAAAGCTTTTTTAGCCTCATCAATCAAAAAATTATAATCTGTAAACTATAAACTGCTAACTAATCCTTAATTTAGCCCATAATCGCAAAAATATGATGCTCATTCGATATATAACGCAAATAGGAAGATACTTCTTAATGCTGAAAGAAATTTTCAACAAACAAACCAAATGGTCTGTTATGAAAAATCTTATTTTCAAAGAAATTGATGATTTAATTATTGGCTCTCTTGGAATAGTCGCTTTCATCTCTTTCTTTGTAGGAGGTGTTGTTGCCATACAAACTGCATTAAACTTAACAAATCCTTTAATTCCTAAATATCTTATTGGTTTTGCTACGCGACAATCCATTATTTTAGAATTTGCCCCTACTTTTATCTCAGTGGTTATGGCAGGAAAAATGGGATCCTTTATCACTTCAAGTATTGGCACCATGAGAGTAACGGAACAAATCGATGCGCTTGAAGTTATGGGAGTAAATTCATTAAATTATTTAGTTTTCCCTAAACTAATGGCATTATTGTTATACCCATTCTTAATAGGAATCGCAATGTTTCTTGGTATTCTTGGCGGTTATATTGCCAGTGTATACGGCGGTTTTGGAAGCAGCGTTGACTTTGTAGATGGAATACAACGAGAATTCATTCCGTTTCATATTGCTTATGCCTTTATAAAAACATTCATATTTGCTTTATTATTAGCTACTATTCCGTCATTTCATGGATACTATATGAAAGGCGGGGCACTTGAGGTAGGGAAAGCTAGTACAATATCATTTGTGTGGACATCAGTGACCATTATTTTGATGAATTATATTTTAACACAATTACTCTTAACGTAATGATAGAAGTAAAAAACGTAGAAAAATCATTTGGTGATATTAAAATTCTTAAAGGCATATCGACTGTTTTTGAAACTGGCAAAACTAATTTAATCATTGGTCAAAGCGGATCTGGTAAAACAGTGTTATTAAAAAGTTTACTTGGAATTCATCAGCCAGAATCCGGCACAATTTCTTTTGACGGGAGAGTTTACTGCAATTTAGATGCAGATGAAAAACGAGCACTTCGAACAGAGATTGGAATGGTATTTCAAGGAAGTGCCTTATTTGATTCGATGACAGTAGCAGAAAACGTGGGGTTTCCACTAAAAATGTTTACCAAAGACAATAGAACAAAAATTCAGGAACGTGTTGATTTTGTATTAAAAAGAGTCAATCTTACTGACGCTCATAAAAAACTACCTTCTGAAATATCTGGAGGTATGCAAAAACGTGTTGCTATTGCCCGAGCTATAGTAAACAACCCAAAATATTTATTTTGTGACGAACCAAACTCTGGTTTAGATCCAAACACAGCTATATTGATTGATAATCTTATCAAAGAAATTACTGAGGAATACAATATCACTACCGTTATCAATACACACGATATGAACTCGGTTATGGAAATTGGAGAGAAAATTGTATTCCTTAAAGACGGATTAAAAGCTTGGGAAGGAACTAAAGAAGAAATTTTCAGAACTGATAATCAAGCGGTCGTTGACTTTGTTTATTCTTCTAATTTATTCAAGAAAGTACGAGAAGCGTATTTGAAAGGATAAATTCAATAGTCTTTAATTGGATTTCAGTAATTCTACTTCCGCATTTGGATTAAAAAGATAAGTCTTTCCTGAACTTATTTCAAGACATTCAAAGCGCTTAGTTCTAATGGCAATTTTCTTAAAAATCTTGCCATTTTGTATTCTAAAAACACTGCCGTAGGGAATTTCGAATACATAATTTTTATCATTTTGCTGGTCAAATTGTTTCAATGCCAATGACAAAGTAGCATCCGTATCACTACTGGCCGTTGGATTCTTAAAATGTCTTGCTAATAAAGGCAACAGATGATTGGGGAAAATCTCAGGGCGAATAAAAGGAACCATCAATCTTTGAAAAGAATATTTCCATTCATTCCCGTGAGGTTTAATATTTCGTCCAAACTTTTCAAAAGCAACCAAATGGGAAATTTCATGAATAAGTGTAATTAAAAATTTGTATTTATTCAAACTTGAATTTACTGTTATTTCATGCTTACCGCTCAATCCTTTTCTATAATCACCATGACGAGTTTGTCGTTCATTTACAATCTTAAGATGCACTTGATTAGCAACAATTAGCTCAAAAACTGGCTTTACGGCATGTTCCGGTATGTATCTCGCTAATGTTTCACTCATAATTTACAACTTAAAACTTAGAACTCTTTGTTACGGATTTGTGGAAGAAACCTGCAATACTTTACCGTTGAAATATTTATTCCCAGTCAACGTAAAATTATAAATATAATCTGCCATTTCGCCTGCAGATATAGGCGCTTGATATCCTGGAAAAGCTTCAGCCAACATTTCTGTTTGAACTGAACCTAGAGCTAAAACATTAAAGGAAATACCTTTCTCTTTATATTCTTCAGCTAACAACTCTGAAAGTGTAATTACTGCTCCTTTGCTTGAACTATAAGCAGCAAGTCCGGCAAATTTTAAACTTCCCTGAATACCTCCCATAGAACTTATTGTTACTACATGGCTTCCTTTTTGCAAATAAGGAAGACAAATTCGAGTCAAATTAGCAACACCAAAAACATTGACTTTATAAATATTTTCAAAATCTTCCTGAGACGTTTCTGAAAAAGGTTTCAACAATAAACTTCCTGCATTATGAACGACAGCATCAATTTGTTTCCAAGACTTGGAAAGAAAATCTTGCACTTTTTCTAATTCGGATTCATTGGATAAATCAACAGAAAGACAAGTGATATTTTCATTCCCTAATAATCCTTGAGGAATTTTTCTGGAAATGGCCAACACCTGATGTCCAGCTCCGGCAAATTGCAATGCCAACTCATACCCTATACCCCTGCTAGTTCCTGTAATAATTATATTTTTCATGTAGCAAAAATAAACAAAAACACTAAAAAAACCATCATTTTAACAACGGCTATTCTTTCGAATATAAAAATAAAGTTTTCTATAATTTTACTTAATTTTACCAAATAAAATACGACTTGAATTCATCGAAAATGACAGAAAATATACAATTTAAAATTGCAGAACTGAGTGATATTGACGGAGTATTAGCACTACAAGAACTGTATCTTGTTTCTAATTTATCCGAAGAAGAAAAGGAGTTTGGTTTTGTCACCACACCATTCACAATTGCCCAATTAACCGAAGTAATAGAGCAGCAAGGATTATTTCTTGCAAAAGATAATAATAAAACTATTGCCTACATCTTTTCAGGAAGCTGGGATTTTTTCAATCAATGGCCCATATTCAACTACATGATCACGCTATTACCAGATCTTAAATTTTTAGACTTTGATATCACAACAACTAATAGCTTTCAATACGGACCTATTTGTATCGATAAAAAATACAGAGGAAAAGGATTGATAACTCCTCTTTTTGAATTCATGAGAAAACACATTGTCAAAAGATATCCGTTGGCTTTGACCTTTATCAATAAAATCAATATTCCATCGACAAAAGCGCATACTGAAAAACTAAATTGGTCAATTATAGGAGAATTTCAATTCAACAATAACAACTATTTTATTTTGGCTTATGACATGAATCAGACAGTATCTTAATTCACTAATTCGTGTGAATTTATTGTTGCTGTATTAGCCATTTGTGTTACGACAGTCAATAATTCTTTTATAAAACGAGAATGTTATTTAATGGAAAGTCTAAAATCCTTACTTCTTGTAATACTTTTTATACACCTTAAACATTTGAATAAGAGCTAAAACTACAAAAAATAACGGAATCATTACCGGCACTATATATCTTGAAAAACTGACTGTATTTTGAGAAAATAAATTCAGAATAATTACTAAACTTAACATACCTAAAAAAGTCCCGACTAAAGTCCCAAAAACATAATAATATTTAAGTCTTTTGTCGATATTAATATAATTTCCATTAATCAAATAGAGATTCCATCCCGTCCAAAATGGCACTTGAAGAAAATTAACACCATTCAAAAACACACCTATAAAAAAAGGGGAATACTTCACAAACCTTTCTAAATCACTATGATTTTCTGAAGTTTGATTCGAATGAGCATAAAAAGAGTATCCCAAAAACAGTAAAAAAAATACGGCAAAAAAATCAATAATTTTCATCAATTTTTTATTATTTACCAATCGATTTGCAAAAACCAACGTAAAGTAAATCACCAAAACCTCAACCGAAATAACGCCCAATAAATAAAAAATCAAACTACTAATTCCAGATACAGCGTAAATTTCGAACCCTATAATATTTAAATATCCCAGTGGAATTGAGCCAATAAAACTCACCAAGAAACCAACTAGAATATTTTTTATAACTTTCATTTGATTAGAAATTTACTATTCTTTTACTTTGCTCAATATGCAGACGATATTCTTTCATCCCTTCCTTGTGTAACAAATATGGGCTTCCGGTTTTATGATTTTCAACGCTTATTTCGTACATATAGGTAATATGGCGAGCAAGCTCTTTCCATGCAAAAAACAAGGAATGTTTCGGGTCATAAATATGTGTGGGTTCACTTGCAGCTCCATTCAACTCAACGATTGCAAAATTTTCCCCTTTTTCCAAATCATCGAAAGTAGTATACATAACATCCAATCTTCCGAAATAGAAACCAGGAATTTGTAAACACATTTCATTGATGGTTTCAGTTAATTTTGGGGTTACCCAATGACTTCCATCAATGAATTTTGCACCTCGTGCGTGATTTCCATACGGAACCAAATTTAGTTTTTCTCCTTTTGGCAAAACCTCCAATAATTTCTTACCGTATTCTTGTTGCAATACTTTCATCTGTAATTCGTAACGCGGATTTTTCTTGATTAACTGTTCTATAGTTGCAATTCCATCTCCAATGATTATTAAAAACTCTTTGGAAACTATCCCTGTTATTTTACCCGTTTTTTCGTGTGGATAACGCACATAAAAAATCCCAACTTCCTTTTCAAAAGGAATTAAATCTTGTATTACGTAATCAAAATTTGCCTTTTCAGCATATCTTTTTAAGTCGACCAAAGTATCTATTTTCTTGACTCCAGAACCCCGCAAGCCAATATCAGGTTTTGCAATCAATGGATATTTTATTCGCGAAGATTCGATTGTTTTTAGAATTTCATCCAGTGAAGTTCCTTCGATTATGAGTTCGGTTTTTGGATAATACCGTTGTGGAATCAAATCGTATATGGCTTTTTTAGACTCCATCATAAATCCGCCATTTTTTATTGTTGGATTTGAAGCATTAAAGAAAAAAATGGATTTTGCTTTGAGTGAATAAAATGCCCAAAGAAAATAAATTGGAACATAAACGATCTGAAACGGCCAATATTCCCAATGCGTAATTTTATGAAAAAGTAATTTCAATTGAGAAAATTTTAAATAATGATAAATGAGGTTTTATACTCTTTTTGTGCAATCAAATCGCAATGCAATATAGCAACTTTATTTTTTTTGATAATTGATTGTGTAATACTTAAGGTTTTCATTTCGTTATTTCGATTAATAACCAAACCGTTTTCCTGATTTTTTTCTTCGGTATAGCGATGAAAATGAAGCATTTTTGTTTCTGATATTTCTGGATTTGCCTCCAAAAAAGTATAAAACCAATTGGTACGTTTCTCCCGAATTGCCGCTGAATATAACGTTGAAGACGACCAAATATGATTTTTATGACTATCTAAAAGAGTCGTTTCTTTCTGATTGCCATTCCATCGCAATTGAAACAGCTCCTTATTTTGAAATAAAACCAATGTAAAAGGTTCTATGTTTTCCAAATCAATTTCGTTCCAAAAACCCTTCGGCGATACGCTGCTAATAATATCAAGCACAATTAGACCGCGACTTTTCCTATAAGGAGGCACTACTTTGTGTTTTTCGCCAGCACCATTTAATAAAACTAAAACAGTTCCATTTGCATCAACAACAAACCAAGTTCCACCGGCTTTTGAATCTTTTGGAAAAATTACATTCTTACCGTTTATAGTATAATCTTTGGGCGGTATTGCTGATGGTCTAATTATTTTTTCATCACGATTTGAGGTAATGATAATTGTATCGTGGGCATGAATAAAACTTACTGTACACATTGATTTCTGTATTCGATTGTTGAACGGGCAACGCCAAAATTTTCATCGACCGTGATATTTTCGCACTTTAAAACAGCCACTTTTATCAATGCCTGATGATGAATACAATGCTCTAAATTATAAAGTAGTTCTCGATGATAATTACTTTGAATTCGAATTTCCACACCATCAATCACTTGCTGCAAATCGATATTTTTATTCTGTTTTTCAAGATTATTTTTAATTTCTAAAATATGGTGAATCGCATAATTCACATTTGTTTGAATTACCACGTTACGTTCTCTTTTATCGTAATTCACAACACCTAAATCATATTGATTTTCAAGACACTGAAACATTTCTATAATATGTCTCGTGTGCTCCCCAATACTGGTATTACTCAATTCAACACATGGATTTGAGTAATCCTTTTTCGACAATTGATTGAGCAAATCAATCAATTCGTTCAGACTATTAGTAATAGCAGGTATAAGCATATTATAATTTTAATTTTAATAAATTTGGCAGTTTTCTCTATTTAAAAAGATTAAAGTAAGGCAACTTAATAAGGTAATATTTGCCAACGCAAATAATGTTCCACCATCATTTTCCACTTCAATTCCCAGTACAAACAGATGCGAAAGAATAGCACCAATCATTATTCCGGAACCTAGTAATGCGCCAAGCAATATAGTTCTGGACATTAAAATTAGAATTACAGTAATCAATTCTAAAATCCCGGTACCAATTCTTCCATAAGGTTCCACTCCTAAATCAGTAAAAATATGAATACTCTCTTCTGCTCCCGTAAATTTAAAATACAATGTTTGCAATAAAATCACAGCAACTGCAATACGTAAAATCCAAGATAAAATAGTTGTTTTCATAATTACTGTTTTATTTGATTGTTTTTTTCCAATTACCTTCTGCTTTTAACTTTAAATTAGCTTGGTCTTTATTCCAACTTTTCAATGTATTATTAAAATAAGCATTATAAAATAAATATAATTTTTCGTCAACAACCTTAAAAGTTTGTGGGTTTATTTCCACTTTTTCGCCGGAATCCCCCATCGCATAAGCGCACCAACCTCCAAATTGCGGTTCATATTTCAAAGGGTTTTTTAAGAAATATTCTTTATTTACAGGCATTGAAAAATTATACGTTACCCCTTCGTAAGTTGCTGTTAGTTCTTTTTTCCCCTTTACAGCTTTCCCTTGTTTAAAATAAGCTACCGGATCGTACCCTTGTAAGGCAACTTTATGTTCTAAATTGAAATGAGTTAATCGACTATTTTCGGTTTGTGCAACAGTTGTAAGCGAAATAAAAATAACCAAAAGACAAAGAATCTGTTTTTTACTTCCAAGTTTAAAGCTGTTTTTTTGGCCTTCATGTATTTTAGACTTCATTGTATTTTAATTTAAAAATGATACTTCGTTTATTTCTTAAACAAAGATATTTAGAATCAAAAAAACCATTTGTCAGCTAGTTTACAATACGTACGAAATAATTGAAACTATAGTTTTGAAATATCCGAGATAACGATTTCTTTTCGGTTGTAAATCAATGTTCCGTTAGTTTCCATTTCATTGAGCAATTGAGTCGCAGTCTGTCTTGAAGTACAAATAATCTGTGCAATGTCATTTTGTGTCAGATAATTTTCAATCACCACTTTATTACCTTCTTTTTTACCTTCTTTTTCAGCCCAATCTTTTAGAAACTGGAACAATCTGGTTTTTGCATCTTTAGAAATCAAATTAGAATAACTGTTCTTGATGCGTTTCATTTTCAAACCAACGAATTTGGTATAAGAGAGCGCCAAACTCGGATTTCGTAATAATAGATCTTCAAAGTCAGCCATTAGAAAGCTACAAATAGCCACGTCATCAGAAAGCACTTTTGCGTATTCATTCGTTTGATCATCGGTTTCTAAAGTAAGTTCCCCGAATAAATCTCCTTTTTGAATAATGTCTTTTATCGTTTCATTTCCGTCTTCATCAACCGCGACAATTTTTATAGTTCCTTTTTTTAACAAAAAAATCCTTGGCACATCAGAAGAAGAAAAATAAATAATTTCCCCTTTCTGGGCTTTTTTAAAACCGGTAATGATACACAACTGCTTAATTTGTCCAAAACTCAATGTTCGAAACAGTTTATGATCGCGCAAATACCAATATTTTAATTCTTCATGCATAAAGCAGTTCTTTCAGTAAATATATTAAAAAACAATTTAAAAAAATAAAACCCTTTCCAATCGAAATTGAAAAGGGTTTTAATGACTACAAAATTTTATTTAAGAAACTAATGTTCTCGAAATCACAATACGTTGAATTTCAGAAGTCCCTTCATATATTTGAGTGATTTTAGCATCACGCATCATACGTTCCACATGATACTCGGCAACATAGCCATTCCCACCGTGAATTTGAACTGCTTCAATGGTCGTATCCATAGCGGTTTGGGAAGCAAATAACTTAGCCATTGCTCCAGATTGAGAAATATCCATTCCTAAATCTTTTTCGGATGCGGCTTTAAAACACAACATTCTGGCAGCCATAATTTGAGTTGCCATATCCGCTAATTTAAAAGCAATCGCTTGGTGTTTGAAAATTTCTTTTCCAAAAGCTTTACGTTCTTGAGAATATTTCAAAGCCAACTCATAAGCACCAGTGGCAATTCCCAATGCTTGAGAAGCAATTCCTATTCTTCCGCCGTTTAGTACGCTCATCGCAAAATTGAATCCAAATCCGTCTGCTCCAATTCGGTTTTCCTTTGGTACTTTAACATCATTGAACATTAACGAATGGGTATCTGAACCACGAATTCCCATTTTTTTCTCTTTTGGACCAATATCAAAACCTGCCCAACCTTTTTCAACTATAAATGCATTAATTCCTTTATGCCCTTTTTCAACATCAGTTTGAGCAATTACAATATAAGTAGATGCCGAAGATCCATTAGTAATCCAGTTCTTGGTTCCATTCAATAAATAATAATCTCCTTTATCGATTGCAGTTGTTTTTTGCGAAGTCGCATCAGAACCTGCTTCAGGCTCAGACAAACAAAAAGCACCTATTACTTCTCCTTTAGCAAGAGGAACTAAGTATTTCATTTTTTGCTCTTCATTGCAGTACTTTTCTAAACCTGCACAAACCAAAGAGTTATTTACAGACATCACCACTGCTGAAGATGCATCTACTTTAGCAATTTCAGTAATCGCCAAAACATAAGAAACGCTGTCCAATCCAGAACCGCCATATTTAGGATCCACCATCATTCCTAAAAAACCAAGCTCCGCCATTTTTTTTACCTGCTCCGTTGGAAATTTAGAGAATTCGTCTCTTTCAATAACACCTGGCAATAATTCGTTTTGAGCAAAATCTCTAGCTGCTTGCTGAATCATTAACTGCTCCTCGGTTAGATTAAAATCCATAACTATATATTGTTTATTTTATTAAAATTTCAACTCTACAAATAAAAGTAAAATTACTCAATTACAATCCTTAAATTTACAGCTTAAGAATTTTTTTTATATATTTTACTTTTCGTTTTAAAATTGATGATTGTTTTGATTTGCTTCCATTAAATTACTTTTTATTTAAAAAAAGCACCCAAAGATACTTTTTTATTATGAAATTACTAATTTTGATTTAGAATTTTATTCAATGAAGGAAGATTACTATAACGTTATCGGAGTAATGTCAGGAACTTCGCTTGACGGAGTCGATTTAGCACATATTCAATTTAGTGTAAAGAATGATAAATGGGCTTTTGAAATACTGGAAAGCGAAACAATTCCATACGGTTTAAACTTGATAAAACACTTAAAATCTGCTGTTGATTATTCTAAAGAGCAACTCGAAAAATTAAATCAAGATTACACAAAACTCTTGGCCTTAATCATTACAGATTTCATCAAAAAATATAACATCGAAAACCTCGATGCCGTTTGTTCTCATGGACATACTATTTTACACCAACCTCAAAACGGGTTTACGCTTCAAATTGGAAATTTATCCGAAATCGCTTCTTTAATTCACCAAACCGTAGTCTGCGACTTTAGAGTACAAGATGTCCAACTTGGCGGTCAAGGTGCTCCTTTAGTTCCCATTGGCGACCAAATATTATTTCCTGAATACGATTATTGCATGAATTTAGGTGGTTTTTCGAATGTATCTTTTGAACAAAATAACAAAAGAATTGCCTTTGATATTTCACCGGTAAATACGGTTTTGAATTTTTATGCCAATCAATTGGGATTGGATTATGACAATAAAGGAATTATTTCAAAAACAGGCAAAATCAATGAAACTTTATTAAAACAGCTTAATGCTTTGGACTTTTACAAAAAGGCTTTCCCAAAATCGTTAGGTTTTGAATTTGTAAAAGAAACTGTTTTACCTTTAATTGAACGTTTCGAAATTGCTATTGAAGACAAATTATGCACGTTCACTGAACATGTGGCGTTACAAATTGCTTTGGCTTTGCCTAATAAAAACGGAAGTCTTTATATAACTGGCGGTGGTGCATACAATGACTTTCTTATTGAACGTATTCAATCCTATTTACCGGAAATGAAAATTATAATTCCTTCTGCAAAGATCCTGGAATTCAAAGAAGCGTTGATTTTTGCGTTACTAGGCGTATTAAAATTACGAGAAGAAATCAATGTTTTGAGCAGTGTTACGGGTGCTAAAATGGATCACAGCTCTGGAAATGTTTATTACTCAAAATAATATTAAAAATACATAATTCGCATTATTCTATTTTTTATATTTGTCAAAATTAAACATATCGCAATAAATGAAAGATTTATTAAAGAAATTCGAAAATAAAGAACCTGAGATAGTTTTCCATTGGAAAGATGCTGAAACCGAAGCCGAAGGTTGGACTGTGATTAATTCACTTCGTGGTGGCGCCGCTGGCGGTGGAACCCGTATGAGAAAAGGATTGGATATGAATGAAGTTTTGTCTTTGGCAAAAACAATGGAAGTGAAATTTTCGGTTTCAGGACCTGCTATTGGCGGTGCTAAATCCGGAATTAATTTTGACCCGAATGATCCAAGGAAAAAAGGCGTTTTGCAACGTTGGTACAAAGCTGTTTCTCCTTTATTGAAAAGTTATTACGGAACCGGAGGCGATTTGAATGTAGATGAAATTCATGAAGTAATCCCCATGACGGAAGAATGTGGTGTTTGGCATCCACAAGAAGGCGTTTTTAACGGGCATTTCAAACCTACCGAAGCGGATAAAATCAACAGAATTGGTCAATTGCGTCAAGGTGTGGTTAAAGTAATTGAGAATCCGAAATTCTCACCGGATGTTTCTCGAAAATATACCATTGCAGATATGATTACCGGTTTTGGCGTTGCCGAAGCAGTTCGTAATTATTATACTATTTATGGCGGAGATGTAAAAGGCAAGAAAGCCATTGTCCAAGGTTTTGGAAATGTAGGTTCAGCTGCAGCATTTTATTTGGCCGAAATGGGTGCAAAAATCATCGGAATTATTGATAGAGATGGCGGACTAATTAATGAAGAAGGTTTTTCTTTCGAAGAAATAAGAGCATTATTCCTTGCTAAAGACGGAAACAAACTGGTTGCCGAAAACATAATCCCTTTTGAAGAAATCAATCAAAAAATCTGGACAATTGGTGCTGAAATATTCACTCCTTGCGCTGCTTCCAGATTAGTAACTCAATCTCAAATTGACAGCTTGATCGCTAATGGTCTTGAAGTAATTTCATGTGGCGCTAATGTTCCTTTTGCCGACAAGGAAATATTTTTTGGCCCAATTATGGAAGACGTAGATCATAAAGTGAGTTTAATTCCTGATTTTATTTCGAATTGTGGAATGGCAAGAGTTTTTGCTTATTTCATGGAAAAGAAAGTACAAATGACGGATGAAGCCATCTTTCAAGACACATCAGAAACCATTAAAAAGGCAATTGAAAAAGCACATGATTTGAATCCTAGCAAAACAAATATTAGTGCAACTGCTTTCGAAATTGCATTGAAACAGCTTACTTAAGAATAGCATTCATAAAACATATTTGAACCGGGATTAAGTAGATTATGCAACATCTATTCAATCCCGGTTCCTTTTTTTTAATTTTAAACAAAAGTAAACTTATTTATATTCTGTCCGTAGCTTTTTACTCTTGACAATTTTTAGTACTTTTCAACGTTTTTTAGTAATACACTTTTTTAAATTTAAAATACAAATGAGTTCCACCATTTCATCAGACCAAAAGAAATCTTTAGCGATATCCATTCTTTTGTATGCGACAATGTTGTTGATTTTATTTTTCATACGCTTTTGGCCACCAGCAAACATGGCTGAACTTGCCGGAGGTGGCGGAGGTGGTGGCGTTACAGTGAATTTTGGAGATAGCGATTTAGGTTCAGGAGCGAATTATAAAAGTGAAGTCCTAGAAGTAAAAAATCAAACCAAACAAACACCAACAAAAACAATACCCCAAGAAGCTATCTTATCCCAGGAAAACACCACAGAAGAAAGTGTTGTCATTCCACAAAAAGAGAAACCTAAAAAACCAATAACTGTTGTAAAAGAAGAACCAAAACCGGTGGTTGTAAAACCCAAAGTTTCTAACAATACTAACGATGCATTATCCAGTATTCTAAAAGGTTCCAACAAAGGCGGTGATGGCGATGACAAAGCAGCCGGAAATAAAGGAAAATCAAACGGAAGTTTAAGTTCAAATGGTTATTATGGAACTGGCGGTTCCGGAGGAGGAACGGGTGGCGGAAATGGTACTGGAAACGGAATAGGAACCGGAAGCGGATACGGATCTGGTAACGGTGGAGGAAACGGAAGTGGTTCTGGTGGCGGTAGCGGTTACTCGCTGGGAAACAGAAAAGCAGTTTCAAAACCCGCTCCAAAATACACCTGCAACGAAGAAGGAAAAGTAGTTGTAGAAGTTTCTGTAGATAGAAATGGAAGAACCATAAACGCAATTGCTGGCATAAAAGGAACCACTAATACCGCGCGATGTTTACTGGACCAAGCTAGAATCGCAGCAATGAACACTAAATGGGACGCCAGCAGTGATGCCCCAGAAAAACAAGTCGGCAAGATTGTCTACAATTTCAATTTGAATTAAGAATAAATTGCAAATCAAAATAATTCAAACCTAAAATGCCTCGACAAGTCGAAGCATTTTTTTTATATAATCAATGTACTATTCAAATCAATTTAAACAGAAAAGTCAGGTTCTAAACCATTTTTTTACTTTGGACTGGTGGCAATCACAAACTTCAAATTGTTCTTTACTCCTATTTGCAATACATCAACTAAATCCTGCACTTGCAAATTAAACGGAATTCTTACCACAACGGTTTGATCCTTTTCACTATTCATTTTAGACATCAAAGTCGCTTCTAACTCTTCAAATGCTACTGGTTGTTTGTCGATATAGAATTTCTTATCTTCCGTAACTGACAAACTGATGTATTGCTTGTTGGTTTTCTCGTTTGCTTTTGCTTTTGGCAATGTCATTTTTATAACATTTGGATTCGCCAAAGTGGATATAATAAGAAAAAATAACAACAAGAAAAACATAATATCACTTAATGACGAAGTAGCCACTTCGGCATGAAATCTTCTTTTTCGTTTTATAGACATGTTACGATCTTTGAATAATATTTACGAATTCCAATATTTGTTTTTGAATTTTTAAAGCAAAATTATCAATTTTTCCGTTTAATAAGTGGTACGCACTATAAGCGATAATACCAACCAATAATCCAGAACCACTACTGATCATTTTCTCATACAAACCCCCAGAAATATTACCAATACTAATATTTTCAGTAACTGAAATACTATAAAATATTTTAATTACCCCAGAAATAGTCCCAATAAATCCTAATGTTGGCGCAATACCTGCAATAAGACCCAATTGACCTAAATACTTCTCCATTTCCCCAATTTCAATATCGGCAGCGCGATCCATATTAGATTCAATCTCAGCAATTGGCCTACCAATAACCAAGACTCCTTCTTTAATAATATTACCTGAAGCCGTATTGCTTCTTTCGGCAATAGATCGTGCCATATCCAAATTACCTGAATTTAGATTATCTCTAATATCTAACATCAAACGGCTATCAATTTTTGATGCTTTATTAATATACAACGTACGTTCTATAATCAAATAAAAAGTATAGAATAATAGGATTGAAATTGGTATTAAGAAGAACCCTCCTTTTAAAATAAATTCCAAAACAGAAATTTCAGTATTTGGAGCAATTTTCTCGATTACCACGTTTGACGCAGCATTAGCAATAGTGTCGGCCTGTAATTGTATAAAACTAAACATATATTATTATTGATTTTTACTCATTAATTCTAAAAATTATTTCAATTTTGCAATAAAGATACTTTTCGATCTAATATTAAACTAAAAAAATCGAAAAATATTTTAAACAACAACTATTTTATTAAAAAAAATGAACTATCAGGAAACTATAAATTGGATGTTTAGTCAACTCCCGATGTACCAACTTCAGGGCGCTTCGGCCTATAAAAAAGATTTAACCAATACTCATTTACTAATAGCTCATCTTGATAACCCCCAAGAAAAACTAAAATGCATTCATATTGCAGGAACTAATGGGAAAGGTTCTACCTCCCATATGCTGGCTTCGATACTTCAGGAAGCGGGCTATAAAGTGGGACTATACACTTCGCCTCATTTAAAAGATTTCAGAGAACGGATTAAAATCAATGGAATTGAAATTTCCGAAGATTTTGTAACCGACTTTACAAATAAGCACAAAGCTTTTTTTGAAGCAAACGACATGAGTTTCTTTGAAATGACCGTTGGATTGGCTTTTGATTATTTTGCAAAAGAAAAAGTAGACATCGCCATTATAGAAGTTGGAATGGGTGGAAGACTGGACGCTACCAATATCATTACGCCACTTGTATCGGTTATTACGAATATTGGACTGGATCACACGCAATTTCTTGGTAACACACTTGAAGCTGTTGCTTTTGAAAAAGCAGGAATCATCAAACCAAATATTCCCGTAATTATTGGAGAATACACTCCTGAAACGAAACCAGTTTTTTTGGCCAAAGCCAATGAATGTAACTCGGAAATCTATTTTGCTTCTGATTTAATCACAAAAACCTATTCTTCCGACTTAATTGGTGATTATCAGCTGCATAATAAAAAAAACGCGATACAAACAATTGCTATTTTAAACGAGCAAAAAGAATTCAAAATTAGTCAAGAGAACATTAAATCCGGTTTGTTGCAAGTGGTAAAAAATACAGGACTTCAAGGAAGATGGCAACAACTAGGCGAATTTCCTAAAGTCATTTGCGATACGGCACACAATAAAAACGGATTAGAAATTGTCCTGAGCCAAATTCAAAAAGAAACGTTTGAAAAATTGCATATTGTACTTGGAGTGGTAAATGATAAAGATTTGGATGAAGTCTTGCCTTTATTCCCAGAAAATGCTATTTATTATTTCTGTAAACCAAACATTCCCCGTGGTTTAGACACTACTATTTTACAAGAAAAAGCAAAAAAACACAACCTTAACGGAAACACATACTCTTCTGTAACAGAAGCTTACATGTCCGCTAAGAATAATGCTACAAAAAATGATTTTATTTTTATTGGCGGTAGTACGTTTGTAGTAGCCGAATTACCTTTAAATACTGGGATTTAACTTTGAACGATAATTATCCCACAAAATAAATTATCAAAACACGCAACTGCTTGACTCATAATTAGTTAAATTTATGTGACTATTTTTATTTATTAATCACTTAATTCTCAAACTATTATGAAAAAGAAAGACAATTCAGCAGTGAGATTGTTAATTTTAACATTCATGCTAAGCATCGGAATGTTAGCTCAAGAAGACCCAAAACCTGTATTTATTACGGTGACAACATTACACAGAAATTTAGATACGGATAGGAAAGACTGGAAACAAACCGAACAGGAATATTTTGACAAAGTTACCAGTAAGAACGATTTAATTATTGGCTCGGAAATTCTAAATCATTATTTCACCGAAAATAGCTCTGAGGTTTTATTGGTATCCGTTTTTAAAACTTGGGAAGATATCGAAAAAGCAAACGATGTTTCTAATGAGTTAATTAAAAAAGGCTGGCCAGATGAAAACAGCAGAAAAGCTTTTTTTGACAAATACAATACGTATTATGGCCCAATGCATTCTGATGAAATTTATTCTTCCGTTAACGGTACCAAAGAATTCAAACCTGTTTCAAAAGAGCCAATGGTAGTCTATATAAGAAAGTCTCAAATGTCCCTGAATGGACAAGGGAAAGGCCTAAAGGAATTCAATGAAAAAATAACTATGAACAATCCTTATATTAAAGGATATTACCCAAATCGTCATGCTTGGGGATCAGACAGCAGGGATTTTCTTGAAGCCTTTTACTACAACTCTTTATCCGATTTAGAAAAATCCAGCGACAAACAAACAGAGTTAATAAAAACAACTTGGCCAAAAGAAGAAGATAGAAAAGCTTTTTTTGATGGATTAAATAAAGCTTTTACCGGTATACACGGTGATTTTATTTATCACAACGAACCTTCACTATCCAAATAAATTATAAATTTTCAAATAAACTCCGTTTACAGATTGCAAGATGGAGTTTATTTGAAAAATATGTCAAACCTAATAAACTAAATACCAATTAAATATAAATTCCTTTGAAAAAATATTGAAATTTGTGCGAAAATATTTTGGATAAGCGAAAAACAAGCTTATATTTGCACTCGCAATAAGGAAATGAAAATTACTAAATTGTAGAAGGGCGATTAGCTCAGCTGGTTCAGAGCACCTCGTTTACACCGAGGGGGTCGGGGGTTCGAACCCCTCATCGCCCACAAAAAACTCCATTAGAAATAATGGAGTTTTTTTATGTCTCATAGTGAGCGGTCTAATTTTAGAATTAATCTTTGACTTATTACTTCCTTAGCCACAATACATCATAAGCACCTATAAAGTTTTTTTCGCGAATCTCAATTTCACTTCCTGTTATTAAATTGAATAATTTACTTTCGTTCAAATCAGCAAACAAACTTCTTTCAAAAACAGTATCAAATTCAGAAAAATTTACAATAACACATATCTTCTCCCCTTTGTTGTCCGTTTTGTTATATACTAACAAATGTGTATTCTCGTAATCAATAAATTCTAAATCATTATTATCTGCGAAAGCTGGGGTTTGTTTCCGAATTTCAATTAATTGTTTTAACTTATTGTATACTTGAGCTTGTGGCGATGACGAATCTTCTATGTTTTCAACTAAACTCCAATCCATTTTAGAACGATGCAACCAACGGTTATCGTATTTTTTACTTTCATCATTCAAGTAATCGTAATTATTTGGAAGAGCCACCTCATCTCCACTATAAATCATTGGCAAACCACCTAAAGACAAAATAATGGCATGCTGCAAATTGATTCGTTTTATCGCTAGTTGAATTTGTTCTTGATTATTTTCTTTTAATGCTTTTTCAAAGCCACATAATGCTGCCATAGAACCAGAGATACGGGCATTACCCGTTTCATGTTCAATCATAAAACGCTGTCCTAATCCAAAACTTCCATTAAATCCATCACAATAATGCTTCAAAATATACAGGCGATGCTGCAAGCTGTCTAATCCAAGTTCAAGAACTAATTTATCATCAAATCCCAGCCCAATGTCATCGTGACATCTGGCATAATTTATCCATGTTGTATTTCTTGGTTTTTTAGGAACTGCATTGATAGATTTTTTAAGTAAATTAGTATTTCGTGTAGCCAAAGCTTCCCAACTCAATGCCATAAAATTAGCATTATAGGCAATATCACACTCATCACCTTGAGCTATTCCTTGCCCAAAATATTTTATAATTTCTTCTGGAGCCACAATTGCTTCAGCAATATAAGCAACACCCGGAGCCACAATTTGACCACACAATTTAAAGAGCTGAAGCAAAAGATGAACTTCTGGCAGATTTTGATTAAACTTCCCTATTTCCTTCCACATGAAAGCTACGGCATCTAACCGAAAAACATCTATTCCTTTATTGGACCAGAACAACATGGTGTCTATCATTTCTACCAGAACCATTGGATTTTTATAATTCAAATCCCATTGATACCCATAAAACAAAGTCATTACCCATTGATTACTCTCTGGTAAATATGTAAAATTTCCAGGAGAAGTATCCGGAAAGATTTCAATCATGGTTTGTTCATAAGCATTCGGTAAATTTCTGTCTGGAAAAAAATAGAAAAAATCTTTGTACTTCGGATGCCCTTTACGAGCCTCAACAGCCCATTGATGATGATCTGCACAATGATTAAGCACAAAATCCATAATTAAATTCATGTCGTTTTTTTGAAACTCATATACCAAAGCTTCAAAATCCTTCATTGTTCCAAATTTAGGATTAACCTCACGGTAATTACGCACTGCATAACCGCCATCATTTTCAAATTCCGGCACATCCAAAAAAGGCATCAGATGCACTGTGTTAATTCCCAAATCTCTGAAGTAAGGAATTTTCTCTTTCAATCCATTAAAATCAGTATTAAAGAGATCAACATACAACATCATCCCAACAATTTTCTCACTGGAATACCAATTAGGGTTAGAAACTCGCGTCAAGTCACGTTTCTTTTGCATAGCAGAACGCTCCTCAAAATTCTTGACCAAAGATTTCAATAATAAATCAAATCCTTCGTCTTTATAAGGACTATTGGCATATAAATTTTGATATAAATCACTAATAATTGGAAAATTGGCTCCCAATCTTAAATGAAAATTCTTGTCTTTAATTTTTTTATCTTCCAAGAAAATATTCAATTTTGATAACTTTTCAGCCTGTTGCATATTTATAAAAATTTTACATAATTACCATTATTTATCTTAAAATAACATGAAGTTCATTTTTAACGATAAATTGATTTTAAATATAATAAAAAATGAACGGTGAAAAAAAATTTTTCTTATTTCAAACCTATTTTTTTTATTAAAGAAACTCATTCTTTCATTATTATTTTAAAGCATAAAGGCTACCTAAAACAGACAGCCTCTTGTGTTTTTTATTAGTTCAATGGATGCATTTCACACCAATACATATAATCCTTTTAAATCAATCTTAGAGCATAAAAAATTACCAACCTTGATGCAAGCCATTTCTTACAACTTCATTGTATTTGTCTTGGTCGAAGCTATATAAATTTGGAGCTTTATGAGCAACAT
Source organism: Flavobacterium sp. 83 (assembly GCF_000744835.1). Lineage (NCBI taxonomy): Bacteria > Pseudomonadati > Bacteroidota > Flavobacteriia > Flavobacteriales > Flavobacteriaceae > Flavobacterium > Flavobacterium sp. 83. The sequence continues at coordinate 429,981 of NZ_JQMS01000001.1, forward strand.
TACCCTTTTTTTCATCTAGTTTTGTGAGTATCCCTATAGAAGTTATTTTGCGAAGAAAATTTCTTCGATCTAGCTTTCTGCCCAATATAGTTTCATATAATTTTTGCAATTCAGGTATCGTAAATTTTTCGGGAAGCAAATTATAACCTACTGGCATTAGATTCAATTCCATTCGTAAAGTCTCTAATGCCTTATCCAAAATTTCTTTATGATCCAAAATTAAATCTTGGACGGCATAATGATCAACCCATTCCACAATTTCATTATTCCCATCTGGCTGCGGAACTGTCTTTAAAAAATCTACCAAAGCATAATATCCAACTGTAATAAAGCGACTGGCATACCATTTTCCTTCTTCTATCGGAATCTCGAAAAAATTTAAAACTCGGGTATTGAAATGTTTGTCATTTCTTTTGACAGCTCCAAAAGTAGAAAATTGCCTCAAGAAAATCCCTTCTAATCCAGTTCTGCCATGTAAAACAGTAATTGCCGCTTGATCGATATCTTCATCAATAGGCACAAAACCACCTGGCAAACCCCATTTGTCATTGTATTTTGTTTTTATCAATAATACCTTAAGCTGATTATCATGAAACCCAAAAATCACACAATCTATCGACAAACCTGGTTGATAATTTTCCCTGTTATCTAAAACTTTTTTTAACATGTGTTTTTCTAGTATTAAATTTATATCATTTTAAGAGTTGCAATTTAGTTCATTTTTTTTAAGAAAAAAATGAATGCCAAGTTTTCAAAATTAATTTTGAATAAAGAAATAACACTGTACAATAATAAGACATACTCCCACAAAATCAACTAAAAAATATTCCATGAAAGAAATATAAAAAAATCAAGTAAAATGTATTGTAAATCAAAAAAAAATGTACATTGCGTCAAAATAACACAACTGTTTTAATAACAATGAATAACTCTCTAAAAAAGAGCTAAATTAAAGATTAAGAAAATATTATTATTTATAATTAGTTGAAAATCCATTTTTTGTATAAAAATAAAAAATAGAGATGAAACTAAAATTTAACTGTGAGAAGAAAATGTTCTAAGTGTTCTAAAAAAACATAATAAACTGAAGATAAAAAAGCTTCATTTTTAGAAGCAATGTTAGCATATAAATTTATTCATCTTGAGGTAAACTTAGAAGCGAAAATCTAGATATACTATTGAAAGCTGTTAACCAAAAGTATTTGCAAAAATTGTTAATTAATTGTTGTTAAAAAAGTATTGAAACAGAATTTAAAAGAGGCTGCCTTGTAAGTCAACCTCTTTTTTAAATTCCCTCTTGTCAAATGTATTTTCCTATATTTAATACTATTACTACAAGTTCATAAGGAAAATCAATTAAGAGTCAATACTTTTTTTATTCTTACCTACATCAATTTCAACATTATAGCAAGTGCGATTCATTAAAAAAATACTACGTCAAATATATTAATTTTGAGCAATAAAGCCCAAACTACTATTAAAACACAAGATTAATTCCTTTTTATTTACACAAAAACAAAGAATTTAAGAAACAAACCCTCCTAGTACTATCATAACCACTTACTTATAAAACCTTATTTTTATTAAAAAAAGCCGTGTTCTTTCTGTTATTATTACTTCATTAATTCAAAACTGTCTCGTAAACGAATATTCGCAGAAGACGAACCAATCATTACATCAAAATCTCCAGGCTCAGCAACCCATTGCAAATTAGCATTATAAAAAGATAATTTTTCTTTGTCAATAGTAAACTGAACCGTTTTAGTTTCCCCTGCATTCAGTTTTATTTTTTGAAAATCTTTCAATTCAATAATTGGACGTACTACTGAACCTACTCTGTCTCTCAAATATAACTGAACAACTTCTTCACCAGCTACTTTTCCTGAATTGGTTACATTTAATGTTATCGTAATTTTCTCAGTACTTTTAATTTTATTTTTAGACAATTTCAAATTTGAATATTCGAAAGCGGTATAACTCAAACCATATCCAAAAGGAAACTTCGGACTGTTTTTTAAGTCAGTATATGCAGAAACGTAATTTGTTTCATTTTCATTTTTCGCTGGTCTTCCTGTGTTAAAATGATTGTAATAAATAGGAATCTGACCTTCTTCTCTGGGAAAAGACATTGGCAATTTCCCCGAAGGGTTGTAATCGCCAAACAAAACATCAGCAATCGCATTTCCTGCTTCACTTCCTAACCACCATGTATACAAAATTGCAGGAACATTATCCGCAGTCCAATTAAAAATAAGCGGTCTTCCCGCGTTGATTAAAACCACAACAGGTTTTCCAGTTGCTTGAATTGCTTTTATCAACTCTTCCTGAACGCCCGGCAAACGGAGATTACTGCGGCTTTTTGCTTCACCACTCATATCTCTTCTTTCTCCAATGCTTAAAATCACAACATCCGATTGATTCGCAACAGCGATTGCTTCGGCAAAACCATCTTTGTTATCGCCTTCAATTTCACAACCTTTGGCATAAAGCAATTTGGCAGTATTCCCAACTTTATTTTGCAAACCTTCCCATTGTGAAATGACATGCTTATCATAATCCACTTCCGGTAATTCTACAGACCAAAAACCCATGTTTTGCTTGCGTTCTTTAACCAAAGGGCCAATAAAAGCAATTGTTTTTGTTTGTTTTGAAATTGGTAAAACACTTTTCTCATTCTTCAACAACACAATACTTTTTGCCGCAATTTCTCTAGCTGCTTTTCTGTGTTCCGGATTGTTCAATGCTGCTTGTTCTCTTTCCGAATTCGAGTATTTATAAGGATCTTCGAACAATCCAAGTTCAAATTTCTTTCGTAAAATTCTTTTCACCGCATCATCAATTAGCGCAATTGGCACTTTTTTCTCTTTTACCAATTGTGCCAAATTATATCGGTACGCATTACTTTCCATGTCCATATCGCTTCCAGCAGTTATAGCAGCTAATGCCGCTTCTTTACTGTCTTTTACATATCCGTGGTTGATCATTTCTCCTATTGAACCCCAATCCGAAACTACGAAACCTTTAAAATTCCATTTCCCTTTCAAGATGTCTCTTTGCAAATATTTATTCCCTGTTGCCGGAATTCCGTTCAGGTCATTGAATGAGTTCATAAATGTTGCAGCTCCAGCATCCAAAGCCGCTTTGAAAGGTGGCAAATACGTTTCCCAAAGCATTCTTTCGCTCATGTCAACCGAATTATAATCTCTCCCGCCAACAGCAGCTCCATAAGCCGCAAAATGTTTCACGCAAGCCATTACCGAATTGACATCACCCAATTTTCCTTGAAAACCTTTCACTCTCGCATAGGCAATTTTCGAACCTAAATAAGTGTCTTCACCAGCACCTTCCATCACTCTTCCCCAACGCGGATCACGGGAAATGTCCACCATGGGCGCAAATGTCCAATGAATTCCACTTGCTGATGCTTCAGTTGCAGCAATTCTTGCCGAAAGTTCCATCGCATCTAAATCCCAACTTGCGGCTTCCGCCAATGGAAGTGGAAAAGTAGTTTTATACCCATGAATAACATCTTGGCCAAACAACAAAGGAATTTTCAATCTCGACTGCATCGCTAATTCTTGGTATTGTCTCGTGTGTTGTGTTCCCAAAACATTCAACATAGAACCAATTAAACCTGCTTTAATCTCCGATTGTTTATTCGGATTTATAGTCACTGGTCCAGTCGCAGCATTATCTCCTGTATATTGATTTAATTGTCCTATTTTCTCTTCAAGAGTCATTCGCTTTAGCAAAGCGTCTACCTTCTGGTCAATCGTTTTTTGCTGAGAAAACGCAATAAAGCAGGTCAATAAAAGTGCTGTTGTTACTATTTTTTTCATTTCTAAGTACTGTGTTTTTTTATTCAAATTCATATCCCATAATCCAAAAATCAGGAAATGGTCTTCTATTTTTTTAATTCGCTTGGATTTTTAAATTCTAAAAAGTTCAAATTGAAATTTCCTTTTTCGAAATGTACTTTGACTTTATTCGTGCCTTGTTTTAAAACCACATTTTTCAAAGTTATCGTTTGCCAATTATTTTTTCCTCCAGAATATGGAATAGTAATGGTTTCAGAAAGTTGCCCATTTTCATCCTCTAAATAAAGTTTTCCACCCGCTACTTCACTTGCATATCGAACGACAACATCAAAAGTAGTTTTAGCTTTCACCTCAACTGTGTATTGCAGCCATTCGCCATCTTCAATAAAGGCAACATGAAAACCATTCGTAATTTTATCATTGCAAGATTGAATATCAACCCCATCATTTCTCATGGCGCCACCTTTGTTCCATTTGGTAAATTTAGTACCGTCATAATTGGCGACATCTTTGTCAAAATAAGCAAATCCATTTTGGCCCAAATCATATTCAGTAGCGAATACTTTCCCTGGCAAAGTATGATTTTTGTATTTTTTAGTATCGGTTGTTTGCACTTGTCTGAACATCGCATCAATCACATCGTATCTGATGGTCAGATTTTTCATTTTGTAGTTTTCGGCAATTTGCATTAATGCTTTTTTAGCAAAAGCTACTGTTGGTTTTTTTCCTCCGGCAGCCCAATATTGCAATAATTGCTCGTATTCCGGTGTTTTTGTAACCGAAGTAACTCCCGCTAAATTTTCAATTTTTTTCATTGGCCAAAAAGCCCAACCTATATTATTTGTTTCTACTAAAGCGATTGCTTCCTTAAACCATACATTAGAGTTTTCACCACTTTCACCCAACCAAATTGGCACATTGTATTGCGTTCTAAAATTCAACATGTTTTGTATCGAAGCCGTATCATTATCGTTCCAATATTTATGAAAACTCAACGCCATATTATCGTCCCAAAGCGGAAACATCCCATTGTAATTATTTCCCCAGCAATTTCCTTCTATAAAAATTAAATGATTGGTATCTACTTCTCTTATGGTTTTTGTAATTCTGACTTGCAACGCTCTTAAAGGCGCGTTAGACTTTTCATCACATCCATTTTGATTCGTTCCCGTGAAATTCCAATTGGGTTCATTGATAATATCATAGGCTCCAATCCAAGGATTATCTTTGTAACGCAACGCTAATTTTTTCCAAAGCGCCACCATTTTATCCTGATTTGCCGTACTTTCCCAAAGTGATGGTTTTGAATCATCATAATCTGAGATATTGGCATCTTTTCCCTGACCTCCAGGAGTTGCATGTAAATCTAAAATCAAATATATTTTATTGGCAGCACACCATTTCAATACATCATCCGTCATTTTAAAACCTTCATCAAGCCAAGTATTCTGACCCGAAACCGCTTCTTTTTCAATAGGCAATGTGTACAAGTTGTAATGCATTGGCAATCGAATAGAGTTGAAACCCCAAGCTGCCAGTGAATCTATATCTTTTTTTGTAATTCCGTTTGCTTTATAGGCGTCATAAAACTTCTCCGTGTTTTTTGCACCAATTAAATCTGCGACTTTTTGTTTTATTGCATGTTGTGAACCTGCAAACGAACCGGTTTGCAGCATGTATCCTTCTTGAACCATCCATCCGCCTAATCCTAAACCACGCAACACCACATTTTGTCCATTTCCATCGACAATATTTTGTCCATTTCTATGTAAAAATCCTTGGCCGAAGGAAGAAACTGATAAAGAAATAAGGAATAACAAAACTATTTTTTTCATAAAGAAGGTTTTAAAACAAACCGTTTTCGGCATTTAATAAACTAATGTTTGAATAGCATGAGGCAAAATATAAATTTCGGTAGCTTTAGTTCCAATACACAAATTATACTTCAACTTCTTATCTGTTTTATTCATAACCACCGTTACGGCTTTACCATCTTGATTTAAAAATGAAGTAGTCATTAAATAACTTTGACTGGAAACACTACTTATCCTTTTTGCACTTTTACCAATAAATTTAGAAAAATGACCAATAAAATAATAAGAAGGCGTATAGATTAACTCCCCTGTTTTTGTATTTGCATGTAAAGGAGAAAAACAAAAATTACCTACATGATTTGGACCACCATTTTCATCTAAAAGAACATTCCAATCTGTCCAGCCTACCGTTCCATTATTAAAGTCGTGAATCATAGATTCCCCATATCGTTCCCCGTTTGCCCAAAGTTGTAATTTTTTATAATCAAATTTCTCAACGCAGCCTTCTGTGAACATTAAGTTTTTGTCAGGATACATTTCGTGAACTTTTCCAACATTTTCAAACATGGATTCTCCTCCACTCCAACTTTCATACCAATGAAAACCAATTCCCCAAACATATTTATTCGCTTCTGGGTCATCTAGAATTGTACTTGCTCTTTGTGCTAATAAATCTCTATTGTGATCCCAAACTGTAATTTTTTTATCTCCAAGTCCCGCTTTTTTCAATGTTGGTCCCAAATAATTTTTCAGAAAATCGCGTTCTTCTTCGGCCGTGTAAATACAGGATTCCCAAGTTTGCTTCGCCATTGGCTCATTTTGAATTGTCAATCCCCAAACTGGAATTCCTTCTTTTTGGTAGCTATTAATAAATTTCACATAATAATTAGCCCAAGACTGATAAAATTCAGGCAATAATTTACCACCTTTCAACATGCTTTTAGTATCCTTCATAAAAGCTGGTGGACTCCATGGAGTTACATACAATGTAGCCTTACCTCCCGCTGCTGCAATTGCCTTTTTGATTAATGGAATTTTAAATTCTTTATCATGCTCAATATTGAAACTCTTTAGTGCTGCATCACCTTCATTGACATAAGTATAACTTCCTGAACTAAAATCACAGCTGTGAATATTCGTTCTTATTATTGAATATCCAATTCCTTTTTCTTTATCATAATAAGCTTCTAAGAATTCTTTCTGATTTTCTTTAGTCAATTTGGCAAAAACCTCAGCACTCGCATCCGTAATTGCTCCACCAATACCTAAAAATGTCTGAAAGGTTTTACTTGGATTCACAAAAACACACAGTTGCGTTTCTTGAGGTTGTTTTAAGTCCGTGAATTGTAAATTATCTGTTTTTGTTAATCTTAAATCGGTCCCTTCTGCTGTAGTATAGACGGTAACTGTCTTGTTATTTGTTAAAAAGGGCTTCGATTGTATTTTACTTTTTTGCTGAGCAAGAGCCAAAAAAGACACTGCTAAAAGTGCAGCTGTTGTGATTTTTTTCATTCTATGAATATTATGTATGTTATTTTACCAAATATAGGCAGTTTTACCAAATAAATGTCCCTACTGAACCCGATTCTAATGATGTTGTTACCCAATTTCCGTTGAATTTAACATTGAAAATTTCAGCAGTACTTCCATCATTTTCAATAATTAAAACGTTTTTCCCACTTGGTGTTTTAAAGGCTACATTATTCAAATTCCCACTTATAGTACTTGCAATTCTAACAGAACCAGCAGGGACAAATTTAGAAGCATGCGCAATGATATAATACCCTACATTTCTGGTAAAATTATCACTGCTATTTATCGTCAATGCTCCTTTACAGGTCGTACAACCGCCTGGAGTATTAGGTCCAAAAGAAGCATTATTGGCTAAGTTCCATTCTAATGCTGTTTTGCTCCAATTTCGCATAGAACCAATAACAACATTTTTCACATGCCATTTCAAATCGCCTTCAAAACTTCCGGTAGAAGATGTATATTGTTCCGTGAAATATAAGTTTTTATTGGGGAACGCATTGTGAACCGTTGACAAAGCGCTTATATCACCTTCGTATAAGTGAAATGCAGAACCATCAATAAAAGGATAAGCTCCAGCATCGCTTAGAACTGCTATAGGATATTCCGGTTTGTTGCAATTATGGTCATAAGCCACAATTTTAGTCATCAAATTTGCTGTTTGAAAAGCTGGACCCAAATGGTTTTTTATAAAATCAGCTTGTTGTGAAGCGAGCATCAGCATACTAGGATTGTTCCCGGGATGCAATGGCTCGTTTTGTGGTGTAATGGCATCAATAGTAATTCCTTCGGCTTTCATTTTTTGGATGTATTTCACGAAATACTGTGCATAAACTCCATAATACTCTGGTTTCAAACTTCCTCCAATAAAATTAGTATTGTCTTTCATCCATACTGGCGGAGACCACGGCGTAGCCATAATTTTAATCTTTGGATTGATTGCCACTATTTCTTTTAGCATGGGTATCAAATCCGTTTTATCCGGAGCTAAACTAAAATTGTCTAAATTCACATCTGTTTGTCCGCTTGGCAAATCATCATAAGTAAAGGGCGTAGCATTCATATCTGAGGCGCCAATACTGATCCTTAAATAACTTATTGCAATTGAATTGCCATTGGCACCAAATAATTCTTGCAATAATTCTTGTCTTTTTTGTGCATTTAATAAATTAATAACCTGAGCACTTCCTCCAGTCAAAGTGTATCCAAATCCATCAATACTTTGAAATGTTTGGGAATCATCAACCTCAATAGTACCATAATTATTATAGGTTGTCCCAAATGCTAAAATTGATGTTTGCTTTTGAAGATTTACAGTCTGATTGCCTTTGGTCAACCAAAAGTCAACTTCATTTACTGCAACCGGTGGAGTTGGTTTTGGAGTAGGATTAACAGTATCACTAGCCGGAGAACATTTAGATAGCATGACTGATAAGGTTATTAAAAAGAAAATTTTCATAGTATATTTTATAGTATTCATATTAATTATTAAAATTTATTTCGACATAAACAGGCAAATGGTCTGATGGATATCTTACGTTTTTTGAATCGCTTAAAACTGCATATTTTTTGACTTTTAAAATACTGTCTTTAGAAATAAAAATATAGTCTATCAATTTGGTTACTGGTTCATTATGCACAAAATTATTAAATGTTCCAGAAGGCCCAAAAGGCTTCTCTACTGAAACTTCTCTACAATCGTTCATTACTTTTTTCAGTGCTATTATTCTATCTTCGTTAGGTTCTGAATTGAAATCTCCCATGAAAATTACTGGATAATTTTTAGCGTTCAGTTCCTTTATTTTCGAAAGAATAAGCTGTATTCCTTTGGTTCTTGCGTCTTCGCCAATGTGATCCAAATGCGTATTAAAAACCCAAAACAGTTGTTTTGTTTTCAAATCTTTGAACAGCGCATACGTACAAACTCGGTTGCAAGCGGCATCCCATCCCATAGAAATTTCATTTGGTGTTTCAGAAAGCCAAAAAGTGTTGTTTTCCTTAACGCTAAATCTTTCCTTTTTATAAAAAATATTCGAAGATTCTCCTTTCCCAATTCCTTCTCTTCCAATACCTACATTATCATATTGCAATAGCGCCGTTGCGATATCAATAACCTGATTGGGTCTTGCTTCTTGAACTCCAAAAATAGCTGGTTCGTAAAATTGAATCTGCGATGTAAAATAATCTTTTCGATGGTTCCAATCATTTTCTCCGTCACTAGCAATATCCAAACGAATGTTATACGTCATTACTTTTAATGTTTGAGCTGGAGAAAACAAACTCATTAGAAGAAAAAACACCGAACAGATTATTTTTTTTGACTGACTCATTTCTTTATTTTTAAATTATTATTCTCCACTGAAGCTTCTATCCAACTTACAAATAGAAGCTCACAATGAAGAACGTACTAACTAAACAAAAACACCAAATTAATTATACACTCTAATATAATCTATCTCAAAAGTTGAAGAAGTAAAATTAGGATCTACTGGACCTCCCCAAACACCTCCCATTGCTAAATTTACAATTAAGTAAAAGTTTTTATTGAATGGAAATTTATCTGAATTTACAAAAGTGTAAAACAACTTGTCATCCACATAAAACTTTATAGAATCTGCTTTCCAATCAGCTGTATAGATATGAAATTCGGTATTATCATTAGGCACATTTATAGTTCCTGTATCTGGAGTACTTCCTGAACGCCCGGGGGAGTGCAATGATGAATGATTGACATTCAACTCTTTTCCAACAGATTCTAAAATATCTACTTCACCACATGCAGGCCACCCAACACTGCCAATATTGCTTCCCAGCATCCAGACTGCAGGCCAAGTCCCAACTCCAGTAGGTAATTTTGCTCTAATCACTATTTTGCCATAAGTAAAATCAAATTTTCCATTGGATTCAAGTCTTCCAGAAGTGAAGTCCCCCTTTCCATACTGTTCCCTAATGGCTTTTATTTTCAAAACTCCCCCTTCAACAATGGTGTTTTTTGAACGATTGGTATACGATTGAAGTTCGTTGTTAACATTTCCTGGATCCCAAATTTGGAAAGTCCATTTGGAGGCATCAGGCGCTCCATCAGTGTTAAACTCATCTGACCAAACTAAAGAAGATCCCACGAAAACTGTTAATGAAAGCTTCGAAGAAACAAAATGCCCTGAATTGTATGCAGATACATATATAACATAAGTATTTGTCCCTGATGTTGTATAGGTATAAGTAAAATCTCCACTTGTTAGCTCTTTAGTTTCTCCATTTCCAAGTAAAATTTTATAAGAAGTTGCATTAGTTGCACTCAAACTAAAATTTACAGTTCCTGTACCATTCCCATTTGGATTTTGTGCACTTACTCCAACTACTGTTGCTGAAATTGCAAGATTTGAAGGCGTTATTACAGCTTCACTTCCATCATTAGTACTTCCACTACAGGAAAACAACATGAAAAAATTAGCTAAAGCAATGAAAAACAGAACTTTTGAAAATCGATAATTATTGTTTTTTGAAAATTGAATCAACACATTATTTTTCATATTTTTTTTTATTTTTTTAAAACTAATGCTAAAATAAAGCTCAGAACTACCAAATGTAGTTCTGAGCTTACATTTAATTTAAATTTATTAGAGTACCGGTTTCAATTTTAAGTACCAAGCATTTCCAGTTTCAGTTCCTTGAACTCTAACATACAAATAAGTTGATGTTATAACCAAAATCTCATATTCTTTCTGAACAGCACCATATCCTATAAAGGTATTAACTCCTGATAATAAAATACTTGTCTGAGTAGAAGGGGAATTTGCAGGTTTTGATGCAACAGCAGGTGCGCCTGATGATGCTGGTATAAAACTAAAAGCAGAAGTTCCTCCTCCATAAGGATAACATCCTTCATCACCTGATGATGGAATTCCGGGAAGAGTTGTCAACGAACCCGTTTTTGTAAATGCTCCATCTGGAGTGGTAACTTGTAAAGAATAAGTTCCTGTTCCAGTAACTTTAGCAAAAGTAAAAGTGGCTGTATAAAACCCATTTGCAGAAGCTACTTTTTCATTCACTCCGGCAGCCCACCATTCTGGATTGATAGAATCTACATTCCATGGACCAACACCAAGCTGACCTGCTACACTTTTATCAACAACCCAAGTTTTTGATGCGTTATTCGTTAAAGCCGTAACGATTGAAGCATCAACAGTAAAATCACTTCTTACAGTAACATCCTTAGTGACATTTGTAGAAGACCCACCTTTACCATAAGCAACAACAGTAATTCGATAGGTATTTATCCCTAGTGTTGTGTACTTTTTAGTAGCGGTAGCATTAGGTAAATAGACTAAATCTACTGCTGTATTAGCATCATAATCTATTTTATACGAAAGCGCATTGTCACCCGTTACAGAAATTTTTACGCTTCCTGATCCATCACCATTTGGATGTGTTGCATCTTGCCCTACAACTTCTGTATTGACAACAATGTTTGACGGAGCTGTTAAATCTCCTAACGAATAGGTTTCTTGAGTACAACTACTTAATGTTAGAAGCAACACCAAGAAAACGCCAAAAATATATTTTAAATTTGTTTTCATAGTTTTATTTTAATTTGTTAATCGAATGTTATCAACATAAATAACTTCTCCTATTCCTGAATCTGAATCATTGTAACGCAAAACAAGTTGTGTAAATTTAGCCCCTGCAGGTATACCTGAAATAGTACTGTAATCAAATACAATTTCTTCCCAAGCTCCAGATGTCATAAAAGGTGCTTTTAGTACCGCAACTCCATTTGCAGGAGTTCCACCAACAGCCCATTCTAATTCAACATTTAATTTTTTACCAATATTTGCCGGATCAGGATTGTAAGCCAAAACTTTAATTTTACTTCCATAAGCAAAATTAAGAGGGATATTCAATGGACTATACGTACCACTCCATGAAGGCACTCCAATTGGTTTAGTATATTTACCTACTGTTGCACTAGTATTTAAACCTGTCGCATTTGGATTTGCTACTTTAGAAAAAGTCACATCACCAAAAGTTCCAAAAAAGTAATTTACCGCTGCACTTTCAAAATCAATAGGGAATCCAAATAATGTTTTAGTTCCTTGCGCAGTTGCCGCTCCACCACTTTGAGCTATCACTTTCAAAACGAAAGGTCCTCCCGTTGCCGGGTATGTATGAGCTGGCAATTCTTGGTCAATAGCCATAGGTGTACCCACTTCATTTGACACATCTCCATAATATACTAAAAATGATTTAGCGTATAATGCAGTGGCTTTTACTTTCATATCTCCAGAGGTAGAAATGATTAAGTTTTCGGGAGCTCTATAAACAACATCTAATGGAAATGTTTGTTCAGTTGTAGCACCCGAAATAGAAGTAGCGATAATTTTTACCGTATATTTTCCTTCAGGATAAACGTGAGTTGTACTTGCTCCTGGAGCAACTGTAGCTGGCAATCCAGTACCTTGCCCATAAACTACTTGAAACGAAGTAGCGCCATCAGCTGTTGGAGTTATCTTTACTTTCCCTGAGTTATCCGTACTGATATCAAATATTTTATTGACATTCGCTGATGAATCTGTACCTATAAGAGCAGTGTCATTATTGATTCCTTCAACCGTACAACTTATAGTGATAGCCAGTAATAGTACAAAGCTGAAAATAAATTTTATCTTTTTCATAATTTTATCTTTTATTAATTATACCCCGGGTTTTGTTTCAATTTAGTTCCTTGAAGTTCTCTGGTTGGTAATGGAAAAATTTCATCTTTACCTGCAACGAAACCTCTGTTTGCTAATTTAGATGTAGCATCTCCCCATCGTACTAAATCAAAGAATCTATGCCCTTCGCCTGCAAGTTCCATTCTTCTTTCATTTTTAATAGCAGCGAGTGTGACCGGAACAGATGGCAAACCAACTCTTGCTCTTACTGCATCAAGTAAAGCTTGTGCTCTTGCGCCTGACCCTAATGCTTCCGCTTCCATCAAATAAGTATCGGCAAGTCTAATTACATAAGTATTCTGTCTGTAATTTAACTCTGCTGCCCCACCACCAGTACGAACATCTGTTTTTCTTGGAAGGAATTTATTTAAAAAATAACCTGTGTCTTGATAGCCTCCAATATAATCTGCCTGACCTGCCGCTTTTAGAGCTTTCAGATCAAATACGGTAGCCCCAAATCTAGGATCGGTTTTGATGGCATCATACAAATCTTGTGTAATAACATTGAAACTCCATCCTGATGGCAAATCTGCAGCTGTAGAACCAGATGGTCTCGAGTAACTTCTAGGACCTACCATAACACTCAATGAATTCCCTTCGTCTCTGCCACTTCCCCAGAATCCCCAATCAGAATTACCGGCACTTGTATGGGATACTTCTATTATTGACTCTGTGTTAAATTTATTGGCAACAACCCATAAATCATTGAAGTTAGACAACAATTTATTACCGTATTGATTCGCTGCACCCGGTGTACCATTTACTTGAGCCAAAACAGTAGCAGCATCTGTTTTTTTACCTTCATACAAATATACTTTTCCAAGCATAGCTTGAGCGGCACATTTTGTAAGACGTCCAGATTCTGTTGCAGCTGGAACCGTTGTTGGCAAAACAGTTATTGCTTCTAACAAATCTTTTTCTATTTGAGCATAAACGGCTTCTGGAGCAGCTTGTTCTGCCTCATACATATTAGCTGCGGTCAATGGATCTAATAATAATGGAACGTTTTTAAACATTCGAACCAAATTAAAATAATAGATAGCGCGCAACGTTTTTGTCTCTGCAGTAAATCTGGATTTAAGATTATCAGCCATTGCAACATTAGGTAATTTTAAAAGCAAAGTATTTGCTCTAAATATTCCCTGATAATGATCATTCCAAAAACTAGCAGGCACATTTGTTGAAGTAAGGGTATGCTTAGAGAACGCTTGAATTCCGTCCCCATCTGTAGCACCACCGCCGCCAGCATAAAAATCATCTGAACCTGCGTTCATCATAGAAATTATATTTTCAAAGCCACCTGAATTTTTTCTGATTGGATCATAAACTCCAACTAGAGCAGCAGTCGCCTGTTCCTCATTAGCATAATAATTATCCGAAAGAAAAGAACCTTTTGGTGTAATGTTAACAAACTCCTCAGAACAAGAACCTAAGGAAACCATTGCTACTGCTATATATAAATATTTAAATTTTATCGTTTTCATAATTCTTGATTTTATTAAAATTGTAAATTGGCTCCAAACATAAATGTTCTTGCTTGCGGATAGATTCCTTTGTCTATTCCAAATACACCTCCACCAATTTCAGGATCATATCCTGTATATTTCGTTAATGTAAATAGATTTTCAGCAGTTAAATACAAGCGCACTTTATTAGCCCCAATTTTACTAATCACATCACTAGGCAATGAATACCCTAACTGAACTAATTTTAATCTCAGATAATCTCCTTTTTCTAAATAAAAATCAGACATTTTACCAAAATTGCCATTCGTATCATCATTTGTAAGTCTAGGATAAACATTTGATGTTCCTTCACCAGTCCATCTGCTTAATGCAATAGTCTGATAGTTAGCGTTACCAACATCTAACCTACGTAATCCTTGGAAAATTTGATTTCCTGCGGCACCTTGGGTGAAGGCCATAAAATCGAAATTTTTATAATCTAAATTCAAAGTTAAACCGTAAGTGTATTTTGGAATATTGCTTCCTAAAAATTGTTTGTCAGTATCACCTATAGAACCATTACCATCAGTATCAACCCAACGGAAATCTCCTGGACGTGCATTAGGTTGAATTAAACCACCTGAAGCATTTGTATAAGCAGCTATTTCAGCTTGGTTTTGAAAAATTCCAGCAGTTTTAAACCCGTAGAATGAATTATAGGATTGTCCAACTTGTGTTCTTGTTACTGGTCCCATAGATTGAAAAGAAGCATCTCCAGTAATATAATTTGAATCGGCAGCGATATAAGTAACTGTGTTTTTTAAATAAGCTATATTTCCATTAACGGAGAAATTTACCTCCCCAAATTTCTTTTTATACCCTAATTCAACCTCAATACCTTTATTATCCATGTCAGCAACATTTCCTGTAGGATTTGCAGCAACTCCAACATAACCTGGTATATTAATTGGTCTTAAAATACCATTGGTTGTTTTCTTGTATAAATCTACTGTAAGGTTAAAATCATTGAAAAATCTTGATTCAAAACCAATATTTGTTTGAGAAGTTTCCTCCCATCTCAAATCAGGATTATCAAGTGTAAGGTTTGCATAACCAGTAGTGATTGCACCAACATTCCCAAAAGAAAAATTATATCCCCCTTCTACAAGTGAAAGATATCTAAAATTTGGTATTGCATCATTTCCTACAACTCCATATCCTCCTCTAATTTTCAATGTATTAAGTACATTATTTTCTTTCCAAAAATCTTCTTTGGTTACCACCCATCCTAAATTAAATGATGGAAATACTCCAAATTTATTATTTGCACCAAAACGGCTTGAACCATCGCGACGTATAATCCCAGTAAATAAATATTTTTCTTTATAATCGTAATTAACACGTGCAAACAAAGAAGTCAATTTATGATCTGTCAAATCGAATGTATAACTACTTCTGTCTGATTGTGGAATATCAAAATTGAAAGAGGCATCACGATAATTTGTAATAGGCAATCCGAACAAAGTAGATCCAGATCCTCCTCCAATATTATCCACATAAGAACCTTGCCCCAACAATACCGTTAAATTGTGGTTCCCAAATTGATTTGTATAGGTAAGAATGTTTTCAATATTCCAAGCAAAACTTTTACTATCATTTTTACTGTAACTGTTTTTAAGTACATTTGAAGTGGCACTTAAATAAAAAATTGGTGTAAAACCTTGTCCTCCCCAAGAAGATAATTTTCCTCCAAGGGTAGATCTCAATTTAAAATGTTTAGTTATTGAAGCCTCCAAATAAGCATTTCCCACAATATCATCAGAAAAACCATAACCGCCTAATCTAGTTTTGGCATAAGCCAAAGGATTAGTCATCTCTTGACCAACTAAACTTAAAATTCCATAAGGATTTCCATTTTCATCTCTAATTACAGGGTTTGTGCTATACGGAGCATTATTCGCTTTAACTGGATCTATTTCTATAATTGGTGTAGTAGGATCCAGATTAATTGCAGAACTTAAAGGCCCTCCAAATTCACTATTTGTATTCCCAATTCCAACAGTTTTTTGTCTAGAAAATCCAAAAGTCTGCCCGAAAGTAAATACTTTAGATATTTTATGACTAGAGTTTAAACGGAAATTCTTTTTGGTATAATTCGAAATTTCAGTAGAAACAATTCCTTCTTGATTTTGAAGTCCAAAAGAAGCATAAAAATTAGAAACCTCGCTTCCGCCACTAATACTTAATTCATGGGAATAACGAAATGCATTCGTATTAAAAATTGCTTTTTGCCAATCCGTTCCAATACCTAAAGTTGATAAATTAGAAAATATAACCGGACCACCAGCAGCAACTGATTTTTCATTTAATAGCGCTCCATATTGTGTTGCGTTTAGTAAGTGCAACGTCTTTTCAGGTGAGGAAATTCCTGAGAATCCATTGTAGTTTACGGTAATTTTTCCTGTTTTCCCTTTTTTGGTTGTAACCAAGATAACTCCAGTTGCAGCACGCGTTCCGTAAATTGCGGCCGAAGCAGCATCTTTCAAAACCTCTATCGACTCAATATCAGATTGATTCAAAAATCCTATTCCGCCAGCATCAACAACAACACCATCAACAACCCAAAGAGGGTCATTCCCTCCCTCACCAAAAGTAGTCACCCCTCTAATTCGAATTGTGGATGCCGAACCTGGTTGACCAGAACTGGCAGCAATAGTAACTCCTGAAACTCTGCCCTGTAAAGCTTGCTCAATGCGCTCATTAGGAACTTTCTCAAGATCTTTAGCTTTAACACTGGATATTGCACCTGTAACAACACTTTTCTTTTGAGTACCATATCCAACAACAACCACTTCCTGTAAGGATTCTGATGAAGGATTAAGTTTAACATCAATTCGATTTCTTCCGTTAATAGGTTCCTGAACGGAATTATACCCTAAATAACTAAATACTAAAGTCCCTTTTGAAGTGGTCTTTATTTGATAATTTCCATCAAAATCCGTAGCCGTAGCTTTGGAAGTTCCTTTAATTAAAATGGATACTCCAGGGATGGGAAGTCCGTTTTCGTCATAAACTTTTCCGCTTACATTAACATCTTGTGCTTGTGCGTAAACTGAGAATAGAATAGATAAAAAACAAAAAATAAACAATTTTCTAAATTTCATATTTCTAAAAATTTTGGTTAATTAATTAGTAATTTCCAGCAATATTATATTTATTTTTTCTATATTCTTATTTATCTTTCCTTACAAAAACACATCAAAGTCATTTTTATTACTTGACAAAAACACATCAAAATTTACATAAGTACCTTATTATAAATTATTTGAATTTTACTTTACCGTGTTATACAAATGTTAATTTAAAAAAAACCACTACATTTATAGAATATATAAACACTTCCATTTTTTTATAAAAATCTGACCAAAACAAGCACTTCTTCTTATTGTCTATGAGCAGAAACCGAAGTCTTTTTAAATAATAATCAATTTATTACATTTAGAATTCAATCATGAGATTTACAAAATTCCATCTTCTAATTTTATTAATAACAACAACACTCTGTAGTCAAGTCAAGAACATAGGACTACCAGATATTAGAAACTACAAAAGATCCGATTATAAAGGTGGCACTCAAAATTGGGATATTGACCAAGATAGAAATGGCAATTTATATTTTGCTAATAATAACGGTCTTTTTCAATTTGATGGCTCATCATGGAGAAAGTATAATATCCCAAACTCGATAGCGATACGATGTGTGAAAATTGATAATTCCGGGAAAATTTTCGTGGGTGGATACAGTGAATTTGGTTACTTTAAATCTAATTCAAAAGGAAAATTAATTTATTTTTCTTTATCTAATATGATAAACAAGAGTACTCTCAAACTCATGGATTTTATCTGGAAAATACATATTCATAATGATGAAGTCATTTTTCAATCATTTGAAAGAATATATATATTTAAGAATAAAAAAATTAAAATCCTCAAAGCCCCCAAACGATTCCAATTCTCATTTCATGTAAAAAACCACCTTTATATACAAGATATCTCACTGGGAATATTGGAGTACAAAAACGGAAAACTATTTCAACTAAAAAATACAACCATTTTAAACAATACAGAAATCTGGGGTATTTTCTCCTTACCTGAAAACAAGTTGCTAATCTCTACTTTAAACAAAGGACTTTTTATATATGACACTAAAAAGATAACACCTTGGAATACCGAAGCAAATACTTTCATCAAAAAAAACAGCTCTCTTGGAGGTGTAGCCATAAAAGATAAAATTATTGTTCTCAATTCCGTTTTAGACGGTATTATTGTATGTGATTTAAATGGCAAAATCATCCAAAATATTAACCGTACAAAAGGGCTTCAAAACAACACTATACTGACCTCTTTTATTGACAGTAAAAATAATCTTTGGTTAGGTCTTGATAACGGAATAACTTTTATAAATGAAAACTCCCCTTTTACTCATTTTGGATTTAGCTACAATATAAGTACTGTTTACGCAACAGCACTACATAAAGGAAATCTTTACGTAGCTACGAATCAAGGGCTTTTTTATCATTCTTGGGATAACTCAATCAAAGAAGACACCTTTAAACTCGTAGAAGGAACTACCGGACAAGCATGGAATATACAAGTGATTGACGACCAATTATTATGTTCCCACAACACAGGGGCGCTATTAATCAAGGGAGAAAAAACGACAAAGATATTGGACAACATAGGTTACTGGAAATTCATGCAAATTCCTAACAATGCCAATTATTTAATTGGCTCCAATTATGATGGCTTTGCAATCTTTGAAAAAACATCAAACAGTTGGCAATTTAAAAATAGAATTGAAGGCTTTTCTAAGTCATCCGGATCATTTGAAATGGAAGGAAAAAATATTTGGATAAAAAAAGATAACTTAGCCTTTAGAATGACATTAAGTGGGGATCTGAAAAGATTTGAATCAATCAAAACATATCAAGATTTATCAAAAAAAGTAAAAGGGATTGGAACAATACAACAGCTAGAAAACAAGATTTATTTCCAAACAAATAACCACTTTTATAACTATTCCTATGAGCAAAATTTATTTTTTGAAGATAAAAAAATGAGTAATTTATTTGCTACTCTTCCAAAAATAAATACTTTAACTCAAGATAAATATAAAAACATTTGGTATAGTTTTGACGAATCATTAGGTGTTTTATTGAAAATCAAAACGAATCATTATAAAAACATTGTAGCTCCTTTTTCTAAACTTACAGGTAATATAGTATCTAATAATCTATCCATAAATACTACGGGACCTAACGATACTTTTATAGGATTGACCGATGGTTTGGCCCATTACGATTCTAATTTACTAAATAACTACGAAGCAACACCAAAAGCGTACATAAGAAGCTTTTCATTTCCTGGAGACACTATTATTTTAGCAAATGGACAAAAGGCTTTGGATAATTATAAAATTCCATTTTCTTCTAATCATGTAAAATTCACTTTTTCATCTCCTTCGTATGAAAATATTGAGAACCTTGAATTTTCTTACCAGTTGGATGGTTTCGACAACCAATGGAGCAATTGGTCTAC
Source organism: Flavobacterium sp. 83 (assembly GCF_000744835.1). Taxonomy (NCBI): domain Bacteria; kingdom Pseudomonadati; phylum Bacteroidota; class Flavobacteriia; order Flavobacteriales; family Flavobacteriaceae; genus Flavobacterium; species Flavobacterium sp. 83. The sequence continues at coordinate 449,900 of NZ_JQMS01000001.1, forward strand.
CAATACAATTAAAGAGTATACCAATCTAAGAGAAGGCAATTACACTATGAAGATTAAAGCCAGAACCAATTATGGCAAACAATCACAACAAACCATATTGAATTTCTGTATTTCCCCTCCATGGTACAGACATTTTTTAGCGTATATCTTATATGTTTTACTTGTCATTGCTTCTGTATTTTTTATTAGAACTCGAATAAAAACCAAAATACGAAAAAACAAATACTACGAAACTATTGAGCAAAGAAGGCTTTATTTAGAAAAAGAATCGAAAATCAGGCAAGAACAATACGAACTGGAAAAAGAAATAGAAAAATTAAAAAATGACAAGCTTCAAATTAAAATCTTAGCAAAAGACAAAGAACTAGTAAACAATTCCTTACAAGTAGTAAAGAAAAATAAAATTCTTAACGGAATCATCTATAAACTAAAAGATATCAATGTAGAATCCTTTGATGAATCAACCAAATTCCAATTTACAAAACTAAACAGAAGCATAACGAAAGAAGTAAATGCAGACAAAAGCTGGAAAGATTTGGAAAAACACATTAAGAATGTCCATTTTGATTTTCTAAAAAGATTGAAAGAAAAATATCCAACAATTTCTCCACGAGAATTAGATTTATCTACCTACTTACTAATGAATATGTCAACAAAAGAAATTGCCGAAATCATGAATATTTCAAACGGCGGAGTTGAATTAGCACGTTACCGATTAAGAAAAAAATTAGAACTGAATAAGAAAGAAAACCTAATTGGGTTTTTAATGAGTATTTAAGCAATCCAAAAAAAGCCATCATAAAAATAAAATGATGGCTTTTAAATATTAAAAAAATAAATTTCTATTACAAAAAATCTAGTGTGCGCTCCAAAGCCATTCCTCTAGAGCCCTTTATTAAAATTGCACTATTTTCAATGATAGTCTCTCTTAAATAATCTGAAAAAGACTCAAATGTCTCGTAAAATCCAAAATTATCATTATCCATTTTATTCTGATAAAATGCTTTACCAATGAAATAACAAGTTACATTTTTTTCATTCAAAAGCATTGTTACAATTGCCTTATGCTCTTGTTGGCTTTCCTGACCTAATTCAAACATATCACCTAATACCATAATCTTATTTGGATTATCCAATTGCACGAAATTGGCAATAGCAACACTCATACTACTCGGATTTGCATTATAGGCATCCAGAATAATTTGATTAGTTCCTTTGGTTAATAGCTGTGATCTATTGTTCTCAGGAATATAACTTTCTAAAGCTTCTTTAATAGCATTGTCTTCAACTTCAAAATACTTTCCTATAGTGAGCGCTGCATTAATATTATTGGCATTATATAACCCTATTAAATGAGAAACGATTGTACCATTAGAATAATTTATTTCTACAAATGGATTTGCTTTTACAGCAGTTATATTCACATTTGCATTTTCTTTGTTTATACCAAAAGTAAATGATTTTAAAACTTTGGCTTTTTCTACCTGAATAGGATCTTCAAGATTGATAAAAGCGAGTTTATTATTTTCGAAAATATATTGATACATCTCACTTTTACCTTCAATAACTCCTGCTACACCACCAAAACCCTCAAGATGTGCTTTACCAAAATTAGTGACATAACCATAATCTGGTTTGGCTAATTCACAAAGAAATTGAATTTCTTTTTTATGATTTGCACCCATTTCAACAATTCCAATTTCAGTTTCTGAATCAAACGACAACAAGGTCAATGGCACTCCAATATGGTTATTTAAATTCCCGATTGTCGCCTTGGTTTTATATTTTTTTGAAAGAACAACATTAATTAGCTCTTTTGTTGTTGTCTTTCCATTACTACCTGTAAGGGCAATTATAGGTATTTTTAAATAAGCTCTATGAAACTTAGCTAATTCTTGCAGCGCCATTAAACTATCTTCAACCAAAATAGTTCTTTGGTCAATAAAATAGTCTCTATTATCAACAATAACATAAGAGGCGCCTTTTTCTAATGCTTCTTCAGCAAAAGTATTAGCGTCGAAACGATCTCCTTTTATAGCGACAAAGAATGAATTTGGCTCAATTTTGCGTGTATCTATTGAAACCGATTTACATTTTAAAAACAAACTATGAATGTAATTAATATCCATTTAAAAACGATTTAAAAAAATAAAAGCCCTAATCAAAGGGCTTTTATTACTATTATATATAAAAATTAATTTCTTGCTGATTTTTTCTTATCTGCTTTTGGACCCACTCTTGACATTGCACATCTAAACCCAATATAATCAGTTGCCATATCTTGAGGAAAATACCTTCTTTGAGCCGGATCTAACCAATATGCTCTATCTCTCCAAGACCCTCCTTTATAGACTCTTACCTCATTATTTATCAAAGTCGTTCTTTTACTGGAAACATCATATTTTCTAACCATTTTCCCCAAACTGTCTGTAGTGACATTATGTTTAGGAGAATTGTACATGATTTTTTCTTCTTTTTGTTTTTCGTTATCCGATTCAGAAGATCCAAAATTATAATATCTAGTAGACTGTTTATCACCGTCTCTATAATTGATATTATCACTTTTATCAAAATTTGTTCTTAAATACGTTTCATTTTCATCAACTGGAACCTGAGCAATTTGACCTGGAAAACTAGTAGCTACTTTTTTACCATTACTTAAGGTTTCATACTTCATGGTTTCCTTAGTAACAATTTCTACTTTACCATCAGCTCCAATTTTATTTTTAGTGTATTGATTACCTCTAAAATAGTTAAAATCATTTGATTCATTATCAATAATTGGTCTATAAACATCCTGAACCCATTCGGCTACATTCCCTGCCATATCATACAAACCAAAATCATTTGCCGGGTAACTTTTAACTGCATTAGTAATATCAGCACCATCATCAGACCATCCTGCTATCCCACCATAGTCACCATTACCTTGCTTGAAATTAGCCAATTGATCTCCTTTGCTTTGTCTTTTTCCAGAACGGGTATAACTACCAGACCAAGGATATTTCTTTTGACCTTTGTAAATATTATATTCTCTTTGACCAACATCAGCTGCAGCTGCATATTCCCATTCAGCCTCAGTAGGAAGCCTATATTCAGGAAGTATAATCCCCGAAGAACGTTGTGCATATACATTTTTCTCTTCTGAAACAGTACCGTCTTTTCCCGCTTTTGGTGCTTTTCTAGCTCCTTTTCTTCCTTTTAAAACTATTTCTTCATTTCCTCCATAAGTTAATGTAGGACTATTTAAATAAGTTTCAGTACTAAAAGAACTTTCTGCAGTTACATCATTAGTTTTTGCATTTTTCTTAAGGTATCCATTTTTTTCTAAAATCGCTTCATTCACACGATCCGTTCTCCATTTACTAAATTCAACTGCTTGAATCCAATTAACTCCTACAACAGGATAGTTTGCATAAGCAGGATGTCTTAAATAATTATTGGTCATTGTTTCATTATAACCCAATCTGTTTCTCCAAACCAAAGTATCTGGCGAAGCACCTTCATAAATATTTTTATAGTTTTCTTCAGTAGGAGGAAACACCTTTTTTAACCAATCTAAATATTCTAAATACATAAAATTGGTAACTTCAGTTTCATCCATATAAAAAGACTGGACATGTTGCTGTGTAGGAGTATTATTCCAATCATGCATAACATCATCTTCAACTTTCCCCATTGTAAATGTTCCGCCTTCAACAAAAACCAAACCTGGTCCTGCTTCTTGCTTTTTACTACTAGAACCCTTTTTACTGTCTACATTCCAACCTGTAGCTCTTGATGCATTTTTTGAGCTGGATTTCTTACTGCAACTCGCCAAACCAACAATCAAAATCATTGATATCATCAATGGCAAGGTCATAATTTTGTTTACTTTCATACTCTTTAGTCGGTAATAATTTAGGTGCCGCAATATAATAATTAACCATTAACTGACAACATCGTTTTTTTAAAAAATTTAATTCTTTGAATTTTATCAGAAAATCATACAATAGAAACGCAAATTTATAATATTTATTATTTACAATAACACTAAATGATTTATTTTTACTCATTAATAACAATTCACTTTATATCACGTTTAAAAAACAATGAAAAAAATAATTCTGGTTTATTTATCCCTAATTTCTTTCGTTTCTTTTGCTCAAATTAAAGGTGATATAACCATTGAATGGTTAGAAAAAAAGGAAATGTTTTTTGGAGACTTTACAGCTACTGTCCCTTATTTTAGTGGAAGTAGTTATTATTTTGATTTTTCAAAAAAAACAATCATCTACACCCTTAAAATATCAGAATCAGGTTCATTTAATGAAAATGACTTACAAATTACAGACATCGCATACGAATCAATTTCAACTGTTCAACTTGGCGAATTGGCTTTAGAAAACATTTCAAAAACACTTAGTAGCTCATTAAAAATCAGCAATTCAAGAGATCTTAAACAAGCCTTTCTTTCCTTATCGCCAATTATAAAAGATGACTTTGGATACAAACGAATCAAATCATTTTCTTATCGTATTAAAAGCAGTTCTTCCAAAATTTCAAAACCAGAAAAAAACACGAATATTATTTCTAATTCCATTTTAGCCTCAGGAGATTGGTATCAATTTTACGTTGAAAAATCTGGAGTTTATAAAATATCCAAGAGTTTTTTGCAACAATTAGGTCTCAACGTAAACAGTACCGACCCAAAAAAGATAAAAATTTACGGTAATGGAGGTAAAATGTTGCCTTTGTCAAACAATATTGATTATCCATCTGATTTAACTGAAAATCCTATTCAAATTATTGGTGAAAGCGATGGTGTTTTCAATAATGAAGATTATATTTTATTTTATGCCGAAGGATTAGACACATGGAATGAAGAAAGTCAAACCTTCAATAACTTGTACGATACAAAATCCTACTATTATCTAACCGTTCAAGGTGATAATGGAAAAAGAATCCCTGAAATGACCCAACCTACAGGAAACAGTTCATTAAAATTAGACACATTTGACGATCATCAATACCATGAATTAGACCTTGTAAATATTGCACATCTTGGGCGTCAATGGTTTGGGGAATCGTTTGATATCAATCAGGAGCAGGAATTTGAGTTTAATTTTCCAAACTATGATTCTACAACGCCAATAAAAATTTTAGCAACAACTGCTTCTGCTGCTTTTACGCCCACTTCATTCAAAATAGCAGCAAATGGCCAAGAAATAGGAAACATATCTTTTCCATCTTTGAACACCAATTCAGACATTGAATTCAACGTAGGCATTTTACCAAAAAACACAACTTTTAACGGTTCCGAAAATGTAAAAATAAAACTAACTTATAATAATAATAGCGTACCTGGCTCAAAAGGCTATTTAGACAACATTACACTTATCGCCAAAAGAAAACTTCAAGGTTACGGAAAACAGTTTCCTTTTCAATACGACTTGTCTAATTCAAGTCTTGGGGTAGTTAGCTATACCATTACTAATGCAACTGGGATTTCTCAAATTTGGGATGTAACTGATTTATTCAATGTAACCAAAACTGAAAATTCAAATCAAAGTTCTTTTACCTTTAAAGCTAATTTAGGTGAACTAAGAAAATACATTGCCGTTGATGAATCAGACTATTACACTCCTTTAAAGGATGGCAAAACAAAAATCACCAATCAAAACTTAAAAGGAACACTTTTTAAAAACAATCAAGGTCTGTTCCAAGATATTGATTATGTAATTATAGCTCCAAATTCCCTAACGACACAGGCTGAAAAATTAGCTAATTTCCACCGTACAAATTCAAATTTAATCGTAAAAGTAATCGCTCTTGAATCCATTTACAAAGAATTTTCATCAGGAAAACAAGATGTTTCGGCAATTAGAAATTGTGTGAAATATATTTATGAAAATGCTTCAACGGCTGATAAAAGAATAAAATACGTAAACCTTTTTGGTGATGCTTCCTATGATTTTAAAAACCGCATTACAAATAACACCAATGTAGTTCCTATTTATCATTCCTTAAATAGTAATACTTCAGGAGAAACTTCCTTTGCTTCCGATGATTTTTTCGGATTAATGGATATTAATGAAGGAAATATAGTTTCTTATTTTGGAGGAATAGATATTGCAGTTGGAAGAATGCTCGTAAATGATGCTGCACAAGCTGACGAGATGGTAAATAAAGTTATAGAATACTATGATTTAAAATCATATGGAAGCTGGAGAAATAATTTTGTTTTAATTTCAGACGATGCCGATAAATCTTCGGACGCAAGCCTTCAAACCCGTCAAAATAGTTTAGCCGACGTTATTACTACCGAAAAACCTTTTTTGAATATCAATAAAATAATACTAGACTCTTATGTTCAAGAAGCTTCCGCGGGAGGTTTTAGATACCCAAAAGCGAGAACTGATCTTTTTAATGCTTTTGAAAAAGGAGCATTGGTCTTTAATTATTTAGGACATGGCGGAGAAGATGGTTTATCAAGTGAACGCATTTGGGAAAAATCGGACGGGCAAAACTTAAGTAACCAATACAAATATCCTTTATTCATAACCATAACTTGTGAATTTTCCCGTTTTGACAATCCTTCAAGACCTACAGCAGGCGAATATACTTACTGGAATCCTAAAGGCGGAGCTATTGCAATGATTACTACTATACGAGCAATCGGCCAATATAATGCGGAAAATTTCAATGACATTCTTTCTAAAAATTTATTGTCATTTGGTTCTAATCAATATACTTCCATCGCTGAAACTTTGCGGCTCTCCAAAAATAGCAATCCAAATTCAGCAACTAATGTAGTTTTTTATATTGGCGATCCCGCATTAATGCTTGCTATACCAAAACCAAAAATAAATCTTACTAAAGTAAATGATGTTTCCATTTCACAACCTGTTGATGATTTCAAATCATTGGCAAAAATTAAATTAAGCGGAGAAATTACGGATGAAAACAACAATCCACTTAGCAATTACAACGGAGAAGTCTCCACAACTATTTTTGACAAAACCATCCCTAGAACAACATTAAATAATGACGGAAATAGCACACCACTAAATTTCAATGTTTTAGGCGAAACCATTTTTAGAGGAAATGCATCTGTAATTAATGGTAAATTTGAATTTAGCTTTGTTGTTCCCAGAGATATTAGAATTCCATTAGCCAACGGAAGAATTAGTTTTTACTCCAAAAAAAATCAAATATTAGAAAATGAAACCGGATATAATACCGCTATAAAAGTAGGGGGAATTAATGAAAATGCAATTGCGGACAATATTAGTCCAAGAGTTAAGTTATATATGAATGACGAGACTTTTGTTTCGGGAGGCACAACTAATGAATCGCCTTTCCTACTTGCTTTTCTTGAAGATGAAAATGGTATTAACACAGCCAGTGGAATTGGTCATGACATTGTTGCAATATTAGATGGCGAAGTGAATAATCCGTATATTTTAAATGATTATTATCAAACAAAATTAGATGACTATACTAATGGAACACTTCGGTTTCCATTACGTAATTTATCTATAGGCTTACATACTATAACTTTCAAAGCGTGGGATGTTTATAACAACCCAATAATTACTGAGATTCAGTTTGTAGTAGTTGGTGATGAAATGATAACATTGACTCATGTATTGAATTATCCCAATCCATTTGTCAATTACACTGAATTTTGGTTTACACATAACAGACCCTATGAAGCGTTAGATGTCCAGATTCAAGTAATGACGATAACAGGAAAAGTGGTCTGGACTAAAAACCAAGTTATTTTAACCGAAGGTTTTTTATCAAAAGAAATCACTTGGGACGGAAAGGATGATTTTGGCAGCAAAATTGGGAAGGGAGTTTACATTTACAAGCTCACAGTGAAATCGAACTTATCAAACAAAAAGGTTGAAAAATTTGAAAAACTTGTAATACTTTAATAAAATACTATATTTGTTTAACCCATATTCTTACAATAATGAAAAAAATTACGTCGGTCTTTATCTGTTTATTTATAGTTTCATTAACTAAAGCACAAGATAGAGTCATAACAACAGGAGTTCCATTTTTATTAGTATCCGCCGATGCAAGAGCAGCAGGTATGGCTGATATAGGTGTCTCATCATCTGCCGATGCTTTTTCACAACAATGGAATCCGGCAAAATATGCTTTTGCAATAGACAAACAGGGGTTTTCTGTGAGCTACACCCCATATCTTACTGATTTAGTAAACGACATTTCATTAGGACAATTAACCTATTACAATAAACTTAACGAACGGAGTGCATTTGCAGGAAGCTTTAGATATTTTGGACTAGGCAACATAGAGCTTCGTGAAACTGGTAATCCAGATGAAGTTCCAAGAATAGTTTCTCCAAATGAATTTGCTCTTGACGGATCATACTCTTTAAAACTAAGTGAACGGTTCTCCATGGCTGTTGCTGGACGCTACATCCATTCTAGTCTAAAAGTAGCATCGGATAATGGTGATGCTTCACCAGCAACTTCATTTGCAGTTGATGTGGCAGGATTCTATCAATCAGAAGAAATTGCATATACTGATTTTAACGGAAGATGGAGAGGTGGATTTAATATTCAAAATTTAGGACCAAAAATAAGCTATGACAATGATGAATTTAGCACCAATTTTCTACCCGCAAATTTAAAAATAGGAACTGGTTTTGATTTCATATTAGATGATTATAATAAAGTAGCCTTAAATCTAGAATTCAATAAATTATTAGTACCCACTCCACAAAACCCAGATTTAAATGGAGACGGAACAGTGACTAGCGAAGAAAGAGCACAAAACCAACAGGATTATCGTTCTATTAGCTGGGTATCTGGCGTATTTAAATCATTTGGCGATGCTCCAGACGGATTTAAAGAAGAATTAAAAGAATTCACTTATGCTGCAGGTGCTGAATATTTATACCAAGATTCATTTGCTATGCGAATGGGATATTTTCACGAAAGTCCTTTAAAAGGAGCGAGACAATTTTTCTCTCTTGGAGCAGGATTTAAATATACAATTGTAAAAGTGGATGTATCCTATTTATTCTCTGCATCGAAAGTAAAAAACCCTTTGGAAAACACACTTAGATTTTCACTTACTTTCAATTTTGGTGATAAGTATGATGAATATTAAATAAAATAAACTTTTTAAATATAACAACAAATCCAAATTTCATATCGTTGAAATTTGGATTTTTTTTCCTGTCAAAAGAATGAAAGAAATTATTATTACAACACAATTCAATGTTTTTGATTCGACTCTTGATTTACCAGCTGACATTCAAAATTTAATGGAACAAGCGATAGCAATCAGAAAGAAAGCATATGCCCCATATTCGAAATTTAGAGTAGGCGCAGCAATACTTTTAGACAACGGAACGATTGTATTAGGTTCAAATCAAGAAAATGCAGCATATCCCTCCGGTCTTTGCGCTGAACGTATTGCGATTTTTCAAGCAGGAGCGATTTATCCTGACGCAAAAATTTTAAAATTAGCAATAACCGCTGCTTCAGACACAAATAAAACAACGACACCGATACCACCTTGTGGCTCTTGCAGACAATCAATAGCAGAATATGAAATAAAACAAAATACCCCCATTCAAATCTACTTCATGGGAGAAACAGGTGCTATTTACAAATCAGCATCCCTAAAAAACTTACTTCCTTTTATGTTTGATAAAAAGTTCTTGTAAAAAAAACCAAAAACTAGCTTATAAATTTTACTTCTTAGTTGGAATGTCTTATTTTTGCGATTCGCAAATTTGTGGGAGGAAACTATTTTGCGTTATGGTACCAATTCATAATACAATAACACTTTAGCAAAAGAATTAATTCAGATGAAAGAAGTTACAAAAGAAGTTTATTTAAAGTGGTATGAAGACATGCTACTTTGGAGAAAGTTTGAGGACAAACTTGCAGCATTATACATCCAACAAAAAGTTAGAGGATTTCTACACTTATATAATGGTCAAGAAGCCGTTCTGGCAGGTGCATTGCACGCCATGGACTTGACAAAAGACAAAATGATTACTGCTTATAGAAATCACGTTCAACCAATAGGAATGGGTGTTGATCCAAGACGAGTAATGGCTGAACTAATGGGAAAAGTCACAGGAACATCTAAAGGAATGGGTGGTTCTATGCACATTTTCTCAAAAGAACACCGTTTTTATGGTGGTCACGGAATTGTAGGAGGACAAATACCTGTAGGTGCCGGATTGGCATTTGGAGATAAATACAATGGTACTGGCGGTGTTACTATGACCTATTTTGGTGATGGAGCTGCTCGTCAAGGTTCCTTACACGAAGCCTTCAACATGGCTATGTTATGGAAACTTCCAGTAGTATTTATCGTTGAAAATAACGGTTACGCTATGGGAACTTCTGTAGAAAGAACTGCAAACCATACTGATATCTGGAAACTAGGTTTAGGATATGAAATGCCTTGTGGACCAGTTGATGGAATGAATCCGGTAAAAGTTGCTGAAGCAATGACAGAAGCTATTGATAGAGCACGTCGTGGTGATGGACCAACTTTCCTTGAAATGAAAACATACCGTTACAGAGGACACTCCATGTCTGATGCACAACTATACCGTTCGAAAGAAGAAGTAGAAGAATACAAAAAAATAGATCCAATTACACAAGTTTTAGATGTAATTAAAGATCAAAAATATGCTACTGAGGAAGAGATTGAAGCAATTGATCAAAGAGTAAAAGATTTAGTGGAAGAATGCGTAAAATTCGCTGAAGAATCACCTTACCCTGAAATCCAACAATTATACGACGTAGTATACGATCAAGAAAACTATCCATTTTTACCTCATAAACTATAAATCAATTATGGCAACAATAATAACAATGCCTCGTTTGAGCGATACGATGACGGAAGGAACGGTAGCGACTTGGCTAAAAAAAGTAGGAGACAAAATTAGCGAAGGTGATATCCTTGCAGAAATTGAAACTGACAAAGCAACAATGGAATTTGAGTCTTTCAATGAAGGAACTCTATTATATATTGGTATTCCAGAAGGAGAAACTGCACCGGTAGACTCTCTATTAGCAATAATAGGAAATGAAGGTGAAGATGTTTCAGCTTTAATAGCTGGAAAAGCAACTCCCGCAACTGAAGAAGTTAAACCTGCCGTTGCTGAAACTGTAGCAGCTCCAGAAGTTAAAAAAGAAGAAACAACTGCTCCAGCTTCTTTACCAAAAGGAGTAATCGTAGTTACAATGCCTCGTTTAAGCGATACCATGACAGAAGGTACAGTTGCTACTTGGTTGAAAAAAGTAGGTGATAAAATTACCGAAGGAGATATACTTGCTGAAATCGAAACCGATAAAGCAACAATGGAATTTGAATCTTTCAACGAAGGAACACTATTATACATAGGAATTGAAGAAGGAAATACTGCCCCTGTTGATAGTCTTTTAGCCATCATTGGACCTGAAGGAACTGACATTAGCGGTATTGGTGAAAATTATAAAACTGGAGGATCTCCACAAGCCCCTATTGCAACTGAAGAAGCAAAAGCAGCACCAGCTGAAAAAACAGCAGAACCAATTGTACAAGAAGCATCAACTGACGGACAGAGAATTTTAGCATCACCATTAGCAAAGAAAATTGCAAGTGACAAAGGAATTCAATTAACTCAAGTGAAAGGTTCAGGTGAAAACGGGCGTATCGTAAAAAGCGATATTGAAAACTTCACACCACAAACTACAGCTGCACCGGCTACTGCAACTTCCGCACCAGCCAAAACAGAAACTGTTGCCGCAGCAAAACCATTTGTTCCAGCAGGAGAAGTTTTCACAGAAGAAATCAAGAATTCGCAAATGCGAAAAATCATTGCTAAACGTTTAGCAGAATCTTTATTTACAGCTCCACATTACAACTTAGTAATAGAGGTAACTATGGATGATGCGATGAAATCAAGAGCTATCATTAACAGCGTCCCTGATACAAAAGTATCTTTTAACGACATGGTAATAAAAGCTTGTGCATTAGCTTTGAAAAAACATCCAAAAATAAATTCACAGTGGAGAGAAGATGCTATCATCATCAACCATCATGTGAATATTGGAGTTGCCGTAGCTGTTGAAGACGGTCTAGTAGTACCTGTATTACGATTTACAGATGCTATGAGTTTATCACAAATTGGCGGAAACGTAAGAGATCTTGCAGGAAGAGCTAAAAACAAAAAACTATTACCTACTGAAATGGAAGGAAGTACTTTTACTGTTTCTAATCTTGGTATGTTTGGTATTACCGAATTCAACTCTATTATCAATCAACCAAACTCTGCGATCCTATCAGTAGGAGCAATTGTAGAAAAACCAGTAGTGAAAAATGGACAAATTGTAGTAGGAAATACAATGATGTTATCTTTAGCTTGCGATCACAGAACTATTGATGGTGCTACAGGAGCTCAATTTTTACAAACATTGAAACAATTCATAGAAAACCCAGTTACGATGCTTGCGTAATAACTTGGTCTTTAAAATACAAATCCCGTCTTGTTTTATAACTTGACGGGATTTTTTATTTATTCTTAGCTTCTATCCAACGCGACATATACTTTGTACTGTTCAATGTATGATGTTGCAACATAGCTCCCATAAAGTTAGTCAAACGATGTTTCTGCAAATCAGTTTGTAACATCTCAACTTTTTTTACAAAATCATCCTCGAATATTTTTTTCAAATACCGCTGATTGATAATTGCGATTCCGTTTTGTTGGGCTTTTAGCCAAATAATTTTGTCTTGATACAATTGAACTGCACTATCTGCAAAAACAGTTGGTTCATCAACAATAAAGCCGTTCCAAAGCAAATCACCGTGCATTGATTCAGCACCAATTGTTGTAGTAACACTTGGTGTTCCGCATTGCATCGCTTCCACTAATTTCCCTTTTATTCCGGCACCAAAACGTAAAGGAGCTAAAACAACTCGGGCATTGCAAACCACTTCTTGGGCATCATTCGCACGACCCATAATTACAAAACCTTCTTTAACATTGTGTAATTGCAATACTTTTTGCGAAGGATAAGCTCCATAAATATGCAATAAAGCTTCTGGCATTTGTTTTCTAATTAAAGGCCAAACAGTTTCTTTTAAATACTGAACCGCATTCCAATTAGGCTCATGAAGAAAATTTCCTATAAAAATAAAATTTTTTCGATTTTCGAAAGAAGGTGTTTTTTCAATATAAGAAGCATCGATTGTATCCAATAAAAAAGGGAGATAATGCAACAAACCTTTTTCTATCTTAAAAGTCGATTCCAAAAGTTCCATTTCAAATTCCGATATCATCAATGATAAATCACAACGCAAAATACTCGCTATTTCCCGTTTTGCAACCTCTTCAAGAAATAAATCAAAAATACTAAAAGAACGATTTTCCTTGAATGCTTTCTGCCTTGCTAATCGCAAACAGTGTAAATCTTCTGTATCTAACAATCGCAATGCATTGGGACAATTTTCAGCGACTCGCCAACCAAATTGTTCTTCCATCATAAAACGGTCAAACAAAACTACTGTTGGATTCAGTTCTTTTACAAAAAAATCAAAACTAGAATTATTCAACTCAATAGATTTCTTCTCAATTCCATGTTCTTCCAGATTAACCATAAAATCACTTTCCTGAGCTGGACTTGCAAAAGTTATACTAAATCCTTGCCCTTTGAAAAGCGATATTAATTGCAACATCCTTCCTCCTGCTGCTGATGAATTGGGTTCTGGCCAAACGAAACCAATAATTAAAAGCTGTTGCATCTTATTCATAATTTTTACAATTTCAGTTGCAAAATAATACAATTTAGATGGCAATAACATCATTTCAAACAAAAATCAATAAGAAAAGACTAATTTTGCATTAAATAAATTTCAATAAGATGTTAGGATTAAAATTAGCCACAGACCCACGTTGGGTAAATATTGTCGAATCAAATATTGAAGAAATATTAACTGATCATGCTTGGTGCGAACAAAAAGCAGCCTCAAATGCAATAAGTTTAGTCACTTACAATTCTGAATTAGAAGAATTAGTAACCGAAATGTTGATTATAGCAAAAGAAGAATTAGATCACCTTCAATTGGTTCATAACTTAATTAAAAGCAAAGGTTTAACTTTAGGTCGCGAACGAAAAGACCATTATGTAAATGAGCTTTTTAAATTCATGAAAAAAGATGGTAGCCGAAAAGATGCTTTGTGTGATCGTTTGTTATTTTCCGCTATGATTGAAGCCCGAAGTTGTGAGCGCTTTAAGGTGCTCTCTGAAAACATAAAAGATACAGAACTAGCCGCATTTTATCGCGAATTAATGATTTCAGAAGCTGGACATTACACCACTTTTCTTGGCTTTGCCAGAAAATATGTTGACAATTTTGATGTTGATAAACGTTGGCAAGAATGGATTGAATTTGAAACTTCTATTATTACCAACTATGGAAAACAAGAAACCATACATGGTTAAACTTAAAAAGCCAATTCTAAAATAGAATTGGCTTTTTAAGTTTAAAATATATAATAATAAATTATAACTTTTTAACAATCATAAACTCAGAACGTCTATTTAAAGAATATTCATCGGCTGTACAATCCTTTTTACAATTAATCTTTGGTTCTGATTCGCCAAATCCCTTTCCAGAAATCCTATCATTACTTATCCCTTTTGAAATTACATATTGAACCGTAGATTTGGCTCTCTTTTGCGAAAGATTTAAATTATAAGCATCTGAACCTCTTGAATCTGTATGTGATTTAACAAAAATGTTTATTTGATCATTCTGAGACATTACATATACTAATTTATCAAGTTCATTAATAGCCTTATTTGTAATATCACTTTTATTAAATTCAAAATATATAGGATTAAGAATAATACTCTCGTTATCTCTAACAACGACTTCTTCAATAGGATCTAATAAAACATTAATCATTGCAGTACCTCTTTTAATCTCTGATACTTCAATTGATTTAGTTACAAAACCATCTTTGTATATCTCTAAAATATAGTTTGTATTAGGTTGTACATTATATAAAAGTTCAGAATTTTCTTTTAAAAATTTAGTATCTAAAAAAGTTTTATTCTTGTCTTGAATTAAAACTTTAGAATTTGGAATAATTATTCCATCTTTTGCATTTTTGACAGAAAGCGAGATTTTCCCATTGTAAATAGGTTTTGCACTAAATATATCATCCGAACCATCTCTATTACTAGATAAAAAACCTAAGTTTCTTTCATTATTAAAAGAAAACGCAAAATCATCTTTTTCAGAATTTACAGGTTTTCCTACATTAACAGGAGGCTCATTTATATTTAAATCACTAGAAAAAATATCATATCCACCAAAACCAGTCAAACCCTTAGAAGAAAAGTATAATATATTTTCATCAGTAATATAAGGAAACGCCTCATCTCCATCTGTATTTATTTTGTCTCCTAAATTTTTAGGATCCCCATATGTACCATCACTATTTATTGCAACTTTCCAAATATCCATACCTCCTATCGAACCAGGCATATTAGATGAAAAATAAAGATATTTACCTTCCGAATCAATTGAAGGATTACTTGTAGAATAACTTTTACTATTAAATGAAAGAGAAGTTATGTTAGTCCACTTTCCTTCAACTCTAGTGGCTTTATAAATATAAACTTGTCCAAATTTCAATTTATTTACCTTGTCGTTTTCAAATAAATTATCATTTAAACTTTCAGTTGAAAAATACACTGTATTACCATCTCTAGAAATACTCACAGGACCTTCATGGTATTTCGTGTTTAATTCTTTAACTAAAACTGGTTCAGCAAACGTACCATCTTCTTTAAAATTTGATTGATAAATATCTAAAAAAGGTTCGTTGTTCCAACCATAAATAGTTGCTTTTTCATTTCTTGAACTTACAAAATATAGTGCGTTTTTATATAAAACACCACCAAAATCCGAATGTTTTGTATTAATATCTATCTTTTTTATTTCAAAAGCTTCGTCAATAGAATTTAACTTAGAAAGATAATTTGGATCTTTAGTAAAAGCTATAGCTCGACTATCATTAGGTAAATTTGATGAAAACCGAATCATTTGTTCATTTGCTTCATCATATTTTTTATTAGATTTCAGCACTTGAGCATATCTATAAAAATAAATATTGTCAACTTGACTAAATTTTAATGCTTTTGAATACCATTTTTCTGATTCAATTGAATTATTCATAAAATAATAGCAATCTCCAAGTTGCTTATATATATATCCATCTGAATTTCCACTATGAATTAGAGCTAGATATTTTTGTGTTGCTTGAACATATTCAAATCTTTTAAATAATTTATCAGCTGCTTTAGTTCCTTTGTTTTGTCCAGATATTGAAACACTTACAAACAAAACAAACAACAGTATATTAATTTTTTTCATTAACTATTTATATTAAATTAGAAAAATCTCGGAGAACGAGAAACTTTTTTTGGTGTGAATAAATCATATAACAAAATGAATTCATGAGAAGATGGCGCTGTTACTTTTAGATCCGATATAATATGATCATATGCATAACCTATTTTCAATTCCGGTGTTATTGCAAAATTAATCATTGCACCGAAACTATCCTCTAATCTATACGTAGCTCCAATCTCAAACTTTTCTTGATATAAAAAATTTGTGGAAAGATCAAGAGATGGTTTTACATTGAAAGCTGATTTCAACATAAACGATGGCTTAAATTTCAATTCATAATTAAGGTCAAATACGTATCCTGCAGTTAAAAAATAATGGGAAACGTCCGAGCCATATTCACGCCCATTATAATCTAAGTGCGCTGAATTTAACATATTAGGTACTGATAAGGAAACATAATATTTATCTGTGTAATAAAAAACTCCTGTTCCTACATTTAATTTCACATCATTTATATCTTCACCAAAAATACCTTCTGAAGGATCAGGCAAACTAGATTGAATATCCCTTAAACCTACTTTATGAAAAGAAGCTCCGGCTTTTAAGCCAAAAGCCAAATGTTGCTCTCCTCCTAAATTTAAAGTATAAGAAAAATCTCCATAAACATTTTGTTCTGTAACTGGCCCAATTTTATCAGAAATAAACGACAATCCTAAACCAACATTTTTCCCAGCAGCTCCATGTCCGGAAAAACTAAAAGTTGTTGGCGCATCTTCAATATTCACCCACTGTTTTCGATATAAAAGTCCAAAAGAAATACTTTCTTTTGAACCAGCATATGCTGGATTCATTACATTCATATTATACATATATTGGGTATAATGGGGATTTTGTTGCGCTTTTAAACCTATACAGGTTATAAGAACCAAAAAAGACGTCAAAAATATTTTGTTCATATCTGTTTGTTTTTCGATTTATTAGAGTGTAAGAATTGCATAATCAACAAATTTATTAATTACTATTTTTCTCTGATTAGATAAATCCAACCTGTTTTTGTTTCTCCATTATTAAATTGTATCACATAATAATAGGTTGCACTTGGAAGTTCATTTCCGTTATTGGACTGACCTTTCCATTGATCAGTATAATTAGTCTGATTGTAAACTTTAATACCATATCTATCAAATATCTCTAAGTTTTTTACATCCATTAATCTTAAATCAAAATAGTCGTTTGAGCCATTGCCATCAGGAGAAATTCCTTTTTGTATATTACAATAAATAGATTCAATTGTAACATTATCTGTTGTTTCACAACCAGTAGCAATCGACTTAACAGTTAAACTATACTTAATAGGAAATATCACTTGCCCTAAGGTAGATGCAGCCACATCAGATACATTTAAAATATTAGAATTAGTTCCAATAAGTGATCCATTACTATCTTTCCATTCATAATCAACATTATTAGAATCATAAGACGATGAAATTGGACTAGCAGTTAAAACATAATCTTTAGAATCACATTCTCCTGAAATTTGAAATTGAATTTGTGGAGGGACAGGATTAATAGTTATTTGAGAACCTGTACTGATACAAGCAATGCTATTTGTAAATCGCACACTCATTGTATACTTTCCGGGTGCTAAATTTAAAAACTCAGCATCATCTTGATATCCATAACCAATACTATATTGAACATTAGCTTGTGCAGCAATCTGAATTCTACCCAGAGGTTGTAAACAAGTTGGCTGCATAATTTGTACTAATGTTGGCACTAAAGGCAACGGAGGAAGAGGGTTGATTGTTACGCTTAAAGTACTTTGAACAGAACATGTATTATCAGTAATATTTCTTACGTATAAGACATAATTATTTGGAGTTAAGCCAGAAAAAACATTTGAAGTTTGATACGTTATTCCATTCAAACTATATTCTACTCCTGATTGTGCAGCCACTACTAAAGTTCCAGATGGAACGGCACATGTTGGATGAACTGTACTTTCAGCTGTTGGCAGAGTTGGTGGAGTTGGAACTGCATTAATTGTAACAACTGAAGCCGATGGAGTTACACAACTATTGTCAGATAGATTTCTAACATATAAAGTATAATCCCCTTTTGACAATCCTGTGAAGGTATTTGATGTTTGATATGTTGTTCCATTCAAACTGTATTCTACGCCTGATTGTGTTGCTACAGCAATACTTCCTGACGGAACACCGCAGGTTGGTTGAACAACACTTAAAGCTGTTGGAACTAGTACTACTGGAACTGCATTAATTGTCACTACTGAAACTGATGGGGTTATACAACTATTGTCAGATTGATTTCTAACATATAAGGTATAGTTCCCTTTTGACAATCCTGTGAAGGTATTTGTCGTTTGATAAGTTGTTCCATTCAAACTGTATTCTACTCCTGATTGTGTTGCTACAGCAATACTTCCTGACGGAACACCACAGGTTGGTTGAACAACACTCAAAGCTGTTGGTGCAGTTGGTGGAGTTGGAACTGCATTAATTGTCACAACTGAAACTGATGGGGTTATACAACTATTGTCAGATTGATTTCTAACATATAATGCATAGTCCCCTTTTGACAATCCTGTGAAGGTATTTGTCGTTTGATAAGTTGTTCCATTCAAACTGTATTCTACGCCTGATTGTGTTGCTACAGCAATACTTCCTGACGGAACACCACATGTTGGCTGAACAACACTTAAAGCTGTTGGTGCGGTTGGTGGAGTTGGAACTGCATTAATTGTAACAACTGAAGCCGATGGAGTTACACAACTATTGTCAGATTGATTTCTAACATATAAAGTATAATCCCCTTTTGACAATCCTGTGAAGGTATTTGATGTTTGATATGTTGTTCCATTCAAACTGTATTCTACGCCTGATTGTGTTGCTACAGCAATACTTCCTGACGGAACACCGCAGGTTGGTTGAACAACACTTAAAGCTGTTGGAACTAGTACTACTGGAACTGCATTAATTGTCACTACTGAAACTGATGGGGTTATACAACTATTGTCAGATTGATTTCTAACATATAAGGTATAGTTCCCTTTTGACAATCCTGTGAAGGTATTTGTCGTTTGATAAGTTGTTCCATTCAAACTGTATTCTACTCCTGATTGTGTTGCTACAGCAATACTTCCTGACGGAACACCACAGGTTGGCTGAACAACACTTAAAGCGGTTGGCACAGTTGGTGGAGTTGGAACTGCATTAATTGTCACAACTGAAACTGATGGGGTTATACAACTATTGTCAGATAGATTTCTAACATATAATGTATAGTTCCCTTTTGCCAATCCTGTGAAGGTATTTGATGATTGGTAAGTAGTTCCATTCAAACTGTATTCTACGCCTGATTGTGTTGCTACAGCAATACTTCCTGACGGAACACCACAGGTTGGTTGAACAACACTTAAAGCTGTTGGTGCGGTTGGTGGAGTTGGAACCGCATTAATTGTAACAACTGAAGCCGATGGAGTTACACAACTATTGTCAGATTGATTTCTAACATATAAGGTATAGTTCCCTTTTGCCAATCCTGTGAAGGTATTTGATGTTTGATATGTTGTACCATTCAAACTGTATTCTACTCCTAATTGTGTTGTTACAGCAATACTTCCTGACGGAACACCACAAGTTGGTTGAACAACACTCAAAGCGGTTGGTGCAGTTGGTGGAGTTGGAACTGCATTAATTGTAATAACTGAAGCCGATGGAGTTACACAACTATTGTCAGATAAATTTCTAACATATAAGGTATAGTTCCCTTTTGACAATCCTGTAAAACTATTTGATGTTTGATATGTTGTTCCATTCAAACTGTATTCTACACCTGATTGTGTTGCTACAGCAATACTCCCTGACGGAACACCACATGTTGGCTGAACAACACTTGAAGCTGTTGGTGCAGTTGGTGGAGTTGGAATTGCATTAATTGTAACAACTAAAGCCGATGGAGTTACACAACTATTGTCAGATAGATTTCTAACATATAAAGTATAATCCCCTTTTGACAATCCTATAAAGGTATTTGACGTTTGATAAGTAGTTCCATTCAAACTGTATTCTACTCCCGATTGTGTTGCTACAGCAATACTCCCTGACGGAACACCGCAGGTTGGCTGAACAACACTTGAAGCTGTTGGTGCAGTTGGTGGAGTTGGAACTGCATTAATTGTAACAACTGAAGCCGATGGAGTTACACAACTATTGTCAGATAGATTTCTTACATATAATGTATAGTTCCCTTTTGCCAATCCTGTAAAACTATTTGATGATTGGTAAGTAGTTCCATTCAAACTGTATTCTACGCCTGATTGTGTTGCTACAGCAATACTCCCTGACGGAACACCGCATGTTGGTTGAACAACACTCAAAGCTGTTGGTGGAGTTGGTGGAGTTGGAACTGCATTAATTGTAATAACTAAAGCCGATGGAGTTACACAACTATTGTCAGATTGATTTCTAACATATAAGGTATAGTTCCCTTTTGACAATCCCGTAAAACTATTGGACGATTGGTAAGTTGTTCCATTCAAACTATATTCTACTCCCGATTGTGTTGCTACAGCAATACTCCCTGACGGAACACCACATGTTGGCTGAACAACACTTGAAGCAGTTGGTGCAGTTGGTGGAGTTGGAACTGTATTAATTGTCACAACTGAAACTGATGGGGTTATACAACTATTGTCAGATTGATTTCTAACATATAAGGTATAGTTCCCTTTTGACAATCCTGTGAAGGTATTTGACGTTTGATAAGTAGTTCCATTCAAACTGTATTCTACGCCTGATTGTGTTGCTACAGCAATACTCCCTGACGGAACACCGCATGTTGGCTGAACAACACTTGAAGCTGTTGGCGCAGTTGGTGGAGTTGGAACTGCATTAATTGTAACAACTGAAGCCGATGGAGTTACACAACTATTGTCAGATTGATTTTTAACATATAAGGTATAGTTCCCTTTTGACAATCCCGTAAAGGTATTTGATGTTTGATATGTTGTTCCATTCAAACTGTATTCTACGCCTAATTGTGTTGTTACAGAAATACTTCCTGACGGAACACCACAGGTTGGTTGAACAACACTTGAAGCTGTTGGTACAGTTGGTGGACTTGGAACTGCATTAATTGTAACAACTGAAGCCGATGGAGTTAAACAACTATTGTCAGATAGATTTCTAACATATAATGTATAGTTCCCTTTTGCCAATCCTGTGAAGGTATTTGATGTTTGATATGTTGTACCATTCAAACTGTATTCTACGCCTGATTGTGTTGCTACAGCAATACTTCCTGACGGAACACCGCAGGTTGGTTGAACAACACTTAAAGCGGTTGGAACTAGTACTACTGAAACTGCATTAATTGTCACTACTGAAACTGATGGAGTTGCACAACTATTGTCAGATTGATTTCTAACATATAATGTATAGTTCCCTTTTGCCAATCCTGTAAAACTATTTGATGATTGGTAAGTAGTTCCATTCAAACTATATTCTACTACTGATTGTGTTGCTACAGCAATACTTCCTGACGGAACACCACAAGTTGGTTGAACAACACTCAAAGCGGTTGGGGCAGTTGGCGGCACTGGAACAGCATTAATTACAATCGGATCTGACGAAGAAATAACACAAGAAGATCCTGTTTTTTTTCTAACATTCAATATATAACTTCCTTGAGCTAATCCAAAGAATTCATTAGAATCTTGATAAGCACCACCATTTAAACTATATTCTATCCCGGGTTGCGTTGTTATTATAATTGCACCAGAATTTATAGCACATGTAGGTTGAACAACACTTATAGTTGTTGGAATAGAAACAAAATTCATCATGATATTTGCTTCCGAATAACAAGGAGTTAGTGCAGTTGAGGAAACTACAACAGGATTTGGATCTTTCAAATTATAATCAACCGAACCAATTCCATAATCCAAATTACTACTCCTTTCTGGGCTTAAAAAAGAATTAGTAACAGCCTGACTACCATCTTCTTTATCATTCATAGTTAATCCAAAAAACTTAATATCCCCTGTTGTATAACCAATAAGAGATTTTAAGACTTCAACTTCAAAACCAAGATTATAGTCATTAATACCAGAATTATTTTTATTAACACCCATTACAGCTGAAGGAAAGCCAGTAGCAGCACTTCCTACATAGGTTTTGATAGAAGTCCCAGTTTTTAATTCTATAACATTCGCATAATAATTCGTTTCTCCTGCATCGGTAGATATAACTAAACAATAATCCGCTTGAAAATATGAATCGAATGTACTTGGATTATTATTAAAAAGATTAAAAGATCTAACCAAAGGATCTGAATCTAACTCATCACCATAATTAGAAACATTAAATCCCCCAGCTTTTGTATCAAGAAATAATAATATACTCCTATTATTTAAAACCTTCCCCGAAATACCTAAAACCAATTTATTTTCCGAAGCACTAATTTTCAACGAATTAATATACCCAGTAGAAGCATTAACTGACAATGGTGCTGAAAGAAAATTATCTTCTAAAGCTCCAGTCCCCCATGTTCTTTCAGTAATAGATCCATCCATACTTACTTGATATCTTGTACGCACTCTTACCACTTGCCCATCAGTCAAAACATTGGTTGTAAATATTTTGCTTGGAGACATAGACTGCATAACGACACCATCAACTGAGAACTCAAATAAATCAGCTCCGCCTGAAGCTGTAAAAGTAACTGACGTTCCTAAACATAATGGATTTAATGCATCATTAACTGGTGAAGCTGACAAAGTAACTGAAGGAGGAGTAAAATAGATAGACGCTACAACCGGGACACGTATACTAACATCGCTCCCTGATCGGCTACGTACATAATACGTTTTAGTTGTAATAATACTAGGACTATAAACATTACCTGTAAATATTGGACTCGCTGAAGTTTGAGATGCAAACCATTCAATAGTTTCCGAAGCACTACCAAATGCATAAACATTGACTTGTGAGGGATTAATACCATCTCCGCAAGAGCTTCCTGCAGTTGTTGCAGGAGGAGTTAAAAGAGCTACAGTTTTTAAAACTCTTGAGCTACGCTTATGTTTTTTTATTGTATCAAAAGAAGTGTTTTTTGACACTATCTCCAAATTTACATTATGCGCATTTACAACAGTAACTAAATTTTTTGCGATTAATTTACTCCCTAATAGCAAATGAAATAGTAAAAATAAAAGTAATTTATTTTTCATAAAATGAATTTTGTTGTTAATATATTATTACTAATAATTAAAAATAAACGATTAATAATTTAAAAAAAATAAAAATAAAGTTTTTCTTTCAAGTTAAAATTTGAAATTTAATAAGATTTTAACAAAATTATTAACACATATTTAGTCCTTTTTTTTGCGAAAATATTTCATAAAAAAACATGCAAAAATGACTAACCAATTACTAATGAGATATCAATTTTAAAAAAAATAAATATAGTATTATAATAAAATAATTTATTCATTAAAGCAATACCACTAAACAATAATTTATCTAACATAACAATATAAATTTCAAATCAATTATAAAAGCACAATACTTACTTTCAAAATAAAAACGACATCTAAACTTAATAAGAAAAACTAAAGATTAAAAAAAAAATTACATTACAAAAACACCTAACTTTCTTCAAACTAATATTTATAAAATTTTTGCTAGAACATTTTAATCCAAACTCATTAAAAAAATCCTATAAAAATTAATTTTTTCTTCAGAAGAAAAAAACTTAATAAAGAATTTTACATTCCATAGCTAACATATAAAGGATTTTTAAACAAAATAACCATTCAATATTTTCCACTCAGAGATATGTTCGTCTATTTACATATCAAACGTATTGGTTAAACACACACAAAAACATAAAAAATTAGAAAAAAAAAGATTGGAATAACAACAAAACAGACCATGTAGTAAATTGTATTTGAATTGTATCATGACATTCAAAAAGCATATAATCCAACACAGACTTGCGCACCATCTTACAAAAAAAACAACTGGTAAAATAATTGGTTTTGCCAAATTAGCCAATTGGCACAAAAAAGTAAATCAGTGAGGGTTTAAAAACTCCAAGATTATCCTTAATAGGATAACTTTTAATTACCAATCTATCCAAAACAATTTTAACAATAGAAGTACAAATGCATCTGCGGAGTCATTCAATGTCAAAATAAAAGCATTTAGAAGCCCGTTTAAGGGTTGCGAAAGACCAATTTCTTCTTATTTAAATTAAGCAATCTTTTTGTCTAATCCCCAACTTTTAGAATTGAGCCCATTAATTCTTAATAATCAAAATTAATTAACAAAAAAAATCCTCATCAAATTAATGATGAGGATTTAATAGAATCTGAAACCAGTTCAGATTAAAGAAAGGCGACGACATACTCTCCCACATAACTGCAGTACCATCTGCGCAGGCGGGCTTAACTACTCTGTTCGGGATGGGAAGAGGTGAGCCCCGCCGCAATAACCACCTTAAGAGGTTATAATTGCTTTGGGCAATTATTGTAACAATTGACGATTTATAATTGACAATTAACTACATAATATCTTAACATACTGAGATAAAGAAAACAAAAAGTGTTGAGAAAGTTTCTTCCCCGGGTTACCCCGGGGAAAAGCGTACATAAGCTTACGGATTATTAGTACTACTCGACTATGACATTACTGCCTTTACATCTATAGCCTATCAACGTGGTCATCTCCCACGATCCTTAAAAGAAATCTCATCTTGTGGTGGGTTTCGCGCTTATATGCTTTCAGCGCTTATCCCTTCCAAACGTAGCTACTCTGCGATGCCACTGGCGTGACAACAGATACACTAGAGGTTTGTCCAATTCGGTCCTCTCGTACTAGAATCAGATCCACTCAAATTTCTTGCGCCCACAGTAGATAGAGACCGAACTGTCTCACGACGTTCTGAACCCAGCTCGCGTGCCACTTTAATGGGCGAACAGCCCAACCCTTGGGACCTTCTCCAGCCCCAGGATGTGACGAGCCGACATCGAGGTGCCAAACCCCCCCGTCGATATGAGCTCTTGGGGGAGATCAGCCTGTTATCCCCGGCGTACCTTTTATCCTTTGAGCGATGGCCCTTCCATGCGGAACCACCGGATCACTATGCTCTACTTTCGTACCTGATCGACCTGTATGTCTCTCAGTCAAGCTCCCTTATGCCATTGCACTCTACGCACGGTTACCAAGCGTACTGAGGGAACCTTTAGAAGCCTCCGTTACTCTTTTGGAGGCGACCACCCCAGTCAAACTACCCACCAAGCAATGTCCCCCGCAAAACGGGGTTAGGCCTCAGATAAACAAAGGGTTGTATTTCAACAATGACTCCACAACGCCTAGCGACGCCACTTCACAGTCTCCAACCTATCCTACACATCATTTATCCAAGGTCAATACTAAGCTATAGTAAAGGTGCACAGGGTCTTTTCGTCCCACTGCGGGTAAGCGGCATCTTCACCGCTACTACAATTTCACCGAGCTCATGGCTGAGACAGTGTCCAGATCGTTACACCATTCGTGCAGGTCGGAACTTACCCGACAAGGAATTTCGCTACCTTAGGACCGTTATAGTTACGGCCGCCGTTTACTGGGGCTTCAATTCAATGCTTCTCCGAAGATAACATCTCCTCTTAACCTTCCAGCACCGGGCAGGTGTCAGGCCCTATACTTCATCTTACGATTTTGCAGAGCCCTGTGTTTTTGATAAACAGTCGCCTGGACCTCTTCACTGCGGCCAGCATTGCTGCTGGCGACCCTTCTCCCGAAGTTACGGGTCTATTTTGCCTAATTCCTTAGCCATGAATCTCTCGAGCACCTTAGGATTCTCTCCTCGACTACCTGTGTCGGTTTGCGGTACGGGTACTTATTACCTGAAGTTTAGAGGTTTTTCTTGGAAGCCCTTAGGCGCACTATCTCTTTGTCCGAAGACTCCGAGTACTATCGTATTTCCCCAAGCCGCGTGGATTTGCCTGCGCAGCTTATAGGTAGGTACTTCAACGAACTATTCCGTCAGTTCGCGGCGCTTTCATCACTCCGTCACCCCATCACAGTAATAACTAGTACGGGAATATTAACCCGTTGTCCATCGACTGTCCCTTTCGGGTTCGCCTTAGGTCCCGACTAACCCACAGCTGATTAGCATAGCTGTGGAAACCTTAGTCTTTCGGTGTGCGGGTTTCTCGCCCG
Organism: Flavobacterium sp. 83; assembly: GCF_000744835.1. Lineage (NCBI taxonomy): Bacteria > Pseudomonadati > Bacteroidota > Flavobacteriia > Flavobacteriales > Flavobacteriaceae > Flavobacterium > Flavobacterium sp. 83. Next base: position 476,543 of record NZ_JQMS01000001.1, read on the forward strand.
CATTATCGTTACTTATGCCTACATTTTCTTTTCTAACCAGTCCAGCATGCCTTACGACACACCTTCAACCCTGTTAGAATGCTCCCCTACCACTTACAATTAATTGTAAATCCATAGCTTCGGTAATACGCTTATGCCCGATTATTATCCATGCTCGTCCGCTCGACTAGTGAGCTGTTACGCACTCTTTAAATGAATGGCTGCTTCCAAGCCAACATCCTAGCTGTCTGGGCAGACAAACCTCGTTCTTTCAACTTAGCGTATATTTGGGGACCTTAGCTGATGGTCTGGGTTCTTTCCCTCTCGGACTTGGACCTTAGCACCCAAGCCCTCACTGTTATGAAACATTATATAGCATTCGGAGTTTGTCAGGAATTGGTAGGCGGTGAAGCCCCCGCATCCAATCAGTAGCTCTACCTCTATATAACTTTATGCATAACGCTGCACCTAAATGCATTTCGGGGAGTACGAGCTATTTCCGAGTTTGATTGGCCTTTCACCCCTACCCACAGGTCATCCGAAGACTTTTCAACGTCAACCGGTTCGGACCTCCACTATGTGTTACCACAGCTTCATCCTGCCCATGGGTAGATCACACGGTTTCGCGTCTAACACTACTGACTAAAGCGCCCTATTCAGACTCGCTTTCGCTACGGATCCGTGGCTTAACCACTTATCCTTGCCAGCAACGTTAACTCGTAGGCTCATTATGCAAAAGGCACGCCGTCACCCCACGAAAGGGCTCCGACCGCTTGTAAGCGTATGGTTTCAGGATCTATTTCACTCCGTTATTCACGGTTCTTTTCACCTTTCCCTCACGGTACTGGTTCACTATCGGTCTCTCAGGAGTATTTAGCCTTAGCGGATGGTCCCGCCAAATTCAGACAGGGTTTCACGTGCCCCGCCCTACTCAGGATACCACTATCGTTATCTTCTATTACTTATACAGGGCTATCACCTTCTTTGGCTCTACTTTCCAGTAGATTCTAATTCTATCCGCAACAAATGTCGTGGTCCTACAACCCCAACAATGCCGTAACATCATTGGTTTGGGCTAATCCGCGTTCGCTCGCCACTACTTACGGAATCACTTTTGTTTTCTTCTCCTCCGCCTACTTAGATGTTTCAGTTCAGCGGGTTTGCCCACCTATCGGTGTACTATGTCTTCAACATAGTGGGTTGCCCCATTCAGGTATTTACGGATCATATCGTGTGTGCCAATCCCCGTAACTTTTCGCAGCTTATCACGCCTTTCATCGCCTCTGAGAGCCAAGGCATCCCCCATACGCCCTTATTTTGCTTATTGTACCAACACATTAATTAAAATGTGCCGTTTCTTCTACTTGTCTATAAATAAACAAGCAAAAAATGCTTTCTACTTTTTATTATTTTCTTATCTCAATATGTCAATGAACTTTTTCTTTAGGTATGAATTATTAATTATAAAGTCGTAAGTCATACTTACTACCCAATCCTTAATAATTACTACTCAAGATAGTGGAGAATAACGGAGTCGAACCGTTGACCTCCTGCGTGCAAGGCAGGCGCTCTAGCCAGCTGAGCTAATCCCCCAATCTATTTATGAATTGTGAATTATGAATTATGAATTTTCACTTCATAACTCCTCAACTCTAGAATTTCTTCTTTTCTTTTAAGTCTAAAATAGTTGTCTCGGACAGACTCGAACTGTCGACCCCTACATTATCAGTGTAGTACTCTAACCAGCTGAGCTACGAGACACTCTTATTCTTAAATGGTATTATTTGAACTAACAGCAAGAGTAATAAAATATTGGCATTTGTTTCCAACTTGAACTTTCGTCTTCTTTCCCTAGCGTGTATAAATACTAACACTAAGGCTCTAGAAAGGAGGTGTTCCAGCCGCACCTTCCGGTACGGCTACCTTGTTACGACTTAGCCCTAGTTACCAGTTTTACCCTAGGCAGCTCCTTGCGGTCACCGACTTCAGGCACCCCCAGCTTCCATGGCTTGACGGGCGGTGTGTACAAGGCCCGGGAACGTATTCACCGGATCATGGCTGATATCCGATTACTAGCGATTCCAGCTTCACGGAGTCGAGTTGCAGACTCCGATCCGAACTGTGACCGGTTTTATAGATTCGCTCCTGGTCGCCCAGTGGCTGCTCTCTGTACCGGCCATTGTAGCACGTGTGTAGCCCAAGGCGTAAGGGCCGTGATGATTTGACGTCATCCCCACCTTCCTCACAGTTTGCACTGGCAGTCTTGTTAGAGTTCCCGACATGACTCGCTGGCAACTAACAACAGGGGTTGCGCTCGTTATAGGACTTAACCTGACACCTCACGGCACGAGCTGACGACAACCATGCAGCACCTTGTAAATTGTCTTGCGAAAAGTCTGTTTCCAAACCGGTCAATCTACATTTAAGCCTTGGTAAGGTTCCTCGCGTATCATCGAATTAAACCACATGCTCCACCGCTTGTGCGGGCCCCCGTCAATTCCTTTGAGTTTCATTCTTGCGAACGTACTCCCCAGGTGGGATACTTATCACTTTCGCTTAGCCACTGAACTTGCGCCCAACAGCTAGTATCCATCGTTTACGGCGTGGACTACCAGGGTATCTAATCCTGTTCGCTACCCACGCTTTCGTCCATCAGCGTCAATATATTAGTAGTAACCTGCCTTCGCAATTGGTATTCCATGTAATCTCTAAGCATTTCACCGCTACACTACATATTCTAGTTACTTCCTAATAATTCAAGTTTAGCAGTATCAATGGCCGTTCCACCGTTGAGCGATGGGCTTTCACCACTGACTTACTAAACCGCCTACGGACCCTTTAAACCCAATGATTCCGGATAACGCTTGGATCCTCCGTATTACCGCGGCTGCTGGCACGGAGTTAGCCGATCCTTATTCTTACAGTACCGTCAAGCTACTTCACGAAGTAGTGTTTCTTCCTGTACAAAAGCAGTTTACAATCCATAGGACCGTCATCCTGCACGCGGCATGGCTGGATCAGGCTTGCGCCCATTGTCCAATATTCCTCACTGCTGCCTCCCGTAGGAGTCTGGTCCGTGTCTCAGTACCAGTGTGGGGGATCTCCCTCTCAGGACCCCTACCCATCGTAGCCTTGGTAAGCCGTTACCTTACCAACTAGCTAATGGGACGCATGCTCATCTTTCACCGATAAATCTTTAATAGTGGTTTCATGCGAAACTGCTATACTATGAGGTATTAATCCAAATTTCTCTGGGCTATCCCTCTGTGAAAGGTAGATTGCATACGCGTTACGCACCCGTGCGCCGGTCTCTAGGTCCGAAAACCTATACCCCTCGACTTGCATGTGTTAAGCCTGCCGCTAGCGTTCATCCTGAGCCAGGATCAAACTCTTCATCGTATATTGTGTGAGTTCAGATAAATCTGTTCTCTTTGTTTATTCGACTAAATTCTAGTGGTTTTTTCAAATCTCTCGATTCTATTACTCTTATTCTTTTGTCTTGAAATCTCTTTCAAAACGGCTGTCAATTCAATATGTCTAGGAACGTGTTCTTATCTTTTCTTCTCTTTATCAACACTCCTTAAAGTGTTTCTCAAAGCGGGTGCAAAAGTACAAACTCTTTTCTCAACTGGCAAGAAATTTTTGAAGTTTTTTTAAAGAAATTTAATCCCTCTATCTTCTCTATTTCTTATCAGTTTGTCAAGGAACTTCCACTGTTTTGCGGGGTGCAAATGTAACATCCGTTTTCTAATCTCACAAGCTTTTCTGAATCTTTTTTAGAAAATAAATTCTCTCCTTGGATTCGTATATCTTGCCAGTTTATCAAATAACTTCTGCGTCATTGCGGGTGCAAAAGTAGACCCTTTATTCCCTTTTTCAAGCTTTTTAATCACTTTTTTTTAATGTTGTACTAATGTTTGTTTCAACTCGCTGTAAACGTGATTCTTGTGACGCGAAGTTTTTTACTCTAACAGACCCTCTCCGAAGAAGAGACAACCTAAATCAATAGAATTAGTGGCAATCATTATATATACCAGGTAGCGAATACTCGTACATGTAAAAGCTACAATCCTATATACAACATAGCAAATGAATACCAATGAGTGATATTTCTCCTTTGTCCAAATGACAAAGTAAAATGAAATGCAATTATCAGGTAGAAATTTATCCTTCACACAAATGACAAAGTTCCCAAAACGATGGCCCGCGTTAGGGATAGCAGCGAAAAGCCCGCAGAAAATGCAATGAAATGGATTTTTTTGAGGACTTGTAGCGGATAGCCCGACACATTATAACAAAAGAGACTACTACCCATCAAGATAATTGCCTCTTTTTTATAATGGGAAACGCCCAAATTACTATTTAATCAAAACGGATGGCTTTCACAGGTGAAATTTTGGTTATTATATAGGAAGGAATTAGCAATACCAAGAAACAAACAGTGACCATGAGTAGATTTAATAATCATAAATTAGATCCCAAAAACCCTTCTGAATAGGTAATGTCCTATTGGATTTACAATAACAACAAACAAATCGCTATACTAAAATAAATCATTAATACAGAAAAGTAAAAAAAATGGCTTTAAAACTTCAATACTACCCTTAATACAATAACCAGAATTTCAATCAATACTAAATCATTTTGATAATACAAGCACTAACTGCAGAAGCTTTTGATACCAAAATAAAAGCATTTAGAAGCCCGTTTAAGGGTTGCGAAAGATTAGTTTCTTCTTGTTCAGATTATCTAATCTTTTTGTCTAATCCCAAACTTTTAGAATTGAGCCCATTAATTCTTAATAATCAAAATTAATTAACAAAAAAAATCCTCATCAAATTAATGATGAGGATTTAATAGAATCTGAAACAAGTTCAGATTAAAGAAAGGCGACGACATACTCTCCCACATAACTGCAGTACCATCTGCGCAGGCGGGCTTAACTACTCTGTTCGGGATGGGAAGAGGTGAGCCCCGCCGCAATAACCACCTTAAGAGGTTATAATTGCTTTGGGCAATTATTGTAACAATTGACGATTTATAATTGACAATTAACTACATAATATCTTAACATACTGAGATAAAGAAAACAAAAAGTGTTGAGAAAGTTTCTTCCCCGGGTTACCCCGGGGAAAAGCGTACATAAGCTTACGGATTATTAGTACTACTCGACTATGACATTACTGCCTTTACATCTATAGCCTATCAACGTGGTCATCTCCCACGATCCTTAAAAGAAATCTCATCTTGTGGTGGGTTTCGCGCTTATATGCTTTCAGCGCTTATCCCTTCCAAACGTAGCTACTCTGCGATGCCACTGGCGTGACAACAGATACACTAGAGGTTTGTCCAATTCGGTCCTCTCGTACTAGAATCAGATCCACTCAAATTTCTTGCGCCCACAGTAGATAGAGACCGAACTGTCTCACGACGTTCTGAACCCAGCTCGCGTGCCACTTTAATGGGCGAACAGCCCAACCCTTGGGACCTTCTCCAGCCCAGGATGTGACGAGCCGACATCGAGGTGCCAAACCCCCCCGTCGATATGAGCTCTTGGGGGAGATCAGCCTGTTATCCCCGGCGTACCTTTTATCCTTTGAGCGATGGCCCTTCCATGCGGAACCACCGGATCACTATGCTCTACTTTCGTACCTGATCGACCTGTATGTCTCTCAGTCAAGCTCCCTTATGCCATTGCACTCTACGCACGGTTACCAAGCGTACTGAGGGAACCTTTAGAAGCCTCCGTTACTCTTTTGGAGGCGACCACCCCAGTCAAACTACCCACCAAGCAATGTCCCCCGCAAAACGGGGTTAGGCCTCAGATAAACAAAGGGTTGTATTTCAACAATGACTCCACAACGCCTAGCGACGCCACTTCACAGTCTCCAACCTATCCTACACATCATTTATCCAAGGTCAATACTAAGCTATAGTAAAGGTGCACAGGGTCTTTTCGTCCCACTGCGGGTAAGCGGCATCTTCACCGCTACTACAATTTCACCGAGCTCATGGCTGAGACAGTGTCCAGATCGTTACACCATTCGTGCAGGTCGGAACTTACCCGACAAGGAATTTCGCTACCTTAGGACCGTTATAGTTACGGCCGCCGTTTACTGGGGCTTCAATTCAATGCTTCTCCGAAGATAACATCTCCTCTTAACCTTCCAGCACCGGGCAGGTGTCAGGCCCTATACTTCATCTTACGATTTTGCAGAGCCCTGTGTTTTTGATAAACAGTCGCCTGGACCTCTTCACTGCGGCCAGCATTGCTGCTGGCGACCCTTCTCCCGAAGTTACGGGTCTATTTTGCCTAATTCCTTAGCCATGAATCTCTCGAGCACCTTAGGATTCTCTCCTCGACTACCTGTGTCGGTTTGCGGTACGGGTACTTATTACCTGAAGTTTAGAGGTTTTTCTTGGAAGCCCTTAGGCGCACTATCTCTTTGTCCGAAGACTCCGAGTACTATCGTATTTCCCCAAGCCGCGTGGATTTGCCTGCGCAGCTTATAGGTAGGTACTTCAACGAACTATTCCGTCAGTTCGCGGCGCTTTCATCACTCCGTCACCCCATCACAGTAATAACTAGTACGGGAATATTAACCCGTTGTCCATCGACTGTCCCTTTCGGGTTCGCCTTAGGTCCCGACTAACCCACAGCTGATTAGCATAGCTGTGGAAACCTTAGTCTTTCGGTGTGCGGGTTTCTCGCCCGCATTATCGTTACTTATGCCTACATTTTCTTTTCTAACCAGTCCAGCATGCCTTACGACACACCTTCAACCCTGTTAGAATGCTCCCCTACCACTTACAATTAATTGTAAATCCATAGCTTCGGTAATACGCTTATGCCCGATTATTATCCATGCTCGTCCGCTCGACTAGTGAGCTGTTACGCACTCTTTAAATGAATGGCTGCTTCCAAGCCAACATCCTAGCTGTCTGGGCAGACAAACCTCGTTCTTTCAACTTAGCGTATATTTGGGGACCTTAGCTGATGGTCTGGGTTCTTTCCCTCTCGGACTTGGACCTTAGCACCCAAGCCCTCACTGTTATGAAACATTATATAGCATTCGGAGTTTGTCAGGAATTGGTAGGCGGTGAAGCCCCCGCATCCAATCAGTAGCTCTACCTCTATATAACTTTATGCATAACGCTGCACCTAAATGCATTTCGGGGAGTACGAGCTATTTCCGAGTTTGATTGGCCTTTCACCCCTACCCACAGGTCATCCGAAGACTTTTCAACGTCAACCGGTTCGGACCTCCACTATGTGTTACCACAGCTTCATCCTGCCCATGGGTAGATCACACGGTTTCGCGTCTAACACTACTGACTAAAGCGCCCTATTCAGACTCGCTTTCGCTACGGATCCGTGGCTTAACCACTTATCCTTGCCAGCAACGTTAACTCGTAGGCTCATTATGCAAAAGGCACGCCGTCACCCCACGAAAGGGCTCCGACCGCTTGTAAGCGTATGGTTTCAGGATCTATTTCACTCCGTTATTCACGGTTCTTTTCACCTTTCCCTCACGGTACTGGTTCACTATCGGTCTCTCAGGAGTATTTAGCCTTAGCGGATGGTCCCGCCAAATTCAGACAGGGTTTCACGTGCCCCGCCCTACTCAGGATACCACTATCGTTATCTTCTATTACTTATACAGGGCTATCACCTTCTTTGGCTCTACTTTCCAGTAGATTCTAATTCTATCCGCAACAAATGTCGTGGTCCTACAACCCCAACAATGCCGTAACATCATTGGTTTGGGCTAATCCGCGTTCGCTCGCCACTACTTACGGAATCACTTTTGTTTTCTTCTCCTCCGCCTACTTAGATGTTTCAGTTCAGCGGGTTTGCCCACCTATCGGTGTACTATGTCTTCAACATAGTGGGTTGCCCCATTCAGGTATTTACGGATCATATCGTGTGTGCCAATCCCCGTAACTTTTCGCAGCTTATCACGCCTTTCATCGCCTCTGAGAGCCAAGGCATCCCCCATACGCCCTTATTTTGCTTATTGTACCAACACATTAATTAAAATGTGCCGTTTCTTCTACTTGTCTATAAATAAACAAGCAAAAAATGCTTTCTACTTTTTATTATTTTCTTATCTCAATATGTCAATGAACTTTTTCTTTAGGTATGAATTATTAATTATAAAGTCGTAAGTCATACTTACTACCCAATCCTTAATAATTACTACTCAAGATAGTGGAGAATAACGGAGTCGAACCGTTGACCTCCTGCGTGCAAGGCAGGCGCTCTAGCCAGCTGAGCTAATCCCCCAATCTATTTATGAATTGTGAATTATGAATTATGAATTTTCACTTCATAACTCCTCAACTCTAGAATTTCTTCTTTTCTTTTAAGTCTAAAATAGTTGTCTCGGACAGACTCGAACTGTCGACCCCTACATTATCAGTGTAGTACTCTAACCAGCTGAGCTACGAGACACTCTTATTCTTAAATGGTATTATTTGAACTAACAGCAAGAGTAATAAAATATTGGCATTTGTTTCCAACTTGAACTTTCGTCTTCTTTCCCTAGCGTGTATAAATACTAACACTAAGGCTCTAGAAAGGAGGTGTTCCAGCCGCACCTTCCGGTACGGCTACCTTGTTACGACTTAGCCCTAGTTACCAGTTTTACCCTAGGCAGCTCCTTGCGGTCACCGACTTCAGGCACCCCCAGCTTCCATGGCTTGACGGGCGGTGTGTACAAGGCCCGGGAACGTATTCACCGGATCATGGCTGATATCCGATTACTAGCGATTCCAGCTTCACGGAGTCGAGTTGCAGACTCCGATCCGAACTGTGACCGGTTTTATAGATTCGCTCCTGGTCGCCCAGTGGCTGCTCTCTGTACCGGCCATTGTAGCACGTGTGTAGCCCAAGGCGTAAGGGCCGTGATGATTTGACGTCATCCCCACCTTCCTCACAGTTTGCACTGGCAGTCTTGTTAGAGTTCCCGACATGACTCGCTGGCAACTAACAACAGGGGTTGCGCTCGTTATAGGACTTAACCTGACACCTCACGGCACGAGCTGACGACAACCATGCAGCACCTTGTAAATTGTCTTGCGAAAAGTCTGTTTCCAAACCGGTCAATCTACATTTAAGCCTTGGTAAGGTTCCTCGCGTATCATCGAATTAAACCACATGCTCCACCGCTTGTGCGGGCCCCCGTCAATTCCTTTGAGTTTCATTCTTGCGAACGTACTCCCCAGGTGGGATACTTATCACTTTCGCTTAGCCACTGAACTTGCGCCCAACAGCTAGTATCCATCGTTTACGGCGTGGACTACCAGGGTATCTAATCCTGTTCGCTACCCACGCTTTCGTCCATCAGCGTCAATATATTAGTAGTAACCTGCCTTCGCAATTGGTATTCCATGTAATCTCTAAGCATTTCACCGCTACACTACATATTCTAGTTACTTCCTAATAATTCAAGTTTAGCAGTATCAATGGCCGTTCCACCGTTGAGCGATGGGCTTTCACCACTGACTTACTAAACCGCCTACGGACCCTTTAAACCCAATGATTCCGGATAACGCTTGGATCCTCCGTATTACCGCGGCTGCTGGCACGGAGTTAGCCGATCCTTATTCTTACAGTACCGTCAAGCTACTTCACGAAGTAGTGTTTCTTCCTGTACAAAAGCAGTTTACAATCCATAGGACCGTCATCCTGCACGCGGCATGGCTGGATCAGGCTTGCGCCCATTGTCCAATATTCCTCACTGCTGCCTCCCGTAGGAGTCTGGTCCGTGTCTCAGTACCAGTGTGGGGGATCTCCCTCTCAGGACCCCTACCCATCGTAGCCTTGGTAAGCCGTTACCTTACCAACTAGCTAATGGGACGCATGCTCATCTTTCACCGATAAATCTTTAATAGTGGTTTCATGCGAAACTGCTATACTATGAGGTATTAATCCAAATTTCTCTGGGCTATCCCTCTGTGAAAGGTAGATTGCATACGCGTTACGCACCCGTGCGCCGGTCTCTAGGTCCGAAAACCTATACCCCTCGACTTGCATGTGTTAAGCCTGCCGCTAGCGTTCATCCTGAGCCAGGATCAAACTCTTCATCGTATATTGTGTGAGTTCAGATAAATCTGTTCTCTTTGTTTATTCGACTAAATTCTAGTGGTTTTTTCAAATCTCTCGATTCTATTACTCTTATTCTTTTGTCTTGAAATCTCTTTCAAAACGGCTGTCAATTCAATATGTCTAGGAACGTGTTCTGCTTGGCTTAAAACTGAATTTTATCTCAGTTTCTTTACCTTGTCAACTCTAATTAAAGTGTTTCTCAAAGCGGGTGCAAAAGTGCAACTTCTTTTCTCAACTGGCAAGAAATTTTTGAAGTTTTTTAAAGAAATTTAATTCCTCTATCTTCTCTATTTCTTATCAATCTTTCAAGGAACTTCCACTGTTTTGCGGGGTGCAAATGTAACATCCGTTTTCTAATCTCACAAGCTTTTCTGAATCTTTTTTAGAAAATAAATTCTCTATGCTAATTCGTGTTACTTGTCAGTATATTAAAGAACGTATGCGTCATTGCGGGTGCAAAAGTAGTCCCTTTATTCCCTTTTTCAAGCTTTTTAATCACTTTTTTTTGACGTTCTCTTAACTTAAACTTTAACTCGCTGAAAACATGGTTATTGAAACCTAACTATTTTACTCTCCTTTCACAACCTTTGGGAATATCAGTAGCAAAAGCGACTTTATCGATGAAAACTACGAGCAACATTATATATAGGTACTCGAAATAGCTGATACTTCACTCTTATACATAAGGAAGCAATATTAATATTAGTGATGTGATTTCATCTTTGCCTAAATAACAAAGTCGATTGAAACAGTACCCGCGCTAGGGATAGCAGCGAAAAGCCCACAGAAAAATGAAATGAAATGGAATTTTTCGAGGACTTGCAGCGGATAGCCCGACCCATTATAAAAAAGAGGCAACTATCCACAATGATAGTTGCCTCTTTTTTATAATGGGGAGCGCCCAAATAACTATTTTAATCGAAACGTATTGCTTTCACCGGTGAAATTTTGGTTATTATATAGGAAGGAATTAACAATACTAAGAAACAAACGGTAACTGTTAGTAAATTCAACAACAATATATATCCCCAATTTAGGTAGACCGGGGCTTGATTGACGTAGTAATTTTCGGGATTCAATTGGATTATCCCAAATTGTTGTTGCATTAACAATAATGAGATTCCGATAAGATTACCCCAAAACAATCCTCTTACGATAAGATAAAAGGCATTGTATAGAAATATTTTTCGAACTGACCAATTATTAGCTCCTAATGCTTTTAGTATTCCTATCATTTGGGTTCGCTCGAGTATTAATACTAGTAGTGCAACAACCATATTAATCGTAGCAACAAGTATCATGACTACTAATATGACGATGATATTGAAATCGAATAGTTGAAGCCACTCGAATATATAGCTGTATTTTTCGATTATGGTTTTAGTATCGAGTGTTGACGATGTTTGTTCATAGACTTGCTCCCCTATTGACTTTATATTATCAAAATCATTTACAAAAACTTCGAAAGCACCTACTTGATCTGGCGTCCATTTATTGATACGCTGCATGTGACGGATATCACCTATTACATATGTAGCATCAAATTCTTGAAAACCAGAGTTAAAAATACCTGTGGTTTTAAATCTTCGGATGTTAGGTAATTGATTTTGGCTTTCTTTTATAAAGAATGTATTGAAGGAATCCCCTACTTTTAGATTCAATCTATTGGCAAGGAATTGCGATATCAATACTTCTTGATTGATATTTTTTGAAAAATCTGGAAGTTTTCCAGAAACCAGATACTCCTTTATATTATCCCATCTATAATCACTGCCTACTCCCTTGAAGATGATTCCCTCAAAAGCTGTTTCGGTTCTGATGATTCCAGCCTTACTGGCGATAGCTTGAATGTGACTCACTCCGGGAACAGCTGTGAATTTTGGATAAAAATCCTGTTTTTTAGAAATGGGAACTAATGTAACTTCGGATTGATTATTATCATAATTCGAAATAATGATATGTCCATTGAAAGCCGAAACCTTTTCGCGGATTTTTTGTTGCAGCCCAATTCCCGTTGCTACCGAAACAATCATCATAATCATACCAATGGCAATTGCCGAAATTGCAATTTTTATAATTGGCGCAGATATGCTACTTTTATAATCTTTAGCAGTTATGAGTCGTTTGGCTATGAAATATTCTAAATTCAATTTGATTCGATTTCTAATTTGGATTTGCATCGCCAGTTCGCGTCGCTTGTGCCAAAAATACAGCTAAAACACGAATTACACTAATTGGCATTAATTTTATTTGAACCCATATGATACCATTTTCCAAGACATTTCTTTGCCTCACCTTCTTAATAATCATTTCGACTTCCTGTTCAGCTAGAAAAACAGATTTAAGCGGAACTGTAAAATTGGATTTAGAAAAAGCTAAAAACAATTCATCCGCAGCAATAAAGACTGGAGCCGACAATTATAAAAACTATCTCCCATTATTAAAGAACAAGAGAATTGGAATTGTAACTAACCAGACAGGAATTCTATCCAATAAAACTCATTTGGTAGATTTTCTATTACAAAAAAATATTGCTATCCAAAAAATATTTGCACCTGAGCATGGTTTTCGCGGAACTGCGGATGCAGGCGAACATATAGTTGACGGTAAAGATTCTAAAACTGGGCTGCCAATTATTTCTCTTTATGGAGATAATAAAAAACCGAAATCAGAACAACTAGCCGATATTGATATTATGGTTTTTGACTTGCAAGACGTAGGCGCACGATTTTACACTTATATTTCATCATTGCACTATATTATGGAAGCTTGTGCTGAAAATAATATTCCCCTTTTAATCCTTGACAGACCAAATCCTAACGGAAGTATTGTAGACGGACCCATTTTAGAAAAAGAATTCACCAGTTTTGTGGGTATGCATCCAATTCCTTTGCTTCACGGAATGACAATTGGTGAGTATGCTAAAATGATAAATGGCGATAAATGGCTAAAGAATGGTGCGCAATGCAAGCTAACCGTAATTCCATGTATTAATTACAACCGAAAAATGAATTATAGCCTCCCTGTAAAACCTTCTCCTAATCTTCCAAATGACCAAGCTGTGAATCTATATTCGAGTTTATGTCTTTTTGAAGGGACGAATGTAAGTGTGGGTCGTGGCACCCAAAAACAATTCCAGATTTACGGCTCTCCATATTTACCGAAAAGCACCTTTACTTTTATTCCGAAACCAAATTTGGGCGCACAAAATCCTGTTTATAATGGTATAGAATGTTACGGAGAAGATTTGTCAACACAGACAAGAGTAAATCGACTGGAATTAAAATGGTTAATTAAAGCTTATCAGACTACAAATGACAAATCGAAATTTTTCAATCCTTTTTTTATTAAACTAGCAGGAACTAAAAAACTACAGCAACAAATAGAAAATGGAATTCCGGAAGAGGAAATCAGAGAAAGCTGGAAGAAAGGGTTAATTGAGTTTAAAGAAATGAGAACGAAATATTTGATTTATTAATCCTCACCTCTTCCGAAGCCTCGGGACTCTAAAAGGAGAGGGAGACGAGATGGGAAATTTTTAAAGAGGCAACTTCTTTTTCATTTCCTCAACAATATTAAAAGCAGCGGGACATATAGCCACATTCTTCAAAGTTAAATCCGTAATTTGTTGAAACTTTTTTCTATCTGTATGTGGAAATTCTCTGCACGCTTTTGGGCGAACATCATAAATCATGCATGCATTTTCATTATCCAGAAAAGTACACGGCACACTTTGCAACACATAATCCCTGTCTTCATCGATTCTTAAATATTGTTCAATAAACTGTTGTGGCTTTTGCCTAAGATATTTTGAAACACGCTCAATATCCGCATCTGTAAATAATGGTCCGGTAGTTTTACAACAATTGGCACACGTTAAACAATCCGTCTTCTTGAATTCGGCGTCATGCAAATCCTGCATCACATAATCCAAATTTTTTGGCGTCTTCTTTTTCAGCTTATCGAAATACTTTTTATTTTCTATATGCTTATCTTTGGCTTCTTTAGGAAGATTGTTTAAAATATGTTTCAAGTTTAAAATTTAAAGTTGGAACCACAAAAGTAACAAACTTGAATCCTGAAACCTTAAACTTTAAACAAAAAAGATGAAAGACCTTTTTGGCAAAGCCATACTTGATTTTCAAACCAATAATTTTCCTGAAGATTTAATCACGGAAACCTCCATTTCTGAAGAAGAAGAAATGAGTGTTGCCTATTTATTTCGTTCTTATAATGAAATGCCAAAATTGGAACAAAAAGCCTTACAACTTGCAAAGGGAAAAATTTTGGATGTAGGTTGTGGAGCAGGAAGCCATAGTTTGTATCTACAAAACGAAAAAAATCTTATTGTTCATTCAATTGACATTTCTCAAAATGCAGTTGAAGCTTGCAAACTTCGCGGATTGAAAGATGTTCATGTTCAAAATATCCTTGAAATGGATGCTGAAAATCCCGAAAATAAATTTGACACCATTTTATTATTAATGAATGGCACCGGCATTTTTGGAACACTTAAAGAAACCACTAAATTTTTACAGAAATTGAGAAGGTTGCTAAACTCAAATGGACAAATTTTAATTGATTCATCGGATATTATTTACATGTTTGATAATGATGAAGATGGAGGAAAATGGATTCCGAGTAAAGGCTATTATGGCGAATTGACTTTTACAATACGCTATAAAAACGAAAAAGAAGAAGAATTTCCTTGGCTCTACCTAGATTACAATACCTTGCAAAATGCGGCTTTCGCCAATGGATTACAGTGCGAGTTAATTCTTGAAGGGGAGCATTATGACTATTTAGCTAAACTTTCAATTTAAAAAAAAAATTATAGTATGGAAAATACATCATTAGAAAAATTGAGTTATCCTATTGGAAAATTTATTGCCCCAGAAACTTATTCAAAAGAATACCTAACTAATAAAATAGCAGAAATTGCAAGTTTCCCAGAACGATTGAAAAAAGAAGTAATTCATTTAACCGATGAACAACTAGAAACACCGTATCGTCAAGATGGCTGGACAATTCGTCAAGTAATTCATCATTGCGCAGACAGTCACATGAATTGTTTCATTAGGATTAAATGGACATTGACTGAAGACAAACCCGTAATAAAATTTTATCACGAAGATCGTTGGGCGGAATTACATGATAATTTAACAATGCCCATTCAGCCTACGCTGTCTTTTCTGGAAGGATTACACTTTCGTTTGGCATATCTAATGAATAGTCTTTCTGAAGCTGATTTAGAAAAATCCTTTATTCATCCTGAGCATAACGCAGCATTTCAGTTGAAGGAAATAATAGGAACTTATGCTTGGCATGGAAACCACCATTTAGCACACATCACTGAACTAAAAAAACAAAAAGGGTGGTAGTTTTAGGAGTAATGCTCACCAGGCAATCGGATTGCAAGAAGTAAAAATTCCGAAAAATAATCATAAACTATATTTAATTTAAAACCCCAAACAACAAATTGTTGTTTGGGGTTTTAAATTTCTAAGGAATATTCAAATATTTATGCGTTTGTAAAGAAACACGCCATTTCGGATTGTTCATCACATAATCGACTATAAGTGGAGTCATTTCTTCTTTTTTACTCCATTCTGGCTGCAGGAATAAAATAGCATTATTATTCACTTTTTCAGCTTGCTCTTCAGCAAAAATAAAATCATGTTTATTATAAATGATTACTTTCAACTCATGTGCATTATCATAAACAGTTTCCGTAGGTAATTTATTTTTCTTTGGAGACAAACAAATCCAATCCCAGACCCCTGTTAATGGATATGCTCCTGAAGTTTCTATATGAACTTTTCTGTTATTTTCTTTTAGCTTTTGCGTTAGCAAAGACATATCCCACATTAGAGGTTCTCCACCAGTTACTACAACAGTCTCTGAATATTTACTTGCATTTGAAACAATCAAATCAATCCCTGTTGGAGGATGCAATTCGGCATTCCAACTTTCTTTAACATCACACCAATGACACCCAACATCGCATCCGCCTATTCTAATAAAGTATGCGGCAGTTCCCGTATGAAATCCTTCGCCTTGAATGGTATAAAACTCTTCCATCAAGGGAAGCATAGCTCCTTTGTTAACTTCTAATTGTATTTCTTTTGATAACATTATTTTATTTTAAAGTGCAAAGATAGTTAATTAGAAAATGAGTTAATTTGATATTTAGTAAATGCTTACTAAAATAATGAGATCTTATCCGTTCAGTCGATTTATACCAAAATATAAACTATTAATTAATACAATTGTTCTAATATAGAAAAACCGCTAACTTCATAAAAGTTAGCGGTTTAATATCATATACAAAATATTATTTTAAAGTTTTCAATGATTCATTTGCATAGTTATTAGTTGGGTCTAATGCAAGTGTTTTATTAAAATACTCCTTTGCTTTTGTTTTATCAGTATTTGCAAAACTAGCAGCCATGTTATTATAACATTCGATCAATTTAGTTTTCACTGCAGGTTTAGCTAATTCTTCAGCTCCTTTTTCAGTAACAACTGCAATATAAGCTTCATAATATTTTACCATCATATCATCTTTTTCAAGCAATCTGTTCGTTCTCGCTCTAAAGATATAAGCATCCTGAGTAGATGGCGAAGCCTCAATAACATTTCCAAAAGCTACATCAGCTTTTTGTAGTGCTATAGGATCTGGCTTAACAACATCCTTTTTAGTATTATCATAATATAATGAGTTACCAAGGTAGAAATTATCAAGTAAGAAATTTCTAGATTCTTTATTCGTAGTTGCTAGTTCATAAATTGAAGCAGCTTCCTTGAATAATTTTTGTTCGTATAATTTTTTTCCAATATCTGCAAGGTTGTTAGTAATAGAAATTTCCATATCAACCGCTTTCTTAACATCGGAAACACCATTATTAAAAAGCGATGCATCTACTGTTTTACCATCAGCACTTATTGATTTTTTAATTTTGGAAAAACCTAAATATTGGTAATCTATAGCTAGAACTTTATTTGCAGGATTTGAAATAAAACTTTCTAATGACTGAATTGCAACATCAACATTTCCATTTTCATAAGCAGCAAAACCTAAATAACGTAAAATTCTAGGATTTACTTTATCTAATTCTTTCATTTTATTAGCTTCAACTTCCAATGCTTTGTAGTCACCTGCTAAGATTAAAAAATCAGCATGACGCATACGAGATGCTAGCGAATAATCAGTTAAAGACATATATTTTTCATAATACCCCAATGCTTTTTGCAAGTAGTCTTTACCTTTTGATGGCTCATTTCTTCCCCATAAATAATATGTTTCTGCCAATTCACGGTAAACAGGTCCGTAACTTGCATTTGTAGCAATTACGTTATCATATGCTTTTACTGCTTCAGTATACGCTTTAGCCCCTTTAAGTAAAACACCTAATTGCATTTTAGCTCTAATTAAGGCTGGATCAGCTTGAAAGGCATCACGATATGCAACATATGCCTCATTCTGATTTTTATCTCCATAAAAAGCATTACCTAGTTCTAACAAAACTTGAGCATCCTGAGGATTATTAATTTTTGCTCTTGTTAAAATAGACAAAGCACTTTTATAATCAGGCTTATTAGCCGCCATATATGCTTTCCCGATGTAGATATATTCTTCCACATCTTTCTTTTTCATATCTTTAGTAGCCAATGCAAAATTTGCTTGCGCTGCAGCAACATTTCCATTATCTAAGTCTAATTGACCTAAACCTATATAATTAAGTTTAGCCCCTTCAGTTCCAGATAATCCTTTTTGAAAATAAATTTTAGCACTATCTGCTACGTTTTGAGTAAGATAAACATTCCCTAAAAGGAAAGCGGCTCTCCCGTTCGATGGTTTAGAGTTTACGATCGATTTTAAAATAGATTTTGCACTATCGAACTGCTCTGCATCAATTGCTTTTTTCGCCGGATTTAAATCTTGCGCTTGACTTACAGTTACCGTAGCCAATAAAGCAACACTAAAAATTTTAAATTTATTCATCTTTATTGTAGTTAATTTATTTTTTATCATTTTCAATTTTATTCCTTATTGTAATATTCCTGCCGGGAATACGAACAGGAAGCAAACCAGATTTTAAAATTACTCTTTGTCCAATATCTCCAGCTACAAATGAAGCAAAACCCATTCCTAGACCTGAATATCCTTGACAATTTATTATATACAAATCGCGTGCCAAAGGGTACTTGCCTTCTGCTATATTATTTTGGGAAGGAGAAAATGAATTATCACTAGTAAGCCCTTTAACATTTAAAGCATTCACTTTCTCTACATATATTTGCATATTAGGCATTGGTTGAGAAAGCCAATTAACTCCTACAATTCCTATCATTCCATCATTTTCAGAAACATATTTAATAACTTCATCATTGGTTTTAAATGAAAAAACACCTTTTTCAGGAATAGCTTTTAAACCTGCGAGAGAATTAATATATCGAACTGTACTTGAATTTGGATTATCAAAAACTAACCCCTTAATGGATGGGACAGATTTCCCCTGCATAAAATTAATAACATCTTTTAACGCTATAATAGTATCCTTATTGTTCTTATTAGAAATCAGGGCAATCGCATCTGTACCGAATATTGTTACTTTAGGTATGATTTTTCTTTGATCAAAAATCTTCAATTCTTCAGTTGTCAAATTCCTAGCTAAAATAGCTATAGAAGCTTTCTCGTTAAACAATGAATTAACAGTTTCAGCTTCAGATTTTGAAATAAGTTTTATTTTAGCATCATATTTGCTTTCAAATACAGCTACTTGATCCTCAATAATAGGTGTCAAAGTTTCATCTACAAAAATTGAAACTGAACCTTTCAGTATGGTTTCATTATCTTTTGAACTTTTAGAACGATTACAAGCTAAGAAAAACACTATTACCGCAAGAAAAACAAAATACGAAATTTTAGCATAATTTTTCATAATCTAGTTTTTGTTATCATTAATAATTCGAAAGAATCTAATAGAAGCATATACTATAAGTAATACCCCAAAAGCAATCCTATAATTAGATTGAATTGCCAACGGAAAATTCTTCATAAAGATAATAAATAAACCTAAAATAAGGTAAACCAGAAAAAACAAAATTCCTAAAACAAGAAGAAATCGCTCTTTAAGCGATTTCTTCTTAATATTACTTACTATGTTATTTAACATTATTCAGCAGATTGAATAGTAATTGGAAGAGAATAAAGCACCCTTACTTTTTTACCATTTTGCTCTCCTGGGTTCCATCTAGGACATTTGTTCAAAACACGGATTGCTTCTTTTCCTGTACCGTAACCAATATCTCTGATTACTTTGATATCAGTTAATGAACCATCTTTTTCAACAACAAAAGTAACGTAAACTTTACCTTTTAAACCTTCTTCTTCAGGAGTCTGGTAGTTATTTCCAACAAACTTGTAGAATTTCTCCATACCACCTGGAAAATCAGGTTTTACTTCAATACCTGCAGTGTTGTAAATCTGAGTATCTTCTTCTACAACAGCACTAGGTCCGTTCCCAACTGGTTCTACAGACAATTCAGCATCTGGATCACCTTTAATAGTTTCAGCACCTAATTTCTTGTCTTTAATTTCAACAATTTTAGGTGGCTCTTCTGTAACCTCATCTGCTTTAGCCACAACTGGCTTAACAAATTTTACCTGATCCACTTTTGGAGGAGGTGGTGGGGGTGGTGGAAGATCTTTTTTTACTTCTTCTTTCTTAGGCGGCAACTTTACAGTTGTAATCTTAGTATCTATTGTATCAGAATCATCTGAAGAGTTAGGAATAAGACTCATTATAAGTGGCGCACTAACAGCAAGAGCGAAAACAATTGCGCCAAGCACAAGAGCTTTAACCGTAGTCTTCGTATTTGTTTTTCGAAGCTCATAAGCACCATAGGCCTTATTACGACCTTCGAATACAATATCAAGCCATTGATTTGTGAATATATCTAATTTCATTTTTCTTAGTTATTAGGTTATTGAGTAATAAGATAAATCTTACTTACCTTCTAACAATTTTTGTTCCTCAGGAGTAAAATCATTTACAATTGCATATGTTGGAACATCAACAATAGCCATTTCATCTAGAATATCTACTAAATTACGGTAATTTGATTTTTTACTTGGTTTGATAATTACAATCATCCCTTTATCTTTCTTACCAGTGTACTCTAAAACTGATTTTTTTCTTTTCAATAATTCTTTACGAATACCTTCTTTACCATAAGAAATTTCCTTAGGACCAGCAATTGGAGTAGCCAATAAACCCATATAATATGTCATTTTATCATTATCTCCTAATAATACAGTCATAGTACGGTTTTCGTCAACTTTAATTGGCTTATCCTTAGTTTTATCATCTTCTTTATCTGGCAAACCCAAAGGCATCGATTGCGGTTTAGACAACGTAGTAGTAAGCATAAAGAAAGTAATCAATAAGAATGCCAAATCCACCATAGCAGTTAAATCTACTTTTGAACCTGATTTTTTACTTCTTACCTTTCCACCTTTTTTGCCTCCACCGTCGCCGGTATTTAATTCAGCCATTTTAGTGTATTTTTTTAGTTATTTATCTTTTGCTCTCAAACCAGTAACCAGATTGAAGCTATTGATTTTTTGGTCTTGTAAAATATCCATTACCTTTTTAATAGATGGATATTCTTCCTTTGCATCTCCTTTTATAGCAAACTGCAATTCTTTATCATCGACCTCAATATTTGCAATACGAGCATTGTAAATCCATTCTTTCAATTGATTATCAAGTGAATCTTTAGGAACTCCAGGCTGAACACCTTCTTTACTTCGCTCTGCAGTTTTCATAGAGATAAGTTGCTTTAGATTTGAAATTGGCACCCCAATTCCTTCCATTAAAGCAAATTTTGACGATTCATCTTCTGTGAATGCAACACCATATTTTTGTCCCATCAATTCCAAAGTTCTTTTACGAACTTCTCTTCCTTTTAGGTCAAAAAACACTTTACCTTTACCAATAGTAATCGTCGCTAAATCTGCATCAGGAAGCTTAGACTGAACTGTTGAGGCTGGCGTATCTACCGGTAATGCTTCTGGAATCTTAGCTGTAGCGGTCAAAATAAAGAACGTAAGCAAAAGAAAAGCCACATCACACATAGCAGTCATGTCAATAGACGCTGCTTTTTTGGACATTTTTATAGCCATTAATATATTTTTTAATATTTATAAGAAAACAGCTCTTTTACAAGATTGCTATTTTCTTATAAATTAAATTATTAATTATTTTTGTGTACTTCTGAAGTGTCTGTAAGTATTTACAATTGTATTACCAGCCTCATCAATAGAATAAGTCAAAGTATCAATTTTAGAAGTAAAAAAGTTGTAAGCAACGATTGCTAATGCAGAAGTAGAGATACCCGTTGCAGTGTTAATCAAGGCTTCAGAGATACCATTTGCAAGAGCAGCTTGATCTGGAGTTCCAGCAGAAGCCAAAGCACCAAACGCCTTAATCATCCCGGTTACTGTACCTAACAAACCTGCAAGTGTTCCTAAAGAAACTAATGTAGAAAGAATAGTCATATGTTTTTCTAACATTGGCATTTCCAATGAAGTTGCTTCTTCAATTTCTTTGTGAATTGTTTCAGCAGCAGCTTCGCTATCTAATCCTTCTTTTTTAACATCTTGGTATTTCAATAAAGCAGATTTAATTGCATTTGCAACAGATCCTTTTTGTTTGTCACATAAAGCGATCGCACCATCAATATCACCAGTAGTGATATTTCCTTGTACACTTTTCATGAATTGATCAAGATTTCCTTTACCAGCTGCTTTTGAAATAACCGCAAAACGCTCGAATGAAAACACAATAACCATTAACAAACATCCTAATAAAATAGGCACAATAGGACCTCCTTTATAAACCATTGCCAAGTAATTACCCGGTAGTGGGTGACCTGTATTAACTCCACCCTCGAAGTTAGCACCATTACCCATTATAAAATTCCATACTATCCATCCAACAAAAACACATGCTACAATAATGATTCCTGAAATCATTCCTCCACCTTTTGAACCGTTTTCTTTTTTAACGTTTGCCATTTTTTTTTAATTTTAATAGTTTTAAATAATTTATTCTTTAGTTATAATAAACTTGTAGTGGAGCAAATTTATATTTTTAGTTTAAATAAAAAAACTTTTTTTAATTTTATTCTGATTAATTTTATTCCGAAAAAATATTTGCTAAAATAAATTTTACATTTATATCAGAATTCACATTGAAATCCGCTATTTCACAAAAAAATTTATAAGTTTTTATGAGATATTGAGATAATATTTCAACATTAAGATTGAAACAGCTTAAAATATTTTTTTTTATTATTAACAATAAAAAAGCAAGAAAACTGCAGTTAACACTTTATTAATGAAAATTAGAAAATTAATACCTTAAAAATGAATTTTAATTCAACAACATTATGAGCAGAAAAGAAGATTTTATACAAAACATCATTACCGGCTATATTTCAAAAGGAGAAAGCATTATTTTAGGCGGAGCAATCTTAGACGGAGAAGCTTTAGCTGACGCCCATGTAAAAATACCATTAAAAACAATAAACCGACATGGCTTAATTGCCGGTGCTACCGGAACAGGAAAAACTAAAACTATTCAGGTCCTTTCAGAACAGTTGTCCTCTTTTGGAATTCCAGTATTGATGATGGATATAAAAGGTGATTTTAGTGGTATTGCAAAAGAAGGGGAAGAAAAACCTTTTATTACCGAACGTCATGCTAAAATTAACATCCCATACAGTGTTTCCAGCTTTCCGGTTGAATTACTGACTTTGTCTGAACAAAATGGAGTACGCCTTCGTGCAACAGTATCAGAATTTGGCCCTGTCCTATTTTCAAGAATATTAGGATTAAACGACACTCAAGCAGGTGTTATTGCTGTTATATTCAAATACTGCGATGATAATAAAATGCCTTTGTTAGATCTTAAAGACATCAAAAAAGTAATTAATTATATAACCGAAGAAGGAAAAGACGAGATTACTGCAGATTATGGTAAAATTTCAACTTCAACTACTGGAATTATTCTTAGAAAGATCATTGAGTTAGAGCAACAAGGTGCTGACTTATTTTTTGGAGAAATGTCTTTTGATATTGAAGATTTAATGCGAATTGACGAAAATGGCAAGGGATATGTCAACATCCTTCGCTTGACAGACATTCAGGATAGACCAAAATTATTTTCGACATTTATGCTTAGTTTATTAGCTGAAATATACCAACAGATGCCTGAAAAAGGAGATGCCGACCAACCTGAATTAGTGATTTTTATAGATGAAGCCCATTTAATATTTAATGAAGCCAGCAAAGCACTATTAGAACAAATAGAAACTATCATAAAATTAATACGTTCAAAAGGAATTGGGATTTACTTTATTACTCAAAATCCTATGGATATTCCAAGCGGCGTTTTAGCACAATTAGGTCTAAAAATACAACATGCTTTAAGGGCTTTTACAGCAAATGACCGACAAGCAATTAAACAAACAGCTGACAATTATCCAACATCTGAATATTATAAAACTGATGAAGTACTGACTAGCCTTGGAATTGGTGAAGCTTTGGTCACTGCATTGAACGAAAAAGGAATTCCTACTCCTCTTGCAGCTACCATGATGCGTGCACCGATGAGCAGAATGGATATTTTGACTGAAAGTGAAATTCAGGAAATCAATTCTAAGTCAAAACTGGTAAAGAAATACAGCGAACTTATTGATCGTGAAAGCGCTTACGAAATGCTAAATAAAAAAATAACTATTGTCGAACAAGAAGTTGCAGCACAAGAACAAGAAAAAACAATTGAGAAAGAAGAAAATAACGGGCCAAGCACAGCTAGTGTTGTAGGGAAATCTGTTTTGAAAGTATTGACTAGTGCAACTTTCATAAGAGGTGCTTTTAGTATTTTAACAAAAATATTAAAGAAATAAATACTACAACATCCATTTAGAACCATCTTGCTTGAAGAGTATTTCAAAAATCAATTCAAAAAATGAAAAAATATTTTATTCAAAAAACACCATTTGTTGTTCCAACAACAGATGGTAAATTAATTGAAGAGCATCACGGAATTGCTACCACAAACAATCCAGATATTTCAATCGCACATATGATTGCACCACCTCATTGGAGCGAATCCTTTCAAACACCAGAATTTGAAGAATACAGCTACATCATAAAAAGAAAAAAACAATTTCTTATTGAAAATGAAACTGTAATTCTTGAAGCTGGTCAATCTATAAAAATTGAGAAAAACACTCGGGTACAATATTCTAATCCTTTTGAAGAACCATGTGAATATATTGCCATTTGCAAACCTGCTTTCGATTTCACAAAAGTACACCGTGAGGAATAAATAGTCTCGAATGCCTTACTTGATTTTATTTCTAAGGAGTTTGATTCACTTCGTTTAAAGCAGAAATCCCATCTTATTTAAAAAAAAGAGATGGGATTTCTACTATTAATTAGAAACGGACAAAGCGAACTGACCTTAAATAACTCCAAAAGAACTATTGCAATAATTCCAATATTTTGTTCTCTACAGTTTCGCTATTCCAAATATTTTCAATGTTTTCCATTTTTAAAACTTCTTCCATAATGGCGTTTTGATAATCCCCAATTGCCAAAGCTTCGGCATAAGGACGATCACTAAACGTTACTCTACTATAAAGCGGTATCCATTTATCA
Source organism: Flavobacterium sp. 83 (assembly GCF_000744835.1). NCBI lineage: Bacteria > Pseudomonadati > Bacteroidota > Flavobacteriia > Flavobacteriales > Flavobacteriaceae > Flavobacterium > Flavobacterium sp. 83. The sequence goes on from NZ_JQMS01000001.1 coordinate 501,370, forward strand.
GGGTGTTTATCCGAGAAGGATTTTTCGATTTTCTTTTGCAATAGGAATTTTTCATCAGCAGTTTTAGAACTCATCTCCATAAAATTACGATAGGACAGTTCTGCGATTGCATCCGCATTTGGTTTACGAGATTTTTGATATTCAGAAAAAATAGTTTTCCAATCATCACCATACTTTTCAATCATTTCATATAGTACTGAAATATCTTCAAAGCCCGCATTCATTCCCTGTCCATAAAATGGCACAATCGCATGACAAGCATCACCAATTAAAGCAATTTTATCTTCATAAGTCCAAGGAAAGCATTTCATGGTTACCAACGTACTTGTTGGGTTATTGAAGAAATCTTCTGTCAATTTTGGAATTACATCAATCGTATCCGGCAAATTCTTTTCAAAAAAAGCTTCGACCTCTTTTTGATTTTTTAATGCCGCAAAAGAATTTTCTCCTTCAAAAGGCATAAACAAGGTACACGTAAAACTACCGTCTAAATTAGGCAATGCAATCAACATGTATTCGCCTCGAGGCCAAATATGAAAAGAATTTTTATCCAATTTATGTGTGGCGTCAGGATTTGCAGGAATATTTAATTCTTTATACCCAATAGGCAGAAATTCTTGTGAATAATCAAACATGCTTTGACGTTGCATGCGGTGACGTATTCTAGAAAAAGCACCATCGGCACCAAAGACCATATCGTATTTTTTTTCTTGCCAAGCTCCTCTTTCAGTTTCTCCAATATGCAAGGTTGCATCATCTAAAGTTACATCCCAAATTTTATGTTCAAAAAAGAATTGAGCTCCCGCGGCTTCCGCCAAATCGATCATTTTTCTATTTAAGGTTCCTCTCGAAATCGAATAAATAGATTCCCCTTCTTGTCCGTAATTTTGAAAATTAAGTTTGTCCACAAGATGAATGGCACGTTTATCCATAGGAATTGCAATTTCACGCACCGCATCCCCCACTCCTACTCCATCCAGCGCTTTCCAACCTCGGTTAGACATGGCTAAATTAATGGAACGTCCTGAAAACTGAATTTGTCTAATATCTGGACTTCTATCATAAACATGAACTATATGTCCTGCTTTGCGAAGGTAAATAGCCAATAAAGATCCTACTAATCCAGAACCTACAACCGCTATTTTTTTGGGAGTTTGCATTAATTTTTTATAAAAAGTTAGGCAAAATTACTGATTTTATTAGACTAAGGACTTTAAAACTATTAATTTTTATAGGGAACAAAGACCAATTTTGTTGAAGTTCTAACAATTTCATCCTTATTTAGTTTCATTTTTCTAAATTTTCCTGCATTGTAAAGTTCCGCTTGATCGCTGTAATGTGAACTCAATGGATTTCCGGATTGTCCTGTTGGCAGAATACTCCAACTGTTTTCTATATCCGAAAAATCAATAATTCTTCTCGTTGAAGGGCCTCCTTTTACAACATAATTTGCTTCATCTGTGTAATCAAAAAACTGATTGTTAATTACCTCATTGGAACCTGAAACTTCAAAAGGTCCTACATTGAAAATTCTTCGCAATGCCGACACTTTGCCCAATGGATGTTGATGCTCTAAAACATGTACTTTATTCCAAGTCCAAGCTGGCACTGAATTCCCTAATTGCTTTTCTAATGAAATAACTGCCTCTTTAAACGATTGTGATAGAATTTGTTTTCTGGTTTCTTCTATATTTTTACTGGTAATATTATCCCACCAAAGCGAATTAGCATTAGCCATTTGTTTTGCAACAATTTGCTTCATAATGTGCGTTCCTAGAAATTGTTTGAAACCAACTTTTCCGAGTTCATCTTCAAAAGTATTTTTCAAATAAAAATAAATCCATTTGTTATAAATTGTCGGAGCCACGTCATTAAGATTATTTGATCCTTTCCAAGATTTTAAGATAGTAATGGCTTCTTTTTCATTATCAGAAAGTGCATTATAATTAACACTCGAAAATAAATTTGAAAGAACTTGTGGTGTAATTAATGAAGTATTATCGAAAATCATTTTACTGACAGACTCCTTATCCCAATTGGATTTTGGATCTAATAACTGGGTAATTCTTTTGGCTCTGTCTTCAGGAAGGTAATAACCAGGATATAAAAATCCATCTATTGGTTCCGGTTGATTATTAGCCGAATATACATAATTCCAATTTGGATTCTCTGCCGAAGGGTTTTTGGAGAAATCCAGATATTCGGTAATATCGTCTTTACCACTAGCTCCATCCAGAATAAAATTAGTATTCACACCTTCATTGTGCTTGTATAATTTCCCAGTCGCCCACCAAGCCACATTTCCTTTTGCATCACCATACATCACATTCAATCCCGGTGCAGCAATTAAAGCTACTCCTTTGTGAAAATCGGTTTTACTTTTGGCGTGTGAAAGCATATAAACCGCATCGAGAATCTGAATGGGCTGTTGCGTATAAATCCAAGACATTGCAACGGGTTTCTTTTTATTTAAACCATCAATCAAGTCATTCATAATAGGACCGTGACGCGTCACTTTTACATTTAAAACTACATCTGTAGAATCTTTAACTTTTATGATTTTTTTTCGAACTTCATAGCGACTGAAACCATTTGGCGTTCTGTAAACATTACCATCAGTTGGATTATTTTCTTCTTGATATAAATCAATATCATCATTTTCAAACATCGTCAAACCATAAGCATATTCCCGATTGTGACCTAACAAAGGATAGGGCGTTCCCGCTAAATAACAACCGTACAATTCAAAATCAGGCGTTATCAAATGCGCTTCATACCAAGTTCCAGGTTGTGAAAAGCCAATGTGAGGATCATTGGCAAAAATCACTTTACCATTTTTAGTTTTCTTTGGTGCTATAACCCAGCTATTACTTCCCACAAATGGAGGAATGGGTGACTGATCTAAAAGTGATGCAATAGACTTTGCAATAGCGCTGTATTGCTGTGGTTTTTCTTTGGCATTTTTTATTCGAGTGGTATTGAAAGAACCGTCAATTCCAAAATCCTTGAGATACTCCATTCCATATTTATTTCGAATATCAGTCAATAATGGATCTGATTTTTGAGCCATCGCAAAACTGAAAGACATGTATCCAAAAATATTATAGACATCCTTTATCGTAAACTTCTGTTTCTTAACTCCAACCAAACTGAACTCAATTGGTGTTTTTCCTTCATCTAAATATTGATTAATTCCATCCAAATATGCCATTGTCAATTGATAACTTGCACTATTTTTATTCAATGCTGCAATCGCTTTTACTGAAGCTTCTTCGATTCCCAATCCCGCAAAAAACTTATCGTTTTTCAACGCAACTGAACCAAATATCTCAGACAAACGCCCCGGAGCAATACGCCGCATCAATTCCATTTGCCACAATCTATCTTGCGCATGCACATAACCCAAAGCTTCCATCGCGTCTTTTGAACTATTGGCATAAATATGCGGCACCCCAAATTCATCAAAATATACCGTAGTTTCTTTCTGAATATTTTTCAGTTGTAATTGGCCTTCGTATTTTGGTTTTAGATAAAACCCATAAACAATTAAACTTATTGTTATAATCACTAGCAACGAAAGTAAAACCAGAAGGACTTTTTTGAGTTTTTTCATTTTTGAATAAATTGACAAACAAATATATAGGATTTGAAAGTTATTTTAAATTATTTATTTTCAAAGCATTTGGATTATAACATATCAAATGTAATTATTTTGTTTAATTTATTTTTAATTTAATTATTTTGTTTAATTTATTTTTAATTTAATTAAACAAAAAAGTATATTTGTTCAAAATTCAAAAAACATGAAACATATTTCCAGAGACGCGATTTCTAAAATGGAGAAAATCGAAAGATTAAATTTAATCAATTCCTGTACTGGATATAAATCTGCTAATTTAATTGCCACAAAATCCATTGACGGAAAATCCAATGTAGCCATTTTTAGCAGTGTAACCCATTTAGGAAGCGATCCTGCATTAATTGGATTCATAATGAGACCTACAACCGTTCCGAGAGATACGTATAAAAATATAAGAGAAACGAGTTATTTTACAGTAAATCACATTACGGTGAATATGATTGAAGATGCGCATCATACATCAGCAAATTATGAGATAGGAATTTCTGAATTTGACAAAACAAATCTAGAGGAAGAATATAAAAATGACATTAAAATTCCTTTCGTAAAAGGAAGTCCAGTTCAATTGTATTGCAAATATGTAAACGAATATTATATCAAGGAAAATGACACCATTCACATTATAGCTTCTATTGAGAATTTGTTTTTTGAAGAAGAATTAGAGCACAAAGATGGCTGGTTACAAATTGACAAAGGGAATGTTATAGCACTAAATGGACTTGATGGATATTGTTTACCCAAATTAGTGGATCGTTTTCAATATGCTCGAAAAGAAACCCCTTCTACTTCATTTTTTAAAAAATAGCAATGAAAAAGCTACGATTAATCCTTGGAGATCAGTTAAATTTAGAACACTCTTGGCTCCAGGAAAGTGATAACAATACTATTTATCTCCTTGCAGAAATGCGCCAGGAAACTGATTATGTAAAACATCATATTCAAAAAATTGTAGCGTTTTTTCTATCGATGAGGAATTTTTACACAGCGATACAATCACTTGGACATCAAGCCATCTATTTTAAAATCACCGATACTGAGAATCCACATGATTTAGAAAAAATCATTACCGTTTGTATCGAAAAATACAAAATTGAAAAATTCGAATACCAGTTACCTGATGAATACAGACTGGACCAACAATTAAAAATAATTTGTTCCAATCTAAAAATAAAGTCAGAAGTTTTTGACTCCAAACATTTTTATACGACGCGTAACGAACTTTCCGTTTTTTTTGAAGGAAAGAAGTTGTTGCTGATGGAGAATTTCTATCGCAACATGCGTAAAAAACATCATATCTTGATGAATGGTTCAACTCCTTTGGGAAACCAATGGAATTTTGATGCTGATAATCGAAAAAAATACAAAGGTGAAGTTCCTGTTCCGTCGGAAAAAAACTTTCATAAAAACGTTTCTGAGGTTGTAAGCCAAATAAAAGAAACTGGCATAGTCACTTTTGGAAACATTGATGAGAACAATTTCAGCTGGCCTACATCTCGTGAGCAATCGCTGGAAATTTTAAATTATTTCTGTACTAATCTGCTGAAACATTTTGGTGACTATGAAGATGCAATGCATACCGATGAAAAATTCCTTTTTCATTCTCGCTTGTCTTTTGCCATGAACAGCAAAATGCTTTCGCCAAAGGAAGTAATCGAGACCGTTATTACTTTTTATCATGCCAATGAAGCTGACATATCCATCTCACAAGTAGAAGGATTTGTGAGACAAATTCTGGGTTGGCGTGAGTATATTCGAGGAATTTATTGGAAAGAAATGCCCAATTACGCCCAAATGAATGCCTTACAAAACTACAACAAGTTACCAAATTTTTTCTGGACGGGTAAAACCAAAATGAATTGTATGAGCCACGCTATCAATCAAAGTTTAGACGAAGCTTATGCACATCATATTCAACGCCTCATGGTGATAGGGAATTTTACCTTACTGACACAAATTCATCCTGATGAAGTAGACGCGTGGTACCTTGGCGTATACATAGATGCTATAGAATGGGTCGAAATGCCGAACACTCGTGGCATGTCACAATATGCGGATGGTGGCATTATTGCTACAAAACCGTATGTTTCCTCTGGAAGCTACATCAATAAAATGAGTAATAATTGTAGTAACTGTCATTATAATGTCAAAGACAAATTTGGAGAAAAAGCCTGTCCTTTTAATACTTTATACTGGAATTTCCTGGATGAGAAAAAAGAGTATTTCAAAGGAAACCAACGTATGGGAATGATGTTGAATTTATTGAACAAAATGAATCCCGAAGAATTATATAAAATCAAAGTAAAGGCCAACGCCATTATTGAAAACATGAATTCATATTAAACCGAACCTGCCAAAAATAAAAAGAGTGCTTACATTCGGTAGAATATAAACACTCTTTTAATATAAAATTTACCTACTATTTTTTACTTCCGTCAATAATCGCACCTGTACCTGCTCCTACTCCTGCTCCTGCCAAACCACCAATTATGGCTCCTTGACCTTTTTTCTTACTGATAATCGCTCCGGTAACAGCTCCAACACCTGCTCCAATTACTGCTCCTTTTGCAGCACCACTCCAACCTTTCTTTTTTGTGGTTGTAGTTGTGGTCGTAGCAGCCGCTTGATGATTGACTACAACAACTTCTTTTTGAGTCACTACTTTAGCCATTTCAATTTGCATGGAATCGATAACTTTTTGTTTTTCAAATTCAGCAGTCATCGAATCAGCACTAACTTGTTTCATAGAATCAATACTAACTTGTTTGGCTTTTTGAATTTCCATTTTTCCTTGATTTTGACAAGAAATAATAACTAATGATAGTACTATAATGTGTATATTTTTCATGATTTATATTTATTTTAAATTTTAAACTCTACAAAGAAACGGTCAAACCATTCCATAAAACTTATAGAATTTAAACTATTTTTTATATAATTTCAGGAAAACACTACTTTAAAATACCTGCTTTCAATATTTGACCAAAGTAATACATATCCTTAAAAGAAGTATATAAAGGAACTGGAGCCAAACGAATAACATTAGGTTCTCTCCAATCCGTTATCACGCCATTTTTCATAAGATAGTCAAATAAACTTCGTCCTTCTCCATGCAGCAATACTGATAATTGCGATGCTCTCTCAGATGGATTTGACGGCGTAATGATTTCGAAGCTACTATCAACTTCCTTGTCTATTTCCTTCAGAATAAACTCTAAATAGGAAGTGATTTTATCTCTTTTTAAAATCAAAGCGTCCATTCCTATTTCATCAAACATTTCTACTGATGCTAAATAAGGAGCTAAAGAAAGTACCGGCAAGTTGCTTATTTGCCAGCCATCGGCGCTGTGAATAGGATCGAAAATTTGTTCCATCTTGAAACGACGTTCTTTATTGTGCCCCCACCAACCGGCAAATCTTGGCAAGTCTGAATTATTATGGTGCTTTTCATGAATAAAACATCCCGAAGCATTTCCAGGTCCTGAATTCATGTATTTATAACTGCACCAAGCAGCAAAATCCACCTTCCAATCGTGCAATTCTAATTTTACATTTCCAGCAGCGTGGGCTAAATCCCAGCCTACATAAGCTCCTACTTTATGACCTGCAGCCGTTATGGTTTTCATATCAAAAACTTGTCCCGTATAATAGTTAACACCGCCAATTAAAACCAAAGCCAACTCCTCTCCTACTTCTTCAATTTTAGCCAAAACATCTTCTAAACGAATATTATGTTCGCCTTCACGACGCTTGATTTCTACAATTGCATCTTCTGGTTTGTACCCGTGAAAATGAACCTGACTTTGAAACATATATTGATCCGAAGGAAATGCTTTTTCTTCACAAATGATTTTATATCTGATTTTTGTAGGTTGATAAAAAGAAACCATCAACAGGTGAAGATTCACTGTTAATGTATTCATCACGGTAACTTCACTTGGAAGCGCCCCAACTATTTTACTCAAAGGATTCGCAAACCGCTCTTGGTAATCCCACCACGGTTTTTGAGCATAGAAATGACCTTCAACGGCAAGGTTTGCCCAATCATTCATAACCTCATCTATGTATGCTTTAGTGCGTTTAGGTTGTAATCCTAATGAATTCCCGGTGAAGTAAATCACCTTTTTCCCGTTTACCTTTGGAAAAATAAATTCATTTTGGTATTTATTTAATTGATCTTGTGCATCAAGTTTTTGTGCAAATTCAAGGGTATTTTCGAAAGTCATTGTTTGGATTTTGTTCAGTAAAAGTAATAAAAAAAGATAGATAGATAAAAGACTTTAGCATTTCAGACAGAACGATAAAAGTTAAAAAAAAGTAGTTCGCGAACGAAAAATAATTCCTCTATACTATACTCTTTCATAAACTAATTCGTTATTGATTATATTTGATTGAATTAAAAAAACTCTAAGTGATGCTTAAAAACAATTTGAACGTTATTATTATTTCGGTGGCTGTGGTGATTTCAGCTTATTTATTTTCGAATGCCTTTCAGAATCGAAATAAGAACAATGATACTATAAGTGTTACTGGCTTAGGGAAAAAAGACTTCGTTTCGGATTTAATAGTTTGGAGCGGCTCATTTTCTAAAAAAAGCACAACTTTAAAAGAGGCGTATGCATCACTTGATTCCGACAGAGAAAAAATCAAAAGCTATTTATCAGGCAAAGGAATTGCTCCGAATGAAATGGTGTTTTCGGCAGTAAACTTTAACAAAGATTTCGAAACGATTTTTAATGAAAATGGAACTACAAAACAACAAATTTTTACTGGTTTCACATTAACTCAAAGTGTGAGCATCCAATCAAAGGAAGTAAATAAGATTGAAGAAATTTCGAGACAATCCAGCGAATTGATTAATTCGGGTGTTGAATTCTATTCGAGTCCTCCTGAATATTATTACACCAAATTAGCCGAATTAAAAATCAAAATGATTGCTGAAGCTACAAAAGACGCAAGTATTAGAGCAAAAAGCATTGCGGAAAATGCGGATGCAAATCTTGGAAATTTAAAAAAATCAGATATGGGAGTGTTTCAAATAACGGGTCAAAACTCATCCGAAGATTTTTCTTACGGAGGTTCATTCAATACGCAATCCAAGAACAAAACGGCCAATATTACGGTGAAATTGGTTTACCAAGTGAATTAAATGTAGGTTTGAGAATATATGTCAAGTCGAGCGCAGTCGAGACTCAACAGGGAGTCTCGACTGCGCTCGACTTGATAAAAACAGCTTTTACAAATTTACTTAGACACAAACTGGAATATAGTTTTAAGTTTCAAAATTCCTACTTGTACTAAAATTACTTTTATACACAAAACGTCGTGTGAGGGATGGAAGTGGCATCCTTTATTTTCTTTCTTTAAGAAAATAAAGATACAGCGTACAGCCCGACCCGTTTTTTCAACGGGTCACACCCTCCTTCGTGCGCTCAGGATAAAAAAAATCTCGCCATTACTGACGAGATTTTGTTATTTAGAATCTGAAATAAATTCAAATTATATGATCATCATGGCATCACCGTAAGAATAGAATTTATATCCTTCTTTGATTGCTTCTGCATAGGCTTTTTTCATTAAATCATGTCCGCAAAATGCTGAAACCATCATTAATAAAGTAGATTTTGGCGTGTGAAAATTTGTAATCATACACGTCGCAATACTAAAATCATGAGGAGGAAATACAAATTTATTAGTCCAACCATCAAATGGGTTTAGTGTACTTTGCGATGAAACTGAACTTTCTACGGCACGCATAGAAGTTGTTCCTACTGCACAAATACGTTTCCTTTTTACTTTGGCATCATTAACGATATCACATGCTTCCTGAGTAATTTTTAATTCTTCAGAATCCATTTTGTGTTTTGATAAATCTTCTACCTCAACTGGATTAAAAGTTCCCAAACCTACGTGAAGCGTTACTTCGGCAAATTTTATTCCTTTTATTTCTAATCTTTTCAATAAATGTTTAGAGAAGTGCAATCCTGCAGTTGGTGCCGCAACAGCTCCTTCTTCTTTTGCATAAATAGTCTGGTAACGGTCCGCATCTTCTGGAGTTACGTCTCTTGAAATGTATTTTGGGATTGGAGTTTCTCCAAGTTCTGTTAATTTATTTCTGAATTCTTCATAAGAACCATCATAAAGGAAACGCAATGTTCTTCCACGAGAAGTGGTATTGTCAATTACCTCAGCGACTAATGAATCATCGTCTCCAAAATATAATTTGTTTCCAATTCTGATTTTACGAGCCGGATCAACCAAAACATCCCAAAGTCTTTGTTCAGAGTTTAATTCTCTAAGTAAAAAAACTTCGATTCTTGCTCCTGTTTTTTCCTTATTTCCATACAAACGCGCTGGAAAAACTTTTGTATTATTCAGAATTAAAACATCTCCGTCATCAAAATAATCGATAACATCTTTGAACATTTTATGTTCTATAGTCCCCTTTTTACGATCAATAACCATTAGACGTGCTTCGTCTCTGTTTTCAGCTGGATATTCGGCAAGAAGTTCTTTTGGTAAATCGAATTGAAAATGTGATAATTTCATTTAAAAAATTTATGAGTTATGACTTATGAATTAGGCCCATCAACATCGCTCAGGACAGCAAAATTCTAAATCGTGTGCAAATATACGATTGTGAGATAGGGGTTGTCAAGTGTTTTGCCTTTTATTTTCAAAAGTGACTGATTCACTAGTGTTTACAACTCTTATTTTTCGGAAATTTCAAAACCTAAACTTTTCATATCTTCCCAAAAATCAGGGTATGATTTAGAAACCACTTCTGCATTTTCGATAATTATCGGCACTTTTAATGCTAATGGTGCAAATGCCATTGCCATTCTGTGATCGTTATACGTAGCGATTGTAACATTGTGATTGATTTCACTTGAAGCCAATAGCGTCAAGCTATCATTTGTAACCGATATATTCGCCCCTAGTTTTGTCAGCTCAATTCGCAGTGCTTCCAGTCTGTCCGTTTCTTTAATTTTCAAGGTGTGAAGTCCTGTAAGATGACAACCTATTCCTAATCCAAGGCAAGTAACCACTATGGTTTGGGCGATATCGGGCGTGTTATTTAATTCTAAGTTTAAAGTTTCCCGTTTAAAGTTAGACTGTTTTACCAGAGTCATTTTGTTTCCTTCAAAATGCGTATCAACACCCATTTGTTTGTAGATTTCAACCAAAGCCGAATCACCTTGCAAGCTGGTTTCTTTATAACTGTTTAGTGAAATAGTAGCATTTTCAGCCAAAGCAGCCAAACTAAAAAAGTATGATGCAGAACTCCAATCGGATTCTACGGTCATTACTTTTGATTCTACTTCTGTTTTTGGATAAACGGTAATCACATTTCCCTCAAAACTGGTTTTAATATCCAAATCATTCAGCAAAGCCAATGTCATTTTGATATAAGGAACCGAAGTAATTTCACCTACTAAAGTGATTTCGATACCGTTTTCTAATTTTGGCGCTACCAATAATAACGCTGATATGTATTGACTGCTCACATTTGCAGGAATATTAACCTTAGAAGCTGTAATTTTTTGTCCTTTGATTCGAATAGGCGGATAACCTACTTCTTTCTCATAGGAGATTTTTGCACCCAATTGTTCTAATGCTTCCACTAAAACTTTTATTGGACGTTCCGTCATTCTCTGAGAACCAGTCAACACAACTTCTCTACCTTCGTTTACCGCAAAATAAGCCGTTAAAAAACGCATTGCTGTTCCCGCATGATGAATATCTACAATTTCTACATTTCCTTTTAAAGCTTTTTGCATCACTTCACTATCATCTGAGTTTGAAGTATTGGCCAAAGTAATATTGGGGAACAAAGCTTGCAACAATAATAGTCGGTTGGTTTCGCTTTTTGAGCCAGTAATATTTAATTGTGAATTATCAATTGTGAATTGTGAATTCGTACTTAATTTTAAATTCATTTTTGTAAGTATGAGTTGTGAGTTATCGGTTATCAGTTATGGAATATAACTTTAACTTTCTACTCAAATAGTTTAGGGGCGCAATTTACTACTCCTCATTTATAATTCATAATTTATAATTCATAATTTACTCCCTCATTCACAATTCATAATTTACAATTCACAAATTATTTAAGTTTCTCGTTGTTTTTATGGCGGTCTTTGTCACGGATAGATTTCAAATCCATTTTTTTATCGAAAGCAGCTTGTAAATCAATTCCGGTTTGGTTTGCTAAACATAAAACCACGAAAACCACATCGGCTAATTCTTCACCTAGGTCTTTGTTTTTATCACTCTCTTTCTCGGATTGTTCACCGTAACGGCGCGCAATAATACGGGCTACTTCCCCTACTTCTTCAGTAAGTTGCGCCATATTTGTCAATTCGTTAAAGTAACGAACGCCGTGTTCTTTTATCCAAGTATCTACGTCTAGTTGCGAGTTTTTTAGGTTCATTTTATTCTTTATTTTTACTATCTATTACTATCGTTACTGGTCCATCATTGACTAATGCAACTTTCATATCCGCACCAAAAACCCCTGTTTGCACTTTCTTTCCCAACTCTATTTCTAGACGTTTTACAAAATTTTCGTATAATGGAATCGCTACTTCTGGTTTTGAGGCTTTAATATAAGACGGTCGATTTCCTTTTTTGGTGGAAGCATAAAGCGTAAACTGACTTACCACAATTATATCTCCGTCGATAGCTGCAATAGATAAATTCATTACATCATTTTCATCCCCAAAAATGCGGATGTTAGTAATCTTATTAACAAGCCAATCTATATCTCCTTGTGCATCGGCATCTTCAATACCAACTAAAACCAACAATCCTTTTTGGATATTGGCTACAATTTTGTTGTCTATGGTTACGGAGGCGGAGGAAACCCTTTGAATTACAACTTTCAAAATAATGGTGAATTATAAATTATAAATGGTGAATTATTATAAATATTCACAACTATTCCCTCGTTTTATCGCTAATAATTCGGTCTTCATTATGAATATCAGTACGGTAATTTTCATCATCGCCTTCCAGAATTTTTAGGTAACTTCTATAACGGGACCAAGCGATTTCGTCTTTTTCTAATGCGGTTTTAATAGCACAATGTGGTTCGTCTTTATGCAAGCAATTATTGAATTTACATTGTTCTTTCAATTTGAAAAATTCAGGGAAATAGCCACTGATTTCTTCTTTTTCCATATCCACAATTCCAAAACCTTTGATACCCGGCGTATCAATAATTTTAGCATCAAAAGACAAATCGTACATCTCGGCAAAAGTTGTAGTGTGTTGCCCCTGTTTGCTTGCTTCAGAAATTGTTTTTGTTTTTAGATGTAAAGTAGGTTCCATGGCATTTACCAAAGTTGATTTTCCCACCCCAGAGTGTCCTGAAAACATACTTACTTTGCCAATCATCATTGCTTTCAATTCCTCAATTCCTTTCATTTCAGTCGAAGAAACACGAAGGCATTTGTATCCAATTTCCTGATACACATGCTGCATATACAATTGCTCATCTAAAGTAGCATCGTCAAATGTGTCAATTTTATTAAAAACCAAAATAGTTTCGATACCATACGCTTCGGCGGTAACCAGAAAACGATCTATAAAATTAAAAGTTGTTGGCGGATTATTTATAGTAACCAGCAAGAAAACCCTATCTATATTAGAAGCAATAATATGCATCTGATGGGATAAATTCACTGATTTCCGAACAATATAATTCTTACGATCGTGTATTTTATGGATGGTTCCCGTAACAGTATCTGATGTCTCTTCCAGCTCATAATCCACAACATCGCCTACTGCTATAGGATTGGTACTTTTAATTCCTTTAATTCTAAATTTCCCTTTCATACGGCATTCGATAAAATCCCCTTGTTCGGATTTCACGGTGTACCAACTTCCTGTAGATTTGTATACTAGTCCTGTCATTTTTTAATTTACAATTTATGAATTAGGCTTTTTGTTTTAAAACCTTAGACTTTGCAAAGATAATTCTTTGTTTCCCTATTAAAGTTTAAAGTTTAAAGTTTTTCACTTCAATTCCTATTACTACCCATTAGAAATAGAAAATCCCCATTCTTTATAAGAAAGAAATGGGGATTAAAACTTAAAAAAATAGTGTATCCTGACTAGTCTTTTTCATAAGGAAAATTACGCCCTACTTTTCTCATCATTCTCTCCATCATAGCACTTGGCGAACTCATAACATCTTCATTCATCTGCTTATAAAATCTCCACAAAAGACCTCCATCTTTAGCATTATTTATTTGCATTGTCAATTCTCCTGTCGCCACCTTTCCCGTACCAAAACCTATTAATAACGATTTCACAATCGCTGCTCCTTCACTCCCTGTTTTCTCGTAGGCATAACTGCATTTAATAATTGCATCAACACCTAGTATTTTGGCAATTTCATCCGAGGATTGTTCATCTAATATTTCAAAAATTCCGTTTTTCTTTAACAAAGCATTTGTTCTGTCAATATCCTGAATAGCAACCGTGTAATCTGAAGATTTCCTTAACAAATAAGTATAAAGCCCAGATTGCATATTCATTCCTAAATTTTTCTCATCTTCTTTATTAGCGACTTCATTAAAATTTTTAGGCAATCTTTTAAATGAAATTGTGGCTTTGAAAGGTAAAATAGCTACCGTTTTATGAGTCGCTATTTCTTGCTTTAAATTTGGAGACTCAAACACTTGTTTTACACCATCAAATTGAGAAAACGCCATTACTGATGTAAATAGAAAAATAGCTGTTAAAATTTTTTGTTTCATGAATTACAGATTAAATAGTTAAATTTTTACGCAATAATACAAAAAAAAACCTACAAAACAAATTGTAGGTTTAATAAAAAATAATTTATTTAATTTCGCTAATTAAGCGTTCAAGATTTTTTCTTGATGTCCAATACTTTCTTGGTGAATGTTTTTGAATAATTTAACTATAAATTCTTCTGTCAATCCTTTTTTTCCACCTTCCAAAATCATTTTCTCTTGGATTTCATTCCAACGATTGTTTTGCAATACAGCAACGTTTGCGTCTTTTTTCACTTGACCAATTTCGTCAGCAACTTTCATACGTTTCCCTAACAATTCCAATAAATTAGCATCCAAAACATCGATATTTGCTCTCAATTTTGTCATTTTATTGGTAAATTCATCCGATGCATCATCATGTTTTCTCACTTTCAAATCTTTGAAAATTTGTTTCAAAGCGTCTGGCGTTACTTGCTGTGCAGCATCACTCCAAGCATTGTCTGGATCATTGTGTGTCTCGATAATCATACCGTCATAATTCAAATCCAAAGCTTCTTGAGTCACTTCAAGAATCATATCACGGTTTCCTGTAATATGTGATGGATCGATGATTAATGGTAAATCAGGGAATTTGTTTTGCAATTCGATAGCAATCTGCCATTCTGGAATGTTTCTGTATTTCGTTTTTTCGTATGTAGAAAAACCTCTATGAATAACTCCTAAATTTTTGATTCCAGCAGCATATAAACGCTCAACTCCACCTAACCATAAAGCCATATCAGGATTTACAGGGTTTTTAATCAATACAATTTTATCAGTACCTTTTAATGTATCAGCAATCTCTTGAACCGCAAATGGATTTGCAGTTGTACGAGCACCAACCCATAAAACATCAATGTCATGTTCTAAAGCTAATTTACAATGAGCAGCAGTTGCAACTTCCGTTCCCATTAGTAAACCTGTTTCTGCTTTTGCTTTTTGCAACCATTTCAATCCTATTTCTCCAACACCTTCAAATCCTCCCGGACGCGTTCTTGGTTTCCAAATTCCTGCTCTAAAAACACTTACATCTGAATCTTTCAATTCATGTGCAATTTTCAATACTTGTTCTTCTGTTTCAGCACTACAAGGTCCTGCGATCACAAATGGATGAGTCAAATTGAATTCATTCAACCAATTTCTCATTTCTTTCTTGTTTTCCATCTTTTTTAATTTTTACTTTTTTTATTTTATTCTGTGTTGTTCTCTTTAACTGTAACCTGCAACTTATTGCTGATTACTTTTTTATATTTATTCCGTTTAATATTTCTTTTATTTTATTAACACTTTGCATTTCATTGTAAATTGCATCATAATCTTCCTTTTCTAATAATTCTCTAAATTTTGACAAATTAGAAATATATTCATCCAACGTTTTTACAACCTGTTTCCTGTTTTGTTTAAAAATAGGCGTCCACATTGCCGGTGAACTTTTGGCCAAACGAACTGTGCTTTCAAAACCAGAACCTGCCATATCAAAAATATCCTGCTCGTCTTTCTCTTTATTAATTACCGTTTTTCCCAGCATAAATGCACTGATATGCGATAAATGCGACACGTAAGCAATATGCTTATCATGTGATTTAGGATCCATATAACGAATTCTCATTCCCATAGCCATAAAAAGTTGTAACGCTTTTTCCTGCAATTTGAAAGTCGTTTTCTCTACCTCACAAATAATATTCGTTTTCCCTTGAAACAATCCTTTTATCGCTGCCGAAGGTCCTGAAAACTCAGTTCCTGCAATAGGATGCGTTGCTATAAAATTTCGTCTTTTAGGATGATTGGCTACTGCTTCACAAATTGGAGTTTTAGTAGAACCCACTTCAAAAACAATTGTATGATCACCAATAACATCCAATACTTTTGGCAAAACTGTCAACGCAACATCAACAGGAACAGAAACAATTACAAAATCGGCGTGTTTTAAATCCTCAAAAGTCGCGCCAGCATCAACAACCCCTAAAGCGATGGCTTCTGCCAAATGACTTTCATTCGTGTCAATCCCATAAATTTTGGCTTCCGGATGTAGCGTCTTGATGTCCAATACCATCGAACCTCCTATTAATCCTATTCCTATTACAAATACTTTCATTTCTTATTTTTTTGTAGCTAATCCTGCTATTCGTTTCAATCTTTTACTTTTTAAAGAAAAAAAGTAAAAGGATTTCCACTGCTATCAGGGCTAGGGCATCTCGTTTTTCAGAACTTTTTGATTTTCTTTAAACGTATCTATTTTTTCAAAACCTATAGTTAGACGCGATAAATCGCCTCTCTACGTTACGCAAATCTGTCAATTGCTTCTTGTACTTTTTCTTCTTTTACACAAAGTGCAAACCGTATATATCCTTCTCCATTAGAACCAAAAATTGTTCCTGGGGTAATGAAAATAGATTTGTCATATAAAATTTCATCAATAAATTTCTCTGCTGATGTAATTCCATCAGGCAATTTTGCCCATACAAATAATCCAACACCTTCCTTATAAACTTTACAACCCAATTTCTCAGCCAGTTGTTCCGTAAGAATCCTGCGTTTTCTATAAATCGCATTCATCGATTCAAACCAAGTCTTGTCACTTCTCAAAGCTTCAATTGCTCCTTTTTGAATCCCGTAAAACATTCCGCTATCCATGTTGCTTTTTACTTTTAGAACTGCATCGATACAAGCTGCATTTCCTAAAACCATTCCAACTCTCCAACCTGCCATGTTGAAAGTTTTGCTCAAAGAATTCAACTCTAAAGCCACATCTTTTGCACCTTCTACTTGCAACAAACTCATCGGATGGTCATTCAAAACAAAACTATACGGATTGTCGTTGACTAACAAAATGTCATGCTTTTTGGCGAAAGCCACCAAGGTTGAAAACAACTCCAGACTTCCTCTTGCACCTGTTGGCATGTGCGGATAACCAATCCACATGATTTTTACTTTCGATAAATCTAATTTCTCCAAAGCTTCAAAATCAGGTTCCCAATTATTTACTTCTTTTAAGTCATAATAAACAGGAACCGCCCCTACTAAATTCGTAACCGAAGTATACGTTGGATATCCCGGGTTTGGAATCAGGACCTGATCTCCTTCGTTCAAGAAAGCCAGAGAAATATGCATAATCCCTTCTTTGGAACCCATCAAAGGCAAAATCTCAGTATTAGGATTCAATGCTACCTGAAAGTTATTCTGATAGAAATCAGCCATTCCTTTTCTCAATTCCGGTAAACCTTGATAACTTTGATATTGATGCGCATTTTCGTCTTGCATCGCCAGAACTACTGCATCAATAACCGCTTGTGAAGGCTGTAAATCCGGGCTTCCAATTCCCATATTGATAATGGGTTTCCCTTCAGAAGCCAGTTGTCTTACTTCTCTCAATTTTGAGGAGAAATAGTATTCTTCAATTATATCCAGACGTTTTGCTGTAGTAATCATGGTTTTGTATTTTTATATTCGCCTAACACTTTAAAGTATTCTGCCATAATGGTCAGCAATGCTTTTGCCTTAGCATAATCTTCATATTTTTCGAAAGTAACATCTACAAAAAAGGAATATTTCCAAGGCGTTTCTATTTTTGGCAACGATTGTATTTTGGTTAAATTCAATTTACAATCACTCATTACATTTAGAACCGCTGCCAAACTTCCGCGTTTGTGATCCAATTCAAATTTGATAGAAGCTCTGTTTATTTCATTTTCTGCAACAAATGAATTCTCCTTTTTAATAATAACAAATCGCGTCATGTTATTATTTATCGTTTGAATTTCTGGAGCCAAAATTTCCAAATCATACATTTCTGAAGCGGTTTTACTCGCAATTGCCGCAATCCCTTTCAATTGATTTTGGTGTATTCTTCTGGCTGTTTCAGCAGTATCTTTATCTTCAACTAATTTTATGTTTGGATACTTTTTCAAAAACTCCATACATTGTAACAATGCCATTGGATGCGAATGTACTTCTTGGATATCTTCTATTTTTTGACCTCTCAACGCCATTAAATTTTGATGAATATCCAAATAATGTTCTCCTATGATGTGCAAATTATTTTTGTCAATCAAAGCGTAATTTGGAATAATTGGTCCCGCTATAGAATTTTCTATAGCCATAACCGCTTGTTCTGATTTTCCGGACAATAAACTATCTACCAATTCTTCAAAAGACAAACACTCATCTACCTCAACATTCTGATAGTAATATTCTTGTGCCACCTGATGATGGAAACAGCCTTTTATACCTTGTATTGCAATCTTTGTACTCATTTGAAATTACTCTTTGTTTTATTTGAAAATGAAATTTTGATAAATTTTGATTTGTATTCTACCAATTTTCTATTTTGCTTATTTCATTTATATTCAAAAAAAAATCCTGATTTTCATCAGGATTGTATATTAGTTTTATTTGTTTTTTGCTTTTCAAATAACCATAGCACAATCCCTTACTTCCTAAAAAAGAAATAATATGTGTTGCTAAAATAAAAACGGTTATTAGACATTATATGTTGTGTTATTTTTAATAATTACACTGCAAATGTAGGACTTATTTCAAAATGACCAAAAAAAAAATATTATTTTATGTAACAAAAAAAGAATTCTTTGTGAAACAACCTTTTTATTACCAAATACTTAAACAAATGATTTTAAAATCATTGTTTATTACAGATTTCAAAATGTCTTTTGTATTAATTTTGGTTCAAAATAACAGTTAAGCAGCTACTTTTACCGAAAGCCATTTTTTTCCTTCAGCAATTCGGGTCACTAACATCGCCGAAACCAAGTCACCATTAGCATTCAATAAAGTTGCCATAGGATCTACCAAGGTTCCCACAATCATCGCCGCTGGTAAAGCTTGCTCCATTGGAAATCCATAAACAGTTATTGCTAGAATTTCCCCTATATAACCCCCATTTGGAATTCCTCCTTCGACAACCGAAACAATTACTGTAATTCCTAATGCTAAAAGCAATGTATGTGGATCTGTAAAATCTTTCCCAAACATGGCAAAAATAACTGCAATCTTTATCACTGACGACATACTCGAACCATCTTTATGCAAAGGTGCTCCAAGTGGAATAACTACATTTCTGATATGACTTGGAATATTCATGTGTTCTGCCCCTTCCAGATTGGCTGGAATTGTTGCAATACTGCTACAGGTTCCTAATGCTGTTAATGAAGGAGTGATATTATTTCTCCAAAATACATTCAACCCTTTTCTTCCTCCAGCAATAAAAGCATATAAACTAAAAAATACAACAAAGTAAAAAGCACAAACTGCATAATAAAGACCCAAAGGCTTTGCATAGGCACCAAATAATTGTGGTCCAAAAATCCCAACCTGATAGGCAAAATAAGCCCCCAAACCTATTGGAGCCGTTTTCATAATCATGTGTAACAATTGCTTCATTACTTCGTTTCCTGAATTCAGGAAACGACTAAAATCTTTCCCTTTTTCACCCGAATGCAAACTGGCAAATCCTATTAAAAACGAGAATATGATAAGTGCTAGCATATTCTTACGAGATAACAATTCGAAGAAATCATTAGCGGTAAGCAATTGTGTAATTTGTGAACCTGCTGAACTTGCTTGAATCGATTCTAACGGAATTTTTGAAATGATGATGTCTTGCTGAATAGGAAACAACAATACCCCTACAATCATCAAAATAGCTGAAATCAATACAGTGCTTAAAAAAACACCAATTACAATCACAAATAATCGTCCTAGTTTCTCTGACTTTTCTAAACTGGCTATCGATGATGAAATGGTAAAAAATATCAACGGAATGATTGCAGTAAACAATAAATTCAGAAATATATCTCCCAAAGGTTTAATAACTTCTACTCCTTTTCCAAAAACCAAACCCAATATGCTCCCTACTAGAATTCCTCCAAGAAGTAATAAAATGCTTTTATAATTTTTTAAGAAATTGCCCGATTGTGTATTTTTTAAATTCATATCTCTATATAGTTTATTGTAAATATATAAATCTAAAATAGAATATCATCTTGCTTAATAAACTTTGACAAAAGGCTTTTTACCTATTGAACCACAAAAAACAATAAATCAATGATTATTCTGTTTACTTTTGCAACAAATAAAATGCCATGTCAATAGAAGTAAATAACATATCCAAAAGTTATGGTGCCCAAAAAGCACTGGATAACATTTCGTTTTCTGTAAATAAAGGAGAAATCGTTGGTTTTTTAGGTCCAAATGGAGCTGGAAAATCGACTTTGATGAAAATATTGACAACCTATATCAATGCCGATGAAGGTTCCGCATTAGTAAATGGAAATGATGTGAACAGCCAACAAAAAGCAGTGCAACTTTCCATTGGCTATTTACCGGAACACAATCCGTTGTATTTGGATTTGTATGTGAGAGAATATTTGGCTTTTAATGCCGATGTTTATAAAGTAGCTAAATCCCGAATCGAAGAAGTAATTCAACTGACCGGTTTAAGCTCTGAAAGTCATAAAAAAATAGGACAATTATCCAAAGGATACCGCCAACGTGTAGGTCTTGCCAATGCGTTATTGCACAATCCAGATGTTTTGATTCTTGATGAACCAACTACCGGTTTAGATCCAAACCAATTAATCGAAATACGCAACGTCATTAAAAACGTAGGAAAAGACAAAACCGTTTTCCTGTCTACGCACATAATGCAGGAAGTAGAAGCGATTTGCGACCGCGTAATCATCATCAACAACGGTAAAATCGTTGCCGATAAAAAACTGGATAACTTAATTTCTGAAGATAAGGAACAAGTTATCGAAGTGGAATTTGATTATAAAATAGAAGAACAAGCCATTGCTAAAATCGAAAATCTTACTTCCTATAAGAATACCCACGACATGACTTGGGAATTAACCTTTACAACCGACAAAGACATGCGCCCGGCCGTTTTTGATTTTGCAACAGCAAATGGCTTGAAAACGTTACAACTGAATCAGAAGAATAAAAACTTGGAGGCTGTTTTCAGGGAGATTACGAAGTAGTATCAGGTTACAGTTTTCAGATAAAAAAGAGAACTCGTTTAAATACAAAACCTTTAACTTTTCAATCAACGAAGGAGGAATCTCAGCACGTGGGATTCCTCCTTCGTCAGAATGACAAGTTGCTGGGGAAAATTGATACCAACATTAAAACTTACCCTATCCCTAACTCCAAAACACTCGTTTTCATTTCCTCCACAGCAATTTGAATATCCTTTTCATTAGTTCTCCAATTGACAAATGAAGCCCGAATTCCTTTTCGGTTTTCGTAAACCGTTGGCGTCATAAACACTTTCCCTTTGTCATTAAGATGAGACAAAAACAAATTGACTTTTTCTTGATTGTGGTCTCCAGCCAAAGTAAAGCATACGTTGTTCAAGCGAGTTGGTGCCAGCAATTCGAAGTTCTCATTTTGAGTAATGAAACTGTCAAATTGCAACGCCATCGCAACACTATTCTCTATAATATCCTGAAAACCTTGTTTGCCATAGGCCAATAATGAAAACCAAACCGGCAAAGCTTTTAAGCGTCTTGAGTTTTCAGGTAAAAAATTAAGATAACTAAAATTGTCTAACGGATTTCCTAAATATGGCGCATTAGAGTTTTGGAAGGTTTCAATTTGAAGATTTTTATATTGTTCTTTTACCAAATAAAACGCACTTTCATAAGGCACATTCATCCATTTATGGC
The DNA here is from genome assembly GCF_000744835.1 of Flavobacterium sp. 83. Taxonomy (NCBI): domain Bacteria; kingdom Pseudomonadati; phylum Bacteroidota; class Flavobacteriia; order Flavobacteriales; family Flavobacteriaceae; genus Flavobacterium; species Flavobacterium sp. 83. The sequence continues at coordinate 523,476 of NZ_JQMS01000001.1, forward strand.
AATCTATTGTAATACTGTCGGCGTTTTCCCAACCGTTTACAAGGTGTTTGTATTTTGGAGAACAAGCGGCAAAACCTCCAAAAGCAGCATCAATATGCCACCAGAAATTATATTTTTCTTTCAGTTTGGTAATGGCATTGAAATCATCAAAATCAGCCGTATTGACTGTTCCTGCACTTGATATTAAAATGAATGGCTTTCCGTTTAGGCTTTCAATATTTTTTTCTAAATCGGCAATATCTATCGCTTCACGATTTCCTTCAATAGTTTTTATCTTAGTAAAATTCTGGCTTCCAACACCTAACATTGCCAAACATTTTACCGAAGAAGAATGTGGCGTAGCGGTAAGAATGTTTATAGGTTCTGAAATTCCATTCTTGGCAAAATCTTTTCCTAATTGGTTTCCGAGCCATTGTCTCGCCACCGCCAAACAGGTAAAATTAGACATCGTAGCTCCAGTCACAAATCCTCCCAAAAATGATTTTGGTAAATCCAACAATTGCAACAACAGATTAATCGTTTCAATTTCTATTAAAGCTGAAACACCTCCTTGTGCGTTTGTGGCTTGCGCGTTTGGATCGTAAATGGTCGTCAACCAATCCCCAACAATAGATGCTGGAGTTACACCACCAGTTACAAAGCCCCAATATCTTGGCCCTGCTTGAGAAACCATCAAAGGTGCTAAACGTTGGTTAAATTCTTCCAAAGCAGACAGTGCTCCCAAACCAGAATCGTTTAGATTTCTATCGGTAGTTATAGAATTCTTAGTAGAAGTGGGAACGTTATCCATTGAATGTAGAAAATCAATTCCTTGTTGTTTTACTATTACAAGGATTTTTTCAATATCTTTTAAATCTTGTTGGAGGACTGGATTCATTTGGTTTCGATTTTATAAAAAAAAGGGCTGAAGAATCAGCCCTTTTTAAATTATATCAATTAAAAAACTTGACTCGCTATTTGTCGGATATTTTCTGATTTTCCCATAGAATAATAGTGCAACACGGGAACGCCCGCAGCTTTCAATTCTAATGATTGTTGAATTGCCCATTCTATTCCTACTTGTCTGATGTCAGCATTATTTTTACATTTATCTACAGCATTTATCAAATCTTCAGGCAAATCGATTCGAAAAATCTGTGGCAATACTTGTAAGTGTCTTTGCACTGCAATAGGTTTTATTCCTGGAATAATAGGAACAGTAATTCCCATTTCTCTAGCTTTGGCAACAAACTCAAAATATTTTGCATTATCAAAAAACATTTGCGTCACTACATAATCAGCACCTGCTTCAACCTTTTCTTTCAGTCTCTTTAAATCAGAAATTAAAGACGGAGACTCCAAATGTTTCTCTGGATATCCCGCAACTCCAATACAAAAATTAGCTTTGTTATCAATATCCATTACATCGTGCAAATACTTTCCGCAATTCAATTGGTTAATTTGTTTCACTAAATCAACCGCAAAATTATTTCCTCCTTCTTTCGGCACAAAAGATTGTTCATCTTTCATAGCATCACCACGTAGGGCCATCACATTATCAATTCCCAAATAGTGACAATCTACTAATAAATACTCAGTTTCTTCTTTGGTAAAACCACCGCAAAGTACGTGAGGAACTGTATCTACGTTATACTTGTGCTTGATAGACGCACAAATTCCTAGAGTTCCAGGACGCATTCTGGTTAGTTTTTTTTCTAACAAACCATTGCCTTTATTAACGTAAATGTATTCTTCGCGAGAAGTTGTTACGTCTATAAATGGTGGTCTGAACTCCATTAATGGATCAATATTATCGTATAATTCCTGAATACTTTTGCCTTTTTGAGGCGGAATGATTTCGAAAGAGAATAATGTTTCTCCTTTTGCTGCTTCTATATGCTGTGTTACTTTCATCTAAGTCTTAAAGTTTGAATGTCAAAAGTCGAAAGTCACGTCCTTTGGACTTTATGACTTTTGACTTTACGACTATGTTTTAATCTGCTATATTCGGGTTCAACCATTTCATTGCTACTTCTGTCGAAACGCTTCTGCGTTTTGCGTAATCAATAACTTGGTCTTCTTTTATTTTTCCAAGTCCAAAATACTTACTTTCTGGGTTTCCAAAATAATATCCTGAAACTGAAGAAGCGGGCCACATTGCCATACTCTCGGTCAAAGTTACTCCGATTTCTTTTTCCACATTCAAAAGTTTCCAAATCGTTGGTTTTTCTAAATGGTCTGGACAAGCTGGGTATCCTGGTGCCGGACGAATTCCTTTGTACTCTTCGGCAATCATTGCTTCGGTGCTCATGTTTTCATCTGATGAATAACCCCAAATTTCTTTACGTATTTTTTCGTGCAAATATTCGGCGAAAGCTTCTGCAAAACGATCTGCCAATGCTTTTACCATAATCGAATTGTAATCGTCCAAATCTCTTTCGAATTCAGCCGCCCATTCATCCACACCAAAACCGGTTGTTACACAAAACGCACCCATATAATCCGCTTTACCGCTTTCTTTTGGCGCAATAAAATCAGCTAAAGCGATATTAGGCGCTCCTTTAGTTTTTTGTGATTGTTGACGAAGGGTCAAGAACGTTTGTAATAGTTTTCCGTTTTCGTCGGTTAATTCAATATCATCATCATTGACTTGATTAGCAGGGAAAATTCCGTAGATTCCTTTGGCGGTCAGTTTCTTTTCTTTCAAAATAACTTCCAACATTTCTTGTGCATCTGCAAAAACAGACGTTGCTTGCTCCCCTACTACATCATCCGTCAAAATCGCTGGATATTTTCCAAACAATTCCCATGTTCTAAAAAATGGCGTCCAGTCAATATACGGAACTAAAACATCCAAATCGACTTCGATAATTTGCTCTCCAATCACATTGGGTTTTACAGGCGTAAAATTATCCCAATCCAACTGCAATTTATTTTTGCGCGCTTGCTCAATGGTTAAGAAATTTTTATCGCGCGAACGATTCAAAAATGTTTCTCTAAACGCATCATATTCAGCACGAATATCACTAGCATAAATTTTTCTATTCTGATCCAATAAATTTCCTGCTACCGTAACTGCTCTTGAAGCATCGTTTACGTGAATCACTGTTGATTTATATTGCGGCGCAATTTTCACAGCGGTATGTGCTCGTGAGGTTGTTGCTCCACCAATCATTACAGGAATATTAATATTTCTTTTGTCTAATTCTTTAGCGAGATACACCATTTCATCCAATGATGGCGTTATTAATCCGCTTAAACCAATAATATCAACGTTGTGTTCTATAGCTGCAGCAATAATTTTCTCTGGAGCTACCATTACACCCAAATCCACAATCTCATAATTATTACAAGCCAAAACCACTGAAACAATATTTTTACCAATATCGTGTACATCTCCTTTTACTGTTGCCATCAGGATTTTTCCGTTCCCTTGCTTGTCACCCGCTTGTTTGCTGGCTTCAATGTAAGGCAACAAATAAGCAACCGCTTTCTTCATTACACGAGCTGATTTCACCACCTGTGGCAAAAACATTTTACCCGAACCAAACAAATCACCCACAACATTCATTCCTGTCATCAAGTTGATTTCAATGACTTCGATAGGTTTTGCAGCAGCTAATCGCGCTTCTTCAACGTCGATTTCTATAAAGGCATCCACTCCTTTTACAAGTGAGTGCGTTATTCTTTCTTGGACTGTTCCTGAGCGCCATTCTTGAACTGCTTTTTCATTGTTTTTGACATCTCCTTTTACATTTTCAGCAAAATCCAATAAGCGTTCAGTAGCATCATCACGACGATTTAGAATTACATCTTCAACGTGTTCTAATAAGTCTTTTGGAATTTCGTCGTAAATAGAAAGCATTTCTGGGTTTACAATCCCCATTGTCATTCCGTTTTTTATCGCATGATACAAGAAAACCGAGTGCATCGCTTCCCGAACCGTGTCATTTCCTCTAAACGAAAACGAAACATTACTTACACCTCCACTGATGTGTGCATGAGGTAAATTCTCTCGAACCCATTTGGTTCCTCTAAAGAAATCCAAAGCATTCAAGCGGTGTTCTTCCATTCCTGTAGCCACCGGAAATATATTCAAATCGAAAATAATATCCTGCGGAGGAAAACCAACTTTGTTCACTAATATATCATAAGAACGTTGGCAAATTTCTATCCTGCGTTCGAAATTATCTGCTTGTCCAGTTTCGTCAAAAGCCATTATAATTGCTGCAGCACCATAACGCTTAATCAATTTAGCATGGTGAATGAATTGCTCTTCTCCTTCTTTCAAAGAAATAGAATTCACCACACTTTTTCCTTGCACTACTTTTAATCCCGCTTCAATGATATCCCATTTTGAGCTGTCAATCATTATTGGCACACGAGAAATATCCGGTTCGGCAGCTATTAAATTCAGGAATTTTGTCATGGCATATTCACCATCCAGCATTCCTTCATCCATATTAATATCGATGATTTGTGCGCCACCTTCCACTTGCTCTTTTGCAATACTAAGTGCTTCTTCGTATTTTTCTTCCTTGATTAACCGAAGGAATTTTCTAGAACCTGTAACATTTGTTCTTTCCCCAATATTTACAAATACGCTTTCCGGCGTAATGATTAAAGGTTCTAATCCCGATAAAACAAGGTTTCTTCTAGTTTCTGCTTGTGCCATTTTTTATTTTTTTGTGCCTCAAACCCAATAATTACAATGATTTTATGGCTATAATTCAGACGCGATAAATCGTGTCTCTACGTTTTACATTGTTTCTGTTGATACTCTCGGTTTATACTCCTTAGCGATATCAGCAATCAACTTGATGTGTTCTGGGGTTGTTCCACAACAACCGCCTATGATATTCACTAAATTATCATCTAAATAGCTTTTGATTTGTGCTTGCATTTCTTGCGGCGTTTCATCATACTCTCCAAAAGCATTTGGTAATCCTGCATTAGGATGTGCAGAAACATTAAAAGAAGTGTTTTGCGATAAAGTTTGCAAATATGGTTTTAATAAATCAGCTCCCAAAGCACAATTAAAACCAACACTTAGCAATGGAATGTGAGAAACCGATACCAAAAAAGCTTCTACCGTTTGTCCAGAAAGTGTTCTTCCAGAAGCATCAGTAATGGTTCCTGAAACCATGATGGGAATATCAATCTTGCGTTCGTCTTTTACTTCTTCGATAGCAAAAAGTGCTGCTTTGGCATTTAGTGTATCAAAAATAGTTTCTACCAATAATAAATCACTCCCTCCGTCTATCAAAGCTTCTACTTGTTGTTTATAGGCAATGCGCAAATCATCAAAAGTTACTGCTCTGTAACCTGGATCATTTACATCTGGCGACATACTGGCTGTACGGTTTGTTGGTCCTATTGAACCCGCTACAAAACGAGGTTTTTCTGGATTTTTGGCTGTGAATTCATCAGCTACTTCACGGGCGATTCTTGCCGATTCGTAGTTCAGTTCATAAACGTATTCTTCCAAATGGTAATCTGCCATTCCGATAGTCGTACTTGAGAACGTATTGGTCTCTACTATATCAGCTCCTGCTTCAAAATAAGCGGCATGAACTGCTTTGATAGCTTGTGGTTGAGTCAGTGATAATAAATCGTTGTTTCCTTTTAGAGAATGTGGAAAATCTTTGAAACGTTCTCCACGAAAATCTTCTTCGGAAAAATTATAGCGCTGCAACATCGTTCCCATTGCGCCATCTAAAACAAGAATTCTCTCTTTTATAGCCTTTTGAATATTTGACATACCTTTTTATTTCTTTTAAATCTCGAAAAGTATCGGGACTTATTCTTTTAATTACTAATTACAAAAATTCACTATTGTTTATTTTTAGCCCTGATGGCAGCAACATCGTTTTATTCTGGGGTTCAGAATAAAAGATATAGCGAACAGCAGGAAGGATGATAGCAAAATTTGCGCCAATCATTCGCTCTAAAAAATTATCGATATTTTGTCAAGAAAAGGTTTGAGAAATACTGTGGAAGTATTCTTGTGTTATCTATCTTAAATACTGAATTTTCAGTTTAAAGTAGAATGTAGCACCTTCTTTAAAGATAAAGGGTTGCTAAGGTTTCATCGGGTCTTTCCCTCCGCCTTTCGTGATAACTGTCAATAAATATAGGAACACTGCAAAGTAAAGACATAGCGCTAATACTTGCAAGTATTAGCGCTATATTTTTTAACTAGTTTATGTTAAGTTGTTATACAATAGCTTTCACCACCGCTTTTGGAGCCTCTTTACGAGTTCCGTCAAATCCGTCAACACCAGAAACTGTAGTGTATTTTAACACATATTTCTTACCTGGATTGATAATTTGGTATGCTGCCTGACACATTAAAGTCGCTTCGTGGAATCCACAAAGAATCAATTTTAATTTTCCAGGATATGTATTTACGTCACCAATGGCAAAAATTCCAGGAATATTCGTTTGGTAATCCAAAGCATTATTTACTTTGATTGCATTTTTTTCAATATCTAATCCCCAGTCTCCAATAGGACCTAATTTTGGAGTTAATCCAAAAAGAGGAATAAAATAATCTGTTTCTATAGTACGGTGCGCTCCATTTTCCTCTATATCAATAGACTCCAAATGTTCAGCTCCATTCAAACCAACTACTTCAGCAGGTGTGATCATTCTTATTTTTCCCGAATTTTTCAATTCCTGTACTTTTTCAACAGAATCTAAAGCACCTCTGAATTCATTTCTTCGGTGAATCAAAGTCACCTCAGAAGCTACATTAGACAAGAAAATACTCCAGTCTAAAGCAGAATCACCACCTCCGGCAATTACAACTCTTTTGTTTCTAAATTTCTCTGGATTTTTGATGAAATATTTTATCCCTTTATCTTCGTAAAACTCAATGTCTTCAATAAGTGGTTTTCTTGGTTCAAAACTTCCTAATCCTCCAGCAATTGCAACAACCGAAGCATGAAATTTCTTTCCTTTATTTGAGGTTACAATAAAACTACCGTCTTCTTGTTTTTCTATAGTTTCAGCACGTTCACCCAACGTAAAACCCGGCTCGAATTGTTTGATTTGTTCCATCAAATTATCAACTAAATCACCTGCTAATACTTCAGGAAATCCTGGAATATCATAAATAGGTTTTTTTGGATACAATTCTGAAAGTTGTCCGCCCGCTTGTGGCAGCGCGTCCAAAATATGACATTTTAGTTTTAATAATCCTGCTTCAAAAACTGCAAATAAACCTGTTGGTCCGGCTCCTATAATTAATATGTCTGTTTTAACCATTTTTTTATTCTTTATGTGTGTAATTATGCTAAACTATTTTATTGCAAATTAACGATTGATTTTTACCATTTTAAATGACAAATATCATTCGTTACTTATTGGCTCTTTTATTCTTTATTTTTTAACGCTTCGGTGATTTCATTCATTTTTTGAACTTTTTCCTCGAAATTCCCTTTCAACGTTTTGCGATATTCATTTAGGTTTTCGACCATTTTATTAATATCGTCCGGAATTATTTCTTCGAAAAACTCTCGTAATCTTTTGGCAGTTGTCGGTGATTTACCATTTGTTGAAATGGCTATTTTGACATTTCCTTTGGTTACGATTCCTCCCAAATAATAATCACATAATGGTGGCGTATCAGCAATGTTGCAAATCAAGTATCTTTTTCGGGATAAATCGAATACTCGTTTATTGACTTTCAAATCATCGGTACAAGCAATAACCATGTGCCGTTTCTTCAACATCTTTTTCTTGAACTTAGCTTTCGTTAATTTCACCGAAGGATGTTTTTTAACTAACTCTTCCAATTCCGACAAAAACTTTGGTGCAACGACCTCAACATTTGCATTTGGGCTGGATTTTAGCATAAACGATAACTTTTCTAAACCCACATTTCCTCCTCCTACAATAAGTACGTTGAGGTTGTGTAATTTTAAAAAAACAGGATATAATTCGTTCCTCTCCCCAGCCCTCTCCGAAGGAAAGGGTGCCGAGTCTTGATTGTTGGAATATAATTCGTTTTGCTCCATTATTATCTTATTTCTGCTGCTATAAATTCTTCGTAAAACCCTTTGAACTTGACACTTTCTTTTACCACTTCTCCAATAACAATTATTGCTGGTGAACTTAACTTGTTCTCCATAACAACTTGTTGGATACTGTTAATCGTTCCAACACCCACTTTTTCTTGTGGAGTAGTTCCGTTTTGAATAATCGCAACGGGAGTTTCTCCTTTGGATTCTTTTTGGAATAAAGACACAATTTGTGCTAATTTACTCATTCCCATCAAAATCACAACTGTTGCTGACGACTGTGCTGCAAGCGCTACATCATCTGACAAATTCCTATCGGAAGTGGTGCCTGTAATAACCCAAAAACTTTCGGAAACGCCTCTTTTGGTCAAAGAAATTCCTTGATAAGCGGGAACTGCAATTGCCGATGAAATTCCGGGTACTACAAATGTAGGGATTCCAAAACTTTCTACGAATTCTATTTCTTCGCTTCCACGACCAAAAATAAATGGATCTCCACCTTTTAACCGAACCACATTTCCATACGTAAGCGCATTATCTACAATCAACTGATTGATTTGATCTTGCGAATATTCATGCGCTCCAATTCTTTTACCCACAAATATTTTTATGGCAGTTTTTGGAGCATGATTCATTATTTCTTCATTGGCCAGCGCATCATACAAAACCACATTCGCTTCAGCAAGTGCTTTTACTCCTTTGAGAGTAAGTAAATCTGGGTCGCCGGGACCAGCACCTACTAAAGTTACTTTTGGTTGTATTGTATTATGCATCAGCTAAATCTTTTGCTCTGTATTTTTCTATTTTATCAAAAAAGGCAACTCCTTCTTGAATGTATTTTTTTGCAAATTCCTCAGAAGGCTCATTCGCTTTAATTTGATATACTAACTCTTTGAAAGTTGAATCCAATTCGATTTTATTACTTTCGATAAAAACAGTATCAAATAAGTCGATAATTCCAGCGTGGTGATTTGTTTTTTGGTTTTCAGCCAATAATATTGCTTTCGCTCCATTTACAAAACCTGCATATGCCAAATAAATTGCATCCGACCATTTTGCTTCTTCGAAAGCTTCTTGCGCGAAAATCATTTTATCTTTAGCCTCAAATATCAAAGTAGCCACTAAATCAATGACAACACCCGCACATTCTCCTACTCCAACTGCTTTTACGTAGTTATCGGCATTACCCCAATCTACAAAATCAGCTTCAGTCAGGTTAGTCAAATCAGCTAATGGTTTCAAGAATTCATAGAAATATTTCTCTCCTTTGGCATCGTAATAATTCAAGAATGATTGTCCGTTTCCATTGGCATCAAAATCATTTAAGATAAAACGCAACGCATCTGGTCCTCTTCTACTTGGGATTTTAATTACTTTATCAGAAAAACGTCCTACTCCATTTCCTAAATTTCCTCCACCTAACAATACCTGAAGTGCTGGAGCAACTAGTTTTCCTGCATTAATTGACATTCCTTGGAAACCAATTTCAGACATATTATGTTGCCCGCAAGCATTCATACAACCGCTAATTTTAATAGTGATTTCTTGATTGTTGCTGTATTGTGGGTATTCTGTTTTTAATACTCTTTCTAATTCATCTGCAATACCAGTACTACTTGCTATACCTAAATTACAGGTATCTGTACCCGGACAAGCCGTGATATCTCCGATAGTGTCATATCCTAAAGCAACAAAATCCAATTTTGCTAATTCTTGGTAAAAGAACGCTAGATTTTCTTCTTTAATATTACGTAAAACGATGTTTTGTCTTAATGAAAAACGCAACTCATTAGCCCCGTAATTTTTAATCAAATCTGCTAATAATCTTGCTTTGTCAGTATAAAAATCTCCTAAAAGCACTTTGACACCAATAGCCACATAACCTGTTTGTTTTTGTGCAATCACATTTGATTTTTTCCAAGCTTCAAAAGCTTCAACATCACCAATCGTTACTGATGGCACTGCTAACAAAGGTTCTGTAATTGGTCCTTCAAAAGCGGTAGTGTCAATTTCGTAAGTATGAAAAGGCAAGGCTTTTTTCTCTTCGTCAACCAAACGTAAAAATTCATCACGCCCTAAGTCTTTGATTAAAAACTTCATACGTGCTTTCAAACGTTTTGCTCTTTCGCCATAACGGTCAAAAACTCTAATTATACCTTCTGCTGTAGGGATAATTTGATTCACCGGTACAAATTCTGAAAGCAATTCAGCGTGACTTGGTTGAGAACCTAAACCACCGGCAAACATTATTTTGAACCCTTTTTCACCATTTACAATTTTCGGAATAAATCCTAAATCGTGTAAATAACTCAAAGCAGTATCTTTATCAGAAGAGGAGAATGATATTTTGAATTTACGTCCCATTTCTTGACAAATTGGGTTACGCAATAAATATTGAAACAAACCGTGTGCATAAGGTGATACATCAAATGGTTCGTCAACATCTACACCGGCTAATTCGCTTCCAGTAATATTACGCACTGTGTTTCCACAAGCTTCTCGCAAAGTGATATCATCTTTGGCTAACTCAGACCAAAGCTCCGGTGTTCTGTCTAAACTTACATAGTGAATTTGAATATCCTGACGGGTAGTAATGTGTAAACGTCCCGTAGAATATTTATCTGACACTTCAGTAATTCTCTTCAATTGCTCGCTAGTCACTTTTCCGTATGGCAATTTAATACGAATCATTTGCACGCCTTCTTGACGTTGACCGTAAATACCACGTGCCAAACGAAGACTACGAAAACGCTCATCGTCAATTTGTCCACTTCGGAATGAATGAATTTTTTTCTCTAAATCGATAATCTCTTTTTGAACAATCGGATCTTCTATTTCGGTTCTAAAACTTTGCATCTTTTTTAGCTTTTAGCTATTAGCTTTGGGCTTTTAGCTGTTAATCTATATCTTTTAACTTTTTTATTTTTTTAGCAAAAGCTAAAATTATTTTATAAAACCAACTCCCGCTGTTGTATTGGTTGCAGCATCTATTAAGATAAAAGCACCGTTTGATTTGTTGTCCGTATAGGCATCAAAATAAATGGCTTTGCTCAATTTAATAGTTACTTCTCCAATTTCATTTATAGCTAATTGAGTCGCTGGAGTTGTTCCAGAATAATCAGTTGCAATTACATTTTTCACACTATCAATTTTTGCCAAAACTCGATTGCTATTGTGCTGTACATAATATTTTGCACCTGCCACTAATTTTTTACTGTCCATCCAACAAACAGTTGTTGTGATGTCTTTTTCAATTTTAGGAAGTTCATTAGATTTCACAATCATATCACCTCTTGTAACATTGATGTCATTATCTAATTCTATAGTGATAGAAGAACCAGCCGTAGCTTCATCAAATTGCTTATCAAAAAAGTGAATATTTGTTACTGTAGATTCTGTTAAAGAAGGAAGTACCGTAACGGCATCTCCTACTTTAATATTGTTCCCGTATAATTTCCCAGCATATCCTCTAAAATCGTGATATTCCTCTGTTTTTGGTCTGATAACTGTTTGAACAGGGAAACGTGCAATTCCGTTTTCGTAAATATCATTTGGTTCCAATGATTCCAAATGTTCCAAAACCGTCTGTCCTGTGTACCAAGGCATATTTTCTGATTTATCGGCAACATTACCACCATTGATTGCACTTAGTGGAATATAACTTACATTCTGTTCTTTGAAAGCGCTTTTTGCATTTAATGCCTGAAAGTCTGCTTTAATTTTATTGTAAACTTCTTCTGAATAATCAACTAAATCCATTTTGTTTACTGCAACAATTACATCTTTTACTCTCAATAAATTATTGATAAAAAAGTGACGGTACGTTTGCTCGATAACTCCTTTACGAGCATCAATCAAAATAATTGAAACTTGTGAAGTTGAAGCTCCGGTAACCATGTTACGTGTATATTCAACGTGACCTGGAGTATCGGCAATGATGTAACTTTTCTTTGCAGTCGAAAAATAAATGTGAGCCACATCAATCGTGATTCCTTGTTCTCTCTCAGCAACCAAACCATCGGTAGCCAATGAGAAATCTAAGTAATCGTATCCTTTTTGCTTGCTGCTTTTTTCTATTGCTTCAATCTTATCTGTAGTCAACGATTTTGTATCGTATAATAATCTCCCGATTAATGTACTTTTTCCGTCATCTACACTTCCTGCTGTTGCTATTTTTAAAACTTCCATCTGAATTTTGTTTAAAGTTTAAAAGTTTAAGGTTTCAAGTTTCCCAAAACACCTTACATACACTTCTAAATTTGATTTTTTTATTTTAAATGTTGAATTTTAAATTTTAAATGTCTCGGAACAATTCATAATTTATAATTCATAACTTATAATTATTTTCTAAAAGTATCCTTGTTGTTTTCTTTTTTCCATTGCAGCTTCAGAACGTTTATCATCAATTCTGGCTCCTCTTTCAGAAATAGTGGAAGATCTAATTTCACCAACCACTTCTTGAATAGTTGCTGCATATGAATCAACCGCAGCAGTACAACTCATATCTCCAACCGTTCTAAAACGAACAATTCTTTCTTCGATTTCCTCATCTTCTTCTTGAAACACGAAAGGAGAATGCGACCAAATCATACCATCTCTTATAAATACTTTACGCTTATGCGAAAAGTAAATAGATGGAATTTCTATTTGCTCTTGTTCGATATAGCTCCAAACATCAAGCTCTGTCCAGTTCGAAATTGGAAAAACACGTACGTTTTGACCATTTTCAATTTTTCCGTTCAATAAATCAAATAATTCCGGGCGTTGATTTTTTTCATCCCATTGTCCAAAATCATCACGCACAGAAAAAATACGTTCTTTGGCTCTTGCTTTTTCTTCATCTCTACGAGCTCCACCAATACAAGCGTCAAATTTGAATTCTTCGATAGCATCCAATAATGTAGTCGTTTGCAAACTGTTTCTGCTTGAATATTTTCCAGACTCTTCTACAACTTTCCCTTCGTCAATAGCATCCTGAACATTACGAACAATTAATTCCAATCCTAATTCAGCTACTAATTTATCTCTAAACGCAATAGTTTCTGGAAAGTTATGTCCTGTATCTACGTGCAACAATGGAAAAGGAATTTTAGCAGGAAAAAAAGCTTTCTGGGCTAAACGTACCAATGTAATTGAATCTTTCCCACCAGAGAAAAGCAAAACCGGTTTGTCAAATTGAGAAATTACTTCTCTAAAAATGTATATCGCTTCGCTTTCTAAAGCGTTTGTTTTTAATATTGAACTCATTTTTTTTATTTAAAGATTAAATGATTGAAAAATTAAAGATTCACAAATCATTTATAATTTATAATTATTTTTGGTGTAAACCACATTCTTTATGACTCGATTCCCACGACCATCTTCCTGCTCTAATGTCTTCACCTTCGGCTATGGCTCTTGTACAAGGCGCACAACCAATGCTTACAAACCCTTTTTTGTGTAAAGCGTTTTGTGGCACATTATTATCATCAATATATTTTTGAACGTCTGCCAAAGTCCATTTCAACAATGGATTGAATTTGATGATATTAAAATGAACATCGTATTCAAAAGCAGCCAAATCATTTCTGTTTTCTGATTGTTCCGCACGTAAGCCAGTAATCCAAATTTCATTTCCTTTCAATGCTTTAGTCAACGGCACTACTTTACGAATAAAACAACATTCTTTTCTATTCTCAACTGATTCGTAAAAACTGTTTGGACCTTTTGTATTTAATAATTCTTCCACAGCACTAGCTTCCGGAAAAAAGGTCTTAATGTCTATTTTATACTTTTTCAAAGTCTTATGAAAAACATCATAAGTCTCTTGAAATAATCTTCCTGTATCCAAAGTAAAAATGGTAATAGGCAAATCATTTTTGGAAATTAAAGCCGTAATCACTTGGTCTTCCTGTCCAAAAGAGGTTGAAAAAACCACTTTATCTTTGTATTCATTAGCCAAAAAAGCAAACGTTTCCTCAATAGAGAAGTTTGCTGTTTTTTCTAATAAACTAGTTACTGTTGCTGCGCTCATTTTATTATTTTTACTATAAAATCTATTACCCTATCGGTTTAGTAGATTACTATGCAAAAATAGTACTTATTTCTAAAGTAAAAAATAATATTTGATTTTTTTCGATTAATTTTTTGTTTTTTAATTATTTTCATAAAGTCTACCATATCTATAGGATAATTATAAAATAGTCTTTATTTTTGTCAAAAATTTTTTTATGGATTTTCAATTAGGATTAATTGTTGCAGGTTTAACAGTAGGTTTTGTAGTAGGATTGACAGGTGTAGGAGGCGGATCTTTGATGACTCCTATTTTATTATGGTTTGGTATTCCACCAACGACTGCTGTTGGAACCGATTTATTATATGCAGCTTTTACTAAAATGGGTGGCGTGTTTGTACATCATAAAAAAGGCAATATAAATTGGTCCATCACCGGCTGGCTTACTTTAGGCAGTGTTCCTGCAGCTTTACTAACTTTATGGATATTAAATAGTATTAAAACAGACATTTCAACTATAAATGCTGTAATAAAATACAGTTTGGGTTGGGCGCTACTTTTCACTTCAGTAGCTATTTTATTCAAAAAGAAACTCTTAGTTTTTTCTCAAAAACATGCAGGTGATAAATTTCATAGCGAAAGTAAAACTCAAAATGTATTAACGGTAGCTATTGGTGTAATGCTGGGAGCAACTGTGACCTTGACTTCAATAGGAGCTGGTGCTTTAGGTACAGTTACTTTATTTTTCTTGTACCCGCTTTTACCAACTCCTCGATTGGTTGGAACGGAGATTGCTCATGCTGTTCCTTTAACTCTTGTTGCAGGAATAGGACACGCTTCAATGGGAAATTTAGATTTAGGATTATTAGGACAGTTATTAATAGGGTCACTTCCCGGCATTTTTATAGGAAGTATGTTGAGTGGAAAAGTACCTGATTTGTTCCTTCGAAATGCCATTGCAATAATGTTATTTTTTGTGGGATATAAATTGGTTTTTTAGTTTTATGACGAACTATTCAAATTAAAATTGATTTTTTAATATGGTTAAAGAGTCAATTTTTCACCAAATCTCTTTTTACAAAAAAAGCCCAATTCATTAAATTAATTGAATTGGGCTTTTTTATTACAATTTTATTTGACAGAACAGACTAAAAAGCAATATCCGCCAAGGTATTATTTTCTAATATCATTAAGGTATTGTCTCGAACTTTCATCATCAATTTACGAACGGCACACAAAGATTCGTCTGTACAATCGTCGCATTTTTCATAAAAATTGTGACTAGCACAAGGCAACAACGCTATGGGACCTTCAAGGATGCGATAGACTTTTGCCATATCAATATCTTTCGGCTCTTTTATAAGATAGTAGCCACCTCCTTTTCCTTTTTTGGCACCTAAAAAACCAGAATGACGTAAAAGCAACAAAATACTTTCTAAAAACTTAATTGAAATTTGTTCTGACCTTGCAATATCAGCAATAGCAACAGGAGTTTGATTTTCTTGGCGAGCCAAAAAAGTCAATGCTTTTATTCCGTATTTTGTTTTTTTGGAGAGCATAATTGATTTTTGATTAAAGATTAAGGATTGCTGATTTTGATTTCAAAGCAATCTGAAATCTATCTTTAATATAACAACAAAAATATACTTTTTGATTTAAGAATGGCAAATGGAGATTAATGATTTTTGAGACATACTAAATATGCAATCAAAAATCATTAATCTTTCATTCAAAAAAATTTACGAAAGTGCCTGCTCCAAATCGGCAATGACGTCTTTTACTGTTTCTAAACCTACCGAAACACGAACTAACCCATCGGTAATACTTACTGCCAAACGTTCTTCAACAGATAATTTACTATGCGTTGTTGAGGCTGGATGCGTTACAATAGTTCTGCTATCTCCTAAATTAGGTGACAACGAACACAGTTTTATTTTATCCAAGAAAGCTCTTCCGGCTTCAAGACCACCTTTGATTTCGAAAGCAACAATATTGCCACCCAATTTCATTTGTTTCTGAGCAATTGTATATTGTGGGTGCGATTTCAAGAACGGATATTTTACCTTATTTACATTAGGATGTTGTTCTAAAAATTCAGCTACTTTCATAGCATTTTCGCAGTGTCTGTCTAAACGAATTGCCAAAGTTTCTAAACTTTTAGACAATACCCAGGCATTAAACGGTGATAAAGAAGGTCCGGTAAGTCTAGAAAATAAATAGATTTTTTGAATCAATTCAGCATCACCAACAGTTATTCCACCCAGGACTCTACCTTGACCATCCATTAATTTTGTTGCCGAATGGACTACCAAATGCGCTCCCCATTTAATAGGTTGTTGCAAATATGGTGTTGCAAAGCAGTTGTCGATAATCAAAATCAGATTGTGTTTTTTGGCAATAGCTCCTAGTAATTCCAAATCAATAATATCTATTGCTGGATTCGTAGGCGATTCAGCAAAAAGAATTTTAGTATTTGGCTTGATACAACTTTCAATAGTTTCGGGTTTATTAATATCAAAATAAGTGGTTTCAATCCCCCATTTTGGAAAATAATTTACAAACAAAGAATGTGTTGCTCCAAAAACGCTTCCTGCAGAAACGATATGATCTCCCGAGTTTAACAAAGCGGCTAAGGTAGAATATACTGCCGCCATTCCGGATGCAAAAGCAAAACCAGATTCTGCCCCTTCCATTTGGCAAACTTTATTGATAAACTCGTTCGTATTCGGGTTGCTGTAACGAGAATAAATATTCCTATCTTTCTCTTCGGCAAATGAGGCACGCATATCTTCGGCATCTTCAAATACGAAACTAGAAGTTAAGTACAAAGGCACGGAATGCTCTAAATATTGAGTGCGTTCTAATTGATTGCGTATGGCTTTGGTTTCAAAACCAAATTCTTGTTCGTTCATTTTTTTTTATTAAAAAGTTTAAAGTCTAAGTTTTAAAATGATGAAATTAGATTTTGGCTAATTCCACTCCATTCAAAACTACTTTATAATGTATTGTTGCCGTTGGTTCCAATGTTTTTGAAACTGAACAGTATTTTTCGAATGATAATTGTGCTGCTTTTGCTGCTTTGTCTTCTTTGATATTGCCTTCAAGAGAAAAAACAACATGGATATCTTTGAAAGGTTTTGCTTCACCAACTTGCACGCGCTCCCCTTCAACCTCAGCTTTGAAAGAAGTAATTTCTTGACGCTGCTTTTTTAGAATCGAAATCATATCAATCGCACTGCATCCTGCAACACCCATTAACACTAATTCCATTGGGCTTGGCCCCATATCATTCCCTCCAAAATCAGGTCTAGCATCTACATTTACAATATGTCCACGGTCATTTTTTAATTCGAAATGGAAATTTTCGTTTACTCTGTCTAATGTTATTTTCATTTTGTATTTTTTTTATATCTTAAATCAAAAACCCTTACCTGAGCCTGAAAGAGCGAATAGGCAAAGCAATCTATAATCTTAAATCCTTACCCTTTATCTGACAATCTCAATATATCTCCAAAAACACCACGCGCTGTAACAGCTGATCCTGCTCCAGCTCCTTGAATTACGATTGGTCTGTCTCCATACGATTCTGTATAAATTTCGAAGAAAGAGTCGGAACCTTTCAATCCACCCAAAGCTGTATCCGAAGGTACCGAAACTAATTTTACTTCTAGATTCCCTTTGTCATTTTGTAAATCACCCGACAATTCTCCTATATATCGCAACACGTGATTCGGCTTTTGTTCCGCTTTTATTTTAGCATAAATTGGATCAAATTCAGTTAGTTTATTTAAAAATTCCGATGCACTTCCTTCTCGTAAATGTTCCGGAATTAAATTCTGAATTTCAATTTCTTCAAATTCATTTTGCAAATCCAATTCTCTTGCCAAAATTAATAATTTCCTACCCACATCATTTCCACATAAATCTTCTCTCGGATCCGGTTCTGTATATCCATTATCGATAGCTTCTTTTAAAACTTCGCTAAACGGAACGTCCTTAGCAGAGAAATTATTAAACAAATAACTCAAAGTACCGGAGAAAACTCCTTTAATCTTTGTGATATTTTCTCCTGAAAGATGCAACAATTTTATCGTATCAATCAATGGTAATCCCGCTCCAACATTCGTCTCATACAAATAACTCTTTTGATTGTCGGCTAATACTTTTCTTAGTTTTTTATAAAAACTATAACTTAATGTATTCGCTACTTTATTAGAAGAAATCAAATCGAAACCACTTTCTACCAAAGAAATATAATTTTCTACAAAAGCAGGACTTGCCGTATTATCAATAGCAATTAAATTTTCTAAATGATGCTCATTTGCATAAGCAATTATATCATTAATTGTGTACGAAAAACCATTATTTTGAATTTCATTTCTCCAATTTGGAGTAACGCCATTTTTATTTAAAAGCACATTTTTTGAATTAGCGATTGCAAATACATTCAATTTAATATCTTTCCTTTTCTCAATCGTTGTTGCTGATTCCAGTATTTGATTAATCAACGTTCCTCCAACTAAACCATGTCCAAAAATGGCAATATTAATTTTCTTAGAAACTCCAAAAATCTCTCCGTGAATTACATTTAACGCTTTGTGAAGTTGCGATTTTTTAACCACCAAACTCACGTTTTTACCCGTAACAGTGTTATTGAAAAGTATAGGGATAATTTTATTTTTTATCAATGCCGTATAAGGCTTATGGAACGTACTCAAATCCTGACCAATGATAGAAATCACCGAAACATTATCAGTAACCGTAATTTTATTCACATCCTTCGAGTAGAAATCATTTTCGAATTCTTTCTCCAATTCAATCATTGCTTTTGTCGCCTTATCAGCGTCAACTACCAATCCAATTCCTCTTTCAGAAGAACCTTGAGAAATAATACTTACGCTGATATCATTGTCTCCCATCACTCTAAAAATACGGGCATCAACACCAGTTTTTCCAAGCAAACCTCTTCCTTCCAGATTTACCAATGACACATTTTCAAGAACTGAAAGTGTTTTAATTCCTTCTTTATTAGAATTAGAAGTGATTAATGTCCCTTTATTTTCGTGATTAAAAGTATTTAAAATACGAAGCGGAATGTTTTTTTCCAATAAAGGAATAATCGTTTTGGCATGCAGTATCGTTGCTCCAAAATTTGCCAATTCATTTGCCTCGTTAAAAGTCAAATGATCAATTTTTTTAGCATCAGCAACTAAATCTGGATTCGCAGTATAAATTCCGTCAACATGGGTGTAATTCTGTAGTTCTTCGGCATCAATATAATTAGCAATCAATGAAGCGGTATAATTACTTCCGTTTCTTCCTAAAGTTGTCGTGTCATTTTTACTGTTTGAACCAATAAATCCAGTAACAATATTTACAGTTGTTCCGTTATTTTGTTTGAAATAATTGATTACGTTTTTCTTGGAAAGTTGTTCCAAAGGTTGTGCATCTCCAAATTTCGAATCCGTTTTAATTAATTCTCTTGAATCAGCAAAACGCGCATTTACTCCATTTTTAATTAAGATAGCCGTCAGTAATTTTGCAGAAAGCAACTCCCCTTTTGAAAGCACTTGATCTTTAATTTTATTACTGTAATCTCCTATCAAACTTACGCCTTCAAAAAGTTTTTCAAGAACATTGAATTCTTCTGACAAATCAACTTCATCATAATCGTCTTGTTGGTATTTTTTAAAGTTTTCAAATAATTCTTTATAATTAGCATTTTTAGAAGCAACTCCTAAAATTTCTTCCAATTCATCTGTAGCATTTCCTCTTGCCGAAACTACTATAGCAATTTTTTCTCCTTGATTTACTTTATCCGTAATAATAGCGACAACTTTGTTTATTCCCTCGCCATTCGATAGAGATTTACCTCCAAATTTTAATATTTTCATTGTATGTATTTTATATTGTGCGCTCTAAAAAATAGAAGCAAGCAAATTATCTAATTGTTTGTATTCTATCAAAAAAGCATCGTGTCCGTGAATGGAAACAATCTCTTGATAGGTAATATTGTTTTTATATTTTTTTAATTCTTCATAAGTCGCTCTATTTTCACTTACCGTAAAAAACAAATCAGAATCGATTCCTATGATATGAATATCAGCTTCAATTTTGGAAGCAATTGATTCAAATGACCCTCTATTTCGTGTAATATCGATTGTTTTAAGCAATTGATTCATCATTTTATAAGAGGAAAGCTGGAATCGTTTTTGGAGTTTTTCACCATGATGACACAACCAGCTTTCAATATTAAAAATGGCTAATTCGGCATTAGTAGTTCTGTCAAATTTTGACTTGAACGATTCTGGAGTTCTATAACAAAGCATCGCATGAATCCGAGCATCTTCAATTGGCTTCGAAGAATTATTTAGAATTTGCTCCTGCAAAAAGCAATTGGCAATCAACCAATCTGTCGATTTCCAATCTGTCGCAATAGGAATTAAATGCTGTGTGATTTTTGGTTCCAAAGCCGCGATTTCCCAAGCAATTCCTCCACCAACCGATCCGCCAATTATAGCGTACAGTTGTTTTATTTTAAGAAAATGAACGCCTTCAATAAAAATTCTGGCAATATCTCTGGCATTAAAATCCAAATAATTTTCAATGATGGTAGCATCAAAACCATTTCCGGGAACGTTAAAAGCCAGTATCGTATATTTATTTGTATCTATGGTTTTGTTTTCACCAATTAAATCATTCCACCAACCGTTTTCTCCCACAACTTGGGAATTTCCAGTCAATGCATGATTTACCAAAACTATTGGAGCTGTATGTAAAGCCGGACCAAAAACTTGAAAACTTAAGTTTAAGGTAGCATAAAAAGCACCACTTTCGGTAGTGAAATTTTGTAATGTAATAGGTGTTGGTTTATTTTCCAATTTCAAATCTTTTATGATTTTTTGATTTGTGTCTGGAAATATTAGAAAGAAAGCTAGAAGTAAACTAGGAGAATTCTTAGTGTTATCTTTCCACATTATGATGTGGTAGAATGCAGCACCTTCTTCGATAAATCGAAGGGTTGCTAAGGCTTCATCGGGTCTAATCCCTCTGCCTTTCTTTATAACATTTCAATACAGTTCTGAACTTAAAGGCACAAATTAACTACTATTTTTTTTAAGAAACAAATTTTTATACAAATTGATTCTAATTGTTACATTGAAAAACAATCTGGAAAAACAACCCACAATTGCCTTTCCGACGAAGAAATAATACCAATATTAGGCGTTCTACTTCGTCGAAAAAACACTTTAAGCAACAATTTTACAGATTCAAAACCGATCTTGAAATTCGAATCTTTAAATAAACAGTTCTTCATTCTCTTCTGAATACATTAGAAAAAGTAAAGAATTTGATACTATTTTTTGTGCCAAAGGATCGTTTTTTGACACTTCAAATCTTGGATGAATCAAATCATTTTTCAAATCATTGTTATTTTCTGTTCTATTCCTGAAACTAAAGTTTTTTAGTAACCGAAAGGTTCTTGGGAAATTTTTTAATGTTCTCATAATTTTAAGATATTAGCTATTATTTTTTTCTTTTGATTAATTTATAGATTCTGAAGCAAATTCAGAATAAATAAAAAAAACCCTTTTAGATACATATCCAAAAGGGTTTTAAGTTGTGTTATAAACTTATACTTTTGGAATCAACAGACATAAATACACATAATGACATTGACACAAATCATTTTTGTGGCCTTTAAATTATTTATTTTCTGTTGATTTAACGTATTCATTTTATTCTTGTTTTTTTATGTTTAAAAAATTACAACTGATGCATTTCCAAAAAAAAAGCCTCCCGTTATCTGGGAGGCTTTTGCTATATAAATTTTTAATTTAAACTTAAGCAATAAGCGACCCGCAGGATTTATCCTGAATGGCTTTTGACATATTGCACACATTAAATTTCATCTTTGTTTTTTTTTGCTGTAACAAATATGGTAATTGTTTTTGAATTTTCCAAATAAAGTTTAAAAATAATTTACACTATGGTTTTTACCTAATATATATTAGAGAACTAAAGCAAAAAGACTAAACTAATTACGACTTATTAATCGTTTCGAAAACAGCTTTTAAATCGGCTTTTAAATCTTCAATATCTTCTAAACCAACAGAAAGACGGATTAAGTCTTTAGAAACTCCCGTTGCAATTTGTTCCTCGTCAGACAATTGCTGGTGTGTGGTACTGGCAGGATGAATAATCAGTGATTTTGTATCACCAATATTAGCCAAAAGAGAGAATATTTTAGTTTCATCGGCTACTTTTTTGGCAGCTTCAAATCCTCCTTTTAATCCAAAAGTAACTACCCCGCTTTGTCCTTTTGGCAAATATTCCTGACCTAAAAGATAATATTTACTTGATTTCAATCCCGGATAGTTTACCCAAGCCACTTCGTCCTGAATTTCCAACCATTGGGCCAAAGCCAAAGCATTTTCGCTATGTCTTTTGACACGCATTTCTAAAGTTTCTAACCCTTGAATGATTTGAAAAGCATTGAACGGACTCAAAGCAGCACCATAATCTCGCAACCCTTCTATACGAACTTTAGCGATGAAAGCGGCATTCCCAAGTGCTTCGTGATACACTAACCCGTGATAACCCGCAGAAGGTTCTGTGAATTCTGGAAATTTCCCA
The DNA here is from genome assembly GCF_000744835.1 of Flavobacterium sp. 83. NCBI lineage: Bacteria > Pseudomonadati > Bacteroidota > Flavobacteriia > Flavobacteriales > Flavobacteriaceae > Flavobacterium > Flavobacterium sp. 83. Next base: position 546,108 of record NZ_JQMS01000001.1, read on the forward strand.
TTTGCCCAATCGAATTTTCCTGCATCAATAATAACACCTCCCAGGGAAGTTCCGTTACCGGTTATGTATTTCGTCAAAGAGTGAATGACAATATCGGCTCCATATTGAATTGGGTTCAATAAATACGGAGACGCAACCGTATTATCAACAATAAAAGGTACTTTGAATGCTTTGGCTTCAGCCGAAATAGCTTTCAAATCCAATACATCTAATTTGGGGTTCCCCAAAGATTCTACAAAAAATGCTCTGGTATTTTCTTGGACAGCATTTTTAAAATTAGCCGGATTAGATGGATCTACAAACGTGGTGGTAATCCCTAACCTTGGCAAAGTAACTTTTAATAAATTATACGTTCCGCCATACAAACTGTTGGAAGCCACAATATGATCACCCGCTTTTAGCAATACCAATAACGTTGTGGCAATTGCGGCAGTTCCTGATGCGGTAACTACTGCTCCAATCCCGCCTTCTAAAGTAGCTAGTCGCTGCTCCAGAATGTCATTTGTTGGATTATTCAATCTTGTATAGATAAATCCGGGTTCAGCAAGACCAAAAAGATTGGCGGCATGTTCCGAGTTATTGAAAACATACGAACTAGTTTGATAAATAGGAACGGCTCTAGTTCCTGCGTTTTTTGTTACGTCGTGTCCTGCGTGTAGTGCGTTTGTTGCAAATTTTTGTGTGCTCATGATGTTTAGATTTTAATGTTAGTATTATTAATTTTAGATTGTGAACTTATTGATTTTTCAGATTATTGATTTTTCAGATTATTGAGTAAAAAAAAGTCCTTTTGGATGGCTTACCAAAAGGACTTATAGTTGGAACTATAACAAAGATTCTATCTTTCACTTTTGGCAATAGTAGATTGGGATGCACATACGCATCATACAACACATCATCACTTTATTTACTACTGTTTTAATCATTGGTTTTATTTATCAGTTTGACAAAATTGAATTTATCTTTCTTTTTATTTCTTTTTACTTCTTTAAATTTTCAAATCATGGATTCAACATAAAATAAAAAAACCTCTGCGGTTAGCAGAGGTCTTACTTATATATTTTTAAAATTTAAAACTACACAATAGTACCCTCTGCGGAAGATTCCGGCATCATGCAACACATATTGATAGTAACTAATTTCATTTTTTCCTTATTTGATGAGGCAAAATTGCAAACTTTTTTTGAATCTACCAAACAAAAATCAATTTATTTTATAAACTCTATAGAAATAGTAGAATATGTTAAATTTCTTCATTTAAATTAAAAAAAACAAAAGATTAATTTGCAATTCAAAATGGTTTCATACATTTGCACTCGAATACAAGAGGAAAAATTTGAACTGATTGCAACCTCTTCATAATGAAACGAATTCATTATGGATGCTGAAAAATTTTCAGTAGAAAAAATGCTAAAGCAGAAACTCTCCTTTAGTATTTTCCAGCAATTATTTTCCTCCCTTAATTTTAAATTTATATTTATTATGGCATATTTATTTACGTCAGAATCTGTGAGCGAAGGACATCCAGACAAAATTGCAGATCAAATTTCAGACGCATTAATTGATAATTTTTTAGCATTTGATTCAGAATCAAAAGTAGCTTGTGAAACATTAGTGACTACAGGTCAAGTAATTTTAGCAGGTGAAGTAAAATCTAACACCTATTTAGATGTACAACAAATCGCTCGTGATGTAATCAAGAAAATTGGTTACACGAAAAGCGAATACATGTTTGAAGCCAATTCTTGCGGTATTCTTTCGGCTATTCATGAACAATCCGCTGATATCAATCAAGGTGTCGACAGAAAAAACCCTGAAGAGCAAGGAGCCGGAGACCAAGGAATGATGTTTGGTTATGCAACTAATGAAACAGAAAATTATATGCCATTGGCACTTGATTTATCTCATAAATTATTGCAGGAATTAGCTATTTTAAGACGTGAAAATAACGAAATTACATATTTACGTCCTGACGCTAAATCTCAAGTAACTTTAGAATATAGTGATGACAATAAGCCAACTCGTATTGATGCAATTGTAATCTCTACACAACACGATGATTTTGATGAAGAAGCTACAATGTTAGCAAAAATCAAAAAAGACATCGTTGAAATTTTGATTCCAAGGATTATTGCTAAAAATCCTGCGCATGCTCATTTATTCAATGATAAAATCCAATACCATATTAATCCAACAGGAAAATTCGTAATTGGAGGACCTCACGGAGATACTGGACTTACAGGAAGAAAAATTATTGTTGATACATATGGTGGAAAAGGTGCTCACGGTGGTGGTGCATTCTCTGGAAAAGACCCAAGTAAAGTAGACAGAAGTGCTGCTTATGCAACTCGTCATATCGCTAAAAACTTAGTTGCAGCAGGTGTTGCAGATGAAATTTTAGTTCAAGTTTCTTATGCAATTGGAGTTGCAAAACCAATGGGTATTTTTATTGATACTTACGGAACTTCAAAAGTGAATTTAACCAATGGTGAAATTGCTAAAAAAGTAGAAGCTATTTTTGATATGCGTCCTTACTTTATAGAGCAACGTTTAAAATTAAGAAATCCAATTTACAGTGAAACTGCAGCTTACGGACATATGGGACGTACTCCAGAAACGGTAACTAAAACTTTCTCTGCTCCAGGTGGAAACGAAAAAACAGTCACTGTTGAATTGTTTACTTGGGAAAAATTAGATTTCGTAGACCAAGTCAAAACAGCATTTGGATTGTAAAAATTACAATTCTATTTATACATATGACCCAGCTCGATTGAGCTGGGTTTTTATTTTAGCACTAGTAAGCTAAAAAAACAGCAAGCAGAAAAATTTAACTTAATAGTCAAAAACTAATAGTTTTGCACTTTTTTTGTAATTTGCTTGAATTATGAGAAACCTGATTCTATTTTGCTGCTTTACTACAATCTCGATTGCATTTGGACAAAACCAAAAACTACTTTCTTCGAAGATAAATCAGGTAACTATTGACGCCGATCAATTTTTAGGATACGATCAATTTGGCTCCTACTATACGATTAAGAACAATGTCTTTTCTAAAATAAAAGACAACGAATCTTTAGAATACAAAAACATTACATTGGGAAAAATCACGAAAGTAGATTTACTAAATCCTTTAAAAATTGTTTTGTTCTACGAAAATTTCAATACTGTTATTCTACTTGACAATCAACTGAACGAAACTCAGAAAATAAACTTCTCAGAAAATCTAATTCCAATAGTTGTGAACGCTATAGGAATAGCTTCTCAGAACCAATTATGGGTTTACAACATTTTGAATCAGCAAATTGGACTTTATGATTATTTAAAAAATGACTACAAAGTAATTTCCACTTCTTTCCCGGAAAGCATAAAATACTATCAATCAAATTTCAATGCTTTTTATTGGATAGATGATAAAAACAATTGGTTTTCCTGTGACATTTTTGGAAAAATAACAAAGAAAGGAAAAACATCTGATTTTGATTCGATAGAAATCATCAACGACAATCAATTTATCTTTTCCAAGAACTCCATTCTGACAATTGAAGACATTGAAAAGAATCAAAAATTCGAAATTGAAATTTCAGAAAAAACGTTTAAAAAATTCAGCTACAAAGACCAAATTTTATCTATTTTTACATTTGAAGGAATTACAAATTATAAAATCACAATACCGTAATGCACATAGCAGTAGCAGGAAACATTGGCTCAGGAAAAACAACTTTAACACAATTATTGGCTAAACATTTTAAGTGGGAACCCCATTTTGAAGATGTAGTTGACAATCCATATCTGGATGATTTCTATCATCAAATGGAGCGTTGGTCTTTTAATCTGCAGATTTATTTCTTGAATAGCCGTTTTCGTCAAATAATGCAAATTCGGGAGAGTGGCAAAAAAGTTATTCAAGACAGAACGATTTATGAAGATGCACATATTTTTGCCCCCAATCTATACTCCATGGGTTTAATGACAAATCGTGATTTTCAAAACTATTCTTCTCTTTTCGAATTAATGGAATCAACGGTTAAAGCCCCTGATTTATTAATTTATTTGAGAAGCTCTATCCCAAATCTTGTAGGTCAAATACACAAACGCGGGCGTGATTACGAATCTACCATTTCTATTGACTATTTAAGCCGACTGAATGAACGTTATGAAGCCTGGATTCATACCTATGACCGAGGTAAATTATTAATTATAGATGTTGACAATATTAATTTTGTGGATAATCCAGAAGATTTAGGAAACATATTTAATCGTATCGATGCGGAGCTAAATGGGTTATTTTAGATTTACACAACAAAAAAATGCTTCATAATTGTGAAGCATTTTTTTATTACAAGTATTTCCATTAATCTACATTTGTTTTATCAAGCTTATTGCTTTCTCTAAATTATAAGCACCATCAATCGCATTTTTATCAAAAACCATCATATAATTATAATTAGTTCCCGAAAGTCTGGCCCAAGATTTCCCTAACCTTAATTTTGCAGCCGTATCAGGATTATTCAAATGGGAACCTTTGGTTTCCACAACGATTACTTTATTGGTTTTAGTAACCAAAATAAAATCAGGATAATGATTCGATTTATAACCATTCAATGCAAAACCTTTTCCTCTGCCCAAATTGCGATGCCAAAAAGCAATATTTGATGAACTGGAAATTTCCAAAATAAATTGCTCTTCTAATCCATTCATATCACCTTCGTGAACATACAATGAATTACCAATGTCATTTCCAATTCTTGTTGGAATTATGGCTTTTTCAAATTTCCAATTGGGTTCTGTTTTAATTTTAGGGATTTCGAGCCAATCATTAAACTTCTCTTCTGCATAAATATCGGCTAATTGATTGATTTTATCTTTAATAGAATCAGAATACGTCAGTTTATATTGATTGAAATCTATCAACTCCTGTGCGGACATATTCTCTAAAATTCTAGTGACGTATTTCTTAATTTCATTATCGGCAATAGGTGGTAATTTATCAATTTGCTTGACTACAAAATGCGCTAAATCTTTAATTTGTCCTTCTTTAGGTTTAGCTAAAATGTATTCCGTCATTTTTTCTTGAACTACATTCTCTATTTTGAACGAAACCATTTTATAACCGCCATCATTCGTTTTTTCAGTATCAATTTTATATAAATCCGAAGAAATACTTTTAAAAGGGATTTGAATATCTTTATCCGAAAGCTTAAAATCTTTCAAAAGATTCACCCTGTCTAACAATTGCGTGTCGCCTTGTTCCATTAAAAGAAATTCATTTTGAGGAACTTCAACTACAAATTTTGGTAATACAATTGCCGAAGCTTGTTCAGCAACACTTTCACGCATTTTATATTGTTTCACTTTCATTCCCACTTCAGAATAAATTTGTTGAACTGTATTTGAATTTTCCTGATTGGCAATTTGAATCTCCATTTTTAGACTATCTTCAATTGCCATTTTTTCCATTTCAAATACAGCAATATTAGGAGAGTTACTCATTTCATTGGGATTGAAATGAATTTTTTGAATATCAATCAAACCTTCTTCTACAACTCCTATCTGCTCAGGAAAAAAGAAATTATCTAATGTTTCTTGCTTCACTTCTTCTTTTACAAATTCTGGCATAACGTCTTTTTCTCGATAATCTTTTTCGCTAAAACCGGATTGCTGCAATCCTTTGATAATATTTTGCAAAGTGTTTTGAAACTTAACCGAAGCCGTAATTACATACGATAAATTCAACATCGTGCTGTTATGTTTCATCACATAGGGTTGGCGTAAAACACGTCCCAAAATCTGCGTAACATCAACTTCCGAAGATTTATCAGCCAAGGAAGCCAAGATATAAGCAAACGGGCAATCCCAACCTTCTTTCAACGCATTAATGGTAATAATATAACGAACAGGACAAGCCGCACTCATTAAATCCTCATTTTTCAACTCGTCTTTATTGGCAGTTTTGATTTTGATTTGTTCTTCTGGAATTCCAACAGCAATCAATTGGGCTTTCAATTTGTCAAAAGTGGTATTATCTTCTTTTCCTTTGGATTGTGCCTGAAACAAAACTATTGGACGAATGTACTTTCCTCCATTTTCTTCCAAAATTTTAGCCTCTGTTTCCAGTTTATTTTGCAAATGCAACGCACTTTCTATAACGCCTTCTATGTTTTGATGATTATAAACGATAACCGGCAACTTAACCATATGCTCTTTTTTGAGTTCAATAGCCGAAACTAAACTCACAATATTAGCATTTTGCTTAGGCGTTGCGGTCAAATCTAAAATAAAACTTGGGTTGAGATTATTCAACATTTCGACACTCAAATCACTTTCGGCATTATGACTTTCGTCAACAACTAAAATTGGATTTAAGCTTCTTATGACATTGATTAACGCTTCTTTTTCTGTACCCTCTAAAACAATTTCATCATCAATAGAATCTGAAAAACTGGATAAATTAGAATTTTGTTCATTAAATTTCCTATCCTCTTTATTCTTGGCTCTTATGGACGCAAAATTCACCACCATAATACTCAATTGTTCTTGTACCGATGATGGATTGAAATTAGCCCCTTGTAATAAATCCCGTTTTTCATACACTTGAACTCGGTGATTGAACAATGAGTTCAATTTCTGACAATATGGATGATCGGGATTCGAAAGATTTCGTACCGTTTGATCTAATAAATTGCTCCAGGGTACCAACCAAACAACCGCTCTTGCCTTAGTATCTGGCATTGCATCAAAAATAGTTTTCAACGCATTGCAAGCAATAAAAGTTTTCCCTCCTGCAGTTGGCACTTTTATACTTAAATGTACTGCATTTGGAACGGTGTTTTGATACGGGCGCATTCCTTCGCCAGTTAATGGATTATAGAAACCCACTTTTTCCTGCCAAAAAGAATTGAAAGCTTTATCCGCTTTTTTATGGTTTTGCAAATACTCAAAATAAAGTTGCAAATCGTCAATAACTTGCTTTTGGTAGGTTTTTAGTTCCATAATTAAAAACGAGTTATATCTCTTGGAATTTTCTTGAATTCAATGTTTTTATCTCTCATAAAAGTTTCAGGCAACAAACAATTATCGGCATAAATAATATAGCGTTCCGCTTTTTGTTGGACAAATTGAGCTAAAGATTCATAATCTAGCGTGGTTAAATTGTCTTTTTCGTAGATAAAATAATAGCTGGTGTCGTTGTGGGTTCCTAAAAAAACCACCCCGTCCTGCGGACACCCCTCCAATGGAGGGGAATAAGAACATCGGGTTTCGGTAAACCAAACGTATTCTCTTATTTTATCGATGCTAACCGTTTCGTTTAAGTTATTGTTTTCGTCAAAAAGCGGTTCGCCTAAGGTGTAATAATCAAAACTACCTCCAGTTCCTTCTTTATCGGCATAACCATTGATGACTCTTTTGACACGCTCGGCAGTAATGGTTTCAGCATAATCTTCCATTTCTATTAAAATGAATTTACGATTACCTCCGTCTTGTTTGTTTAAGTTTAAAACGGCGTGGGCTGTTGTTCCTGAACCAGCGAAGCTGTCTAGGATTATGGAGTTTTTGTTTGTGGAAATTTTAATTATTTTATCAATTAAAGTGTAAGGTTTTGAAAAAGGAAAAATCAAACCCATTTTAGTCAACTCCTCTGAAGCATCTTCATTAACTCCAACATTATCGAACCAATTACTAGAAATTTGTCCTTCTGAATTATCCAGATATAATTTAAGATAAGGTGTTCCTGTTTCTGTCCAATAAATCAAATCTTGATTACTTTTTTCATCAAAAAAATCTCTATTTCTTATGCTTTTTATAGTTTTGGTTTGACCAGATGGCGAAACAACCTCAAGTAAATGTTTTCCTCTACTATTATCTACAATTGTACCTCTTCTAAATTTTCCTATTTGATCTTCATATCTATATTCTTTTAATGCAGTGTTTTGTAATTCAGATTTATTAAAAACTTTTCCATTCTTATTTTTAACATAGCAAACTATAAACTCTCCTACAATTGATAATAAGTTGGAATTATTATTTTGACTTTCGCTTCTTTTCCAATGAATACTTGTAACAAAATTTGAAATTCCAAAAATTTCATCACAAATTATTTTAAGATTCGCTTGTTCATTATCATCACAAGAAATAAAAATCGCACCGTCTTTAGCCAATAGTTTATGAAGCAATTTTAGTCTGGGATACATCATACACAACCATTTGTCGTGTCGCGTTAAATCTTCACTTTCTTTGCCCACCACTTTTCCCAACCATTTTTTAATTTTTGGAGAATTGACATTGTCGTTATAAACCCAGCTTTCATTTCCTGTATTGTAGGGCGGATCGATGTAAATACAATTAACTTTTCCTTCGTATTTGGGTAATAATGATTTTAAGGCTTCTAGATTATCGCCATTGATAATGAGACTTCCACAATCAGTAGGAGTTTCGATCTTTCCGTTTTCAGAAAAACCATATTCGTGATTTAGGACTTTATAAGGAACTTCTTGATGATGATTGATGATTTTGTCTTTACCAATCCAATGTAGTGTAGGCATTTATTTTTTACTTTGTCCAAATATAGAATTTTCGGATAAAACTCCGAATGATAAAATCGATTATTTTCTTTTTGATGGTTTTATTTGTTTAGTGCAAACACAACTAGATTATATAAAGGAAACCTTAACCCAAAGAATCTATATTCTCTTTATGGAAAAATATAAAGGGAATAAACTTCAGTTTGCAAAAAAAGTAGGTTGTGATGAAAAAGCTATCCGCTTAATTTTTGATAAAAATCAAGGTATGACAATGAATTTGTTTTTTAAAATTGCGTCAGCCCTTGAAGTAGAACCTATTGAATTAATCAAAGATTTAAAAATCTCTAAATAAAAATTTTAAAGTACAAATCATCATTTTTCCCAAATAGGGAATTTTTAATTATCTTTGGTATTCAAAGTAACGTATGAGAATAATTGCTAAAAGAACTTTACAGCATTTTTGGGAAAAATATCCAAGTTCAAAACAACAATTATTGTCTTGGTATCAAGTTATTGACAAAAATATTTTCACCAATTCCAATGATGTAAAATCAATTTTTGGCTCAGCAGATTTTGTAGGTAACAACAAAGTGGTTTTCAATATTTGTGGCAATCATTATCGGTTAATCGTAAAAATTAATTATGTAACACAAATTGTCTATATATTATTTATAGGGACTCATCCTGAATATGATAATTTGAAAGACATTAAAAACTTATAAAAAATGGAAATAAATCCTATAAAAACAGAAAAAGATTATGATTTAGCTTTAGAAAGGGTAAACCTTCTTTTTGACGCTAAACCTAATACCAATGAAGGAGACGAATTGGATATTTTAGTTACACTGATAGAAAAGTATGAACAAATACATTACCCAATTCCTGAACCCGACCCAATTGAAGCGATTAAGTTCATGATGGAACAAAACGGACTTACAGATGCCGATTTAGGCATTATTTTGAATAGCCGCTCGAGAGTAACTGAAATTTTTAAACGTAGAAGAGCTTTAACTATTAAACAAATTAGAGTTTTAACAGAAACACTTCATATTCCAGCTTCAACTTTAATCAAAGAATATGCATTAGAACAATAATTTTATAATTTCAAACAAAAATGCCTCACAATTGTGAGGCATTTTATTTATATGCTTTTAGCTTATTATTTCAAAGCATCGATTTTCGCCTGAACTTCTTCATCAGTTCCCTCGAAAACTTGCGTATCCACTTTACCATTTATGGTGGTCGTTACTGTAGCCACAACCATACCATTGGCATTAGTTTTTTGAATCGAAACTTCTTTAGAAATCATATGAGTTGACATCGCTTCTGCATTCATGTGTTCACAGGTTTTATTTGTACAACCTTTAGCTTTACATTCTTCTGCTGACATTGAAATACATTTACCTGAAGCCACACAACAAGATGCTTTATCAGAAATGGTATGACTTCCGTTACCCAAAATTGGTGCAATTACAAGACCGATTAAGCAAGTTAATTTAATCAAAATATTCATCGATGGTCCAGAAGTATCTTTGAACGGATCACCAACAGTATCTCCAGTTACAGCTGCTTTGTGCGCATCAGAGCCTTTGTATGTCATTTCACCGTTAATTAACACCCCTGCTTCGAAGGATTTTTTAGCATTATCCCAAGCACCACCTGCATTGTTTTGGAAAACGGCCCAAAGCACACCAGATACAGTAACTCCAGCCATATATCCTCCTAACATTTCAGCAATTAACTGGTTGTTGTCTCCATAAACTAATTTACCAAGTAAAACAATTGCTATTGGAAAACCGATAGTCAAAATTCCTGGCAACATCATTTCGCGTAAAGCGGCTTTGGTTGAAATATCAACACATTTAGCATATTCCGGTTTTCCGGTTCCTTCCATAATTCCCGGAATTTCTCTAAACTGACGACGTACTTCATACACCATATCCATCGCAGCTTTTCCAACAGAATTCATCGCTAAAGCAGAGAAAACAACGGGTATCATTCCACCAACAAACAACATCGCTAAAACAGGCGCTTTGAAAATATTAATCCCGTCAATTCCGGTAAAAGTTACGTACGCCGCAAATAAAGCTAATGAGGTCAATGCAGCTGAAGCAATAGCGAAACCTTTTCCTGTTGCAGCAGTTGTATTTCCAACAGAATCCAAAATATCCGTTCTTGTACGCACTTCCTTTGGTAGTTCACTCATTTCAGCAATTCCACCTGCATTATCCGATATGGGGCCAAAAGCATCAATTGCCAGTTGCATAGCCGTTGTTGCCATCATGGCCGAAGCTGCTAAAGCCACACCATAAAATCCTGCAAAAGCATAAGAAGTCCAAATGGCAGCAGCAAACAACAAAACGGTTGGAAACGTAGAAATCATTCCTGTTGCCAAACCTGCAATTACATTTGTCCCAGCTCCAGTACTCGATTTTTGTACAATTGCCATTACTGGTTTAGTCCCTAATCCCGTGTAATATTCTGTAACAGATGAAATTGTAGCTCCAACCACTAATCCTACGATGGTTGCATAGAAAACTCTCATCGATGAGATATCTTGTATCCCTTCTCCATAAAACTCCATTTTCATGGTTGAAGGCAACATATATTGAACTAAAAAGAAACAAGCAATTGCAGTTAAAGCTATAGAAACCCAGTTTCCAATATTTAACGCTTTTTGCACTTGTTTTTCTTTTGCATTAGTATCCGTAATTTTAACCAACATGGTTCCGATGATAGAAAATAATATTCCAAAACCGGCGATTGCCATTGGTAGTAAAATGGGTCCGATTCCGCCAAAGGCATCCTCAATTTTCCCACCCATATCTTTGATAACATAATTACCCAGAACCATAGCTGCCAAAACTGTCGCTACATAAGAACCAAATAAATCGGCACCCATTCCGGCAACATCACCCACATTATCCCCAACATTATCTGCAATTGTAGCCGGATTACGAGGGTCATCTTCGGGAATTCCAGCTTCTACTTTTCCCACTAAATCAGCACCAACATCGGCAGCTTTTGTATAAATACCACCACCAACACGAGCAAACAAAGCAATAGATTCTGCTCCAAGAGAAAAACCTGCTAATGTCTCCAACACTTTGGTCATGTCTTCAGAAGAGGTCCAAACACCATTCATGAAAAAATGGAAAAAGAAAATAAAGAAAGAGGTTAAACCAAGAACGGCTAAACCTGCAACACCTAACCCCATTACTGTCCCACCACCAAAAGAAACTTTTAAAGCTTGTGGCAAACTGGTACGGGCAGCTTGTGTTGTTCTAACATTGGTTTTTGTTGCAATTTTCATTCCCATGTTTCCCGCCAAGGCCGAGAAAAATGCTCCGAAAACAAAAGCAACTACTATTAATATATGTGTTGTAGGAACGACAAATGAAACTCCGGCTAAAACGATGCTTGCTCCTACTACGAAGAAAGCCAATAACCTATATTCTGCTTTAAGGAAAGCTAATGCACCTTCGTAAATATAATCTGAAATCTCTTTCATCTTACCATCTCCAGCGTCTTGTTTTAATACCCAAGCTCTTTTAACCCACATGAACAGAAGTCCTACAATTGCCATAACTATTGGCAAGTAAATCATTATTGTATTCATAAATTTCTTTTGGTTTTTGGTTAGTATTAGTAATTTTACCAAACGAATTTAAACAAAAAAGCAATACTCCTAACGGAATATTGCTTTTTTTGTAAAAATTATAGATGAAAATTATTTAATACTAAACAATCCTTCTGGTTTATTTTCAATTGCGTTGAAACGATCTGTACATTCTTTGATAATTGCAAAGGCTTCGTTAACATCTCCCCATCCTTCTACATCTACTACTTTATTTTCCAAATCTTTGTACACTTGAAAGAAATGCTCAATCTCTTTTAATAAGTGAGGATTGATATCTGATAAATTTTCTAATGAATTCCAAATTGGATCTGAAACCGGTACACAGATAACTTTTTCATCTGGTCCTTTATCATCTGCCATGTGGAAAACACCGATAGGTTTTACTTCCATTACACATCCAGGAAAAGTTGGCTCGTTTACTAAAACCAAAACATCTAATGGATCTCCGTCTAATGCTAAAGTTTCAGGAATAAATCCGTAATCAGCTGGATACATCATTGACGAGAATAACATTCTGTCAAAACGCATTCTTTTTATTTCGAAATCATATTCGTATTTATTTCTACTTCCTCTTGGTATTTCGATTAAGACATCGAAAGTTGTTAATTTGTCTGCTGTCATTTTTGTTTTCTTTTCTATATTTATGGATGCAAAAATAAGTAAAGAATCTCTTTCAACAATAAAAAATCAATGTTATCTCTTCATTAAATTTTAACAAACAGCACTTTAGTAAACCACCGTTCGATTTCTTTTGTTCAAATAATGATGCCACAAAAGATAGGTAGCCACGGAACGATACGGACTCCATTTTGTAGTATGAACTTCCATGTCTTCTTTATTATGAATATCCAGTAATTCTTTTATGGTATTTACTACCGCAATATCTCCTAATGGCAGTAAATCTGGCTCTTGAAGGCAAAACATTAAATAGATATCGATAGTCCAATTTCCAATTCCTTTTATCTTAATGAGCTCTTGTCGAACTTGCTGAGCGGTTTTGGACGACAAACTTTCTAAATCAATATCTTTATTCAGTATTGCAGTTGACAACGCTTTAATATAAGATGTTTTTTGGCGGCTTACGCCAAGATTTCTAAACTCTTCATCTGATAAAGTAAGAAGTGCCAAAGGTACAAAGTTCTTTTCTTTGGCCTTTAACTTTAAAAAAGTCGCCTTGGCTGAATCTATGGATACTTGCTGTTCTAAAATTAACAACACCAAAGTTTCAAATCCTTGTGGCCTTATTGGAATGGTTGGCATCCCATATTGTTCAATAATTTCTTTGAAAATAGTTTCTTTTTCTAAAAGATAGTCAATGGCTTGTTGCATAATCTGATTTTTTTAGCCCAGATGGAAACGGCATCCTTTTTATAAGGCGATTTTTCTTCGCCTTATAAAAAGATATAGTGTAAAGCTGGAAATAGCTCCAAATAAAAAAGTATGAATTGAATCTGAAATAAGTTCCCATTAGAAAAAGAATCCAAACGATCCTTTTACAGAGAAACGATTAGTATCCGGTGTGTTTAAATAATTGCCTCTCCATGCGAAGTCAATGCGGAATACTTTAAAAATATTTCCAATACCTGCATGATATTCCCAATAGACATTGTCAGGAGCATTATAGGTTAATCCGGAAGCATTAATTGCTCTATTAGCATCCGAAATAGTTCCGTAAACTCCTTTTACCCCAATAATTTCTCTCCAATTCAGTTTTCTCATAAAAGGGATTCTAGAAAACAACCTCCCTTGAAAATTATGATTCCATTGTAATGTTGTATATTGATCTGATATAAACTCATAATAATTAAGGTTGCTAAAGGTGTTTTCATTAGAGAAAAAAGTTTGGTTACCAGGAATGACACTCATTAATCCCAATGGAATTGTGCCAAAGGTTTTCCCCACTTCTAAAATAATATTTGAGCGCCCTAAGGGCCCTATTATTATAGGTTGTTTATAATACAATTGGATCTTTTCATATTTAAAATCACTATTCAACAACCCTTTAAATCCGTGGCTATAATTAACAAAAACCTCACTAAAAGGACTGTCTACATTATCTCTTTCTACAGCAACCCCAATAGTCTTTCTTTTAGGCGTATAATCTACTCGAAGATTAAATTCCGATTGTTTTACCTCGCTTTTAGTAATTCTCTGCCCTGAATCTGTATAGTAATCTAAACTAAATGTAGGCGAAGCAGACTCTAAAGTTCGATACGAGAATCCCGTTTGAAAGGTTAGATTTTTGACAGGTTCTATTTCTAAAGCAACGGTACTTAAATTAATGTTTGTCAGTTTACCATTATTCCCCGAAGAAAAAATCGTTGATGAAGCGTTACTTCGACCCAAAACATCCGTTGAGGAGGTCAAACTCGAACCTATTTGTTCCACATCACGCCGGTTTCCTCCAGATAAAATAAGTCGGTTTTTTTTATCAACCATCCATTTTCCAGAAAACCCATATTTAAACTTACCATCCTTGAAACCATAGGCAGTATAGGCTTGTAATCGCCAAGTATCAGCAGTGCCAAAGTAAGTTCTTGCGCCACTGCGCAAACGAACACCTTCAACTTCATTGTATCCAAATGTTGAAAAAATAGGCCCGTAATCGATATGACCAAATTGTACATAACCACTGGCGAGCACCATTACTGAACTTGTTATTTGTTTGAATTTTTTAACGTTCTTCAAAGTGTCAAGCATTTTATAAACGCCTAATTCATCTTTGCTCAAGTTTTCAAAACGGTTTTCATGCCAAAAATCATCTGATTTATCGTAAACCGATTTATCAACATAATTAACCTCCTCTTTATAAAACGAAATTGGTTTCTCTTTATTGAATTCGTGGTTTCTGTAGAAAGAGGTTCGCTTTCCATAAAGTCCTTTTGATTTTTCTTTTTTGTTTAAAGCAAAGTCCGACATCATATAATCTCGAGTCAAAAGAAAAACAGAATCATTCATTACTTCGAATTCCTGTTCTAAATAAATATCTTTTATCCAGTTGATGTTGGCACTTTTTGTAACGGCCATGTTGATTTTTTTGATAGCAAATGTGGAATCATTTACCCAAAAATCACCTTTGAAAGTCAGTTCGTTTTTACGACGGGGATAAAAGACAATGTTGTAACACCATTTTTTATCAACAACCGCGCTATCCCTTAATACATAATTATAAACATCAACGCCTGTAGTAGACAATGGGCTGGTAAAACTTTTATCAAAAAAAGTAAGGTGATTTTCATAGATATTATAATCCGAATATAAATCTTTTACAAAAGACAAAATTTGTTGATTCCCTTCAAAACCAGACGTTTTATTGGCTTTCATTTTCTCTTTTACCTTTTTCAATTTAGTATCCCCATACACATCATACAAAGATTCATTTATAAAAACAGGCAAATAGGTTTTCCCTGTAATCTTGGAAGTATCTACTTGATTAAAAATAAATTCCATGCCTTTGAAAAGCTTATTTTTCATAAAAGCACTATCAATGGTATTCATATCAAACTCTACCTTCTCATACTTTTCCATTTGGTATTGCGCAAATAAATTTAAGCCATTTTTACGCTTGTGCTCCCAAATTTTCCTGAGAATTTCAAGTGCCGGATTATTCTTTTTAGAGGTTTTACCCGTAAAAATGACGACTTCATTCAAGCTTTCGGCTTCGTTTAACTGAATTTTAAAATTGTAATTTACCAGTTTATTTAAAGTAATTTCCTTTTCAGAAAATCCCACCGATGATATTACGATGACTGTATACGTTTTGGCAGATTCGATGTAAAAACGCCCGTCTTCATTAGAAACTACACCTTCATTTGAATCTTTAAAAACAACATTGGCAAAAGGAATGGGCTGAGCTGCTTTGTCTACAACAATTCCGCTAACTTTTGTTTGTGCAAAAAGAACATGTGCTGAAGCAAACAAAAAAAATAAGATAAATAAGAAACGCTTTTTCATAATCATTCAAAAAAAAAACTTCATCAAATAAACAATTGATGAAGTTTCAAATATAGGTATTTAGAAATCTAGATTATTCTAAATTAAGATCGTTGACTGTTAAAGTTTATCTAAAAATCAAAATCTTAAAAAATCTATTTTTTATACAATACTTTTTTAACCGCTTTTACAACATCACCCGCATTAGGCAACCATTCTTTAAGCAATACTGGAGAGTAAGGTGCCGGAGTATCAGCTGTAGTGATACGTTGAATAGGCGCATCCAGAAAATCAAAAGCACGCTCTTGAACTAAATAAGTAATCTCAGAAGAAACACTTGCAAAAGGCCAAGCTTCCTCAAGAATCACCAATCTGTTTGTTTTTCTCACCGATGTTAAAATCGTTTCAAAATCCAAAGGACGAACTGTTCTTAAATCGATGATTTCACAGGAGATTCCTTCTTTAGCAAGTTCATCAGCAGCGATATAAGCTTCTTTAATGATTTTTCCAAAAGAAACAATCGTTACGTCAGTTCCTTCACGTTTAATATCAGCAACACCAATTGGAATAGTATATTCACCATCTGGAACTTCCCCTTTATCACCATACATTTGTTCTGATTCCATGAAAATCACAGGATCATTATCACGAATAGCTGATTTCAACAAACCTTTAGCATCATAAACATTTGATGGAACAACAACTTTAAGCCCTGGAGTGTTCGCAAACCAGTTTTCAAGTGCTTGTGAGTGTGTCGCTCCTAATTGTCCTGCTGAAGCGGTTGGCCCACGAAAAACAATAGGAACATTAAATTGCCCACCTGTCATCTGACGCATTTTGGCAGCGTTATTTATTATTTGATCAATCCCTACTAAACAGAAATTGAAAGTCATATATTCAACAATTGGTCTGCAACCATTCATTGCTGATCCTACTGCAATACCTGTAAAACCAAGTTCAGCAATTGGAGTATCAATAACTCTTTTTTCGCCAAATTCAGCAAGCATTCCTTTAGACGCTTTGTAAGCACCATTATATTCTGCAACTTCTTCACCCATTAAGTATATGGACTCATCGCGACGCATTTCTTCACTCATCGCTTCGCAAATGGCCTCTCTAAATTGTATAGTTCTCATAGTTGTATGTTGTATGTGTGTAATTTTCGAAAAGCAAAAATAAATATTTTAAACCACTTAAAAGCATAAATCACTTTAAATTAATCAGGAGCTATTTCCGGCTATACGCTATATCTTGTTGTGGTTAAAGGAACCACAACAAGGATGCCGCTACTATCCGGGCTACGAAATCGATATAATATTGAAAATTTGTATATTTCAAGCAATTTCCCTTCTGGATTTAAGCATTAAATCGAGAAGCCCAAAGCAACAATTTGACCACCATTTGTTTAATTTTTTTTAATTAATTCATTCAAATCCAAAAATAATAAGTCTCTTGTCAAAAAACATCCCGCTTTTACTTTAAAATTACGAAATCGTAATAGTTTTTGAAAATATTATGCACGCATAGTAAATTATTCAAAATATTATTCTAATTTTGTAAAAGAAATTTAGAATAATAAAAAACATACTTATGAAAATATTAGTTTGCATCAGTCACGTTCCTGATACTACATCAAAGATTAATTTCGTCAATGGTGACTCTGAATTCGACACAAATGGCGTACAATACGTAATCAACCCAAATGATGAATTTGGTTTAACACGTGCTATTTGGTTCCAAGAACAACAAGGTGCGACCGTAACTGTTGTCAATGTAGGAGGACCAGAAACCGAACCTACTTTAAGAAAAGCATTAGCAATAGGCGCAAACGAAGCCATTCGTATAAACGCAACTCCTAAAGACGGTTTTTTTGTTGCCAAACAACTTGCCGAAGTAATTAAAAATGGCTCATACGATGTTATCATAGCGGGAAAAGAATCACTTGATTATAATGGAGGAATGGTTCCTGGTATGGTTGCTGGAATTCTTGGGTACAACTTCCTAAATTCTTGCACAAGTATTACAGTTGATGGATCTAATGTAAAGGCAGTGCGTGAGATTGACGGAGGAAAAGAAACGGTAAGCACTTCATTGCCTTTAATAATTGGAGGCCAAAAAGGATTGGTTGAAGAAAAGGACTTGCGTATACCAAACATGAGAGGAATTATGACCGCAAGAACTAAAGTATTAAGCATATTAGAACCAGTAGAAGCTCCAGTGAATACGAAAGCGGTGAAATTTGAGAAACCAGCACCTAAATCAGCCGTGAAATTAATTTCACCTGACAATTTAGATGAATTAATCAATTTATTACACAACGAAGCGAAAGTAATCTAGTAATCCGTGTTCAGTCGCAGTTTTCAGTTCCAAGACTTTAAACTTTAAACCTGAAACTTAAACAAAAAAATTATGTCAATATTAATATATGCAGAATATGCAGAAGGAAAATTTAAGAAAGTAGCTTTCGAATTAGCTTCTTATGCAAAAAAAGTAGCCGAATCATTAGGAACAACTGTTACAGCCGTAACAGTAAACGCAGGTGATGTTTCGGAATTATCAAAATACGGAGTAGACAAAGTTTTAAAAGTGAACAACGATAAATTATCCGGATTTACTGCAAAAGCATATGCTGATGCCATCAAACAAGCTGCTGAAAAAGAAAATGCAAAATTAATTTTGCTTTCCTCAACTACAGATAGTATTTACCTTTCATCACTTGTTGCAGTAGCCCTGGAAGCTGGATTTGCTTCAAATGTGGTTGGATTACCAGTAAGTACAGCTCCTTTTCAAGTAAAAAGAAATGCATTTTCAAACAAAGCTTTCAATATCACCGAAATTGCTACTGACATAAAAGTACTTGGTCTTGCAAAAAACTCGTATGGTGTTTTCATTAGTACAGACGCGATTAATCGCGTCGCTACCGAAGAAGATTTCAATCCATCAATTGAAGATAATGATTTTGGAGTAAAGGTAGAATCCGTAGAAAAGGGTTCCGGAAAAGTTTCCATCGCCGATGCTGATATTGTAGTTTCTGGTGGACGTGGTTTGAAGGGGCCTGAAAACTGGGGAATGATCGAAGAATTAGCTTCGGTACTTGGCGCAGCGACAGCTTGTTCAAAACCGGTTTCAGATTTAGGCTGGAGACCTCATAGTGAGCACGTAGGACAAACAGGAAAACCCGTTGCAACTAACTTGTATATTGCAATAGGAATTTCGGGAGCTATACAACATATTGCAGGAATCAACTCTTCAAAAGTAAAAGTAGTCATCAACAGCGATCCCGAAGCACCATTCTTCAAGGTAGCTGATTACGGAATTGTAGGAGATGCTTTTGAAATTGTCCCAAAATTAATTGAGAAATTTAAAGCTTTCAAAGCACAGCACGCATAATTCAACAAATCTATATAAATTGCTACCTAAAAAAAAGATATTTGTATCTTTGCTTTTAGGTAGCAATTTTTTTATATAAAATTGAACCTGATTTTTATTAAAGAACTAGTACAACGTACTTTCCCATTATCACAACTATGAGCTTAGTTAAATTATCTATAAAAGGAATTTCATATAGTCAGACCCAAAACGGAGCATACGCTCTAATTTTGAATGAGGTCGATGGAGAAAGAAAGTTGCCTATAGTAATCGGAGCATTTGAAGCCCAATCTATCGCTATTGCATTAGAAAAAGAAATAAAACCACCACGTCCCTTAACGCATGATTTATTCAAAAATTTTGCTGAACGTTTCGACATTGTGGTAAAACAAGTCATTATACATAAATTAGTCGATGGAGTTTTTTACTCCAGTATTATTTGCGAAAGAGATAAAATCGAAGAAATTATAGACGCTAGAACATCTGATGCTATTGCTTTGGCACTGCGCTTTAATGCACCAATCTTCACCTATAAAAATATTCTGGACAAAGCTGGTATTTATTTAAAAGCAAACCCGCTTGAAGCCAATAAAGATTCTCAAGAAATTGACGATGTCCTTTCTAATCCGGACACTTTTGGTCATGAAGAAGAAAGCAATCAATCCGGCGAAACCTACTCTAAACATAGTTTGCAGGAATTGAACGAATTACTTGACCAAGCTGTATCGCATGAAGATTATGAAAAAGCTGCTAAAATTAGAGACGAAATTTCAAAAAGAGAATCGTAATTTGTTTAATTGTTGATTACTATAACTGCTAATCCAACATCCGTTTCACGATTAAACTAAAACCGATTAACCGATTAATCCCCAAATAAAATGAAGCAATATTTAGATTTAGTGCAACACGTTATGGAGAATGGTTGCCAAAAAGGTGATCGTACCGGAACAGGAACCAAAAGTGTATTTGGTTATCAAATGCGTTTTGATTTGAGTGAAGGCTTTCCTATGGTTACCACCAAAAAACTACATCTAAAATCTATTATTTATGAATTGCTTTGGTTCCTTAAAGGAGACACTAATATTAAATATCTTCAAGAAAACGGAGTGAAAATATGGGACGCTTGGGCTGATGCTAATGGGGATTTAGGTCCTGTTTATGGTCATCAATGGCGCAACTGGAATAGCGAAGAAATCGACCAGATTACTGAACTTATTTCAGAACTAAAAACCAATCCAAACAGCCGAAGAATGCTTGTTTCAGCTTGGAATCCTTCTGTGCTTCCTGATACAAAAAAATCATTTGACGAAAATGTAGCCAATAACAAAGCGGCGTTACCGCCATGCCATGCTTTTTTTCAATTCTATGTTTCCGACGGAAAATTATCCTGTCAATTATACCAAAGAAGCGCCGATATTTTCTTGGGTGTACCTTTTAATATTGCTTCTTATGCATTGTTAACGATGATGATTGCACAAGTCTGCGGATTAAAAACCGGTGAATTTATCCACACTTTTGGCGATGCACACATTTATAATAATCATTTCGAACAACTCGAATTACAATTATCACGCGAACCAAAACCATTACCAAAAATGATTTTGAATCCAGCAATAAACAATATATTCGATTTTTCTTTTGAAGATTTTACATTAGAAGGTTATGAACCGCACGCCCTAATAAAAGGCAATGTTGCGGTATAAAACGACACCTAATTAAATTCTAAGATAATAAAAAAAATCCGCTATATAGACTGCACCCAAAAGTTTAGACAAATTTATAATTAATTTTGATAATAATGAGCTCGATATTGTATCGGGCTCATTTTGTTTAAATTCGACTTGATTCTATCTTTATTGTAATATTTTATATATTCATTTATTTCCTTTTTTAATTGGTCTAATGATGTGTATTTTTTAAGATAAAACAGTTCAGATTTTAATATTCCAAAGAAGTTTTCAATTATAGCATTGTCTAAACAATTTCCTTTTCTTGACATACTTTGTACAATTCCTTTTTCTTTCAGCAAATACTGATATTGTTTCATTTGATATTGCCAGCCTTGATCTGAATGCAGTGTTAGATTAGTGTTATTAGGTATTTTTTTAAATGCTTTTTTGAGCATTATAACTACTTGATTAAACACTGGGCGTTCTGTTAGTTCGTAACTGATTATTTCTTGATTAAATAAATCAATAATAGGCGATAGATACAATTTTTGACCCGAGACATTAAACTCGGTTATATCGGTTGCCCATTTTTGATTTGGTGCAACTGCTTTGAAATTTCTTTTTAGAACATTTGGTGCAATTTTACCTTGTTCGCCTTTATATGATTTATATTTCTTTAATCTAATAAGACTTTTTAATCCCAGTAATTTCATTAATCTAAAAACTGTTTTATGATTGATAATCATTGCTCTATTTTGGAGTTCATCGGTTATTCTTCTGTAACCATAGCGCCCTTTATGGCTTTGATAAATGGCTTTAATTAACTCTTTGATTTCTTTGTATTTATCAGGTAATTTATTCTGCTTTTGATGATAATAAAAACTACTACGTGCCATTTTTGTTAAATCTAGAAGTAATTCTAAATCAAATTTATGCCTTAACTCCATTATGGCTTGGGATTTCTCCTGGCTTGAATTAAGGCTTGTAACTTTTTTAGCAATTCATTCTCACAACGAAGTCTTTCGTTCTCTTTTAAGAGTTCTTCCTCTCTTGTTAAAGGTTTGTCTGATTTACGTTTTTTACGCTTATAATCACTCATAGATATTGGTCTGCCTTTAAGTTTTGGTTTTAATCCTTCAATACCAAAATTAGCAAAATCTTTCTTCCATTTTACAATAGTAGATTCTGATGGAATATTAAACAACAAACATGCTTTACTTAAAGATAGATGTTCTTCTGATAACGATTTTAAAACTTTCATTTTAAAATCAATGGAATAGATCCTGTTTTTAGATGGCAATAATCCTTTGCCTCCATAGTTATTGTACAATCTAACCCATTTTTGTAGTTGCGATTTCGAAAATCCCTTTTGCTTTGAAACGGAACAACAAGACTGATGTTCGTTTAAAACCTCCTGTACACATTCAAGTTTAAATGTGTAACCATACTTAACTTTTCTTTCCATAAAAAATGCCCCAAATAGTGTCTAACTTTTTGGGGCATGTCCAATATAGCGGATTTTTTTATTATTAATTAAACAGATAAAACACTGTTTTCGGTACCTGCAAAGTCATTCCATATAAATGAATCTGCTTCAGGCTCATTAACAAACTCACCGTCAATTACATATTTAAACTCATAAGAGGCATCTTTATTCAAGTCGTATGTAGCTTTGAAAGTACCATTTTTCAATTTACTTAAAGCTCCTTCAGCCAAATTCCAGTTATTGAAATCACCAACTACAGATGCTGATTGAGCTTGCTTTGCTTCTACCGAAAATGTAACTTTACAAACCGGTTTTGTTTTTACAAATTGTTTCTTTATTGACATAACTATTTCATTTTTAGAATTATGTAGCAAAGAAAATAAATTCAATTGAAGTTTCAACAAAGCTTATGAAGTTTTAACAGAAAGACATAAACTATGTTAATTTTTAAACAAATTACTAATTTAACATGGTAATAATTTTATATCCAAAATAAGAAAACGTTTTCTTACTAAATAATCCCCAATCAAAATTGTGCCTTTTCAAAATAAAATTTATCTTTATAAACAAAATTTAACCTATGGAAAAAGAACAACACGAACAATATGAGTATGCTAGAAGACGAATTAAGCAAAAAAAGAGGTTGTATTTCCATTTTGTTTTATTTCTTTTAGGAAGTTTTTTTTTATTTGTAGCCAATAAATTTTTTGGTATTGATGCAGAAGCAGATTGGTATATTTGGGGAGTTACTATCTGGTTTTTTATATTCATATTACATTTTATAAAAGTTTACATTACTGATCGTTTTATGAATAAAAATTGGGAAAGAGAACAAATAGACAGACTTGTAACTTTACAACAAAAAAAAATCACTCAATTACAAACAAAGATTAACGAAGAATCCTCTACATAAAACATAAAGAACTATGATAGTAATGATTGCGGCAGTTGCCGAAAACAATGCTCTTGGTAAAAATAATGAATTAGTTTGGCACCTCCCAAATGATTTCAAAAGATTCAAAACACTAACTTCTGGACATTATATAATAATGGGACGCAAAACATTTGAAAGCTTCCCTAAACCGTTACCAAATAGGACCCATATTGTTATTTCCAGACAAGAGGGATACCAACCGGAAGGCTGTATTGTAGTTGACAGCATGCATAAAGCATTAGAAATATGCCCTAAAAATGAAACAACTTATATTATAGGAGGAGGCGAAATTTACAACTTGGGACTTTCTTTTACAGATAAAATTGAAATCACTAAAGTTCATCATAATTTTGAAGCAGATGCATTTTTTCCTGAAATTAATCTTAATGAATGGGAAATCACAGCATCTGAATTTAATCAAAAAGATGAAAAACACCTTTACAGTTATACCTATCAAACTTTTTCTAGAAAATAAAAAACATCCCATAAGGGATGTTTTCTTTTTTAACAATGATAAGAGAATGACCTATTCTTGAAACAGTATTTGATAACATAAAATAAAAATCACAAATACTAATAATACTCCAGAAATGAAGATAATAGCATTTGATGATTTCTGAGAATACATCTCAAAAAAGCCTTTAATACCAAATACCACGAAGGTACTAAAGACAAAGAAAATTAAAATTTCCAAAAACAAATTTAATCCTAAGAACGTATGTTGCGCTTTAAATACAATACTACTTTGTAAAATAGTACTTTCAACACAGCTTACAAGAACAAATGATAAAGTTAACGCAAGAAACAACCATTTGATTTGGGTCATTGAATCCCTTTTAATCATTGAAAAAATAATTTAAAATATTTATACCAAAATTGAACAATTAAAAACTTTGATACAATACCCACTTTTAGTGATATTTTGAATTTATATCATTCCCTAAAAAAAATCTAAAAGAGTACTATTTAACCCAAATAAAATAAAGTTTACCCCTTATACAGAAACCCATTCTTTGTTTGTTTAGTTTGTATTATATTTGTGAAAATTAAAAAAATGTCAAAAAACATAACACCCTACAAAGATTCTACTTTAGGCAAAAAGGAACAAGTTGCAAAAATGTTTGACACCATATCTGGAAATTATGACAATCTTAATCGAGTCATTTCTTTTGGCATAGATATTAAATGGCGTAAAAAAGTTTTAGAAATCGTTGCTAAATCTAATCCGAAAATAATTTTAGATATTGCAACTGGCACAGGTGACCTAGCCATTTTGTTATCACAAACTAATGCTGAAAAAATTATTGGATTAGACATTTCTGCTGGTATGCTGGAAGTAGGTGTGAAAAAAATTGCATCAAAAAAATTATCTAACACTATTGAAATGCTTTTGGCTGACTCTGAGAATATGCCATTTGAAGACAATTATTTTGATGCTATAACAGTCGCTTTTGGGGTTCGGAATTTTGAAACGCTTGAAAAAGGTTTAGCAGAAATTTTAAGAGTTTTAAAGCCAAATGGTGTCTTTGTAATTTTAGAAACCTCGGTTCCTGAAAAAACACCTTATAAACAAGGTTATAATTTTTACAGCAAAAACATCCTACCTATAATAGGAAAATTATTTTCCAAAGACAATGTAGCTTACGGCTATTTGTCTGAATCTTCCGCAGCATTTCCTTATGGAGAAAAATTGAACAATATTTTGAGAAAAATTGGGTTTATAGATGTAAAAGATATGCCGCAAACATTTGGCGTAGCTACTATTTATTCTGCTTCTAAAAAATAAAATGAAAAAAACAGTTGTTTTAATCCTATTAACCTTTAGCCTGAACGGATTTGCTCAGTTTACTAAAAGCATGTTCAGTAAGGACCCAATTATTAACTTAGAAAATTTCCAAAATAAAAGGGTTTATTTTGGATATTATCTTGGATTCAATTCTTATGATTTTAAAATAGACTACAAAACAGTTGGCCCAGATATACAGGTAAAAAAAACAACTGGTTTTAATGTTGGAATTGTAGGTGATTTAAAACTTCATGAATACGTAAATTTGCGATTTGAACCTGGATTATATTATACCAAAAGAGATTTATACTATCCTGATTTCATGAAAAAAACAGATGCACTTAGAGAAGTGAACAGCACTTATATCCACTTCCCGCTATTATTGAAATTCTCCACACTTAGAACCGGCAATGTACGTCCGTATATTGAAGGAGGACTATCGACAACTTTAAATTTATCGAGCAATTCAAAATCAATAGACGATAATTTAGAACAACGTTTTAGGGTAAAACCTTGGACAACAAATTACGAATTAGGCTTTGGAATTGATTTGTTTTCAGAATATTTTATATTCTCTCCTTCTATAAGAGGTGTTTTTGGCCTTAAAGACGAACTAATTAGAGACAAAGACCCAAATAGTCCTTGGACAAGTAATATCGAATCAATAAAGTCACGAGCTGTTTTTATCAATTTTACCTTTCATTAAAGAACAGTTATTACGCTTGATTTTATAACGAAGTTCTTCTAAACTCACTAAGAATAATAGCCGTTGCAGTAGCAACATTCAAACTTTCCGTTTTTTGAATTTCTCCAAAACGAGGAATTGTGAGTCGGTTTTTTATCGATTTTTCAATTTCAGGTGAAATTCCATTGCCTTCATTTCCCATTACAATTATTCCTTCTTGAGGCAAGCTAGTTTTATAAATATTATCGCCATCCATAAAAGTACCGAAAACAGGTAATTTAGTTTGCCCGATAAAGACCTGCAAATCAACATAGGAAACATTTACCCTTGCAATAGAACCCATTGTAGCCTGAACCACTTTTGGATTATAAATGTCAACCGTTTCCTTTGAACATACTAATTGATGAATACCAAACCAGTCACATAGTCGCAATATAGTTCCTAGATTTCCGGGATCACGAATACTATCAAGAGCTAGAATCAATCCTGAATGTATCAATGCTTTCTCCATTGGCATCTTAAAAACTGCCAAACAAGAATTAGGAGAAGAAAGGGCACTTATTTTTTTTAAATCGCTGTCATCAATCAACGTCTTTTTCTCTTTTAAAACTTCTTCAAAATCGTTTTGTGTGGTATACAAATGATCCAACTCAAAATTTGACTGTAATAATTCCTGAATCACTTTTACACCTTCGGCAAAAAATAATTTATTGGTGAATCTATATTTTTTTTGCTGTAAACTCGTTATAAGTTTTATTTGGTTTTTACTAACCATAAAATAATGTACTTTTGAATTAAATATTTTATAACACTTGAAAAAGATTTCTACAAAAATAGCAGCATTTATTCTAATTGCAATATTAATATGTGCTTGTAACGCTGTAAAAAGAGTTCCAGACGGCAAACATCTGCTTACTAAAAATGAAATTTTGGTAAATAATAAAGCCACAAAAGAAGAAATCATCTTTAATCAACTGTATCAAAAACCAAACAGCACCTTCCTAGGCTATCGTCTTCGTTTAAATTTATACAATTTAGCCAATCTAAATCCGGACTCTACTTATCAGGCAAAGTTCACAAATAATCCTGGTAAATATGAAAGACAATCCAAATTGCTTTCAGCAAAACAAGTAGACCGACTTGGAAAATCCTTTTTTTATCATGGAATCCATGATTTCTTAAAAAAAACCGGAGAACCTCCAGTAATTATTGACCCAACTAAAACTGACAAATCGATATTACGATTAAAGTATTACTACTTTAACAATGGTTTTTTTAATGTTAAAGCTACCTACACAACAGATACTTTAAAAACTAAAAAAGCAAAGATAAAGTATGCCATAACTACATTTAAACCTTATTTATTAGATTCCTTAAGAACAACTATTTCGACACCCGTATTGGATTCAATGTACGAAGCCATAAAAAACAAAACTTTTATTAAATCAGGAAACCAGTATAAAACCTCCGATTTTGAAGATGAAAAAAACCGAATAACCACACACTTTAGAAACAATGGAGTTTATTATTTTCAACCTAATTACATCTCTTTTGATTTAGACACGATTAAAAAAGTTAATAAAGCAAATGTAAATTTAGTAATTAATAATTATTCCTACCAGCAACAAGACTCCAGTAAAACGGAACCTTTCAAAATGTACAAAATTAGTGATGTAAATATCTATACTGATTATTCTCCTAACAGTAATAATAGACAAATCACTGACAGTATAAACTATAATAATTTTAATTTGTACGGTCACGAAAAAATAAGATACAGACCTCGCGCCATAACAAATGCAATTTTTATTACTAAAGGAACTTTGTTTGCTGACTATAAGACAGTTTTAACCACCCGTTATTTGAGTAATTTGAAAATTTTTAATTACCCATCTATACAATACGAAGTAGATAAAAGAGACTCAACTGCGCATTCCTTAATTGCAAAAGTATATCTGACACCAAGAAAAAAATATAGTTTTGGAACGACGTTTGATGTTACACACTCTAACATCCAAGATATTGGAATTGGATTAAGCGCTTCAGAAACTATTAGAAACGTATTTAATGGTGCCGAAACTTTAGAAATAGCCGCCAGAGGAAACATAGGTTCGTCAAAAGATTTAGCAAATCCTAACAATACTTTTTTTAATGTTTCAGAATACGGTGTAGATTTAAAATTAAACTTCCCAAGAATTTTTATCCCTTTTGGAACCGAGAAAATTATTCCAAAAAGCATGATTCCTTCCACTCTTATTACAGTGGGTTTTGCAAAACAAAGAAATATTGGTTTGGACAAAGAAAATTTCACTGGAGCATTAACGTATAATTGGACCCCGAAAAGAAACAACACAGCACGTTTTGATTTATTCAATGCGCAATTTGTTCGTAATTTAAATCCACAAAACTATTTCAATGTATACAGATCTTCCTACAATGCTCTGAACAACATAGCCCAAAAACCTGGCTACGGAGTTAATCCACTATACTTTAATGAAAACAATGACTTAATTATTGAGAATGGGACCAAAAATTTTGTTAATGATGTTTTAGGCACAAGCCCTACTGTTTTTCCAAACCTTAACGATTATGCATCAATAAAAAGCATCGAAGAAAGAAGAATTAGACTTACTGAGAATGATTTTATTTTAGCTACTAGTTATAGTTTTTCTAAAACAACAAAAACTGATCTTTCAGATAATAATTTTTATCTGTTCCGAACAAAAATTGAATCTGCTGGAACTTTATTATCCTTACTTTCTAAAGCAACAAACTTACCTAAGAATTCAGACAACAATTATCAAATATTTAATTTAGAATATTCCGAATATATAAAGACGGAATTCGATTATATTAAACATTGGGATCTGACAAAAGAAAAAGTATTTGCCATTAGAACATTCTTTGGAATAGCTGTCCCTTTTGGTAATTCAAATAACGTTCCCTTTTCAAGAAGTTATTTTTCAGGAGGGTCAAATGACAATAGAGCTTGGCAACCTTATAGCTTAGGCCCTGGAAGTAGCGGTGCTTCTAATGATTTCAATGAAGCAAATATGAAAATAGCCATTAGTGGCGAATTTAGATTTAAAGTATTAGGCAGTTTGAAAGGAGCACTTTTTGCTGATGCTGGAAACATCTGGAATGTACTCGATAATGTTACTGATGAAAAATCTACATTTAAAAATTTCTCTGATTTAAAAGACATCGCTTTAGGCTCTGGATTTGGGCTTCGATACGATTTAAGTTTTTTTGTAATCCGATTTGATTTAGGGTTTAAAACCTACAATCCGGCCAATGAAACTAACAAACGATGGTTTCGGGAATACAATTTTGGGCACTCTGTTTTAAATTTTGGTATAAATTATCCTTTCTAATGCTAATTAATTCTTATTTTTGCAAACTAAAAACTAAAAAACAATTAAAAAAGAATTACAATGGCACACAACATAAAACCAGGCGTAGCTACAGGAGATCAGGTTCAGGAAATTTTTAACTATGCTAAAGAAAAAGGATTTGCATTACCGGCAGTAAATGTTACGGGATCAAATACAATCAATGGAGTTCTTGAAACTGCTGCAAAATTAAACGCACCAGTTATCATCCAATTTTCTAACGGAGGAGCACAATTCAACGCTGGAAAAGGACTTTCTAATGCAGGTGAAAAAGCAGCTATCGCTGGTGGAATTGCTGGAGCATTACATATTCACACTTTGGCAGAAGCTTACGGAGCAACTGTAATCTTACATACTGACCATTGTGCAAAAAAATTATTGCCTTGGATTGACGGTTTATTAGATGCTTCAGAAGCACATTTTGCTAAAACTGGAAAACCATTGTTCTCTTCTCACATGATTGATTTATCTGAAGAGCCTATCGAAGAAAACATCGAAATTTGCAAAGGTTATTTAGAAAGAATGAGCAAAATGGGAATGACACTAGAAATCGAACTTGGAATCACAGGTGGTGAAGAAGATGGTGTTGACAACTCTGATGTAGACAGCTCAAAATTATATACTCAACCTGAAGAAGTTGCTTACGCATACGAAGAACTTTCAAAAGTAAGCCCAAAATTTACAATTGCTGCAGCTTTTGGTAACGTTCACGGAGTTTACAAACCAGGAAATGTAAAATTAACTCCTAAAATTTTAAAAAATTCTCAAGACTTCGTACAAAACAAATTCAACACAGGATCTAATCCAGTAGATTTCGTTTTCCACGGTGGTTCAGGTTCTACATTAGAAGAAATCAGAGAAGGTATTAGCTACGGTGTAATAAAAATGAATATTGATACTGACTTGCAATTTGCATTTACTGAAGGTATTCGTGATTATATGGTTAAAAACATTGACTATTTAAAAACTCAAATTGGAAATCCAGAAGGTTCTGATGCTCCAAACAAAAAATATTACGACCCAAGAAAATGGTTACGTGAAAGTGAAGTTACTTTCAACACAAGACTTGAGCAAGCATTTGCTGACTTAAACAATGTGAATACACTATAATAAAATTAAGTTTAAAGTTTTTCAAATCCCGATGTAACTATCGGGATTTGAAATCTAAACCAGAAACTACAGGAACGGATTACTGAACACTGAACACTAGAAAAATGGCTTGGTTTAAAAGAAAAGAAAAAGGGATTACTACTGCTACCGAAGACAAAATGGACATCCCAAAAGGGCTTTGGTACAAATCTCCAACTGGAAAAATTATTGACGCCGATGAACTAGCTCGTAACTTATTTGTAAGTCCCGAGGATGGTTTTCATGTTAGAATTGGAAGTGCAGAATATTTTCAAATTTTATTTGACAACAATGAATTTGTTGAACTAGATAAAAACATGACTTCTAAAGACCCTTTGCATTTTGTTGACACAAAAAAATATGCAGATAGGTTGAAAGACGTTATGGAAAAAACCAAACTTAAGGATGCAGTGCGCACCGGAGTTGGAAAATCTAAAGGAAAAGAATTAGTAATTTGTTGTATGGATTTCGCCTTTATTGGTGGTTCTATGGGAGCTGTAGTGGGAGAAAAAATCGCAAGAGGAATCGATCACGCTATTCAAAACAAATTACCATTTGTAATGATTTCTAAATCAGGTGGAGCAAGAATGATGGAAGCAGCTTATTCTTTGATGCAGCTAGCTAAAACATCTGTTAAATTAGCTCAACTTGCCGAAGCAAAATTGCCTTACATTTCACTATGTACAGACCCAACAACAGGAGGAACAACGGCTTCTTATGCTATGCTAGGAGATATTAATATTTCTGAACCTGGTGCATTAATTGGTTTTGCAGGACCTAGAGTAGTAAGAGACACAACTGGTAAAGATTTACCAGAAGGTTTTCAAACCGCTGAATTTGTTCTTGAACATGGTTTCTTAGACTTTATAGCACCTAGAAAAGAATTGAAGGACAAGATCAACTTGTACATTGATTTAATTCAAAACAACAATATTAGATAAACAAAAATCCCGAGCAATCGGGATTTTTGTTTACATACTTTAATTTTTATCTTTTTACTATTTAAACAAAAAGGCTTTCAAATAATTTTGAAAGCCTTTTTGTTTAAAATTCAGATTGTTTTATTACCATAAGGAATTATTTTACATTCCCGTTCTAATAGCCTCAACAGGATCTAATTTTGAGGCAGCTATTGCAGGAAGTATCCCTGAAATTAGCCCAATAATGGCGGCTAGTCCAGTCCCTAAAAAAATATTCCCCATTCCCAAAACAAATTCGAAATCCAACACACTTGTTAAAATCATTGAAATTATCCAAACTAATAAAAGCCCAATTACTCCACCAATAACTGAAAGTATTATTGCTTCAAATAAAAACTGAAATAATATAAATCTATTTTTCGCTCCTAATGATTTCTGAATTCCTATTAAATTAGTACGCTCTTTAACGGAAACAAACATAATATTCGCAATTCCAAAACCACCTACAAGTAATGAAAAGCCACTGATAATCCAGCCCACTACATTCATTTGACCTAAAATACCATCAATAAAATCAGTAAAACCAGAAAACACATTAACAAAGAAATTATCAATTTCTCCTGCTTTCAAACCCCTATAGCTTCTTAATTTCTGAGAAATCTCACCTTTATATGAATCCATATCCACCCCCCTTTCAGGCTTGAAGATGATGACATTAGTCAAAGAAGTATTATTATCACCGTACAATTGACGAACAAAATTAACCGGGATAAAAGCAGAAGTATCATCACTGTCACCAAACAATCCAGCCCCTTGTTTTTTCAAAACACCAATAACTGTAAATCTTTTACCATATAAACGTACATTTTTCCCAATTGGATCAAGATTCTCAAATAACGATTTAGCGATTTCATCTCCTAAAACAATTACTGTAGCACCTGAATTAGCTTCAGACTCATTATAAAACCTGCCTTCTTCAAACTCTAATCCCTGAATATCAATAAATTCATGGGAAACCGGAACAATATTAACATCACTAACTGTTTTTGAATCGTATTTTATAGATTCTCTTTTAGTGAATATTTGATATCCCATTTGGTCTGTATTAGTCATAACCCCCTTCATATACGTATATTCATCATACTTTACATTAGGGAACTGCTCTCTTTTCCACTGCGGAATATCTGAGGGACCAAAAGAAAATTTCATTAAATAGATTGTATTTTTATCAAGGCTGCTTAAATCTTTGGTAATTTTTCTATCCAATGAATCTACAGCTGCAAGCACGGCTATTATTGAAAATATACCAATAGTAACCCCTAATAAAGAAAGCAAAGTTCTCAATTTATTGTTTCGTAAAGCATTCATAGCAAAACCAAAACTTTCTTTTAATAATCGAAGATAAACTAACATAAAATTTTATTTGAGTTAAAGTAAATTTCTAAAAATTTAATTAATAAACTTAATAAAAACTCGCCTATCAATTGGTATATTTTTTTAAGATAATGTTACACAAATTCATTGAATTTTATAATCAAAAAAAAACTATTTTTGCACTTTATAATTATAACTACACAATGAACACGACAAAAACTATTCAATCTGCATTAATTTCAGTATTCTCAAAAGAAGGTCTTGAACCAATTGTTCGAAAACTGCATGAACAAAATGTTATACTTTACTCTACTGGAGGAACTGAAGATTTTATAAAAAATTTAGGAATCCCTGTAGTTCCTGTTGAAGACGTAACTTCTTATCCTTCCATTCTTGGCGGAAGAGTAAAAACATTGCACCCAAAAGTTTTTGGAGGAATCCTAAACCGTCAGGACAATGAAAGTGATGTACAACAAATGCAAGAGTTCAACATCCCGCAAATTGATTTAGTGATAGTTGATTTATATCCTTTTGAAAAAACAGTTGCTTCAGGAGCAAGTGAAGAAGATATTATTGAAAAAATAGATATTGGTGGTATTTCTTTAATTCGTGCAGCCGCAAAAAACTTCAAAGACACTGTAATAGTGGCTTCTGTTGATGAGTACAGCTTACTTTTAGATCTAATTACAGATCAAAACGGAGCTACTACTCTTGCTAACAGAAAATTATTAGCTACAAAAGCGTTTCATGTTTCCTCACACTATGATACCGCAATTTTCAATTATTTCAATACAGACGAAACCGTTTACAAACAAAGTATTGCTCACGGTCAAGTCTTAAGATATGGAGAAAATCCACATCAAAAAGGATTTTTCTTTGGTGACTTTGACGCTATGTTCAAAAAAGTTCACGGAAAAGAATTATCCTATAACAATTTATTAGATGTAGATGCTGCCGTAAATTTAATTAATGAATTCAAAAATGACGGCCCAACTTTTGCCATATTAAAACACAATAATGCTTGTGGCCTAGCTACTAGAGAAACTATTAGTGAAGCGTATAATGTAGCATTGGCATGTGACCCAACTTCTGCTTTTGGAGGTGTTTTGATTTCTAATACTAAAATTGACATAGCAACTGCAACAGAAATAAACAAATTATTTTGTGAAGTAGTTATTGCTCCAGAATATGACACAGAAGCTGCTGCAATTTTACAAGAGAAGAAGAACAGAATTATATTAATTCAAAACGAAGTAGCTTTACCGCAAAAACAAGTAAGAACTTGCTTAAACGGAATTTTAGTTCAAGAAAGAAATAACATAACCGACAATAAAGAAGACCTAAGAACCGTTACTACTATAGCACCAAGCGAACAAGAAGTTAAAGATTTAATATTTGCTTCTAAAATTTGTAAAAATACAAAATCAAATACGATTGTTTTCGCAAAAAACGGCACACTTATTGCTTCTGGTACAGGGCAAACATCAAGAGTTGATGCCTTATTACAAGCCATTGAAAAAGCAAAAACTTTTGGATTTGATTTACATGGCGCGTCTATGGCAAGTGATGCTTTCTTTCCTTTCCCTGACTGTGTAGAAATAGCTAAAAAAGCAGGAATAACTGCTGTAATTCAACCCGGAGGATCCATTAAAGATGAATTAAGCATCAATTATTGTAATGAAAATAAAGTTGCAATGGTATTTACAGGAACTCGTCATTTTAAACATTAATTTGTTTAACTTTGCACGTCACAAATTTATAACTTTTTAACCCTTAAAAAACTTATGGGATTTTTTGATTTCATGACCGAGGATATCGCGATAGACCTTGGTACCGCTAATACTTTAATCATACATAATGATAAAGTCGTAATTGACAGTCCCTCAATAGTTGCTCGTGATAGAGTTTCAGGCAAAATTATTGCTGTAGGGAAAGAAGCAAACATGATGCAGGGTAAAACACATGAAAACATTAAGACGATAAGACCGTTGAAAGATGGTGTAATTGCTGATTTTGATGCCTCTGAAAAAATGATCAGTATGTTTATAAAAAGTATACCGGCATTAAAGAAAAGAATGTTTACTCCCGCATTAAGAATGGTTGTTTGTATTCCTTCCGGTATTACCGAAGTGGAAATGAGAGCGGTTAAAGAATCTTGTGAAAGAGTTAACGGAAAAGAAGTATATCTAATACACGAACCTATGGCAGCCGCTATTGGTATTGGCATTGACATTATGCAACCTAAAGGGAACATGATTGTTGATATCGGTGGTGGAACAACTGAAATTGCTGTCATTGCATTAGGTGGAATTGTATGTGACAAATCGGTAAAAATTGCAGGTGATGTGTTTACTAATGACATTGTATATTACATGCGTACCCAACACAATCTTTTTGTTGGAGAAAGTACCGCAGAGAAAATAAAAATCCAAATTGGAGCCGCAATCGAAGATTTAGAAACTCCTCCAGAAGACATGTCAGTTCAAGGAAGAGATTTACTTACCGGTAAACCAAAACAAGTAGAAGTGTCTTACCGTGAAATTGCTAAAGCATTAGATAAATCAATTCAACGAATTGAAGATGCCGTAATGGAAACTTTGTCTCAAACACCTCCAGAATTAGCCGCTGATATTTACAATACTGGTATTTATCTTGCAGGTGGTGGTTCTATGTTAAGAGGTCTTGACAAAAGAATTTCTCAAAAAACAGATTTACCTGTTTACATTGCTGAAGATCCATTAAGAGCTGTAGTTCGAGGAACTGGTATGGCATTGAAAAACATAACTAAATTCAAAAGTATCTTGATAAAATAAGGTTTTTAATTTAAATAATACTAAAAATTTAAACCTTGGTTTACTTATAAGTATCAATTTAACATAAATCCTGAAACAAAATAACCAATAGTACATGCAGCAAATATTTAATTTTATATTTAAAAACAGTAATCGATTACTGTTTTTGCTGCTTTTGGGCATTTCACTTGTGCTCACTATTCAATCTCATTCTTTTCACAGAAGTAAAATAATAAGTTCTGCTAACTTTTTAAGTGGCGGAGTTTACGAAAAAGTTAATTCCATAAATGAGTATTTGAATTTAAAAACTCAAAATGATGCACTTGCACTGGAAAATGCTGAATTAAAAAACCTTCTATTTAATCGCAAAGATACTACTGCCGTACAAAAATTAGACAGCTTAAAAGGTGTAAAAGCTGAAGACATCATCGTTTCAAAAGTGATCCACAATTCATACAATGTTTATGAAAATTATTTAACACTGAATTCTGGTGAATTGCAAGGTGTAAAACCAGATATGGGTGTGATAAACAGCTTAGGGATTGTAGGAATCATTGACAATACTTCTCCACATTATGCGACTGTAATTAGTATCTTAAATAAAAAATCTCAAATTAACGCCAAGATTAAAAAATCAAATCATTTTGGTTCATTGGTTTGGAATGGAAAAAGTACTGGTTTTGTTCAATTGATAGATGTACCTCGATTAGCAGCAATAAGAAAAGGAGATACGATCGTAACCGGCGGACAATCTGTTATTTTTCCTGAAAATATCAATATTGGAACTATTTCTAAAATTTATATTGATAATCAGACCAACTATTACACTCTTGATGTAAAACTGTTCAATGATATGACCAATTTAGGTCATGTTTACATCATAAAAAGCAAAAACCGCGAAGAACTTATTAATTTAGAAAAAGGAAAAAAAGATGAATAGCACGTTGTTAGTCAATATTTTCCGTTTTGTACTGCTATTAGCAGTCCAAATTATTATTTTTAATAATATGAATTTTTTGGGCTATATAAGTCCATTTCCTTACCTTCTTTTTATAATATTATACCCTGTAAACGGTAATAAGTCAGGATTATTGATCGCCAGTTTCTTCTTAGGTCTTATTATGGATATGTTCAGTAATTCTGGAGGTATCCATACCACAGCCTGTATCCTTTTAGCCTATTTCAGACCTTATATTTTTAAATTTTCATTTGGATTAAGCTATGAATACCAAACAGTGCGATTAAATGATGTTTTAACACCTGAAAGATTCTCTTTTATATTAATGTCAGTTGTAATTCATCACTTAGTATTATTCGTACTAGAAGCATTTCAATTCAGTTTTATCTTAGACGTTTTACTTCGAACCCTCCTCAGTAGTATATTTACAATACTAATTTGCATTATAATAATATATCATATTAAGCCAAACAAAAGATGAGAAAATTATTGCTGCCTTCCTTAATCATTGTTGCAGCATCATTGCTAGTAATACGAATTTTCTATTTACAAATTATAGATGATTCGTTCAAACTAAAATCAGACAATAATGCCATAAAAATAAAATATGATTATCCGGAAAGAGGTTATATTTATGACAGAAATGGCAAATTATTAGTTGCAAATCAGGCTTCTTATGACATCATGGTTATTCCTAGAGATGTCAAAGATATTGACACTTTGGAATTTTGTCAACTACTGGATATTACAAAAGAAGAATTTTTAAAAAGAATGGCAAAAGCCAAGGTATATAGTCCCAGATTACCTTCGGTTTTTTTACCTCAATTAAATAAAAGTGAATTTGCTGCTTTTCAGGAAAAAATACGAAAATATGAAGGCTTCTACTTTCAAAAACGTTCATTACGCGATTATGAAGTAGACTTTGGCGCTAACGTTTTTGGATTTATCACACAAGTGAACGAAAAATTGGTTGCAAAAAACCCTTATTACAATAGTGGTGATTTAATTGGACGACAAGGTGTTGAAGAAAGCTACGAAGATATTTTACGAGGAACAAAAGGTGTAAAATACTTCCAAAAAGACAAATATAATAGAGAAATTGGTTCCTACAAAGAAGGCAAGTACGACACTATTGCCGTACAAGGAGAAGACATAAACCTGACTATTGACGCCGAGCTTCAAAAGTATGGCGAACAATTAATGATCAATAAAAGAGGAGGAATTGTTGCGATAGAGCCAAAAACTGGTGAAATACTAGCTCTTGTTACTGCACCATCTTATGACCCAGGAATACTGGTAGGAAGACAACGATCTAAAAACTACACATTACTATATCATGATTCAATAGCAAAACCTCTTTATGACCGTGGATTGCTGGCAGAATATCCTCCGGGATCACCATTTAAAATCCTAACTGGCTTAATAGGCCTTCAAGAAGGAGTAATAAATGAACAAACGACCTTCATGTGTCATCATGGATTTAGTTATGCACCAGGTCGATTTATGGCTTGTCATGGTTTTGGACCACATCAATTGCACAACGGGATTTATAATTCTTGTAATACTTATTTTGCAAATGTTTACTTACGAATTATAGGAAAATATAATAGCGCACCCTATGCAGTAGATGTTTGGAGCAATCACGTAAAGAGTTTTGGACTGGGTCAATTTATGGGTTACGATTTACCTACTGGAAAAAAAGGAAAGATACCCAATTCAAAAACGTATAAGAAAATATATCCTGATTGGCGTTGGAGTGGAAAAACTATCATATCCAATTCCATCGGTCAAGGAGAAGTTTTAATGACTCCTATCCAACTTGCAAATATGATGGCAACAGTTGCAAATGAAGGATATTATTACACCCCTCACATCATCAAAAAAATTGAAGGTCAGAAAATTGATAAAAAATTCACGACCAAACACGTCACCACAATAGACAAAAAGTATTACAAACCAATGATTAGCGGTTTATTCGATGTGTATAATTTTGGAACAGCACATGGATTGAATGTACCAGGAATTGACATTTGTGGTAAAACTGGAACAGCCGAGAATTATGCAAAAATCGATGGAAAAAGAGTAAAACTCGAGGATCACTCTATATTTGTTGCTTTTGCACCAAAAGACAATCCCAAGATCGCAATAGCAATTTTAGTAGAAAATGGTGGTTTTGGAGCTACAATAGCAGGACCTATTGCCAGTTTAATGATTGAGAAATATCTTAGAAAAAAAATAACTAGAACAGATTTAGAAAAAAGAATACTTGAAAGAAGTTTACAAGACCGATATGCAAAATTAGGCGGAATGAAAGAAGCCAGCTTAATAGAAACAGTCCCTAAAGATTCTCTTCTAAATAAAAAAATAGTAAATCCTATAATTAAAACGGCGGCCCCAATTATTACAGTAGATTCTACTAAAGAAAACTAATAAGCAACCTATTTCAAATGAAAAACCAAAGCGTAACGAACAATCTTGACTGGATATGTATCATTATCTATTGCCTATTAGTAATAATGGGTTGGTTAAACATTTATTCCTCTTCCTTATCCTCTATGGAAGGAACCTCCGACAAACAGCTTATATTTATTATATTAACAATTCCGTTGATTTTTATTGTACTTTATGTTGATGGGAAGTTCTACGAAAAATATGCTAGTATTATTTTTGGCGTTTCTCTATTATCATTGCTGGGTTTGTTTGCATTTGGTAAGACCATCGCGGGACAACGTTGTTGGTATGGCATAGGAAGTTTCACCTTACAACCTTCCGAATTTGCAAAAGCAGCTACAACATTGGCATTAGCCAAATACTTAAGTGATCCTCAAATTAATTTGAAAGATGTTAACAGGCAAATACAGGCTCTTGCAATCGTCTTTTTACCAGTAATGCTAATATTACCGCAACCTGACCCGGGAAGCGCACTTATTTACAGCATTTTCATTATCGTTTTATACCGAGAAGGACTTCCTTCCTGGTATGTTTGGACCGGCTTTATTACGATTCTCTTATTTGTACTTACATTAGTATTAGAACCTCAATATGTGATTTTATTAGCACTATTGGTTCTCATCATTATACATTTCAAATCTCGGCTATCAGACAGAAACATAGTTTTAAGCGGAATTCTATTCGCCATAATCACTGGATTTGTATTATCAGTAAATTATGTATTTGTGCATGTATTTAAGCAACATCATAGAGATCGTTTCAATATTTTGCTTGGAAAATCAGTGGATATGAAGGGAATTGGGTATAATACCAACCAATCCGAAATTGCAATTGGCTCAGGAGGCTGGATAGGCAAAGGTTTTCTTGAAGGAACACAAACCAAAGGAGGTTTCGTACCAGAGCAACACACTGATTATATATTTACAACAGTAGGTGAAGAATGGGGATTCATAGGTTCATTAGTTGTTATTGGACTTTTCGTAGGCTTATTTCTAAGATTAATATACCTTGCAGAGAGACAAAAAACAAAATTTAGCAGGGTTTATGGCTATTGTGTAGCAGGAATTTTATTCATTCATTTCTTTGTAAATATTGCAATGGTCATAGGGGTTTTTCCAACAATTGGAGTACCGCTGCCTTTCTTTTCTTATGGAGGATCAGGACTTTGGGGTTTTACTATTTTACTATTTATATTTATTAAAATGGATGCCAATAAAGTAAATGAATGGTAAATGGAATGTCATATTGGGAGCTAAATCCTGCTATTCATTTCAAGTTTTTTACCTCGTTAAAGTTTTAATTATTTTTTCAAGAGCTTCCGCTGGTCGCTTTGAAAAAATATAAAAACTAATAAACGAGCCATCAAAAGCTTTCCATTACTATCAGGGCTAATTAAAACTCCAACTTTTATAATCACTATTTTTTTCCAATTGATTTTCTATTCTGTCCTCTAATTTAGGAAAGAAATCTATTCCTGTCAATTTTTCAATATAATCGACCGAAACAACAAAATCATACAAAGGTTTATCACTTGCTTCATTTGGAACAATAAAAGCAATCATTTTATATTCTCCATCGAACTTATCTAACAAAATTTTATAAAAATACTTTGGGACCGAAACATTTTCTCTTCCTATAGTTTTAAGTGACGATTCTAAAACTCCACCAGTAACAACATAAACACCATCATATTTTGTAGCCCAATAACGAACTTTTTGTTCTAATCTATTCCAAACTCCTTCATTAAAAGGATGCAACTGTGGAGAAATATTGGAAGTAAAAAAGGTATCGTTATAAGCATTTCTCGAGAATTCCATGTCGCCTGCCGGGCATAAATGACCTTTATCGAAACCTGATTTCTTGTAATTCCTCCAATCGGCAGAACCCGTTTTTACTTTAGAATCTTCAACAAAAAAGGGTCTTTGAAAACTATTATTTATCAGATAATTTTTCTTCAATTCGTAAGCTACCCATTCTGCTTGCTCATGTTCTTCATTATACGATAATGTAAAAAATTCGTGTTTTACAATTTGATTAGTTGTTGAAGATGGCAAAAAGTTAAAAGAGAGATTTGATTTTTGAGAATATCCTTCTACAAAAGTTTTTTTATTCACTTGAAAACTATTCAGTTCAACTGAATCACGATTATTTGAATCCTTCTTACAGGAAGTAATAAAAGTTAAAATAAACAAACCAACAACTGAATATAAAAACTTATACTTTCTCATTTCTATTACTATTTAAATCATCCTAAATTAAAGAAAAAACAATACACCATAAAACTAAATACGCTCCAATTATTCCTATTAGAACAACTAGAGCGTATTTACAATAAAAGCAATCCAAGAGGTTGAGGAAACTAATTTAAGATTTAGCTAATTTCTCTTTTTTTAATTTCGCGGGAAGACTCTTTTTTACAATTGTTTTCGCTTGTAAATCATCCAAAACATTTAATGCTTCTTCAACATAAATATCTTTTGATAATGCTTCATGCCATCTGTCTCTTTTTTCTTTTAAAATCAAATCTTTATTAACTTCATCCATCTCATAAGGTAATGATGCAAACTTGAGTGCATTTTTATAATCAACTAAAGGTTTATATTTTTTAGCTTTTTCCTCTATTTCATTTTGAGCAGTTTTAAATTTATCAATGTTCAAACTATAGTTATTGTCTTCACTTCTACTGTCAATCCACTTTGCATTTTCCTCAATCAATTGGAATTGGGAACTTTGAGAAATCCT
Source organism: Flavobacterium sp. 83 (assembly GCF_000744835.1). Taxonomy (NCBI): domain Bacteria; kingdom Pseudomonadati; phylum Bacteroidota; class Flavobacteriia; order Flavobacteriales; family Flavobacteriaceae; genus Flavobacterium; species Flavobacterium sp. 83. The sequence continues at coordinate 587,887 of NZ_JQMS01000001.1, forward strand.
TTTCTTACTATTGGCAATTGCCTGATTAAAATTTGTATTTTTATTCCATACTGTATAATCAGCAGGATCTATTTTATCCCAAGGCATCGCATTATCCACATCACGTTCCCCCATTTTTAAATAAGCATATCTGTCTGGCATAACAATATCACTGCTAACTCCTTCAAGTTGTGTAGAACCTCCATTGATTCTGTAAAATTTTTGTGTAGTAGTTTTTACTGCTCCTAAATCTCCCACCGCACTATTACGAACAAACTGGTTCAAATCAATCACATTCTGCACTGTTCCTTTACCATAAGTTTGTTTACTACCTATGATAATCCCTCTTTTATAATCTTGAATTGCAGCTGCTAAAATCTCAGAAGCTGATGCTGAAAAACTATTCACCATAATTACTAGCGGACCGTCCCATTCAATTTTTTTATCTTTATCAAACAGTACTTCTTTTTTCCTACCAGCTGATTTTATTTGAACTATAGGACCTTGTTCTATAAATAAACCTGCAATATCTACAACAGTTGATAACGAACCTCCACCATCATCGCGGACATCCAATACAATACCACTAACTCCAGCACTTTTCAAACGTTCCACTTCCTTAGCAATATCTTTTCCAGCATCTCTACCATCTTTATTTTCAAAATCAATATAGAATTTTGGCAAATAAATAACCCCATATTTCAGTCCGTTTTTATTTACAATACTTGATTTAGCATAAGTTTCTTCAATCTCAACAATATCTCTGATAATTGAAATAACCTTAATCGTTCCATCTACTTTTTTAACGGTAAGTCGCACTTCAGTCCCTTTTGGCCCTTTAATCTTTTTTACGACATCATCAAGACGCATCCCAACAACATCTACCGCTTCTTCGTTACCTTGAGCAACTTTCATCACTAAGTCTCCTGCTTCAAGTTGTTTCCCTCTCCATGCCGGACCTCCAGAAATAAGTTCAGATATTTCAGTAAAATCATTTTTCTTTTGAAGACGAGCACCAATTCCTTCTAATTTTCCGCTGATACTTACATCAAATCGTTCTTTCTCTTCGGGTGCAAAATAACTGGTATGTGGATCAAATCGTGATGTAATTGAATTGATATAAACTGAAAACCAATCATTTCTATCTAAATCTTTCATAAAACCAAAATACTCATCTAATGATTTCAAAGCACTTTCTCTTGTTTCTTTTTCTAATTCTGTAAAAGTTTTAGGTTTACCGGCATCAACTGCTTTATTGCTTTTCTCCTTAGCAGGATTAATAATGTCAACTTTACCCTTTTCGCCATTGTTTAAAAAATCCGAACTGACTTTATCATCTTGTTCTATAACTCCATTGGCTTTATTTTCTTGAATTTTAAGGCGATCCGTCAATGATGAAAGTGTTGACAATTTAATCTGTTTGCGCCATTTGTCAGCAAGTTCCTTTTCGTCTTTTGAATAAGGTGCTTTTTCATAATCCGTATTAAAAGTCTCATCAATATTATAATCAAATGGTTGACTCAAAACACTTTTGTATATCTTTTTACTTTCTTCCATTCTTTTCATCAAACGATCGTAAGTAAGATTAAAAAAAGTTAAATCTTTATTCAATAATTCATCGTCTAATTCAGTCTCATATTTTGAAAATTCATCAATATCAGACTGCAAGAAGAATCGTTTAGAAGGATCTAAAGCTTGGATGTAATCTTTATAAATTCCTTTGGAAAAAGTGTCATCTATAGCTGCAGGATTATAATGTCCTTTTTGAATTACAAAAGTTAATAGTTCTAATAGCAACTTATCTTTATCTGGATCTTCCTCTTTTGATGCATTAATTTTAAATGCAAATAATGTTGCTGAGAGACAAACAACAACAAGAAGTATTTTATAATTTCTTTTCATAAAGTCAATAATAGTATTCATCAATTTTTAAACTAAATTACGGTAAAAACTATGCCAAGTATAACAAGGACTGCATAATTTTTTGTTAAAGATATAAAAATGTTTTTTTTCATCTGGGTTAAATATCTGAAGTTAATAAATTTTATTTTCTTTGTTTATATAATATGGTTTTGTGTAACTACATTTGCTATTTAAAGATTTAAATTAGAAATTACTTTTTGAAAACATAAAATGACAAAACACTCAAAACCTTTAATATTAGTTACAAATGATGACGGGATTTCAGCTCCGGGAATCAGGGCATTAATAACAGTAATGGCTGAAATTGGAGAAGTAGTAGTTGTCGCACCAGATGCTCCACAAAGCGCTACGGGACATGGTATTACCATAAATAACACCCTTTATTTAAATAAAATTTCAAAAGAAAACGATAGCATTACAGAATACAGTTGTTCCGGAACTCCCGTAGATTGTGTTAAATTTGCCGTAAGCGAAATTTTGAAACGAAAACCAGACTTATGTGTTTCAGGTGTGAATCACGGCTCCAATTCTTCAATAAATGTAATCTATTCCGGGACAATGAGTGCTGCTGTTGAAGCTGGCATAGAAGGAATTCAAGCTATTGGCTTCTCCTTATTAGATTATGATTGGAATGCTAATTTTGAAGAAATAAAGTCATTCATCCGAAAAATAACATTGGAAGTTCTTGAAAATAAGCTTCCTGATGGGGTTGTCCTCAATGTGAATTTCCCCAAATTGAAAGAAAAAGAAATTCAGGGAATCAAGATTTGTCGTCAGGCGAAAGCTATTTGGATGGAAAAATTCGATAAACGCAAAACACCTCAGGGTAAAGATTATTATTGGCTTACAGGAGAATTCGTAAACCAGGACCACGGTGAAGATACTGATGAATGGGCATTAAAAAATGGATATATTTCTATAGTTCCCGTACAATTTGATTTGACAGCTCATCATGTAACACAACAACTTAACACCTGGAATTGGAATGAAATCGCCACTAAAAAATAGTTTGCGATAGCAACAATACATAAAAAGCGATACTATATATAACCGCTGACAAATAAAAATTTACTGATATGAATAAAATTGATTTATTAGAAGGATTTATAATTGGAATTATAGCTTCAATACTGGGGAGTTACCTTTTCATTACTTTTTTCACTGATTTTGATTTTATCAACGGTATCAAAATTATGCAATTTGAAGGCAAACTGGGCAAAATAATCACTTTAGGATCTATTCTTGATTTAGTGGTATTTGGAATTTTACTGAAATTAAACAAAGAACTCATGGCCCGCGGAGTAGTTCTTGCTGTAATTGTTATGACAATAGTATCTTTATTTATTTGAAAAACAATATTCATATCTTTGCTACATACAAAATATTGACTGTAATAGTTACTAATTTATTACCAATATCAAAATTTAAAACTCCAAAACTAAAAACATGAAATATTATATTATTGCTGGAGAAGCTTCAGGAGATTTACATGGTTCAAATTTGATGAAGTCACTTTACAAGGAAGAACCTAACGCTGATATACGGTTTTGGGGTGGTGATTTGATGCAAAATGTTGGTGGAACTTTGGTGAAGCACTATCGAGAATTAGCTTTCATGGGATTTATTGAAGTGATTTTTAATTTGAAAACCATTTTGAACAATATAAAAATATGTAAAAATGACATTCTGAAATTTCAACCGGATGTTCTAATATTCATCGATTATCCTGGTTTTAATTTACGGATTGCAAAGTGGGCAAAAGAATTAGGTATGAAAACCCATTACTATATTTCACCTCAAATCTGGGCATGGAAGGAAAGCCGCATCACAGAAATCAAACGAGACATTGACAAGATGTATGTCATTTTACCTTTCGAAAAAAGCTTTTACGAAGACAAACATCATTTTCCAGTTGAATTTGTAGGTCATCCATTGATTGATGCAATCCATAACCAAACTCCAATTGCCTCCTCCATTTTTAGAAAAGAAAATAAACTAAACGAAAAACCCATAATAGCCATTTTACCTGGCAGCCGAAAACAAGAAATAACAAAAATGTTATCGGTGATGTTGAGTGTTGTTACTGATTTTCCAGAATATCAATTTGTTATTGCTGGAGCACCAAGTCAGGAATATTCATTTTATGAGAATTTCATTTCGAATGAAAATATAAAATTCATATCCAATAAAACCTATGCATTATTGCAAAACGCAACGGCAGCATTAGTTACATCAGGAACGGCAACGCTTGAAACAGCACTTTTTAAAGTGCCTGAAGTAGTTTGCTACAAAGGCAGCTGGGCTTCCTATCAAATTGCGAAACGAATCATTACACTAAAATACATTTCGTTAGTGAATTTGATTATGGACGAAGAAGTTGTCACCGAATTAATTCAGGAAGACTGCACGACGAAACGTATTGGAGAAGAATTGAAAAAAATTCTGGAAACTAATCATCGGAAACAACTTTTAGAGAAGTATGACGTTTTAGAAGCAAAACTAGGCGGAATTGGTGCCAGCGAAAAAACAGCAAAATTGATTGTGGCTGATTTGCATTGATACCAATTCTTATAAAATCTACAAAAAACAAATCTTTTGAAACAACTGCTTTACCTTTTATTGATTCTTATTTTTTTTACAGCATGTAAATCAAGTTCTGTTATTGTTCCTGAAAGAAAAACGGAGGTAGACACTGACAGAACAAAGCATTTAATAGCACAATTAATTCATTCCGCTTCTGAAAATCTTGGCATTAAATATAAAAGTGGAGGCACAACAAAGGCAGGTTTTGACTGTTCAGGATTAATCTATTCCGTTTTTAATTCTTATAACATTCAACTCCCTCGTTCCTCTTTTGAACAATCAAAATTAGGATTAATCATTGATAAAGAGCGCGATAATATCAAAAAAGGAGATCTAATATTTTTTAAAACCAATAGAAAGTCTCAAATTAATCATGTAGGGATGGTAATTGAAGTTTCAGATGAGGATGTAAAATTTATTCATTCCTCTACTTCCAAAGGTGTGATAATTTCTTCTACAAAAGAGCCGTACTACCAAAACTCCTTTGTCCAAATAAATAGAATTCTCAGATAAACACGCTCAATATTTGTTTATAAAAAAATAAAGTTATTCTTACTAAAAAATTGTACTTTAGATAAATGAAAGTATTACAATTTCCTTTAGCGAGAATAACCTTTGGTTTCATACTAGGAATTCTATTTCCTTTTTATTTGAAAACCAATCCTATAGTAGTATTTATTCTTCTTATTGTTTCCATAATCACTTTTAGTTCTTTTTATTATTTATCGATAAAAAATTACACTAAAAATGTTTATTTTGGCATATCCACCTATGTACTTTCGTTTTTTATAGGAGCAACAACATTAATTGTCCATACTGATAATTACCAAAAAAGTAATTATATCCATTATAATTCTATTTTTGAAAAACCGCATTTGATTTCCGTTACACTACGCGAAAAATTAAAAAGTTCAAATTTTAATGATCGTTATGTTGCACTTGTGAACCACATTGATCAAACAGAAAACTCAGGCAGGATACTCTTAAATATTAGAAAGGACAGTTTGAATCATCAAATTGAAATTGGAACACAATTACGAATTAGAGGCACTTTATATAAAAATAGTCCTCCGTATAACCCTAACCAATTTGATTACAGTAATTATTTAGAGAACAAACAAATTTATGCCCAACTCTATGCAGATGCTGAAGATATTAGTGTCAGTTCAGAAATAGATAAGAACATTTGGTATTATACTTCTCGATTACGAACAAAAATCATCCATAACCTTGAGAAAAATAACTTCCATAAAACCGAATTAAATGTAGCTGTTGCGCTAATAATGGGACAACAACAAGATATTTCTCCAGAAATTATTCGGGATTATCAATATGCCGGCGCTGTGCATATTTTATCGGTTTCAGGATTACATATTGGATTCATATTACTTTTTGTCACTTTCATTCTAAAACCTTTACCTAATACAAAACGAGGCTCTTTTATCAAACTGATAATTATTCTGGCTTCATTATCCTTATTTGGATTAATCGCAGGATTAGCCCCTTCTGTAGTACGTTCTGTAGTTATGTTTTCGTTTGTTGCAATAGGCAGCCATTTGCGCAGAAGTGTAAATATTTACCACACTTTGTTGGTATCTATGCTGCTTATATTACTTTTTCAACCTTCCTTTTTATTTGATGTGGGATTTCAGTTAAGTTATATCGCGTTGTTTTTCATCATTTGGTTACAACCACTTTTAACTTCTATTTGGTTACCAAAAAATAAAATTTCAAAATACATTTGGGATATCCTCACGGTTTCTTTCGCGGCACAAATAGGTACTTTACCATTGAGTATCTATTATTTCCATCAATTTCCCGGCTTATTCTTTGTGACCAATTTAATTATCATTCCATTACTTAGCATCGTAATGGTTTTAGGTGTTGTAGTTATGGTATTGGCAGCATTTGGTTATGTTCCTTTATTACTTTCCAAACCACTGGAATGGAGTGTTTTTTACTTGAATAAAATCATCAATTCTATTGCCTCATTAGAGCAATTCATCATTCAAAACATTCCTTTTAATTTGTATTTTTTAATCAGCTTCTATTTAATAATAATCAGCGCTGTGCTTTGGTTCAAAAAGCCAAGTTTCAATAAACTGGCCATGATTTTAATTTCGTTTATCTTACTGCAGATTTCATATATAGAAAATGAATCCGACATACAAAACCAAGAAGAATGGGTGGTTTTCAATTCCAAGAAAAACACATTGATTACAGAAAGAAACGGAAAAAAAATCACCTTATATGGTAACGACAGTATTTTAAAAACTTGTCAAACAAACAATATCCTAACCTCTTATTTAGTTGGAAATTTCAGCACTTTGGAAACTAAAAAAAGAATTCAAAACACTGCTTTTTTCAACGGTAAAAAAATTCTGATTTTGGATAGTTTAGGAATTTATCCGAAAAATATAAAACCTGATGTTTTATTACTTACACAATCCCCAAAGATAAATTTAGAGCGTTTATTTCAATCTATACACCCCAAAATAGTTGTTGCCGATGCATCAAATTACAAGACCCTTCAAAAATATTGGAAAGCTACTTGCTATAAACAAAAAATCCCTTTTCACGCAACTGGTGAAAAGGGATTTTATAAACTAAATTGAAAATTATTTCTTTTTCAGAATTCCATTAGCAACTTCAAGCCAAGCGGTTGGTCCACCCGCCACATATCCTGTACTACCTAATCCTTCAAAATTTACTTTTCCTTCTTTATCGGTTCCGTTTGCAAAATAAATTGTTGGGAAACCTTGGATTGAAAAAGCCTGTTGCAATTCATTGTTCTGTGCTTTAATTTCGGGAGTTTGAGGAGTTCTTCTAGGATAATCTAATTCTACAAGTACTACATTTTCATTTGCCCATTTTTGAAATTCAGGAGTTTTCAATACTTCTTTTTGCAATCTGATACACCACCCACACCAATCGCTACCTGTAAAAAACAGCAACAATGGTTTTTTTTCTTTATTACCAATGGCAATCGCTTCTTTAACATCGGTATGCCAATTGAGCTCTTGTGCCTGTGAAGAAATGATTCCTATAAAGAATACAATTATTAAATATATTTTTCTCATAATCGATTTATTTTTGTACAAATTTAAACAAAAACAATACCAGAATTAATGTATACCATGCATTATTTTTTTAACAACAGGAGTTAAAAGCATAATTAACACTCCGATACCTATTGGTATTAAAGTAAAAATCAAGAAGAAAGTTGTCATAGAATATTGCGATGTAATTTCATCAATCATCCCACCCATTGTACCAGCAATTTTATTACCAATTGCAATAGCCAGATACCAAATTCCAAACATAATACCAATCATTCTACTTGGAACTAATTTACTCAAATAAGAGAGCCCAACTGGCGATATAAACAATTCTCCCATAGTATGGAAAAAATAAGCCAAAACCAACCAGATTAAACTTACTGAAGCTACTTTTGCCCCAGCAGGAATAGTACTTGACCCAAAAGCTAAAACACCAAAACCTATTCCTAGAAGTATCATTCCTAATCCATTTTTAATTGTCGCTGGCGGATTGTATTTGCTCTCCCATAATTTAGCCACCAAAGGTGAAAATGTAATAATAAATAAAGAATTAAGAATCCCAAACCAAGTAGCGGGAATTTCAGCTTTAACCTGTAAATACTGATCCTTGAGCATGTAGATTACCAAAAACCAAATAATTGCAAAACCAATTGCTAAAACAACATTCCCTAAAGCATATTTTTTGAACGTTTGCTTATATAGTTTCATTAAAACAAACGTTATAATTGCCATTGGGGTAACCGTCAAAATAGTATTTACAATATTAAAAATAATTTTAGAGTTCCCCACTAAAATTCTATTGGTGTAATCACTCGCAAAAATGGTCATAGAACCACCGGCTTGCTCAAAGGATGCCCAAAAAAATACGGTGATAAATGCCAAAATTATTACCGCTATCATTCGGTCTCTTAAAACAGGAGTGTATTGAGTAATTCTTTTTATTAAAACAAAAACAAAAAGCAACAATGAAAATAGAATTACGAAGTTACTTCCAGAAAGACTACCTACATTAAAATCAAACAAATTAAAATTGGATATTTTAGATACTGGGTCATTAATAATCCAAGCTAGACCAAGTACCGAAACCAAACCAATAATTGAAAGATCAAAAGCTGAAAACGGGTTTAATTTTGCAACAGATGGATCTTCATTATGATTTACAATTTCATTTTTAACAGGTTTAAGACCAATATCTCCAAAAATATTTTGAGTGAAATAAAATTGAAGCATTCCAATGAACATAAATATTCCTGCAAGTCCAAAACCATAACTCCAACCCCAATTTTCACTTTCACCAATATAACCACACAAAAGCATTCCTAAAAAAGCTCCCGAATTTACTCCCATATAAAAAATACTGAAAGCACCGTCTTTCTTCTCTATTTTATCTTTATACATGTGAGACAAAATCGAAGTCATATTAGGTTTAAACAAACCGATTCCTAAAACTAAGAAAAACAACCCAAGGTACATAAAAGCATGACTTGCTTCTTCCAAAGCCATTGATATATGTCCTAAAGTCATTAATAAACAACCGTAAATAACAGCCCAGCGATACCCAATGATTTTATCAGCAATATACCCTCCCAAAATAGGCGTCAAATAGGCCAATGCAGTATAAGAACCATAAATAGCCAAGGCGTGTTCTCTAGGCCATCCCCATCCAGGATTGTCGCCCATTATTGAAGATGTTAAAAACAAAACTAATAAAGCACGCATTCCGTAGTATGAAAATCTTTCCCACATCTCTGTAAAAAAGATAACAAACAATCCAGCCGGCTGACCTAAAACTGGATTTCTAAAAAAATCATTTGAATTTGAATCTGACATTTAATTTAGTTTTAATTATTTAACCTCTTGCATTAATTTTTTAATCAATGGTGTCATAATTATTAGAAAAACACCCGCAACAATCGAATAAACTGCTAATTGGTAATAACCTTCTGTGTAGGATTGAAGTTTAGAAACTAAAGTTGTCCCTGTATTTGATCTGGACATTTCAGCACCTAATTTTCCTGCCGCTAACTGCCCAAAGGCACTCGCTAAAAACCACAACCCCATCATCATACCAAACAATCGTTTTGGCGAAAGCTTTGTAATGATAGACATCCCTATTGGACCTAAACATAGTTCACCAATTGTAGTGACCAAATAGGCAAAAGTAAAAACATTCAAAGATGTAATTCCTTCAGCATTTGCAAAAAATCGAGTGTAATAAAAGATATAAAATGAGGCGCCAAGAAATAAAAATCCAATTCCAAATTTAATTACGGTATTTGGCTCTATTTTCTTTTTAGCCATCCATAACCAGAGTAATCCAACTATAGGACTAAAAACAACCACAAAAAAAGTATTTGAGCTATTATTGACTACATTAGGATCAATATTAAAAAATAACAAACTAGTATCTAAATTATCTTTGGCAAAAAGCGATAATGAACCTCCACTTTGTTCGTAAATAGCATTAAATAAAAAATAGAAAAATATAAATAAGAAGGCTGCAATTAGTTTTTTTTGAGCATTGATTTGCTTCAAATTAATCACTTCGAAAATGAAATACGAAATTGCAATAATCCCGATAGTGTACATAAAATAATCCGTATAATCCGTATTCTTTACCATGATAAATATAAACGGAATACTCAACAACGAACAGACGTAAACTGAAATCTCTCTGATTTTTCTTTTACTTGAAGTCAAATTTAACAAAGGAGAGTCACCTATTGGACCTAGATGTTTTTTTGTAAACAAAAAAGTCAGAAGACCAAAAATCATTACAATTGCCGCAGACAAGAAACACAATTTCCAAGAATAATATTTACCCAAATAAATACACAAAGCACCTCCTAAAAGGCCGCCTATATTAATTCCTGCATAAAACATCCCATACCCTGCATCTCTACGGTGATCACTTTCATGATATAATTCTCCAACCATGGATGAAATATTAGGTTTAAAAAAACCGGTTCCAATGATAGAAAATGCAATTCCATAATAAAACATGTCTTGAGGAGAAAAAGCGATTAAAAGATTCCCTAAGATCATTACAATACCTCCAAAAAAAAGTGACTTTCTAAAACCTAAAATTTTATCGGCAAAAATCCCTCCTATAAACGTAAAAGCATAAACAAAAGCCTGTATTGCACCATATTGCAAATTAGCCGCCTCATCTTTTAATAAAAGTTGGTCTACCATAAAAAAAGTAAGAACCCCTCTCATGCCGTAAAAGCAAAACCGTTCCCACATTTCTACCATAAACAAGTACCATAATTGTTTAGGATACTTTCCCTGAAAATTTTGTATTTGTTCTATAGTTAGCTTTGCATCCATATTTATTTATAAATTTTCTTTGATAAAGTTAGTCATTTTGGTGTACAATTGAATTCTAGTTTTACCTCCATAAATTCCGTGATTTTTGTCCGGATAAATTTGAGAATCAAATTGCTTGTTTGCTTGAATTAGCGCTTCCATCATTTGCATAGAATTTTGTACATGCACATTATCATCTCCTGAACCATGAATCAAAAGGAATTTCCCTTTTAATTTTTCAACGTGGTTTATTGGAGAGTTCTCATCGTAACCACTTGCATTTTCCTGAGGTGTTTGCATGTAACGTTCTGTGTAAACACTATCATAAAATCGCCAATTGGTTACCGGAGCAACGGCTATAGCCATTTTGAAAACGTCATTCCCTTTCATTATACAATTAGAAGCCATAAATCCTCCAAAACTCCATCCCCAGATTCCAATTCTGGATTTATCCACAAAAGAATAATTTCCAATAACTTTTGCTGCATCAATTTGATCTTCAACTTCGAATTTCCCTAATTCTTTTTGTGTGCATTTTTTAAAATCAGCACCTTTAAAACCAGTTCCACGTCCGTCAACACAAGCCACAATATAACCCTGTTGCGCTAACATCATAAACCAGTAATCATCATTTGCATTCCAGTCGTTATTTACTTGTTGGGATCCCGGTCCTGAGTATTGGTACATAAAAACAGGATATTTTTTAGTAGCATCAAAATCCTTTGGTTTTATCATCCATGCATTCAACTCATTTCCTTTTTCTGTTTTTAAAACAAAAAATTCTTTAGACGGTAAGCTATATGCTTTTAATTTTGCTGCTAATGCTTCGTTATTTTCAATAACTTGAACTTGCTTTCCTGTTTTGGCTTCATTCAAAGTGTAGGTAGTAGGCTGTAATGTGCTAGAAAACGTATTAATGTAGTATTGAAAATTTGGACTAAAAGTAGCGGTATTTGTCCCAACGTTTTTAGACAAACGGACTTTATTTTTTCCATCAAGGCTAATTCTGTAAATGTCTCTGTTAATTGATCCATTTTCTACTGATTGATAAAAAACGGTCTTTGTTTTTTCATCAAAACCATAGTAATTCGTCACTTCCCATTTTCCTTTGGTTATTTGATTTTTCAATTTTCCATTTTTATCATATAAATAAACATGGTTGAAACCGTCTTTTTCGCTAGTCCAGATAAAACTATTGTCTTTCAAAAAAGTCAAGTTGTCTGTAACGTCAACATACGCTTTGTCTTTTTCATTCAAAACAACTTTTGCTGTGCCTGAATTTCCATCAACAAATAACAAGTCTAAATTATCCTGATGACGATTCAATACTTGTGCGGATAGTAAATTGGCATCATTAGTCCATTTTATTCTGGCAATATAAAAATCATTGTAGTTCCCTAAATTAACTTTTTTGGTTGCATTGGCATTTACATCATAAATATGCAATGAAACCAATGAGTTTTTCTCGCCCGCTTTTGGATATTTAAATGTTTCAATTTTAGGATATAAATCTTTAGCAAATATTGACATTGAAAATTCAGGAACCTGACTTTCGTCAAAACGAATATAAGCTACTTTCTTACTGTCCGTACTCCAGTCAAATGCTCTTACAAAAGCAAATTCTTCTTCGTAAACCCAATCCGTAATTCCGTTGATAATATTATTTTTATTCCCATCCGTAGTAATTGGAGTTGATTTTTTAGACGCCAAATCATATACATACAAATTATTTTCTTTAGCGTAAGCTATCTTTTTACCATCTGGAGAAAAGGTAGGTTCCTGAATCTGAAAATCAAATAACTTTGTTAATTCTTTGGTTACAATATTGTACAAATAATAATCTGCAGTAAAAGAATGACGAAAAATTTGATTGGAGTTACACGCTAGCAAAATCAATTTTTCTTGAGCATCAAAAGTATAACTATCAATCATAGGCAATTCCTTATGGTCTTTAGTATCAATTAAAACAGCTATTTTTTTCAAGGAAGCAAAATCATATAAATCAATTTGCATGCTTCTGGAAGCTCTGTCAAAATTCAATACCGTATATTGATTGGTATTTTTCATGGATTGTAATTCATCCATCCCTTTGGCACGAAAAGTACCGTTGTAGATTTCATCAATTGTGATTTTTTGCTGACCAAAAACAGTAAAACACAAGAATAAAAGTAAGGCTGTAATTTTGTTTGAATTCATTTATAAATAATATTAAATTTTGGGAATATAGTTTATGCCATGAGGCATTATTTTCATTAGATATTCTTATTTTTAATCGTGACTATTTCGTCCTATTGATTTAAATATAAAAACCCTCAATTTTAGTGAAAAATTTACAATTATTTCACATTTGATGTGTTAAATGTTAAAAACAATATTAAAGCCGACAATTTATTGAAGATAATATGATATGACTAAAACAGCTAAAAGCGTATCTTTGCAGGTATACATACTATAATCTATTGAGAATGAATAACGCTGTATCCGGATTTTCTAAATTATCTAAAGATGAAAAAATTGATTGGATTGCAAAAGAATACTTTTCAAGTCCTTCTGAAGCAATAACACTTCTTAAAAACTATTGGAATTCAGATGAAAAATTACAGAAATTACACGATGAATTCATTGAAAATACAATAACTAACTTCTATATTCCGCTAGGAGTGGCTCCAAATTTCTTAATCAACAACAAATACCGAGCCATTCCCATGGCTATTGAAGAAAGTTCCGTTGTTGCCGCCGCCTCAAAAACAGCAAAATTTTGGTCCACCCGAGGAGGGTTTAAAGCCACTGTTATCGACACAGAAAAAATTGGTCAGGTGCACTTTATTTTTACGGGAGACATTTCTAAATTAGAATTATTCTTTATTCAAACCAAGGCAAAGTTTTTTTCGGAAACGGAATCCATCACTAAAAACATGCAAAAACGCGGCGGTGGAATTCTCGATATTGTCCTGAAAGACAAAACTAATTTACTGCCTAATTATTTTCAGCTTCATGCCACATTTGAAACCAAAGACAGCATGGGTGCAAATTTCATTAATTCCTGTTTAGAGCAATTTGCCAAAACATTAAGAGAAGAAGCACTAGTTTACAATCTCTTCTCAATAACAGAAAAAAACATTCAAGTAGTCATGAGTATCCTCTCTAATTACGTTCCGAATTGTTTGGTAAGAGCTGAAGTTTCCTGCCCTATTGAAGATTTAAGAGAAAAACACATTACCAATCCGCAAGAATTTGCAGAACGATTCGTTCAAGCAGTTCAAATTGCCGAAGTAGAACCCTATCGCGCCGTAACCCACAACAAAGGAATAATGAACGGAATCGATGCTGTTGTACTAGCTACGGGTAATGATTTTCGTGCCGTCGAAGCTGGAATTCATGCTTTTGCCTCAAGAAATGGTCACTATTCCAGTTTATCACATGCTAAAATAGAGAATGGCATTTTTAGTTTTTGGTTGGAAATACCTTTAGCTCTGGGAACAGTTGGAGGACTAACCTCTTTGCATCCATTGGTAAAACTGTCATTAGAAATGCTTGAAAAACCTTCAGCCATGGAATTAATGGAAGTAGTAGCAGTAGCAGGTTTAGCACAAAATTTTGCTGCTTTACGCTCCTTGACAACTACCGGTATTCAAGAAGGACACATGAAAATGCATTTAAACAATATCATCAATCAGTTTGAAGCCAGTGATGATGAACGCATTTTGATACACAAACATTTCAAGAAAAATACTATTTCACATAGTGCAGTAGTTGATTTCATCGAAAACTTAAGAAAATAAATCCTATCTATCAAGAGCTTAATCCCGCTGTACACTATATCTTTTGTGCCGAACCCCGTCACAAAAGGATGCCGTTCCCATCGGGGCTAAAAAAAATCATATGAAACAAACCTTTTACAGTAACGGAAAACTTTTAATCACGGGAGAATATCTTGTTTTAGATGGCGCAAAAGCTTTTGCATTACCCACAAAATTAGGACAAAACCTAATTATAGAAAAAGGAAGCAACAAAGAAATAATTTGGAAAAGCTACGATGCTGATGGAAGCATTTGGTTTGAAGATTCCATTTCATTTTCCGACATTGCTAATAATAGAAATTCAGAAAGTGAATCAGTAAAATCAACATTGATAACCATTCTTCACGAAGCTTATCTATTAAATTCTGTATTCATTCAGAATTCCGAAGGATACACCATTACCACTGAACTTGGATTTCCTAAAAGCTGGGGCTTAGGCACCTCTTCTACTTTAATAAACAACATTGCTCAATGGTTACAAATTGATGCCTTTACGCTACTTAAAAACAGTTTTGGAGGAAGCGGCTATGATATTGCTTGCGCCCAAAACGACACTCCTATTTTATATCATCTAGAAGAAGGAAAACCTATTGTTGAGAAAGTCATTTTTAGTCCGCAATTTACAGAAAATATCTATTTTGTATATCTCAACAAAAAACAAAGCAGTAAAACTGCAATAGCTTCCTATAACATCAATAAAAAAAATAATTTAGACCGAACCATTGCTATAAATGACAAAATAACTTTCGAAGTTTTAAAAGCAACAACCGTTAAATCATTTGCTGCAGCATTAGAAAAACATGAAACAGAAATGAGTATCATACTGGAAATGGAAACCGTAAAGGAATCTTTATTTCCAGACTTTAATGGAGTAATCAAAAGCCTTGGCGCTTGGGGAGGCGATTTTGTAATGGCAATTGCAACTGAAAATCCTAATGACTATTTTGCTTCAAAAGGATACAAAACGATTATCCCTTATGACGAAATGATTTTATCTTAATCCTAAAGTTCAATTTTCATTTTAAATTCTGATCTAACTTTCAAACAAAAAACTATATCAAAAACAAAATCCCGATACACTAAATTGTATCGGGATTTTTTATGTTTAAAATTAATTACTCGAATATTAGTAATTGAATTGTTTTCTATTGTCTTCAATTTTAGCATTCCCTTTCAATGCAGGAATAACTCTATTTACATCTGAAGCGCTTTGTGCTTTCAATTTAGCAACGTAAGCTTCATGACTTTTCAAAGCTGGAGCTTTTACTGTACTCATGTTTTTCACAACATAAACACCTGTATTTCCTTCAATCGGAGCTGATAACTTATTTGCTGTTAATGCAAATGCATTTCCTACAACTTGAGGCTCTTGACCTGCACCAACTAACATTGGGTTTTCCATTGTAACAGCAGTTGCTTGTTGAACAGATGACCCTGTAGCTTTAGCAATTGCTTCAAGAGAAGATCCAGTCATTTTAGCTTTAATTAATTCTGCTTTTTTCTTGTTTTTAAGAATTGGCTCTACATATGGCCTAGCTACTGTAACTGAAACCAAACCAGATTTATCGACATTTTTAACTTTAGCGATAACATGACCTAGATTAGCCACTTCAAATCTTTTTACAGCACCTACTTTAGTATCATCTTCAAAAGCCCATCTTACGATTGTTCTTTGATTTCCTAAAGGACCAAAAGTTTCATCCATTGCTTTTACAGTAACTGGAGCTGCAATTGTAAGTTTCATGTCTTTTGCTAATTTGTCAAAATCTTTATCAGCAGCATCCATTTCAAATTTAGTTGCCTGAGTAAATATTTTATCTGAAGTAGCTTCTGAAGCTTCAATTTTTTGAGCTACTGTTGCCAAACGAATTCCGTCTTGTTTATCAGTAACTTTGATGATATGAAATCCGAAAGGTGTTTCAACTAATCCTACTTTACCAATTGGATTACTAAAAACAAAATCATTAAACGGCTTCACCATTTGGTTTGGACCAAAATATCCTAAATCGCCACCTTGCTGCGATGATGAATCATCAGAATTAGTAAAGGCTAACATCAAGAAACTGTCTGGATTTGCATTCACCTGTGCTAATATCGCTTCTGCTTTTGCTTTAGCTTGCTCTTTAGTTCTTTTTTCTTTTTGATTAGGAACTTGTGTTCCTTCATAACTAATTAAAATGTGGCTAGCTTTTACATTTACACCTAATTTTTTACCCATAGATTTTGAAATACAGTAGTATTTTCCAAACATATACGGTCCATAAACTTCTCCTGGAGCAAGATTAAACAATCTATCCGCATCAACTGCAGGCAAATCTTTCTTAGCAACATACGTTGAATCATAAGGAACATCAGAATTTGAATTTACAAACTCGATGTTATTTGTAGCTGCTCTAAATCCTGGTAAAGTATCGTTTTTACCAGTCGCTTGATTATAAACCACACTTCCGGTTAACAATCCGTTTATTTTAGATTTAACTTCATTCTCATCAGAAGCTGAAGCTTTATCTTCAATCAATACATATTCTACTTCACGAGATTCATCAGCTTTGTATTTTTTTTCATTTTTCTTCATGAAATCTACAATCTCCGTATCAGTAACTTTTACATCGCTGTCTTTAATTGTGGAATATAAACCTGCAACGTAAGCAAAGTTAACTTTATTTGCTTCCATTTCATATTTCAACTTTCCTTCACTTTCAGTAGTATAAACTGCTGCTTTTATCAAAGTATTATATATTTGATACTTCGCATTCAACTCAGCATCTTTTTCTCTGTCTTTCAAGTATTGTGCTTGAGCTGGATTTGATTTGAAATATTCTTTGAATTTTGCAATATCAAACATACCGGCAGCATTCATGAACAATGGATTTTTACCAATATTCTGATCTGCTTTTAAAACTTCTAATAAGTGCTTTTCACCTACTCTCAATCCTAGTTTATCAAACTCAGAAGTCAATAAAGCGATAGAAACCTCTTGATCCCAAACTCTGTTAGCTGCAGCTGTTGAAGTAATTCCTTCTTGACTTTTCTCAACATTGCTTACTTTGATTCTAAAATCTTCAAATGCGATGTCTTTCCCATCAATACTTCCTACATCTTTGGTATTTTGACCAAGACCACCTTTACCAATAAGATCTTGTATTATAAATGCAAATAATGCTATAGCAATAGCTGCTATTAATAAGGCGGAACGTTGTCTAATTTTTGCTAAAACTGCCATTTTTATTGTTGTTAATTTTTATATTCAGTTTGCGAAAATACAATTATCTAATTAATAATTATAGTAGTAGCGTTTTATTTTACAAGAAATTTCAATTTTATAAAAAATTTCAGTCTCTTAGCGACATTTTAACTAATTCTATTTTCTTGTTTGTGGCTTCTTCTATAACAAAATGAAAGATTCCTATTGCAATAACATCCCCTTTTTGAGGAATTTCTTTGGTATGATCAACTATAAAACCACCAAGAGTTCCATAAGAATCACTTTCGGGAATACGAAGTTTATAGGTCTGATTTAAATACTCCACGTCAAGTCGCGTTGAAAAAATATAGGCATTATCTTCGAGTTCATTTTCAATTAATTCTTCTTCTGAATCGTGCTCGTCTTCTATTTCCCCAAAAAGTTCTTCTACAATATCTTCTATGGTAATAATTCCAGAAGTTCCGCCATATTCATCCAAAACAACTGCTACACTTTTTCTTTTTTTTGTCAACAAATTCATTGCATCCTTAATGTAAATGGTCTCCGGAACAAATTCAACAGAAATTACAATTTCTTTGATACTATTCGGCTTTTTAAACAAATCGAATGAATGCACATACCCTACAATATCATCTAGTGAATTTTCATAAACGACAATTTTAGAATACCCTGTTTCTATAAATAACTTATTCAATTCCTCAATAGAATCATACACATCAATTGCTACGATTTCAGTCCTGGGGCTCATCACATCTCTTGCCTTGACTCCTGAGAACTCCAATGCATTTTGAAACATTAATATTTCAGAATCCACTTCTTCATCATCTTCTACCGTACTCATTTGTTCTGTTATGTAATTACCAAGTTCCACTTTACTAAAATATAATTGCACTTGGTCTCCTTCGGTTTTAAAAAATTTCTTTAAAACAAAATCCGAAACCCAGATAAAAAAAGTAGAAATAAAATAAAATAAAATATAAAAGAGATAAGCAGGTACAGCAAAAAACTTTATTAAGACGTTCGCATAAATTTGAAAAAACACTTTAGGCAAAAATTCCGCAGTTATCAAAACTATCAATGTTGAAAGCAATGTTTGAAGAAACAAATTCAATAAACTTGAAAAATGAAATCCCAAAGACTCAATCCAATTCATCAATAATTCACCCATAAAAAAACCATAAACAACTAATGCTATATTGTTTCCAATAAGCATAGCAGCAATAAATTTAGAAGGTTTTTCGGTAAGTTTTGTAAGTATTTTAGAGACGAAGTTATCTTGTTTTTTTTCTATTTCAAGATAAATTTTATTCGAAGAAATAAAAGCAATCTCCATTCCTGAAAAAAAAGCACATAGTATTAAACACAGTATTATAATACTAATTTCCATGTGCTATAATTTTTTATTTCGATCTTCAAATTTTTTAGCAAATTTCATTCGGAAGAAAAACATAAAGATTGCTAATCCTGCGATAAGAAAACTCAGCCAAGGAGTGCCATCAGGTGCATTAAACTTAGTTATACCATCATAAATGAAGTAAGCTCCAAAAACAAGATAAAGATAAGGGGTGTATTTTAAGTACGTCATGATTTATTTGAATCTATAAAATTATTCGGCTGTTTGTATTTCACCAGCTATTCTTTGTGAGTTAATCACTTTAAAGTCTTTACTAAAATCAATTCCTTGTCCGTTGGACGTTCCTTTACTATCAGTAAATTTAAACTTTTTTTCTGTAAAAAACCATTCGTTTTTTTGATCGTAGTACAATTGTTCCGTTTCCAGGGTCTGACCATTTTCAGATTTAATTTTTACTTTACCCTGTAAATCAATTATCCCAGTGATCTTGTAAGAAACCGCGTAATTTGAAGTTATAAAAGTTTTCTTTGCTTTATTATCGTAAAGGGTGACATCGATACCTTTTGGAAACTCAGTAAACGGGAAATCCACACTTGAATAATCTAACATTTTAGGACTCATCAAAACTGCTTTAATCAATCCTGAATCAGTATACTTCAAATTAACCTTATCAGCATCACCTGAAGGAACAAACTCAGAAAAATTTATTTTCTGAACTTCTTTAAAATTACTTTCACACCCAAAAAACAGAGTCACAGCAAAAACTGTGACTACTGGAAAGAATATATATTTTTTTAGTAAAGGCATACGCTATACTTAACAAAGTAATGTGATTATATATACTAGATTAGTGTTTTAGTTGAATTTTCGTTTATCGAACCATTTATCATTAAGAGAAAAGCCAACACTAAAATTAGCATAATTCTCTTGAACAAGATTTGCATTTGTAGTCCCTCTTTTCCCTAATTCAAAACCTAAATTAATATTAGAAAAGCTACCCGTAATTGGCAACCCTAACCCTAGAGTAAATCCCATATCGTTGATAGATTCTGCATTGACCATCAAACCAGTTTTTTCATACTTGATTCCTCCTCTATAAACAATTCTTTTAGCATAACTAGAAAAAGAGTTATAACTTGGAATATAATACCCTCCTAAGCTAACACTTCCATATCTTCCATACCCCACATTAGAAGCCTGATTATAACTATTTTCCTGACCTGAAGTTTTTTTATAGGCAACCATTCCCCCAATAAGCCATTTTTTGGACTCACCTATTCCCGCTCCAAACGATATTTTACTAGGCATTTTAACATTCATTTGTTCATTTTGATTAGCAAGAACATCTACAACAGCCACATCAAATGCTGAACTAAATTTCACACTAGAAATATTTCTAGTATTTTTAGAGGTTAAACTACTTTCCAAAGTATAATTTAAACTTGTATAAAGGTTTAGTTTTTTGCTTATTTTAGCTTGATACATTGTTCCGATATTGAAATTCACACCTGACAAATCAGCTGTATTCAACTCACGCGTACCCACAGGTACATTAGTCACAAACTCTAAACTATTCGTTTCTATTTTTCCAAAATTATAATGAACATCAGCTCCAATACTGAAATTAGGAGCTATTTTATAACCTACACCTAAAAAAACTTTATTTAAACCACCTTTCCCACTTAAACGTCTGTTTAAAGCTCCATCAATCGCAGACAATGATTCAATTTTATAACCTACCGATGAATAAGGAATTAATCCAAAACCTGCTCCAAATTTACCCAAAGGTAAGCCAACAGCTAAATAATCTAACGTAGTACTGCGTGTACTTGCAGAACCACTATTACTTTTTAAGTTTTTTGTAGCGTATGTTCCTCCTAATGAAAAGGTAGTTAATTTTAGATTTGCATAACTAGCCGGATTTTCTAAGTTGATATGAATACTATCTTGTTCGACTGCAACTCCTGCCATTGAACGATTCTCAAGCGTTCCTTTGAATCTTATGTCGCCAATTCCATAAAAAGAGTACGGCGATGAAGTTCCTTCCTGAGCAAAGGACACAAGTGACAAAAGCAAACAAGCGCTTATTATAAATTTTTTAATCATTTTTGATTTTTATATTGAAATGTTTGACACAAACTCTCTAAAAGAAAATTTGAATTGGCAAATATGGTATTTTTTAATCGTTTAGCCAAAAATTCTGTGTCTCCACCCGTTAAAATTATTATAAAATTTGAATACAGTCGACTATATTCATCGATGAAACCGTCAATCTCATAGACTAATCCATTAACAACACCTGAATGAATTGATTCCGAAGTTGAGTTTCCTATCAACCCTTCAGGGCTCTCAAGCGTCAGCAACGGCAATTTTGCAGTAAAATTATGCAATGACTCATAACGCAAACGCAATCCTGGAGCTATTGCTCCACCAAGGTAATTATTATCTTGATCTATAAAATCAAATGTAACACAAGTTCCCGCATCAATTACCAATCGGTTTTGATTTGGAAATTGCAATGTTGCCCCAGCAGCCAAAACCATCCGATCAATTCCTAAAGTTTTAGGAGTACCGTAACAATTAACAAAAGGAAAATTGCTTTCATGAGTCATAAAATGAACTTTTAAATCATTTTCAAATTCCAAAAACGATTTTTTTTCGACATCACTAACCGATGAAATGATCAAATCAGCAACATTACAGTATTTTTTTAAAATATTTTGAATATTTTTTTGCAACTCATTTTTAGCAAAAACGAAATTTTTTAAAAGCATATCACCCTCAAAGACAGCAGCTTTAATTCTTGTATTTCCGACATCAACAGCTAGAATCATATTTGTTTTTTTGATCTTGCGAAGATACGAATTGATTTTTTTTAAAAATTGTTTTGGATAAACTAAAAATCATCCTATATTTGCACCCGCAATAGCACGGTACCTTAGCTCAGATGGTAGAGCAATGGACTGAAAATCCATGTGTCCCTGGTTCGATCCCTGGAGGTACCACAAAACCCGAATAGAAATATTCGGGTTTTTTGTTTTATTACACTTCCGTAAAAAAAACCCAAATCCAAGACCTAAAGGAAGTTGGAATTTTACACTAAGTTGATTTTTATCCGTGTAAATTATTTTGTTTTAAAAACTACAGCAAAATGTTTATTTTTTTTCTTCATCCTAAATGCTGGATAATTACAATTATTTGTAGTGAATTAATTCACATCATTTTGTTTTTTTTTAATAAGAATATGTCGTAAGTATTTGATTTTCAATAAATATTGTATATTTAAATATATTAACTCTTTAAATAAATTTGATATAAAAAAAATAATTAATTCGTCTTTGTGCTATTTTTAGGATTAATTTTCACTTCTTGTAGTAATGACAATCCATCACAATCAGATTCAATTGTTGGTAAATGGAATTTTAGCAAAATGAGTTTTACAGTCAATGGGGTAACTTCTCCCGAAACAGATTATGATGGTAATGAACTGGGATGTTCCAAAAATTACTTGGAATTTAAAACAGATGGTGTATACAATGAAGCTGATTATTCGGGTACAACTTGTGTACTGGATTTATCAGTTGGCACTTGGTCACAAAAAGGAAATATAATTACAATCACAGATGGGACAGATTCGTTTTCAGGTGAGATTATTAGCGTTAACAGTTCAACCTTAAAAGTGAAAATTTCAGACGGGGCTGATTCAGCAACTTTGATTTTTTCAAAAGGATAAAATCTTTGCTCATAATGCAAAATCACCCTAATTTGCAACTATTTTTTTTATTTGAAATATTGAAAAAGAAACGTTTAATAGAATTTATTATGTGAACATAATATCTTGTAAAAAATACAAATCCCATTAGATTGAAACTTAATGGGATTTGCGTTTTATGCTAAGTTGATTTTTATCCGTGATACACTCGGGAAGCAATTATTTTATTTTCCTTAATGTCTAATACTTCCGCAACAAGCAAATCTTCTTCTCCGTTCACGGTTCTTATATATTCCATAAAAACTCGGTCACCGTTTGCGGTCAATGATTTTACCTTATAATTCAAACTTGGCAAACGCTCAAAAGCTTCTTGCCACCATTCTCGTAACGCTTCTTTACCAGTAACAAAACCATTAGTATCAGGTTTGTATGTTTTTAGTTTTGGACTAAAATGTACTGCATCTTCATCATATAAAGACAATAGCTTTTCTAACTCTTTATTATTAAAAGTTTCAAACCATTTAAAAGCTATAGATTGTAATTTTTCTGGTGTCATGGTCCTTGGTTTCTATTTTTAATTAAAAAATCCCATTTCGCTAGCGCGAAAGGGATTTTAATTTTATAATTTCAAAGAAATATTAAACGTTCTTCAAATTGATAATTTCTTGGTCTGTAAGCAATCTCCAGTTTCCTCTTGGTAAATTCTTTTTGGTCAAACCAGCAAAAGAAACTCTGTCAATGCGCAATACATCATAACTGAAGTGTTCAAAAATAGAACGAACTACTTTTACGTTAGACGATCTTAATTGCAAGCCAATTTCACTTTTTGCTTCTCCGTCAATGTAACTTACATCTTCGACAAAAACACGGTGTCCATCTAGAGTCAAACCTTTGTTTATTTTTTCTAAATCCTCAAATTTCAAGTTTTTATCTAATGAAACTTGGTATATTTTAGATGATTTTTGACTTGGTAAAGTAAATTTACGAATCATATCCGTATCGTTCGTGAACAATAACAAACCAGTTGTATTCTTGTCCATTCTTCCTACTGCGCCAATCTTGGCAGTTGTAGAACCTTTTACTAATTCCAATACATTACGATATTCCTGACCTTCGTCCATGGCTGTCGTAAAGTTTTTTGGTTTGTTCAGTAAAATGTACACTTTTTTCTCCGGTGTCAAAGTCGAACCGTCAAAATTCACAACATCTCCCGGTTTTACCATATATCCCATTTCAGTAACAGGAATTCCGTTTACTTTTACCGTTCCGGATTGAATGTAAATATCAGCATCACGACGCGAGCAAGCACCAGAATTAGCAATATATTTATTCAATCTGATTTCGTCTTTAACTTTCGGTCTCTTTGGTGCTTGATTTGGTTTTTTCTCTACTTTATCAGTAGCGATATCGGCAACTTTAGTATTTACTTTAACTTTTTTTGGCCCTTGAGCGCGCTTCTGCATGGCAGGTTTTGGCTTATTCGAACTTGGCCTTGAGCTATTCGCTCTTGGACCACTTTTCTTACTATTGCCTTCCTTGTTATTCATAATATTCCAATAATTTCCGCAAAGATAGTATTTATATAATTGACAAACGATTTTTCACAATTAGAAAACGCTAACTATCTAATTAATAAGCTGATTAAGCAGTATTGATTTAGTTTTTCTGTAGCTATTTCCCGCTTTCCACTGTATCTTTCTAGTCCTGAATTTATTTCAGGATCCTGAAACAAGTTCAGAACTAGAAAGGATGCCGTTTTAATCGGGGCTGACCTAATCGAGAAATTAGGAGTTTTTTGATAAAATTAGGTTAACCTTTAGTCGTACAAAAAAATTAAAACATCAATAACAATCTTTTTCCATGCCATAAGACACTTGGATTGATAAGCACAATACAAAACACACCAGCTACAATAAGGAATTTCAATACATTATGAAGCAATAGGAATTGTGCTTTAGTATTCGATTTCCATAAGTAAAGAAGGAAGAAAATCAAGATAATGAGACAGGTATAAAAATAAATATCCATATAACCTACATCGTAAATTTCGATTAAAATATAAACAGGCAAAATAGTTAAAATGGTTAAAATCGTGATTACTTTCTTCGAAACCACTTCGCCATATATAATAGGTATAGTTTTGTAGTCATTAGCTAAATCTCCTTTAAGATTCTCTAAATCCTTAATCATTTCCCGAACTAGAAGCAGTAGAAATAAAAAAGTAGCATGGGCAAAAATTACAGCAAATTGACTTTTATATGTCTCGATATCGTTAAATGAAATTTTAGTATAATAATACAATAAAATGGCAAAAAAAGGTAAAACAGCTAATAAAGAAGCTGTCAAATTCCCTATAATAGGATATTTTTTTATTTTATGAGAATAGAACCAAATAAAAAATATATAAACAGAAAAGAATAAGAAAGCACGCCAAGACACAAACATTGACATTAAGGCGACAATAAAATTGAGTGAAAAATAAACCGAAAGTTTGGTTTTTTGGCTTACTAAACGGTCGAGCATGGATTTATTCGGACGATTGATTAAATCTTTTTTGCTGTCGTAAAAGTTATTAATGATGTAGCCAGAAGCAATCGTCAACGAAGAGGCAAAAACAATTAAGAATAAATTAAAATCAAGCAGAATATCTAAAGCTCTTATCTCCGGCGCAAGAATAAATATAGCCGAAAGATACTGCGCTAAAATAATTATTGGAATGTTATAGCCTCTTACGACAGAAAACAAACTTATAATTTTCATCAATAAAAGTTTGTGCTGCCTGCTTAGCATAATAATTATTCGAGTTTAATTTTTAGGTTTAAAGTTTTAGAATTGATAAACGACTTCTAGTTTGTAATCTTTCAGCGATAATTTTGCGCGTTCTAAATCCTTCGTAAATCCTAAGATATAACCGCCACCGCCAGAACCACACAGTTTTAAATAGTAATCGTTAGTGTCGATTCCTTTTTGCCAAATTCCGTGGAATTGCTCTGGAATCATTGGTTTGAAATTATTCAAAACTACTTTTGATAATTTCTTGGTATTCATAAACAATGATTTCATGTCTCCACCAAGGAAATTTTCTACACAAGCATCAGTGTGTTTTACAAATTGATTTTTCAACATGGCGCGAAAACCTTTGTCTTTCAAGTTTTCCATGAAAATATTCACCATCGGGGCCGTTTCGCCCACAATACCTGAATCTAACAAAAATACTGCACCTTTTCCATCTAAACTTTGTGTTGGAATTCCTGTAGCTTCTATATTATCTTTAGAATTGATCAGAATTGGAATACTCAAATAGCTATTTAAAGGGTCTAAACCAGAACTTTTTCCGTGAAAAAAACTCTCCATTTGAGAAAATATATTTTTTAGTTGCAATAATTTTTCACGAGTTAAATTCTCCAGAACCGTGATTTTATTTTGTGCATATTTATCGTAAATAGCTGCTACGAGAGCGCCACTACTTCCTACACCATATCCTTGGGGAATGCTGGAATCAAAATACATTCCAGTTTCAACATCGTTTTTTAAAGTAGCTAAATCAAAAACAACTAAATCTGGCTGCTCGTTCTGTAACGTTTCTAAATAAGTAACAAAACGTCTTAAGTGGCCATTTGATTTTATCGCTTCATCAGATGGATTCTCCTCTCTTTTAAGCGCACCATTATAAAAATTATAAGGAATGGACAATCCTTTTGAATCACGAATAATTCCGTATTCTCCAAAGAGTAATATTTTTGAATAAAATAAAGGTCCTTTCATATTAGATTGTAAATTAGCAATTTGGGGTTGATAATTAGGTGTTTTAGTAGGTAATTTTATAAATCGACTTGGTCTCCACGATTTGCTTCTTGAATTCCTAGATCAATTTCTTCTTGTTCTTCAGGAGATAATTCTTTCCAAACATCTTTTTTTTCTGATTTGAAAATGTTTTTTACAGATTCAATTATGTTTTTGTCATTAGTTTCTAATAACAATTTAATCAATTCTAATTTCTCTGATTGAATGTCCATAATTTCAGCGCTTTAAAACTTAAAGATATAAAAAAAACAAACTAATTCAACACAGCTCCATTTCCAATTTCGTCACAAATGTACTGACCATTTTGGCAATAGCCAACTAATTCGTCCTTAATAAATTGTAAAACAGCAATCGCTACATTTTCAGGATATAAAACGTGAACATTTGCACCTGCATCCAGCGTGAAACAAACTGGAATTTTAGTGTCATTTCTAAATTTCCAAATCGCATTAATGATTTCCAATGTGTTTGGCTTCATTAATATAAAATAAGGCATTGAGGTCATCATCATGGCATGCAAAGTCAACGCTTCACTTTCCACAATTTTGATAAATTCTTCCAGATTTCCGCTTTCAAAAATTGAAATCAGTTGATCTAAATTTTCATGCGCTTGTGCAAATCGCCTTTCGGCAAAAGGATGATTGTGCATCAAATCATGTCCCACCGTACTCGAAACTTGTTTTTCACCTTTGTCAACCAGTAAAATGGTATCTTGGTAATTCTTAAAATTAGCATGAATGGCATTTGGAAATTCAACACCAAATAAATCAGAACTTCCGGAGATATTTGCATGATTTCCCCAAACAACAACTTGTCCTTTTACACTTCTACAAGCGCTGCCTGAACCTAAACGAGCTAGTAAAGATGCTTTTTGATAGAAATATGTCTCTGTCATTTCTGGGTTTAACGCTTTTTCTAAACTCATCAAGTTCATTGCCAAAGCCGCCATCCCAGAGGCTGATGAGGCAATTCCCGAGCTGTGCGGAAATGTATTTTCCGTGTCAATTGTAAAGTGATAGTCTTTCAAAAATGGTAAATAAATTTCAATTCGTTCCAAGAATTTTTGAATTTTTGGTTTGAAATCTTCTTTTGGTTTTCCTTCAAAAAGCAAATCGAATGAGAAATCATTTTTTGTAGTACTGAGCGCAGTCGAAGTATTTTTTTTTGCGAAAGCCAATTTGGTAATCGTTTTACAATTATTCAGCGTAAAACTCACCGAAGGATTCGCTGGAATTTGATTATCTTTTTTACCCCAATATTTTACAAGGGCAATATTACTGGGCGCGCTCCATTGGAAATTTCCCTTTTCAACCGAATGCGTATATTTTGATGGAATAAAATCGTTTACTGAAATCATGAATTTAAAAATTTACGCAAAGATACTTTTTTTGATTTATCCTTTGATTTGTTTATTTATCGATTTGTACTAAAGTTTTGATTAAATTTGAAGCACATTAGAAAATATAATTATGACTAAGATTACTCGAATTTTAACGATAGTTGTAACCTGTCTTGCGATTGGTTATTTGTCAGGAATGGTTACCCGTTCTGCAATTGTGACTTGGTACCCAACTTTGGTTAAACCTAGTTTTAATCCGCCCAATTGGATTTTTGCACCCGTTTGGAGTATGCTTTACATTATGATGGGTGTTGCTGCAGGACTAGTCTGGAACCGAATCGAATTTGAAAAAGAGATTGTAAAAAAAGCGTTGATTTTCTTTGCAACACAGTTGGCATTAAATGCATTGTGGTCTTATTTGTTCTTTGGATTGCACAACCCGATGCTGGCAGGTTTAGAGATTATCGTATTGTGGTTAATGATTTATGAAACCTATATACAATTTTCTAAAATTAATAGAATCGCAGGTTATTTATTCATTCCGTATTTAGCTTGGGTAAGTTTTGCTGCGGTTTTGAATGGAAGTATTTGGTGGTTGAATAGATAATAATTGGCCCTTTAAGATTATTAAAATTTAAAGGGCTTATTTTTTAAATAGCATTGGCTACAATAAATCCGCTTGTCCATGCATTCTGAAAGTTAAATCCTCCGGTAATGGCATCAATATTGACGATTTCACCAGCAAAATATAAGTTTTCGTGCAGTTTACTTTCCATTGTTTTGAAGTTGATTTCCTTTAAATCAATTCCGCCGGCAGTTACAAATTCTTCTTTAAAGGTGCTTTTTCCGTTGACTTGAAAAGTCCCATTCGTTAATTGATTCGCAAGATTTTGCAATTGTATTTTTGACAAATCAGCCCATTTCGTCTCCACTTCAATTCCGGAAGCAAGTACTAAACTTTCCCATAATCTATTGGTTAATTCGAATGGAGATTTCTTGGAAACTGATTTTTTTGCGTGTTCTTGCTTTAATTCTTTAAGCTTTTTCTCGACATCTTCTTTGTCTGCATCATTCAACCAATTTACGAAAATAGTGAACTGATAATTTTTGTCATGCAAGATTCGGGCGCCCCAAGCAGATAATTTCAAAATAGCCGGACCGCTCATTCCCCAATGGGTAATTAACAAAGGTCCAGTTGATGAAAGTTTGGTGTCTTTTACTTTTACAGTAACTTGTGCCGCAACTCCGGGTAATTCTTTTATTCTGGAATCTTTAATATTGAAAGTGAATAGGGAAGGAACTGGACTGACAACAGCGTGTCCAAAAGTTTGGAGCATTTCCCATACTTTAGGATTACTTCCTGTGGCCAGAATCACTTTTTCAGCAAGATAGTTTTCGTTTTGCGTTTCGATTTTCCAAGCGGTATCTTTCTTGAAAATGGATTGTACGCTTTGTCCCGTAAGTACTGCAATTCCTAGTTTTTGAGTAGCTTTCAAGAAACAATCAATAATGCTTTGTGAGGAATTCGAAACTGGAAACATACGGCCGTCAGCTTCAATTTTTAGTTCTACGCCATGTTGTTCAAACCATTCAATCGTATCTCCAGAGCAAAACTGATGAAATGGACCTCGCAATTCTTTTTCGCCACGCGGATAAAATTTCACCAATTCATTCGGTTCAAAACAAGCGTGTGTCACATTGCATCTTCCACCACCTGAAATGCGAACCTTTTGCAATACTTCGGCTCCACGTTCCAGAATGGCGACTTTCAGTTTTGGGTTTTTCTCCACAATATTAATCGCAGTAAAAAAACCTGCTGCGCCTCCGCCTACTATTATTATATCAAAATTCTGGTTCATATTCTATTTGGGAAATCAGTAATGATTCCGTTTACGTTGAATGTTTTTATTTTTTGAATGTCTTCTATTTCATTGATGGTCCAAGGAAAAACCTGTAATCCTTTTTCCTGCATCTTTGCTGTATTCTCTTTTGTCAATAAGTGAAAATGTGGATGAATGGATTTTGCCTGAATGAATTTGGCGAAAGCCAAAGCCAAGTCTAAATTAGTTTCTGTTAAAACGCCAATGTGAATTTTATCATTTAAAAAGGCTACTTGTTGCAAAGCGTTCCAATCAAAACTAGAAACTAAAAAGCGATCGTATTTCCATCCTTTTTTAGCGACATACTTTTCAATCAGTGAAACTACTTTCTCTGTCGTATCATAATTTTTTAATTCAATATTGATAAAACAGTCTTGGTTAACTAAATCAAATACTTCTTTTAACGTTGGGATTTTGTGTGTTCCATTTATTCGAAATACTTTCAACTCGCTTAAAGAGAGCGCCTTTACAAAACCATTTCCATTGGTCGTTCTATCTATAGTTTCATCATGGATAACAATTAGTTCTCCATCCGCACTCAATTGTACATCGAGTTCAATTCCATCCACTTGCATATCTAATGCTTTTTGGAACGAAATTAAGGTGTTCTCCGGTTCAGAACCTTTGGCGCCGCGATGTGCGATTCTAAGCATCGTTATTTATTTTTTGTAAAGGTAAACATAAAAAAAACGCCTTCATTTCTAAAGACGTTTGGATTTAAATCATTTTAAAAATTATTTTTTCAATTCCAATAAAACGATGTCAAATTCTGAATCGATTGTTGCTTTTCCATTAGCAACGCGTACTTCTTTCCCGGAATAGGCATCTCTTACTTTAGTCCCATCTTTAAAAATGGAACTTACACTAAGTTCTTTTTTGCCAATTGGTAAATCAAGCCCAATTACTACGGCATCCAAATATTCTCCTTTTGTAAAAGTTCTGGAAAAAGTATATGGCTTTGCTGAAATTTGTCTGTGGATTCCTGCTCCAACTGAAGCATGGTTTTTTCTGAATTGCCCTAATTTTTGCCAGTGCAACAACGTTTTTTGTGTTTCAGGATTAGATTTAATAGCATCCCAATTCATGAACGAACGCAATGTAGCATCTCCTTGAGTGCCTTCAACTACTAGAGAACGAGCGCTTTCATCACCATAATAAACTTGAGAAAGTCCAGGACTTAGTAATAATTTGGTCCCTGCTTCTTTGCTTTTTGTTCTTCTAGCATCAAATGGTCCACCGTCATCATGCGAAGACAAGTAGTTTAAAACACTATATCCTTTCAAGTCATTGTTTAGCTTATCAGAATATTTGGAGAAAATAAATTCATAGTCTTTTTGCGCATCCCATTTGAATTCAAAATTGATCATGTTATTGAATCCATTTTGATAATAATTGACTTTTTTATCTCCAAAATCAAAAATTTGCCCGCCACTGATTCCATAATTGTAAACTTCAGCAATGGTGTAAAAAGCATTGTTGTCTAATACTTTTGTCGGATTGTTCTTCTTCCAAGTATCAAAAGCGTAATTACATTGTGTCTTGAAATCGGCCCAAACCGTTTCGTCTGTATGTTTTACAGTATCGCCTCTATAACCGTCAATTCCATAATCTGCGATATAATCAGTTAGCCATTTGATGATGTAATATTTTGGCGCTCTTGGATAACCGGTACGAGTAAAAAACGCGTCCAGTTCTTTTATTTCTTGTTCGTAACGTCCTTCTTTTTTCCATTTTTCGATTAAAAAAGGAGGTAAAGGGACCGCTTGATTGCTCTCTGTTTTTATATCCGGAAGGTTTGATACCAAAGTACAAGCAGTTGTGGTTTCAAAAGATTTATACTCGCAATTGGGTCCTGTCCTCACCCAGTCGTTTGGCCAAACTGTATCTTCAGCAGTTACGGGTCCGGTATGATTGATAACACCATCAAGAATGATCCTGATTCCGTGTGCATGTGCTTTTTCTACTAATGCTTTTAAGTCTTCTTTTGTTCCAAAGTTAGGATCTAAGTTCGTCCAGTCTCTAGCCCAATAGCCATGAAAACCATAACTTAATCCTGTTCCTTCGTCAACACCATCGTGAATTTGTTCTACTATTGGTGTAAACCAAATGGCATTAATTCCCAGTTTGTCAAAATAACCTTCGTCGATTTTTTTAGAAATCCCTATGATATCACCGCCTTCAAAACCACGTAGTTTTCCCGTAGTTTTTGTTCTATTGAATGAAACATCATTTGAAGTATCTCCATTATTGAAACGGTCAGTCATCAAAAAATAAACAGTAGCACCTTCCCAAACGAAAGGTGTTTTAGCATTCTCAGAAACCATTTTTGTACTAGAGCAACTGTTTAAAATTGCCACCGTCGCCAGTAAAAGTGGGATTGAATATTTTTTCATTTTTATAGCACTAAAGGATTTATTTGCTTTAAATTATTTCAACTCTAAAACCAAAACTGATTTAGGTTCCATTGTAATTTCATCTGTAAAGTCAAATGTAACTTCAGAAATCACATCTTTTCCGGTTTTAAAGTCTTTGATGTTTTCTTTGAAACGATTTGTTTTTACAGTATGAGTTTCATTACTGTTATTCATTAACACCATTATACTTTCAGTAGCATTATGTCTAAAATAAACATAAACATTATTTTCAGGAATATAATGTGTCATTTTCCCTGAATGAATGGCTGATTTTGTTTTTCTCCAATTGAATAATTTGGATGTAAAATCAAAATACTCACTTTGCCCTGGTGTTCTTCCCTCTTTGGTAAAAGCATTATTTTCATCACCTTCCCAACCGCCAGGAAAATCTTGACGAATGTCTGCATCGCCTTTGTTTTTGTCTCCGGCCATGCCTATTTCACTACCGTAATACAACTGCGGAATTCCTCGAACGGTAGCCATCAAAGCCATTGCCATTTTGTATTTTCTAATATCATTCCCGTACGTCTGATTGAAACGATTGGTGTCATGATTCTCAACAAAAATGAGCATATTATTTGTGTTTGGGTAGAGAAAATCATTAGTAAAATTATCATATAACTTCATCATTCCTTTGTCCCAAGTTCCGTCATCTTCATTGAAAGCTTTGCTTGCCGCTTCGTATAAAGTAAAATCCATTACACTTGGCAAATTGGAATTGTAGTTTTGTATTTTACTTATCGGGCTGTCTTTTTGCCAATAGGAAATCTGTGCTTGGCTTTGCATCCAAACTTCACCAACAATATTAAAATTGGGATATTCATCAGTAACAGATTTTGTCCATTTAGCAATTCCTTTTGGGTCGGAATAATTAAAAGTATCCACTCTAAATCCATCTAAATTTGCATATTCAATCCACCAAATTGCATTTTGAATCAAGTATTTCAAAGCTAAAGGATTAGCTAAGTTTAAATCAGGCATAGACGGTGCAAACCACCCATTCAAGCATGTTTCAGTATCAACTTTCGAGGCATGAGTATCATTTATAACGGTTCTTTTATGATTAGTTTGAGTATAAGTATCGAACTGATTAATCCATCCTTTTGTAGGTAGATCTTTCATCATCCAATGTTCAATTCCCCAGTGATTTGTCACATAATCCATCACTAATTTCATGTTTTTCTTATGCATTTCATTTGATAAACGCACATAATCATCATTGGTTCCGTAACGTGGATCTATTTTATAAACATCAGATTGACCGTAAGTATGATAGGAAAAAGCCGCGTCGTTGTCTTCGCAAAGTGGCGTGCTCCATATTGTTGTTGCACCTAGTGAGGAGATGTAATCTAAGTTTTTGATTATCCCTTCAATGTCACCGCCATGTCTTCCTCCCGGTAATTCGCGGTTAAATTTTTCTGTAGTGGCATTTTCACTGTCATTATTTCTGTTCCCATTTGCAAAACGATCCGGCATCAGCAAATACATCATATCCGAAGCATCGTAACTTTTGCGTTGTGCTGAATTATCTCTTCTTTTCTTTAAAGCATATTTTTGGGTAAACGACTCTTTATTATTGTTTTTAAAAGTAAAAATCAAATCAGTTGCCGAGACTTTTTTAGTATCAATCGTAACAAAAATGTAGTTCGGATTTTCTGTTTTTTTAACATTAGTAATTTTTATTGCATTAGATACGGTAACTTGATATTGTGCTATATTTTCACCATAGAACATAATTTGCAATTCTGGGTTTTTCATGCCTGCATACCAAAAAGGCGGTTCAATTTTTTGGATTTGTGCGTTTAATGATAAAGACATAAAAAAAAGGAATAAGGTTATTTTTAGAAAGCTCTTATTTAGGAAGGGTAATATACCAATTTTATTCATTTTTAAATTGTATTTTATTGACATCATATTTGCGACAATAGTTTAAAACAAATTTTAGAAACTATTATCAATTAAACAATCCCAATGTTTATTGGGATTGTTTGTATGTAAGCCCAATGAGGCTTTAGATAAAATGATTTGAATTAACTACAAGTTCTAACCATTTATTTTTTTAAACAGTAACCAGATTTTCGGCTGTTACAATTATGTTTTTACCGTTTACAACTATCGCTAATTCCTTGTTGCCATCTATTGAAAATGTTGTTTCCTTGTGGTTTATAGCCACTTTCAAAATTTGGTTTCTGAAATTTATTTTAAAGGAGTACCCGTTCCATTCTTTTGGTATTTTTGGAGAAAAATGGAGCATATCGTCTTTAATTCTCATTCCTCCAAAACCTTCAACAATACTCATCCAAGTTCCTGCCATAGATGTAATATGACACCCTTCTTCCACTTCTTTATTATAATCATCTAAATCTAGGCGTGAAGTTCTCAAATAGAACGTGTACGCCATATCCATTTTGCCTAATAAAGCTGCTTGAATCGAGTGTACGCAAGGCGAAAGCGAACTTTCGTGAACTGTGAAGGATTCATAGAATTCAAAATTATTTTTCAGTTCTTCTTTAGAAAAATGATCTTCAAAGAAATAAAAACACTGTAAAACATCGGCTTGTTTGATATAAGGCGAACGTAAAATTCTATCCCAAGACCATTTTTGATTGATTGGTCTTTGGCTTTTATCCAAATCAGCTACGCGAACCAAATCTTTGTCCAAGAAACCGTCTTGTTGCAAGTACACATTGTGTTCTTCCGAAAAAGGGAAGTACATATTATCAGATACTTTTTTCCAAGATTGCAATTCCGAATCCGATATTTTTACTTTCTCAGTAATTCTTTTGTGATCTGAAGGATATTCTAGGGACACTTTTTGAATTTGTTCGTAGGTATATTCCAAACACCATTTTGCAATATAATTCGTGTAGAAATTATTGTTTACGTTATTCTCGTATTCATTTGGCCCCGTAACGCCAAGAATTACGTATTGATTTAAATTAGTCGAGAAGTTGGCTCTTTGATGCCAGAAACGAGCGATTCCTATTAACACTTCTAATCCTTTTTCAGGAATGTAACTATAGTCACCAGTGTACCTGTAAAAATTATAAATGGCAAATGCGATAGCGCCATTTCTATGAATTTCTTCAAAAGTAATTTCCCATTCGTTATGGCATTCTTCTCCATTCATTGTTACCATTGGATACAAGGCAGCCCCGTTAGTAAATCCTAATT
Organism: Flavobacterium sp. 83; assembly: GCF_000744835.1. Lineage (NCBI taxonomy): Bacteria > Pseudomonadati > Bacteroidota > Flavobacteriia > Flavobacteriales > Flavobacteriaceae > Flavobacterium > Flavobacterium sp. 83. The sequence goes on from NZ_JQMS01000001.1 coordinate 623,422, forward strand.
TCGCAGCATTTTCAATTGCCTTGTCCAATTGATTGTAGCGGTATGTCAATAAATTTCGGGCTACTTCTTGGTCTTTGGTAGCCATATAAAACGGAATGCAATACGCTTCGGTATCCCAATAGGTAGAACCACCGTATTTCTCGCCTGTAAATCCTTTTGGTCCAATATTCAAACGGGAATCTTTACCTAAATAGGTTTGATTTAACTGAAAAATATTGAAACGAATTCCTTGTTGTGCTTTTACATCGCCCTCAATGGTAATGTCCGACATTTCCCAGATTTTTGCCCAAGCATCAATTTGGTCTTGTAGCATTTTATCATATCCTAACGCTAAGGCGGATTGAATTACTTTCTCAGCAGCAATAACAGTATTGTCATGGTTTAAGGAAACCGTGTAACCACCAATTTTTTGGATAGATGATTTTTGGCCTTGAGCCACAATTACATCATAACTAAATTGAATTCTATCAGTAGTTGCATCAATATTTGAAGGAGAAATAGCCGTTTTTTCACCATTATTCAAAATGCTATTTTGCATGAAAGTGGTTACTTTGAAATGGGTTTTAAACGTTTGAGCCGTTACAAAAGCTTCATTTCCAGATTTTTTCACATCAAGAGGTTCCCAGAATTTTTCTTCCCAGTTAGCATCTTCATTGGTTACACCAGCATCGATATAGGGTTTGTAAACTATTTTTGAATCTTTATTTAAAGGAGTGATTTCGTAATTAATAAGTCCCACTTCATCCAAAACGATAGAAAGAAAACGACGAATGTTTACCGAAATCTCCGTTCCGTTTTTCAAAGTCGCTTCAAAAGAACGATTGTACCAACCTTCTTTCATATTCAATTCACGGCGAAAATTTTTAACTTCGGAACAGGTGTTCAAATCCAGTTTTTCTCCGTTGATTTCGATATCGATTCCAATCCAGTTTGGCGCATTTAAAACCTTAGCAAAATATTCGGGATAACCGTTTTTCCACCAGCCTACTTTGGTTTTATCCGGATAATAAATTCCTGCAATATAACTTCCCTGAAATGTTTCTCCAGTATAGGTTTCTTCAAAATTAGCACGCTGACCCATCGCTCCGTTACCAATACTGAACAGACTCTCAGATGATTTCACACTTTCTACATCAAATCCTTCTTCTATGATAGACCAATTGTCTGGTTTTATATAATCTTGATTCATTTTTTCTAATTTAAAAAATTCAATGATTTAAAAATTCAATGATTGTTATGATGGACATTCAATCAGATTTTTTTATGTTTTTTGAACCTTGTTTCTTTATTCTTTAATTAATTCTTCTATAAAATCAGTATGTATTTCGGTAAAGTCTTTGAAGATAAATTTTGCTTCATGCAAAATGGATTCTTCACCAATTCCTATACTCGTCATTTTTCCAATATTAGCTGCTTGAATACCCGCAACTGAATCTTCAAAAACAATAGCGTCTTCTGGATTTGTATTTAATAATTTAGCTGCAATCAAGAAAACTTCTGGATCAGGTTTTGCATTAGTAACATCATTTCCATCTACAATAACATCAAAATAGGAAAGGATTCCTGTTTTTTCTAATATTGGTCTGGCATTTTTGCTGGCAGAACCCAATGCGATTGGTTGGCCATTTTCTTTTAGAAATTGTAAAACTGGAAAAACCCCTGGAAGAATTTCGCTTTCATCCATGTCAACCAAATAGGATAAATAATCCTCATTTTTTTGAACTAACCATTTGTCTTTGTCTTCTTGCGAAGCTTCCACTTTTCCTAATTCTAATATAATATCCAAAGAACGCACGCGGCTGACTCCTTTTAATAATTCATTGTGTTCCAGTGTGAAATCAATATTTAATTCATTTGCGATTTTTTGCCAAGCTAAATAATGATATTTTGCTGTGTCTACAATCACTCCATCGAGGTCAAATATGAATGCTTTTTTATTATTCATGAATTTCAATTTTTGTTCTGTTGTTTACTCTAAGTGTAAGCAAACCGGCAAATATCATTGATACGCCGCCAATTAATAATGCGTAAATAGGTTCGTTTTGAAAAAATTGTTTGACAACAAAACCAAGTATTGTTGCAGCAACAATTTGAGGAATAACTACAAAAAAGTTAAAAACTCCCATGTAATATCCCATTTTTGCAGCGGGTAAAGCGCCTGATAACATGGCGTAAGGCATTGATAAAATACTTGCCCATGCGATACCAACTCCTATCATTGGAACTAATAGTAAATATTTGTCTCCAATAAAATAAATAGAAAGTAATCCTACACCTCCTGAGCACAATGCCAGTAAATGCGTATATCGAACACCTACTTTTTTTGCAATAACCGGCAATAAAAAAGCGACTGCGGCTGCTACTCCGTTATAAACAGTAAAAAGTACTGAAACCCAGTCAGCAGCGTCATTGTATATTTTAGAGGTCGTATCAGTTGTTCCAAAAATATGTTGTGTAACGGCTTGCGTAGTATAAATCCACATGGAGAAAAGTGCAAACCAAGAAAAGAATTGAACCCAAGCCAGTTTTTTCATTGTGGTTGGCATGTTCAATAAATCGGTCATGATGATGGTGAAACCATTTTTCATTTGGATAATTCTAAGTCTGGAAGCAATCATAAATAAAATTCCAATCACAATTAAACCCACAAATAAAATATAGAGTTCTTTAGTAAGTCCGTTTTCGAAAATTATAAATGAAACAATACTTCCTAATAAAGTCATTAGGAGTCCTAAAGTAAATTGTCTTTTGATGTTAGCTTTGGATTCAAACTCGGTTTCAATTGGGGCTATATCTTCAGCATCTTTGTTTTTTTGTTCAAAAGCTTGTAATTCTTCGGGTGAATATTCCGTAGATTTAAAAATAGTCCACAATACAGCCAATAGAAAAACAATTCCTCCTATATAAAATGACCATTTTACAGAATCAGGAATGATCCCTTCTGCGGCAGTATTGCTTACGCCAAAAACATTCGTAAAAACGTAAGGAAGTAGAGAACCAACAACGGCACCAAGTCCAATGAAAAAACTCTGCATTGCAAAACCTAAAGTACGTTGATTTTCGGGTAAATTATCGCCTACAAAGGCACGGAAAGGTTCCATCGAAATATTGATAGAAGCGTCCATCATCCATAATGTTCCAGCTGCAATCCATAAGGATGGCGAATTGGGCATTATAAATAACGCAAGTGATGATAAAATAGCACCCACTAAAAAGTATGGTCTTCGTCGGCCTAATCTTGTCCAGGTTCGATCACTAAAATAACCTATTATGGGTTGGATAATCAAACCAGTAACAGGAGCCGCAATCCATAAAATAGGGATTTCATCAACTTTTGCACCTAATGTTTCAAAAATTCTTGAAGTATTTGCGTTTTGCAGTGCAAAACCAAATTGTATTCCTAAGAAACCGAAACTCATGTTCCAAATTTGCCAGAAACTTAATTTACGCTTTTCCATTATCGTAATTTAATTATTATACGATAAGCGCTTTGCTTATCAAAACTTATCTTGTTTTCGAAGTAAAAGTAAAAGTTTTGAGGGGTAAATATAAAAATTTATTCCAATCATTTACTTTTCAGAAACAAATAAAGTAAAAAAATATCAACTACAAGGTTGTAGTAATGAATAAATTAGACAATACTATTTATTAATTGGTAGATTCTCTTTCGATTAAATGCGTTTCAATTACTTCTGTTTTATAATTTTCTGCCTCATCATCATCTAGTTCTGTTTCTAATCTTTCAATAAGCATTTTTGCTGCTTTATTTCCCATTTTTATACCACTTTGACTAACGGTTGTGATCGTTGGGGTTGAATATTTTGATATAATCCCATCCGTAAAAGCAATCACAGCCAAGTCTTTTGGGACATTCAAACCTATTTTATTAGCCGTTTTTATTATGGTTACTGCAAAAAGTTCATTTACTGCAAATACGGCATCAATGGCTTTGTCTTCGAGCAATCTTCCAATGGTGATTTCGCAAGTGTCTACATTTTCTATTTTTATAATTAGCTTCTCATCAAAAGGGATGTCGTTATCTAATAGCGCTTTTATATACCCGTCTGTTCGAAGTTTACCTACGCTTACATAATCAACCGTTGTAACAAGAGCAATTTTTTTTCGTCCTTTATCTATTAAACTTTGAACTGCTTCATAAGCGGCAAGTTTGTCGTCTATGATTACTTTGTCACAAAGAATTTCATTGGTAACTCTGTCAAACATTACTACGGGCATTCCTTGATCGATAACTTCGGTAATATGATGAAAATCACCTTTAAATTGAGTTTCTTTAGAAAGTGACATAATGAAGCCGTCAATACTTCCGTTAGCAAGCAATTCCATATTAAGTACTTCTTTATCAAATGAATCATCCGACAGACAGATGATTACACTATATCCATTTTCATTTGCAACCTGTTCGATTCCATTAATAACCGTTGAAAAAAAATGGTGGACTATTTCCGGAATTATAATCCCAATAGTTTTTGTCTTTCTATTTTTTAAGCTAAGGGCAATATTGTTTGGTTTATAGTGGTAAAATTTAGCAAATGCCTGAACTTTCAGTCTGGTTTCTTCTCCTATTTCAGGACTGTTTCTCAATGATTTTGAAACGGTTGAAATGGACACATCAAGTTCTTTTGCAATTTGTTTAAGGGTGACCTTTCTTTTCATAATGCGGGAATTGAAAAAAATTAATTCGGTAATAAAGGTATGTTTTATTTTTATGAATGGCAATTTATACCATAAAAGCATCCGTTAAATTTAAAGTTTTCAACACTACCACGTTTTCGTAAATCAATTTAAAATGAGCCGTGTCGAAAACGTTATCGTTTTGTTAAGTTTGCTATTCGAAGTAAAATTAAAATTTAATAAAACAACCAAAATTCAAATTAATTTAAACAAAAAGTATGAAAACAATTTATAAAAAGTTGTTATTTTTAGTACTGTTACTACCTTTTAGTATTCTGGCTCAGAATACTCTTAATGGTGTTGTTCTTGATAAAGTATCAGGTCAGCCCATTCCTGGAGTAAATGTAAATGTACAAGGCGCTTCAAATGGCGTTTCAACAGATTTTGATGGTAAATATCAGTTATCAAATGTTAAGAAAGGCGATAAAGTCGTTTTTTCTTTTATTGGTTACAAAAATACTGTTGTCAATTTTGATTCTCAAAAATCAGTAAGCGTTTCTTTGGAAGAAGATTCTAATCAACTTAAAGAAGTTGTAATCCAAGTGGGTTACGGTACCGTTAAGAAGAAAGATGCTACAGGAGCTGTTACAGTATTGACATCAAAAGATTTCAATAAAGGACCGGTTGCCTCTGCAGATCAAATGATTCAAGGAAAAGTAGCGGGATTACAAATCATTAATGGAGGTGGTTCTCCAGGTGTAGATCCTGTAATTAGAATTAGAAGCGGATCTTCTTTATCTGCAAATAATGATCCTTTGTATGTGATTGACGGTATTCCGGTTGCAAATGGTGGTGTAGAAGGTGGTAGAAATCCATTAGCAACTATTAATCAAAACAATATTGAATCTATTTCGGTATTAAAAGACGCTTCGGCTACTGCTATTTATGGCTCTCGCGCCTCAAATGGAGTAATTATTATTACTACCAAAAAAGGAAAATCAGGCGAATTAAAAGTAAGCTATAACGCAAATCTTCAAGTTTCTGAAATTACGAAAAAAGTGGATGCTTTATCAAGCACTCAATTCAGAGATTTTGTTGCAACTAATGGTAATGCTGCTCAACAAGCATTAGTGGGTGCTGCTAACACGGATTGGCAGAAGGAAATATTCAGAACAGCGATTGGTACAGATCACAACATTGCATTAAGCGGTGGTACTGATAACGTAGTTTACAGAGCTTCTGTAGGATATGCTAATTTGAGCGGTATCTTGAAAAGAGATAATGTAGAAAGAACAACTCTAGGAGCTAACGTAACTGGTAATTTCTTGGACAAACATTTAAAAATTGAGTTCAACAACAATACCTCATTAATAAACAGTAACTATAGCAATAATGGCGCAATAGGTGGCGCAATAGGTTTTGACCCAACTCAACCTGTAAGAAATGCTTATGGCACTTATTTCGAATGGTTAACTTCCCCAACAGAAATCAATCAATTAGCAGGTGTTAATCCAGTTTCTCAAATTGAGCAACAAAACAATTATGGTGGTTTTTATAGAAGTTTAGGAAATGTACAAGTAGATTATAAAATGCATTTTCTACCAGAATTGAAAGCAGTTGCTAATTTTGGTTATGATGAAATGAGCGGTACCGGTTATGGTAACACAGCCGCTGATTATCGTAACGGCCTTAAAGGTTCTGGATATAATAATTCGTATAAAAATATTGAATCCAGAAATAATAAATTAATGGATTTGTATTTGAACTACAACAAAAAAGTAGCATCAATCGCTACACAATTTGATGTAACTGGTGGATATTCTTACCAAGATTTCAAAGAATCTAAACACAAGTCTGGTTATAATTTTGAAAATAACCTAACAACAGAAGAATTGTTTACACCAACACGTATCAATTTGCAATCCTTTTTTGTACGATCAAATGTAACGATTGCTGATAGGTATTTATTGACTATGTCTTATAGACGTGACGGAACTTCAAGATTTACACCTGAATATCGCTGGTCAAATTTCCCTGCTGTTGCTGTAGCTTGGAAATTGAACGAAGAAAGTTTCTTGAAAGATGTAACTACTATTTCTAGTTTAAAATTGAGAGGTGGTTGGGGTATAACAGGACAACAAAATATTGGAAATCCTTACCCATCTATTCCGTTGTATTTAGCATCAAACACTGCAGCTCAATATCAATTAGGAAATACTTTTTATACAACATACAGACCACAACCTTACAATAGTAATCTAAAATGGGAACAAACTACTACTGTTAATGCTGGAGTTGATTTTGGTCTTTTTAACAACAGACTTACAGGGACCGTTGATGCATATAAAAGAACCACTAAAGATTTATTATTGTTCACCGATAATCCGGCATTCTTTGGATTTTCAAATGCTGACAATTATAACATAGGAACTATTGAGAATAAAGGTATCGAAATAGCAGCAGAAGTAGTGCCAGTAAGAACTGACAATTTAGAATGGACAATAGGTGGTAATATTACTTTCCAAGACTCTAAAATTACTAAGTTGACAACTTCTCAAGACAATACTCCAGGAATTACTGACGTAGGAGGTATTGATGGAGGAACAGGTAACTATATTCAAAACCACCAAGTGGGATATTCTCCTAATACATTTTTAGTTTACGAACAAGCGTATGGAGTTGATGGAAAGCCACTTGATGGGATTTTTATAGATAGAAATAAAGATGGTGTTGTGAATGCTGATGATAAATACCGTTTCCATAAACCAGCAGCTGATGTATTTTATGCATTTAACACTAGTGTTACTTATAAAAACTGGGACATGGGAATGAATTGGAGAGGATCTTGGGGTAATTTTAATTACAACAACGTAGATTCTAACAAAGGAGTTTACAATAATGTACTAACAAGAAATACAGATTTGAATAACGGAGTTGCTAATCTTTTAGAAACCGGTTTTGCAAAATCAAATGATTTACAATTACATTCAGATTATTACATTCAAAATGCTTCTTTTATTAGATTAGACAATGTAAGTGTTGGGTATACTTTTAATCAAAAACCAAATTCAAGCTCATTAGTTAAATTAACCTTAGCTGCTCAAAACGTTCTTATTATCACTAAATACAGTGGATTAGATCCTGAGATTTCTGGAGGTATAGATAAAAATTTATATCCAAGACCTATCACTTTCACTTTAGGGCTAAACGTTAATTTCTAATTCAAATAACAAGAAAAATGAAAAATATACAAAAAAAATTATTGGGTATATCTTTGTTACTGTTGGTGATGGCATTCCCATCATGTACAAGTGAACTAGACCAATCACCTGATACTGGATCTTCCATCCCTGGATCTGAGTTTTTTAGCACACCGGAATCCTACAAACAAAATTTAGCTAAATTATATGCTGGTTTTGCTACTTCGGGTCAACAAGGACCTGCCGGTTCTCCTGATATTTCAGGTATTGATGAAGGAACAAGTCAATACATTAGAGGGTACTGGATGATGCAAGAATTAACCACTGATGAAGCAGTTATTGGGTGGAATGATGGAACTATTAAGGATTTTCATTCTCAGGCTTGGACAACTTCGGACAATTTTATCAATGCAACTTTTGCTCGTTTCTCCTTTCAAATTGTAAACTGTAATGAATTTTTGCGTCAAACTACGGACGAAAAATTAGCAGCTAGAGGAATTGATTCCGCTTTGAAAGCTGAAATAGCTACTTATAGAGCAGAAGCTCGTTTCTTGAGAGCAATAACCTATTGGCACTTAATTGATACTTTTGGAGGTGGTTCTTTGGTAACTGAGGATTCTCCAACTACATTTTATTATCCAGAATATGCAACAAGAGCTGAGTTGTACAAATTTATTGATGAGGAATTAACAGCGATTACTCCATTGTTGAAAGCACCAAAATCAAATGAAGCTTTTCGTGTAGACCAAGCTGCTGCGTGGATGTTACAAGCTAAATTATACATGAACGCAAAAGTATATATTGGTACAGATCATTATGCAGAAGCAGTCCCTTTAATTTCAAAAATAACAAGTTCTGCCTATTCTTTACACACAAATTACAACCAATTATTTTTGGCTGATAATGATAAAAATGGAGCTCAAAACGAATTTATATTTGCTATCGCTTTTGATGGACTTCGCACTCAGACCTACGGAGGAACTACATTCTTGACACACGCTCCTGTTGGAGGTAGCATGAATGCGGCAAGCTTCGGAATTAACGGTGGATGGGGTGGAATCAGAACTACAGCAGCCTTTGTTGATAAATTTGACGCAAACACTATTGATACTCGCGGACAATTCTATAAAAATGGTCAAACAAAAGAAATTAAAGATATCAGTAATTTCACTGATGGTTTTGCGATTCAAAAATTTAGAAATGTTGACGTTAATGGCAAGCAAGGTTCGGATAAAGCGGGTAACTTCTCTGATGCAGATTTTCCAATTTTCCGTTTAGCAGATGCTTACTTAATGTATGCAGAATGTGCTGTTAGAGGTGCTGCTGGTGCCACTATTACAAATGCTACTGCTTATGTAAATGCATTGCGAACAAGAGCTAAAGGTGCTACAGTAACACAAGGAGATTTAACATTAGATTTCATTCTTGACGAAAGAGCAAGAGAATTGCACTGGGAAGGACATAGAAGAACGGATTTAATTCGTTTTGGAAAATTTACCGGAGGTAGTTATATCTGGCCTTGGAAAGGTGGTTCTGCATCTGGTTCACCTACCCAATCGTACAGAGATTTATTTCCTATTCCGGCAAAGGCATTGGCTACAAATCAAAAATTGCAACAAAATACTGGATATTAACAATTAAAAAAATATAAAAAATGAAAAATATAACTAAATCACTAATAGCATTATTTGCAGTAGTTGCTTTGTCTTGCAGCGTAGAAGATGTTCAAGACAGACCCGTTATTGAAGGAGTAGATGCTCCTGTTTTGACTGCTCCAACTGCCGGTGCAGCCTATATTCTAAAACCTGAAAATGCAGCTGCTCAAGCAGAGCGTTTCACATGGAAATCTGCTAATTTTGGTGGAGATGTTCAAGTGAATTATGTTGTTGAAATGGATGTGAAAGGAAATGATTTTAAAACGCCTAAAGAAATAGGGAGTTCATTGCCTTCTCAAAACCAAGTGTCAGTTTCAGTGGTATCAATGAATGGTGCTGCATTATCCTTAAAAGCAACTCCTTTTACTCCTGGTGAATTTCAAGTAAGAGTTAAAGCAACTGCTGGAGCTTTGGCTTCAATGTATTCTAATGTAATTGGAATTGTTGTTACTCCTTACACTACTGAAAATCCTAAATTATGGATCGCAGGTGGTTATCAAAGTGCTTCTGGTTATGGTTCAGATTGGACACAATCAAGCGCAGCAACTGTTGCGGCCGATGGTTATGGAAAAACTGCTTTTGAAGGATATGTTTATTTTGAAAATGCACAAGACGGAACTGCAGATGGTCAAGGATTCAAATTTTCAACACAAACTAATTGGAATGGTACAAACTATGGTACTGGTGGTGCAGGTCTAATTAGTACAATTGGTGGAAATTTATCAACTGATTCAGGTTATTACAAAATGGAAGTTGATACTGAAAAATTAACTTATAAAGCTACTAAACTTTCATGGGGAATAGTTGGAAATGCTACACCAGGCGGATGGAGCACAGATACTCCGATGACTTATGATAAGGTTACTAAAAAATGGACAGTAACAGCTGTTTTAACTACTCAAGCTGCACCGGATAACGGATTAAAATTTAGAGCTAATAATAATTGGGATTATAACTTTGGTGATACTGGCGCCGACGGTAAACTTGAAGCTGGCGGAACTAATATTGGTACAACCGCAGGAACTTATTTAATCACTTTAGATTTAAGTAATCCAAGAGCATACTCTTATACTATGGTTAAAATATAATTTTTTAAATTTGAAAGGGCTATCTTATGGGTAGCCCTTTTTTATATAAATTTAATAAATAAATGAAATGAAAAAAATCACTTTATTATTTCTGCTAATATCTTCTTTAGGGTTTGCTCAGTTTACAACTACACCATCACCTGCAATTGCTAGTGGAATTGTCACGCTTAATTTTAACAAAACCGGGACACCATTAGCGGCATATACAGGTACAATATATGCACATATCGGTTTGACTGTAAATGGTGCAAGATGGCAAAACGTTAAGGGAACATGGGGAAACAATTCAACACAGCCTGCATTAACGTTAGTTTCTGGAACGACATATAAATTAGATCTGACTCCTGATTTATATACTTATTTTGGAATTCCTAATACGAGTTCTGTTACAGAAATTTGCGTGGTATTAAGAAATGATGCCGGGAATATGCAGACCGCTGACACTTTTTTTAATGTCGGGGCTTTTCAAGTAAATTTAACAACACCAGCCCAAAATAGCACTACGATTATTACTTCAGGAACAAGTTTAAATGTTGCTGCAAACAACACTGGAGGAAATGCGAATTATAGCTTAAAAGCAAATGGCACGAGTATAAACACTAATTTGAATACTGCAAGTTATACTTTTAGCGATGCAAATGTTACCAGTAATAAAAATTACTCATTAGAGGTAACGCAAGGGAGTACTACCATTACCAAAAAATTTAGTGTAATTGTAAATCCCGGAACAGTTAGTGCGGCAATGCCTGCCGGATTACTGGACGGAATCAATTATAACACTGCCGATGCTACAAAAGCAACTTTAGTTCTCGATGCACCATTGAAGGATTTTGTTTATGTAGCAGGAAGCTTCAATAACTGGCAACCGACTTCGGCTTATTCGATGAAAAAAGACCCTACTTCAGGTAAGTTTTGGTTGGAATTAACAGGATTGACATCGGGTACAAATTATACCTATCAATATTGGGTAGTTGATGCAACACCTATTGCAGGGACACCATCTTTGGTAAAAACTGCTGATCCATATTCAACACTAGTTTTATCACCTTTTGATGACCCAACTATTCCTGCGGCATCCTATCCTAATTTGCCAACTTATCCGGCTGGGCAAGAACGAGAAGTAACCGTTTTGCAAACAGGTCAAGTCCCTTATTCTTGGAGCAGTTCGACTACTAATTTTGTAAAACCAGAAAAAGAGAAACTAGTTGTTTATGAGCTTTTAGTTCGGGATTTTGATGCTGGTAGAAGTTATCAAAGTGTTATTGATAGAATGGATTATTTCAAAAATCTAAAAATAAATGCAATTGAGTTGTTGCCCGTAATGGAATTCGAAGGAAACGAAAGTTGGGGTTACAATACTTCCTTTCATATGGCTTTAGATAAGTTTTATGGAACTTCGAGCAAATTTAAAGAATTGATTGATATATGTCATAAAAACGGAATTGCAGTAATCCTGGATGTGGCCTTAAACCATGCCTTTGATCGAAACCCAATGGTGAGAATGTGGATGAATGATCCTGATGGTGACGGTTGGGGTGGCCCTTCAAGCGAAAATCCGTATTTCAATACGGTTGCAAAACACAGTTATAGTGTGGGGAATGATTTTAATCATGCTTCGCTTTTGACAAAAAACTATGTAAAACGAGTAGTTAAACAATGGATTCAAGAATATAAAATTGATGGTTTTCGCTGGGATTTAACCAAAGGTTTTACACAAAACTGTACTGCTAGTGACGAAACGTGCACCAATGCCTATCAGGCAGACCGTGTTACTATCTTAAAAGATTATGCTGATTATTCCTGGAGTTTAGACCCAACACATTACACAATCTTTGAACATTTAGGAACAGATAGCGAAGAACAGCAATGGGCAAATTACAGAATCACTGAAACACCTAGTAAAGGGATTATGCTATGGGGTAAAATGACTGATCCTTACAACCAATTAACAATGGGTTATAATTCCAGTAATGATATTTCCAGAATGAATAGCACAGCTCACGGATTTACCAAAAACAGATTGATGGGCTATGCTGAAAGTCATGATGAGGAACGATTGATGTATAAAAACATACAATATGGTGCTAATTTAAATGGGTATAATGTAAAAACACCAGCAACGGCACTCTCTAGAATGTCAGCTTTAGGAGCTGTATCTCTTCTTGTTCCAGGTCCAAAAATGATTTGGCATTTTGGAGAATTAGGATGGGATTTATCAATTTTTGCATGTAATAACGGGACCGTAAATACATCTTCAGATGCGATTGCAGGAGACTGTAAGTTGGATACGAAGCAGCAACCGCAATGGGTCAATAATTGGTTAGGTGATGCTAATAGAGGCAAAATCTATACGGATTGGGCCAAAATGATTGCCTTAAAAATAAACGAACCCGTTTTCATAGGTACTGCAACTATGGCAAGTAGCACTACACTAACTCCAAATATTAAAATTACCAATAGTGCTTTGGCATCGACACAACTTAAAGATGTGTTGATTTTGGCTAATTTTGATGTCTCTGCTCAAAATGTAGCTACTGGTTTTCCATATACCGGAACGTGGTACAACTTGATGGATAATTCGACTATAAATGTTGCTAATGTTGCTGCGACAATAGCTATTCCAGCAGGAGAGTTTAGAATATATGGCAATAAAATTGCTTCATTAGCAATTGCCAATTTTGAAAAAAAGGAGGGCATTTATTTATATCCAAATCCCGCCACTAATTATTTTACTTTAAATACAAATAGTTCAAAAGTTCAAGTTTTTTCAATTACTGGACAATTAGTAAAAAGTTTTAATACAAGTCAGGCTGCCTCCTATCAATATGCTGTCAATGATTTGAATAAAGGGCTTTATATAGTAAAAGCATATAACGAGAATAATGAAGTTCAAGTTATGAAGTTTTTAAAAATTTAAAAATAACTAACAAAAGTAAAGGCTGTCCTTAGATGAACTGCCCCCAAATAATTAGACATTATCTGGGGGTATTTTTATAGAAAGACAGCCTTTTTTATGCAAAAAAACTGCTTCATAAATGAAACAGTTTTCAACTACAACTAAAAAACAAAATTTAAATTTTGCCGTTTTTGATTTCTTCTACAATTTCCGGATTCAACAATGTTGTGGTATCTCCAAAATTCGAATAATCACCTTCGGCTATTTTACGTAAAATTCTACGCATGATTTTTCCGGAACGGGTTTTTGGCAGGCCAGAGACAAACTGAATTTTATCGAGTTTTGCAATAGGTCCAATTTGGTTTGAAATTTGTTGATTGATTTCTGTTCTAAGATTTTCTCTGTCGCGGTATTCACCAGTTTCTTTTAGAATTACAAATCCATATAAGGCATTTCCTTTGATGTCATGAGGAAAACCTACAATGGCAGATTCTGCTACCGCAGGATGCTCATTAATGGCATCTTCAATAGGCGCAGTTCCTAAATTGTGTCCTGAAACAATTACGACGTCGTCCACACGACCTGTAATCCTATAATAGCCCACTTCATCTCTCAAGGCTCCGTCGCCAGTGAAATATTTCCCTGGAAAAGTAGAAAAATAAGTGTCTTTATATCGTTGATGGTCTCCCCAAATGGTTCTGGCTATTCCAGGCCAAGGAAATTTAATACATAAACTCCCCGTAACTTGATTACCTTCAATTTCATTACGCTTTTCGTCCATAAGCACGGGCTGAATCCCAGGTAATGGTAAGGAAGCATACGTAGGTTTAGTTGGAGTCACAAAGGCAATAGGTGAAATCATAATCCCTCCTGTTTCGGTTTGCCACCACGTATCCACAACTGGGCATCTTTTATCTCCAACATGGTCATTGTACCAATGCCAGGCTTCTTCATTGATGGGTTCCCCTACTGAACCAATCACTTTGAGGGATTGTAAAGGGAATTTTCGAACGAAATCTAAGCTCTCTTTTGCTAAAGCACGAATAGCAGTTGGAGCTGTATAGAATTGTGTTACTTTGTGTTTTTCGATTACTTCCCAAAAGCGACTAAAATCAGGATAAGAAGGAACACCTTCGAAAATAACGGTTGTTGCACCATTCAATAATGGGCCATAAAGAATATAAGAATGCCCGGTAATCCAACCAATATCAGCGGTACACCAAAAAACATCATTTTCTTCATAATTGAATACATTCTTGAAAGTATAGGCGGTGTAAACCATATAACCTGCAGTAGTATGCACCATTCCTTTTGGTTTTCCAGTTGAACCAGAAGTGTAAAGGATAAATAAAGGGTCTTCGGCATCCATGATTTCAGCGACATTATTATCTGAAGCTTCGTCTAAAAGAGGCTGTAACCATTGGTCACGACCAGCTTTCATGTTTATTGAAGTATTGGTTCTTTTTACTACCAAAACATTAGAAACACCGGGACAGTTTGTCAATGATTCATCAATGATTCCTTTTAAGTCAATGGTTTTGTTTCCGCGATAACCTCCATCTGAGGTGATAACCATTTTACAATCGCTATCATTAATTCTGGTAGCTACTGCTGAAGCCGAAAATCCAGCAAAAACAACCGAATGGATTGCTCCAATTCTGGCACAAGCCAATGTTGTTATGGCAAGTTCAGGAATCATTGGTAAATAAATACAAACGCGATCTCCTTTTTTTATGCCTTGTTCCCGCAACACATTTGCCATTTTGCAAACACGTTGGTGCAATTCATTATAGGAAATATGCAATGCTTCTTCTTTTGGATCATTAGGCTCAAAAATAATTGCAGTTTTCTCCCCTTTTTTAGTAAGATGCCTATCAATACAGTTTTTAGTAATATTGACTTTGGCACCAGTAAACCATTTAATTTCGGCTTCGGCCATATTAAAATCAACAACTTTATCCCATTGTTGATACCAAGTAAAGTTTTCAGCTGCAATTTTGTCCCAGAATTTTCTGGGTTCACGGACTGATTTTTTATATTCTTTAAAGTATTCTTCTAAAGTATTAATTTTATAGCGACTCATGTTTTAGATTAATTTAGTTATTCTTGTTTTTTATTATAAATTCCAATTTCATATTTTTTTAATACGGTATCAATTTCACCAACGATATTTTCATCATCAATTGTTGATGGGATTTGATAGTCATCCCCATCTGCAATGCTGCGCATTAATTTTCGAAGGATTTTTCCCGAACGGGTTTTAGGTAGGCGTTCCACAAGTACTACATTTCTCAAAGAAGCTACTGCGCCAATTTTTTGACGCACTAATTTTATTACTTCTTGTTCCAATTGAAAATGCTCTATTTCTTCATTTAATTTGGTTACAACCAAAGCCAAAGGAATTTGCCCTTTCAAAGCGTCATTTATTCCAATAACGGCGCACTCTGCAACGGAAGAATGCGAAGCAACTATTTCCTCCATTTCGGCTGTTGAAAGGCGATGTCCTGCAACATTGATTACATCATCCACTCTTCCAGTGATAAAAATGTAATCTTCATCATCTTTAAATCCGCCATCCCCAGAGAAATAATAGCCTGGGAATTTATCCAAATACCCGGCTTTGAATCTAGGATTATCATTCCATAAATCAAGTAAAGTACCCGGAGGTAAAGGTAATTTAAGTACTACAAACCCTTCTTCATTAGGACCTAATTCGGTTCCGTCTTCGCCAAAAATTTTGATGTCATAACCACAAACTGCTTTCCCTACGGAACCAGGTTTTATAGGCAATTGTTCAACGCCCATCATATTAGCAATCATTGGCCAGCCTGATTCTGTTTGCCACCAATGGTCAATTGCGGGAACAGGAATGTGTTCGGAATACCATTCTAATGTAGCAACATCACAACGTTCTCCAGCAAGAAATTGAGTTTTCAACGAACTCAAATCGTATTGCTTTATGAAATCACCGTTAGGGTCCTCTTTTTTGATTGCACGAATAGCTGTTGGAGCCGTGAACATGGCATTGACTTTGTGCTCGGCAATTATTCTCCAAAATGTACTTGCATCTGGAGTTCTGATTGGTTTTCCTTCAAAAACAATGGTCGCATTTCTATTAATTAAAGGGCCATAAACGATAAAACTGTGTCCAACTACCCAACCCACATCCGATGCAGCCCAAAAAACTTCATCTGGTTTTACATTATAGATATGTGTCATGGAGAATTTTAGCGCTACGGCACAACCGCCGGTATCTCTCACAACTCCTTTTGGTTTTCCTGTAGTTCCTGATGTGTAAAGAATGTACAAAGGATGGGTTGTATTTACCGGAACACAAGCAGTTTCTTCGGAGCCGTAAACTAAGGCATCATAATCAACATCATATTTTTTAAACGGAACTCTCGCGCCTAATTTTCTATTGAAAACAATTACTTTCTTTGGTCTGTGTGAAGCTAGTTCAATTGCTTCATCCACTAATGGTTTGTATGCGATTAAGCGATCAATTTCGATTCCTGAAGAAGCAGTTATAATCACTCGGGGTTTGCAATCGTCAATTCTAATAGCCAATTCATGCGGTGCAAAACCACCAAAAACTACCGAATGTGTTACTCCAATTCTTGCGCAAGCTAACATTGCAAAGGCAGCTTGAGGAATCATTGGCATGTATATAACGGCATTGTCGCCTTTTTTCAAACCTAATGATTGCATGCCTCCTGCGAGCTTTGCCACTTCAATTTTTACTTCCGAAAAAGTATATTTTTTTACAGTTTGTGTTACAGGGGAATCATAAATAAGAGCAACTTGGTCTCCAAAACCATCTTGAATGTGCTTGTCTAATGCTAAATAACAAACATTCAATTCTCCATCTTTGTACCAAAGCGGATATTCATTTTCGCCTTTCGACAAAATAGTTTCCGGTTTATTGTACCACTCGATTGCGTTTGCCTGATCAGCCCAAAATTCTTCTGGATGCTGGATGCTTTTAGTATAAAAATCTTTGTAATTCATGATATTGGAAATTCTAAATTATTGAATTAAATCCTGCACTTGTTCTACTAATTTTTTTAAGGAAAAGGGTTTGACGACATAGAGATTTGCACCTAATGAAAGGCCTTTTTCAATGTCTTTTTCTTTATTTTTTGCCGTTAGGAAAATGACCTTGCAATGTTTCAGTCGTTCGTCTTTTTTAATTTGTTCCAATGTAGCGTAGCCGTCAACCATTGGCATCATTACATCCAGAATGATTACATCAGGAAGTTGATTTTTCAAAATCTCTAAAGCTTCCTGTCCGTCGCGTGCAATGAAAACTTCAAAATTGTTCTTTTTGAATGTGTATTCGAGCGACATTACAATATTTGGTTCGTCATCTACAATTAAAATTTTTTTCATTTTTTAATAATTTTCAGTAGTATTATAATTGGGCAGCGTAAAAATAAATGTAGCTCCATTTCCTTCAGTACTTTCAGCCCAAATTTTTCCTTTATGGTGCTCTATAATCTGTTTACAAATGGCTAGCCCTAATCCACTGCCAATTGGTTTTTTTACATTTTGATTTCTTGATTGATAAAATTTATCAAAAATGGCTTCAAAATCTTCATCTTTAATTCCTTTGCCATTATTATGGATGCTGACTTCAACAACTTCTTTTTTCTCTGTTATTTTGATGCTAATTTTTCCATCAGTTTCTGAACTGAACTTAATAGCGTTTGATAACAAATTATAAATGACCTGAATGATTCGTTCTTCATCATAAAAGGCTTTTATTTCTTTAGAGGCTTCATTGAACTCAATGCTTATTTTTTTGTTTTTAATCAATTGATTCACTGAAAGCATTGTTTTTTCAACGGTTTTAGAAATGTTATTTTTCGAAAGATAAATTTTTTGTTTTCCCGTTTCGAATTTTTCTAAATCCAGAATCTTGTCTATCAAACGATTCAAACGATCCGATTCGGAAATGATGTTTAGCAAGAACTGTTTTCTCAATTCCTCTGGAATATCGTCATCGTCATGAAGGATTTCGCTTGCTGCGCGAATCGCGGTTATTGGAGTTCGTAACTCATGGGTTACCGTGTCCAGAAATTCGTCTTTTTGAATGTCTTTATTGACCAATTCCTGATTGGCATTTTTCAGTTGAATGGATATTTTTTTTAATTCATTGGAAGTATCCGTTAATTTCTTGTTGATAATTATGTTCTCCTTGGATTCTTCGAGAATTCGCAATACTTCAGTCAGGCTAATTTTATCTTCTTTTACAACACTTGATATTAATATTTTGGCGGAAGCCGTACCAATATGTCCTGTCAATAAATTCTCCGCAAACTTTATAAACCGTGCATCGGCGGTGGTGATGTTTTTATCAATATTGTATTTTAAATTGAAAATGGTCATGGCTCTTTTTGTTCTTTCTTCTCCCAAAAATCGCTGTAAAACTTTTTGAATATCAGAAATATAGGCCGTTCCTTTCCATACAAATGCATCTTCATGATTGGTGATGTATTTGTCAATATCCACAAACATCTCGGCATAATTACGTTCCCTGTAATTCCCTTTGAAACTTACAGAAATAGCGGCATAACAGATAACATTAAAAAACAAACTCCAAAAAACAGCGTGGGGAATAGGTTCTAGATAATCCAATCCAAAAAGTTGAAACGGTTTCAACAATGCAATTCCCCATGGGCCTTCCTGAATAAAGAGGCTCGACGATTTTGTGATTCCAATGGCGTAGGGAATTAATAAAGTGTAAAAACAAATCAAAAAACCAACAATAATTCCTGTTATAGCTCCTTTTTTCGAACCTCTTCTCCAGAATAATGCTCCAAAAAACGAAGGTGCTAATTGTCCGATAACTACAAAAGAAACCAAGCCGATGGAAACCAAAGAGTAATCTAAAATGAAAATTCTATAGATGGCATACGCCAAAATGATGAGCGAAAAAATGCCTATTTTTCTACTGTTCACGATTCGTTTGCTGTTCTTTTCTTGAGAAGAATTCTCGAGGGAACCAATGAAACCGTAAGGAATCAACAGGTTATTACTTAGCATGGTTGCCAATGCAATAGACGAAACAATAATCATGGATATGGCAGCCGAAAATCCGCCGAGAAATACTAAAACGGTCAAGAAATTATTGTTGAAAAATTGAGGGATCAACAAGGAATAGGTGTCAGAATTGAGTCCTTTTCCCTGAAAAAGGATATTTCCTCCCCAAGCAATTGGGAAAACAAAAATATTGAATAGCAATAAATACAATGGAAAAAGCCATATCGCTGTTCGAATATGAGTTTCTTTATTATTTTCAACAATTGCGGTATGAAACTGTCTTGGTAATAAAAAAATGGCAAACATGGATAGTAGGCAAAGGAAAAACCAATTTATTCCATTTGTTAAGTCACCGATCGAATTCTTTTTTTCGAAATTTTCAAGGACAGCAGCTTTGGCGTAAATGTCTCCGAAACCATCGTAAACAAAATAGGTTACATAAATCCCGATAATTAAAAAGAAAACTAATTTCAGGATAGATTCCATTGCGACTGCCGTAACGATTCCGCGTCTTTTCTCGGAAGCGTCTACGTATTTTGTTCCGTAATACGAGGCAAATAAAGCGAGCGCCAGACAAACATAAGTAGTAGTGTCCGTAAAAATATTATTACTTGATTGCGTTTTTGTAACAATATGAAAAGTGTCTGAAATTGATTTTAACTGTAAAGAAATATAGGGAACAATGCCAAAAACACAAATCATAGTAACCAATGCACCAAGAAATCTGCTGTTTCCGTATCGTAAAGAAATAAAATCCGCAATACTAGAGATTTTATTTACTCTCGAAATTCGGATAATTCTCTTGAGGATAACCATCCAGGTGGGGATAATTATTATTGGACCTAAGTAAATAGGCAAGTAGCTTAAACCAGATTCTGCTGCAACACCAATGCTTCCATAATAGGTCCATGCGGTGCAATAAACCGCTAAGGAAAAAGAATAGATGTAGGGATTGTTTGTCCATTTTGAATGGCTTCTTTTTTCGGCCCAATAGGCAATGAAAAAAAGAATGGATACGTAAAGTGCTAAAATCAATAAAAGTCCTATGCTACTCATAATATCTTTTTATGATTAGGTAGGTGATGGCAATTGAAAATAACCATGCCGAAAAAATATAGATATACACGATTGGGAAACCAAAAAGCGGTTTAGAACTGTCAAATAAAAGCAAAAGTGGTATGTTCAACGCTAATAGCATTAGCATTGAAAGTATAACTAACTTTTGTTCGTGTCTTTTTTTCATTCGAAATAATATTTACTTTTCTGCGGAAAATAGTACCGTCATTCTTACTGGCGATTTTATTATAATGAAAATAAGCAATCTCTACAGATTAATGTAGAGACTGCATATTAGAAATTTATTTAATAATTATTTTTTTTCATCGTAATCACCCATTAAGGAAAAATAGCCAAAGGTACCTAGCCCTAAAACAATTAATGGTGTTAGTATAAATAAGATGATAATTCCAAATACTAAATCCTCTTGTTTACCGGACATGAATTTTGGCAATCCAAAGGTAAAGATGCAAAAATAGGCAGCTGCAATTGCTAATGCGATCCAAACTAATCCTAAAACTCTTTTTATCTGATTCATAGCTATTTTTTTAAATGTGAGCGTTTTTATCTTTATTTTTAATGTAAATCATTCCTACTACAAAACAGACAGAGGCAATAACAATTGGATACCAAAGTCCTTCCAGATAAAACTCAGCGTCTCCGGCATCTTTACCATGCGTTACAAAATAAGTGGATATGGCAGGGAGCAATCCTCCAAAAATTCCATTTCCTACGTGATAAGGCAATGACATGGATGTGTATCTGATTTTTGCGGGGAACATCTCTACTAAGAATGCTGCAATAGGACCGTAAACCATAGTTACAAACAGTACTTGTATAAATATCAAAAAGATTAAAGTCCACTTGTCATTCCAATTAATATTGATAGTTGTTTTGGTTTCAATTTTTGGTTTTCCGTCAACTATCTTTGCTTTTCCATTCTCTAAAGATACCGTTTTTACTTCAAGAAATGTGGTTCCGTCAGAGTACTCTTTATTAGTGGTATAAATGGAATCCATAGTTTGTTTCTTGTTCTCTTTCAGTTCAGAAACTACTTTTGTATTAGCAACAATTTCAGTTTTATTTTTTACAGAAGTGGTTTCATACATTTGTTTGTAAATAGGTCTGTATAATAAAATGGCCAATAACATTCCGCCCATCATAATATATTTTCTACCTACTTTATCACTTAGCCAACCAAATACTATGAAAAATGGTGTTCCTAGAATTAATGCAATTCCTAATAAAGTGTCCACTTGAGAAGAATCAATAGACATAACCGTTTTCATGAAACTCATGGCGTAAAATTGCCCGGTGTACCAAACAACCCCTTGTCCCATGGTAGCTCCAAATAAAGCCAATAAAACAAATTTTAAATTGTAACGATTTCCGAAACTTTCTTTTAAAGGATTGGAACTCGTTTTTCCTTCAGATTTAGCTTTAGCAAAAACCGGAGATTCATCCATGTTTTTTCGAATCAAATACGAAACTCCAACCATGATGATAGAAACCCAGAACGGAACTCTCCATCCCCATTCGTCAAACTGTTCCGGTGTCAAGACGTTTCTTGTAGCCAAAATGACCATCAATGAAATAAACAAACCAACCGTTGCGGTAGTTTGAATCCATGAAGTCCAATATCCGCGTTGTCCTACTGGTGCATGTTCAGCCACATAAGTTGCGGCTCCGCCATATTCACCACCAAGAGCAAGACCCTGAAGCATTCTCAATACTAATACTAATAAAGGCGCCATGAATCCAATAGTTTCATAACTAGGAATACAACCTATTAGGAATGTAGCTCCCCCCATTAAAAGTAGGGTAACCATGAACGTATATTTTCTTCCAATTAAATCTCCTAATCTTCCGAAGAAAAGTGCTCCGAATGGACGAACTACAAAACCAACTGCAAAAGTGGCTAGTGTTGCCAAAAAGGCTGCTGTTGGATTATCGGCAGGGAAAAATTTAGTTGAAATTACAACGGCTAAACTTCCAAAAATGTAGAAATCATACCATTCAATCATTGTTCCCATGGAGGATGCGGAAATGACTTTCCAAATTCCTTTTGTTGATTTTTCTTTCATAAAATTGATATTATAGTGGTTTGGTTAATTATTTTAAAAGGCATAGACACAGGAAACCATTGCTCTTAGGTTACCAACATCTTTTTTGTCGCTGTTTGCTTGTCCAAAAAGGTCCGCTTTGCCCCAAGTCGCTGCAGTATATTCTATTTCTGGTGAGATTCTGAATTTGTTTTTCTTAAAATCAACTCTTACAGAAGCTCTCCAAACATTGTCTACAACTCTGGCTGTTGCTGCTGAACCAGTCCCCGAAACAGTAATTCCTCTCATATAAATAGATGGAAAATCGGTTGCGGCTGTATTTGACCCGCTATTTTTTGTGTATCCAAAGAATAATCCGGGTGCGATATTTTTACCATTGCTCGCAAGATCTAGCCAAAAAGCACTAGTCTTAACTGGAGTGTACGTTTGAATTCCATTTGCTACAGTTCCTGTATAACCACCTAACATAACAAGATTATTTAAGTTTCCGCCTGAAATTCCGTATGCTTTAATGGAGATTTTATCATTTGAATATTTAGCATAACCAAAAATAGATGAACTATTCACTTTTTCGGTAGTTGCTTTATTGTTGTATACTGTCAAAGGTTGCAGTGATTTGTATTCCGCTCCAAGGCCCAACAATACATTTTTTCCTTTGTATTGCAGTTGTGCGTCAAGTGATGGTAACGCTGAATTTATAGAAGCTGCATTTTGAGTTCCTGTAGCTACAGTTCCCGCAGCGGCAGTTGGGTATTCTCGCTCTTTGTAAGCTGCAAACGTTACAGATAACTGTTTGCTTAACATCTGTTTTAATTTGACTTGGGTTGCCCAGCCAAAAGGGTTGAACATAATTCCTGTATTGAAATTAGCAACACCGGGAAAACATTCAGGAATAAATTGTGGATACCAAGTTTGTCCCATTGTCAAGGATGTTTTGGACCAATCCATATTTACATACGCTTGTCTTAATCGTAACATTCCAATGGATGATCCTTCTACATTTCCATAAAAATCCCCTTCTAGTACGGATGATGTCTTAGCTCCCCAAACACTTGGGCCTTTGATTTTTACGCCAAATCTGGAAGTTACAGAAAGGAAATTAGATTGTCCTACCGCATTAACATCTTTTCCATTCGCGTCTAGAACTTCATCCAAAGGAAATAAGTTTAATTCATATTCTCTTGCCATTACAGATTTCCGGGTGTCCCAAATGTAATCCGTTCTTACAAAGCCATAAAAACTGATATCCCATTCTTTTTCTGGCGAGACCGTAACCGCTGGGGCCGGAGTTTGAGCGTATCCTTTTAGAGAAGCAATTCCCAATACAAGGATGAAATAATATTTATTCATAATAGGTTAAAGTTTGGTTAGTGGAATGGTTAGTTTCAACACTACCAAATTCTAATTTTTTGTTTGTAAAAAAAATTAAGCTATATATAGTTGTAAAGGACTATAGCTAATCTTTAAAACGTTCCCATTTTATAAGCATAAATTTGTCTCCAAGCTCTGTTATTATCATTCCAGCACCAGAAAGCAATGCTTTGTTTTTTAAATATTCTACTAGTTCTAAATGGTTAAATATCTTATAAGTAGGGTGGTAATTAGCATGAGATGGTTTTTTTATGTTAAAGGCCTTTACCCAATTGCTTATCGTAACATGGGAAACCCCGATAATGCGTTCAATTTCTCTATAACTCAATCCTTCCAAGTAGAGTTGTAATGCTTTAGTGACATAGTAATCATCTATCTTTTTTCCAATTTTATTAACAGTGAAAAAGTACCTACATTTTTTACATAAATACCTTTGTTTGCTGTTTATTACACCACTTTTAGTGATTTGATTTCCTTGGCACTTTGGACAGGCTAAAATCTCCATATATATATATTTTGCATAAATATAGCAAATTAGCAATTATTACAATTTGAATTTGATAAAAAAGTACTAAAAAAAATGCGAACCCTTTATTTTTGTTGGCAAATAGATTGGGTTTTGACAAAATTAATGAGTTTTAAGAAAATGTAGTTTTGTCTTGGGATGAGGATTTAATCAAGTAAAGAAAGAGATTTACGGACTTGATGTTATGGAATCAAGTCTAAACATTGTGGAAAAATATTAAATTTTGATATTTGTATTTTAAAATTAGATACAAATGCAAAATACTTCTGTAGACCTTCTCAATTTATTATTAGCTGAAATCATTGTTGAATACTTTGAATTAACTTCCTATAAAAAAGGAGAAGAAATTCTTCCTCTTTTTTGCAGGAGATAAATTCTATTTCAAAATAATTTCATCAAGACAAACTAAGTTCCAAAGGATTCTTTGATGTGATAACAGTTCAAGATTTTTCAATTGATGGACATCAAGTCTACCTTCATATTACTCGCAGAAGATGACTTACCGAAGATACAGGACAAGTTGTTTTTAAAGATTAGAATTTAAATACCGCAGTATATCGAACTATAAAAACCCTGTTTACTGGATTGAGCTACTCAGTAAACCAACCAAAACAAACCACTACCCACACAAAGGAATATTAAAAAATTTAACCTCTTACTACTCAGATAAAATACAATTACAAACAACTGAAATAATGAGTAAAAAAATAGACTTTTTAAATAGTAGGGGTGCAAATTTTGACCCTTTAATTATATTGTTAATTCCCACCACCTCTACCAAATACAATTTAGTCAAAAAAAATACTTTGTCAGGTAACGAAAATTAATATTTCAATGCAGAAAAACAACAATATTTTATTAAGTCATACGGGATTAAAATACTACTACAAAACAGATAGAAAAGTATTCGAGCAAATCAAAAGAAAGCATTTATCTAAACAATGAATTAAGTCAGATTTTGAAACATAAATAAAAGAGATTGTACACAATATCAGGAACGCAAAAGGAAACCAAAAAACAAAACAAATCAGGATTTACCAACCTCAACAAATAAACTTATTACCTCATTTAGGATTATAATTTATTAAATACAAAATAAATTAACTCGTTTACGTAAACCCATATTGTAAATAATTTTTAAGATGTTACATTTGTAATTATTAATATAAATCACATCAAAAAAACATGTAATTATCTAAAATAAAGTGATTTATATTTTAAATATCATTAACCTGCTACATTGTGTAAATGAAAACTATAACTCAAATTTAATTTATGTAGTAACGAATAAATAATCTTATAAAAAGATAACTAAGAAACAATCTTATAATCCCAAAAACTACCTTAAGAAAATGATTAACATCAAAAACTTCGAGAATATTCGTTTAATTGCTATTCTTTCAATACTTGTAACGCATACAGCTTTGTTAAATTTGGGAATAGCTAAAAACTTAGTGAATATAACAGAAAAGAGTACTGAAATTTATTACTATCAATTATTAACTCATACGCTTTATATAAATATATTCAAAGCAGGAACTATAATATTCTTTATTATTTCTGGATTTCTTTTCGAAATGCAAGTGGTTAAATTTAAAGAATTTACTGTTTTTGTTAGGAAAAAATCAAAGAGCCTTTTACATCCTTATTTCATAATTTTTATGATACCAACGCTCATCTTTGTTGGGATTATAGAACCTAATTTTGGGATAAAAGAAAATCTAAGTTTTTATCTTTTTGCAATAAAATCAATAGAAAATATATTTTTAACCAACTATTGGTTTGTGCCTGCACTTTTTATTACGTTAATTATTAATTATTTTATTAAAACGAAGTACCTTATTAAATCATTAATTGTATTTGTGTCAGTTTGGTTGATTTCTTACATTAATTTATACTTAAAGTTTACAATCACCTCACACACTGTATGGTTTTGCGGATTTTTCTTTATATTTACATTAGGGAGGTTGATGAATGTTTATAATAATCAAATAGCAAATGTAAATCTATTTAGAAGTAAAAATAAACTTCTTTTAATAACTTTTATCTGTTACATTGTTTCTAATTTAGAATCAATGATAATACTTGTTTACGGTCACAATATAGATAATTTAAGTACATTAAGAATTGGAAATATTGCTTATTCTTTTTTTCTGTTCTATCTTTTAAATGTAATCTTTAATAAAATAAAGTTTGTCCTACCGATTGAAATTTCTTTTTATTTTATTTATTTAATTCACCCCTTTGTTCTTAGAATAACCAACTTTATTCTTTATAAAAATAATTTAATTGTATTTGATTATCCATTTCAATTGTTGTATGATATTATCCATTTTTTAATTGTTTTGATATTTTGTGTTGCTATTCAACAAATATTTTTTAAATTAAAATTTAAATCAAAATTCATTTCAGAGTATGTATTCAAATAACAACATTTATAAATCACTGAACAGAATCTTATTATTTGGAATAATTTTTTATTTATGTCAAGGTTGCGCATCAAAAAACATTACAGACGAACTAGTTAATGATAAAATTGTAGTAGTAGTTTTAGGTTCTTCAAATGCTTTTGGTATAGGAGCAAGTTCACCAAATCAGTCTTGGGTAGGATTACTTAAAAAGGCGTCATCCGATTTGATTATAAATCTTAGTATATCAGGATCTACAACTTATACTTTTTTACCTTATAATTCACCAAATTATCGTAATATAAAACCGGACAAATTAAGAAATATAGACGCCGCAATTAATTTGCTCCCTAAAATTATTATATTTTCTATTACAACAAATGATATTGCTTCTGGATATTCTATTGATGAATACCTTAATAACATGGAATTGATGACTAATTTATGCATTTCAAATAAAGTTGAATATATAATTACATCTACACTTCCCAGAAATCCACTTCCGTTTGAACAAAGAAAAGCACTGTATGATTTGAATCGGCGACTTGAAAAAGCATATGGTAATAGATATGTAGAAATTTATAATCCGGTTGCCAATTTACAAACCTTAAATTGGCAAGAAGACCTTTGCATAAATGATTTGATTCATCCAAATGACAGTGGTCACTTAATTATTTTTAACAGCATTTGGCCAATTTATTTGGATGTGAAAATTAGAATTTCAAAACGATGAAAATGCACAAAATGCAAGACAACGCAATAACTTCTTTTATACTTAAAATAAAGAAATTATAATCTTAATTACACTTGTCGTATAATAACAAAAAAAACGTAAGGCATTTGCTTAAAGACTATCCATTAATTATAAAGCAATGAGTAAGGAGCTGCTGATAATTCCTTAAATTAAAGATAATGTAGTTAATTTTTAAACAAATACTTTCATTTAATTTCAAGTTTGATTAATCAACTTTTTTCAATTAAAATCTAACTAATACGCGCGCCTTAAAAGTTTTTGGGCAATCACAATAGAAGTAATTACGCACCCTATATATAAAGAATTAGAAAATCGAAAAAATACGGGCGCGCAACACCTAAAAATTATTTTCAATTATATGTTACGCGGCTGCAACCTCAAACAATATATGCCTATCTGTTATGCATCTATCAAATTAATTGATTTATACTGAATATCTGACAATCCGTTACGCGCGTGAAAACATTAATTAATTTCTATTAATTCATGTTTATGCTTAAACACAACTTATAATACCAATAAAACAATTGAATTAATAGTTGCTTAATCCGTTTTTTCTAAGATTGATTAATCAATACTTTTTTCAGTTATAGTCTAAAGTAGATAAAACTAATATATTTACGTAATTTGTTTTTTTGGGTTTGGCAGTAAATGGCAACAAATTAATTATCCAGTTAACTGATATAAACTGATTGTCAAAGATTGGTTTTCAATTTATTTCAAAGATTAAATAACTAATACATTAACGTAGTTTTTATTTTCACCCCTTAATAAAGATATTTTTAGACTGAAAATAATATTAAAAAAAGAGGTTGTTTTTTACCCTTATTTGAAATGGTTGGGCAAGTTCTAAAAACAAAAAACGCAAACACTTATAAATAAAGAGTTTGCGTTTTTAAAGTGCGGATAATAGGACTCGAACCTACACGCCTTGCGGCACCAGATCCTAAGTCTGGCATGTCTACCAATTTCACCATATCCGCGTAATTGTGGGTGCAAAGATACACATAACTTCCAATTTTCAAAGAAAATTTCACAAAAAATATTCATACTCTTTTTTGTACTTTTGAAATATAAACTAAATCAACAATGAAAAACATAAAATCATACGTTCAAGAACATAAAGATCGTTTCATAAACGAATTAATTGAATTATTAAAAATCCCTTCCGTAAGTGCAGACACCGCTTATTCTCAAGATGTTATCGACACTTCCGAAGCAGTAAAGGTAAGCTTAGAAAAAGCAGGTTGTGATTTTGTGGAAATTTGTGACACTCCTGGTTATCCAATTGTATACGGTGAAAAAATTATTGATAAATCATTACCAACGGTTCTCGTTTACGGTCATTATGATGTTCAACCACCCGATCCAATGGAATTATGGACGTCTCCCCCATTCGAACCCGTTATAAAAAAGACCGAAATTCATCCCGAAGGCGCCATTTTTGCCCGTGGAGCCTGTGATGATAAAGGCCAAATGTACATGCACGTAAAAGCATTGGAATATATGGTTCAAAGCAATACTTTGCCTTGCAATGTAAAATTTATGATTGAAGGCGAAGAAGAAGTGGGTTCTAAAAGTTTGAGTTGGTTTGTGGAACGCAATCAGGAAAAGCTAAAAAATGACGTAATTCTTATTTCGGATACCGGAATGATTTCTAACCAGCAACCATCCATCACTACAGGATTACGCGGATTAAGTTATGTAGAAGTAGAAGTTACAGGACCAAACCGTGATTTACATTCTGGATTGTACGGAGGTGCGGTTGCCAACCCGATAAACGTTCTGGCAAAAATGATTGCCTCGCTTCATGATGATGACAATCACATTACCATTCCGGGTTTTTATGACAACGTTCAAGAATTGACGCTTGAAGAAAGAGCTGAAATGGCCAAAGCGCCTTTCAACTTAGAAAATTATAAAAAAGCACTCGATCTTAACGATGTTTATGGCGAAAGCGGCTATATAACCAATGAAAGAAACTCGATTCGTCCTACGCTAGACGTGAACGGAATTTGGGGCGGATACACTGGCGAAGGTGCCAAAACGGTTATTGCAAGTAAGGCTTTCGCCAAAATCTCGATGCGATTAGTCCCTAACCAAGATTGGGAACAAATCACGGAACTGTTCGCCAAACATTTCATCAGTATTGCTCCAGCTGGCGTTACCGTAAAAGTAACCCCTCATCACGGCGGACAAGGTTACGTAACTCCAATTGACAGTATAGGATACAAAGCCGCTAATATGGCCTATACCGAAACCTTTGGTGTGCCCGCTATTCCAGTACGTTCAGGAGGAAGTATTCCTATTGTTGCTTTATTCGAAAAAGAACTGAAAAGCAAAACCATTTTGATGGGATTTGGCTTGGACAGTGATGCAATTCACTCACCAAACGAACATTTTGGAATATTTAATTACTTGAAAGGAATTGAAACCATCCCATTGTTTTATAAATATTTTGTGGAGTTGAGTAAGTAGCATTTTGCCACAAAGAAAATTCATTTAAATCCGTTCTTAATGAGCGGATTTTTTTTGGCATTCCCCGCCGAAAAAAGCAGGTCTGGCTTTGTACCTAATCTTAATCCTATATGTAACGAACACTTTGTGGAGTTTAAAGCTTAGATTTCAAATCCATCCTTTCGTGAAGTATTCTTAGTATTTCTATTTCTTTGGCTGAAATAATTCTAAAAAAAATAATGTGATGATTCGCTTTATATCCTAAAAGATCCGATTGAACTAACTCATAATTTTTCCCGAAGCTTGGGTAATTTGCTAATTCCTGACACGATTCTAATATAAGTTTATAATATTTATTGGCCTGTTTTTCCGACCATTCTTCATAAGTATAATTCCATATTTCAGCTAAATCGTTAACAGCTAAGTTTGTCAAATAATATTTAGCCATTCCCTTTTTTCTTTGCTTGTAACATTTCTAAATGCTTTTTTGGATCGTAGTCCTTTGCAAGTCCACTATCAATACCTTCCTGTATTGCATTTCTTAACATTAAGATTTTATCTTCTTCTTCTTCTAACATACGAAGACCAGCTCGAATTACTTCACTTGCATTTTGAAAACGACCTTTTGAGACACTTTTATCTATAAAATCCTCAAAATGGTTTCCTAAAGAGATTGATGTGTTCTTTCCCATGACTTTATTTTTTTACTAAAGTACCAAAATTTGGTAATATTCACAAAGTTTTTTCTAAAATCTAACATACCGTTTTTACAAGCTTTGCAATTTTTTTTTGGCGTTCCCAATCTTATATTCCGTTTAAACTTACTTATGTTAATTGCCCATTATTGTGGACGTAGAGTCAGAGGCATTTGCGCAGCATACACAACAATACTTTGCGGAGCAGGCTAATATTTCAAGTACAAAACCAACTTTCCATTAAGCCAAAACCCGCCATATTGCCAAACGACGGTTATGCGATGCCTTTTCTATTCGATTTCATAATTACTTATTTCAAGTTTGATTTTGTTGTCAAAATTTGTTTTCCAAATTTCTCTAGTTAACATACCGCTAGTTATATTGCTTAATATGAAATTACTCCATTCTTCTTGAAATAAATAATCATTATGAGCTTCATCATAATGACAATATTTAGTATTCGTTTCAAATGGGTCAATGTTATTACCATCTTCTTTTGTCGGTTTAATTGAAAATATATATAGCAAACATTTATGGTCGTAATGATTAAAATTATTTTGGTAGTTTTCATTTACAAAAGTTACTATTGCACCTGGTTTTAATTTAGCAGGATTTATAACTTCTGTTTTCTGCACTTTATCTTTTATCAATGCTGTTATTTTTTCATAACTAATTCTATCATCTTCTGAAATTGAATTCCAATTTACAAATTCAATTGCTAAATCATTTCTATTTGTGTTAGCTATTTTTGGTAATTGGATTAATTTGACACTAAATTCCTGAGTATTAAATACGCTTTCTTTTATGTTTAATCTATATTTCTCAATAAAATCTTTAATTTCTCTAACTTCGGTTGATAATAATTGTTTATTTGCTTCGACTTGTTTTGCTGTTCTCAATCTTGAAAACTGTAGTGAGTAAGCTAAGCTTTCATTTATTGCATATTCAGAGCCGAATAGTTTTATTAATTCATTCTCGTAATTGTACAATAGAGATTGGCATTCTCCAAAAATCATTAGTCCAATTTCGTCTTTGGATATTGTCCTGTGTTCAATTTTATTTCGAAGTTTTATGAAGAATTCAAGATTAGATTTTACCCCTTCTGAAAGCGCTCCATATTTCTGTATGCAGGTTTTTAATTCCCAAGCTTTTTTTTCTCCGTCAATTATTTTAAACCTTCCGTTTGTCTCTTTGTAAAAAAAAGTCTCTCCAATTGTATGATTAAAATGTGCTTGCAAAAGCCTTGTCCACGACATAATCATATGAGTGATAAAACTTTCTACTCGGAATGGCGCTCTTGGTTTATTATAAATTTCTACTGATAATAAAGCACAATCAATTGAACTTTCCAAAAGTGTTTTCGTTTTACCTTTTCTTAATTGCATATAATTCTGTTAGTTGTTTTCCAAGGTATCGCATAACGTTTTGCCACTTTGAAATGGCTGGAAGTTCGTAACCGCTCAATTTTCGGCTTAACGAAAACTTGATACGAAACGGTAATTCCACTAAACTCCAGCTATATCAAAACAGCTGTTAGGCGTTCGGCTTTTTTGTTTTCCATATTTTACAATTCGTTTTTGTCATAAAATTCAACTTCAAAATACCATTTTCGGTTATATTCAAAATTTGCATTTGCTTTAAATAAGCCCATTACAGCTAAATCTAAACCTACGTTCAAGTTTACATTTTCAGTAAATTTTTCTAAAAGTTGATTTCCGCTAATTCTACCATTTAGAGTTGTTTTGATATTTGGGAAGTCGTGTATAAATAGACTATTTTTTAATGCTCTTTCTTTATCAAAAGTTCCTTTTCCGAAGTGTTTTTCTCTTAATATGTTTTTTTCAAATCCTCCATTTACTCCTCCACTTGCTCCTTTATAGTTCGCAGTTGAATCGGCAGTAATTGTCGTCTTATCTTCAATTATTATTTTTTTAGCTCCTAAAGCTTCATATGCACTTAACGTTTCTTCTAAGATTAATGTTTTAATTAGTTCGTTTGAATTTTCTAATGGAATAAGTAAGTTTTCGTTTTTTGGATGACTGCAATACAAACCACAATTAAAACGACCCAATTCTCCGCCAAAATGCATATTTTTAGGTAAAGAATTACGCTCAATTATAATTAAAGTTGAACCTCCTTTAGATTTCATTAATTTTTTAAAAGCATTTTCTTTAGATGTAAAACTGTCAAATAAACCATAAAATAAATTCGAATCTGTATCTATTTCATAATCATTGTTTAGAATGTCATTTTGAAAGACAATCCCTCTAATAGTTTTGTCATCATTACCATATTGTCTTTTTATAGAAACTTTTTTACTTTTTTTATATAAAGAATCAAATATTGAAATAGCTTTACTTGTGAAAGGAAAAAAGATTTCTAAACTACCTACGAAACCTTTTACTAAAGCTTTAGTTGTAGCATTTTCCGAAAATTTAAAAACTGAGATTTCTTCTTTGGTTAATTGCCTTCTTCCGTAAACACCATTTTTATGTTCATCTTTTATCTTATCCACTATTCCGTAATATGTCATTTTTTATTTGTTTGTTAAATTCTGTTCGGTTTTAAGCTGACGCCTAACTTGTATATACTCGCTATAAAGTAGCGACAATCTACCCAATTTAAGATGTATAGTCGCTATTGAATTGCGCTTTTGTTTTCAAATATAATTAAATTTTCTTACAAATAAATAAAACGATTTCAAATTAACGCAATGCTTTACGTGAGGGATGGCAGCGAAAATCCTTTATGTTTTTTCTTTAAAAACATAAAGATTGCAGCGTACAGCCCGACCCGAAGTTTTTACGTAGGGTCACGCCCAAAAAGGTATTCAATAAATAATATTCATAAAAAAATCCGCAACTCTAGACTTTTATCAAGAGGAGCGGATTTATCAAACTAAAAAATCTAAAAAACTACTAATTAAAATCTTTATCAGGGTTATAACCCAAGTAAGGCATGGCTTGTTCCTTAAAAACAACACCGTATTCTTCCAGTTCTTTCAGAATAGGCAAATAGACTTCTTTACGAATTGGCAACTGTACTCCCGGAGTGGTGATTTTACCATTCAGAATTAATAATGTAGCCATTGCAACTGGTAAACCTACGGTTTTGGCCATTGCGGTATAGGTCTGGTCTTCGCCAATGCAAACCATTTTAGAATCTATTTGCTCTTTTTTGCCATTTAATTCGTACCCAAATTTATGGTACATGACAATCATATCTTTGTCTTTGGGCTGAAGCGTCCAACTGTCGCTCAGGATTTTCTCCAGAATTTGTGCCGGAGTGGCATTTTTCAAGCCTACTTTTTTATTGCGGTTGAACAAATCCAGTTCTAAAAGTTTGTCCCACATGATATCATCTTGGTCGATTTTAAGAATCAAACGCATTTTGATTTCTACAGAATCCGTAGGATGGTATGGCAAAAAGGAATTCACAAATTCGCGGTAACTCATGTTTTCTGAATCTTCCATAACATAACTGTCATCTGTCATACCCAATTGTACAAACATATTCCAAGCTTTGGAAAATCCAACTTTCCGAATGGTTCCTCTATATAAGGTGAGAACATCATCCAATCCATAAACACTACGATATTTGAGCGAATCCCTATTGGAATAAGCTTCAAATCGGCCGTACTCCTCTACTTCCAGAAATTCAGTTCTACGAAATAAATTACAATACGGAATGTATTTATACGTCCCTTCTTGAATAAACTTAGCTGCTCCGCCTTGTCCGGCCAACACCACATTTCGTGGCGCCCATGTAAATTTATAATTCCAAAGATTAGTATCGGACTCCGGTGCTACTAATCCGCCACAGAAAGATTCAAACAAAAGCATATTGCCTCCCTTATCCTTAATTTCATCAATGACTTTCATGGCGCTCATATGATCAATTCCCGGATCAAGACCAATTTCATTCATGAAAATCAAGTTGTTTTCTTTTGCCAAAACATCTAAATCCTGCATGGCATCACTCACATAAGAGGCCGTGACTAAGTGTTTTTTATAAACAATACAATCTCGTGCCACTTCAATATGCAAATGTGCCGGCAGCATGGAAATAACAATACTGGCTTTTTGAATGGCTTCTTTTCTTTGATTTTCATCAAAAATATCTAAGGCTATAGGCGTAGCATTGGGGTGATTATTGGTCTTCTTTTGCGCTAAATCCAATGATAAATCTCCAATAATCAGATGGAGATGCTCTTTTTCTGATTTATTTAAAAGATAGTGTATCAACGACGATGCTGATCTTCCTGCTCCAATGATTAAAATTACCCTCATAATTATATAAATATAACACAAATATACAATATTGTTGTATTTATAACAATATGCAAATCTTAAAAACTCAAAAATAATTTAATACAAGGGCAAAAAACCACTCAAATAGGCGCTTTCTAAATAAAAGACCTCAAAAAAAAGATTCTTATCGATTCCTTTTAGAATAAATAGATATAAGATACTTTTGTAATGCAAATAAATTTAAAAAAAATGGACAAGAAGATAATTTCAACCGGAGCACTATTTGGGATGATAGCGATAATTTTAGGTGCTTTTGGCGCACATGCCCTAAAAAAAGTACTGTCCCTTGAGCAGCTTTCTACTTTTGAGACCGGAGTACGCTATCAAATGTACCATGCTGTCTTTTTATTGTTTATTGGACTCACAAATGACCTATCCCAAAAAGCAAAAAAAACGATCTATTTTTTAGTGCTTTTTGGTGTAATTTTATTTTCAGGGTCCATTTATTTATTGGCAACGAATGACCTCACCTCATTTGATTTCAAAGCCATCGGATTTGTGACTCCCATCGGCGGACTCCTATTAATACTGGCCTGGGGCGTTTTATTGACCAAAATAATAAATAAAAAATCATAAAATTTGGATAAAAAAATTCTATCTGAAATATAATTTCTACTTTTGCAGTCTATAAAAACACACACACAACATTTAAATTTATGGACAATAACACCCTTTTCACGCAATCGATTTCGTTAAAAGACTTAGGAATTGAAAACGCAACCGTTCATTACCAACTATCCCCTGATGAATTACATGAAATTACCATCAAATCAGGACAAGGTATTGAAATTTCTACTGGAGCATTGGCAATAAATACAGGAGAATATACGGGACGCTCTCCGCAAGATCGTTTTATAGTAAAAGACAGCATTACTGAAAACCAAGTTTGGTGGGGAAAAGTAAACCTTCCATTTGAACCAGATGCTTTTGAAGCTTTGTACAATAAAGTTACTGCCTATTTAGCTAACAAAGAGGTTTTTGCAAGAGATTCTTATGTATGTGCCGATCCAAATTATAGGCTCAATGTTCGCGTGATTACAGAAACAGCTTGGGCAAATTTATTTTGTTACAATATGTTTTTGAGACCGGAAATACAGGAATTAGCTGATTTCACTCCAGAATGGACGTTATTATGTGTACCAAGTTTCTTAGCGGATCCGGCAGTGGACGGAACACGCCAAAAGAATTTCGCTATATTGGATTTTACCCGAAAAGTAGTTTTAATAGGTGGAACGGGTTATACAGGAGAAATGAAAAAAGGAATTTTCTCAGCGTTGAATTTCATTATGCCTGTTTTCAAAAACACTTTACCCATGCATTGCAGTGCCAATGTAGGGAAAGAGGGCGACACCGCAATTTTCTTTGGATTGTCAGGAACTGGAAAAACAACTTTATCAGCTGATCCAAACAGAAAATTAATTGGTGATGACGAACACGGCTGGACTAATGAAAATACCGTTTTTAATTTCGAAGGAGGCTGTTACGCAAAAGTGATCAATCTCACCGAAGAAAATGAACCAGATATTTTTAGAGCGATTAAAAAAGGAGCTATTCTAGAAAACATAGGCATTAAAAAAGGCACAAATGAAGTAGATTTTGAAGACATTTCAATTACTCAAAATACTCGTGTAAGCTACCCAATTTACCATATTGATAATATACAGCCCGGTTCAATAGGAAGAAATCCTAAAAATATATTTTTCTTAACCGCTGATTCATTCGGAATTTTACCTCCAATTTCAAAACTGACTCCAGGTCAGGCGGCTTACCACTTTATCTCAGGATATACTGCAAAAGTTGCTGGTACCGAAGAAGGAATTACAGAACCTCAACCTAATTTTTCGGCTTGTTTTGGTGCCCCTTTTATGCCTTTGCACCCTACAAAATATGCTGAAATGTTGAGCAAAAAAATGAAAGATGCTAATGTAAAAGTTTGGTTAATCAATACTGGCTGGACTGGCGGCCCTTACGGAACAGGAAGCAGAATGAAACTGAAATACACTCGTGCCATGATTACCGCAGCATTAAATGGAGAATTAGACAATGTAGCGTTTGAGAATCACAAAGTGTTTGGAATTGCAAAACCACAAACTTGCCCTAATGTTCCCAGCGAAATCCTAAATCCAAGAAATACATGGGAAGATCCAGAACTATACGATAAAAAAGCGGTAGAATTAGCTCAAAAATTCAAAGCTAATTTTGCTCAATTTGAAGAATTTGCAAATGCCGAAATTATGGCAGGAGCGCCTTTAGCATAAGTTAATTATAATTCAAAAAAGAAAAAGAGCTGTTCCTTGTGAGCAGCTCTTTTTTATTTAACACGATTCGTAACAAAAAGCTTTAAACAAATACCTATCAAGTATTTATACCAATATTCATTTTTTGGCGTTAAATTTGTAATCATCAATCAAAAAAAAAAATCAATCATGTTAAAACAATTTTTCATCCTTTGTTCCGGAGCCGATAAAGATCTTCTTGAAGGCTGTTCCGAAGGCGAACAAACTAAATATGTCGGTATTGGCGCCACTGTTTTTTTTACCGCTGTAATGGCTTTTCTCGCCAGCTCCTATGCGCTTTTTACTGTTTTTGACAGTATTTATCCCGCAATCGCGTTTGGTATCGTTTGGAGTTTACTAATTTTCAATCTGGATCGTTTTATTGTTTCCACTATTCGAAAAAGAGACCAACTGGGAAGTGAATTTCTACAGGCAACACCCCGAATTATTCTTGCGGTGATTATTGCTATCGTTATATCGAAACCCTTAGAAATTAAAATCTTCGAAAAAGAAATTAATACCGTTTTATTGAAAGAGAAAAACGCAATGGCATTGAATAACAAAAAAGAAGTAGCCAATTATTTCAAATCAGATTTAGACAAGAATAAAGCCGAAATCGATAAATTAAAATCAGAAATCACCAATAAAGAAAAGGAAGTCAATACACTTTACGAAACTTATATTACAGAAGCCGAAGGAACTGCCGGAACTAAAAAACTAGGCAAAGGTCCCGTTTTTAAAGAGAAAATAGCCAAACATGATTTGGTTAAAAAAGAATTGGACACGCTACAAAAAACCAACTTGGCTAAAATTGCCGAAATGGAGAAAAACAACAAAACACTTCAAACTGATTTAGACAAAAAGGTTACCGAAACCCAGCCTATTATTGATGGATTCGACGGTTTAATGGCTCGAATCAATGCTCTGGATAAATTGCCTTGGTTGCCTTCATTTTTTATAATGCTACTATTTTTAGCCATTGAAACTTCACCGATAATCGCCAAACTCTTATCTCCAAAAGGAGAATATGATTTTAAACTGGAAGATCTGGAAACGGCCTTAAAAGCTACTATAGAGCAGGATAAGTACCAACGAGGTCTTTTAGTAAAAACTAGCGCTTCCATGCATGACAAGGTCTATGAAGATATTGCAGACGATAAGAAACTGTATGATTTACAACGAAAAAACGCTAGTGATTTATTAGAATTACAATCCAATAATTTTGTAGAAAAGCAAAAAAGAACGCTTTAGTCTTACTGTTAAAAAGTCGAAAGTCATAAAGTGAAAAGATAATGCATTTCTTTTGACTTTATGACTTTCGGGCTTAAGACTAATTACATATAGCTCAAAATTTCTTTTTTGAAGGCGTCATATTCACCTTGCAAAATCAATCCGTTATCCAATAATTTTTTATAATTCTGTAATTTTTCAAAAAGTTCATCTTGGGATAATCCGCTAAGTCCACTTTCCTTTGGAGCCTCAGCTGAAGTATTGAATTGCTCGTTTTCCATAGTATAAACTGGTGGCGTAACAGGCATTATTTCGGCAAAACTAATCACTTCTTCCGTTTCCATTTCTTCGACAACTTCTACTTTTTCTATTGAAGCAATAGAAACTTCATCCGTTATTGGAGCGTTTGGAATAGTACCACTTTTCAAAATATCCAATTGTTCTTTAGCATACGTAAAAATCTTTCTAGCTTGAATTTTAGGAATATAATCAATAGAAACCTCCATATTAGTTCTGGTCGTAAAAGAAAACTCAGAACCCAGAATATTTTCTTTTACAAAAGTTCCTTCTATTTCGTCCCACGTGTAATCAATAAAATTCATGGATAGTCCAAGATTTTTTGGCTGACAAATGATGATTCTTTTGTTAGTCAACACAATACTATCAGGCAAAACGGTAATTGCCGGTTTTTTTTGTACAGCGATATACCCTATTTCTTCATTTTTCATCAATAAATCACTCAATTTTGAAGCGATTTTTTCAATAGCTTTTGGATCTTGTTCTTCGTTTAGAAACTTTTTAAATTGTTCTTTCATATGATAGGCTGAATTTATTTCAGTGTTTATAATTTTAATCAAAATTTGTTCGCAAAAGTAATGCCTAATTTTCTAATTCAATAATTTCGTTTTGCAATTTCTTTGTTAAACTTTTGAAAACCAAATCATAGGAATAATCAATCAATTCTTTGACAAGCGTATCCGAAACGTCTGTATTTATTTTTATTGTATTCCAATGAATTTTACTCATGTGAAAACCCGGTTGAATTGCATCGTATTCCGCACGTAATTCCTGTGCTCTTTCCGGATCACATTTCAAATTTACTGCTGGTTGTCCTTTCTCCCATTGGTTTAAAGACGACAACGCAAACATTTTCCCACCCACTTTAAAAACTAAAGTATCTTCGTCAAAAGGGAAATGTTCCGTCACTCCTTTTTTTGAAAGACAATATTCGTAATACGTTACTAAGTTCATTTTATGAAATTATTTTCATTCCAAATTTATGATTCATTATTTAAAATAGCATACAAAACTGGTTTACTCGGACTCGCATCATTCTCGAAAGAGGCAATTTGCAAATTCAACAAATAACTTCCGTCTTGTATTTCATTCGGAACAAAAATCATTTCTGTAATTGTCGATTCTAATCTTGCATCAGCATTCAAATTGTTGATATCGGTTACATTCCAAAAGGCTTTGTGCGCCAATAATTTTCCATCGTCTTTTTCTTTATCGACACTGGGTAAATCAATCAGCAAATGCTGAATCCCGCTTTCGCGAATGAACCGCGCAGCAGCTTCATCCAGATAAGGCGGATTTGTATGCGAATATTTTAAAGATTTTTTTAATTTAAAATTAGGAAGCGTTCTAATGATTAGTGCTTCTTTTGGAACACCTAATTTCAATGTCACATCGAGCGCAGTCGAGATGCTATCCATAGTGATTACCAAATCCTCTCCTAGCAGTTCCGGCACAACCGAAACCAATTCCGCGAAAAAGAAAAACTGTTTCAACGATTGATTAATGCTGTAAAATTCTCGTGTGATATGCCCCAGACATTCGGTGTGGGTTCCGTGTCCGTGTGGATTGAAGAAAATATTATTAAAATTGGTGGATGATTTCCCTTCTGAAACTTTACCAATCCAATCCCCAAAAACAACGGGTTCGATTACTGGTTTTTCGATATACCAAGCAATTGGATTTTCAGCGGTATTCGTTAATGGAATCGAAATATCAATTGGTTTTGATAAATCGACTTTAAATTCGTTGTTAATAGTTGCTATCATAATTTATTTAAACACTACGTTCACAAAGAAGGCACTGAGCGCACAAAGCTTAGTGAACTTTGCGGTTGATTTGTTATTCCAAATTTAAATAAAATAAGTCTGATGCTATTCCATCTGTCAAAAACTTTCCTTTTTTGGTGGGTTTTAGAATGTTATTTTCAATGTAAATCAAATCATCGTTCAAGAACTTCTGAATCTGTTTCTTCAAATATTTTAAATAGTCAACTCCAAATTCATTCTCAATTCTATCCAAAGAAACGCCCCAAATTGTTCGCAGACCAGTCATAACATATTCGTTGTATCGGTCTGCAACTGATAGCGTTTCTGTTTCGTTTGGCAGTTTATCTTCTTCTATGGATTTTAAATACAGCGAATTATTCGAAATATTCCAAC
Source organism: Flavobacterium sp. 83 (assembly GCF_000744835.1). NCBI lineage: Bacteria > Pseudomonadati > Bacteroidota > Flavobacteriia > Flavobacteriales > Flavobacteriaceae > Flavobacterium > Flavobacterium sp. 83. The sequence goes on from NZ_JQMS01000001.1 coordinate 664,537, forward strand.
TTCTTGAAACACCATTATAACTGTGTGCCGAAGGGCCAATTCCAATATATTTTTTTCCTAACCAATACGCCGAATTGTTCTTGGAAAAATAATTGGCCTTTCCAAAATTCGACAATTCGTAATGGATAAAATCATTAGCTTCTAGTATTTCCACCAAAATAGCAAAATGTTCTTGGGCAACTTCATCTTTAGGAGCAGCAATTTTTCCCGACTGAATCAGTTTATTCAAAGCTGTTTTAGGCTCTACTGTCAAGGCATAACTCGAAATATGCGGAATCCCAAAACTCAGAGCGGTTTCTATATTTTGCTTCCATTTTTCGTTGCTCATTCCTGGAATTCCGTAAATCAAGTCAAGAGAAATATTATCGAAATACTTTGTCGCTTCTTCTAAGCATTTTTTGGCTTCCGCCGAATTATGAGCGCGGTTCATCAATTGTAAATCGTCTTCAAAGAAAGACTGGATTCCAATGCTTAACCTATTGATTTTACTTTTAGACAATTCAATTATTCGTTCACTTGACAAATCATCAGGATTCGCTTCAAGCGTGATTTCAGGATTTTCTGAAACAGAATAGCTATTATAAACTGCAGCAATCAGAAAATTAATCTCTTCAGAAGTTAAAACCGAAGGCGTTCCTCCACCAAAATAAATAGTCTCAACCTGTTCCTTTTCGAACTCACTTTTGCGCATTTGAATTTCTTTGGCAATAGCCAAAACCATCTCCTCTTTCTTCTTCATGGAAGTCGAAAAATGAAAGTCGCAGTAATGACAAGCCTGCTTGCAAAAAGGGATATGAATGTAGATTCCGCTCATTTATTAGTGTTCAGTCGCAGTCGCAGTTTCCAGTTACTGAGACTGAAAACTGCGACTGAAAACTATTTTTTAACTCGTTCTTCATTTTGTTTTACAAAAGCATCCCAACCGGTATAACTTTTAGCACCAACCACTTTCCCAGAATTGAAAAAATGACAAACCGCCGCGGCCAATCCATCGGTTGAATCCAGATTTTTAGGTAATTCTTTCAGTCCTAAAAGTTGCTGTAACATTTTAGCAACCTGTTCTTTGCTGGCATTTCCGTTTCCGGTAATTGCCATTTTTATTTTCTTGGGTTCGTATTCCGTAATGGGAATATCTCTCGAAAGTCCCGCTGCCATGGCAACGCCTTGCGCGCGTCCTAACTTCAGCATCGATTGCACGTTTTTGCCAAAGAAAGGCGCTTCAATTGCGATTTCATCTGGATTATGTGTATCGATTAACTCAATGGTGCGTTCAAAAATGATTTTTAGTTTTTGATAATGATTGTCGTATTTGGACAACAGCAATTCATTCAATTGCAAAAACTCCATTTTTTTGTTGACAACTTTTATCAATCCAAAACCCATAATCGTTGTCCCAGGGTCAATTCCTAATATGATGCGTTCGTTTGCCAATGATTTAGTTTAAAGTTTAAAGTCTAAAAGTTTAAAGTTTTGTTTCTTTGCACCAATGATTTCAATTCCACACAAAACTAAGCAATTCCTTGTACTTCTAATCAAACTTTTGATTGTGGGAGGCGCCTTTTATTTTATTTACGATCAATTGGCCAATAACGACAAACTTGATTGGCAAAAATTCATTGTTCTATTCCAGAAAAACCAATCTATTAGCGGAATTGCCTTCATTTTATTTCTCAGTGTTTTGAATCGGTTTTTTGAAATCTTGAAATGGCAAAATTTAGTCAAATTTATCCATAAAATATCTTTGGGCGAAGCAACCAAACAAGTTCTGGGCGCGTTAACCGCGGGACTTTTTACACCAAACGGCGTGGGCGAATATGCCGGAAAAGCATTATTTTTCGATAAAAGTGAAACTAAAAAAGTCATTTTTTTAAACCTGATTTGCAACGGAATTCAAATGATTTTGACAGTTATTTTTGGGGTTTTCGGGTTATTGTATTTCAACTCGCAATACAATGTGATTACCACAAAAACGGTGGGAATTCTTTTTGGAATTTTGGCACTCCTTTTCATTGTTTTATTTTCGGTCAAAAAAATTGCAATAAAAGGCTATTCCATAGAAAAACTGATTCATAAGATTAACGAAATCCCAAAACGCACTCATCAAAAAAACATCTTTTTAGCGATTTGCCGTTTTCTGGTTTTCTCGCACCAATATTACTTTTTGTTCCTTGCTTTTGATGTTGACTTGCCTTATTTAACAGCCATTTCCACGATAACTAGTGTTTATTTTCTGGCTTCCTCCTTACCCACTTTTCAGTTTTTGGATTTTGCCGTAAAAGGAAGTGTGGCCGTTTATTTCTTTGGAATTCTTGGCGTAAACGAATGGATTGTAATTTTCATAACCACGCTTATGTGGTTTCTAAATGTCGTTTTACCGGTAATAATCGGCAGTTATTATGTATTGAATTTCAAAACTAAAAATTCGATATGATTTTTGTTTTGTACTTGATTATAATCCTCTATTGCTTGGCGATTGTCTTTCTTATTTATGGTTTTACCAAAGTAAATACTATTGATTACATAGGCTTAAAGCCAAAAACAAAATTCTCAATTATTGTTCCTTTTCGAAATGAAGCCAAAAACCTGCCTCTTTTATTAGACAGTTTATCCAAGTTGAATTATCCGATGGAATTGTTTACCGTGATTTTGGTAGACGATGAATCAGAAGAAGCATTTAGAGTTCCACATTTAGAGTTTAAAGTTTCAGTAATAAAGAACATTCGGGTTACTAATTCGCCTAAAAAAGACGCAATCGTGACCGCAATGCAAACTGTAAACACGAATTGGATTATCACCACCGATGCTGATTGCCTTGTCAATAAAAACTGGTTATTGACATTAAATAATTACATTCAGCTTCATGATGTTGCTATGATTGCCGGAGCCGTAACGTACGATTGCAAAAGCTCATTTCTACACCATTTCCAGCAACTGGATTTGACCAGTTTACAAGGAGCAACAATTGGCAGTTTTGGAATAAAAAAAGGATTCATGTGTAATGGCGCCAACTTTGCCTATACAAAATCTCTTTTTCAAGCATTAAATGGTTTCAATGGAAATGATAAAATTGCCAGCGGTGATGATGTTTTCCTTTTGCAAAAAGCTATCGCCCAGTTTCCAGAAAAAGTCCATTATTTGAAATCTAAAAACAATATTGTCATCACAAAACCAATGGATGATTGGAAATCGTTATTTTATCAGAGAGTACGCTGGGCCTCAAAAACCAGTTCGTATCAAAGTACTTTTGGGAAAAGATTGGGAATATTGGTATTTGCGGGAAATTTGAGTTGGCTCGTAATTATTACCACTTGGCTCTTATGCTTAACTCCTTTTCAAAATGTCTTTATATTATTTGTTTTAAAGTTCATCGTTGACTCAATTTTGATATGCAAAACCAATAATTTTTTAACACAAACAAAAACACGTTTTTTGATTTTAAGCAACTTATTCTATCCTTTTTTCAGCATAAGTGTAGCTTTATATTCGTTGTTTGGGAAATACGAATGGAAAGGGCGACGATTTTAAGATCTTTTATACTTCATAAAAATAACACTAGTAAACGTTAATGCAATTACAATTGATGATAGAACCCCAATTATAATATCAGCAACTCTATGCCAGCCCACAACAAGCGTAAAGCGCAAAAAAACAACTATTGAAGCAAAAAACAAGGTAATAATCCAAAAAACAAGGGAGACATTACTAGTGCTGTCAGAATTTTGCGGTATTTTAAAAAAACACAACCCTAACGCTACCAGTCCGACAATAGAACTGATGTATTGGATCCAATCATAAATTGGGAATGAAAACAATAGGATATTCAAAAAAGAAACCCTTTGTACAACATAACCATCCCAATGCGTCAGTGAATCCCAAAAAAAATGAGAAAACGCTCCAACAAAAAAAGACAGAATCACTATGAAACTATTTTTTTTAAAATAATCAAACCAATTTGAATTTTTCAACTCCACTAACCTATTTTGTACAAAATCAGGTGAATTACTTATTAGCGACTTTTTTAGTATTCCATGAAATAAAATGACGACTATAATTGCTAGAGGAAAATCAATTAACAATAAACCATGAAAAGTATGACTAATTTCGCTCTGCGTTCTCATTCTAAAAAAAAATTCAAAGTCTGGTGCCATTGAACCTATAATTAATCCAGTAATAGACCATTTTTTATTTTTAAAAAACGGTAAAACAATAGCTGGATGTGAAAAAGTAAATGGCATAACTACTCCACTTTTAGAATTACAGGAAGAATAAATTGGGTTTTTACAGGAATTCCACGCTTAATGGCAGGATTAATTTTTGGAAAACCGACCAAGCGTGCTTTTAAGATACTATCAATTTTGATTCGATCATAAGCCACGGAATCTTTTGGAAACTGTGGTTCAAATTGCATCGTTGCATTTGGAAAAACAGTAACCTTTACTTCAATCGTGTCTAATTCCGGATAAAGAACTGACAGCGTATCAACGCTCAGCTTCTCCTGAATTAATTGCGTTAAAACTTCAAAAAAACATTGCTGACGTTGCGTTTTATTCTCTATTTTTTCACAATCTACAACCGATGGAAATTCATCGACTTCTTTCCAATTGATAGATTTCAATTCCTTTTGCAACAATTCCTTTTCCGAAGGCACTTGCTTTTCGAAATATTGACAGGAATTAAAAAGTATAATTACTAAAAAAAGGCAAAAGTGCTTCAAGGTTTTGTTTTTCAATTGAACTAATATTTTATAAAAATACAATTATTTTTTTTGAGTTGCTTTAGAAAGCAAATAATCTTCGTAGGTTTCAGCAAACCATTTCTTCTTGTTTAGAGCAGCAATTTCTTTTTGATCCGGATATAATGCGGCCAACCGATCTGAAAAAATAGCAATCTGAATAGTATATTTATAGAATTCTTCCTTAGTTAATACTAAATTAGGATTGGCTTTTTTATCAAAAAATTCAAAAAAAAGAGCATCAAACTGTTTCAAAGAAAAATTTGATACTTTTACCTTATTAGCATTATATAACGTTTCTTTCAAAATGACATCACTAGTAATCACTGTTTTCTCTTGAGCTTGCATACACTCAGACGAAAGCATGGAAAATAGCACAATGAAAAATACTAAAATTATTTTTCTCATATTCGTTTAGAAAATAGACATTACTTATTGGTTTTCAAAATTACTAAAATAATTCTATGGATATAATACTTTTAATTCTGGGTTTTTCGTGTATGATTATAGGCATTTTTTGGAGTTTTTTACCCGCTTTACCTGGACCAAGTATCAGTTGGATTGGTTTACTATTACTTTATTTCACTAACGCTGTTCCAACTAATTATTGGATTCTTGGAATTGCTTTATTAATTACTATAGCTATTTCTGTTTTGGATTATGTAATTCCTTCGAGAGGAACCAAAAAATTTGGTGGAAGCTCCTATGGTATTTGGGGAACAAATATTGGCTTAGTTATTGGGATTATTGTTCCTATTCCATTTGGCTTTCTTATAGGGCCTTTTGTCGGCGCTCTAGTCGGAGAACTTATCTACGACTCTAAAAATCACAAACGGGCTTTGAAAGCAGCCGCAGGATCATTTATAGGATTACTGGCATCCAGCTTTATGAAGTTTGTAATTTGTATGATGTATTTAGGATTGTTTTTTTGGATTGTGTGGGAGAATAAATCAGAGTTGTTTTAATTTACAAACTTCGTGAAATCAAAAAAGCCTTTCAATTACGAAAGGCTCTCTTAAATCTAGCGGTCTGGACGGGACTCGAACCCGCGACCCCATGCGTGACAGGCATGTATTCTAACCAACTGAACTACCAAACCTGCTTTATTTTCAATCAAAAAAGCTATCCACAAAAAGTGGAAAGCTTTTCATTGGTCTAACTACTAAACCCGCTACGAGTTACAAATTCGCAGCAAACAACACAACTAGCTTTATATACCTTATTGGGACAAAAAAGCCTTTCAGTTATGAAAGGCTTTCCCCAATATTAGCGGTCTGGACGGGACTCGAACCCGCGACCCCATGCGTGACAGGCATGTATTCTAACCAACTGAACTACCAAACCTGCTGCTTTATTGCGGTGGCAAAGATACAATAGATTTCCGTTTACACAAGCGTTTTTTGAAAAAATATTTGATAAAAATTCACCATTTTATCCAAAGTTTTGTTTTTCAACCAAGTATGTCATTAAAATTTTTTCAAAACTTTCATCTACACTTACCGGAATATACTTTATTCGGTTTTGCGCGCAGGTTAACGCTAGCTTCTTGAAGTAACTTTCTACTTGTTTTCCATATTCTTCTTTTACATTATCCGCAAAAACGACCACTTCTTCTCCCGTTTCCACATCAATAAACTTTCTTGGTGCGTTATCAAAGTCAAAATTCAGCTCTGTTTTGTTATCCACAACGTGAAACAAAACTACTTTATGCTTGTTGTGTTTCAAATGTTGCAAGGCATTAAACAGCGCTTCATCTCCAGAAGTATCAGAACCGGACTGAAACATATCCGTAAATAGGATAATCATCGAACGGCGGTGCATTTTCTCCGCTATTTGATGCAAGAATGTAACTGTATCGGTGCTTTTTTTGGCCACAGGCTTTTCTAACAATCCTTCGAGTGTGTTTAAAATCATTCTGTGATGGCGATCACTGCCTTTTTCAGGCGCGTAATACTCATATTCATTCGAAAACACACTTAGTCCCACAGCATCGCGTTGCTTCTTTAAAAGATTCATTAAAACCGCAGAGGCTAAAACCGAAAAACCAATTTTGTTTTCATAGAATTGCTGACTCTCTTTTAATTTGGGATAATGCATCGACGAGGAATTGTCAATAATGATATGGCAACGCAAATTGGTCTCTTCCTCAAATCGTTTCGTGAACAAACGATCTGTTTTGGCAAATAACTTCCAATCGATATGTTTAGTGCTTTCCCCAACATTATAGACTTTGTGTTCCGCAAACTCTGCCGAAAATCCATGAAACGGACTTTTATGCATTCCCGAAATAAAACCTTCCACAACCTGATTAGCCAGCAATTCAAGATGCTGAAAACTGGAAACTTTCTCTATTTGCGATTCGATCTTCATATCTCAAATGTATTAAAAGATTAAATGATTTAAATTAAAAGATTACAGAAACTAGATAAAGAAGGTGAAATAAATTCAGTAAACAAAAAAAAGGTCTGACTTTCGCCAAACCTTTTATCTGAATCCGTACAGATTCTATGTAAATCATAATCTACCGATTACAACAAAGCGTCTAAACTATCTGCGTAGGTTTGTTTCGGAGCAACTCCTACTTGTTTTCCTACTACTTCTCCGTTATGAAAAACCAACACTGTTGGAATATTTCTCACCCCGTATTTTGCAGCAAATTCTTGGTTAGCATCAACATCAACTTTTCCTACCACTACTTTCCCTGCGTATTCTTCGCTGATTTCGTCAATGATTGGCCCAACCATTCTACAAGGTCCACACCATGCTGCCCAAAAATCCACCATTACCGGTTTGTCTGATTTCAAAACTACTTCATCAAAAGTAGCATCTGTTATTGCTAAAGCCATATTTTTTTATTTAAATGTTTAAGGTTTCAATCCTGAGTACAAATTTAGAAATTAAAAACTAATCAAACTACATTCATAAATTAGTTTTGATTATAAGTGTATTGTCAATTGCTATTTTTAATAAATTCAGGAGCTTTTTCCTGCTGTACGCTGTATCTTTCCTTGCCTAAAGAAGGCAAGGAAAGGATGCCGCTTCCATCAGGGCTAGGACATAGTGCTCTAATTCAACTTAAAGTTAATTTGCATTTTCTCCAGCTCCACTAGTAATTCATTTGAGATTTTAATTTTCAATTTTCTGCTTGGCATAGTCAGCTTGGTTACAACCTTAATTTCTTCTACTTCTTCTAATTTTGCTACAGTACTTGTCTCTGGAATTTCGAGAGCTTCCATTTCAGAATCTTCATTTTCGTCGACAAAAACTTCTTCCTCATTTTCTATTTCAACAGGAGCTACGGTAACTAGTCGTTTTATTTTCTCCAGTTCCATAATTTCAAAAGAAACTGTATTATCTCCTTTATTTTCTTGAAAGAGGTGACTTAATTTATGGATAAAATCATTTTCTAAATCTGATATATTCAGAAGCAAGATTAATTTCTTAGCGAAAATATCCAATACATCCTGTAATTGTTTTGCATCAGTAAACTGCATTCTTGGTTCCGATTTTTTTCCAGTTTCTCTATTAACCCATCCGTCTTTAATCAGAATTTTAAAATAAACAAAATTATTAGGAAGCAGGTATCGATGAAAATTTAGGTACTCTTCATTAAATATTTTAAATTCAAAACTTTCGTCAAAACCTTCTAAGTTAAAAATCGCCCATTCCTTACCGTTTTTGGCTATCCGTCTTTGTACATTAGAAACAATACCTCCAAAAGTAAGGGTTTTACCCACGTAAAGCTCCATGTTTTTAAGCATTTCCAATTTCGAATTGCAGAAATACTTCATTTCAAATTTAAAATCGTCCAGCGGATGTCCCGAGATGTAAATCCCAACAACCTCTTTTTCTTTAGCGAGTTTTTCCATCGTACTCCAATCCTCGCAAGGCGGCACAATAGGCTCCGCAATTTGCACTTCGCTGGTATCACCAAACAAACTCACTTGCGATGAATTTTCATTTTCCTGAAACTTTGACCCATACCGAATCGCTTTTTCATAAAAGGTAATTCCATCGCCATCATCATGAAAATACTGCGCTCTCGTTGTACCTAAAAAAGAATCAAATCCTCCAGCCAAAACCAGATTCTCCAATGCTTTTTTATTCGCCGCACGCAAATCAATACGTTTGGTCAAATCAAAAATCGATTTATATCTTCCATCTTTTCTATTCTCAACAATCGTAGCCACAGCCCCAGAGCCAACACCTTTTACAGCTCCCATTCCAAAACGAACCGCATAATCATCATTTACGGTAAATTTATAAAACGATTCATTCACATCGGGTCCTAAAACCTGTAATCCCATACGCTTGCATTCCTCCATAAAGAACGAAACCTGCTTGATGTCACTCATGTTATTTGACAGCACAGCCGCCATATATTCGGCCGGATAATTCGCTTTCAAATAAGCCGTTTGATAGGCAACCCAAGCATAACAAGTCGAGTGTGACTTATTAAAAGCATATTCGGCAAAAGCTTTCCAGTCATTCCAAATTTTTTCTAACTTATCTTTGGCATGACCTTTTTCCATAGCCTGAGAGATAAACTTTGGCTCCATTTTAGCCAACACATCAATCATCTTTTTCCCCATCGCTTTACGCAAAACGTCGGCATCACCTTTAGAGAAACCAGCCAGTTTCTGAGACAAAAGCATTACCTGTTCTTGGTAAACGGTAATTCCGTAGGTATCTTTCAGTAATTCTTCACAGTCATCCAAATCATATTCAATAGGCTCTTCCCCGTTTTTACGTTTAATAAAACTCGGTATATAGGCAATCGGACCAGGACGATACAAGGCATTCATGGCAATCAAATCAGGAAAAACCGTTGGCTTCAATTCCTTCATATATTTCTGCATACCCGCACTCTCGTACTGAAAAATCCCAACCGTTTCACCTCGTTGAAAAAGCTCATATGTTTTTAAATCATCAATTGGGAATTCATCTGGATTGAGGTCAATTCCAGTTCTGTATTTTACTAATTTGACGGTATCTTTTATCAGGGTCAGGGTCTTCAAACCCAAGAAGTCCATCTTAAGCAATCCGGCACTTTCCACGACCGAGTTGTCAAATTGGGTCACATATAAATCGGAATCTTTGGCGGTAGCCACAGGAACAAAATTAGTAATATCGCTTGGCGTAATAATTACTCCACAAGCGTGAATCCCTGTATTTCTTAAATTCCCTTCTAAAACTTTAGCTTGCTGAATGGTTTCTCCACCCAAATCATCTTCATTAGCAAGTCCTATTAATTCTTTGATTTTATCGTATTCTTCCGGACGAACGGCTTTCTTAATGACATCTTCTTTTTCATTTAAAAATCGCGCCAAATTCCATTTTGACGGCATCATTCCTGGAATCAATTTCGCAATTTTATCAGCCTCAAATAATGGCAAATCCAGCACACGAGCTGTATCTCGAATCGCCGATTTTGTTGCCATTTTACCATACGTGATAATTTGCGCTACTTGTTTCGATCCGTATTTCCTGATTACATAGTCCATTACACTACTTCGGCCTTCATCATCAAAATCGATGTCAATATCGGGTAGTGACACACGATCAGGATTCAGGAAACGCTCAAAAAGCAGGTTGTACATCAATGGGTCAATATTGGTGATTTTCAAACAATAGGCCACCACCGATCCTGCCGCAGAACCCCGACCAGGTCCTACTGAAACGCCCATACTTCTTGCTTCGGCAATTAAATCCTGCACAATTAGGAAATACCCCGGATAACCGGAATTAGATATTGTCAATAACTCGAAATCCAGTCGTTCCTGAATTTCAGGTGTAATTTCTTTGTAACGGCGATTAGCCCCTTCAAAGGTAAGATGCCTTAAATACGCATTTTCACCTCGTACTCCGCCATCTACTGCATCTTCGGGATTATTAAATTCAACTGGGATTTCAAATTTTGGCAATAAAACTTCACGAGCTAAATCGAAAATTTCAATCTTATCCACAATCTCCGAAATATTCGAAATCGCTTCCGGCAAATTTGCAAAAAGCTGCTTCATTTCGTCTCCCGACTTGAAATAGTATTCCTGATTGGGCAATCCATAACGATATCCGCGACCACGACCTATAGGCGTTGTCTGTTTTTCACCGTCACGTACACAAAGTAAAATATCGTGCGCATTCGAATTTTCCTTGTCTATATAAAAGGTATTATTTGTCGCAATAATCTTGACATCATGTTTCCTTGCTAATGAAATCAAAGACGTATTTACTCGATTTTCATCTTCCTGATTGTGACGCATCACCTCAATGTAAAAATCTTCCTTGAATTCATTTTTCCACCAAAGCAAAGCTTCTTCGGCTTGGTTTTCACCAATATTTAAAATCTTATTTGGGATTTCACCATAAAGATTTCCAGACAAAACAATAATATCTTCTTTGAATTCCTGAATCACTTTCCTGTCGATTCTTGGCACATAATAAAATCCTTCGGTATAGGCGATGGAAGACATTTTAGCCAAATTATGATAGCCTTTTTTGGTCTTCGCCAAAAGTACTATCTGGTACCCATTGTCTTTTACCGACTTATTTTTATGGTCTTCACATACAAAAAATTCGCAACCTACAATAGGCTTCATTGGAACTTCAGTAGGTTCTTCACCATTTTCTATAGCGGCTTTATTCTTGGCTTCAGCGGCTTTATTATGGTATAAAATATCACGGACAAAATGGAAAGCCCCCATTAAATTGGCATGATCCGTCATGGCAACCGCAGGCATTTTTTGCTGCGATGCCGCTTTCACCAGCGCAGCAATACTAATGGTAGATTGCAATACTGAAAATTGCGTATGATTGTGTAAATGCACAAAAGGCATATCAACAAGTACCTTTTTATTCTCAGAAAGCGCTGCACTTGAAACTGTCGGCGCTTGTTTTTCTCCAAACTGCTGGCGAATTTTATCAGATGCTTCCTTAAGATTAATATGCTTTAATCCTATAAGCTGAATCTCATGAGGATTCTTATTTTGGAAATCTTTAAAATAGCCAATTTCTACATCGAGTTCTTCTTTAGTGAAAACATCACGACGAATTAACTCGAGGAAACAACGCGTGGTTGCCTCTACGTCGGCAGTTGCGTTGTGCGCCTCACCAAAAGGTTTATTAAAAAGATAAGAGTGTAATTCGGTTAAGGTTGGTAATTTGAATTTCCCACCTCGACCACCCGGCAATTTCAATAAGGAAGCGGTAACTTCGGTACACGTATCCAGAATTGGCATGGAGCTCATTTGGCTTTCAACACCCATTCTGTAAAATTCGCAGCCCATAATATTGATATCAAAACCTAAATTCTGACCTACAATAAATTTGGCTTTGCCTAAAGCGATATTGAATTTTTCTAATACTTCTGCCAAAGAAATTCCGTCGGCTTCCACCAATTCCGTAGAAATACCGTGAATTCGTTCCGCATCATAGGGAATATTAAAACCTTCGGGCTTCACCAAATAATCCTGGTGCTCGACGAGTTTACCCATATCGTCGTGCAACTGCCAAGCGATTTGAATACAACGCGGCCAGTTATCCGTATCTGAAATGGGAGCGCCCCAACGCTTTGGTAATCCTGTAGTTTCGGTATCGAATATTAAGTACATAAATCCCCTCCCCAGCCCTCCCCGAAAGGAAGGGTGCCTAAACCTATAGATTTAAACTGTGCATTTAACTGGTTTTAAACACTTTAAATTTATAATAAATCACAAAAAATGAATTTCAAATTTAAGTTTTTTTTAGCTAGAATAACACCTTAATCCGAACAAAAAAATTCAAAATAATCGTTAAGAATCACCCTACGAATTACTTTATCTTTTAGCATAAAATCACTCAATAATGCTTCGTTAAAAAGAAAAATAAACGCATTGTGTGTTTTTCTCTAAATATCACTAAAAGTGGGTATTGTTTAGTAGTTTTTTTCATACAAAATTTGCAGGGCTTTATGCTGCTTTAAATCTTTAAAAAATAAAATTTATGAAAAAAATAATTATGTTATCCGCAATTAGTATTATTACTTTAAGTTCTTTTGGTATGAAAGAAAAAAATACAAATAAAAAACCTGTACGGTTGATGCAATATTGGTATCATTGTACTGACGGAAGTGGAAGTGGAACTTTCACATGTGATTGTTCAGGGTCAGGCGCTCAATCTTTAGCTAATTTTTTCTGCTAAAATAGTTTTAATCTAAAATATAACAACAGCATAAAGCATTTTAACATCATTACAAAAACATGAGAAAAACATTTTTATTTCTTGCTCTTTTAAACACTATAATTATGTTTTCACAACTAAAGGGCATAGCCAATTATGGCTATATTGAAGCTTTAGATATTGGATACGCAAAAGGACTAGACAGCAATGCATATATTATTTTTAATAGGGAACAATCCTATTACGTAACCGCAAAAGATAGTCTTGAAAAACCTGAAAAAATTAATGAAAAGAGAACATTTCAAAGTGAAGATGGCGGACAGACATCTAGTTACAATGGAATGAAAGTAAGTCCACTAGGCGATCAAGTCGTTTATCACATACAAAAAAATACCATGTGGTCAAATTTCTTATACAGAAAACAAATTTATATAAAAGAAATAGCCCCAAAAATAAATTGGACAATTGAAAAAGAAACAAAAAAAATTGGAAATTTTACATGCAAAAGAGCAACAGCAATATTTAGAGGTAGAAATTATACTGCCTGGTATAGTCCAGAAATAGCTGTCCCTTTTGGTCCATGGAAGTTAAATGGTCTACCAGGGCTAATTCTTGAAGCTTATGATGTCAATAAATTTGTTTATTGGTACTTTAAAAATATTGAATATCCAACAAAAAACAAAGAGTCCGTAAAATATATAAGTATTCCCAAAGGAATTACGTTTAAATCGAACGAAGAGTTTAAAATTTTCCAAAAAGAACAAATAAACATAATAAAAGACAAACAAAAATTAGCTAAAAAAATATATCCAGATGTACAATTTGGCGCTCCTCAATTGTCAAATATGTTCGTTGAATTCGAATAAAATGCAAAAAATCCTATTCCTTTTATTATTTTTATCTTTTTCACTTTTTTCACAAGAAATAAAATTGTCTGGTACAGCAAAAGACAATTACAACAGAAGCATCGAAAGTGCTTCTGTTGTGATTTTAGATAGTACTGAAAACACACTAACCTATTCGTATACTGATGAAAACGGAAATTACAGTTTACTCTTTATAAAACCCCGAAATAATAAAATAACTATTACAGTTTCCTGTTTGGGTTATTCAAAAAAAGAAGTACAACTAGATTTAACCTCAGAAAAAAGCATTTCTCAATCTTTTATTTTGGAAGAAAAATTAGAATCCCTTAAAGAACTAGTCATTGAAGTCAATCAAAAAATAAAAATAGACAGAGACACCACTACAATAAAAGTGGCGTCATTTGGAAACAAAACTGAACAAACCCTAGAGGATATTCTAAAAAAAATGCCTGGGATTGAAGTTCAAAATGATGGTTCCATAAAAGCACACGGAAAACCTATTGACAAATTATTGATTGAAGGCGAAGATTTATTTGATAAAAACTATAAATTATTATCTAAAAACCTTGACGCAAAAGTGCTTGATGCAGTACAGATTATTGATGGTTTTGAAGACAATCCAATTTTGAAAAAATTAAGCAACTCAGACAAAGTTGCGCTGAACTTAAAACTCAAAAAAGACAAACAAAACATTTGGTTTGGAAATATTATGGTTGGTTCAGGTATTGTCACTGAAAACCGCTGGAAAGAAGGAATTAATTTAGGATTGCTAAAAAAGAAAATTAAACTTTTCTATTTAGCAGATTATAATAATTCTGGTGAAAAAGCAACCGATCAGGTGAGTAAAGCGATTACAGAAAACAACTTGTTTGGCAAAGACAGATTAGAGAAAACAGTCCAAAATCATTACAACATTAGCAGTAACGAAAATAGCTCTTTCAGTAAATCACAAAGTGTTTTTAATAAAGCTTTGTACAATTCTCTAAGTTTTACAAAAAAATTAAAGCCTAATATTACTATGCGTGGTGTTGGCTATTTTGCAAGCGATAATCAAAAACAAAACTCACTATCAAAAACTATTTTTAACATTGGAGCAAATCCAATTTTGAATACTGAAACAAATTTATATCAAAGTAAAAAGATATTATCATCAGGAGAGTTAGAATTAAAATATTTCGCAAATGAAGATAACTATTTAACAAACCTATTGATTTATAAAAACAATCCAAACAGTATTAATGCAGATTTGATTTTCAACAAAAGTCAAATTGATCAAGCGTATAAAGACAAAAAACAAACTTTTTACAACCATCTAAATCATAGTTATAGAATATCTGACACCAAAATTTTAAATAATTATATTTATCTCGGGAATGATCTAATTAATCAAAAAAGCAAAATTACTTCTCCATTTTTAAATCAGTTTTTAAATGCTAGTCCAGATGCTTTAGCTTCGCAAATTGCACATAATTCTATTTTATATTTTGGGATAAAAAGCAAACTAATTTCCCGGTATAGAAAACTCGAATATACAATTGGCTTAAAATATGAGAATAGCAAGGAAATACTGAACAACAACTTCATAATAGAAAACAATCACACTATTGATTATGAAAATCATACCACATTAAAGCAGAACATTTTTTCTGTTGAAAACGCCATCCGATACAACTTTTCCAGAAAAATTGATTTTACAGCCAGTTTAAACTATACCCAAAATCGTTTTGATACTAATTCTACAATAAACAATATCTCTATATTTAATCCAAAAGCTTCCTTAAACATTAAGAAAACTAGTCTGGGGAATTTTACTTTTAGTTATGCTGATAATAATAATTTACCAGAAATAAATTATTTAACAACTAATTCTCAATTAACCGATTATAGAAGTTTTAGAAAAGGAAAAACCTATGATGGACTTTTAAAAAACAAAGTACTCTCCTTTTCTCATACTTTATTTAATGATAAAAAACGATTTTCAATAAGTTCTTATTTTTTCTATTTAAAATCTGAAAAAATATTTAACAGTGAAAGTACAATTACGAATAATTTTAATTTTGAAAATTACATACTCACCAAAGGGGGGGATAGTTATAATGAAAATTTTAATATAGTAAATTATTTTAGAACAATAAAATTAGCGACAAAACTTGAAACTTTTCAAAATTGGAATACAAACCCAACAAAAGTAAATAGTTCAGAATTTAGCTCCCTAAAAAGTTACAATAGTACTTACAAATTTTCCGGAACTACCTATTTGAAACTTCCAATAAATTTTGACTTTGGTGTAAATTACAATTATTTTCAATCAAAATTTAATGGGGTTTTGACGAAAAACGAAACAACCGATTTTTTTATAAATAGCAATTATAAAATATCAAAAACATGGTTAGCTGAAATAAACAGTACCTATTATCAAATGAATAATAATAATAATAATTATTCGTTTATTAATGCTGTTATAAATTACAATCCAGAAGAAAGCAGGTTTTCTTATCGAATGATATTAAACAATTTAACTAATGAAAACGAATTTACTTTAGTATCTTTAGATAATTATACTTCTTATAAATCAACAATTAAACTAGTACCACGATATTTCTTATTCACTGCAAAATATAGGTTTTAAATTTCCGGGATTTCATTAAAAAAATCAATCCTAAAAATTATTCTCCCCTTCATTCCTCAACAATACCTTTCATATTACCCCATTAAAAAGAAAAATAAACGCACTGTATGTATTTTGGATGTCGTAGTATTTCACCAAAACAAATTGAAATAAAAGCCCAAAAAAAATACTGCTTTAGTTATGTAAAAAGCCTAAAAAAGGCATTCTTTAGAAAACAAAATACGATGCTAATTTTGTTAATTATTACTATTTTAATTCGTTTTGTTATATTTTTTGAATCAAAAAAACCTGATTTACACCAAAATAGCGATAAATTTGCAAATTATCATATTGGACTTATTTAAAATAAAAATAGCTTTAAAAAGAAATTTAATATCAAAATAAACAGAAGGCATTCAAACCACAAACCTATAACATAAGAGGTAAGGTGTTGTAAAAACAGTTTGGGTATCGTATATAATGAAATATTAAAATTGACAACCTTATTTCTTTTTTTAAATTTGTTCCCATTGTTACAACTTTATGTAAATAATTGGGTTGTAAAAAAAGAAATACACTTAAAAAATATTTAAAATGAGTACTACATTATTTGACAAAGTATGGGATTCGCATGTTGTGCGTAAAATTGAAGATGGACCAGATGTGTTTTTTATTGACCGTCATTTCATCCATGAAGTTACTAGTCCTGTAGCTTTTTTAGGTTTAAAAGAAAGAGGGATTTCGGTTTTATACCCTGAACGCACTTTTGCAACTGCCGATCACAATACACCAACAATAAACCAACACTTGCCAGTTGCAGACGCATTATCTGCCAATCAATTAAAAGCATTGGAAGATAACGCAGCAGAATATGGTATTTCTCACTGGGGATTAGGTCACCAAAAAAATGGAATTGTCCACGTTGTAGGTCCTGAAAATGGAATTACTTTACCGGGTGCGACAATCGTTTGTGGAGATTCACACACTTCTACACATGGTGCTTTTGGAGCTATTGCTTTTGGTATCGGAACTTCTGAGGTTGAAATGGTTATGGCTACTCAATGTATCATGCAGCCCAAACCAAAGAAAATGCGTATCAACGTAAACGGAACTTTAAGTAAAGGTGTAGGACCTAAAGATGTGGCTTTGTATATCATTTCAAAATTGACTACTTCTGGAGGTACAGGATATTTCGCAGAATATGCAGGAAATGTTTTTGAAGACATGTCTATGGAAGGGCGTATGACCGTTTGTAACTTGAGTATCGAAATGGGTGCTCGTGGTGGTATGATTGCTCCAGACCAAAAAACATTTGACTTTTTAGAAGGAAGATTATACGCTCCAAAAGGCGAAGCTTGGACAAAAGCAGTTGAATATTGGAAAACGTTAAAAACTGATGCTGACGCAATTTTTGATGCAGAATTGAATATCGACGCAGCTGATATTGAACCAATGATTACTTATGGTACAAATCCTGGAATGGGAATTGGTATCTCAAAAAATATTCCAAACGCTAACCAAGTAGAAGGTGGTGAGGAAACTTATAAAAAATCTTTAGCCTACATGGGCTTTGAAGAAAATGACGTGATGATTGGCAAACCAATTGATTTTGTTTTTCTTGGAAGTTGCACCAATGGTAGAATTGAAGATTTTAGAGCTTTTACAGAAATTGTAAAAGGAAGAAAAAAAGCAGATAATGTTACGGCTTGGTTAGTTCCAGGTTCTCACGTAGTAGAAGCACAGATTAAAGAAGAAGGTCTTTTAGACATTCTTACTGAAGCTGGTTTTGTATTGCGTCAGCCAGGTTGTTCCGCTTGTTTAGCGATGAATGATGACAAAGTACCAGCTGGAAAATATGCAGTAAGTACTTCAAACAGAAACTTCGAAGGTCGTCAAGGTCCTGGTTCAAGAACTTTGTTAGCTTCTCCAATTATGGCAGCAGCAGCAGCAGTTACTGGAAAACTAACAGACCCTAGAGATTTGTTTTAAAACAAACGCTTTTGTCATGTCGAGAGCAGCCGAGACGCTTTATAATTCTCGACTGCGCTCGAACTGACAACAAGTTAGAAATATACTTTTTACAAAAAAACATTAACGCTTACTATTCAAATCAGAAATCGTTAATCATAAATCATAAATCACAATGGCATACGATAAATTTAATATCCTTACGAGTAGTGCAGTGCCACTACCAATAGAAAATGTGGATACCGATCAAATTATCCCAGCACGTTTCTTGAAAGCTACTAAACGTGAAGCTTTTGGAGACAATCTTTTCAGAGACTGGAGATACAACGGAGATGATACTCCAAAAGCAGATTTCGTATTGAATGACGCAACTTACAGTGGAAAAATATTAGTAGGCGGAAAAAACTTTGGTTCGGGTTCATCAAGAGAGCACGCAGCTTGGGCAGTTTACGATTACGGATTCCGTGCAGTTGTTTCTAGTTTTTTTGCAGATATCTTCAAAGGAAA
This sequence comes from Flavobacterium sp. 83, assembly GCF_000744835.1. Lineage (NCBI taxonomy): Bacteria > Pseudomonadati > Bacteroidota > Flavobacteriia > Flavobacteriales > Flavobacteriaceae > Flavobacterium > Flavobacterium sp. 83. The sequence goes on from NZ_JQMS01000001.1 coordinate 683,375, forward strand.
TTGCTTAAACATTGGTGTTTTACCAGTTCAAGTAAGCCCTGAATTTGCTGAAACAATCTTCAATGCTATTGAAGCTGATCCAAAAACAGAATTGGAAATCAATCTTCCAGAACAAACCATTACATTAAAAACAACTGGTCAAAAAGAATCTTTTGATATCTCTGGATATAAAAAAGACAATATGATCAACGGTTTTGATGATATTGATTATTTGCAAAATATCAAAGAAGACATTGTTGGGTTTGCCAATACCCTTCCTTACTAAAAAAACAAACAATAAAAATGCAGTTACTGTAAGCTTAACATTATTGTGAGCTTAGTAACTGCTTTTTACAATTTTATAAAATACAGTAACAAGATTTCAAATTACTGAAATCAAAACCGCTTTAGCATCAAATTCATAATGGAAAAAAGAAAAATTGAAATAATGGATACGACGCTCCGTGACGGTGAACAAACCTCGGGAGTATCATTTTCTGCTGCAGAAAAACTAACCATTGCACAATTGTTGCTGGAAGAATTAAATATTGATAGAATTGAAATTGCTTCGGCACGCGTAAGTGAAGGCGAATTTCAGGGAGTAAAAGGAATAATGACTTGGGCAAATGAGAAAGAATATTCTAACCGAATAGAAGTTCTAACCTTTGTTGACGGTGGACTTTCTATCGAATGGATGAAAAAAACTGGAGCTAAAGTCCAGAATTTACTAACCAAAGGTTCCTTAAACCATTTAACCCACCAACTAAAGAAAACGCCCGAGCAACATTTTACCGAAATTGCTCAAGCCATTGCATTAGCTCAAGAAAACAATATTGAGACCAATGTGTATTTAGAAGACTGGAGTAACGGAATGCGTAATTCACCTGAATATGTATTTCAATATTTAGACTTTTTGACGAAACAGCCTATAAAAAGAGTCTTACTTCCTGACACTTTAGGAGTTTTAATCCCTTCTGAAACTTTCGAATTTATTTCGAAAATTATAGCGCGATACCCAAATACCCATTTTGATTTTCATGCACACAACGACTACGATCTAAGTATTGCCAATGTAATGGAAGCTGTAAAAGCCGGTATTCAAGGACTTCACGTAACCGTAAACGGAATGGGAGAACGCGCTGGAAATGCACCATTGGAAAGTACCGTTGCTGTAATCAACGACTTTTTACCAGAAATAAAAATCAGCGTGAAAGAATCTTCTTTATACTCTGTGAGTAAATTGGTAGAAACGTTCACCGGTTATAGAATCCCAGCAAACAAACCTATTGTGGGTGACAACGTTTTTACTCAAACAGCAGGTATTCATGCTGATGGTGATAATAAAAATAATTTATATTTCAATGATTTACTTCCGGAACGTTTTGGAAGAAAACGAAAATATGCATTAGGAAAAACATCTGGCAAGGCAAATATTGAAAAAAATCTTCAGGAATTAGGGTTGAAATTAAATCCCGAAGATCTAAAATTAGTTACTCAACGCATCATTGAATTAGGTGACAAAAAAGAAACCGTTACCAAAGAAGACTTACCTTATATAATTTCTGATGTTTTAGACAGTCAGACTTATGAAGAGAAAATTGTGGTAGAATCCTATGTATTAGTTCATGCCAAGGGAATGCGCCCTTCGACTACCCTATGTTTAAAAATAGATGGTGAAGTAATCGAAGAACACGCTCAAGGTGATGGACAATTTGATGCTTTTATGAATGCTTTAGCAAAAATATATAAAAGTAAAAAAATGGAATTGCCTAAATTGATTGACTATGCTGTTCGAATTCCGCCAGGAAGTAGCTCTGATGCATTATGCGAAACCATAATTACATGGACTAATCATGGAAAAGAATTTAAAACGAGAGGATTAGATTCAGACCAAACAGTTGCTGCAATTATTGCAACACAAAAGATGTTGAATGTGGTTACAGCCCAATAACAATAAATAAAAAACGATATTAATATAAAACTTACCTAATGAAATTTAACATAGCCCTTTTAGCCGGTGACGGAATTGGACCAGAAGTAATCAATGAAGCTGTAAAAGTTTCGGATGCTATTGCAAAAAAATTTAACCATGAAATCAACTGGACCCCGGCTCTTACAGGAGCTTGTGCTATTGATGCCGTTGGAGTTCCTTATCCTGATGAAACGCATGAAATTTGTATGGCTGCCGATGCAGTTCTATTCGGAGCTATTGGGCACCCAAAATACGATAACGACCCAAGTGCCCCTGTAAGACCAGAACAAGGTTTATTGTTAATGCGTAAAAAATTAGGTTTATTTGCTAATGTACGTCCTACATTTACTTTCCCATCTTTGATTGACAACTCTCCATTAAAAAGAGAACGCATAGAAGGAACTGACTTAATTTTCCTTAGAGAACTTACCGGAGGAATTTATTTTGGTGAAAAAGGAAGAAAAGACGATGGTGAAACCGCTTTTGATACTTGTACGTACACAAGAGCTGAAGTAAAACGTTTAGCAAAAAAAGGTTTTGAACTTGCTATGACACGTTCAAAAAAATTGTGTTGTGTTGATAAAGCAAACGTATTGGAAACTTCTCGTTTGTGGAGAGAAACAGTACAAGCTATGGAAAAAGAATATCCTGAAGTAACGGTGAGTTATGAATTCGTTGATGCTGTAGCGATGCGTTTAGTTCAATGGCCAAACTCTTATGACGTATTGATTACAGAAAACTTATTTGGAGATATATTAACAGATGAAGCTTCTGTGATATCTGGCTCTATGGGATTAATGCCATCAGCATCAGTAGGAGAACATACATCATTATATGAACCTATTCACGGTTCATATCCACAAGCAACAGGATTAAACATTGCTAATCCATTAGCGACAGTATTATCTGCAGCAATGATGTTTGAAGATGCTTTTGGATTAAAAGAAGAAGCAGAAGCGATTAGAGCAGTAGTAAACAAATCATTGGAACAAGGAATTGTAACAGAGGATTTAGCCGGAAAAGATGCTAAAGCGTATAAAACTAGCGAAGTTGGTGACTGGTTAGTTGCAAATTTGTAAAATAATTATAATTCTGTAGAAATGCAACGTATTGCATTTTTACAGAATATCTACCAAACAAAAAAGGTGTCAATAAATTGACACCTTTTTTTATATTGTAGAAAAAAATATTAATATCCTCCTCTGTTTCCACCACCACGGTTATCTCCACCACGGCTGTTTCCACCACCATAACCACCGCGTGAATCTCCACCACGACTGTTATTGTTAAAACTTCTTCTTTCACCTTCTGGTTTTGGCTCAGATTTGTTTACTACAATTGCACGTCCTTGAACAGTAGCTCCGTTCAATTCATCAATTGCTTTTTGAGCTTCGTCATCGTTTGTCATTTCAACAAAACCAAATCCTTTACTTCTTCCAGTAAATTTATCAGTAATGATTTTAACTGAATCAACTGCTCCGTAAGCCTCGAAAGACTCTCTTAAATCTGCTTCCTCAATACTGAATGGAAGACTTCCAACAAAAATATTCATATGTACTTATTTAAATAATAGAACAAATGTACTCTTATTTTATTCTAATCCACTATATATTAGCTTATTTATGTTTTTTATTTTAAATGTAAAAATAACAAGAACATTATAAAGAACCCAATTGAAGCTATTTACAAAGCCAACTTCCCATAGTTTATTGAACAAGTGACACAGGAACTTTATAAAAAACACCCTGTTGATAATTTAAAATTTGGCCAGCTAACGGATTATTATAAATATTTACTGCATTAAATTTAAATGTTCCAGTAACCGTATTGTTCACAGTATCATATTCCGTAATAACAATTTGACCATCTCCAATACCAAAACCTGTAGAAAAAGTAATCATACTACCTGTAACATCAGTTAAAACATAGGTTACTTTTTTAGAATCGCTAGTCCCTAAAAAATAAGTTTTGGCTATAGTAGAATTAACCTTTAAAGATAAAATTTCATTGCTAGTATACGCTTCAATAAGCAAAGATCCATCAGGATATTTTATTGCGTTGGACTGAACGGCCCTCCAAAACACATTGTCTTTCAAGCCCTGCAAAGAAGGATTATTAAAACTAACATCTTCCTGACAAGAAACTAAAGAAAAAATCACAGCAACAAACAAAAAATATTTTTTCATAAAAATGCATCTTTTAAACAAACAAAAGTATGATATTATAGCTAAAAAAATTAAAATTGAGATGAAAAATACACATCAAATTCACTCTAATACATTACTGTTCATTAAAATACCAATCGGATTAGTATTTATCGATAAAAAATGTATCTTTGCACCCTTAATTAATCGAGGTCGAGTACCTCAAAATTTAATCACAAGATTATGTCAGTAAAAATTAGATTACAAAGACACGGTAAAAAACAAAAGCCTTTTTACTGGGTTGTAGCTGCAGATGCACGCTCAAAAAGAGATGGTAAATACCTAGAAAAAATTGGTACTTACAATCCAAACACTAACCCAGCTACTATCGAATTGAACCTTGATAGCGCAGTAAAATGGTTGCACAATGGTGCTCAACCTACTGATACTGCTAAAGCAATTCTTTCTTACAAAGGTGCTTTATTGAAACACCACCTTGATGGAGGTATTCGTAAAGGAGCTTTAACTCAAGAACAAGCTGATGCAAAATTAGCTGCTTGGTTAGAAGCTAAAGCTGGAAAAGTTGACGCTAAAAAAGAAGGATTGACTAAAGCACAAGCTGCTGATAAAGCAAAAGCTTTCAAAGCAGAACAAGAAGTGAATGCAAAACGTTTAGCAGCTGCCGCTCAAGCAGAGGCTGATGCTATTGCTGCCGCAACTCCAGCTGTTGAAGAAGAAGTTGCTGAAGTTGAAGCTGAAGAAGCTCCTGCTGCAGAAGAAAATAACGAAACAACTGAAGCATAATTTTAGAAGGCGAATATGCGTAAAGAAGATTGTTTCTATTTAGGTAAAATCGCTAAAAAATTTAGTTTCAAAGGAGAAGTTCTTGCCTATTTAGACACGGACGAACCTGAGTTATACGAAAACTTGGAATCAGTGTTTGTTGAATGCAACAAACACTTGGTTCCTTTTTTTATTGAAAATAGTTCGCTACACAAAAACGACTTTCTTAGAATTCGTTTTGAAGATATGAATACCGAAGAAGATGCTGATGCTATTATAGGCAACGCCATTTATCTTCCCTTAAATATGTTGCCAAAACTTACCGGCAATAAATTCTACTTCCATGAAGTTATTGGTTTTGAAGTCGAAGACAAACGCTTAGGCGTTGTTGGAAAAATTGAATCCATAAATGACACTACCGCCCAACCTCTTTTTGAAGTTTTAAACGGTGATGTAGAAATTCTCATTCCCATGATTGATCATTTCTTGATAAAAATCGACAGAGAAAACAAAAAAGTCGTTATGGATTTACCAGAAGGATTGATCGAAATGTACCTATAAAAGGTTTAATCGGTTAATCGAAATCTGAAATCAAAAATCGTTAATCTGAAATCTTATGTCCAAATTCCAATTCAAACAATTCTCTCTTGAACAAGATCGTTGTGCCATGAAAATTGGAACCGACGGTGTTTTACTTGGCGCTTGGACACCAATTGAAAACAATCCATTTAGCATTTTAGATATTGGAGCCGGAACTGGAATTATCGCTTTAATGCTTGCGCAAAGAAGCAACGCAGAACAAATTGACGCTTTGGAAATCGACGAAGAAGCCTACGAACAATCCGTAGACAATTTTGAAAACTCCCCTTGGAGTGATCGCCTATTTTGCTTTCATGCCGGTCTGGATGAATTTGTAGAAGAACCAGAAGACGAGTACGATTTAATTGTTTCCAATCCTCCATTTTACACTGAAGATTACAAATCCCAAAACGAACAACGCGACTTAGCCCGTTTTACTGATGCGATGCCTTTTGAAGATTTAATTGAAGCGGCTGACTTGTTACTTTCTGAAAACGGTATTTTCACAGTAATAATTCCTTTTAAAGAAGAAGAACTTTTTTTGGCTCTTGCCGCGGCATACGAATTATTTCCTTTGAAAATCACTCACGTAAAAGGAACCCCAACTACCGAAATCAAGCGAAGTTTATTGGCTTTTAGCCGAAATGAAAATACCATCGTTACTATTGATGAATTAATTATTGAAACTTCAAGACATCAATACACACCCGAATACATCGAATTGACAAAAGATTTTTACTTGAAAATGTAATTTGGAATTTTATCCAAATACATTAACTCCCTTATTTAAATAAATTTCGAATCTCAATTTGCCCTCTTTCCAAATAATGGAAGAGATAGGTATAGCTCTCAGTCATAAGGTGGTTTTTGGAAGTTTTAAAAAAGGAATGCTATCAAGAGCATCATATTTACCAATAATTTTTTTATCTTTATCTAATACAAAATAGGCGGGGATTGTTGAAATAATTGAGCGTATATTATCATTTCCTTTATTTTTGTTAATGAGAAAACCCTTCCATTTATAATTTTCTTTTTTATGGTATAACAACCAGCGATCCTTATCTTCATCTATGCTTAAAGATATTATTTGAATTTTAGAAGTATCAATCTTTGAATAGTTTTTATTTATTTCTCTTGCTTGAATTATGCAATATTTACACCAACTGGCACCAAAATCCAAAACGTATTTTTCTTTATTTGATTCAAAAATACTTTCACTTTTTACTGTTTTTTGCCCACTATTAATAACTTTAAAATCCATAAAACGTTCTCCTATTTGTGAATTTTTCCTGTTTTTGAAATATTCTTGCAAAGTGTTATAGACGAAAGTGTTTTTAAAATTTTCTCTCAAAGATTCTAAACATTTTAAAAGTGTATTGTTTGAGAGATTTCTGCTGTTTTCATAAAGCTTTATAGTTGAATAATACTTATCTGAGTTTTCATTAATCCAATTATAAAATTGTTTCTCATAGTTTGCCAAGTAAAGATAATCTTTGTCTCTTGAGTTAACAATGCCATATTTAGATATTTGCAAGTTAACATTCAGATTTCTATTGTATGGAAAAACGTATTTTGAATGATTTTTTTCGAAAAAATCATTTTCACCACCATTAACTATTATTCGTTTTTTAGTTATTTCATCCCAATCATTCCAAACAATATATATGGAATCATTTGTAGCGATAAATTGTACACTATTATTTTTATTTTTAATGATTCCTATAAAGCTTTCCTTCGTTTTTGTCTTAAAACGGAGCAAATTATTTCTTTTCACGCAAGAATCTATTACTATTGCTGTATAGTCTAAAAGAAGTTTGTGCAAATAAAAAACTTCTCCATCAGGTATTTTAGAAATATTAAATTTTACAGTTACATTTATAGAATACGGAGTGTTAAATTTATTAGATGATTTTTGACAGCTTACTATTAATAAAAAAAGCAAATAATATTTTTTCATAAGTTTAAGTGATATATTGACCCTAGCTTTTTTAAAAGTACGGTTTTTTTTAATGCTTTTTTACTTTATGTTAAATTTTAGTAGCACCAATTTTATATGATAGTAAATGATTATAATAGATGAATCTATTATAATCATTTACTGCTTTATTTTTTTAATTCCCTCGACAACTGCTACTAGTGTATCCACTACAACCACAGTTGAAACAAATCTCTTTTAAGACCGTTTTTATCTCTTTTAAACTTATTTTTTTTATTTTAGATAATCTAATTAATAAGGAAATAAACCATCAAACTCCCATTTCAAGAAACGACCCTGGCACTTGGCTTTCTATAAAAACAAATGTAAGAATAATTGTTCAAATTTACATTTAAAATTAATTCTCGAAATCCTTTTTTCGTCATAATAAAAGCATAATTGCTGTTTTTGGTAAAATTGTCTCTTATGATAAAACAAAAACTAACCAATATGCGTGTTGCAAGGAAGCCTTTCTCAAGAAAAAATTGAAGATTCACTTGGAACATCCCAATCACAATATGATTGCCGAGAAAATGGACTTACTAAAATATCCAAGAAGGAATGTGATAAAATCGCAAAAGTTCTTGATACACCTTTAGAAAACATTTACGAACCCGAAGATGGTATTTATGTACTGAATAATGAAAGTGTAAGTGGAGATTATTAGGGTAGTCAGAATAATTTTCATAATTACCTAACCACATAGTAGAGACTACAAGAAAATTCGTATAAAAATTAGAAGAAATTAAAGCATTGAGAGACAATTTTGCAAAACTTCTCTTTTTAGTAGTCGAGGCCGCCAGACACATCTATACCCCAGAATACATCGAATTGACAAAAGATTTTTACTTGAAAATGTAATTTGGAATTCTATCCAAATAACTCAACTTCCATATTTAAAATAAATTGCAAGCTACAATTCCTGATTTTATCGTAAATTGGTACAATACTTATTCCTTCCATTAAAATTACGCTTTAATAAACACCTTAATTAATTGTAACGTTTCGTTATTTTGAATAAAAATATAAAAATATAACATTTATTAATACTTTTGTTATATTTCTTTATGTAAATTTGCGTCATATAAAATTACCAAACCATGAAACCAGACTTATTTCAAGCTCCAGACTATTATAACCTAGACGATTTACTAACAGAAGAACACAAATTAGTTCGTGATTCTGCCCGTGCATGGGTAAAACGCGAAGTCTCTCCTATTATAGAAGAATATGCTCAAAAAGCAGAATTTCCAAAACAAATCATAAAAGGTTTGGGTGAAATTGGCGGTTTTGGCCCATATATTCCAGAAGAATATGGTGGTGCAGGTCTAGACCAAATTTCGTATGGGTTAATTATGCAAGAAATTGAACGTGGAGATTCTGGTGTTCGTTCAACTTCATCTGTACAATCCTCTTTGGTTATGTATCCTATTTGGAAATACGGAAACGAAGAACAACGCATGAAATACTTACCAAAACTGGCCACTGGTGAATTTATGGGCTGCTTTGGATTAACGGAACCCAATTACGGTTCTGACCCTGGAAGTATGATTACAAACTTTAAAGACATGGGCGATCATTATTTACTGAATGGTGCCAAAATGTGGATTTCGAATGCACCATTTGCAGATATTGCCATTGTGTGGGCAAAAAATGAAGAAGGAAGAATTCACGGTTTAATTGTTGAAAGAGGAATGGAAGGTTTTACCACTCCGGAAACACATAACAAATGGTCCCTTCGTGCCTCTTCTACAGGAGAGTTGATTTTTGATAATGTTAAAGTACCAAAAGAAAATTTATTGCCAAATAAATCTGGATTAGGAGCACCGCTGGGTTGTCTTGATTCTGCACGTTACGGAATTGCTTGGGGAGCCATAGGTGCCGCAATGGATTGCTATGACACAGCATTGCGTTATGCAAAAGAAAGAATCCAGTTTGACAAACCTATTGCAGGAACTCAATTGCAACAAAAGAAATTAGCTGAAATGATTACTGAAATCACCAAAGCACAACTATTGACTTGGAGATTAGGCGTTTTACGAAATGAAGGAAGAGCGACAACAGCTCAAATCTCTATGGCTAAAAGAAATAATGTAGATATGGCAATACATATTGCCCGCGAAGCCAGACAAATGCTAGGCGGAATGGGAATTACCGGAGAATATTCTATTATGCGTCACATGATGAATCTGGAATCCGTAATTACGTATGAAGGAACCCACGACATTCACTTACTAATCACAGGAATGGACATTACTGGAATTCCAGCTTTCAAATAGTAATAAACAACTATTAAAGTATTTATAAAATTGATAGTAAAAGCTTCTTGGAAACAAGAAGCTTTTTTATATTTACACAAAAAATACCACTGATGAATATTGAAACAATCAACAATAGCATTCAACCCCAGAAAGAGTTATTGTTACAACATCCCTTATATAAAAAAGTAAAAACTATCGAAGACTTACAGTGTTTTCTTGAGAGTCATGTATATGCAGTTTGGGATTTTATGTCCTTACTAAAAGCATTACAATCCAAGTTAACCTGTACGACAACTCCTTGGTTTGCCACAGAAAACCCAGAAACCAGATATCTAATTAACGAAATAGTCCTTGCTGAAGAATCAGATTTGACAATTGACGGTCGCCGACAAAGTCATTATGAAATGTACATTGAAGCAATGATTGCTTGTGGCGCAAATACAGATGGAATTGAACAATTTTTATCAGAAGTCAATTCGCTAAAAAACATATTTGTTGCTATTAAAAAAAGTAATTTACACCCAAATATTAAAGCTTTTTTAGATTTCACTTTCAGAGTTATTGAAGAGGGAAAATCACATGAAATAGCTGCTGCTTTTACCTTTGGAAGAGAAGATTTGATTCCGAGTATGTTCACTGCAATTTTAAAAAACTTTCAAGAAAATTTTCCTCAAACTGATTTGAGCAAGCTCATTTACTATTTCGAAAGACATATCGAATTAGATGCTGATGATCATGGTCCTATGGCGATGAAAATGATAACAGAACTTTGTGGAACGGATACCCAAAAATGGTCTGATGTAGAAGAAATTTCGATATTAGCTTTAGAAAAACGCATCGGACTTTGGGATGCGATTGAAGAAACCATCATGATGAATGTGGAATTAGCTTAAGAGCAAATGCTTCATTCTGAATTAGTAAATTCTTTATTTCCAGAAAAAATTTCACGAAGAGCCACATAAAAAAAAGCGTTCAGTCTAGCATAAGATGAACGCTTTTTTATTAATTTTCCGGAGCCAACTCCAGTTCTAAACCTTCCAAACTTTCGGTGATTGGGATTTGACAGCCCAAACGACTATTTGACTTTACATAGAATGCTTCAGAGAGCATCGCTTCTTCATCGTCGCCCATTTCAGGTAATGCAACATCATTCAGAACATAACATTGACAAGAAGCGCACATGGCCATTCCGCCACAGGTTCCTTCTACCGGAAGTTCATAGGCTTTACATAGTTCCATGATGTTCATGGCCATATCTGTAGGAGCCTGTAATTCATGCACTACTCCTTCTCTATCTTTAATTTTTATTAATACATCCATTTTTTTCTATTTGGAATTGGTTGGTAAATCAATTGTATCTTTTTGGTATCCTGATTTTTTTTGCGTGAGATTTGAAATTACGAGGAAGATAGCCAATGGCTGTTAGACATTTCAGTATTAAAAAAAGTACCCCCTACACATAACTCTCAAAAAAAAACCATTTTAATAAAAAAGCTTGTTACTCATTATATCGAGTAGCTTTTTTATTAAAAGGAACACACCGTCCTTCGACTACGCTCAGGACGACGTATTATAGGATATTTACAACAGTTTCTATTTGTGGAGCAAACTTTTTGATGGTTGTTTCCACGCCAGCTCTTAATGTCATTTGGTTTACACTGCAACTGGTGCATGCTCCTTCAAGACGCACTTTTACGTGTTTGTCGTCTTCGATGGAAATAAGTGTAATATCTCCGCCATCAGAGTTCAAGAAAGGTCTAATTTCTTCGAGTGCTTTTTGAACTTCTAGTGTTAATTCTTCTGTTGTCATAATTGAGATTTTTAGATAGTTAGATTTTTAGATAGTTAGATTTTTTCTAAAAGTCTAACTATCTAAATTGTCTAAGTAGTCTATTTTTTATTTACTGCTGAACAACCTGCCATAGTCGTAATCTTTACAGCTTCGGTAGCAGGCAAACTTTCGTTTCTGCTTACTACTTCCTGCACAACATTCCTGGTGATTTCTTCAAAAACAGTTTCGATAATTGAACCTGTTTGCATGGCTGCAGGACGACCATAATCTCCCGCTTCTCGGATTGATTGTACAATTGGCACTTCTCCAAGGAATGGAACATCTAAATCTTCAGCAAGATTTCTAGCTCCTTCTTTTCCAAAGATATAATATTTATTTTCAGGTAATTCCTCTGGTGTAAAATAGGCCATGTTTTCAATAATTCCCAATACAGGAACATTTATTGCTTCTGACATAAACATAGAAACTCCTTTTTTAGCATCGGCCAAAGCTACTGCTTGAGGTGTGCTAACAATTACAACACCTGTTATAGGTAGTGATTGTACGATTGAAAGGTGAACATCACCTGTCCCTGGAGGTAAATCGATTAACATGAAATCTAATTCTCCCCAATCTGCATCAAATATCATTTGGTTCAACGCTTTGGAAGCCATAGGTCCTCTCCAGATTACAGCTTGACTAGGCGCCGTAAAAAATCCAATAGATAGAATTTTTACTTCGTAACTTTCAACTGGTTTTATTTTTGATTTTCCATCCACCAAAATAGATACTGGTTTTTCACTTTCTACATCAAACATAATTGGCATAGACGGGCCATAAATATCCGCATCAAGGATTCCTACTGAAAAACCCATTTTAGCCAATGATACCGCAAGATTTGCTGTAACAGTAGATTTTCCTACACCTCCTTTACCTGATGCAACTCCGATAATATTTTTGATTCCAGGTATTGCTTTCCCTTTCACTTCTGGTTTATCCGGAACTTCTACTTTACTATTGATTTTAATTTTAGCCTCTGGAGAAACTAATTCAAGAATTGTTTTTTTGATGTCATCTTCAGCACGTTTTTTAATGTGCATTGCCGGTGTGTGCAATACTAAATCTACCACAACCTCATCGCCAAAAGTAATTACGTTTGCAATTGCACCACTTTCAACCATATTTTTTCCTTCTCCAGCTATAGTAATCGTTTCTAAAGCTTTAAGAATGTCTTTCCTATCTAATTTCATTTTTAGTTTATTGTTTTCTATTGGCATCTTAGCACCAGAATATTATCTTTATTTAAACTGATTTCAGATTGCAAATATACTATGAAAAGTTCTTATTATAAAGGATTTGTATTGCATTTATTGATGTAGAAATTGACGGTGGTTATTAGCCATTTTCGGCGTTATTATTTTACAATATCAGTCTCGGCGAGAGAGCTATTACTTTTAGATTTAATTAAAAAAGAACATTATTACCCACCAATAAAGTATTTTTTTGGTCTAAATTTATAGAAAAAAATTATGGGATTAAGTTTTCATTATAAAGGAGCGCTAAAAAACCCTGGTCTATTACAAAAAATGATTGAAGAGGTTATTGACATTTCATTGGTAAACCAATGGAAATTCCACATTTTTGAAGAAGCTTTTCCAAACCATGCTTTTACTCTTAATTCCTATAATGATTCCATTTACGGCATCTGTTTTAACCCACCCAATTGCGAAGTGGTTTGCTTAACTTTTCTATCCAACGGAAAAATGAGCCCTTTCTATAATTTCGAACCTTCAAAAGTTTACGTAAATGAATTAGACGACAATTATCTATCAGTAAAAACACAATTTGCCGGACCTGAAATTCACAAACAATTGATCAACATCTTCGATTATATAAACAAAAAATATTTTGAAAATTTTGATCTTACGGATGAAGGAAATTATTGGGAAACAAAAAACGAGCAACTACTCGAGGATACATTTGAAAAATACACCAATTTAATTAATGGATTTGACAGTTTATTAAACAACATTCCAATTGGAGAAAATGAAAGCATCGAAGCCTATTTAATTCGAATAGCCGAAATAAACAATAAAAAGAATGATAAAAAATAATTATAAAGACAAACAAACGTAAAAGCGAACGCACAAAACGGTAAAAACTATTCCTCCCTAACCTCTGGCTGCCAAAAATGTTTTTCGAAATCCAAAATTTGGTTATCCACTACTTCTATTCCTTCGCTTTCCAGTAATTGCTGCATGAGATTTGTTCCGTCAAAATGAAGTTTTCCGGTAAGCAACCCTTTTCTATTGACCACACGATGTGCCGGAACATCTTCCATATTGTGTGAAGCATTCATCGCCCAGCCTACCATTCGGGCAGAGCGTGCTGTTCCTAAAGCTTTTGCAATAGCACCATAAGAAGTGACTTTCCCATAAGGAATTTGTCTGGCTATGATGTATACTCGTTCGAAAAAATTCTCGTTTGACATGGTTGTGAATCTGATAAAAATACTTTCTATATTGAATATCGAAAAAACTATCTCAAATAATATCGAATAATATTGAATAACGTTACTGCCGCTATTAATCCGGTTATCGTACCAATAATCGTATTCATATTCCTCATGATATAATCCGTCTTGTTTTGTATTTTTTGAAAAAATGTGATATAGAAGTAAAAAACCAAAAAAGAACCAATCACCACACCAGTCACAAAAACAAGAATATAGACCATATCATAAAAAAACAAATTGTAAGACGACAAAGTAATGCTTACAAAAACATAATATGGAATAGGAAAAAAATTAAGTGCCGAAAGCAACATCCCAAGAAAAAATCGTTTTGTACTGCTGTACTTTTTTATCTTACCTTTTTTTTTCTTTGGCTTTTTGGCAATCCAAAGAAAATAGATTGTCAAAGCAGTAAAAACTCCAAATCCCGCTTCACGCAATAAAATTAAAACATCAGAGTGTTCATTAATATAACGGGCGAATAATATTGCTAGATAAGCTTGAAAAAATATAATAATAACCGCACCTGAAATGAACCATAATGCACTTCTTTTACCTTCTTTTAAATTTACCTTTGCAGCTGTCATATTAAGTAACCCTGGCGGAGTAATCCCAATAAAAGCAGTTACAAATCCCAAAAATAAAGATACAATTAAATTCATAGGCAAGTTTTTCGCATTAAAATAAAGAATATAAATTCAAGTTGTAAATGGGAGCCTATTCTTTAATTTTGAATCTAATGTACGTAATTGCTTTATTAATTTCCAAATATTGTTTTTCGTAAAAGGTTTGAAAAGCAGTCACTTCTTCCGGACTTCCTTCATTTACATACACATTATGATTTGCATACAAAACTTCATGACCTTCGCCATGCAGCAATCCCAGCGTATATCCGTGCATGAATTCACTATCAGTTTTTAAGTTTACGACACCGTCTTTTTTGAGGATTTTTTTATACAATTGCAAAAACTCGGAATTGGTCATTCTGTGTTTTGTGCGTTTGTATTTTATTTGCGGATCTGGAAATGTAATCCAAATTTCGTCAACTTCGTTTTCAGCAAAAATATGATTGATTAATTCGATTTGGGTTCTGATAAAAGCCACGTTATACAAGCCGGTCTCAACAGCTGTTTTGGCACCACGCCAAAAACGTGCTCCTTTAATATCAATCCCAACAAAGTTTTTATTAGGATATCTTTCAGCAAGACCTACTGAGTATTCCCCTTTCCCGCAGCCTAATTCCAGCACTAATGGATTTTCATTTTTAAAGAACTCTGAGTTCCATTTGCCTTTAAGCGGAAATAAATCGCCTACTACTTCTTCTCTTGTTGGTTGAAAAACATTGTTGAATGTTTCGTTTTCTTTGAACCTTTTTAATTTATTTTTGCTTCCCACTTTTTCAGAATATTTCGGCAAAATTAAGGAAATATATAAGACCGAAAGGTTTGCTGAGGAAAAAATGAAGAAAATCGTTTTGAAAACTGTTGCTATTGCAAAAATATTTAGCTCCTGAATGCAATTCATTTGAAAATTTCCAATTCTTGTTCTATTCAGAAGAAAACAAAAACAGAAACTTACTAATCATTTCCTGTCTATCAAGGAAACATTTCGTTATCTTTATATAAATAATTACGTCATGAGAAACTCCGTTATATCGTTTGTAATTATCTTTTTTAGCATTTCACTTGCCAACGCTAACCTTATCAATAATAAAAAAGGCAGTACAAAACTAACTGCTACTCCCTCATCCTATAGAGAATCGACAGAAGAAAATTCGACAATCCTGATTAACAGCACAATTATTTCAGAATTTTTCAAGAAATACCCTGATTTAAAAAACTACAAATCAGAGGTAACTGCTTTGTATAAAAAAAGGAATTACAAATCCATTTGGTATGATCACAAAGGTGTTATTGCGTTTGCTGATTTGTTATATTCTAAAGCAAATCAACTTAAAGAGGACGGAATAAAATCCAATTTAGCCTACAAAGATAAAATTGACGGAATTTTCAACAAACAAAACACTCCTGACTTATCTCCTACCGATACCGAATTACTTTTGTCCTCGCTTTATATTTTCTATGCCAAAAAAGTATATCAAGGAATTGACACTACAAAAATAAGGGCAATTGGCTGGTTTTTAGTCCAAAAAAATCTTCCCTATGAAAATCTATTAGACTCTTTATTAATTGATCCACAATTGCTGAATAAAAACGAAAAACAACTTTTTGGGCAATATTACAAATTGCGTACTGCTTTAAAAAAATACCGACAAATAGAAAAAAACGGCGATTGGAATTCCATAACAGCTGAAATTTTGACAAAAGAATACCAACCCGGAGACAGCTCAAAAACCATAGCCCAAATCAGACATCGACTGGCAGTTACGGGTGACCTGAAGCAGGACTCCAAAAGTAATTTATACGACAAAACATTAATGAGCGGCGTATTGAACTACAAAAAAAGAAACAGCATGAAAGCTGATTATGCGATAACCTCCATGCTAATTCAGCGGATGAATACCCCTATAGAAAAGTACATCAAAGCCATCATCGTCAACATGGAACGCTGTCGATGGATTGCTCCAGAAATGACTAAAGCAGATGAATATATTTTTATAAATATCCCATCCTTCAAGCTCATTTATAAAAGAAATGGCAAAAAAGAATTAGAGTCGGAGGTGTTTGTAGGTGAAACCATGAATGAAACAGCTATTATCAGCAGTCATGTTACTCAAATTGTATTCAGTCCCTACTGGAATGTCCCCAGCAGCATTATAGAAACCGAGCTCATTCCTGCAATATCACGCGAAAAAAATTACCTTGAAGACCATAATATGGAATGGAATAACGGTAAAATCAGGCAGAAACCAGGAGAAAAAAACGCCTTGGGACTTGTGAAGTTTATTTTTCCGAATGACAGTGGCATCTATTTACACGATACGCCATCAAAAAGCTTATTTGAATCAGAATACAGAGCCTACAGTCATGGCTGTATCAATATGAACAAGGCCAAAGAACTGGCTTTATTACTTTTAAAAGATGATCCTGACTGGCCTATTGAACGCATTAACAATGCTATGAACGGAGAAAAGGAAACGGTTTGTACCCTAAAAAAGAAAATCCCTATCCACATAGGCTATTTCACAACTTGGGTAAACGATTCCGGTGAAATTAGTTTTTACAATGATGTCTACGAAAGAGACAATCGACTGGCTGAACTATTATTTTTGAATGAATCCAAATAAAAAACCACCAAAAACCAGTTTATTCTGCTTCAACAATCACATCCGAACATTCTATAGGAAACAGCGTTTCATCATGTTGTGACAAATCTAATCCCATAATTTCGGATTCTTCAGTAACGCGCATTGGAATAATTCTATTCGTTATTTTGAATAAAATATAAGCTCCAAAAAAAGTATAAATAGAAACCAAAACCAATGCCATCATGTGGTGTGCAAAAACATTCCAACCACCATGAAGCAAACTAGCATCCTCGCCATGTGCAAAAACAGCTGTTAAAACCATTCCCATGATTCCACCCACACCGTGACATGCAAAAACATCTAATGTATCGTCAATGCCTTTTAAAAATTTAGCATTTACTACTGTATTTGAAACAAGAGCAGCTATAAAACCAAAAAACATACTTTCAGGAACGGACACGTATCCTGCAGCCGGAGTGATTGAAACAAGTCCCACTACAGCACCTATACAAGCTCCTAATGCCGAAACTTTACGGCCGTTTATTCTGTCAAAGAAAATCCAAGTTAACATGGCTGCTGCCGATGCAGTTGTTGTTGTAGCAAAAGCCATTGCTGCAACACCATTAGCCTCCAAAGAAGAGCCGGCATTAAAACCAATCCAACCAAACCAAAGCATTCCGGTTCCCAATAAAACAAAAGGAATATTAGTAGGTACATGACGGCTATTTTTTCGTTTTCCTAAAACAATGACTCCTGCCAAAGCTGCAAAACCAGCGCTCATGTGTACCACAGTTCCTCCTGCAAAATCTTTAACCCCGAAATACGAACCTAAAATTCCAGTAGGATACCAAACGGCATGGCACAAAGGCGCATAAATAAATAACGTAAACAAGCAAATAAAAAGCAAATAGGAAATAAATCGAACACGTTCCGCAAATGACCCTGTGATAATAGCGGGCGCAATCACGGCAAATTTCATTTGGAACAAAGCATACAACATAAACGGAACAGTACTGGCTATGCTTTTATGCGGCAACATCCCTACATAATCCATAAATGCAAAAGTCCCGGGATTACCTACAAAACTATAAAAACCAGACCCAATATGAATTCCCATAGGCTCGCCAAAAGCCAAACTAAAGCCTACAACTACCCATAATAAAGTAACTACACCCAAACAAATAAAACTTTGCAACATGGTAGATATAACATTTTTCTTCCCTACCATTCCTCCATAAAAGAACGACAATCCCGGCGTCATTATTAACACCAGGCAACAAGAAGTTAACATCCACGCAACATCGGCAGGGACGATATGATCTGTAGTAGCAAATTGCAAAAGAACAGGACTAGTTCCTGACACTGCTGGCCACAATACACCAGTGATACAAACTAAACTTATTATGACAAAGGATATGATCCAGCGTTTCTCTATTTTCATTTTCTTTACTTAACCCCGATTTATTAGGGGGCAAAGTTAAAAAAAAAATAATTTAGCACCATAAAACAATTTAAAATAGGGGTACCCAAAACAATTATCACTAATTCAGCAATTTTAAAGGCTTTTTATTAAGAGTATGCAATTTAATCCCTTCAATATTGAATGTTTATTGAGGAATGCATTATAATGAATTCTGTATAGGAATTGAAAAAGAAATCCAATTACTACTTTTTCTGCAGTTCCTTTATCAAGCCTTCTTCAATGGGCTCTTTTATTTTGATAACAGCATCCACATTGTCATTAGGAACAGTCATTGACAAAACATAATGTTGAATTTTCCAATTGTTTCCTATTTTCACCAAAACGCCTGAACCTCTGCAAATTTTCATCTGGGTATTCAACAATTCATCAAACCAAGCCATTTTTTCTGTTTTATCAAAGTAAATATGACGTTCCAATGCCGTAAAACTCCACGCTTTTCCTTTATCAAAAAAAGGTTTTGCCCAAACTTGAAAAGCTGCTTTATTCCAATTTTCGGTGGCATCAGTTCCTATAAAAACAGCATCCTTGGTCATTAAATTGAAATAGGCATTATAATTTGCTTCAGCGGCAGCTTTGTGCCAACTATCCATCAGCATATTGATTTTTTCTTTCTCTTTTTCAGCGCCTTGATTCCTTGTGTTGAAAGCAGAAAACAGCAAAATAGTCCCACAGAATAGCATTATTTTTTTCATAATTTTTGGATTTTTCAAATATAGAATTTCAAATAAAAAAACAAACACAACACTCAAAATTCTAATAAACAGTGATTTAAATATTAATTTTCATTGATTTACACATAAAAAGTAAAGATAGGATTTAAAGCTTAAAAAACCCTCTTTTCAAAACCGGTATTACAACCCTCGATTTGACGTATTTTTGTAATGCCTTGAAATGAATTATAATGCCTTAAAATTCAACCTATGAGAAAGTTACTAATTCCAATTATAATTACTGTTTTCACATTAACGTTGACCATAACTTCCTGCAAAAAGAAAAGCGAAAACAATGCTGCAGCCAATCAGGAAAATGAAAACACGCCAGAAAACACTGTTTTTGACAGCACTCAAATCGGGACTTTTTTTGAAAAATATTCAAAACTAGAAAAATACAAACCCGAAGTGGAATCCTTATATCGCAAACACCAATTTCATTATGTATGGTTTGATAAAAACGGAATCAATGAATTTGGAAATTTATTTTACAACAAGATTAATAATTTGCCGCAGGAAGGTGTTCAAACTATTATTCCGTACAAAGAAAAATTAGACAAAATTTACGATGACGCTGACAACAATCAGAAACCAAATATTGACGTTGAACTACTCAACTCAGCGCTCTATTTTTTTTATGCTAACAAAGTATTTCATGGTTTAGATGCCCAAAAAACAAAAGAAATTGGATGGTATCTTCCTCGAAAAAAGCAGTCTTATGTCAGCTATTTAGATTCATTACTCATCGACCCTTCCTTAATCAATAAAAATGAAAAAGGCGTATTGCGTCAGTATTACTTATTGAAGGACGTCCTGCAAAAATACCGCCAAATAGAAAAAAAGGGCGGCTGGAAACCCATAACTATTGATTCGGAAACTAAGTCCCTCAAGCCCGGAGACAGTGCAGCAGCAATTGCTCAAATAAGACAACGCCTATTCATTACCGGCGACATCACTTCTGATTCAAAAAGCGCTGTATATGACGCCGCATTAGCTACAGGAATTTTGGAATACAAAAAAAGAAACGGTAATACCCTCAATAAAACCATTCTGCCCGAGCACATCAAAAGTATGAATGTGACCGTAGCCGAGCGCATCAAGACCATCATGGTGAATATGGAACGTTGCCGATGGATTTCAAATGACATTACCAAATCCAAAGAACTAATCGTCATCAATATTCCTGCTTACGAATTAACGTTTCTTAGAGACGGGAAAGCGGTCTTAAAATCGAAAGTTGTAGTAGGAAAAGCCATGAATAAAACCGTTGTTTTTAGCGCTCCAATGAAATACATAGTATTCAGACCTTACTGGAATGTCCCAGCAAGCATTTTAAAGAAAGAAATTCTACCGGCAATTGAGAAGAATCCAAATTACCTTGCCGAACACTACATGGAATGGAAAGACGATTATGTAAGACAAAAACCGGGACCTGAAAACTCATTAGGTTTAGTAAAATTTTTATTCCCTAATTCGAATGCGATTTATTTGCACGATACGCCCGCAAAAAGCTTATTCAGTGAAGAAGACCGCGCTTTTAGTCACGGATGCATTCGTGTAGCCAAGCCAAAAGAACTAGCCGCAATGATTATGAAAGACGATAAAAATTGGAATCCTGCAAAAATTGAAACTGCCATGAATAGCGGTGAGGAATACTGGTACACGCTCAAAAATAAAATTCCGGTTTATATTGGTTATTTTACTGCTTGGGTAGATACTGATGGAGTGCTTCATTTCTATGATGATGTTTATGACAGAGATGAAACATTAGCAAGATTGCTGTTTGACAAATAAAAGCCTGTTCTCTTACTACGGAGTATCGCAACAAAAAAAAAATGACACCATCTTGTAAAGACAGTGTCATTTTTTTGTTTGCCAAAAGGCAACTATTTAATACGTTTTCTTTTTTTCGAAAGTTGTTTCCAACACTTTTTTGATTTTGTCCAAGGCGCCGTGAAATGCTTTCTCTGTAGTATCAGCATGATTGGTAACTGCTACAGGCTGCATGTTTATTGGTCGTGCTTCAATAAGGCATCGTTTGTCGTTGATACCACCTTTATCGCTGTTTTCATCACCAAGATGCACTTCTAAACGGGTTACTTTTTCTTCAAAACGCGCCAACGCATTTCCTAATTCCTCTGCAATATACGCTTTCAAACGTGCATGTCCTTCTACATTATTGTCTGTATTGATTTGTACTGTCATGTTTTTATAAATTTAATGTTGTCTTTCAAATTTACCCATTGCACCATGAAAAACCGAACCAATTAATAAAACATTATGAAAATAAAAGAAAGAAAAGTGGAGTTGCGGAAGGGAGTGGATTCTGGTTTCAAGTTTGCGATTACATTTTTATATTTTGTCTCAAAATAATCTCAGATTGAATTTTGACCACGCAATCCTCGAGATTTTTTTCTATCACCGAACTCCAGAAACGAAGCACTTTCCAGTTTTGTGATTCCAGATAATTATTGACTTCAATGTCTCTTTGGATGTTGCGTTCTATTTTCTTTTGCCATAACTCCGTATTGGTTTTGACGCGGTTTTTTTGGTTTTTCCAATCTTTACTGTGAAAGAATTCGCTGTCCACGAAAATGGCTATTTTGAGTTTTTTGTTAAACTATTTTTAAATAATTATAAAATAAACTGGAGTTAGATTTAGTTATTCTTGAAGTTTTACAGGATAAAAAATGTTGAAAAAAATTTCAAAGGCTTCACAAGGTAATTTTTTATCAAGTTCAAATAATTCCTCTATAACATCCCACCCTTTTATGTATTCTTCATCTTTTTCTTCGTCTATTTTATCTTCAAATTCATTAATCACTTAAATTCTAACCGACCAGTCGATTCAGCAATCCCTTTATAAAAAACTTTCCTTTCTGCATTGGTGTCAAAAACATATTGTTTAAAATTGATGCTTTTTTCTAAATCATTAAAAGTTCTTTGTTGTAAAACTTCCTAACTTGTTCTTTCCCGAAATTATTTTAGTGTGATAGCTCATTTTTTTTTTAAAATATTTTGATAATGATACTCTAAAAATTCTTTTGAGGGTGAAAATTTATCTGGCAAGACGATTAAATGATATTCATAATTCAAAAGAAATCAACACTTCGCTTTCGAATGCAAGATTCTCCCAATTATTATTGAATTCGTTCCATACAATTTCATCTAATTTACTTGCATTTGCTAATCCTACAATTCCTCTCTTTTTCAATTCTAGATCAAAACTTCCAAAATTTCCGATTTTCATTTTTACTGAATTTGTACTTCTATCAATTATTTTTGCAATACGAATAATGTCTGGATGATTTGAAGAAACTTTATTAAATGGAATTTTACAATAAAGATTCAATGCCACTATAGTTTGTTCTCTTGTCCAATTATATCTAGCCCTAAAAATGAAGTTTTGCCCTAATTATTTTTTTGAAATTTACAAAAATAAATTTCAGTTGTTTTTAATCTATCAAAATAATAAATAGTTAAAGATCTCTTTATTATGGCAATTGACACGCCTACAATTAACCTCAATAATTTTTAATTTTCAACTTGATTTTTGGCAAGTAAATTGTTCTCACAAAAAAACGCTACTCTTTCGAATAGCGTTTTTTGAACTTCTTATCAATCTATTATGTGATTGCCACGTTCCTCGCAATAACAATCGTCCGGGGAATCCAATGCCCTAGCCCTGATGGGAGCGGCATCCTTTCTTGTCCTGAATTTAGTTCCGGATCCTGAAACGAGTTCTGGACAAGAAAGATACAGTGTACAGCAGGATTAAGCTCCTACAAAATAAAATTCACCCCAAAAACAATGTTTCTTCCTATGTTAGGAATGCCATCCGTTTTCAAGCGCGAAAGGTGCGCGATGTATCTTTTGTCCAACAAATTATTTGCGTTCAGGTTGATATCAAAAGCCGTTTTTCCCAATTTTATTTTGCCTCCAAAACCCAGATTTACCAAGGAATACCCATTGGATTTGGTTTCAAAACCACTCACGTTATTTTGATTGAAAGTCGTGGACAAATTCAAAGTGGCGAAACCATCTTCGAGCCAGTTTTTGATATTGTATTCGGCTCTAATGGTGTTATTCCAATTATTTGCAGGAATCAACGGTAGGAAATCACCATTTTGTTTCTTTCCGGTTACGGTTTCAAAACTGGTTTCATAATGCAACCAATCCAATGGATGCGGGTGAAAATGCAGTCCTATTTCGCCTCCGTACAACTTGGCATTGTTCTGAATGTATTCAAAAACATCATTATTATTCATAACTGCTCCTGTTGGCGAAGTGTAGATATAATTGTTGATGTGGTTGTAAAAACCATTGGCAAAAAACTCAAAATGATCTGTTTTGTATTCTAAATTCAAATCGGTCTGTACGTTTTGCTCTGTTTTCAAATCACTGTTTCCTACTTCATAGCGGTTCGTTCCTTCATGCACACCATTAGAAGTTAATTCGGCAAGGTTTGGTGCTCTAAATCCGGAAGCCAGATTCAGGCGCAAGGTTAAATCCTCGGCCAGATTGGTTTTGTAACCTAAGGAAGCATTGAAACTGTCGAATGATTTATCGATGGCTTTAAAATAGCCTTCCTGACCTGCAATTCCATGTTCTATTGAGGTAATTTTTCTATTATCGAAACGCAATCCAGCTTGAAAAACATTCTTTTTCCACTCATAATTAGCCGTTCCAAAGACACCAAAATCATTGGTAGACGCATCAGGAATCAGATATTCTTCCCCGGAATTGGTATTGGTTTGGTGCATGCCCTGAATTCCAAAAATAGATTCTACATTACCTATTTTTGGTAAATGGTATTTCGCATCATAATTGAATGTTTTGAGTTTCATGTGTAAGCCAGCGACATTGCTGTCTACAAACTCGCTTCGGTCATTGGCGATATAACCCAAATCAACATCCAGTTTTGATTTTTCGAAAAAGAAAACATTATTTAAACTCAACAAATGATTGAAAACGCCTTGCCTTGGAAATCCTGTTTCTTTACTGGTCGTTTGGTCTGCAATGCCTTCTTCCGGGATTCCTAAATCCAGCTTGTTGTAATTGTAACGCAACACACTGGAAAACTTGGCATTGCTGTAACCAATTCCTGTTTTGAAATCGGTTTCATTGTAACGGGTATTTGTTACTCGGTCACCATTTGGAATTTTATAATCAGAATGGGTATTATAACTTCCGCGAGCGAGAAATTTCCAATTATCAGTGGATGTTTTCAACCCCAAAGACGAATTGCTACCTAAAGTATTCGAAAATAATTTCTGGCTGAAATTAGCTTTGAAGGTATTGGCATCGGCAAATTTTTCGGGGTTAAAATACAGTACACCGCCTAAAGCATCTGACCCGTATAATAACGAAGCCGGTCCTTTGATAACCTCAACACTTTCTATTCCCGAGTCGTTTAATCCCAAACCGTGTTCGTCACCAAACTGCTGATTTTCCATACGAACACCTTGGGAATATACCAAAACCCGATTCCCACTTAGTCCACGAATCACCGGTTTCCCAATGGAAGTTCCAGTAGACACCTGAGAAACCCCGGGTATCGTTGCCAATCCTTCAATTAAAGTGGCCGTTCCTTTTCGTTGCATCTGTTTGATACTTTCGTGCTCCACCTTCATCACATTTTGCGATTGTATTTTATTGAAAGCGGTGGAAACAATTACTTCATCCATCTGGAATATCGTTTCTTCAAGGATTACGTGAAGTGTATTTTCCTTTTGCAAACTGTTTATGGTTTTATTCTGTGTTCCATATCCAACAAATGTAAAAGTCAATTTTAAGTTTCCATTAGGCAGATTAGTAAATACGTATTTTCCGTTTTCATCAGTTGCGGTTCCTTTGTGCAATTCTGATGCGTAAACTGAAACCCCTTTTATGGGTTGATTATTTTTACCTGTTACTATTCCAGAAAGTGTGTTTTGCGCTTGAAGCATCGCCGAAAACCCTAAGAACAGGGCTATAATAAATTTTCTCATTGAAAATGATTGTATTGTTCCTTATCCCAACCCTTTCTATAGAAGAGGGAGCTGAGACAGAAATTATTTAGTAAATAAATAGAAATGAAATGTGCTGAAATAAACCAACAGAAGCTGAAAAGAATTCAGCTTAAATTATTTACAGGGGGCCCGCGAAGGGAATATAAACTTCCGGAAAACGAAAGAACCGTTTCCTTTGCAGCAAAGAAATAAGGAATTTCTTTATAAACTGCATATAATTGATAGGAAAACTCTTTTGGAGAAATATAACTTCCAAAAGTAAAATCACAGACATAACAATGATCAAAATTATGGTGTTGATGCGTTATCTCTTTATTGGTAACATTGTATTTATGATGGCACTCTTTTTGGAAAAGTTGCTTCTCTATATGCTCATAGGTATGAAAAGACTGAAACAGTATTGAAAACAATACCACAACGACCAAAGAAAGACTTACTATGAGTTTATTCTGTTTCATCCTTGGCAAAGGTAACGAAACAATTTAGAAAAGTAATACGCTTCATTTTTTACCCTATAAGAAAATTAAGGAAACGTACATTTTACAAACCCAAATAAACCGTTCTCTTAAATGAACTTATATTCCTTAGCAGTTTTAAAAAACTAACTGTTTTGATTAGGAAAAACTGTAAAAAAGAAAACCATTTGTTCTAGCAAAACTGTAGTGTTTCGTTAAAACAAATGGTTTAAAAATATTCTTTTGGAATTATTACACCAATTTAGCAGCAATCAAATATTCTGCAATTTGTATGGTGTTTGTAGCAGCTCCTTTTCTAAGGTTATCCGCAACAATCCACATATTCAAGGTATTTTCCTGGCTTTCGTCACGACGAATTCTACCTACAAAAACATCATCTTTACCTTGTGCATATCTAGGCATTGGATAAGTAAAGGTCTCTAGATTATCTTGCACTGTAATTCCATCCGTTTGGCTCAAAATAGTTCTTACATCCGCAACATCAAAATCATTTGAGAATTCTACATTAACCGCTTCACTATGACCACCTACAACAGGAACACGAACAGCAGTAGCCGTCACCTTAATACTATCGTCACTTAATATTTTTTTAGTTTCTTTAACTAATTTCATTTCTTCTTTGGTATACCCGTTATCCTCAAAACTATCACATTGCGGAATACAGTTACGGTTTATTTTATATTTATAAACCATATCTCCTTCGATACCGGCACATTCATTTTCAAACTGTTGCACCGCTTTTACACCAGTCCCTGTAATGGATTGATAAGTAGAAACGATCACACGTTTAACGTTGTATTTTTTATGCAAAGGTGCTAATGCCAATACCATTTGAATGGTAGAACAGTTTGGATTTGCAATAATCTTATCTGCTGCAGTCAATTCAGATGCATTGATTTCAGGAACGATTAATTTTTTAGTTGGATCCATTCTCCAAGCTGATGAATTATCGATAACAGTTGTACCCGCTGCCGCAAATTTTGGAGCCCATTCTAATGATGTATCACCACCTGCAGAGAACAAAGCAATATCCGCTTTCATGTCTACAGCAGTTTGCATACCAACTACTTTATATTTCTTTCCGTTGAATTCAATTTCTTTTCCAATTGATTTCTCTGAAGCAACAGGGATTAATTCTGTTACAGGAAAATTTCTTTCTGCCAATACTTCCAACATGATTTCGCCAACCATTCCAGTGGCACCTACAACTGCTATTCTCATAGTATATTTTTATTATTGAGTACTAAATTTGAATGGCAAAAGTAAGTAATATTCAAATTAAAACAAGCGTGTTCACAAAAAATAACAAAATGTTATAAATACAACAATTTATTATTTTCTATTTTTAAACAAAAGAAAAACCGCCTCAATTACGAAGCGGTTTAGTCCTGAATTAATTCAGGATAAATTTAGAATATATAATGTAGCGGTAATTATTTTTTCAATAAATCTCTAATTTGAGTAAGCAATTCTTCTTGTGTAGGTCCAGCTGGAGCAGCTGGTGCCACTTCTTCTTTCTTTTTAGCTTTTTCAGCAGCTCTTAAAACAACAAAAATAAAGAATGCAATAATGATAAAATTAATGATAGCTTGTACCAGATTTCCATAAGTAATTACAGCAGCACCAGCAGCTTTTGCAGCAGCCAAAGTTTCGTAACTATTTCCGTCTAAAGTGACAAATTTTTGTGTAAAATCTATTCCACCAGTTAATAAACCAACGATAGGCATAATAACATCATCCACAGCTGAACCTACAATTTTACCAAAAGCACCACCAATAACTACAGCAGTTGCTAAACTCAATACATCACCTTTCATTAAAGATGCTTTGAAATCACTGAAAAATCCCATAATATTTTTTTTAGTTTGTTAATACATTAAAAACGAAAATAGTTAAAATTTAACATTATTTTGATTTTTTTATAAAAAAAATCAAATTATCGATAAAATACCCGCTTTACTCGTTGAGAAACACTGGTAAGTATCTCGTAAGGTATGGTATTCAATTTTTGGGCTATATAATTTACCGTTGGGCTTTCGCCAAAAATAATTACAGCATCCCCTTCTTTGCAATCAATTTCGCTGACATCTACCATTAACATATCCATACAAATACTGCCAAGAATAGGTGCTTTTTCATTTTTAATAGTCACAAAACCTACTCCATTTCCCCAACCTCTTGAAATTCCATCTGCATAACCAATAGGAATTGTTGCTATTCTTGTAGGTTTCTCAGCCATAAATCGTCGGCCATAGCCTACACTTTCACCTGCAGGAATGGTTCTGATTTGTGAAATAACTGACTTAAGCGTTCCTACATTTTCTAAATACTTCTGTTCTTCACTGTCATTTGAAACGCCATAAAGACCAATTCCCAAGCGAACCATATCGTATTGTGCCTCTGGATAATTACTAATTCCCGAAGTATTTAAAATATGCCGAATGGGTTTTATCTCTAATTCGGTCATTAATTTTGAGGATAATTTCTCAAACAAATCAATTTGCGAATGCGCAAAATCACTGTGTTCTAAATCGTCACTGGTAGCCATGTGCGATAAAATACTTTTTATTTTAATGGTTTGATTTCCTTTTAAAGTCGCAATCAAATCATCAATTGTATTGTGCTCAAATCCCAATCGATGCATTCCAGTGTCGAGCTTTATATGAATAGGAAAATGTTTCAATTTTTTTTGCTCGGCAATTTTCAAGAAGGCACGTAATCCTTTCAAACTATAAATTTCAGGCTCTAACTGGTGTTGAATGATTGCCGCAAAACTGGTAGTTTCCGGATTCAATACCATAATTGGTAAATTAATTCCGCCATTTTTTAACGAGATTCCTTCATCGGCGAAAGCCACACCCAGGTAATCCACTTTGTGATGTTCCAGTAATTTAGCTATTTCAAACCCCCCGCTTCCATAACCAAAAGCTTTAACCATCACCATTATTTTAGTTTTGGGTTTCAGCTTTGATTTGAAGAAATTCAGATTATGACTGATGCCGTTCAAGTTAATTTCAAGAACGGTTTCGTGTGTTTTCTCTTCTAATAAAGCTACAATTTCCTCAAAATGAAATGTGCGCGCTCCTTTAATCAAAATCGTTTCATTGTTGAAATTCAAATCATCGAAACTGGATATAAATGCTTCGGTATTCTTGAAAGTGATACAATTCGTAAATTTATTTTCGAATGAGGAGATAACTTCTCCAATCCCGATAACTCGGGTTATTTTGTTAGAAACTATCAATTGGGCAACTTTCGAATATAAGTCTTCATTTGTTAAACCACTTTGAAAAATATCCGATAATATTAATGTCTTTTTTTGGCGTTTATTTTGACTTTCGAGAAAATCCAACGCTATTTTAAGCGATTGAAAGTCGGAACTATAACTGTCATCAATGATACTGCAATTGTTGATTCCGTTTTTAACTTTCAAACGCATTTCGACCGGATACAACAATCCCATTCTGTTTTGAATCGTCTTTTCATCATATTTAAAATACAATAAAACCATCAAACACGAAATTGCATTTTCAATCGACGCTTTATCCTGAAACGGAATGGTCAATTCAAACGAATTTCCTTTGTATTGGTATTGAATACTTGTGTTGTCATTTATGAGTGCCGTTTTAAACACAAAAACATCCGCTTCTTCTGAAAGAAAACTCCATGTAAATGCTTTTGTATTTTTAGAAATACAAGAATCAACAGTGTCATTTTTTTGATAAATAACTACTTCTGAATCTTCAAAAAGGAGCATTTTCTCTTTTATTTTTTCTTCTAAACTTGAAAACCCTTCATCATGTGCGGAACCAATACTCGTCAAAATCCCAATCGTGGGTTTGATAATAGGCTCCAGTTTTTCCATTTCGGAACCGGTAGAAATTCCGGCTTCAAAAATACCGAGATTGTGTTGTTCATTAATTGCCAAAACTGACAAAGGGACTCCTACTTGTGAGTTGTAACTTTTGGGGCTTCGAATAATATTATAATCTGGGCCTAATAAAAAATTAAGCCATTCCTTTACTATCGTTTTACCATTACTTCCTGTCAATCCAATAATAGGAAAATGAAACAGACCGCGATAATAGGCGGCCATTTGCTGCAAGGCTTTTACTGTATTTCCAACAATCAGAAAATTAGCTTTGCCTTCGCAATTATCCGGAATATGGTTAACGACAAAGCTCTGAACCCCTTTTTCAATTAAATCCTTGATGTAAATATGCGCATCATTATTGGTTCCAACCAAAGCAAAAAACAGGGTTTGCGAACCATTTTGCAACGAACGACTATCAATGGAAATTGCATCAATTGAAGCAGAGCTTTTATTGCCAACAAATTCAGCCTGAATTTGTGGAATTATATTTTGGATTTTTAGACTCATTGAAGCGATGCGAATGACGCCGATTTATTGATTGACACGAATTATTATTACGAAAGAAACACAACATAACTTTTGCGAAAGCGCAAATGAACTCTTGGCTTCTTTATAAAACTTCCTCAAAAATAAGACTTCTTTTCAAAATGGAGACTTTCAAACGCTACAATTTACAGCTATTTTTATTCATTAAAACATCGCTAAAATCACCTATAAAAGTATAAAATACGTTAAAAACGATATAAATACCCACTAACTATTTTATCATTATTGCTATATTTGTTTGCATAAATACCCTAAGAAATCTTGAAAAAAATCCTGCCAATATTCTCCTATATTTTTCACCCGATATTTATTCCGGTAATGGCAACGCTGGTTTATCTTTTTTACAATGCTTCCGCTATCATAAATCAGGAAAAACTTTTTATTTTTTCTCAGATTATAATCATCACGGTAATCGTTCCTGGGTTGCTGTTTTTAATATTGCGGGCTGCGGGAAAAATTGATTCCATTATGGTTGAGGAGGTTTCGCAACGCAAAATTCCGTTACTGATTCATTCGTTTCTGATTATTTTATTAGTTCGAAAAAGCATTACTATAGATCGATATCCGGAGTTGCATTTCTTTTTTTTGGGCGCCTTAATGAGTACATTGCAGGCTTTAATATTATCTTTTTTCAAAACAAAAGCCAGTTTACACATGATGGGGATTAGTTCCTTAACGGTATTTTCTATTGGATTAAGCATGCATTATCAGGTTCAAAGCACTTTTTTGATTGCTTTTTTAATCCTTATCAATGGTCTCGTGGCTTCTTCCCGTTTAGAAATGAAG
The DNA here is from genome assembly GCF_000744835.1 of Flavobacterium sp. 83. Taxonomy (NCBI): domain Bacteria; kingdom Pseudomonadati; phylum Bacteroidota; class Flavobacteriia; order Flavobacteriales; family Flavobacteriaceae; genus Flavobacterium; species Flavobacterium sp. 83. The sequence continues at coordinate 714,445 of NZ_JQMS01000001.1, forward strand.
GCGCACACAACTACTGAACTAATTATCGGATTTCTGCTAGGAAGTGTGTCGCAACTGCTTTTGTTCTATTTATGGCTATAGAATATAAAAAATTATTCCAATATTCATAGAAGTCATATCGATGGGTTTACCATCAATTTTAGCCGATTTGAACAGCGAATTTAAACCGTAATACGCATATACATTTATAGTATTATACCCCGATGAAATGTAGGCACCGTATAAAAATTTATTAAAATCTTTATTGCCCGAAACAACTATTTTCCCTTGAGCATCATTATAAATGGATCGATCATATATCAAATAACTAAATTTAAATCCGCCGTAAATTCTCCAAAATTTATAGCTTTCATACGTTGATGTTCTCCATCTGAACTCTAGAGGAACCTCAACTAACAGTTGCGAAAATTTATTTTTACTAAAGGTTGTTCCAGCATCAATAATAGAATAAACTGGTGTTTGATCCGTTTTTGAAATGGCAAGATTCTGATTGTAATTATTATATGAAAAACCAACTCCCGAAGCTATTGCAACAGTCCTATTTTTATTTATTGGCATATCCCTAAGAAAACCCGCTGAAAAACCCGCTGATAATTTACTTTGAGACAAGCCCGCAGGCTTATTCAATAACGTATTGTAGGTAAATCCAAAGTAAAACTGATCTTCTCTGTACAACGAATCAATTTTTACTTTTGGAGCACTAACCGGAGCCACACTTTCTTGCGAAAAAACAGGAAAAACAGATAATAAAAGAAAACAACTCAGGAATAATCGCATAGTGTTTTTGATTTAAAAAATTATTTAATGAATTTCCCAAACCTATTGGAGGTTTCTATTTTTCATTATGACTTTACAAATATAGGATTTTGATACTTTTCTTATACGTTTTACTGACAAATAAAGCTGATTATAAACTAAAATCACACACGCTGAAACAACTTCAATTTCTTCAATGCATAAAAAACGCAAGCCTTGTAATAAACAATAATTTATCAAAAAAATTGTGCTGTAATCCTAATCAGTCTTATATAAAAAACATTAATTAAGATATTGATTTAAGCAAGTTTAAATATTTCTTGAATAAATAGCTTCTTAAAAAATTAAAACCAATATTTTTACTTGAAAAATTTTTAGAACGCTTTTGCAAAAGGATTTAAAAATACACTTAAAAACAAACAGTCATGCAAATTGGAATTATAGGATTAGGAAAAATGGGCTTCAACCTTGCCCTTAATTTACAGCGAAATGGTTACGAAGTAGTAGCCCAAGATGTAAACACAGACTTTGTAACAAAACTAGGCTTGGAAGGAATTACAACTGCACATTCCGTAAACGAATTGTGTGAAAAACTGACTGACCGAAAAGTGATTTGGTTAATGGTTCCCGCTGGCGAAATTGTAGACGGAGTAATCACTTCCCTAATTCCTTTTTTAGAAAAAAATGACATTATTATTGACGGAGGAAACTCGAACTATAAAGATTCGAAACTCCGTTATTCCCAATTAAAAGAGCTTGGCATCGACTTCTTGGATTGCGGAACTTCGGGCGGAACGTCAGGAGCCTTGAATGGTGCTTGTACGATGATAGGCGGAGACGCAGCCGTATTTGAATATGTAGCGCAGCTTTTCAAGGATATTTCTGTCGAAAATGGACATCTTTATACCGGTGCAGCCGGAAGTGGACATTTTACTAAAATGGTTCACAACGGAATAGAATACGGCATGATGCAATCTATTGCCGAAGGTTTTGAGGTTTTTGAACATTCTGAATTTGACATTGATTTCGAAAAAACAGCTAAACTCTTCAATCATGGCTCTGTGGTACGCAGTTGGTTAATGGAACTCACCGAAAATGCTTTTTCGAAAGACCCTAAATTAGACAGCATTAAAGGAATCATGCATTCTTCAGGCGAAGGGAAATGGACATTAGAAACTGCTTTGGATTTAGGCGTTCCTACTCCAGTTATTGCACTTTCAATCATGATGCGTTACCGTTCCCAAATGCAGGATACCTTCTCAGGAAAAGTGGTAGCAGCACTTCGCAATGAATTTGGCGGTCATGCCGTCGAAAAGAATGAGTGATAAAAAGACATTATTTAAAAGTTTAAAGAAACCTAAACTCCACTCGATTTGACTTCCACAATATAATTTCTAATTTAGAAAATTCCAGCCTATGTCCATATTGATTTTAATTGCAAGTATACTCTTATTGCTTGTTTTGATATCCGCGGTAAAACTCAATGCCTTTATTTCATTGATTATTGCTTCTCTTTTTGTGGGAATTACTAAAGGCATGGCCTTTCCTGATATCATAAACTCATTGCAACAGGGAATTGGTAGTACATTGGGATCCTTGATTTTGATTATCGCTTTGGGAGTTATCTTAGGAAACATCCTTTCGGATAGTGGTGCGGCACAACGGATAAGTACGGTAATGATACGGTCTTTCGGTATAAAACACATCAAATGGGCGATGCTGCTTACCGGTTTTGCAGTAGGTATTTCGATGTTTTACAATGCTGGTTTTGTGATTTTGATTCCTATGGTTTTCGCTGTCGCAAAAAGCACAAAACAACCCATAATTTATCTTGGAATTGCTATGGCTTCTGCACTTTCGGTGACACACGGTTTTTTGCCACCTCATCCGGGACCAACAGCCATTGCCGTAATTTTTAAGGCAGATATTGGAAAAACATTACTTTACGGATTGGTGATTGCTATTCCAACGTTACTACTTGCAGGTATTATTTTTCCGGAATTCATCAAGAAAATTGTAGCCAATCCTCCCAAAGGATTATTTGAAAGTAAAACATTTGAAGAAAATGAAATGCCCTCTTTCGGCATCAGTTTTCTTACGGCTCTAATTCCGGTTATCTTAATGGCATTGGCAACAACAAGCGAATTAACCTTACCCGAAACATCTTCATTCCGTCATATTCTTGCATTCATTGGAAATCCAACGACTTCGATGCTCATTGCAGTATTATTTGCAATTGTATTTTTAGGCATCAATCGCGGCCGGAAAATGCAGGTTATTATGGACAAATCCAGTTCGGCACTGAGTTCTGCTACCATGATTATTATGATTATTGCGGCTGGTGGGGCATTCAAACAAGTATTAATTGACAGCGGTATTGGTACTGATTTAGCTGCTTCTTTCGAACAATCAACACTTTCTCCTTTACTTTTAGGTTGGTTAATTGCGACAATTATTCGCATTGCATTGGGTTCAGCAACCGTTGCCGGATTAACGGCGGCAGGAATTGTGCAGCCTTTGGTTGTTAGTTCGGGGATAAGTCCTGAATTAATGGTATTGTCTATAGGTGCAGGAAGTTTAATGTGTTCGCATGTGAATGATACGGGATTCTGGATGTTCAAAGAGTATTTCGGAATCAGTATTTCAGATACATTTAAAACATGGACGGTGATGGAAACGATAATCGGAATAATGGGATTAGCTGGCGTATTGTTACTGAATTTATTTGTGGGATAAGGTTCAGCCTTTTGAAAAAAATAATTAAATGGAGCAGTTTTATATCGGAATAGACATTGGCACCACAGCAACTAAAGCAGTGTGTTTTGACAAAACAGGGAAAGTGATTCGTCAATTTACCCAGTCATACCCCATGTATCACCCAAAACCTGATTGGAGTATACAAAAACCAGCGGAAATTTTAGATGCCGTTTTACAATGCATTAACGAGATCACAAAGGAAATCAAGCCGGAATTCATCAGTTTTAGTTCGGCAATGCAAAGTATAATTGCAATAGATAAAACTGGAAAACCGATTACTGATGCGATTCTATGGGCAGATAATCGAGCTCATTCATTGGCCGAAGCATTAAAAGAATCAGGACAAGGACTTCATTTTTATCAAAAAACAGGAATCCCTATTCATACTTTTTCACCCATGACAAAAATTGCCTGGTTGAAAGAAAATGACATAACACCCTTTTCCAAGGCTTTCAAATTCATTAGTATTAAAGAATACATTTGGCATCATCTTACGGGAGAATATGTAACTGATTCCTCGATGGCTTCCGGAACTGGCTTAATGAACATTCATACTCTAGAATGGGATTTGGATATTTTGGATTATTTAAAAATAGAAGAATCGCAACTTCCCGCTATTATTAGTCCAATGCATCAAAGCAAAGGACTATTCGATGGTTTTCATTATATTTTGGGTGGTGGTGACGGCGTATTGGCAAATTTAGGAACAGGAGCAATGGAAAAAGGACGTATGGCGTTATCTATTGGAACCAGCGGTGCGGTGCGTTTGCCAGTTGACAAACCTTTTATTGATTCCAAAATGCGAACGCAATGTTACCATTTGATAGACAATAAATACTTAAAATTAGGAGCCGTAAATAATGGCGCAATTGTTTTGCAATGGCTGAAAGAATCCATTTTAAAAACAGATGAATCTTTTGAAGAATTATTCGAACTAGCAGAAACAATTCCTGCAGGCTCTGAAGGCTTGCTTTTTGTCCCTTATTTATTAGGCGAAAGAGCACCTATTTGGGATGCTTCAGCACAAGGGACACTTTTAGGCATCCGCATTATCCATTCCAAAGCACACTTGATTCGTGCCACCTTAGAAGGAATTTTATTCGGATTGCTGAGCATCACTGAAATCTTACTTCCTAACTCTGGCGAAAGACATAAAATCACTGTAATGGCGAGCGGTGGTTTTGGAAAAAGTGAACTCTGGCTACAGATGGTCGCTGATATTTTCCAAATGAAAGTAATCGTCGCAGAAACTATTGAAGCATCTGCTTGGGGGGCTGTTTTAATTGGGTTTAAAGCTAGAGGAATCACCGTTTCAAATCATCCCAAAATTGGAAAAACCTTTTTACCTAATAAAGATTCTAAAGAAATCTATGAGCAAAGTTTTGATAAATTCAAAAAGGTCTATCCTTTGTTAAAAGATATTTAGTTAAAATCTAAGCGTAAGCATTTTTATCTTCAAATACCATTAAAGCTAAAACTTTAGTGGTATTTGAAGATTCATAGGTTTCTATAGATACTTTTGTCATATTAAGTCAAAGTATAAATTTCCCAAATAGAAACTCCCATTAAAATTGCTACTGATAAACTCACACTAGCAACAAAAAATCCGCCGATGATCAAAAACACTGTGTTTTGTTTGTTATCTGTTTCCATATTTTAACTATTTAATTTAAATCCTTTAACTATTCCTTTCAGCAGTAAAACCTATACTCTAACTTTTTTAGAACTATCAAGTTTTCTAATTTCAAAATTTTATTTAGAGGTATACCAAATCTTAAATGCTTACTTAAATTTAAAACATTTTAGATTAAACTACAAATTTAACCGACTAAATACACTATTTAACACATATAGTAGTTTTTTTCTTATTTTTTATATTTATAAAAAACGAAACGCTTTAATTTAGAAAATTCATGAAATAATATTAAAATTAACACTGAAAAAACGTCTAGATAAAAATTGTTTAACCTTAAGGTAATTTAAAACAATTTCTTATTTTTTTGATTCAACTCAATAGTATCGTATTTCAAAAAAAACAGTATCAACAAAATCAAGGATTGATTTCTTTTTATATTGATCCAAAGTTTGCAGTACAAGAAAAAATTGAACTAATTATAATCATAAAAAAACCCAATCACTTCAATTATAGTGATTGGGTTTTTAATTATTCAGCAGAGAGGATGGGATTCGAACCCACGATACAGTTACCCATATACTAGCTTTCCAGGCTAGCTCCTTCAACCACTCGGACACCTCTCTATTTTGGTTTGCAAATAACATGAAAAAAAATGAGTTAGAAAAGTAAAATCTGAATATTATACCATTTCACCCCGTAAAGAAGTTTCAAAAATCGTTTTGAAATCTTTTGCCTCAATTTTTTGACTCAATAAATACATTAATTTTGTGATCGCTGCTTCGGTAGTGATGTCTTTTCCTGAAATTACTCCTATTTTCTTCATTCCAGTGCTAGTTTCATATTGACCCATATTAACGCTTCCGCCCGAACATTGTGTAACATTAATGATATACAATCCTTTTTCAATGGCTTTTATCAATAAATCTATAAACCACTCTTCGGTTGGAGCATTACCTGACCCATAGGTTTCTAATACAATTCCTTTAAGATTTTGAATATTAAAAATAGCTGACAAAACCGTTTCACTAATTCCAGGAAACATTTTTATGATGACTACATTAGTATCTAAATCCTTATGAACCTTTAATTTCCTAACTCTTGGTATCGGTAAAAACAATTCGTTATTCCTATTTAAATGAACCCCAGATTCTATCAAAGCAGGGTAATTTGGGGATGTAAATGCTTTGAAATGTTCTGCATTTATTTTAATTGTTCGGTTACCTCGATATAATTTATATTCAAAATAAAGGCAAACTTCTCTTATTACAGCTTTTCCATTTTCACGCAAAGATGCGATTTGGATTGCGGTAATCAGATTCTCTTTGGCATCCGTACGCAAATCTCCAATAGGCAACTGCGAACCGGTAAAAATAACTGGTTTCGACAAATTTTCGAGCATAAAACTCAATGCCGATGCTGAATACGACATAGTATCTGATCCATGAAGTACGACAAATCCATCAAAGGCCGCATAATTTTCTTCTATAATCGAACCAATTTTGGCCCATTCGTGAGGATTCATATTAGAAGAATCAATGGGAATTTCGAAAGAAATAGTCTCTATTTCACAATCTAATTGTTTCAGTTCAGGAATCCGTTGCAATAATTTACTAAAATTGAAAGCCTTGAGCGCACCAGTTTCAAAATCTTTACTCATACCAATGGTTCCACCAGTATAAATGAGCAGTATTTTAGCTTTAGATAACATTATGGTATTTTGATTTATTAACTACAGGATTAGAATACATAGCTAAAAATCCTTGTAATGCAATGGGATTAGTTTCATCAATACGCATCTCTAACCTACGTTCAAAAAGTGATTTCTCATTTTCTGTATAAAGATGGGAATGAGTATTGATTTTATTAACAATATCATAAGCAATATAATTGGTCGGCCACAGTTTATAATTTGACAATATTGAGTCATCAATAACTTGTGCCAAAGCTAATATTTGCTTGTTACAATTGTCATTTATAGCGCCGATTGCATCTATTTCTGTATCTAAAACTTTTCCTATGTGAATGTGAATTCTTTTCTTCTGTCCCAAAGCGCCGCTAAGAATGGTCATAAAATCTTCATTCTCTTCTTTTATGTACACTTCATTATTGGCTTCAGCCATTAATTGAGGCATTTTCAAAGCGTCAGTTGGGTCGTATTCATAGGAAATGGAAACTGGGACGATTTTAAGTTTTTTGAAATAATCCATCAAATTCTTTTCATCAGAAGCCATTCCCAACATTTTTAAAACACCTGGATTTGTCGCATCATTCCCATCTTTAGTCCTTCCTTCGCGTTGAGCAATCCAAACTGAACGATTTTCATGAAGCAATAAATTACCTATATATTCTGATAATAACTTTGAACTTTGCAACATTTCCCTTGGCGTTAAGCCACGTTGAACGAGAAAATTACGATTCAATTTTGCTAAAGTGTTCAAAAAAGATTTTTTCACCAAATTATCTCCAATTGCAGAAGCCGTCATCACTAATCCATGCTCAAATAAAGCTGCGTTCAACAAAGTAGTATCTAAAAGAATATCTCGATGATTCGAAATAAATAAGTAAGCCGTATTAGGCTCTAAATTTTCGAAACCCGAAGTAGTTAATCCTTCTGAGCTTTTTTCTAGCACTTTCTGAACGGAGTTATAAATAAAATTGCATTGAAAATCACGAATAGAATGCGTTTTTCGAAGTTGCTCTTTCCAAACTTCGTCAGCAACATCCGGAAAAGAAAAATTCATTAATGCTTTCATCATAGGATGATGAATCACACTTTGAAGAGCCTCGTTAATTTCAGAGTCATAAAATGGCCGAATAGCGTCAAATTTCTGCATTGTTAGTTTTCTATGTTTGTGTGGGCAAATGAACAAAAAAAAAGTTAAAAAAAAAGTAAATTTGTTTTAAATCCCAAAAATAGCTTTAGAATTCTCTGTTGTTATTGTTGCAATTTCATTTGGCGTCAGACCATAAATATCGGATAACTTATTTACAACATTTACAAGGTAGCTACTTTCATTTCTTTTTCCTCTATAAGGAATAGGCGCTAAATATGGGGAATCCGTTTCTAAAACAATGTATTTTAAATCTATTTGATTCAAAAACTGATCAATTTTACCGTTTTTAAAAGTGACGACACCTCCTATTCCAAGCTTCATATTATAGGAAATTGCTTTTTGAGCTTGTTCGTATGTACCTGAAAAACAATGAAAAATACCAAATAAATCATCCGATTTTTCATCTTCCAAAATTTCAAAAATTTCATCAAAAGCTTCTCGGCAATGAATGACAATAGGTAACTTATATTTTTTTGCCAATCGAATTTGAAATCTGAAAGCAATCTGTTGTTCTTCTAAATGGGTTTTATCCCAATACAAATCAATCCCAATTTCACCTATAGCATAAAATTTCCTTTTCTCTAATTCATTTTCAACATGCTGCAGCTCTTCGAGATAATTCTCTTTTACATACGTGGGATGCAAACCCATCATCAAGAAAACATTCTCCGGATAATTTTTCTCTAATTCATACATTGAAGCTGTACAAGACGAATCGATTGCAGGAATAAAAAAACGAGAAACACCGGCATTTATAGCTCTTTGTATCATTTCATTTCGATCCTGATCAAATTCCTCAGAATATAAATGCGTGTGTGTGTCGGTGATTATTGTATTTGTTTCCAAGTGTAAAGTTTAAGTGTACAAAACTACAAGATTTATACTAGTAGGGAAAGTGGTTTAACAAAGATTCGCATATTTCCATCAAAAACTCCAACAAACTACTTGTATATTTGTTTAACAGAAAACTAGAATCTGAAACAAATTTGGCATAAATGAAAAACCTGCACGAAATCCTTAAAAAAGAAAATTACAAGAAAATAAAATTTAAAATTACCAAAACACAGCATCTTTTAATAAAGGCAAAAATCAATGGTATCATAGGAAACTTTATTTTGGATACAGGTGCCTCAAATAGTTGTGTGGGATTTGAAAGTATTGATTTATTTTCATTGGAAGCAATGAAATCTAAAACTAAAGCTTCAGGTGCAGGGGCAAACGGAATGTTTACACAAATTGCTTTTAAAAATAAACTTCAATTGGGTAATTGGAAAGATTTGGAGTTTGACCTCGTTATTTTTGATTTATCCCATGTAAATGAAGCCTTGATCCAACACAAATCAAAACCAGTACATGGCATTATAGGTGCCGATGTTTTAATGAAAGGCAAAGCGATTGTGGATTATTACAATCATTATTTGTACTTATTGAAATAAAAAAAAGAGCATCAGTTATCCTGATGCCCTTTTCCACTACACTAACATAACCAAATTTAATCTTTAATAATTTTAGCGACATTGACTTTTCCGTTAATCTCTGTTTTTACTATATATACTCCTTTTTGAAGTTCACTCGTTTGTAAGATTGTTGAATTATTTTTGGGACTTTTTACTAAAACCTCTTGACCCAAAAGATTATAAACAGCGACTCTTTCAATCGTGTTATTTGCTTCAATTGTCATATAATTACTAGTCGGATTTGGATACATTCTAACTTTTGAAATCTCAAAATTAGCAATGCTCAGATTAGTGGCTACTTTACTAAAATATACATTATCCATATAAATCGTGCCAGCTAATCCGGAGAAAACAAACTGTGCAACATGTGCTTTTGTTGTCAAACCTGTAAACTCTGACATTGGAATATCTAAACTATTCCAGCCACTTAATGTTAATGTACGAGTCACTTCAAATTCCTTATCATCACCGCCTTGATAAGCGCCATCAGCACCAAAATCTACGATTTTTACTTTGAATGTAGCTACATTTGGAGTCCAAACATCAACATGAAAATAAAGCATTGGAGTGGCGTCAATTTTATTTGCTTCCGTAATAACTCCAAAATAACTTAGATCTGTATATTTCTTAGTATCATTTCCCGCAATTTGAAGGTCCGATAAAACATTTCCTGATTGTCCCCAATCAGCTCTCCAATTGTCAACTGTTACATTTGTGTAAGCATTACTAAATAATGAAATCACATTTGACTGAGCTGTCGCAGGCGTTGGCGCAGCCACTGTAGGAACAGTTGGGACAACAACTACAGCTGTTTTATTAAAATAGACATTATCAATATATATTGTTCCTGCTGATCCGGAAAAAACAAACTGTGCAATATGCGCTTTTGTAGTCAAACCTGTAAACTCTGAAAGCGGAATTTCTAAACTATTCCAACCACTTAATGCTAATGTACGAGTCACTTCAAATTCCTTATCATCACCACCTTGATAAGCGCCATCAGCACCAAAATCTACTATTTTGATTTTAAATGTAGTTACATTTGGCGTCCAAACATCAACATGGAAATTAAGCATTGCAGAAGCATCTATTTTATTGGCTTCCGTGATGACTCCAAAATAACTTAAATCTGTATATTTTTTAGTATCATTTCCAGCAATTTGAATGTCCGATAAAACATTACCAGATTGTCCCCAATCAGCTCTCCAATTATCAACAGTGACATTTGTATAAGCGTTACTAAATAACGAAATAACATTTGCTGCAATAACCGTAGGTGTCGGCGCTGCAACTGTTGGCACACTTGATACAACAGGCACATCTATTTTTGCAGAAAACCTAATATTATCCACATAACATACATGATTGGCCTCTCTTGTTGTTCCATCCGGAATAAAATCAGGGAATACAATAATTTGATCAATTCCTGTTGAAACTCCTTCACCTATTTTTCCTGCAAAGTTGAATGTTAATTCTTCCCATTCGTTAATTTTAGTATTAGTGACTGTGATTTCACCTGTCGAACCATTATCAGGGCGTGCAAACTTGATTCCTACTTTACTGATAACATCTTTATACACCATCATTTTAACCGTGCTGTTTGTTGCGTCCAAAGTAAAAGTCCCAATACCATTAACTCCTGAAGCATGTGAGGTTTCAAAACCTGTATACCATGCACCTGTAATTAAAGCTGTAAATTTTGCAACTGTGTTAGAGCTATTGATTCCAGTTTTATCGGGATTTATACTTAACAAAGATGTTGTTGACGGTCCAGAAGGATTATCAAAAGAAGTCAAAGTCCAAGTAGAACCATACTCGCCTGTTTCAAATGTAACTGGCGCATAAGGAGCAGCAGGAGGAGGAATAACTGCCGCCGTTTTGTTAAAATAAACATTATCTATGTATATGGTTCCTGCAGTTCCAGAGAAAACAAACTGTGCAATATGCGCTTTTGTAGTCAAACCTGTAAATTCTGACAGCGGAATTTCTAAACTATTCCAGCCACTCAATGTTAATGTACGGGTAACTTCAAATTCTTTATCATCACCTCCTTGGTAAACGCCATCAGCTCCAAAATCTACTATTTTGATTTTAAAGGTAGTCACATTTGGTGTCCAAACATCAACATGAAAATTAAGCATTGCAGAAGCGTCAATTTTATTGGCTTCCGTAATAACTCCAAAATAACTTAAATCAGTATATTTTTTAGTGTCATTTCCAGCAATTTGAATATCAGATAAAACATTACCTGATTGTCCCCAATCTGCTCTCCAATTATCAACAGTCACATTAGTATAAGCATTGCTAAACAACGAAATTACATCTGCTGCTAGTTTCGTGGGTGTTGGCGCAGCAACTGCTGGAACAGTAGCAGTTGGTTTTGCTGAAAAAGTAACATTATCAAAATAACTGGTTGTTTCTGTTGTTCTGGCATTGAAATCTAAAAAGAATATAATTTGATCAATATTGATGGTTTCAAACAATCCTATCTTTCCTGAAAAGTCAAAAGTTAATTCCTCCCATTCGTTAATTTTAGTATTTGGCACTTTAATTTCCGGTTGAGCACCACCATTTGCTATTGCGAATTTGATTGCCACATCGCTTATGACAGTTTTATATACCATTATTTTTATGATACTATTGGAAGCACTTAAAGTAAAAGTTCCAATGCCATTTGCACCCGAAGCATGTGCAGACTCAAATCCAGCATAGGGAGCCGCACCAGATGCAGTTGTTCCTGCTATAAATTTCCCTACCGTCGCTGAAGTGTTAATTCCGCCCGGAAATGGATTAGTAACTTTTGAATATCCAGCTCCACTTCCATTTTCAAAAGACCCAAATGTCCAAGTAGAACCGGGATCTCCAGTCTCGAAAGTTATAGGTGCATTTTGCGAATATCCTATGCAGGAGATTAACACCAAAATGAACAAAGTAATTTTTTTCATAATTTTGAGTTATTAGTTATTCTCAAATTTATGAATGTATTGTTTTGTGATTTTAAAATAGAAGTATCTAAAAACTATACAGCTTTACAAACAAATTATTTAATTATAAATAGCCGTATTCACTAGTATTACTGACACTTATCATTATTACTTAATCTTTTAAATAATTGTTTAATTCTATTTACTTTTGCTATGTTGTGGTAATGTAATGGTGAATTCTTATTTTTTAATGTTTTAATTTACACTTATCATATTTTTTTTCACAATAAAAAGATGTAACCATAAAAAAACAAATTTACCAGACATTTTTAGTTTTGATTTTAAGACATAAAAAAATCCCGTCTTGTTTTACAAGACGGGATTGGCATTTTTCCTTTGTCATTTGACAAAGTTATAGTATTACAATTCTAATGCTTTTTTAGGATTGTTGTCCATCAATAATTCTAATGGGTTTTCTAAAGCTTCTTTTACTGCAACCAAGAAACCTACAGACTCACGACCATCAATAATTCTGTGGTCATAAGATAAAGCTACGTACATCATTGGGTGAATTTCCACTTTACCGTTTACAGCAATTGGACGTTCGATAATGTTGTGCATTCCAAGGATTCCAGATTGTGGAGGATTAATAATTGGAGTAGATAACATACTTCCAAAAACACCACCATTAGTAATCGTGAACGTTCCTCCAGTCATATCATCAACAGTAATTTGCCCATCACGAGCTTTTAATGCTAATCTTTTAATATCTGCTTCAACTCCGCGGAAAGTCAAGTTTTCAGCATTACGAACTACAGGAACCATTAATCCTTTTGGTCCTGAAACCGCAATTGAAATATCGCAAAAATCGAAAGCAATCTTATGATCACCATCCATCATCGAATTTACATCCGGGAATAATTTTAATGCTCTAGTTACAGCTTTAGTAAAGAAAGACATGTATCCTAAACCAATTCCGCCGTGTTTTGCTTTGAACGCATCTTTGTATTCATTACGAATCAAGTTGATTGGCGTCATGTTTACTTCATTGAAAGTAGTCAACATCGCTGTTTCGTTTTTAGCAGCTACTAATCTTTCTGCTACTTTTCTACGCAACATCGATAATTTCGTACGCTCTGTTCCGCGAGATCCACCTGTAGGTGTTCCCATAGATGGCACTGCATTAACGGCATCATCTTTAGTGATTCTTCCGTCTTTTCCAGTTCCTGTTACTGAAGCTGGTGCAATATTTTTTTCGTCTAATATTTTTCTTGCTGCTGGAGATGGAGTTCCTGAAGCATAAGTTGCTGCTGGAGCTGCTGCTACCGGAGCTGCTGCTACCGGAGCTGCTTTTGGCGCTTCTGCTTTAACTTCAGTTTTTGGTGCTTCAACCACTGCTTCTGGTGCAGAACTAGATGGTTTTGCAGCGCTAGTATCAATTAAACAAACTACCGCTCCTACTGCTACAGCATCACCTTCTTCTGCTTTTAATGTAATGATTCCGCTTGCTTCTGCAGGTAATTCTAATGTCGCTTTATCAGAATCAACCTCAGCAATTGCTTGGTCTTTCTCTACATAGTCTCCGTCTTTTACTAACCAAGTTGCAATTTCAACTTCTTTTATAGATTCCCCTGGTGATGGGACTTTCATTTCTAAAATCATGTTCTATTATTTTAAATTATGAATTTTAAATTTTAAATTGTTCTAAAAACAACCTATGCTTATTATATGTACCATTTTAGCCCTGATGTCCAATTGCTCTCGCAATTACCTTTTTCTTTTTTCTTTAAAAAGAAAAAGATATAGCGCACAGCAGGAAATAGCTCCTTATTATCTAAATAAATTTTTATCGAATACCATTCGTATTGCATCAGCCTGACGGCGTTTTGCTCTTGTATAACTTCCTGCTGCCGGTGCTGCATATGCTTTTAGTGAAGCCAATCTCCATTTTACTAAATCGAAATTCATCAACATATAGCTGTAAGCTCCCATGTTTTTAGGTTCTTCTTGTGCCCAAACATAATCATCCGCGTTTGGATATTTAGCGATAATGGCTTTTAATTGTTCTACCGGTAATGGGAACAATTGTTCGATTCTAACTACAGCAACATCATTACGACCGTTATTTTCTCTTTCGGCAGTGATGTCATAATAGAATTTACCGGTACAGAAAACTAATGTTTTCACATCTGCTTTATTTACTGTTTCATCATCAAATGTTTCTTGGAAACTACCATTTGCAAATTCTTCAACAGAAGAAACAACTCTTGGATCACGCAATAAACTTTTTGGTGTGAACACAATAAGTGGTTTACGGAAAGTAGTTTTCATTTGTCTTCTCAACAAGTGGAAGAAGTTGGCTGGCGTTGTACAATCAGCAACATACATATTTTGTCTGGCACACAATTGTAAATAACGTTCCATTCTAGCAGATGAATGCTCTGCTCCTTGTCCTTCGTAACCGTGAGGCAATAATAAAACAATACCGTTTTGATTGTTCCATTTATCTTCTCCACAAGAAATATATTGGTCAATCATAATTTGGGCTCCATTACTGAAATCTCCAAACTGTGCTTCCCATATTGTAAGTGTATTTGGGTTTGCTAAAGCATAGCCATAATCAAAACCTAAAACACCATATTCAGATAAAAGAGAATTGAAAATATTGAATTTCCCTTTTTTGTTTTCGATAGCATTCAATAAGATTACTTCTTCCTCAGAATCTTCTACTTTAACCACTGCGTGGCGGTGAGAGAATGTACCACGCTCCACGTCTTGACCTGAAATACGAATATCAAAACCTTCTGTCAAAAGCGAACCATAAGCTAATGCCTCAGCAGTTCCCCAATCTATAGTGTTATTGTCGTAACCTGTTTTTCTATCAGTAACAATTTTAGTTATTTTATTGATGAACTTCTTATCTGACGGTAAGCTTGAGATTGTTTTTATAATAGAATCTAATCCGTCTTTAGAATACGAAGTATCGACGTTTTCAAGCATTTGCGTATCCGTTACTTGTTCAAAACCTTTCCATTCATTTTTCATAAATGGAGTAATGATTGTCAAGTCTTTTTTACGGGAAGCTTCAAGATTTACTTCAAGATTAGATTTGTATTCTTTTTCTAATCCGTTTACATATGTAGCATCAATAATTCCTTCTGACAATAGCTTTTCAGCATAAATATCTCTTGGGTTTTGATGTTTTGCAATAATTTTATATAAAACTGGCTGCGTGAAACGAGGTTCATCACCTTCATTATGTCCGTATTTTCTATATCCTAATAAGTCAATGAATACATCACGACCAAATTGCATTCTGAAATCCAACGCAAATGACATAGCGTGTACTACAGCTTCAGCATCATCTGCATTCACGTGTAATACAGGCGAAAGTGTTACTTTGGCAACATCTGTACAATAGGTTGATGAACGGGCATCCAGATAATTAGTTGTAAAACCAACCTGATTATTGATTACAATGTGAATTGTACCTCCCGTTTTATATCCGTCCAATTGTGCCATTTGCACTATTTCATAAAGAATTCCCTGACCGGCAATTGCGGCATCCCCGTGAACGGCAATTGGCAATACTTTAGAGAAATCATTAGGGAAATATTTATCTTGTTTTGCTCTTGTGATTCCTTCAATTACTGCACCTACAGTTTCTAGGTGAGAAGGATTTGGAGCTA
Organism: Flavobacterium sp. 83; assembly: GCF_000744835.1. NCBI lineage: Bacteria > Pseudomonadati > Bacteroidota > Flavobacteriia > Flavobacteriales > Flavobacteriaceae > Flavobacterium > Flavobacterium sp. 83. Next base: position 730,498 of record NZ_JQMS01000001.1, read on the forward strand.
AATTGATATTTATTTTTTTACCTGTACGGGTAACTTTATCAGCCGTAAGACCTAAGTGGTATTTTACGTCACCATCAAAATATTCCTGATCGTAATCTTTACCGTCAAACTCACCAAAAATATCTTGAGTTGATTTACCAAAAATATTGGCCAAAACATTTAAACGACCACGATGTGCCATTCCCATTACAAATTGCTCTACTCCTTTTTCGGCAGCCTTTTCAATTAAAGCATCCAAAGCAGGAATTACAGATTCCCCTCCTTCAAGTGAAAATCGTTTTTGACCAACATATTTTGTATGTAAGAAATTTTCAAAAGAAACTGCTTCATTTAATTTGTCAAGAATAGATTTCTTTTCATCAGCAGAAAAATTAGGCTGATTATCGTTTATTCCTAATTTATCTTGAATCCAATTAATCATTTCAGGCTTACGAATATACATGTATTCAACACCAATATGCTGACAATAAATTGCCTCAAGGTGCATTATAATTTCCTGAAGTGTACAAGGCTGAATGCCGATAACTTTTGCCGCATCAAAGACCGTATTTAAATCAGCCGGAGAAAGCGAAAAATTTGCGATTTCAAGTGTAGGCAAAGTAGCTCTTCTTTCTCTTACAGGATTTGTTTTGGTAAACAAATGCCCACGAGAACGATAGCCATCAATCAATTTAAGTACGTTAAATTCTTTTTGAAGTTTTTCCGATACATGAGTGCTCTCCATATTCCCAGAAGCTACATTTGCAATGTAGGTTACTGGATTCTCCTCATTGTAAGTGGTCATTCCAAAGTCAAAACCTTGAAAAAAACTTCTCCAACTTGGCTCTACGCTATCTGGATTTACTAAATATTGATCGTATAATTGTGCGAAAAATTCGGTGTGTGCTGCGTTTAAAAATGAAAACCTATCCATAATGCTAGTGAATATACTTTTTGTTAAATAGTTTGACAAAAGTACAATAATCCAGTATATCTAAATCTATTTTTTACGTACTTTTACGTAAAAATTTGTTAAAAAAACCCCAAAAACATGAAAAAAACTCATCAATTAGCCATTTTAAGATCTTTATTGATTTCGATAGCCTTATTCTCTTCCTGTTTTTTATCGGCTCAACAACAAACAATTGCAAACCATTCACAAAGTGATTTCTGGAAAAAAGTACAATTTGGAGGAGGGATAGGATTAAGTTTTGGCTCTCAATATACAGATGTATCTCTGGCTCCAAGTGCTATTTATAACTTCAATGAATATGTAGCTTTGGGTCTTGGCGTCCAATACACTTACATAAAGCAAAAGAATTATTACGCTTCCCATTTATACGGCGGAAGCATTGTAGCGCTCCTTAATCCTATAAAGGAAATTCAACTTTCGGCTGAATTGGAAGAATTAAGAATTAATGTCAATTTAATTGGTTCTAACAGCAACTCACAAGATTACTGGAATACCGGGTTGTTTCTGGGAGCTGGTTATAGAGCTGGAAATGTAACTATTGGCGCACGTTATAATGTACTAAGCGACAAAAACAATGTCTATGGTAATGCGTTTATGCCGTTTGTCAGGGTTTATTTTTAATCCCTGACCCTCTCAAACTTTCGGGGGCTATCCAAAAGAGAGGAATGAAAACCCTTAAAAAAGCGATCAACGATATTTATTCCTGAACCACACTTTTTGCCATTCTCGTTTTAAAATTAAAAAAGCTACTTGTTCAGCAAGAATTACTAAATCCGAGCCATCCAGTTTTTTTATTTGTTCTTCAGAAACATCAATTATGTAGAGTAGATTAAGATATTCGGCAAATTTATATTGAATGAGTCGATAGATTTTTTCATGTAATTGTATCTTCAATTCATTGGGAGAAACACTCATCGGAAAATCAATTCCTTCGTTGGCCAAATTGAAATCCTTATTGATTTGTTCAATTAATTTCAGGTACAAAGATTCCTTTTCGGCTTCTTCGAGTAATTTATTGGAATTTATTGGAGCAATGAAATTCATTTTTTATTTTTTTACGACTAAATTATTTGGCTGACTATTATTCTGAAAGTTGAATCTTTTTTTTGCCAGAAGCAAAATTATAGGCCACACCCGAAAAGCTTCCCCAAGTAAAATACCATATCATTTCTGTTAACGGAATATTACCATAAATAGTTATTCCATATTTAGTATTGGCCAAAAGCCAGCATTTATCCCAGAAATCAATAAAAATCATATTAAACAATATATGATAATTTACAAACATCATAATTAGCATAATGAAACCTGAGTAAAAAGCCTCTTTCAACAAATCAGCTCTGTTGATTAACATAAATACAGTGAGTATTACAAATGTAATCGAACTTACAAAAATGGAATTATACCCTAAAAATATATTAAACACAAATAATGACACCACGCCAATCAAGAACATAATTCCAAATATTCTCTTATTATTAGCGACAAACTCTTGATCTTTAGTTTTAAAGAAAATATCATATGCAACTACTGAAATTCCTGTAATTGTAAAGCCAAAAATAAAATCTTCAACCGAAACTATCTTTCTGCCAAGTACTGAATAGGGATGCCAATAATCTTTAAAATACCAATATTCAGCTATAAAACCAGCAAAGCCGCCAAACCAACTCACTTTAATTAGCTTTCTTCTAATGTCTTTCCTTATTATGTAAAATGAAATCCAAATTACGAACAAGAATATACCTAAAAATAAATACCCATATTTATCGTCCATATCAAATGCCGTATCGCTGTTGTATCATATAAATAATCTCGATTCGAAAATAGGAAATAGGCAGTGAAAAAAAAATATTTCTTTGGAATAAAATTCTTCGCCAAAAAAAATAGTGATATTATTTATTTCTACCCATTAAATTTTCGCCAAAGTCTTTTAACATCGCTTTTTTATCTTCCGAAATATCCATTTTCTCTAAGGTTTCAAAAGCTTTCAATGTATACTCTTCAATAGCTTTTTGCGTGTCTTGAGATGCGCCAGTTGAATTGAAAATTTCTTTCACGGCACTAATTTTACTTGCATTATCATCCATTTTAATAGAAAATGAATGCAACAATTGCTCTTTTTCTGCTGGATTCGAAAACTCGATGGCTTTTAGATACAAATACGTTTTTTTGTTTTCTATGATATCACCTCCTACTTGTTTTCCAAAGGTTTCTGGATTACCAAATGCATCCAGATAATCATCCTGTAATTGAAAAGCCAACCCCAAATTCAAACCAAATTCATAGATTAAATTTGCATTTTCTTCTGAAGTTTGTGCAACTATTGCACCCATTTTCATTGCAGCAGCTACAAGAACGGCTGTCTTATACTCAATCATTTTGAGATATTCAGGAATGGTCACATCATTTCTAACTTCAAAATCCACGTCCCATTGTTGTCCTTCACAAACTTCAAGAGCCGTTTTACTGAACAATTTAGCAAGTTTACGAAAAATCACAGGTTCGTACTTTTCAAAATATTGGTATGCTAAAATCAGCATTGCATCACCAGATAAAATACCCGTATTGATATTCCATTTTTCATGCACCGTTTTCTTTCCTCTTCGCAAGGGAGCATCGTCCATAATATCATCATGGACCAAAGAAAAATTATGAAAAACCTCAACAGCCAAAGCAGCTGGCAACGCTCTTTTATAATCCGCATCAAAAACTTCAGCGCTCATAAGTGTAAGTACTGGACGCATTCTTTTTCCTCCAAGATCTAAAATATAATGTATGGGTTCATACAAATTTTTGGGCTCTTTGGGTTCATATTGTGATTGCAAATATTCCGAAATGAACTCCTGATACTGGTAAATGGTATGCATAAATTAATTTTTGGCTAATTTACAGTATTCACTCTTCATTCCAAACCGCATTTCTTAATGAAATGTTAAATAATTAAAATACAACGGAAACTATTTTGGTATTCAAAGTTTCCAATATACATTTGCATCGAAATTTAACATATTAATACATCAATCATTTCTACTTATTTTGAAATGAAAACCCAACCCACATAACCCAAATCATTATGACAACAACATGGACAATTGATTCAACACAATCTGATGTTTTGATTAAAATAAGACATTCGATAATTGCATATTTGGCAGGGACAATCAACAAATTCAAAGGCCATATAGACATTCAGGACAATGAAATTGAAGATGCTTCAATAGAATTTTCTTTGGATGTGAACAACACCGATACGAAACTGGAACAAATTGATTCGCATCTAAGACTGAATGATTTTTTGGATGTTAATGAATATCCAATAATAAGTTTTAAATCAACCTCTTTTCAAAAAGTAAATAAGAATATTAATTTTTTAAAAGGAAATTTAACTATCAAAAATATCACTAAAATTGTTGAACTTGATGCAGAATTCATTGGAATCAGCGCTTATAATGGCGATCAAAAAGCAGCCTTTGAAATAACTGGAGCTATTAATCGTAACGACTTTGGATTAACATCAAATGCATATACGCAAACTGGTGGTATAACAACAGGACAAGACATTAAGCTCATTGCAAATTTAGAATTCACAGTTTAAGACCTATTATGTAAAGGTTAAAAAAACAAAAAATAAATGGAAACTATTTTGGTGTTCTTGGTTTCCTTCTTAGATTTGTACTCGAATTTTAATTTACTTCCAAATAAATTAAAAAAATATTGGTTTAATTTAAACAAAATGAAAGAGAAAATAATATCAAAAGCAAGCGATATGTTCTTAAAACTAGGTTTTAAGAGCATTACAATGGATGATATTGCAGGTGAAATGTGTATTTCTAAAAAAACAATCTACAAATACTTTTGTAATAAAGAATTACTAATTGAGGAAAGCACAGCTACAATACATAAAGAAGTGCATCAAATTATTTATAGCATCATTGCTAAAAATTACAATGCCATTGAGGAAAATTTTGAGATAAGAAAAATGTTCAAGGAAATGTTTAAATCCTCAGACACCTCCCCTATTTACCAATTAAAAAAGCACTACCCTGAAATACATAATAAGGTAATGTCAAGAGAAATAGAAGAGTGCAACACCATATTCAAACAAAATATTGAAAAAGGAATTAAACAAGGTTTGTATCGAAGTGATCTAAACATAGAAACCTATGTACGGTTTTATTATATCCTTATTTTTAGTATTAATGGAAATACTAAATCTGAAAAAGAAGCCCAAAAAATAGAACTTGAAATTCTAGAATACCACACCAGAGCTATGGCAACAGAAAAAGGAATTATTGAACTTGAAAAACAATTACTAAACCCTAATATATAATGAAAAATATAATTTTAATCACCTTCTTGATATTTGCAATAACTGCAAAATCACAAGATACCAAATCGCTAACGCTTAAAGATGCGATTACTTATGCTTTAGAAAATAAAGCAGATGCTAAAAAAGCCAAACTTAAAGTAGAAAACAGCGAATACCAAATTCAAGAAGTTCGTTCCAGAGCATTACCACAAATTTCAGCTAATGGAGGTTTAACATACAACCCTATTTTACAAACTACATTCCTTGACGGAGGCTCTTTTGGTGGTGAACCTGGAACTACCGTTAAACTTAATTTTGGACAAAAATGGAACTCCACAGCTGGGGTTTCTTTAACACAAACACTTTTTGACCAATCTGTGTTTACCGGATTAAAAGCTGCCAGATCAACTAGAGAATTCTATCAGATAAATGATCAATTAACAGAAGAACAAGTAATTGAAAGAGTTGCAAATAATTACTATCAGGTTTATGTTCAAAGACAAAAATTAAATGTTCTGGACAGTACTTATGTGAATACCAACAAAGTGAAAACGATAATTAAAGGACAATTTGACAATGGTCTTGCCAAAAAAATTGACTTGGATAGAATTTTAGTAAAAATTTCGAACATCAATACACAACGTCAGCAAATTTTAAATGCAGTTCAATTACAAGAAAATGCTTTGAAATTTTACATTGGAATGCCAATTGAAACTAAAATTACTATTCCACAAACTGAATTTCAAGTTACGCCTCAAGCATTCTCTGAAGCGCCAAATACAGCAAACAGAACAGAATATTTGCTTTTGAAAAAACAAGAACAATTATTAATGTTTCAAAAGAAAGCAGATGAAGCGGCATACTACCCAACACTTTCCCTTTCAGCGGGCTACAATTATATTGGTCAGGGCCCAAAAATGCCTTGGGGAGCAAAACCTGCTGATGGTGTTTACTGGTCTGATTACTCTTCTATTGGCTTGAACTTAAAAGTTCCCATTTTTACCGGATTTGGAACTCGAGCCAAAGTAAGACAAGCTGATGTTAATTTAAGATCCTTGAAAGAAGACATAAAAGACACCAAATTAAGTCTTGATTTAGCGTATGAAAATGCTAACATTCAAATTAACAACAGCGTCATTACGATAAATAATCAAAAGGAAAATGCGCAATTAGCACAAGAAGTATTAAACAACACCAGAAATAATTACATACAAGGATTGGCTTCTTTAACTGATTTATTGGATGCAGAAAATTCATTGACAGAGGCACAGAACAATTATACTTCTGCAATATTAGATTACAAACTGGCAGAAATTCAATTAATCAAATCAAAAGGAGAATTAAAAACATTACTAAACAACTAATAACATGAAGAAAAATATAATAACCGGAATAATTATTTTAGGCGCACTAGCAATCATAGCAGTAGTTTTAACAAACAATAAAAAAGAAAATAAAGCAAAAACAGATGTTGTTGCTCAAAAAAATGCAAGTGTTTCTGTTAAAGTTGAAACGGTAAAAACAGATGAAGTTTCACTTGATTTTTCGGCTAATGGAAATTTTGAGCCACTGCAAGAATTGAGCTTTTCTGCTGAAAAACCTGGAAGAGTGGTACGTGTTTTAGTAGATGAAGGATCGACAGTACATATAGGTCAAACTCTGGCAATTGTAAGAAGTGAACAAATAACATCAGACTTAGAAACAGCACAAGCTTCCTACCAAAATGCATTAACTGATTATAATCGTTTTGAAAATGCATTCAAAACAGGAGGAGTTACAAAACAACAATTAGACCAGGCAAAATTAGGGCTTGTTACTGCAAAATCAAGATTGCAACAAGCTAAAGTCAATATTGGTGATACGAACATCAAATCCACCATTAACGGAATTGTAAACAAAAGATATATTGAGCCAGGATCAGTTCTTGGTGCTGCAACCCAAATGTTTGACATTGTAAATGTTACTAGGCTAAAATTAAAAGTTACGGTTAATGAAAATCAAGTAGCCAGCTTAAAATTAGGAAACAATGTAAATGTTAAAGCAAGTGTTTATCCTGATGCTAATTTTTCAGGTAAAATTACTTTTATCGCTCCAAAAGCGGATTCCCGTTTAAACTTTCCTATAGAAATAGAAATTGCCAACAATTCCTCTAATGATTTGAAAGCAGGAATGTACGGAACAGCTGAATTTGCTTCAAACCAACAAAAACAATCGTTGATGATTGTTCCTAGAAATGCATTTGTAGGTAGTGTAAGCAGCAACCAAATATTTACAGTCGAAAATGGAATTGCTAAACTAAAAAAGGTTACCGCAGGTAGAATCATTGGAGACAAAGTAGAAATTTTAAACGGTCTTTCTGATGGTGAAACTGTGATTGTTACAGGCCAAATTAACCTTCAAGACGGATCTAAAGTAGATATTATAAAATAGTAGAAAGTCATAAAGTCAAAAGTAGAAAAGTCAAAAGTAGAAACACTAAGACTTTATACCGTAAACTTTAAGACCTAAAAAACAAATATATGAAATTAGCAGAAATATCTATAAAACGTCCCTCCTTAGTAATTGTATTGTTTACAATGCTGATATTAGGCGGACTATTCAGCTACAGTCAACTGGGCTACGAATTAATTCCTAAATTCGAACAAAACGTAATTACCATTGCAACGGTATATCCTGGAGCTTCACCAAGTGAGGTAGAAAACACGGTAACCAAAAAAATAGAAGATGCCGTTGCTTCTCTAGAAAACATCAAAAAAATTGATTCTAAATCCTACGAAAGTTTGTCAGTCGTATCGATTTCGTTTAATTCAAATGCCAAAGTTGACATCTCGATGAATGATGCGCAACGAAAAATAAATGCCATCATCAGTGATTTACCAGATGATGCCAAGACGCCTTCATTATCTAAATTCTCTTTGAGCGATTTACCAATTATAACCATTGGTGCCAACGGAAAAATGGATGAAGTCGCTTTTTATGACTTAATTGATAAAAAAATAGCTCCAGTTCTTTCTCGAGTTGCAGGTGTTGCGCAAGTAAACGTTATTGGAGGACAAGAACGTGAAATTCAAGTCAATCTTGATGCTGCAAAACTGCAAGGTTATGGTCTTTCAGTTCCGCAAGTGCAGCAAACTATTTTGAGTTCCAATTTAGATTTCCCAACAGGAAATATTCAAACTCGTGATCAAAAAATATTAATTCGTTTAGCGGGGAAATATAAAAATGTTGAAGAATTGCGCAATTTAGTAGTCTCGTCTCAAAACGGAGTTCAAGTTCGTCTTGGTGATATTGCCGATGTCCAGGATACTCAAAAAATTGCTGAAAAAATATCACGAATCGATCAAAAAAGCGCTATCGTTTTACAAATTATTAAACAATCTGATGCAAATGCAGTTGCCGTAAGTGAGGTATTGATTAAAACAATAAACAAACTTACAACTGATTATAAAAAAAATGGATTACAACTTCAAGTAGCCAAAGACAGTACTATTTTTACACTTGAAGCTGCTGATTCTGTTGTACATGATTTATTGATTGCAGTACTTTTAGTTGCCTTTGTAATGTTGTTTTTCTTACACAGTATTAGAAACTCGCTTATTGTAATGGTTTCTATTCCAGCATCATTAATTGCTACATTTATTGGGATTTATTTGATGGGATACACTTTAAACTTAATGAGTTTACTTGGATTATCTCTTGTAGTTGGTATTCTTGTCGATGATGCCATCGTGGTCCTTGAAAACATTTACAGGCACATGGAAATGGGTAAAAACCGCGTTCGTGCTGCTTATGACGGAACAGCTGAAATTGGTGGAACTGTAGTGTCAATTACTTTAGTTATTGTGGTTGTGTTTTTACCAATCGCCATGAGTTCAGGTTTGGTTTCAAACATTATTACACAGTTTTGTGTAACCGTTATTATCTCAACATTATTGTCATTACTAGCTTCGTTTACCATTATTCCTTGGTTGTCTTCCCGTTATGGAAAATTAGAACATATTGAAGGTAAAAATCTTTTCGGAAGGATTATCCTTGGATTTGAAAGCTATTTAACCCGTTTCATCAACTGGATCTCCCATTTATTGACATGGTGTTTAGATCATTATAAAACGACCTTAGCAATTGTTCTTGTCCTCTTTTTCGCATCAACTATCGGATTAGCTGCAGGAGGTTTTATAGGTGGCGAATTCTTTGCAACATCAGATAGTGGTGAGTTTTTAGTTCAAATAGAAATGCCAAAAGATGCGTCATTAGAACAAACCAACTTTATGACTCAAAAAGCAGAAGCTTTTTTGAAAACACAAGAATATGTTCACAGTCAAATTACAACTGTTGGGCAAACGAGCGAAGGTTTTGGTGCCTCACAGGCAACTGCTTATAAAGCTGAGATTGACGTAAAAATGATTGAACAAAAAGAGCGTACTGAGGGAGCATCAGTTTATGCCGCAAAAATCAAAAGAAAACTAGAAAAAATATTAGTTGGTGCCAAAGTAAAAACAGCTCCGGTTGGTATTTTAGGAACAGCTGAAATTGCAACTTTAGGTTTAATTGTAACTGGGCCAAACGTGGAAAGCGCCATGAAATTTGCCAAATTAGCTGAAGCTGAATTAAAAACAATTCCTGGTACTACCGAGATTAAACTTACTGTTGAAGATGGAAATCCAGAAATTAACGTACAGGTTGACAGAGATAAAATGGCTGCTCTTGGACTTACTTTACAAACAGTAGGAGGAACAATGCAAACCGCTTATTCCGGAAACACAGATGGAAAATTCAGAGCCGGTGAATACGAATATGACATCAATATAAGGTACAATAGTTTTGACAGAAAAAGTATTGAAGATGTTAGTAATCTAATTTTCATCAACTCATCTGGTCAGCAAATTAAATTATCGCAATTTGCAACAATCAAGGAAGGTTCCGGACCAAGTCAATTAGAACGTAGAGACAAAACTGCTTCGGTAACGGTACAAGGTCAAAATGTAGGTGTGGCTTCTGGAACCATTGTTTCGCAATGGCAAGAAAAACTTGACAAGTTAGAAAAACCAACTGGTGTAAACTATATTTGGGGTGGCGATCAAGAAAACCAAAGTGAAGGTTTTGGAACATTAGGAATAGCCTTATTAGCAGCTATAATCTTAGTTTATCTTGTAATGGTTTCTTTATATGACAGTTTTGTCCATCCATTTGTGGTATTATTTGCTATTCCGCTTTCGTTCATTGGAGCAATGTTAGCTTTAGCGTTAACGAATAACACTTTGAATATTTTCACCATTCTTGGAGTAATCATGCTTATTGGTTTAGTGTGTAAAAATGCAATTATGCTAGTCGATTACACCAATCAAAGAAGAGCCGCAGGAGAATCGATAAGAACGGCATTAATTCAAGCGAATCACGCGAGACTTCGTCCAATTTTGATGACAACTATTGCGATGGTATTTGGTATGTTCCCAATTGCATTAGCATCTGGAGCCGGAGCTGAATGGAAAAATGGTTTGGCTTGGGTAATTATTGGAGGATTGATTTCTTCGTTATTCTTAACCTTGATTGTCGTTCCTGTAATTTATGAAATTATGGAGAAATTAATTTCTAAATTTAGCAAAGGAGAAAAAACAGACTACGAAGCTGAAATGGTTGCCGATTATGTTCACACTGAACTAAGTGAAGATGGTTTTAATCCAAAACATACGCTTTAATACCTAATTATATTTTAGAATTTAGAACCTGTCCATTCGTTTGGGCAGGTTTTTTTGTTTTCAATAATTAGCACCCTACAAATTCTTTCTCCAATACAATAAGCAACTGGTTTTAAAGCTTTTTTATCACATAAGTCACGATTCCCCAGATAATCAATTGATTTTCCTCACTCACTTTTATAGGAGAATAATTAGCATTTTCAGGCATGAGATACAAACAATCTTTCTCGAGTTGAATGCGTTTCACCGTAAATTCTCCATCGATAAAACAAATGGCGATTTTATTGTTTTGCGGTTCTAAACTTCGATCTACTACAAGTACATCCTTGTCATTTATACCCGCATCAATCATTGAATTCCCTTTGACTTTGATATAAAAAGTGGCTAAAGGATTTTCACTTAGCTCTTTGTTTAAATCGATATTCGTTTCCATAAAATCAGCTGCCGGTGAGGGAAATCCCGCTGAAACGCCTTCGGATATAAAAGGAATTTTTAAATCACTTTCAAAATCCGGCAGAAAGAATGTTAGTTTTTGTTCTTTGTTTACTGGCATTTTATTTCTAGAATATCTTTAAAATTAGTAGTGTATTTTGGCGACAAATGCTTCTGATTCATATTCCAAGTCAAGCTTAAATTTTGAGTGGCTAACTTTACTTTTTTCTCTCCAATTTTATTATTGAGACGATCCATTACTTTCATTAACTCCAAATGTTTTGGGTTTTCCTCCTCAAATAGCTGCAACTGTTTTCTGTTTTCATCAATAAGTTCAGTGACAATAACGCCTGCTTTTTTGAATTTTATATTCTCATTTCCCTTATACAATTGCTGAAACATATCAATGGCAGCATTCGATATTGTTAAGGTTGAATTCGTTGCAAAAGGCAGGGTAACGGCCATATTAAAATAATATTTAGAAGTTTGCACCGTATGTTTATCAATGACCAACAGTACTATAATCGTATGACAACAAGAGTTTTGTTTCCGTAATTTCTCAGCACAAACTGATGCAAAGGTGGCAATACGTTCCCGCAACAAATCAAAATCAGAGATTTGTTTTGGAAAACTTCTGGTAATAGCAATACTCTTTTTTTGATCTGCAAGAGGTTCTAAATCTAAAACAGATTTCCCTTCTAATTCATATTTTAACCGAAGGCCTACAACTCCCATTTCTTTCTTAATCCAAGATTCGTGTTGTGGTGCTATAAAGTCTAAAGCAGTGGCAATATTTCGTGCTTTCATCTTTTTATTCATCCGATAGCCAATTCCCCAAACATCTTCAATTTTAGTCCATTTTAAAGCTTTGATACGTTTTTCATCACTGTCTATTACATAAACACCTGCCGTTCTCTCTTGAAATTTCTTAGCTATTTTATTGGCTACTTTTGACAATGCTTTGGTTTCGGCAAAGCCAATGCAAACCGGAATTCCTACCCATTTTTGGATGCGGGTTTTCATTTGAACCCCATAATCATGATAGTCCAAAACATTCATACCGTCAAAATTCAGAAAAGCTTCATCAATACTATAAATTTCTAAATTAGGCGTGAACTGTCCCAAAATTGACATGACTCTATTACTCAAATCACCATAAAGGGCATAATTCGAAGAAAATAACGTTACTCCTTTCTCTTTTACTAGCTCCTTGATTTTAAAAGCGGGTGCACCCATTGGGATTCCAGCCGCTTTAGCTTCACTGCTTCTGGAAATTACACAACCATCATTATTTGACAATATTGCAATAGGTTTTCCTGCAAATTGAGGTTGAAAAACCCTTTCGCAAGAAGCGTAGAAATTGTTACAGTCGACTAAAGCATACATTGTACAAAATTACTCAATATGCTTTTATGCGAGTAAGTAACAAAAGTTAATTTTAGAGATTGTTAATAAGTAAAATAGATCTAATTTCAAGAAATAAATTAAATCAAAACTCGAAATTGAACCCTTTTTGAGTTAGCTTTTCATAAATTTCAGCATCAAATTTATACAACTTTGCTGCTCTATGGGAAACATCTTGTTGCTTTTCATCCAAAGCAAGCAGTAACTTCATGTGCAGAATTTTTCTACGAAAATTAGATTTATCCATCTCTACTCCCAAAACCTCCTCATAAAGATGCATGAGTTCTAACAAAGTAAACTTTTCAGGCAAAAGATTAAAACCTATGGGAGCCTGACGCACCCGATTGCGTAATTGTTTTAAGCTGTAATCTAAAATTTCATTGTGGTCATAAATTAAATCCGGTATCTCATTAATTTTATACCATTTTGCATCAGCTGCAGTAAAACCAGCCTTTACATTATAATCGGCCCTTTTAATCAAAGCATAATAACCAATTGTAATAACTCTTCTTAACGGAAAACGATCCGGCTCTCCAAAAGCTTTCAATTGCTCTAAGAATATTTTATCTAACCCTGTAAGTTCTCCCAACAATCGATGGGCAGCATTATCTATACTTTCTTTCTTTTTTATCCAACCTCCCGGAAGTCCCCATTTTCCTTTACTAATACCTTCAGCATGTTGCACCAAAAGAACTTCTAAAATCCCGTTGTCAAAACCAAATATTACACAGTCAATCGTTATTGCATTCATGGCTGATTGTTCCACTGTTTTTAAGGAATTCGTTTCCGTGTTATTTTCAACCATAGTCTAAAAATTTGAATGAAATATAGAAAAAAAATTAAAAACCAAATCTTATTTTCTTTCTGTGTTTTAAAGCTCAAATGCTTTTTTTGTAAATATTTAAAAAAATAACGGAATTATTGACAGATTATCTTTAAAAAATTCATTTGCAGTTAAAATTTAAAAAAAATAATTTTTATCAGATAACACTGCCTTTATTTGATACAAATGTATAATAATACCCTCAATTAATTATTAATTACAAATTTTTAAACATAAAATATTGTTAATATAAAAAAATGTCTTACACTTGTAGTCAAATTAACCATAAGCATATAGTTAATCTGAATGTAAGTTTAAAAAAGCAAACATAAACAACACATACAACCCCTTAAAAACAAGTAATATGTATTTTTTAGGAATAGATTTAGGAAGCTCGTCGATAAAATTATCGGTATTTGATCCCGAAAAAGGAATTACTGTTGGTTCAGTAACTGTTCCTGAATTTGAGATGGATATTATTGCGCCTAAATTTGGTTGGGCTGAACAAGATCCTAATTCTTGGTGGCAAAATGTTAAGAATGGCATACAAGTTTTAGGAACAAAACAGCATATTGATTTAAAACAAATAGCAGGAATTGGCATAGCCTATCAAATGCATGGTTTGGTTTTAACCGATGAAAAATTGAATCCTGTGCGTCCTTCGATTATTTGGTGCGACAGCAGAGCTGCAATCATAGGTAGCGAGACATACAATCGTATGGGATCGGAATACTGCCAACAACAAATTCTGGGAAGTCCAGGGAATTTTACAGCTTCTAAATTAAAATGGGTTCAAACCAATGAACCTGAAGTTTTTGAAAAAGCTGCCTACATGATGCTTCCCGGTGATTTTATAGCCGCAAAACTTTCAGGGATTCCACAAATCAGCACTTCGGGATTATCAGAAGCCGCATTATGGAATTTTGCAAAAGGAAGTTTAGCTACCGAAATACTTCAAGAAATGGGACTTCCAGAGAAAATGATTCCTGAAATTGTACCCAATTTTGGCTACCAAGCTACTATAAATCAAGATATAGCTATTGAATTAGGTCTAGACAAAAACACCAAAATAACGTATCGTGCCGGTGACCAACCTAACAATGCATTATCACTAAATGTACTAAAGCCAGGAGAAATAGCTACTACAGCTGGAACTTCAGCTGTAATTTATGCTGTAAGCGACAAGGATATCTATGACAAAGAAAATCGCATCAATACGTTCTTGCATGTAAATAACACCGAATCTCAAAAAAACAATGGGGTGATGCTTTGCATTAATGGTTCCGGTATTTTGTACCAATGGCTACGAAAAATCATGTCCGTTGACAAAGCAAATCTAATTGCATACGAAACGCTTAATGCTGAAGCCGCAAAAGTTGAAGTAGGAAGCAAAGGCCTTCGCTTCTACCCTTTTGGGAATGGTGTCGAACGTATTTTTAATAATAAGAATGCCAATTCAGGGATTCAGAATTTAAACTTTAACATCCATCAATCCGGACACCTCATTAGATCAGCTTGTGAGGGAATTGTGTTTGCAATGAATTACGGTTTTGATGTCATGAAATCCGTAGGAGCATCTGGAGATGTTGTGAGAGCAGGGAATGCAAACTTATTTTTAAGCCCTGTTTTCAGAGAAATTTTCACTAATACTACCCAAACTACTTTAGAACTCTACAACACTTCCGGAGCCGAAGGTGCAGCACGTGGTGCAGCC
Source organism: Flavobacterium sp. 83 (assembly GCF_000744835.1). Classification (NCBI taxonomy): domain Bacteria; kingdom Pseudomonadati; phylum Bacteroidota; class Flavobacteriia; order Flavobacteriales; family Flavobacteriaceae; genus Flavobacterium; species Flavobacterium sp. 83. The sequence goes on from NZ_JQMS01000001.1 coordinate 745,828, forward strand.
TACGGTTTTGGGTTTTATGCTTCCCTTGATGAAGCTTTTAAAGGGTTGAAATGCATCGAACGAATAGAACCCAATCCTTCGCTGACTTCACAATATCATGACCTATATCAAGAATGGAAAAATCATATTAAACTAGAACAATAATGAACACAACTAAACAAACTTATTTTAAAAACATCGACACGATAAAATTCGAAGGTAAAGAAAGTGATAATCCGCTTGCTTTTAAATGGTATGATGAAAACCGAGTAGTAGCTGGAAAGACATTAAAAGAACATTTGCGTTTCTCTATGGCGTACTGGCATACCTTATGCAATACTGGTGGAGATCCATTTGGGGCTGGAACAGAAACATTTGCTTGGAACAAAAACGAAGATGCAATTCAAAGGGCCAAAGACAAAATGGATGCCGCTTTTGAATTTATGAGCAAATTAGGAATACCTTATTATTGTTTTCATGATTTAGATATTGTTGATGAAGCACCAACTTTGGCAGAATTTGAAAGACGAGTACAAGAATTGGTAGCTTATGCTAAAATTAAGCAACAAGAAACAGGAATTAAACTGTTGTGGGGAACTTCAAACTTGTTTAGTAATCCGCGTTATATGAATGGGGCTTCTACTAATCCTAATTTTGATGTAGTTGCTCATGCTGCAGCTCAAGCCAAAATTGCAATTGATGCAACCATTGCTTTAGGTGGTGAGAATTACGTTTTTTGGGGAGGTCGTGAGGGATACATGAGTCTTTTGAATACCGACATGAAAAGAGAATTAGACCACATGGGACAATTCCTGACTATTTGTCGAGATTATGCACGCAAGCACGGTTTCAAAGGAACTTTTCTTATTGAACCAAAACCGATGGAGCCTATGAAGCATCAATATGACTTTGATGCCGCAACGACATTAGGATTCCTTAATAAATACGGACTTCAAGATGATTTCAAATTGAACCTGGAAGTAAATCATGCTACCCTTGCAGGCCATACTTTCGAACATGAGTTACAAGTTGCGGTAGATGCCGGAATGTTAGGAAGTATTGATGCGAATCGTGGTGATTATCAAAATGGTTGGGATACCGATCAATTCCCTATCAATGTTTATGAAATTACTCAAGCCATGTTAGTTATTTTAGAAGGTGGTGGAATTCAAGGCGGAGGAATCAACTTTGATGCAAAAGTGCGCAGAAACTCTACCGATTTAGAAGATAAGTTCATTGCTCATATTTCAGGAATGGATGTTTTTGCGCGAGGTCTTATTTACGCAGATCATATTTTACAAAATACGAGTTATAAAAAACTACGCGAACAGCGTTACGGATCATTTGACAATGGCAATGGAGCCAAGTATGAAAAAGGAGAACTCTCTTTGGAAGCACTTAGCGAAATAGCACGTGCAAATGGAGAACCGCAACAAATAAGTGGAAAACAAGAATTATTTGAACAAATTATTGCAAACGCATATTAATAGTATCAAGCAAATGAAAAAACAAGTATTAATTGTCGGACTCTTTCTATCACTGACTGCGGTTTCGGTATCAGCACAAAAAACAACTTGGATTTCGACTACTGAAACAGCTCCATGGAAAACATTTGATATTCCATCAAATTCTGAGACAAATAGAACTCAGATTGAAATTTTTCCTAATAAAGTTTTGCAGCAAATCGATGGTTTTGGAAGTTGTTTTAACGAGTTGGGCTGGACATCACTGAACGAACTAAAAACGGAAGACCGTAAAAATATATTCAAAGAATTGTTCGAACCCGGTTATGGCGCAGGATTTACCATTTGCAGAATGCCAATTGGCGCTAATGATTTCTCGAGAGACTGGTATTCATACGATGAAACGGAAGGTGATTTGCAACTTAAAAATTTCAGCATCAAGAATGACTTGGAAACTTTAATTCCTTTCATTAAAAGTGCTCAAAAATACAATCCGAAATTGCAATTATGGGCATCCCCTTGGAGCCCGCCGTCATGGATGAAATACAACAAACATTACGCTCTTGCAAAGGTTCCTTCGGCATTTGGAACTGCAGAAAATGGTATTAGTGATAGCCAACTTGGCAAAGAAGGTGAAGATATGTTTATTCAGGAAGAGGCTTATTTTAAAGCGTATGCTATCTATTTTCGAAAATTCATCGAAGCGTATAAAAAGAAAAATATTACAATAGGTATGGTGATGCCACAAAATGAATTCAACTCTGCCCAATGGTATCCGAGTTGTACTTGGACGCCAGGAGGACTTTCGAAATTTTTAAAATTTCTGGGTCCAGAAATGGCGAAAACCAAAACGAATATCTTTTTTGGCACTTTTGAAAGACCAAATGAACAACTGTTCAAAGAGGCGTATTCCAAGGAAGTTGCCAGTTATATCAAAGGAGTTGGTTTTCAATGGGGCGGAAAAGATGCTGTTGGAAAAATTCATCAGGAATATCCTCAACTTAAGATTTATCAAAGCGAACACGAATGTGGTAACGGACAAAATTCATGGGAATATTGTGAATATGGCTGGGATTTGATCAAGCATTATTTTGAGAATGGTGCAAATGCCTACCTATATTGGAATACTGCGCTGAATGAAGGTGGCGTGAGCCGTTGGGGATGGAAACAAAATTCGCTGATTACGGTCAATAAAAACAATAAAACCTATACGTATAATCCAGAATATTATATGATGAAGCATCTTAGTCATTTTGTAAAACCCGGAGCACATCTGATTGAAAGCAGTAGTGTAAGGACAAAATTAGACCGTGATGACGTACTCTTTAAAAACAAAGTCAATTTGGACAGTAACTCAGATAATTTACTTGCGTTTAAAAACCCCGATAACAGTATTGTGGTTGTAATTTATAATCCTGATACTGAGGACAAAGCAATTACTTTGGTATCTGGGAAAACAGTCTTGAACCCAATTTTAAAATCTAAATCCTTCAATACATTTCTTATAAAACAACTTTAAGAGAATTTTAAATCTAAATATTTTGTTAAAAAATAAATTTTTTAGTAAGATTTTATTTACTCCATTGAGTTACAATACGAACGAAATATAAATATTTTGTTGTTTTATTATAAAAATTAATCTGTGTGATTTTTTTGAAGAATTATTTGTTTTTTAGATCAAATGCGTCAATTTGACACAAATAAATAATAAAACAAGGATTTACATTATAAAAAACACAATATTAAAAATCAATTTTAACATTTAATTTATTCAATATGTTTTTTTACACTCTTTTTTTTTAATTATTAATTACTTTTTGTAATTATTTTTTAATAATATTTACAAATGTTAAACTAACACTTATAACTAATCTAAGCCATCTATTCAATTGTAATGCTACTGTATTGCAAAGAAAAAATGATTATTAACAATACTGTTTTGCGAGTTTTTCTTTTATTTTTTTACCCAAAAGGTCAACATTATAAACGAAAGTAAAGTCCTTAGGATTCGAATACGATTAAAACATAAAAATCGAGCATTGCTCAAAAGAATATAAAAAATATAAGCGGACGAAATTGCAACATCTTCTTTTGAGATGCATTCAATAAATAAAATGTTCATTTTTCGTCTCATTATATTTCACGACTGTTAGGTCGAACGCATTGTAGTGTATCTACAAATTATTAAACAATAACCAAAAACTAAAAAAAATGAAATTAACCAAATTACTTATTTTTTGTTTTTCATCAATCTTATTCTCCGTTTACGGGCAGGCACAGGATGCTACTGTAAAGGGAAAAATAATAGATGAAAAAGGGATGTCCATCCCAGGTGCAACGATTTTAATCAAAGGAACCACCAAAGCCTCGGCTTCAGATTTTGATGGGAATTACCAGATAAAAGCTCCTGCAGATGCTACTTTGACAATTAGTTATGTAGGGTACAACACAGTACAAGAACCTATAAAAGGAAGAACTCAAATTGAAGTTAAACTTAAACCTCAATCTCAGGATTTGAATGAAGTTGTTGTTGTAGGGTATGGTTCTCAAAAGAAAAGCGTTGTTACTGGTGCAATATCCAGTGTAAGAGCTAAAGATCTTGAAAAAGTACCTAATGGCCGTATTGAGCAAGCTTTACAAGGTAGAGTTTCGGGTGTTACCATTGCTGCCAGTTCTGGTCAACCAGGTTCTGCTTCAACTATTCGAGTGAGAGGGGTAACTACTTTCGGAGAAGGTGGAAACGATCCTCTTTGGGTTGTGGACGGTGTAGTGGTAGATTCAGGAGGAATAGGATTTTTAAATCAATCTGATATTGAGTCCATGGAAGTTTTAAAAGATGCTGCTTCAGCTGCAATTTACGGAACACGTGCTGCTACAGGAGTAATATTAGTAACTACCAAAAAAGGTAAAGCCGGAAAAATAAGTGTAAACTATAACGGATTTATAGGAACTTCGGCACCAGAGAAGACTTTAAATTTATTAAATGCTACTCAATACGGCACCATTTTGAATGAAAAGTTAATTAATGCAGGTCAACCTGCGAGATTCTCAAATGTAGCTGCTTTAGGAGTTGGTACGGATTGGCAAAAAGCCATTTTTAATAACAGCTCTATGCGTTACTCTCATGAATTGAGTATCAGTGGCGGAAATGATGTATCTAGTTTTTATGCCTCTTTTGGAATTCAAGATCAAGAAGGAATTGTTGCTACTGAAATTTCTAACTATACTAAAAAGAATTTCCGTTTAAACTCTACACACAAAATATCCAAAATATTTACTTTAGGACAAACTTTTGGTTTTTCTCATCAAAAATCAGTAGGTATTGGTAATACTAATAGTGAATTTGGAGGACCATTAAGTTCTGCACTTAACTTAGATCCAATTACTCCTTTGGTTGAGACGGATCCTATAAAAGCAAATGGAGCTCCATATAACTCTAACCCTGTAATGAGAGATACTAATGGAAATCCTTATGGAATTTCAAGTATTGTAGGTCAACAAATGACGAATCCCTTGGCCTATATTAAAACAAGACTTGGGAATTTTGGGTGGTCTGATAATCTTGTAGGTAATGCTTATTTAGAAGCTGCTGTCACAAGTCATATCAAAATCAGGTCTACTGTTGGTGGTAAATTAACGTATTGGGGAAATCAAGCGTTTACTCCTGTTTATTATTTAAGTGCCACTGAAAACATACTTAAAAACAATTACGCTCAAACAGAAAATAAAAGTTTTGCATGGAATATTGAGAATATAGCAACATACACAAATCAATTTGGGAATCATAACCTAACTGTCTTATTAGGACAAGGATCTTATGTTGATAATATTGGTGGTGGTTCAGGTACTACTATGTTTGGATTGCCTATTACTAATTATCGTGATGCCTCTTTCAATTTTGATATTCCACAATCAGACAGAAGCAGTTCTACTTATGATTTGATCGAACATAAATTGACTTCATTATTCTCTCGTGTGAATTATGATTATAAAGAAAAGTATTTATTCACAGGAATTATTCGTCGTGACGGTTCTTCTCGTTTTGGAGCAAATAATAAATTTGGAGTATTCCCATCGTTTAATCTAGGATGGAATGTAACTAAAGAAAGCTTTTGGAAAGAAAACAATGCTGTTAATGCTTTGAAAATTAGAGGTGGATATGGTGTTGTAGGAAACGATGCGATACCAAACTTTAGATACCTTTCATTAGTGGTAGGTGGTCAAAACTATTCTGTTGGAAACTCAGGAGCAATAACTACAGGTTATGCTAACCTTACTCTTGACAATCCTGACTTGAAGTGGGAAGAAACATCACAAGCAAATATTGGTTTCGAATCCAAATTTTTCAACACTATAAATCTTACTGTAGATTTATATAAGAAAACTACTAACGGTATTTTACGTCCTATAACTATTCCTGGTTACGTAGGTGTTGTTGCAAATCCTACAGGAAACATTGCTGACATGGATAACAAAGGTATTGAGGTTGAGTTAGGCTACAAAAAGAAATTTGGTCAAGTAAATTTCTCTGCAAATGGAAATGTTGCTTATTTGAAAAACGAAGTTACTTATGTGGCTTCTAGTTCAAATTTTATTATTGGAGATGCTACTTTTCAAAGTTACGGACCTGTAACCAGAACACAAGTAGGACAATCTTACAATGCATTCTACGGGTTGAAAACAGCTGGTATTTTTCAAAACCAAGCTGAAATAAATGCTTACACAAATGCTTCTGGCGGATTAATTCAGCCTAGAGCAAAACCAGGAGATTTCCGTTGGGTTGATTATGATGGTAACGGTTCAATCGATGATAATGACAAACATATTTTAGGGAGTAGTATTCCAAAATATACCTTTGGTATAACTTTAAATGTTGATTATAAAAACTTCGATTTAATGGCTTTTGCTCAAGGAGCAGCCGGAAATAAAATTTTCCAAGGATTAAGAAGGTTAGATATTTTGGAAGCAAACTACCTAACAGAAGCGATGGGACGTTGGACAGGCGAAGGAACATCTAATAGCTACCCTAGATTAACCAATGATGACAGCAATGGAAATTTTGGTCAAATGTCTGATTTCTACTTAGAAAAAGGAGATTACCTACGTTTGAAAGTAGTACAATTAGGATATACTTTACCGGCTAATTTAGTTTCGAAAATAGGAGCAAGTAAATTACGCCTTTATCTAACGGCTGAAAACTTATTGACTCTTACTAAATATACAGGATTTGACCCTGAAATTGGAGGAAGTGTATTTGGTATTGACAAAGGGGTTTACCCTCAAGCAAGAACATTCATGTTTGGAGCTAATTTACAATTTTAATAAAATCAAGAATTATGAAAACAATAAAATTTAAATATTTATTTATTGCAATGGCAATGGCTTCTTTTGGATCATGCTCAGAAGAGTTTGTGAATTTGACACCAAAAGGCTCTTTTGTTTCTGAGAATTATTATGCCAATCAAGAACAAGCTACGGCTGCTTTAATAGGAGTTTATGATGTTCTTGGTAGAAACACAGGTGGTTTTTTTAATCTCGTTGGTATGATGAACGCAGGTTCGGATGATCATTACGCAGGTGGTGGTGGAGAAACTGATGGTGGCGGAGTTCAATATTTTTCCAGACATGCCCTTACTGCTACAACAATACCAGATGGTTATTGGAACTGGCAATACCAAGGAATTTTTAGAGCAAATACGTTACTTTCAAAATTAGACGCTGTTGACATGTCGGATAATTTGAAAACTAGATTTGCTGCCGAAGCAAAAGGACTACGTGCAATTTATTATTTCAATTTAGTGCGAATGTTTAAAAACATACCATTAACACTAGAACCTTTGACAGCGGTTAACATGTATGATATTGAGCAATCAAATCCAGCAGCTGTTTATGCTCAAATAGAAAAAGATTTAATAGAGGCTGCTGCAGATTTACCTACAAGTGTTAATGCTACAACTGAATCTGGTCGTCTTACAAAATGTGCGGCTCAAGCGATGCTTGGAAAAGTGTATTTGTATGATGGAAAAAAGACCGAAGCTGCTGCTGTTTTGGCACAAGTAAACGGTACGCCTGGTTCAGCGAATCAGTATGGAAACAAATTATTAGCTGACTATAATGATTTATGGGTAGTTTCTAATAAATTTAATTCAGAATCAATTTTAGAAGAAGTTCGCACAGGTGCCGGTAATACTGAAGGGCCAGCTTGGATGACTGGTGCTGATGAAGGAAATTCATTGAATGTTATGGTTGGTCCTAGAAGTTATTCAAGACCAGTTGGTTCTACAGCTCCAGATTTACCGTCTGGGTGGAGTTTTAATGTTCTTACACAAGATTTTTATGATGCCATTAAATTAGATCCAAGATTTGGAGCTACAATATTAGACCTAAAAGCTTTAAAAGCTGCAGGACAAGTAGATTATATTTCTGGATATCAAGACACAGGATATTTTTTAAATAAATTTCTTCCAAGAACAAAAGACGTGCATACTGGCGGAGGATTGTCATTTTTTAATTATGAGCAAGATTCTTATATAATAAGATTAGCCGACACTTATTTAATGGAAGCGGAAGCATTAGGTTCAGGAGCAAGAGCACAAGCTTTATTGGATGCCGTAAGAGCGAGAGTTGGTTTACCATCTGTACCTGTTACACTTGCTGCTATTAAAAACGAAAGAAGAATGGAACTTGCAGGTGAAGGACACAGATTCTTTGACTTAGTAAGATGGGGAGATGCAGCCAGCAAACTAGCAAACAGAGGTTTCGTTGCGGGTAAAGATGAAATTTTCCCTATTCCATTGACTGAGCTACAGGGGACTAAATTAAAACAAAACCCTGGTTATTAATAATTCATAGTTGATTTACCTACTGCTTCAAATGTAAACATTAAGTAAATCAACAAGTTTCAAAATGAGCCATACACAAGAAATGGTTTATTAGATTCCAATGCAAAGGCTGTCTTTCGATTTCCAATTGTTGATAAATAGTACAAATGCAGCAATCGAAGTAGTAAAATAAGTTGGTTTGAAATTAGGTTGCAAAATAGCCCATATTCTTATGTTTATGGGCTATTTTTAAATTAACAAACGCATAAAATTAATTTTGAGAAAGCACATTATATTCTCAAAATTAGAAACACAATAATTAGAAAAACAGCATATAATCCATTCCTATTTTAGGAAATGAGTAAAAGAATCAATATCAAATATCATTTATAAACCTCTAAAATCATTCATTAGAAATAAGTAATTAATTTAAATCCTAAAACTGAAATGAATAAAATAATTTTTTATTTCCTCTTTATTTTTTGCGGGCAAACAGTTGTATGCGGGCAAAAAATTAAAATGGACAAGCTGCTTTATGGAGTTGCTTATTATGATGAATACATGCCTTACGACCGACTGGATAAGGACATCCAAATGATGAAAGAGGCCGGCATAAATGTAGTCCGTATTGCCGAATCAACCTGGAGTACGGTTGAACCGCAAGATGGTGTATTTGATTTTACCCACATTGATCGAGTACTAAATGCCATGCACAAGGCTGGAATAAGTGTAATTGTAGGCACACCAACCTACGCTGTCCCTACCTGGTTAGTACGAAAATATCCAGATATATTGGCTATAACTCCAGATGGTCCCAATCGATATGGAGCACGTCAGAATATGGATATTTCTAATCCAAATTTTCGCAAACATGCTGAAATTGTAATTCGAAAAATCATGGAACATGTTAAGGATTATCCTGGCATAATAGGCTACCAAGTTGATAATGAAACGAAAGCTTATAATACAGCCGGTCCTGAAGTACAAAAACTTTTTGTAAAATACATGCAGGAAAAGTTTAAATCGCTAGATGTTATTAATAAAGAGTTTGGTTTGGATTATTGGAGCAACCGAATTAATAATTGGGATGATTTCCCTTCAACAGTCGGAACAATAAATGCAAGTCTTGGCTCTGAATTTTCAAAGTTTCAACGTAAACTGGTAACTGATTATTTGACTTGGCAGGCATCAATGGTGAGAGAATACAAACATCCGGATCAATTTGTAACACAAAATTTTGATTTAGACTGGAGAGGATATTCGTATGGCATTCAATCTGAAGTAGATCATTTTGCCGCTGCAAAAGCAATGGATATTGCAGGAGTGGATATTTACCATCCTACACAGGACAAACTCACCGGTATCGAAATCTCTCTTGGAGGAGATTTAACCCGCTCCATGAAGGGAGGAAAAAACTATCTGGTTATTGAAACCGAAGCGCAAGGATTTGCACAGTGGGTTCCTTATACAGGACAATTAAGATTACAGGCGTTTAGTCATTTGGCATCTGGAGCAAATATGGTGGAGTATTGGCATTGGCATTCGATTCATAATTCTGCCGAGACATATTGGAAAGGTTTGCTTAGCCATGATTTTGAACCTAATCCAACGTATAATGAAGCTAAAACCATTGGTAAGGATTTTGAAAGACTTAGTTCGCATTTAGTCAATCTTAAGAAAAAAAATAAAGTAGCCGTCCTTTTTAGCAACGAAGCATTAACGGCATTCAAATGGTTTGGATTTGGTTGGGGATCTAAGGAAAGTTATAATGATATTCTTCGTCCTTTCTATGATGCTTTATATCGAATGAATGTAGGGGTGGATTTTGTTGATCCTTCGAGCACTAATTTAGAAGACTATAAGTTGCTTGTTGTTCCTGCTTTATATGCCGCACCAGATAGTTTATTGCAACGTTTAAATCTATTTGTAAAAAACGGAGGCCATATTGTTTATACTTTTAAAAGTGGATTTTCTGATCAAAATGTGAAAGTTAGAACATCTAAACAACCCGGTATTATTGAGGAAGCTTGTGGTATTAATTACAGTCAATTTACCATTCCTGAAAATGTTACTCTAAAAGCAGACCCATATAATGTGGGTGTCGAAAATAATAAAGTTAGCACATGGATGGAATTAATTACTCCTACTACAGCAAAAGTTCTGGCTTACTATGACCATCCTGTTTGGGGAAAATACGCGGCAATAACAGAAAATAATTATGGTAAAGGATTGGCAACCTATATTGGATGCGTAACAAGTACTGCCGTAATTGAAAAAATAGTAGCGGGTGCGCTTAAGAAAGCAGATTTGTGGGGACTTGATCAACAACTATCTTTCCCTTTGATTACAAAGTCAGGAGTAAATGAAAAAGGAAAAACAATTCATTATTATTTTAATTATTCATCTGTTACAAGCTCATTTAGTTACCCATACAAAGAAGGTAAAGAACTGCTCTCTGCAGAAAGTATAATAAAAAACAAAGAGGTTCAATTAGAACCGTGGGGAGTAAAGATTATTGAGGAAAATTAATTAGTAAAAAACCACTCTTATTTAAAATGAGTCGTTTTATAGAGTTACAATTTGGTTAATTGTAACTCTATTTTTTTAATCTAATTAGAGGAAGTACATGAATCTTACTGTTATAGGTTATTGATTTAACATTTGTATTCCATGGAACATTTTATTAAACAGATTGCCCAATTCCTTCTTTTTAAAAACAAACACATATGAAAAATATTTTATTTATAATACTTTCTGTATTGATAAGTGGAAATGTAATGGCTCAAAAGAAAACAAACCAAAAGGTGCCAAAATCATTTGATGAAATTAGGATCAAGCCAAGAATGCGCATAATTATAGACAATGATTTTGGAGGAGATCCTGACGGATTATTCGAGCTTGTCCAACATTTACTTTCTCCTTCAGTAGATATTAGAGGAATAATTGGGTCACATCTTAAACCTGGAGATGGTTTTGATAATTCGACTATTACGGCTGTTAATGCTAAGAATAAAGTTTTAGAACTCTTGAAAATAATGCAATTAGAAAATAATTACAATGTATATCAAGGGTCTAATGAATCGTTAAAAGATTTGAATACACCGCAACAATCAGCAGCAGCATCTTTGATTGTAAAAGAAGCAATGCGAGAAGATACCAAATTGCCATTATATGTGGTTTGTGGTGCCGGACTAACGGATTTAGCAAGTGCCTATTTATTAGAACCAAAAATTGCTGATCGATTAACATTAATATGGATTGGCGGGCCTGAATACTCGGAAATTGCATCTCCACCACCAGGGTATACAAGTTTAGAATATAATTTGGGTATTGATATAAAAGCGGGTCAGGTAATCTTCAATAATTCACAATTACCAATATGGCAAGTTCCTCGTGATGCGTATCGCCAAGTATTATTACCATATTCTTCCTTACTACTTAAGGTTAAAAATCAAGGAAAAATTGGAGATTTCTTAGGCAAGTCTGTCGAGAAAATTATGAGTTACCTAACATCTGTAAATTATCCTATAGGTGAAACATACATATTGGGAGATAGTCCCCTAGTATTATTAACTGCTTTACAATCTTCATTTGAAGCCGATCCTTCTTCAAGTCAATATGTTTTGCACCCTTCACCTTTAATTAATGAACAGGGCCTTTATGAAGTAAATTCAAAAGGACGAAATATCAGGATTTATAAAAAACTGGATGTCGGGCTTTTGATGGACGATTTTTACTCAAAACTAACTCTTTTTCAACAAATAAAAAGTAGTGCCAAATAGGTAATTTTTACAATTATAGGTATGTATTCAAAAAAAGAGAACATTCCCAAACCGATTAAAACTATCGGTTAAACAAATTGAATGAAAAACAGGATACGCTAAAGAATAAAATCTGTAGCAATCTTGTGTGTTTTTTTAAGAGTGTTTTTTACAATGCCTCATAGACATATGGGGCTTTTTTTATTTTTTTAACGTCAAAATTAGTTCTACAATAGAATTGATTAAAATAAAAATGGTAATTATCAAACGTTTTTCCACCCTACTTAAGCACGGAACTAAGTTCCTGACGGTATTGCGAAGCACTTTTACCCGTAAACTCCTTGAATGATTTATTGAAATAGCTGAAATTATTGAAACCACTTTCAAAACAGATTTCAGTAATGCTTATGGGTTTTTCTGCCAGTAGTTTAGAAGCATGGACCAAACGATAATCATTTACAAAATGAGTAAATGTTTTATTGGTAATTTTTTTAAAATACCGACAAAAAGAAGGAACAGTCATGCTTACCAATACAGCCACTTCATCCAGTGTAATATGTTCCTGAAAATTATCTTTCACATAATTAAAAACGGCATTAATACGATCATTATCCTGCATTTGCATTTCCATCCTAAATCCATCAGCATTCAGAACGGTAAATTCATTGGATAATTCCAGATCATTAAGAATGCTTAACATGGTCAGCAACTTTTCAAAATGAGACTGTTTTTCCATAGATTCTATTTTCTTTCCAATATTCTTTTTAGTTTCTCCTTCAAAAGCAATTCCTGCTTTGGCTTGACTAAAAAGATTCCGAATATTTTTCATTTCTGAAATATCAAAAAAATCATTCCCAAGAAAATCCGGTTTCATCTGTATCACCGTTTCATTTTTATTCCCTGTTTCTTCATTAGTAAACCCACAATGAGGCAAATTGCTCCCTATAAGTATTAGGTCTCCATCAGTATAATAGGATATATGGCTCCCTATTTGTCGCTTCCCAGATCCTCCATTTACAAAGACCAATTCGATTTCTGGATGATAATGCCATAAATGTGCCTTACTGTTGGCATTTTCAACATATTGAGAAAAGTAAAAGGAACTCCCGAAGGATGGTGCTATAATTTCAAAGGCAGGCGGTACTATTTTCATCGACTACGTATTTAGAATTAGCACAAAATTACCTAAAACAGACACACAATTATCTTTTTTAACCTTAATCGATTTCGTAAAAGGTAAAATAGCACATAAATTAGAAAATCCTGTACTACTTCATAATGAATCTCTTAGGGTAATTTAGCATCAGATAAATAATCAATTATAAATCTAAACATTTACATTATGAAAAAGATTTTAAAATTTAGTTTAGTCCTAGCCGCAGTAGCATTAACTGCCGTAGAAGCACATGCAGGGAACGCTGATTTCTCATTAGATTTAAAAAAAGACGAAGGAAAAACAGTAAGTTTTACTTTAAGAGAGATCAAGAAAATCGACTTGTCGATTTATGACACCAGTGACAATTTAATTTATCAAGAAAATGTTACTTCGGATGACGATATTAACAGAACATATGATTTAACGGCTTTCCCTGACGGAGTATACTATTTACAAGCTGAAAGCGACCTTAAAATCTCAAAGTATAAAATTGAGGTTGTTGGTAAAGTAGCTAAATTATCTACTGATGCTATTTCTGAAGTTTATAAGCCTTCGTTAACAACTAAAGACGGAATAGTAACCCTAAATATGTTGAACGTTTCTCAAACTCCCGTAACTGTTAAAATTTACAACTTTTCTGATACAGAAGTATATAACGCAACTTTATCTTCTGAATTAAATGTTGGTAAACTATTTGATGTAAGTAACATCGAAGGAGACAGATGCACGTTTGTGATAACTTCTAACGGAAAAACTTTTATAGAAACCGTTGATGCTAAATAGTGATTAAATAAATTGTAGTAATTTGAGAAGGCTGTCTTTTTGGGATAGCCTTTTTTTTTGTTTTGAACTATTTTAAATTGCTAAAGGTTTCCTATCATTTTATCCATAACCCAACTAGTATGGGCACCAGTTAATCCTGTTGAAGGATGTTTACTATTCCCCAGAAGATCTTCCCGCATTTGTTTTACATGATACAACTGAATATTTTCTGGATGTTCAATAAAAAGTTCGGTTTTTCCTTGCTCATTAGAAAGCACTAAAGGCTCATTTTCAAAGACAGAGAATGTAATTTTTCCTTTACTTCCAAAAATTTCAACTTTATCTTCCCGCTCATAACAACCAAAGTTCCAACTTCCAGTTCCAGTGATTCCAGATTCATGAACCCAACAAGCTGTAACGGCATCTTTGGCTGAATACAATCCTTGCTGGTTAAGACTTATACCCGAAACATCTTTTACATTTCCTAAAAGATGAATAAACAAATCCAGTCCATGACTCGCCAAATCATCAAAATATCCCCCAGTAGCAATCACAGAATCAGTTCTCCAATTGTATTCTCCAGATAAATCTTGAGTAGTTGTAGGTTTACTCAAATGCCATCTTATGTGCCTGACAGTTCCAATGCTATCAGCATCCAGCCATGTTTTTATTTGTTCAAAACGAGGAAGTGTACGTCTATAATAGGCAACAAACAAGGGGATATTTTTTTCTTCAAAAGCCTCATAAATGGCGAGACTATCTTGGTAATTTGGCGCCAAAGGTTTTTCGATACAGCAAATTTTCCCGGCTTGAGCAACTTTAAGTCCGTAATATTTATGAGTATCAGGAGGTGTTGCAATGTAAATTGCATCAATTTCTGGATCATTAATTAAGTCATCTCCATTAGTGTAAAATTTATCTATACTATGTCTTTTAGCATAATCGGCAGCTTTATCAGCATCTCTTCGCATCACTGCTTCGATTTTAAAGCCATCTGTTTTCTGGTAAGCAGGACCACTTTTTACTTCAGTAACATTACCACATCCTAATATTCCCCAACGAATTACTTTAACGCTTTCACTCCTGTTAGTCATTTTCGATAGTTTAAAAACTAATACTACTTATAATATCAGTTTATTTCTTTTTTTAAAGCCAATATACACATTACTAATACCTATTTACGAATAAAACAAGCCGTTAACATTAAAGTAAATTTAAATATTTATTGGCAAAGACAAAACATTCATCAAAGTTATTTGGCAACTATTAGAAATAAAAAATGTCTTTTTATTTTAGTCTTTTCATTGCTGTAGTAACTATTATCAGTAATTAAATTATGTGAAAAGCCAAGAAAAAATAGTCTTAAAGCGAAATTACACTTAAAAAAAACTTAAATATTTATTGATTGAAAATATATTATCAATCATCCTTACATCTACAACGTACTGATTTTATACGTTTTAAACATTAAAAAATCATTTAAATTCCATAAGTACAAAACCGTTATTCAAAACTTTGGCACGCTACTTGGATATACCTAATCAAATAAGTAAAAAAGCGTAAGCCGAAAAGCTCGAGAGTAGGCAAAACCCAAATTATATTGATTATGAAAAAAATTACCCTTTTAGTAGCTAGTATCTTCATTATTGGAGGTGGTGTAGCGAATGCAACAGAAAAAACGAATTTTTCTCATGAGAGAAGATCACCTGTTGATTTTAGAAATGCGGATCCAATTGTCTTCACCGAAAGAGGAATCGAATTTTTTGTTTTTCCTGACGGACAATTTGATTTCAATACACGTCCATCAACAAGTAGCGATATGTATTATAAATCAACCCGAACAAGTGCAGTAAACAAAACGTATGGAGCACCTACAAATTTTAGAAACCAAAATTATGGTGTAAAAGTGGAACATGATAATTCTGGTAAAGTAAGACGTATTGGAAATGTATTTATCAACTATGATTCAAATGATAGAATTAAACGAGTTGGTTCCGTATACATGACTTACAACCGTTATGCCTTAGAACAAGTAGGTGGATTGCAAATTATCTACAACCGTCGTGGCCAAATTATTGATATTGTTGGAAGTGTAAAAGGACGTAGAGCAAATGAATACAGCCAAAATAACTATGACAATAATGATCGTGATTATAGAAATAATCAAAATAACGATGACTACGACAATCGTGATATTGGAAACACTCAAAATTCAAATGATCAAGATCAATACTATTACAGAACTAATGGTACAAAAGCTAAAATCGAAGACACTAAAGTAACAGGAAGTTTAGATATTAGAGTAGATAAAAGATAATTAGTTTGTTTAAAATGGTTAGTTAAAAAGTCCCGTTGGTATTCGTATCAACGGGACTTTTGTTTGAAAATATTCTCCGTTTTAGTCACAACCATTGATGTCGCAACTATTCTCGGTTGTTGTATTCAACAAAGTAACTTTAGACTCAAATTTACCTTCTTCCCATACTTTATCTAACGTTTTTAGAAAAGCGGCTGCGGGTTGCGCTCCAGAAATTGCATATTTATTTTCGAAAACAAAAAAGGGAACACCTTGCACGCCTATTGAGTTTGCCGCTGCAATATCTTGCTGTACTTCATTTGCAAAAGCATCAGAATACAACACTTGTTTAATTTCTTCCGCTTCTAGTCCAACTTCAAGCCCTAATTCGGCTAAGGTATTTAAATCGTTAACGTTCTTGCCTTCGGTCAAATACGCTTTAAACAATAGTTCTTCTAAATCATTTGCACGATTGTACTTTTTGGCCAAATGCAACAGTCGATGTGCATTCAATGAATTTGCTAGAACTGCTTTTTCAAAATGAAAATCCAATCCTGCAGTCTTTAAATTTTGAGTCATGTTATCGAGCATATTTTGAGCCCAGTCATTGTCTTTTCTGTATTTTTCTGCCAAATGTTCTACCATATTGTCCTCAGGAGAAGCAATAAAACCAGCGTCTAATTGAAAGCTTTTCCATTCAATTTCAACTGAATCTTTGTGTTCAAAAAGCTCTAGCGCTTCTTCAATCCTTCTTTTTCCTATATAACAAAACGGACACATGATATCCGACCAGATTTGTATTTTTAATGTATTTTCCATCTTCATTTATTTAATTGAAATTCAAAAATTGATTCTATAAGACAAAATTAATCAATTCTGTTTTGAGCATTTTGAGTTTTGGGATTTTATTATAGATACTCGAATAGTAAATATTTATTACAATCAAGGAAACAGGAAGTTCCTGAAACCAAAAAAACCATCAAAATTGCTCTTGATGGTTTTTGTATATTTTTAAAACTTTGGCTTATCCCAATAAATCCAAAACAAAAGACGGAAACAAACCCAATGCGATATTCAAAACAATCGCTATAACGGCAACAGCATAAATAATAACTGGCGTTCCTTTTCTTTCTTCATTTGGTTCTTTAGTATACATCGCCAAAATCAATTTGAAATAGTACCCAACGCTTATGATAGAATTCACAACTGCTACGATTACTAAAGCCAAATAACCTGCTTGAATCGTTTGATTGAACAAAACCAACTTAGCAAAGAATCCAGCAAAAATTGGAATACCAGCCATAGAAAGCAAAGCGGCTGTAAGAATAGCTGCTAACAATGGATTTGTTTTTCCTAAACCGTGAAAATTAACAATATCCTCGTTATCTCTATTTTTGCAAACGTATAAAATCACGCTAAAAGCAGCTATTCCAGATAAAGAATAAGCTGACGCATAATACAATAAACTACCTGCTGAAGTGGACAAACTCAATAAAGTCATCAACATAAAACCAGCATGCGAAATTCCTGAAAAAGCCAACATACGTTTCACGTTTGTTTGTCTTAAGGCCATGATATTACCAACAGTCATGGAAGCCATAGAAATAACAACTACAATAGTTTTAAATGCTTCTGAAATATCAGCATTCATAACGTATAGCAATTTGTATAAAGTAGCCATTGCAACTACTTTTGCCAAAGTACTCATCAACGCTGTTGTCAATGCCGGTGAACCTTCGTAAACATCCGGTGCCCAAAAATGAAAAGGAACTGCAGCAACTTTAAATAACATTCCAATCGTTAACAATACAATCCCTATTGGAAACCAGATTGGCAATTCAGCCGATTGTGATAATTCGCTGATTTCAGTAACGTCAAAACTTCCCATTGCTCCGTAAATTAAACAGATACCAAATAGAATAATTCCTGAAGCAAAAGATCCCATTAAGAAATACTTCATTCCTGCCTCGTTACTTTTTAAATTCATACGGTCACTTGCCGCAAGAATATAAAGCGAAATCGATAATACTTCGATTCCTAAAAAGAACATCGCTAAGTTCCCAAAAGAAACCATTGCCACTGCTCCCGCCAATAAAAATACTTTTATGGCAATAAAATCAGAGATTTTAGATTGATGATTTTCGTAAAAATTATGCCCTAAAGCCACTAAGAAAATAGTAAGCACAATAAACAAAGAAGAAAACACAGTTGAAAATTTACTTACAATAATCATATTGTTATAGTAACTCTGTGTCGAATTAAATTCAGATATGGTTAAACCAAGAACTGCCAATAATCCAATAATCGTTATTGGAACAATGGCTTTCCTTAAATTAAAAATTTCAAATAAAAGGCATAAAACACCTAATCCTATTATAGCTATTAATGTATTCATTTTTTTATTTGACTTAGTTAATTCGGTTTATTTGAGTTAAAATTTCTTCAAGACTTGGTGTGATCAAATCTATAATTGGTTTTGGATACAATCCAAAGAAGAATAGGACAGCAATTACAATTACCAAAGTTATTCCTTCATTGATAGTTACATCAGCAAAAACTTTTGAATTAGTTTCGCCTAACATAGCGTGTTGAAACATTTTCAACATATAATACGCTCCTAAAATTATAGTTAATCCTCCTAAAATGGCAAACCAAATATTAATTTGTGAAAGACTGTATAAAACGGTGAATTCTCCAACAAAGTTAAAAGTAGTTGGCAAAGCAACTGATGCTAAAACCAAAATCAAAAACATGGAGGTAAATTTTGGTGTTTGAGTACGAATACCGCCCATTTCAGCTATGGCTCTGGTTTCGTATCTCCTGAATATAATTTCAGCTACAAAAAACAATCCAACAACTACAAATCCGTGTGCAATCATTTGTAAAACTGCACCACGCAATCCGTCTAATGTCAAAGTGTATGTTCCTGCTGCGATTAAACCAACGTGTGCCAAAGAAGAATACGCTAATAATTTCTTCAAGTCTTTTTGCCTCAAGGCTACAATTGAACCATAAATCACACCTGCGATTCCAAGTCCAATAAAAATATACATGTATTCTTTGGCTGCCAATGGCGCCAATGGCAATTGCCAACGGATAACACTGTACAAACCCATTTTTAGCATAATACCCGACAAAAGCATCGTTCCAACAGTTGGTGCTTTTTGGTACACATTCGCCTGCCAAGTGTGGAAAGGAATCAATGGAATCTTAATAGCATACGCTAAGAAGAAAGCCAAGAATATCCATAATTGTTCAGTTGCAGATAAATTCAATTTGTATAAATCTTCCAATAAAAGACTACCTGCTTTCTGATACATGTAAACAAAAGCCACTAACATAAATAATGAACCTGCCAATGTGTAGATAAAGAATTTAACTACTGCTTTTTTGCGTTCTTCGGTGTCGCCATTACCCCAAATTAATGCGATAAAGTAAATAGGTATCAATGATAATTCCCAGAAAATATAATATAATAACCCGTCAGATGCTAAAAATGTTCCTGCCATTGCAAATGACATAAAAAGAATTAAAGCATAAAACGATTTTGAATTTTTATAGTCATTCCCAAAAGAAGAGAAAATAATAATTGGTGTCAAAACCGTAGTCAACAAAAGCATTGCCAGCGAAAGTCCGTCTGCTTTTAAAGCAAAAGAAATATTAGGTTTTGTAATCCACTGTTTGATGAAACTGATATTTTCACCTAAATTATAGTGATTTAATAACACAATAGAAGCGCCTGCAGCAGCTAACCCAAAGAACAAAGCCACTTTTGAAGCTAGTTTATCGCCTGCAAGAAAAGTTGCAAACGCACCAACCAAAAGTATAATTAATATTAGAGATACATTCATGATATATGATTATTGAGCTAAAAATAAATAAGAAACAATGGCACAAAGCCCTAATACGAAAACAAAAAGATAAAGACCAATGCTTCCATTTTGTATTTTCTTTCCTTGATAACTTATTTCGTTAGTTACTTTTCCGAATCCAAAAACTAAAGCTGATAAAGCCGTTTCAATAGTATCTCTAAAAAAACGAGACAAAATATTAATTGGTTTAACAAAAATAGCGTCATAGAATTCATCAACATAATATTTATTGTATAGTACTTTAGAAAACCCTGTGATTTCAGCATCTTCTGATGGAACTGTATTTTGTTTGATGTATTTTGCATAAGCCAAACCTATCCCTACTAATCCACCTACAACAGCAATAGCCATTAACATATATTCAGTAGAACCTAAATGGTGTTCTGCTTTTGCCAACTCAGGCAAAATAGGAGTTAAATATCCATTCAACCAACTGTTTCCTGGCAAACTGATTAACCCGCCTATCGTTGCCAATATTGCTAAAACAATTAAAGGAAAAGTAATCAAAGAAGGACTTTCATGTAAATGATGCTTTTGTTCAGCAGTTCCTCTGAATTCTTGGAAAAAAGTTAAAAACATCAATCTAAACATATAAAAAGCAGTCATTATCGACGCAACCGAAGCCACAACCCATAATGGAATTGTATGTTCGAAAGCAACTAATAATATTTCGTCTTTAGAGAAAAAACCTGAGAATAATGGAACTCCGGAAATCGCTAATGAAGCAATTAACATCGTGATAAAAGTAATTGGCATCGCTTTTTTCAAACCACCCATTTTACGCATGTCTTGTTCTCCATGTAAAGCGTGAATAACAGAACCAGAACCCAAGAACAAACAAGCTTTGAAAAAAGCGTGTGTGATTACGTGGAAAACAGCCACTTCATAAGCCCCTAAACCTAAAGCCAAAAACATTAATCCCAATTGAGAAACAGTTGAATAAGCCAAGACTTTTTTAATATCATTTTGAACCAAACCAATTGTTGCAGCAACTAAAGCTGTAACTGCTCCAACAATCGCAATAATATCATTTACCAAATGCATACTCGGCAAATCAAGACTGTATAAAAAGTTTAATCTGGTAATCATAAAAATACCTGCTGTAACCATTGTCGCCGCGTGAATTAATGCAGATACAGGAGTTGGACCTGCCATCGCATCCGGCAACCAAGTATATAATGGTATTTGTGCTGATTTACCACAAGCTCCAATAAATAGAGCAAAAGTGGCAACACCAATCCAATAGCTATTCAAGTTGGTAGCTGTTGCAATTGCAGTTTTTAATGTAGCAAAATCTAATGTCGAAAATAAGCTTCCGAGGATGAAAATTCCAACTAATAAACCTAAATCTCCAATTCGGTTCATGATGAATGCTTTCTTTGCTGCATCATTGAAATCTTGGTTTTTATGCCAAAATCCAATTAACAAATACGAACAAAGACCTACACCTTCCCATCCAATAAACATTACTAATAAGTTACTTCCTATTACTAAAGTGATCATGAAGAATATAAACAGATTCAAATACGCAAAGAACTTGTGCATATTTTCATCATCGTGCATGTAACTGATAGAGTACAAATGAATCAAAGATCCAATCCCGGTTACAAAAAGCAACCATAAAATGGATAATTGGTCCAATTGAAATCCAAAATCAACTTTGAAATTACTGATTTGAATCCAGTCAAAAAGAGCAATATGAATCCCCTCAGGTTGTGCTGAAATTCCACTGAAGAAATAAGCGGTAGCAATAAAAGAAATTACTACTGAAAATGTCCCTATTATTCCTGAAAGCGATTTTCCAAGGCTTTTGCCAAAGAAAACATTGATTAAAAATCCTAAAAAAGGAGCAAGAACTAAAACTAAAGCTATATTGGTATTCATTTCCATTTATCCTTTTAAGTTTTTTAAATTATCGATAGTAATAGAGCCTAAGTTTCTAAATATTGAAACTAAAATGGCCAAACCTACCGCAACTTCTGCAGCTGCAACAGCCATCGAGAAAAACACAAAAACTTGTCCTTGGGCATCTTGATGATAGGTAGAAAATGCTACAAACAATAAGTTTACTGCATTCAGCATTATTTCAATTGACATAAATACGATAATGGCATTTCGTCTGTATAGCACTCCAAAAACGCCAATACAAAAAAGTATTACGCAAAGGAATATATAATTTTCTATACCTATTTGATTTAAAATATTGTTCATCTTATTTTTGCAGTTTTTCTTTTTTAGACAATAAAACAGTCCCAATCATAGCAACCAAAAGTAATATGGAAGCAAATTCAAAAGGAACCATATATTCGTTTAGTAATATTCTACCTAATACTTTTATAGACTGAAAATCTTCACCAGTAGCAACGTATTCTCCAACAATTGGTTTTGAGTTTATAAAAATCAAAATAAGAACGATGCATATCAAACAAAAAGAAACAATAGCGCCTAATCTGGTAATCCTTGGTCTATGGACTTCATGTTGTTCATTCAAATTCATCAACATAATGGTGAATAAAAATAAAATCATAATAGCTCCAGAGTAAACAATAATGTGAACAATTGCTAAAAACTGTGCATTCAATAATAAATAATGTCCTGCAACCGAAAAGAAACAAATCACTAGATAAATAGCACTGTGAATCGGGTTTCTACTAAAAATTGTCAAAAATGCAGTGGCTAATGTAATAATAGATAAAACACAAAAAATGATTTGTATTGGTGTGGCATTAGCTAAATCAGGTATATGTATCATTAATTAGCGTTTTTAAGTTGAGCATTTTTCATTGCCATTTCTAAAGGCATGACCAGTTTGTCTTTTCCAAAGATAAAATCTTCTCTTTCATAACTAGAAGGAACCAATACTTTTGAAGTCGTCAGATAAATTGCATCTTTTGGACAAGCCTCTTCACATAATCCACAAAAAATACAACGTAACATATTGATCTGGTAAATCGACGCATATTTCTCTTCTCTGTACAAATGCTTTTCATCCGCTTTGCGCTCCTCTGCCTTCATCGTGATTGCTTCTGCAGGACAAGACAACGCACACAAACCACAAGCTGTACAATTCTCACGTCCTTCCTCATCACGTTTCAACATGTGTTGACCACGATAAACTGGACTCATTTCTCGTACTTGCTCTGGATATTGAATCGTCACTTTCCTACTAAACAAGTGCTTAATTGTAATAATCAAACCTTTGACTATAGCAATGAGATACATTCTTTCAAAAAAAGTCATCTCTTTATTAGAGACCATTTTTTTTCTTCCCGATAAGGATATACTTTCTATTGACATTTTTTATTTTTATTTGAAGCTTAATCCTGCTATTCGTTTCAATCTTTTATCCTGAACTTGTTTCAGGATCCTGAAACAAGTTCAGGATAAAAGGATTTCCACTGCTATCAGGGCTAGGGCTTTTCGGTACTAATTAAAATCCTAAATAAGTTGCAATTTCACTTCTCAAAATTACAATACCAGTAATCATAATATTGATGATTGATAATGGAATTAATATTCTCCAACCCAAATGCATCAATTGATCGTATCTGAATCTTGGGATAGTCCATCGAACCCACATGTAGAAAAATATGAATCCACACAATTTGATAAACAAAGCACCAAATCCTATAATATTGGCAATATTTACACCCCAATTTTCAACAACCCAACTCATTCCCGGATAATTATACCCACCAAAGAATAAAACCGCCAAAATCGTAGAGGAAATAAACATATTAGCATATTCAGCAAATAAATAAAATCCCATTTTCATCGATGAATATTCCGTATGATATCCACCAATCAATTCACTTTCACATTCCGCTAAGTCAAAAGGAGTTCTGTTCGTTTCTGCAAAAGCACAAATTAAAAATATAATAAAAGATAATGGTTGGTAAAATACATTCCAATTCATTCCTGCTTGTTGTGCTGAAATTTCTCTTAAACTCAACGTTCCGGTCATCATCAACAAAGCAATCATCGAAAGTCCCATCGCAACTTCATAAGACACCATTTGCGAAGCGGCACGAACAGCACCCATCAAAGAGAACTTATTATTAGATGCCCAACCACCAATCATGATTCCGTAAACACCTACTGATACAACTCCAAAAAAGTATAACAATCCAATGTTTAAATCAGTTGCCTGCAATAAAATATCTCTTCCAAATAAATGCAGCCTGTCTCCCCAAGGAATTACGGCACTCGTCATTAATGCGGTACTCATTGCGATTGCAGGACCTACAAAAAACAAAAATCTGTTTGGTGTATTGGGTTCAAATTCTTCTTTAGAGAATAATTTTAAACCATCGGCAAGCGGTTGAAATAATCCAAAAGGACCGGCTCTGTTTGGTCCAACACGATCTTGAAGCCAAGCGGCAACTTTTCGTTCTGCCCAAGTGGAATACATTGCCATCAACATTGTCAAAGCAAAAACTGCAACAATAATGACACTTTTTTCTATGATAATAGTACTATCCATTATTACCCAAGCTTTTTTGATTTATAATATCTTCTTCGGTCAATGGAATTTCGGCCATGCTTATTTTCTTACGGTCTTCCTCTCTACCTAGAAGAATATGCTCTTCGGTAGCGATTTCAACTTTCTCTAATTTTCTGTTGTATTTATTTTGGTTGATAACCGAATCTTTTTCGAATGCTCTCGGTCCTTCAATTGTCCAATCTGAAATTTCTTTGTGATCAAAACGACATCCATTACAAATAAATTCATCTACTTCATGGTACTCATCTTTTCTTCCGGTAACACGCTGGATTTCGTCACCAAACATCCAAACTGTAGTTTTTCCAGAACAAGTAGGGCAATTTCTGTGTGCATTATAAGGCTTGCTGAACCAAACTCTAGATTTGAATCTAAAAGTTTTATCAGTTAAAGCTCCTACAGGGCATACGTCAATCATGTTTCCAGAGAACTCATTGTCGATTGCTTTAGAAATACAAGTCGAAATATTAGAATGATCTCCTCTATCCATTACACCGTGCACGCGATCATCAGTCAATTGATCAGCAACCATTACGCAACGGTAGCAAAGGATACAACGATTCATGTGTAATTGAATATTATCACCAATGTTTTCTGGCTCAAAAGTTCTTTTTTCTTCGATAAAACGAGTTTCTGATTTCCCGTGTTCAAAGCTTAAATTTTGCAAATCACATTCACCAGCTTGGTCACAAACAGGACAATCTAATGGGTGATTGATTAATAAAAACTCCGTTACTGATTTTCTGGCTTCGGTTACTCTCTCAGAAGATTTGCTGTTCACTTCCATTCCGTCCATACAACCGGTTACACAAGAAGCCATTAATTTTGGCATTGGTCTTGGGTCGGCTTCACTTCCTTTTGCAACTTCCACTAAACAACAACGGCATTTTCCACCGCTTCCTTTTAGTTTAGAATAATAGCACATCGCAGGGGGAACTACTTCTCCACCTATCATACGTGCTGCTTGTAGGATTGTTGTTCCTGGTTCTACTTCTATTGACTGTCCGTCTATTGTTACTTTCATTTTCTGAAATTCTTGACTTTATACGATTACTTTAGAAACTAAATGCTTTACCTTTTCAAAAGGTTCAGCAACAAAATGATCTCTATTTTTTATTTTTTCCGGGAAACGAATATGGTATTCAAACTCATCTCTAAAATGACGAATAGCAGCTGCTACTGGCCAAGCTGCTGCGTCACCTAATGGACAAATTGTGTTTCCTTCAATTTTACTTTGAATGCTCAACAACAAATCAATATCTTCTTCACGACCATGACCATTTTCTATTCGGTGCAATACTTTTTCCATCCAGCCTGTACCTTCACGACAAGGCGAACATTGTCCACAACTTTCATGGTGATAAAAACGAGAGAAATTCCAAGTATTACGAACAATGCAAGAAGTATCATTGTAAACAATAAATCCACCCGATCCTAACATAGAACCAGTTGCAAATCCACCGTCACTTAACGATTCGTATGACATCAAACGATCTTCGCCAGCGGCAGTTTTATAAATTAAATGTGCTGGTAAAACGGGAACAGAACTTCCTCCCGGTACAAAAGCTTTTAAAGGCCTGTCAGAACTCATTCCGCCTAAATATTCATCTGAATTCATGAATTCGTAAACACTTAAACCCAATTCAATTTCATAAACACCAGGATTTTTAATATGTCCTGAAGCCGAAATTAATTTGGTTCCTGTAGAACGTCCGATACCAATTTTAGCATATTCCGCACCTGTATTATTGATAATCCAAGGCACAGCGGCAATTGTTTCCACGTTATTTACAACCGTTGGATTTGCCCAAAGTCCTGAAATAGCAGGAAATGGTGGTTTAATACGAGGATTTCCTCTTTTTCCTTCCAATGATTCAATCAATGCAGTTTCTTCACCACAAATGTAAGCTCCGGCACCACAATGAACGTATAAATCCAAGTCATAACCAGAACCTAATATATTTTTTCCCAAAAAACCAGCAGCTTTTGCTTCGTTAATTGCCTTTTCTAATATTTTATAAACCCACATATACTCTCCACGAATGTAGATGTAAGAAAGGTTGGCACCCAAAGCATAACTGGAAGTAATCATTCCTTCAATCAATAAATGAGGAATAAATTCCATCAAATAACGGTCTTTGAAAGTTCCCGGCTCTGATTCATCCGCATTACAAACTAAATGTCTTGGTTTTCCTGATTTTTTATCAATAAAACTCCATTTCATTCCTGCTGGGAAACCTGCTCCACCACGACCACGTAATCCTGAAGTTTTCACTTCTTCAACAACTTCGTCTGGCGTTAATGTTTTTAGGGCTTTTTCAACTGAAGCGTAACCACCGTTTTGACGGTATACTTCATAAGTTTTAATTCCTGGAATATTTATTTTGTCTAATAATATTTTTTGTGACATATTATTTATCGTGTAATATTATTGTATCGTTTTTGCAATCTTCAATTAACTGGTCGATTTTTGCTGCCGTCAAATGTTCTTTGTAAAAATCGCCTAATTGCATCATTGGAGCGTAACCACAAGCACCTAAACATTCAACTCCTCTCACTTCAAAAAGACCGTCTGGAGTAGGCTCACCCACTTTTACACCTAATTTTTCACAGGTATAATCCATTAAATCTTCCACTCCATTCAAACAACATGGTGAAGTTTGACAAAATTCGAACATGTATTTTCCAATTGGTCTTTGGTTGTACATCGTATAAAACGACACTACTTCGTAAACTTCAATGGGTTTGATCAAAAGGATTTCGGCTACTTTATTCATTAATTCAATACTCAACCAATTCTCGTGAGCATCTTGAACTTCATGCAAAACAGGCAATAATGCCGATTTTCTTTTGTCTTCAGGATAATGACCGATTAATTCATTGATGCGGGACATCAATGCTTCGGTCATATTTATTTCTTGTTTGTGATACGTACGTTCCATTTTTTATTATTTCAAATTTTGAATTATAAATTTTTAATATTTTGAACAATTTATAATTTACAATTCATCATTTATAATTTTATTATGCGTCTAATTCTCCGGCAATAACATTTAAACTTGATAAAATAACAATTGCATCCGATAGTAATGAACCTTTAATCATTTCTGGATACGCTTGATAATAAATAAAACAAGGTCTGCGGAAATGCAATCTATAAGGCGTTCTGCTTCCATCAGTTACTAAATAAAACCCTAGTTCTCCATTACCACCTTCTACTGGATGATATATTTCGGCAACTGGAACAGGAACTTCACCCATTACAATTTTGAAATGATAAATTAACGATTCCATATTATGGTAAACATCTTCTTTTGGAGGAAGGTAATAATCCGGAACATCCGCATGGAAATCATTGCCTTCTGGCATTTTTGCTAAAGCTTGACGAATGATACTCAAACTTTCCCAAACTTCGGCATTACGAACACAAAAACGGTCATACGTATCACCCGACTTTCCAACAGGAATAATAAAATCAAAATCTTCGTAAGAAGAGTACGGTTGCGCTACACGAACATCATAATCAACACCTGCAGCACGCAAATTTGGACCTGTAAACCCATAAGCCATAGCTTGTTCAGCCGTTATAGCTCCAACATTTACAGTTCTGTCAATAAAAATTCTATTTCTTTCGAATAAGTTTTCAAATTCTTTCCAAGCTGCTGGAAAGTCTTGTAAAAACACATCTAATTTTCTAAAAGCTTCTGCTGACCAATCTCTTTCGAAACCACCAATTCTTCCCATATTAGTAGTCAAACGAGCACCACAAATTTCTTCGTAGATTTCGTACACTTTTTCTCTAAATTGAAAAACATATAAAAATCCGGTATAGGCTCCGGTATCAACACCCAGAATCGAGTTACAGATAATATGATCCGTAATTCTCGCCAACTCCATTACAATAACTCTTAAATATTGCGCTCTTTTAGGAACTTCAATATCTAACAATTTTTCTAATGTCATCCACCAACCCATATTGTTTATAGGTGATGAACAGTAGTTCATTCTATCAGTAAGAGGGGTGATTTGGTAAAAAGGACGATTTTCAGCAATTTTTTCGAAAGCTCTGTGAATGTAACCAATGGTTGGTTCCGCTTCCAGAATACGTTCTCCATCCATCAACAAAATATTTTGAAAAATACCATGTGTCGCTGGGTGAGTAGGCCCTAAATTCAAAATCGAAAGCTCACTTCCGTCTTCATTTAATTGGGCTGCAATTCTTTTAGCATAGCGATGCTCTGGTGGTAATAATAGTTCTGACATTTATTTAATGTGAAAAATTATAATAGTGTGTGTTTTTAATAATTGTCGGTTGTTCTTCCAAAGAAACGATCATCTTTATCCGTTCTTCCGCTATCTTCCATAGGAAATTCTTTTCGCATTGGAAAAGAAATCATTTCATCCATATTCAAAATACGTTTTAATTGTGGATGACCAATGAAGTTTATGCCAAAAAAATCATATGTTTCTCTTTCCATCCAATTTGAACTTAAGAAAATATTAGATATCGTTTTTATTTCTGGATTTTCACCGTTGATAAAAGCTTTGATTTTAATTCTTTTGTTTTCGTACCAGTTGTGCAAATGATAAACCACTGCAAATTGATGATCAACATCATTGTCAGGATAGTGAATCCCACACAAGTCAGTTAAAAAATGAAAACGTAATGTTGGATCATTTTTCAAAAAAAGAATCACCGCCGTAATTTTATCAGCAGCGACTTCAAATGAAAATATATCTTTTTCCTGCTTGAATTCAAAAACAGCCGAATCAAATGTTTCAACTAATTTTTCTTGGATTTGTATTGTTTCTAGCGCCATTATTTATTTGATATTATAAGAAGCCAATAATTCTTGGTATTCTGGAGAACTCCTTCTTCTTACAGATTCATTCCTTACTAATTCCTGCAATTTCATAACACCATCAACAATTTGTTCTGGTCTTGGCGGACAACCTGGAACATAAACATCAACTGGAATCACTTTGTCAATTCCTTGCAAAACAGAATAGGTATCAAAAATCCCACCTGAACAAGCACAAGCTCCAACAGCGATAACCCAACGAGGTTCTGACATTTGTTCGTAAACCTGACGTAAGATTGGCGCCATTTTTTTGGAAATTGTTCCCATTACCATAAGCATATCCGCTTGACGAGGAGAAAAACTCACTCGTTCCGAACCAAAACGTGCCAAATCATAATGCGAAGCCATTGTAGCCATAAATTCAATCCCACAACAAGAAGTTGCAAATGGTAAAGGCCATAATGAATTAGCACGAGCCATTCCCACAACATCATTCAGTTTTGTAGCGAAGAAACCTTCCCCAACAACACCTTCAGGTGGCTCAACCATATTTATTTTAGAATCGCTCATTTTTTATTATTTTGAATTATAAACTTTGAATTATAAATTACTATGAAATCATATAAAATTTAGAATTCAACATTTAAAATAAATCGTTATTCCCACTCTAGTGCTTTCTTTTTGATAATGTAGAAAAAACCTACCAAAAGCAAAAGCATAAAAATTACCATTTTCACCATTCCTTCCATTCCCAATTCTTTGAAATTGATTGCCCATGGGTAAAGAAAAATTACCTCAACATCAAACAAAACAAATAATATAGCAACGAGAAAGTATTTAACCGAAAACGGAATTCTTGCGTTACCTACTGATTCAATACCGCATTCGAAGTTTTTATCTTTAATTTCAGAATTACGTTTTGGACCTAATTTCCCAGAAACAAGTATTGTTCCAACTACAAAACCTACAGCTAAAACAAACTGCATTAAAATAGGAATATAATTTAATTGATCGGACTGCATAAGTATGTTTTTTTCGTGCAAAAATAAGCCACAAAGATAGGTTTCAAGGAATTAAAACACAAGCTAAAAACTGAAATTAATCTCTATGAAAATATGATTTTGTTGTAATTTTTAATGATTATAAATAACCCATGTTTATAATAACCTTATTTCACAATAGCGCAAAAAAAAACGTTCCGAATAATCGGAACGTTTTAAACATTCGTAGGCAAAAAAAATTAATTTTTTTATGCTTAGATTACTGCTACTTTCGCAGCAACTTTTCCTTTTCTTCCTTCTTCTTCTTCATAACTAACTCTGTCACCTTCGCGTAATTCTTCCGCGTTGATTCCTGATGCATGAACAAAAATGTCTTTTCCTGTTTCTTCGTCTGTAATGAATCCGTAACCTTTAGATTCATTGAAAAATTTAACTGTACCTGTACGCATTGTAATAGTAATAATAATTTATAATGGAGCAAATGTAATATTTAATATAATACGAAAGACATTCTTCGCTTTTTATTTTGTAAAAATATTGATATTCAACGTTTTCAAACAAATTTTAACGTTAAACTACTATAAGTTTATTTTTATATGGAGCTCTTTTAACTGTGATTCGTCAATTGTAGACGGAGCATCAATCATAACATCTCTTCCAGAATTATTTTTTGGAAAAGCAATAAAGTCTCGGATAGTTTCCTGTCCACCAAGAATCGCAACTAACCTATCCAATCCAAAAGCCAAACCTCCGTGTGGCGGTGCACCAAACTGAAATGCATCCATCAGAAATCCAAATTGCGCTTTCGCTTCTTCTTCCGTGAAACCTAAATATTTAAACATTAATTGTTGTGTAGCTTTATCGTGAATACGAATTGAACCTCCTCCAATTTCATTTCCATTTAAAACCATATCATACGCATTAGCACGAACTTTTCCTGGATTGGTTTCCAATAAGTGCATGTCTTCTGGCTTAGGAGAGGTAAAAGGATGATGCATGGCATGGTAACGACCGCTTTCTTCATCAAATTCCAATAATGGAAAATCAACAACCCAAAGTGGCGCAAATTCAGCTGGATTTCTCAATCCTAATCGCGTCGCTAATTCCATGCGTAAAGCACTTAATTGAGAACGGGTTTTATCAGCAGGTCCCGAAAGTACAAAAATCATATCTCCTGGTTGTGCCCCTGTTGTTTTTGCCCAATTGCTTAAATCAGCTTGGTCATAGAATTTATCCACGGATGATTTATAAGTTCCGTCTTCGTTACATTTTACATATACCATTCCTGAAGCACCAACTTGAGGGCGTTTTACCCAGTCAATTAATCCATCAATTTCCTTACGAGTATAGTTTCCAACTCCGGGAACGGCAATTCCAACTACTAATTCTGCTGCATTAAAAACTGGAAATTCTTTACTTTTAGCGACTTCATTTAATTCACCAAATTCCATTCCGAAACGAATGTCGGGTTTGTCATTACCATATGTTTTCATGGCATGCTCATAGGTCATTCTAGGAAATTTTTCTACTTCGATGCCTTTTATTTCTTTTAGCAAATGTCTCGTCAATCCTTCAAAAATATTCAAAATATCTTCTTGCTCCACGAAAGCCATTTCGCAATCGATTTGTGTAAATTCAGGCTGTCTATCAGCACGCAAATCTTCATCACGGAAACATTTCACGATTTGGAAATATTTATCCATTCCACCCACCATCAATAACTGCTTAAATGTTTGAGGTGATTGTGGCAATGCATAAAATTGTCCTTCATTCATTCGAGAAGGAACTACAAAATCTCTGGCTCCCTCTGGAGTAGATTTAATCAAATAAGGAGTTTCTACTTCACAAAAATCCAAGTCAGAAAGATACTTACGTACTTCCATCGCTACTTTATGACGGAAAAGCAAACTGTTTTTCACAGGATTTCTTCTTATATCAAGGTAACGGTATTTCATTCGGATGTCTTCTCCACCATCTGTTTCGTCTTCAATTGTGAAAGGTGGTGTCAACGAAGCATTAAGAATCTTCAGTTCAGTAACTAAAATTTCTATCTCTCCTGTTGCTATGTTTTTATTCTTCGCTTCACGCTCAATAACAGTTCCTTTCACCTGAATTACAAATTCACGACCCAATGTTTTTGCTAATTCGAAAACTGTTTTATCAGAACGGCCTTCATCAAAAATTAATTGCGTGATTCCATAACGATCGCGTAAATCGACCCAATTCATAAATCCTTTATCACGTGATTTTTGCACCCAACCGGCAAGTGTAACTTCTGTATTAATATGCGAGGCGTTTAATTCGCCACAATTATGACTTCTATACATGATCCAAATTTTAGATTATTTCATCTGTTTGCGCTTTTGGCGCTGGGTGCAAATTTAGGACTAATTATGAATAATGAATTGAGAATAATGAATTTTTACGGTATTGTTTTTAATCTCAAATTATTTTCCAATGTTAAGCTTTTGTCTAATGTTACTAAATTGTTATCAAAAAGTTTTTTTAATGTAAACTATTAGTTAATTTTGATAAAGAAATATAAAATATTAAAAACTCGAGATATGAAAAAATGTATTATTTTAATCGCAATATTATTCACAGGAATGATTTTTGCACAAGAATCAAAACCAGTTTTAGAGCCTTTTGGCAAAAAAGTTAAAGCAACTTACTTCTTTGAAAACGGTCAAGTGCAGCAGGAAGGTTTTTTTGAAAACGGAAAATTAGAAGGGATTTGGGTATCTTATGATGAAAAAGGAAATAAAACTTCATCCGGTGAATATCAAAATGGCATTAAAACAGGAAAGTGGTTTTTTTGGTCTGAAAAAAGCGATAATGGCTTCAACAATTTAAGCGAAGTTGACTATTCTAACAATAGAATAGCTTCGATAAAAAACTGGAAGCAAGAAGCATTAGCTAATAGAAACTAACTGTCAACTCTTTTAAACTTATAAAAAAGCTTTCGCCTAAAAAACGAAAGCTTTTTTGTTTATTTTAATAAAAAAACAATCCTTCAATTCAGTGACTTAAAAAAACATTTACAAACTAATATGTATTCTTTTAGTCTAATGAATAATAAAAACAGTTTTTATTAAAGGATAAAGACTCTACAATTTGTTTAGATAAAAAAAAGTAATCGACAGCAATAAAAATTATTTTTTCATCATTCTTCCCGTTATAAAATACCTCCTTAAAACAAAAAACCCTTTACTTAAGAACAGTCAACTATCTACTGACTAATCTTAAATAAAGGGCTTTGTTTTGAATTACTTTACGAATCAAATAATATTACCAGAACTTCACGTATAAAGCAAAAATAACTAATAGTGTTATTACGATCAATACGGTTGTTTGTGGTTTTACCTTAAACATTTCTGTATCTAATTCAAATGCTTTTGGATTTACTTTTGGCCCAGCAAAACTGATGGCAATCATTAGAATCATAGTAAATGCAAAAGACAATCCCATACAAATATGGAATGGGATTTCGAATCCGCCTTTACCATTAGCAAAAGCTGTGTATAACAACGTTTCATTTCCGAATAAAGCAGGTGCAAATTCATTGAATAAAACAGACAATAAGAAACCTGAAATCACACCCACAATAGCAGCTGTTCCAGTTGTTCTTTTCCAAAACATCCCAAGGAAGAACATTGCAAATACCCCTGGACTAATAAAACCTGTATATTTTTGAATGTAAGTGAAACCACCCACTCCACCAATACCTAATAAGTCATTCCAAGTAAACATAACTGCAAGAAGCATTGCTGCAAAAACGGCATATCTACCTATGTTAACTTGAGCTCTATCTGTAGCATTTTTTTGAATGTATTTTTTATGCACGTCCAAAGTATAAATAGTCGAGATACTATTGACTTTACCGGCTAATGAAGCCACAATAGCTGCAGTTAAAGCTGCAACTGACAACCCTTTTAAACCTGTAGGCAAAAATGTTAACATTGCAGAATACGCACCATCTTTCCCTCCAACTAATTGTGGTAAATGTCCGTTTTCATATAAAACATAAGCTGCAATACCTGGCAACATAACAATTAATGGCATTAATAATTTTAGCATTCCAGCAAATAAAATACCGGTACGGGCAGTTTGCAAATCAGCACCCAAAGCTCTTTGTGTAATATATTGATTACAACCCCAATAATTAAGATTTATAATCCAAATACCTGCTAAATAAGACATCATTCCAGGAAAAGTAAGATACTTGTTGATTTCCAATTGAGAAGATGTAGCTGTAGGTTTTGGAATAATCATTTTGAAATGCTCCGGTGCTTTTTCCATTAGTACTTTGAAACCAGCAATTGCATCATCGCCAAAACCAAAATAATGTCCAACGGTAGTCAAAGCTATATAAGAAGTAACTAATCCTCCGATGATTAAAACCGCAACCTGAATCACATCAGTATAGGCCACCACTTTCATTCCTCCTAAAGAAATCAGCAATGCAAAAAGAGCTAAACCAATCATAATAACGTGTAGGTATTCCCCACCAGCCAGACCATTAATGGCAACAGCTCCTAAATATAAAATAGAAGTTAAGTTTACAAAAACATATAAAAATAGCCAAAAAACAGCCATAATTAATGCTGTAGATTCATTATATCTCGTTTTCAAAAACTGAGGCATGGTATAAATCTTGTTTTTCAAATAAACAGGAATAAACCAAACAGCAACAATAATTAAAGCAATAGCAGCAATCCACTCGTAAGCAGCAACAGCAACTCCTAAAAAGAATCCTTCTCCACTCATTCCAATAAATTGTTCTGCCGAAATATTAGAAGCGATCAAT
Source organism: Flavobacterium sp. 83 (assembly GCF_000744835.1). Classification (NCBI taxonomy): domain Bacteria; kingdom Pseudomonadati; phylum Bacteroidota; class Flavobacteriia; order Flavobacteriales; family Flavobacteriaceae; genus Flavobacterium; species Flavobacterium sp. 83. Next base: position 781,049 of record NZ_JQMS01000001.1, read on the forward strand.
GAAGCACCAATAGCCCACCAAGTAAGCGTTCCTTCTGCAAGAAAATAAGCTTTTGCATCGTGTTCGTTTTTTTCACGTTTGCGATAAATGGTATATCCATAGGTGGATACCACTATAAAATAGATAATAAATACTGCGTAATCCGCAAAAGCAAGGTTCTGGTTCATGAGTAAATGGTTTTTTAGAAATTAATATAAATGAATGCGACTTGTACTATTTTTTTATTGTTAAGTGAACTGTTTTCAGTTTTAACACCAAACATATCTTATAATTTGGTTAAAAATATGCAATTCTATTACAAAATTTAAGTATAAAATATGATATGTATTTAAATTATATTGTTATTTTAAGAATTACGAAAGTCAAAAGTAAAATAAAAATATTTATTTACATCATTTATAAATGTATTTTTTACATTTATTGTTTTTATGCAAGCTAAATACTTAAAAAAGTGTTGTTATTGAATGCTACTTTTATTTTTTAATTCATTTCACTGACTTGTAATACTAATTATTTTAGTTAGCCTTTCTGATTTTCTGTTCCCATTTCCAAGCACTTGCCATCCCTTCTTCAAGAGTTGACATTGTTTTCCAGCCAAGAATATTATTCGCCTTATCTGTATTGGCATAAGCCGAAATCACATCACCCTCTCTTCTATCAACAATCTTGTAAGGTAATTTTTGTCCACTTACTTTTTCGAAAGCTGCAATTACTTCCAAAACAGAGCTTCCTGTTCCTGTTCCCAAATTGAAAGTTTCCATTTTAGATACATTTTTTTTGTTTGCTAATCGCTGCAAAGCGACAACATGGGCTTTCGCCAAATCAACAACATGAATATAATCCCGAACACAAGTCCCGTCAGGTGTTGGATAATCATCCCCATAAACAGATAATTCTTTCCTCAATCCAACTCCCGTTTGGGTGATAAAAGGCACTAAATTTTGTGGAGTTCCTATAGGTAATTCGCCTATTTCTGTTGATGGATGAGCGCCAATAGGATTAAAATAACGCAATAAAATTGCATTTATCCCGCTTACTTTTGTAACATCTGTAATGATTTCTTCACCAATTTGTTTGGTATTTCCATAAGGAGACATTGCTGGTTTAACTGAGGCACTTTCATTAATAGGCATCGTTTCGGCTTGACCATAAACCGTACAAGATGAGCTGAAAATAAAATGAGACTCCTGTTTTTGTTGCAATTCCTGAAGCAAATAAATCAGGGTATTAATATTATTTTCATAATATAATAACGGGTTTCCTACACTTTCTCCAACTGCTTTGGAAGCTGCAAAATGAATTACACCCGAAACATCAGAATGTCTATTAAAAAAATCCTGAACTGATGCTTTCTCTCTCAAATCCAGCTTTTCAAAAACAGGAGTTTTACCAGTTATAGCAACTATTCCTTTTAAAACTTCTTCAGAGGAATTAGAAAGGTTATCAATAATTATCACTTCAAAACCTTCATTTTGCAATTCAACTACAGTATGCGAACCAATAAATCCCAATCCGCCGGTAACTACTATTTTCATAATGTATTTTTTAAACTATTTAAAAACAGTAAAAAATTAGAAGATAACTTCAAATCATTTATTCTGCTTTTAACTATTTTTACTTTCTTATTTTACTTCTGATATTTCAAGAACTACACTTGTTCTTTTTAAACTAACATTTGGATTAATTCCTGCTTTCATCAAGAAATCGCCTGAGTAAACTTTATCAGCAGCGATAGGTGAAGTTGTACCTGGAAACAAGTTAATTTCTTTTACAGAGTATTTTTTCTTTGGATCCAATCCATTTAAAACAACTGGTCGTTCTGTAGCAGTAATATTAAATCTATTATTCACTAAGTAGTTAAAAACAACTGCTTTGCTTTTGTTTGGATTGACATACATTAATGCCGCAATATTGTTTTCGTGAGGATTCACTAAACGAAACATATCGCCATGCCAAACTATATCTTTAAATGAATTGTAATTTGAAATAGCTTGTTTGCAAAATGTTTTATCATCTGGATTTAATTTGCTTGCTACAATATCAAAACCTAATTTACCCATACTAGCCACATCCACTCTAAATTTCAGTGGTTGTTTTCCCCAATCCGTTACGTGATTACAAGTAGCAATCGAAGGAAAGAAATAAGAGTAATCCCATTGCACAAATATTCTTTCTAATGGCTCGGTATCATCCGTTGGCCAAAATTCCGTAAAATACTTCAAGAATTCATATTCTCCTCGGCCACCTCCGCCAGAACATAACATCATAGGTACTTTTGGATATTTAGCTCTAATTCGCTGCAGCACTTTATATAATCCTTTCGTATAATCTACATACAAATTAGATTGTGGCAATCCTTTTTTATTAAGATATGCGGAATAAGCGTTATAAATTGTCGCATTACAATCCCATTTTATAAAGGCTAATTCTGGATTTTTAACAAATAGATTGTCTACAATTCCAAAAACATAATCTTGCACTTCGGGATTCGACAAATCTAAAACGAGTTGATTTCTGTAATAAATCTCCGGTCTTTCTGGTTGACGAATTACCCAGTCTAAATGTTTTTCGTACAACTCACTTTTAGGATTTACCATTTCAGGCTCTATCCAAATACCAAATTTAACTCCTTCTTTTTTGGCTTCTTTTACTAAATAACCCAAGCCACTTGGGAGTTTCTTTTTATTTTCTTGCCAATCACCAAGTCCTGCATCGTCATTATTTCTTGGATATTTATTACCAAACCATCCATCGTCTAACAAAAACATATCAACTCCTAAGTCTTTGGCGTCTTTAAACAAACCTTTAAGTTTATTTTCATCAAAATCAAAATAGGTAGCTTCCCAATTGTTCAATAAAGTAAGTCGTTCCCCTTGTCCGTCAAGAAGTCTGTATTTTCTTGCCCAATCGTGTAAATTTCTACTGGCTTCACCCGTACCATGATTTGAAAGCGCATAAATTAAAGAAGGTGTTTTAAAAATTACGTTTGGAGCCAATGAATATTCAGAAGCATAAGGGTTGATTCCTGCAATTAGCCTAAGATTTTTATTAGAGTCAATTTCAAATTCCAATTTAAAATTACTACTCCAAGCTAATTGTCCTAACATCACTGAGCCTTCATTTTCTGATGCTGGTTTACCAAAAGAAACCATAAAATTAGGTGTTTGCGTAAGCATTGCTCTAGTTCCTAATTTTGTATCTAAAGATCTTATTCCCTGTACAAGCTTAGTTTCAACAGGTTGCATTTCTTTTAGATACTCTCCTTGAAAACTGGTGAGATAGAAATCTTTTCCTCCAAAAAATAGATTTGCCGAAGCGTATTTTTGTAGCAAAACGGCTTTCTTCTCATTGTGTTTTATTTCAGTCCATTGCTCAATTACATTTTCTTTTTCCCAAACTTTATAAAACAAAGTTACTTCAAAAGGATAAATTGGATCTTTAAGAACGATACTTGTTATAGAGCTATTGTCGTCGATTTTTTCAACTTTATGGCTTACATATTTTAGTTCTAAAGAAGTATTTCCATCCGCATGTTTGACCTGAATTGCTGGTTCAGAAAGATTCCAAGTACCTGATGGTGTGTAAGCAGAATTGTAAATTCCTTGATTAGAATAATCATAATTATATCCTGCCGAAACCGTTGAAAATTCATTTTCGTTTACAAGTGGTTTACCAAAATATACGTTCATCAACCTATTACTACTGTCGGTTTGTAATAACAACATACTATTTTCTGTACTAACAGGTATGGTTATCGTTTGTGCTGATACATGCATTGCAGCAATTATAAAACTAAAAAGAAATAGACTTTTTTTGTTAAAATAATGAGTGATATTTTTTTTCATAATTATTGTTTTAAATGTCATAATCTTTCTGTTTAACTAGAGTGAATTTTTATAATGTACATCGTTCTGTTCTTTTAATACTGAAGCACTCTTTTCGGGAGTGATGTCACGTTGCGATTCACCCATCATTTCGTAACCTACCATAAATTTTTTTACCGTTGCAGAGCGCAACAATGGAGGATAAAAATGCATGTGAAATTGCCATTCAGGATGCAATTCTCCATCTGTTGGTGATTGATGAATTCCTGATGAATACGGGAATGAAGTTTCAAACAAATTATCGTATTTAATTGTCAATTGCTTTAAGGTCAAGGCAAAATCAGACACCTCATCCTCCGTGAAATCAGTAATTTTGGTCAAATGACGCTTACTGATTATCATGGTTTCATAAGGCCAAATGGCCCAAAAAGGAACTAATGCCACAAAATGATCATTCTCAATTACTATACGTTCGTTTAACTTCAATTCTTCTTGTAAATAATCCTGTAAAAGATTGCTTTTATGTTTATCATAATAGACTTTCAGGTTATTTTGCGTTTTCTCCACTTCGGTTGGTAATGAAGATTGTGCCCAAATTTGTCCATGAGGATGTGGGTTACTACAACCCATAACACTTCCTTTATTTTCAAAAATTTGAACGTGATTAATGTAATCAACATTCCCCAAAGCGATATATTCTTTTTGCCAAGTATGAATGATGTTTTCTATAGCGTCAACTGACATTTCAGGCAAAGTCAAGTTGTGTTTTGGTGAAAAACAAACCACTCTAGAAATTCCTCTTTCTGGCTGTGCTTTGAAAAAAGTTTCGTTTTTATTTTCTTCAAATGCAATTTCTTCCTGCTTTAACGCCGCAAAATCATTTTCAAAAACAAATGCATTTTCATATGCCGGATTTACTTCTCCATTAGCTCTAACATTTCCCGGACACAAATAACAAGTTGGATCATATTCTGGTAAAGAATGGGAGCTTACAGTTTCATTTTGTCCCTGCCAAGGTCTTTTAGAACGATGTGGAGAGACCAAAACCCATTCGTTAATTAATGGATTATAGCGTCTGTGCGGATCTTCGTTGATATCAAATTTTTTCATCCTAGTTGTTGTTATAAAGTGATGTACCGTTTCCGATTTTAACATCATAAATTTTTAATTCTATTCCAAAAGCGTCAAAATAAAGTGCCGATAGTTTCTTTTTAATCTCCTCTTCATTCCCTTTTTTAATCAAGTTGATTGTGCAGCCACCAAAGCCACCACCCATTAATCGGGAACCAACTACCGCTTCTTCTCCTTTGAGAATATCAACAATCATGTCTAATTCATCGCAACTTACTTCATAATCTTTAGACAATCCTTCATGTGTTTCAAACATTAATTTCCCTAGAGCTTCAATTTCCCCGTTATCTAATGCTTCACAGGCTAGTTTTACTCTGTTGATTTCTTTTACAACAAAAAGACTTCTTTTAAAAACATTAGCACTCATTACATTTTGTAATCCTAAAATATGTTGCTCTGTACAATCTCTAAAACTAGTAATCTCCGGAAAATTCTCTTTCACAATGGCAATACCCTCTTCACACTGTTCCCTTCTTTCATTATAAGCCGATGTCATTAAGGAATGCTTTACATTCGAATCAAATAAAATTAATGAATAATCATTAAAATTAGCGTTATGGTATTCATATTCCAATGTTTTGCAATCAATTTTTATGACTTTATTTTCTAAACCCATCACACTAGAAAATTGATCCATAATTCCACAATTGATTCCAACCCAATGTTCAGCGCTTTGTCCCATCAATGCAATATCAACTGGTTTTATTTTCAAATTAAAAAGTTCATTTAGACCAAATAAAAAGCCACATTCTAAAGCTGCAGAAGATGACAAACCAGAACCAACAGGAATATTACTGCTAAAAACACAGTTGAAACCTTCAAAATCAAAACCTTTTAATTTCAATTGATTCATAACTCCTCTCACATAATTTGTCCACACATTATCGGTCAATCCTATTGGATCTGCAAGGTTAATTTCGAACTCATCATTAAGATCAATCGCAATTATTCTTGATTGATTCGAATTGTTTTTCTCGAAAGCAAAACAAATGATTTTGTCAATGGCAGCTGGCAAAACATACCCATCATTATAATCAATATGTTCCCCAATAATATTAATTCTTCCGGGAGAAAGCACAATTTTTTGTGGTTCAGTCCCAAAAGTCTCTTTAAAAAAATTGGTTGTGTTTTTAATTAAAATATCATTCATAATTTTGAAATTATTATTTTTAAATTTTTAAAGTATTCCATTTCCAAACTTTACTCGACGCTTAAACATCAATTTCCTTTAAGATCTTTTTATATCAAAAGCGTAGTTGAGCTATCTCGTTCAGCTTTATTTTTATTTAGTAGATGCTAAAGTTAATTTACCGCTCTTAAGCCCAGCTCCATTTACTTCAAGTTTTACATCACCAGCAGTAGTTGTAGATTTTACAAGCACTACTAACTTTCCGCTAAAAAGTTTCATGGTATCTTTATGAAACATTTCAAGTGAAGTGGCATCACCATTGCAGGCAGCTCTGTAAGTACCCGCTCCTGTAACCTTAAATTTTAATTGGTTAGTCGCCGTTGGGCAAGGAATTCCATTTTTATCAACTACAGATATGGTTACGAAAGATATATCCTCGCCATCGGCAGAGATAGTTTTCCTGTCTGCTTCTAAAACAATTTGATAAGGCTTTCCTGCAGTTTTTACTTCTTGTTCAGCAACAGCTTTACCATTGTCATCATAAGCCACCACTTTTACCGTTCCTGGCTCATATTTCACATCCATCCACATTAGACGATAGCGATTCTGAGGTGTGTTTTTATTCTTTTTCTGCACGCCCATGCTTTTTCCATTAATGAAAAGTTCAGCACTGTTGTAGTTCGTATATACAAAAACCGGAGTTATCTCTCCTTCACGGCCTTCCCAGTTCCAATGCGGCAGGATATGAAGAGTAGATTCTTTCGTATTCCAACGGCTTCTGTATAAATAATAGCGGTCTTTTGGCAAACCCGCTAAATCGTTGATTCCAAAATAAGAACTTCTAGATGGCCAACTTTCATCATAAGGAGTTGGTTCGCCTAAATAATCAAAACCAGTCCAAACAAACTCTCCAATTACCCAAGGTTTATCATCCTGAAGTACAAAATCTTCATCAGGCACATTAGACCAGCTACAGGCTTCCAAATCATAAGATGAAGATTGAAAATCAAGGTATTGCTTCATTTTTTCCTGAACCACAGGGAATTTATAAATCCCTCGAGAGCTAACCGTTGATGCGGTTTCGGAACCTAAAATAAATCCTTGCGGAAATTTTGCAAATGCTTCATCGTATAAATGCACGCGATAATTCAATCCCGGAACATCCAACAAAGCTCCAAAACCTGATTCCATAGTTGCTTTCACTTGATCCATACCAACAGTTACCGGACGTGTTGGATCTTCTCTATGAAATAGTTCCTGCAACCATTTAGCACGTTTTACACCCGCTTCTCCCCATTGATCCGGCACTTCATTTCCAGCACTCCACATCACAATAGAAGGATGATTTCTTGTTGCCTGAACTAAATTCACGATGTCTTTTTCGGCATATTCGTCAAAAAAACGATGGTAGCCATTTTCTACTTTTGGTAAAACCCATTCGTCAAAACTCTCTGCCAAAAACAGAAAACCCATTTCATCTGCCAATTCCAGTTGCTCGAAAGAGGGCATATTGTGCGAACTGCGAATCGCATTACAGCCCATATCTTTTAAAATCTTCATTTGCCTGCGCAAAGCTGCTTTATTTACTGCAGCTCCAAGTGGACCCAAATCGTGGTGAAGACAAACGCCTTTGAATTTAGTTACCTTTCCATTAAGACTAAAGCCTTTATTGGGCTCGTATTTTATTTCTCGAATTCCAAAAGGCGTTGAAATGGCATCTTTAAGCTCTTTTCCAACATACAATTGGGAAACCGCTTTATACAAATAAGGCGTTTCGGGGCTCCACAATTTTGGCTTCTCTACTTTTATATTTTGATCGAACTCCTTTCCGAATTGAATAGTTGACTCTTCTGAACTTAGTTTATGTCCTTCTGCATCAAAAATAGTGGTGACTAAACGAGTATTTTCCCCAGAAGTTTTTGTTTTAATATTAACTTTTGCCACTTCATCACTGATAAAAGGAGTCCTTACAAACTGACCCCATTGATCAATACTTTCGTTATTTTTTATAATAACACTAACTTTTCGATACAAACCAGCACCAGGATACCAGCGTGAAGCAAATTCTTTATTGGTTAGTTTTACTGACAATGTGTTCGCTCCTTCTTGTATAAATTGGGAAATGTCAAAATAGAAATAACTGTAACCATAGGCCCATTCTCCCACTTTTTTACCGTTCAAATACACTTGAGGTTCGCTCATTGCACCTTCAAAAAGTAAAATTATTTTCTTCCCTTTTGAATCTTTCGGCAATGTAAATGTATTGCGGTACCAGGCTGTTCCAATATGGGGTAAAGCCCCTGTTCGTCCTGTTTTTTCAGTAGCAACATTTTCTCCGTTTTGAACAATCGCAACTTTCTGTATATCTACATTTTTATCAAAAGGCCCGTAGATTGCCCAGTCATGTGGAACGGTTACGGTTTCCCATTTCGAATCATTAAAATCTACTTTATACGCCTCTTCAAAATCACCTTTTTGAAATTTCCAATTGGTATCTAACACTTTAACTTCTCGTGTTTGAGACAAAGCCATTTGTGTAAATGCTAAAAATAGAACCAGAAAATGTATTAATTTTTTCATTTTTAACCCTTTATAACTATTTAAAATCATACAATTACAATTTGTTCCTTTATATTCCCCTGCTTCCGCGAAAGGCAGAACGGTATTATTTTTTAAGTTCGATTAATCAAAACTATTCTTTAAAAGCATCCAAAGCTGTTGATGGTTTTCCGTTAGATTGCCAAGTACTCAGGGAATAACCGCTCCAACTTTTTTCTCCTTCTGGTTCCCAATAAATTACGCCCAATCCTTTGTTATTTGGTACAGCTTTGACCGCTTTGATTGTTGCCGCTAGCATTTCATACGTATTTTGCACTTTGTCATATTCTCCCCCTACCTCGACTATCATCACTTCTTTATCATATCGAGAAGCCATATCTTTAAGATTATTCTCTAAATCAACAATCGTTTCCGTATAATCTTTTTTAATCCAAAAAGGATAATAGGATAGTCCTATAACATCATATTTTACATTATTTGCTTTAGCATTATCAAAAAACCATCTGAATTTTGCATTGTCATTTCCTTCGTCTAAATGAACAATTACTTTAATTTTAGGATCAATAGCTTTTGTTGCTTCATAGCCTTTGTTAAGTAATTGTGCTAATTGTAACCAATTTTTTGTACTCCCTTCTGGCCATAGCATTCCACCAGGAATTTCATTTCCAACTTGTACCCACTCAGGCGTAACTCCAACTTTTTTTAACGCACTTAAAACATCAAAAGTATGATTGTAAACATCCGTCAACAATTCTGAAAAACTATGGTTTTCCCAAGCTTTTGGCTTAAATTGTTTTCCTGGATCTGCCCATGAGTCGCTATAATGAAAATCAATCATGATGCGCATTCCCATTTTTTGAGCCCGCAAAGCCATGACTACAGTTTCTTCCTTGCTGCAATGTCCACTGGCTTTATCGTCATTTGGATTTACCCAAACACGAAGCCGAATTGTATTTATTCCTCTGTCTTTCAACAATTGCAAGCAGTCCTTTTGGGTACCGTCAACATCATAGAATTTATATCCTGTAGTCTCCATTTGAGGCAACCAACCTACGTCAGCACCTTTTGCAAAAGTAGAAACGGTAGGCGGCAACATTGGATTTTGATCTGCAGGTATTTGTGAATTACAGGAAGTAAAAAACAATCCTATAATTGCTATGCAATAAAATTGATCTTTAATGTTTTTCACTTAAAATGATTGAAATTTATAAATAGTTTTATGATGATAGAGATCCCCTTTTCTCAAAATGGAACTTGGAAAATGTTCGTGATTAGGCGCATCCGGAAAATTTTGGGTTTCAAAACAAATTCCGCTCAAAGCATGGTAATCGACATTTTCTTTTCCTTTTATCTTATTAAAACAATTGCCTCCTACATAAATATGAACACCTGATTGGTTCGTATAAACCGTCATTTTCAGATTATTCTTTTTATTAAAAAGTGAAGCTGAAAATTCATTTTCTTTTTCTAAAACAAATGTGGTATCAATTTTTGAAGGACATTTTTTTGGCTGACTAAAATCAAAAGAAGAATCAGCCGTATTTAAAAACTTTCCTGTTGGAATATTTTCATTTGTTGTCTCTACTATTTTTTCAGAATTGATAATCAACTCTTGTTCTAGTATATCTGAATTATGACCATCAAGATTAAAATAACTGTGATGCGTCAAATTCACAATTGTATCCTCAGTGGTATTTGCTTTGTATTCAATAATTAATTCATTTTCATAAGATAAAGTATAAGTTAACTCAACTGTTAAATCTCCAGGATAATTCTCTTCATTATTTGGACTGAAATACGACAACGTTACAGATGGATTTTTACCTTCTTTAACATTTTTAATCTTCCAAATTTTCTGGCTGAAGCTGGCGATTCCTCCATGTAATGAATTATTATTATTGTTTTTATTCAATTGATTTTTTTTTTCGTTCAAACTAAAAACACCATCCTTTATCCTTCCTGCAAACCGTCCAATTGTTGCTCCAAGATAAGGGGCACTTTCTAAATTAAAGGATTCCATATAGTCTTCTAAAGTCTCAAATCCCAAAACTACATCCACAATTTTTCCATTTTCCAATGGCATTTTCAATGATGTAATGGTAGCGCCATAATTAATAACACATAATTGCATTCCATTTTTGTTAGTCAATTCACAAGAATCGACAATCTCACCTCCAGGCATTAAACCAAATGATTCCATTATATAATTAGACATAAAATAGGATATGTGTTTTATTTTTATTACTTTATTGTGAAATATTAAATTCAAAATTACACGATTAATTCACTTTAGCATACCAGTACCTACCAGTTTTTTGTATATTGCATTAAAATTTTTATTTATGAAAATTATTTCGATTCAAAACAATCTTGGAGTTCCAAAATATAAGCAGATAATACTGTCCGTTGAAAAGGCAATAGAAGAAGAAAAACTAAAAAAAGGAGACCGACTTCCTTCTGTAAATAAAGTTTGTTTGACCTCATCATTATCACGTGACACTGTACTTCAGGCCTACGATGAATTGAAAAAGAGAGGCATTGTTTACGCTATTCCTGGCAAAGGTTATTACATTAAAAGTGTTGAAATCACCATAAAACAAAGGATTTTTTTGCTTTTTGATGAGTTAAACATTTTCAAAGAAGACACCTATAATTCATTTGTGAAAAATATTGGAAAAAATGCACAGGTAGATATTTTTTTCCATTATTTTAATGAGCAAGTTTTTAAAAAACTAATAAATGACAATAATGGGAATTATACAAAATACATTATAATGCCAACCAACATAATCAATGTTGCTGAATTTATAAAAACCCTACCAGTAAATGAAGTTTTCATACTAGATCAGACTAATATTGAACTAGAATCCTATCCCGCAATTTATCAGAATCACAAAAAAGACATCTTTGATGGCTTATGCAAAGGAAAATCCAGGCTAAATAAATACAAAAAACTCATTATGATTTTTCCTGGATTTAGAGAACCGCCGGGAATGAAAGAAGGTTTTTTGGATTTTTGCAACGACTATTCATTTAATTACGAAGTAATTACTGAGTTTGCCGACAGAGAAATAAGCATCGGTGAAGTATACATCATCCCAAACGACCGAGATTTAGTTCGTGTCATTGAAAAATCAAAGCTTCAAAACTTACTATTAGGCAGTGATTTTGGCATTATTTCCTATAACGAAACTCCTCTAAAAAAAGTAGTTGCAAATGGAATTACAACAATTTCAACGAATTTTGAGGCCATGGGAAAAATTATGGCTCAGATGATTCTACAAGGAAAAAAAGAACAAATAGAAAACAAGTGCGCCCTAATTATTAGAAATTCTTTATAAAAACAATTCTCTTATTTATACCTATAATTTTAAAAAAATAGGGATCTCATTTTTTATTGGCAAAGAAAATGTGATTCCAATTTTATAAAAGCAAGAAAAATAATTTATTTGTTATTGTAAAATAAATTTATATATATTTGCAAATGTATTTTTTACACTTATTATTAATTTCTACGTTATTCTCTCAAAAACAGCCTTTTATTTGATTGATTAAAAACATTAGAAAAAAATAATTAAATACAGTAATCCGTTTTTAAAACTATTAGCTTATTGAATTTTGAACAACTACTTCAAAAAAGACCATTTGAAATGGATTTAGAAAATTTAAAGTTTCTATGTTGAAACACCTATACTACAAACGAACTATATACTATTCCTATTTACATCAAATTATTACAAATTAATTATGAATAAAAAAATTGACCAATTAGCAGCCGATAATATAAGAGCACTTGCCATTTCAATGGTAGAAAAAGCAAACTCTGGACATCCGGGAGGTGCTATGGGAGGTGCTGATTTTATGCACATTTTGTACACTGAATATGTAGATTTTGATCCTACAGAAATGGATTGGAAATTTAGAGATCGTTTCTTTATGGATGCGGGGCATTTATCAGCATTAATGTATTCGCAATATTATTTATTGGGAAATTATAAAAAAGAAGACCTTCAAAATTTTAGACAATGGGGATCAGTTACACCAGGTCATCCAGAAGTAGATGTGCTCAGAGGAATTGAAAACACATCAGGCCCTCTTGGTCAAGGACATGCTATGGGAGTGGGAGCCGCAATTGCAGCAAAATTTTTAGAGGCAAGATTCAAAGGACTTTTCAATCACAAAATATATGGTTTTATAACTGATGGCGGTGTGCAGGAAGAAATTTCTCAGGGAGCTGGGAGAATCGCTGGGCATTTAGGATTAAATAATTTTATCATGTTTTATGATTCTAATGATGTGCAACTTTCTTCTATGACAGATGAAGTTACCTCAGAAGATACAGCCATGAAATATGAAGCTTGGGGATGGAATGTAATAACCATCGATGGCCACGACCATGAACAAATTAGAAAAGCGTTGAATGAAGCTCATGCAGAATCTGATAAACCGACGCTAATAATTGGAAAAACAATTATGGGAAAAGGGTGTGTTACCGCAACAGGCGCCATGTATGAAGGAGAATGTGAATTGCACGGAAAGCCTATTGGTGACACCAAAGCAGATTACGTAAAAACGCTTATTAATTTGAATGCAAATCCTGAAAATCCGTTTGCAATCTTTGAAGAAGTAGAAACGCATTATGCAAAAATACTGGCTATAAAAGCAGAAAAATCAGCGTATAAAAAAATTCAAATAACAAGCTGGAGAAAAGAAAATCCCGAATTATCTGAAAAGATGGATTTATTTTTATCAGGAAAACTACCTGAATTAGATCTAAGCAGTGTTATCCAAAAACCAAATGCAGCCACTAGAGATGCATCATCTGCTGTATTGGCCTATTTAGCCGAAAACGTGGAAAACATGATTGTTTCATCAGCAGATTTGTCGAATAGTGACAAAACAGACGGGTTCCTGAAAAAATCCTCTGTTTTACAAAAAAATGATTTTAGCGGAGCCTTTTTACAAGCGGGTGTTGCGGAATTGACCATGACTTCAATAGCTAATGGAATTGCACTTCATGGTGGTGTTATTCCTGTAGTAGCTACGTTTTTTGTGTTTTCTGATTATATGAAACCTGCCATTCGATTAGCAGCTATTCAAGAACTTCCGGTAAAATATGTTTGGACACACGACTCTTTCCGAGTAGGTGAAGATGGACCAACACACCAACCTATTGAACAGGAAGCACAAATTCGTTTGATGGAAAAAATAAAAAACCATTCAGGAAATCAAAGTTTACTAGCATTGCGCCCAGCAGATGCTATTGAAACTTCAGTAGCTTGGGATATGGCATTAAAAAATACCAAAACTCCAACAGGTTTAATTCTTTCGAGACAAAACATCAAAGACATTCCAGCACAAGGAACTTCAAGGTATGAAGAAGCAACTGAAGCAACAAAAGGAGGTTATTTAGTTAAATCAACACAAAATCCTGATATCACTTTAATTGCAAATGGATCAGAAGTGGCAACACTTTTAGAAGCCGCAGTTATATTGGAAAAATCTAAAAATCTAAAAATAAACGTAGCCTCAATTATATCCGAAGGTTTATTCAAAGAACAATCAAAATCATACCAAGAAAGCATCATTCCGAAAGGGAAATTGGTTTTTGGTCTTACAGCAGGACTTCCCGTAAACCTTGAAGGGTTGATTGGAGACAGTGGAAAAGTAATAGGATTGGACCATTTTGGCTATTCAGCTCCGGCAAGCGTACTAGACGAAAAATTTGGATTTACAAGTGAACATGCTTGTGCTGCAATCCTAAAATATATTGAAGAAAATAAATAATCAAAAAACTAAATAATAAAGAAATGAAATTTTTTATCGATACCGCAAATTTGAAAGACATAAAAGAAGCCAATGATCTAGGAATTCTAGACGGTGTAACCACTAACCCATCGCTAATGGCGAAGGAAGGAATTACGGGAGCTGAAAATATCATAGCACATTACGTGAAAATATGTGAATTGGTAGATGGCGATGTTAGTGCCGAAGTAATTTCGACTGATTTAGCAGGAATGATTACCGAAGGAGAACGATTAGCGGCTTTGCACCCACAAATTGTAGTAAAAATTCCAATGATTAAAGATGGTATAAAAGCAATAAAATATTTTTCTAATAAAGGAATCAGAACTAATTGTACTTTAGTATTTTCAGCCGGTCAAGCCTTACTTGCTGCCAAAGCCGGCGCGACGTATGTGTCTCCTTTTATTGGAAGATTAGACGATATTTCAACAGATGGAATGGCATTAATTGCCGAAATCAAATTGATTTACGATAATTACGGATATGAAACACAAATTTTAGCCGCTTCAGTACGTCACGTCATGCATATTTTGAATTGTGCAAAAATTGGTGCCGATGTAATCACTGGGCCATTAAGCGCCATTGAAGGTTTACTAAAACACCCCCTAACAGATAGTGGTCTAGCTACATTCTTAGCAGATTATAACAAAGGGAATAGCTAATACCAAAATTTAGAATTACATAATTTTAGCCATTTTATAATTGTAGTAATTCTTATTTATAAGAAATAATCTGAGATCTTGAAATTGTAGTAAATCAAAGAAAACAGGTTATTTCTTTTTAATTTTAATTAGCTCTATAAAAAAAGGAAGTCTCATTTAAGAGGCTTCCTTTTTTGTGTTAAGTTAACAGGCAAAACAATTTATAAATTCAATACAAAATTATCCAACAATTTGGCATCATATTTTTCTTTGTCAAAGGTATATAGGTATGATCCTTTTCTCGAGGACATCATGTCTTTTTCTTCTAATTTTATCAAAATATCTAACGAATTGATTTTACTGATAAAATTTCTTTTATCCAGCTCTTTACTTAAAATAGCTTCATATAATTCTAATAATTGACGCATTGTAAATTTTTCTGGCAAAAGCTCAAATCCAACAGGTTTGATTGAAGTTCTATAACGCAATCTTCTAATGGCATGTTCTACCATAGAATCATGGTCAAAGATTAATTTAGGAGCCTGAGCAACACTAAACCATTGTGCATGATAGTTTTGAGTCAATTCTTTGTTGTGATTCTCAATATTAATTAATGCATAATAAGCCACCGAAATAGTTCTTTCGACAGGGTCACGATTTATTTCACTATAAGCATATAGTTGTTCCATATAGATATCCTGAAGACCCGTATACCGATCAAGAATTCTAATTGCAGCAGTATCTAATACTTCTTCTTTTTTAAGAAAGCCTCCTATCAAGGACCATTTTCCTTTTTCGGGTTCAAAATCCCTTTTAATCAAAAGTATTTTTAAACCTTCCTCATCAAAACCAAAAATGATACAATCTACCGCCAATAAAACTTTATCAGCAGAACTATAACTATTAAGCATACTACTTTTTTAGGGTAAATATATAAACTTCCTTATAGGTTTCATAATTTTATTAATGTGCATTTAACATTTGTAAATTTTTAAAAAAAATAAAAATCTCCATTAGGATAAATTAATCGATTAGCCACTTCATTTGAAAGAAGTCACTAACCTATTTCAAAGTGCTATTTTAGTGTATAATTAAAAAATATAACGTGTTGAATTTCAAATTTATTGATTTACAAAACAACTTTTCAATCGATTGAGAAGAAAAAAGATTCCTTATCAGGTCACAATTTGGCTTTTTTTCTAAAAAAACAAACTTTAAACAAGACTTTTTTTGCAATATCACCCTGATTTATAGTTAAAAAAGAGACTATTTCTATTTTTTTTAAAATAATTAACACAAGCTGTTTTTTGTAGAAAAACTTGTTTTTTCACTAAAAGTGTAGATTTTAAATAAATTAATTGTGAAAACAGAAACTTTTTTTACAAAACCACAATATTTAAATGTAATTTTTACACTTAAATTACAAGATGTCTTTTTTTAAGGAGTTTTTTTTATCAGATTAATTTGTTTTTATAGTTTTTTTTTAATTAAATTTACAAATGTAAAATACACACTTATAATTTAACCAAAACAAAACAGAATGAAAACAAACCAACGATTATTTTTCTATTGCAATTTTTTATTGCCAAGAAAAGAATGGCTATTAGCAATAATAGTTATGTTATTTTCTTCTTATACTCTTTCTGCACAACAAGATAAGACTATAAAAGGAATTGTTACATCAGCAAAAGATGCGATGCCTTTACCTGGTGTAAATGTTTTAATAAAAGGTACCAACAAAGTAGTTGTTACTGGATTTGATGGAGAATATTCAATAAAAGCAGCGTCTAACGATATTCTTGTCTTCAGTTATATAGGTTTTGCAAACCAAGAAGTTGTTGTAGGTAACAAGTCTCAACTAAATATAGTACTGAATGATGATTTGAATAAACTAAACGAAGTTGTTGTTGTAGGATACGGAACTCAGAAGAAAGCAGATCTTACCGGATCTGTGAGTGTCGTAAACATGGACAATGCTAAAAAAACAGTAAGCTACGATGTTGCAAAAATGCTACAGGGTCAAGTTGCAGGTGTAACCATGCAAAGCTCTGGAGAACCAGGTGGTTTTGTTAATATTAAAATTAGAGGAATCAGTTCTTTTAGTAATAACAACCCACTTTTCGTAGTAGATGGTATGATTGTAGACAGTCCTTACGATTTTGCTACTGGTGAAATAGAATCTATGCAAGTATTAAAAGATGCATCTTCGGCAGCAATCTATGGTGTTCGTGGAGCTAATGGAGTTATCATTATTACTACTAAAAAAGGAAAAGCTGGTAAATTTGACATTAAATACAAATCCCTTGTTGGATTTCAAAATGTTGCTAAAGAATGGTCGCTAACTGACAGAGTAGGATACCAAAATATTACTACTGCAGCTGAGAAAAATGCAGGATTAACTGTAGCACCAGGAAATGACCCAACAAGCCCTTATTTTATAAATAATGTAGATACTAACTGGCAAAAAGCAGCATTCCAAACTGGAATCATAGAAAACCATTCCTTGACTTTTAGTGGTGGTGCAGAAAGCTTAGGTTATAACATGAATGTAGATTATTTCAAAAACAGTAGCTACCTTAATTCTCCACAAGATTACAAAAGAATATCTACCACTTTAAACTTAACAGGTAAAAAAGGGAAATTTAAATATGGTTCAAAAATAGGTTTCACTCAATCTGGAAAAGAAAATTTTAACGAATACAATGCTGGGGAATCACCAGTTAGTGATTTATTAGGTGCCATTCCTACAATGCCTGTTTACGATGTAAATAGACTTGGTGGATACGGAGGAACAACTAACTTAACACAAAGAGCAATATCAATGAACGTTATTGGATACAATAACTTAATTACAAACAACGCCAAAAGAAATCGTTTTATTGGAGACATTTGGGGAGAATTTGAAATCGTAAAAGGATTAAAATATAAAATTGACGCTAGTTTTGACCGATTAGATTGGCAAAACAGAAAATTTGTACCGCCAAGTGATTTAGGTTGGTATTATATTACAACTAATGATGAAGCTTCACTAGATGTATCTACTGGAAGTCAGTCTAGAACTTTCCTTAATAATTTATTAACTTACGAAAAAGCAATTGGTAAACATAAATTTGATGTTTTAGCAGGATGGGTTCAAGAAAGAAATGATAATTACAACCACTGGTCAAGAGGTGTGGGTTACAAACCAGGTGAAATTAGTCATTTAGAATATGCTGATGCAACAAGTGCTGGAGAGTATGAAAATACGGTTACAGGTGTATCATACTTGAGTAGAATAAATTACGGTTATGATGATCGTTATTTGTTACAAGCTAACTTTAGACAAGATAAAACATCTCTTTTTAGTCAAAAATACAATAAAGGTAATTTTTACTCTTTTTCAGGAGCTTGGAAAATTAGTAATGAAAAATTTCTTAAGTTGCCAGAATGGGTAAGCAATATTAAATTAAGAGGTGGTTACGGTATATTAGGAAATAACACAATACCAACGTATTTCTTCGCTAGTACAATTAATAGTTTTGCTGGTTATGATTTTAATAATCAATTAGCTCCTGGTACAACAGTAGTAAGTGCATTAGATCCAAATGTACATTGGGAAGAAACAAAAACTACCAATGTGGCACTTGAGTTAGGATTATTCAATAATGACTTGCAGTTTACGGCTGAATATTATGTTAAGAAATCAACTGATCTTTTAATTGGTGTTCCATTACCATTTTCAACGGGTGCTTTTCCTGCTAGTGTAACTACAAATGCAGGTGCGGTTAGAAATAACGGTTTAGAGTTTTCTGCAACATATAATAACAATCATCATGATTTCAAGTACAGCATCTCAGCTAACTTAGGAACCTTGAAAAATAAAGTATTACAAATTGGTCTTGATGGAAATCCAATCTATGGTGCTGCTTCAAAAACAGAAGTGGGTAGATCAATAGGTGAGATTTATGCTTATGAAACAAATGGAATTTTCCAAAATGCTGCAGATATTGCTTCATCTCCAACACAAACAAATGCTGGAATTGGGGATGTAAAGTTCAAAGATGTAAATGGAGATGGTATGATTAGTGATCTTGACAGAACATTTCAAGGAATTACAATTCCTAAATACAGTTACGGCATCAACTTCAGTAGTTCTTACAAAAACTGGGATTTCTCTATGTTTTGGCAAGGTAGTGGCGGAAACAAAGTATTTGATGGTATGTACCGCAATTTAATGGCTGGACAATATGGAAACAGCAGTACTGATGCGCTTAATTATTGGACTCCTACAAATACAAATACTAATGTACCACGTCCAATTATTGGAGATCCAAATGCGAACACAAGAGATTCTAATCGATTTATTGAAAAAGGGGATTATATAAAATTGCAAACTATGGAAATTGGATATGAAATCCCTGTTCCAACTGCAAGTTTTATCCAAAAAGCTAAAGTATTTGTAAATGGTCAAAACCTATTAATAATCAGCAAATACAGAGGATATGACCCTGATTTTAATAGCAATGACGGATTATTCTCTAGAGGATACGATGGTGGTTCATTCCCAAATCCTAGAACTGTTTCTTTGGGACTTGAAGTGAATTTTTAAAACTAACCAAACAAATTAAAAACGAATCAAAATGAAATATAAAATATTTAATTATCTAACTGTTTTCTTCTCACTAGCAGTCGTAACAACAAGTTGTGTTAACAATGAAGATTTAGTTCAAGTTGACCCAAATAATGACGCAGTAGATTCATTCTGGAAAACAGACCAAGACGCTATTGAAGGCGTAAATGCCGCTTACGGAAGCTTATTGACCGATGGTACTTACATGAGAAGTACACCTTTATTATTAGACTTAAAAGGGGATGACACTAGAAGTAACAGCCCATGGGATGCCATGTATAATGTGGGTCGATTTAACTCGAATGTTTCAAATTCTGCCATTTATGGTTGGGCTTATGAAACGTATTATCAAGGTATTTACCGTGCGAATCAAGTTATAACAAAAGTACCTGCTATCGAAATGGCAGATGCAAACCTTAAAAACAGAATTCTGGGCCAAGCCTATTTCTTGAGAGGGTTGTATTTATTTCATGCTGTAAACATGTTTAAAAGCGTACCATTGCCAACAGAAATTGCGACTATCTATCCACAAAAAACAAACGAAGAAGGTTGGGCGCAAGTTATTGCGGATTTTAAAGCCGCTGCAGATTTGTTACCAACAACTTATGATAATGTTATAGGATTAGATGCAGGTCAAAAAGGGCGTGCTACTAAAGGAGCAGCTTTAGGATATTTAGGAAAAGCATACTTGTTTACTAAAGATTTTGCAAATGCAAAAACAACATTTAAACAAGTGATTGATTTAGGTGTTTACTCTTTAGTATCTAATTACCGTGATAACTTTACGGACTCTAATGAAAACAATTCAGAATCACTATTCGAAGTACAATTTAGCAGACAAGCTGGTGGTGTTGATTTAGGCTGGGGTGGTGCTCCATCTTCCGGTTGGGGGAAAACATCTGCAAGAGCAATTACTTATGCACCTAGAGCTTTTGGATGGACAGACGTGCAACCAACTTGGACTTTATTCAATGAATATCATGATGAAAAAACAACCGCAAATGAAGTTGATCCACGTTTAGATGCTACCATGTTTTATAACAAACCAGGTGGTATGCAACTTTACGGACAAAATTTCGCTACTTTTTATGCTGGAAATCCAGGAGATTTAAATGATTTATTCTGTAGAAAATACGAAAATTCTGATGGAGCTTATGCAAATGAATTCGATTGGCGTTCAGGCATCAACGAGCGTCTATTAAGATATTCTGATATATTATTAATGTATGCTGAATGTTTAAACGAAACTGGCGACACTCCAGGTGCATACACTTACATTCAAATGGTTAGAAACAGAGTTGGCTTACCTAATTTAGCTACAGCAAAACCTGGATTAAGTCAAGCTGCCATGAGAGAACAAATAGGTCACGAAAGATTCTTAGAGTTCCCATTAGAAGGACACCGTTTTGATGATATTCGTCGTTGGGGTTGGTTACAAGATGCTACAAAATTAGCATGGTTAAAATCAAGAGATGTTGAATTTAATTCCTATGCAACAGGAAGAGAATTCTTCCCAATACCACAATTGGAAATGGATAACAATCCAGGAACAATTCAAAACAGTGGTTATTAATATTATTTTGAGTTAGTTAATTATAATTTCAGCATTCTTTAGTATCATGTGGTAAGCTTTTAATTAGCTTACCATGTGATATTATAACTTAGAGACAACATGAAAAAAGCCCTATTAATCTTATTTATTTTTACTTTTTGCAATCAAATTATTGTTGCACAAAAAGAAACCACAGTACTTTCTATAAAAAATACTGCCAATGCTCCTATTATCAATAAAAATATCTACGGGCATTTTGCGGAACATTTAGGAAGATCAATCTATGGTGGCTTCTTCGTTGGGGATACTTCAAAAATCCCAAATACAAATGGGGTACGTAACGATATTATTGATGCTCTTAAAAAATTAAAAATCCCTAATTTAAGATGGCCGGGTGGTTGTTTTGCGGATACGTATCACTGGAAAGATGGTATTGGTCCAAAAGAGAACAGACCAACAATCGTAAATCAATGGTGGGGAGGAACTACTGAAGACAATAGTTTTGGAACTCATGATTTTTTAAATATGTGTGAATTACTTGGAGCTGAACCTTACTTATCTGGCAATGTGGGAAGCGGTACTGTTCAGGAACTTTCTGATTGGGTTCAATATGCCAACTTTGGAGGTAAAAGCCCGATGAGTGATTTGCGCAAAAAAAATGGAAGAACAGAACCTTGGAAAGTAAAAATCTGGGGAATTGGTAATGAAGCCTGGGGCTGTGGTGGTAATATGAAACCGGACTATTATGCTGGGGAATACCGTAAATATGCCACATTTATGTCTGATTGGGAAAACACTGGCGGGTTAATGCGTATTGCATCCGGCGCAAGTGATGCCGATTATAATTGGACAGAAACATTAATGAAGAATATCCCAGGAAGTATGTTGGGCGGTGTAGCAATGCATCATTATTCTGTAATAGAATGGAACAAAAAAGGAGATGCAGTAGACTTTACTGAAGGGCAATATTTCACTACTATGAAAGAAGCCTTAAAAATGGATGAACTTATTACTAAACATGGCGCCATTATGGATAAATACGATCCTGAGCAAAAAATTGCTTTGGTTGTAGATGAATGGGGCGGTTGGTACGATGTAGAGAAAGGAAGTAATCCTGGATTTTTATACCAACAAAATACGATGAGAGATGCTGTTTTGGCTGGGGCAACTCTTAATATTTTTAATAACCATGCTGACAGAGTTCGTATGGCTAATCTAGCGCAATGTGTAAATGTTTTGCAAGCCGTTATTCTTACAGATAAAGCCAAAATGATTTTAACACCAACTTATCATGTAATGAAAATGTACAGCGTACATCAAGATGCAAAATTATTACCAATTACAATAAATTCTCCACTATACACCTATAATGGCGAAACACTTCCTGCTTTATCTGCTTCAGCATCAAAAGATAAAAACGGATTAGTCCATATTTCATTAGTAAATATTGACTCTAAAAAAGAAAATAAAATCGAAATCGACATAAAAGAACTTGGAATCAAAAATGTTTCGGGAAGCTTATTAGCATCTTCAAAATTGCAAGATTTCAATTCCTTTGACAACCCAACAAAAATCCAACCTACTGCTTTCAAAGGGTACGAAATAAAAAAGGGTAAATTAGTTGTAACAGTCCCTCCTTTTTCTGTAATAATATTAGAAGGTAAATAAAAAAGAATAAAATGAAAAAATCAAATTCCATTTTAAAGTTAGCACCCTATCTAGTACTATTTTTATTGGTGGTATCAGTTAGTAGTTGTTCGAGTAGTGACAGTCCGGCTCCGACGCCGACTCCAACTCCTACACCAACGCCAACACCAACGCCAACATTTGCAGGACCTACTTATCTTGATAATTATTCTTCCATTTCTTCTTGGGGTTCTAATTCGCAATGGAATTTAGCCAATGTTCACGATCCAACAGTCGAAAAATGTGGTGATTATTACTATATGTATCAAACAGATGCTTCCTATGGAAATGCGCACGATGGACATGGACATTTCTTTTACAGACGTTCAAAAGATTTAGTGAATTGGCAATTTATGGGGTCATCTATGGTCACAGCTCCAGCTTGGGTTAAAGATTCCTTGAATAATAAAAGAGCCAGAATGTCGCCTGCATTACCTCCTATCGAAAATCCTAATTATGGGTATTGGGCACCCTGTGTGCGTAAAGTAGGTAATAAATACCGTATGTATTACAGCATTGTAGTTGACAATCCTATAATCGGAACTGATTTTACTTACACATGGGGAGAGAGAGCCTTTATTGGATTGGCCGAAACAGACGATTTAGCCTCTAATGTATGGACAGATAAAGGAATGGTAGTTTGTTCAGAACCGGATGGATTAAAGCCATATTCTTTTACAGGCACACGAAATTGGGAAAATGCATATTTTAAATTCAATGCAATTGACCCTAGTTTTATAGAAACTCCGCAAGGCGAACAATATTTAATATACGGTTCTTGGCACTCAGGAATTGCAGCTCTTAAGTTAAATCCAACAACAGGAAAACCAGATCAACTCAAAACCTTAAGCGATTATGGAACTCGTATTGCCACCCGCAGTGCTACTAGTCGTTGGCAAGCCTCAGAAGGCCCAGAGATTATATACAATCCAGACACACAATATTATTATCTTTTCTTGGCTTATGATGGTCTGGATGTCCCCTACAACACTAGAGTTTGCCGTTCTAAATCTATAACTGGACCATATCTAGGAATTGATGGCAGAGATGTAACATCCGGTGCTGACTGTTGGCCAATGTTAACTCATCCTTACGCATTCAATACGCACACAGGTTGGGTTGGAATTTCACATTGCGCCGTGTTTCAAAACCCAGATACTAAACAATGGTTTTATTCCTCACAAGCGCGTTTGCCGGTAGGTGTTCCAGGAATTGCAGCTTCAAATGCTATTATGATGGGGCATGTAAGAGCCATTAACTGGACAGAAGATGGTTGGCCAGTTGTAGATCCTGAGCGTTATGCCGGAGTACCTGCTACAACAATAACCGAGACTTCATTCATAGGCTCTTGGGAGCAAATTACAATGAACTATCAATACGCAACCATCCAAAAATCAGTTACCATATACCTAACAGCCGATAAAAAAGTAAGCGGTGGCCTTATTGGAACATGGTCGTACGACAGCACCAATAAAACACTAACCGTAAACGGAATAAAATGTAAAGTTAGTGATGCTTGGGATTGGGAAAGTGCAACCCGTAAAGTAACAATAACCTATTCCGGATTTACTTCGGGAGGACTTCCAGTATGGGGTAAAAAGATAAACTAATTATTTCCTTTCACTATTTAATTAAGGAACACAAACAGCCCTTCCCAAAATTAGGAAGGGCGTTTGAATAAAAAATGAAAAAATGAAAAATATATTTTTGACATTATTTTCCCTTGTCATAATTACTTCTTGTAAGTCTGTAAAAACTAATGAAGCTATGGCTTCCGCCAATGGGGGGGAAAGCAGCAATTCAATCGTACTCAACAATCCCATCATAAAAGATAAATACACAGGTGACCCTGCAGCTTTGGTTTACAAAGACAAAGTATATCTTTATGCAGGTCACGATGAAGCGCCAAATGATTTCAATTTTTATAAAATGAATGAATGGCTGGTATATTCCTCATCGGATATGGTGCATTGGGAGGAACATCCCGTACCGCTTAAAGTCACTGATTTTACTTGGGCAACATCCGATGCTTGGGCTTCTCAAGTTATTGAACGCAACGGAAAATTTTATTGGTATGTAACCGTTTCACATGGAGCCATTAATGGGAAAGCCATAGGGGTTGGCGTTTCTGACAGCCCAACAGGACCTTTCAAAGATGCGCTTGGAAAAGCGCTTGTTACTAATGATATGACCACACAAACCAAGATTGACTGGGATGATATTGACCCAACAGTAATGATTGATGATGACGGTCAAGCCTATCTTTTTTGGGGAAATTCTGTTTGTCATTATGCGAAATTGAAAGCAAACATGACCGAATTCGATGGCCCAATACAAACAATCTCTTTACCCAATTATACCGAAGCGCCTTGGATTCACAAACATAACAATTGGTATTATTTGTCGTATGCCTATCAGTTTCCAGAGAAAATCGCCTACGCCATGAGCAAGTCTATCAATGGACCATGGGAATATAAAGGCATTTTAAATGAACTTGCTGGAAACTCAAATACAAATCATCAAGCAATCATCAGTTTTAAAGGAAAAGATTATTTCATCTATCACAATGGAGCTACTCAACCAAATGGCGGTAGTTTTAGAAGATCCGTTTGTGTAGACCGTTTGTATTACAATGAAGATGGAACTATGAAACGAGTAATCATGACTTCGGAAGGAATAACGCAGTAAATTGTATCAATCGAGTTTTCACGAATTGCTTTAAAATGAAACGATTATCAAAACCTTTAAAACTTCGATTTCCTTAATTGAATTCTACGGTCAAAAAAAGTAAAAAAATGAAATTATATAAAAAAACACAACCGCTATTCCTCTTACTTATACTTCTGGTAACAACTTTATCATGGGCGCAAGACATTACTGTTCATGATCCAGTGATGATTAAGCAAAAAGACACTTATTATTTATACTGTACAGGACAAGGAATTAGTGTTTTCAGTTCAAAAGACTTGAAAAACTGGAATCCGGAACCGGCTATATTCGCAAAAAAACCAATTTGGGTGGATTCAGTAGTACCTAATTTTGACAATCACATTTGGGCACCTGATGTCTCCTTTCACAACAACACCTATTATTTGTATTATTCAGTTTCTGCTTTCGCAAAAAATACTTCGGCGATAGCACTCGCTACTAATACTACGTTGGATCCAAAAGACCCTGCTTACAAATGGGTCGATCACGGAATTGTAATCCAATCCGTTCCTAACCGTGATATGTGGAACGCTATAGATCCAAATTTAACATTCGATGAAAATAATGTTCCTTGGTTGGCTTTTGGTTCTTTTTGGAATGGTTTGAAAATGGTGAAATTAAATCCCGATTTAAAATCAATTGCTCAACCAGAAGAATGGCATACGATAGCCAAACGCAAAAGAACTTTCGAATTAGTGGATACTGACCCGGGCGATTCTGCTTTGGAAGCTCCATTTGTATTTAGAAAAAACGATTATTATTACTTGTTCCTTTCTTGGGACTTGTGTTGCCGAGGTGAAAACAGCACTTATAAAGTAGTCGTGGGAAGATCAAAAAACATAACTGGTCCTTATGTAGATAAAGACGGAAAACTATTGACCGAAGGCGGAGGTTCTTTATTGATTCAAGGAGATAAAAACTGGTATGGAGCAGGTCACAACAGCACCTATACTTTTGACGGAAAAGATTATATTGTTTTTCATGCTTATGAAATTAAGAATAATGGAAGACCAAAATTAGAAATCAAAGAATTAAAATGGGATGCCACTTTATGGCCAAAATTCTAGATTCAATATATAAATCGATTAATAACGGGTAAAATGACCTTTATAAAAAAAACAATAGTAGCAATTTGTGTATTAATGACCGTTTACGGACAGAGTCAACAGCATACAAAGAAATCTAATGCAACAAAAAAAATAGGTTATACCCTCACCCCTGTAAACATTCAGAATGTAAAATTAACCGATGCATTCTGGTTGCCAATAATAAAAAAGGTACAAGAAAAAACCATCGAATATGCCATTCATAAATGTGAAGAGGAAGGTCGTATGGATAACTTCTTAATGGCAGGCGGTAAAATGGCAGGAACCGTAAAAGGACAAATGCCTTTTGACGATACCGATGTCTATAAAATTATTGAAGGTGCATCAAATACTTTAATTAGTGAACCCAATCCAAAACTTGAAACTTTACTGGATTCATTAATAAGCATTGTGAAAATTGGCCAAGAAAAAGATGGCTATCTTACGACTTGGAGAACTATAAACCCCGCTAAACCTCCAGCTCCATGGGTACCCGTGATAGAAGGAAAGCGTTGGGAATCCTTACAAATAAGTCATGAATTGTACAACTCAGGCCATATGATAGAAGCTGCCGTTGTGCATTATCAAGCTACCGGAAAAAGAAATTTCTTGGACATTGCCATCAAAAATGCCGATATGTTAGTACGTACTTTTGGTGATGGTGCAACACAAGTTCATGGTGTTCCAGGCCATCAAATTGTAGAAACTGGTTTGGTTAATCTCTATCAAATCACTAACAATAAAGCCTATTTAAATTTGGCCAAATACTACCTGGACAATAGAGGAAATCCAAAAAACCATAAATTATACGGAGCCTATTCACAAGATGACATTCCTGTTATTCAGCAAAAAGAAGCGGTAGGTCATGCTGTAAGAGCAGTATATATGTATGCTGGAATGACTGATATAGCTGCTATCGAAAATGACAAAGCCTACGGCAATGCGGTTAATAATTTGTGGAGCAATATGGTCAACAAAAAAATGTACATCACGGGAGGCATTGGCGCCAAGCATGACGGAGAAGCTTTTGGAGAAAACTACGAATTACCAAACCTTACCGCTTATAATGAGACTTGCGCAGCAATTGGAAATGTATATTGGAATCACAGACTACATAATTTATCTGGCAGTTCTGATTATTTTGATGTGATTGAACGCACTTTATACAACGGATTGATCTCTGGATTATCTTTGGACGGAAAAAAATTCTTTTATCCAAATGCTTTAGAATCAGATGGGGTTTATAAATTCAATCGTGGGGAATGCACCCGCCAATCTTGGTTTGATTGTTCTTGCTGTCCAACCAATTTAATTCGGTTTATTCCTTCAATCCCGGGATTGATTTATTCTACAACTAAAGACATACTTTATGTAAATTTATATGCTTCCAATACGGCGAAGATAGCATTGGAAAACACAAAGTTAGAAATTTCACAAAAAACCAACTACCCATGGAATGGCAAAGTATCTCTTGCCGTTACTCCCAAAAACGAAACTCCTTTTACGATAAAATTACGTATTCCTAGCTGGGCACAAAATCAAGTATTACCAGGGGATTTATACCGTTATAAAAACACGTCGGCTGCGAAAACTTCAGTTACGATAGACGGAAAACGTATCGCCTATAAAGAAGACAAAGGATATATTACTATTACCAGAAAATGGAAAAAAGGAGAAACAATTGTCCTAGATTTTCCAATGGAGGTGAAAGAAGTAGTTACAAATACTAAAGTTGAAGGCAACATTGGAAAAGTAGCTTTAGAGTATGGCCCAATTGTTTATGCAATTGAAGAGGCAGATAATGCTACTAATTTCGACGCCATAACCATTAGTGCAAAAGATAGTTTCAAAGTTAAAAAAGAAGACTCTCTTTTAGAAGGGGTGAATACCATTCAAACAGAAAAATTCAAAGCTATTCCTTATTATTCTTGGTCCAATAGAGGCGTTGGAAAAATGAAAGTTTGGATAGATTATAAAGAATAAAAGAAATATTAAATTTTAAGAAAACAGATAATAGACGGAAAAACTAATGAATTTTGATCCGCTGAATTGAACTTTAAAAAAAATTAAAAATGAAACCAAATTTAATCACCAAAATTACCCTTTGCGGGCTGTTACTAAATGGTATATATGCCAATGCCCAAAAAACAAATCTCGAAGTAAATACCAGCAAAACAATTACTAAAATTCAACCTACAATGTATGGTGCCTTTTTTGAAGACATCAACTTTGCTGCTGATGGGGGATTGTATGCTGAAATGATCAAGAACCGTTCTTTTGAATTTGACACGCCTCTTATGGGCTGGGAACAACCCAATAGTGATATCCATTCTTTCAATGCAGCATCAGGTATTGCCACAACTATTAAAGCATTAGAAAATAAAACAAATCCAAGTTTTTGTAGAGTTCTTGTAAATAGTGACAAAGGATTTGAAATAATTAATACAGGATTTAGAGGAATGGGCATTAAGAAAGATGCCAAATACAATCTTTCTCTAAAAGCTGCGAATCACGACGGCGCCATCAAAAAAATTATTATCCAATTTATTGATAAAAACAAGAAAGTTCTAGGAGAAACCAGCATCACGCCAACCTCGAATGACTGGAAAGGGTATTCAGCTCAATTTACAGCAACCCAAACCGAAGCAAAAGCACAATTGAAAATCACTTTTGAAGGAAACGGAACCATTGATTTAGACATGATTTCATTATTCCCCGAAGACACTTGGAAAAATAGAAAAAATGGTTTACGAAAAGACATCGTACAATTATTATATGAGATGAAACCAGGATTTTTAAGATTTCCAGGAGGTTGTATTGTTGAAGGAAGAACTTTGGCACAACGCTACCAATGGAAAAAAACTGTAGGAGATGTAGAAAACAGAGAAACATTAATCAACCGTTGGAACACTGAGTTCACTCACAAACCAGCACCGGATTATTTCCAGACTTTTGGATTGGGATTTTTTGAATATTTCCAACTTTCCGAAGATCTTGGTGCACAACCATTGCCTATTTTAAGTTGTGGAATGGCTTGTCAGTTCAATACTGGGGAATTAGTTCCTATGGATGAATTAGATCCTTATGTACAAGATGCTTTGGATTTAATCGAATTTGCTAATGGTAGCGTTGAAACTCCTTGGGGAAGAATCCGTTCTGAGATGGGACATCTAAAACCTTTTAATTTGAAACTTATTGGTGTTGGAAACGAACAATGGGGGCCTCAATACATCGAAAGATTTAAAGTATTCGAAAAAGCAATAAAATCAAAATATCCAAAAATGACTATCGTGTCAGGTGCTGGTCCATTTCCAGAAGGTGATTATTTTGATTATGGCATGCAGGAACTTAAAAAGTTAAATGCCGAAATCGTTGATGAACATTATTATAAAAACCCACAATGGTTTAGAGAAAATGCAACTCGTTATGACAAATACGACAGAAAAGGGCCTAAAGTTTTTGCAGGAGAATATGCCGCTCAAAGTGTCGCTATTGCAAGTCCTGATAATAAAAACAATTGGGAATGTGCGTTTTCTGAAGCCGCTTTTATGACTGGTTTAGAAAGAAACGCCGAAGTGGTAAACCTTACCTCTTATGCCCCATTGATGGCACATGAAGAAGCTTGGCAATGGACACCAGATTTACTTTGGTTCAATAATTTAGAAGCATATGGTTCTGCAAATTATTATGTTCAAAAATTATTTTCAACTAATAAAGGAACCGATTTAATTGCAATTACCAAAGACGGAAAACCAGTAACAGGTCAAAATAATTTGTTTGCTTCAGCGGTAAAAGATGTAAATACAAAAGAAGTAATTGTAAAATTGGTAAATACAGCTGCAACTGCACAAGAAGTAAATATTGATTTAAAAGGAAGCAAATTAGCGGCTAAAGGAACTCTTATAACACTTACAAGTACGCACCTAGAAGATGAAAATTCATTTGCTGCTCCAAAAAAAATAAGTCCTACAGAAAAGGAATTTAAGTTAAAAGGAGATAAAGCGCAAACAAGCCTTCCAGCCTATTCAGTAACAGTTTTGAAATTAAAGCTGAAATAATCGCAATAGAATAAACGTATAACAAATGTTTATTATTTTTTTTATTCATAAACAGCTGTTTTAATGTTGTTTTAATAAAAATTAGAATGTTAAATTAAATTAAGTGTTTTTTATACACTTATAAATTATTTATACTATATTTGTCATTATAATTAAAAGAATCTAGAATGAAAAATTATGTTATAGGGTTAGACTATGGAACAGATTCTGTTCGAGCAATTTTAATAGACACTGAAAATGGACAAGAAATAGCATCAAATGTTTGTCATTACAAGCGATGGAAAAACAAGGAATATTGCAACGCTTCCATAAATCAGTTTCGTCAACACCCTTTAGATCATATCGAAGGATTAGAAACCACTATAAAATATGTTGTTGAAAATAGCAATGTAGACCCTTCACTTATACGAAGCATTTGCATCGACACAACTGGTTCTTCTCCTGTACCAGTTACTGAAGATGGAACGCCATTAGCTTTGACAAAAGGTTTCGAAAACAATCCTAATGCTATGATGGTATTATGGAAAGATCATACTTCTATCAATGAAGCAAACGAAATAAATGAACTTGCCGCTACTTGGGGTGGAGAAAATTTTACCAAATATGTTGGAGGAATTTATTCTTCAGAATGGTTTTGGGCAAAAATTATGCACATAGCCAAACAAGACGAAGCAGTAAAAAATGCCGCTTACACTTGGATGGAACATTGTGATTTAATGACCTATTTATTGATTGATAATAAAGATTTGAAATCATTCAAAAGAAGTCGTTGTGCAGCAGGACATAAAGCCATGTGGCATGAAGACTGGAATGGTTTACCTCCTTCAATATTTCTAGGAAAACTGCATCCTTATCTTGCAACACTTCGTGGAAGATTATACGATGAAACTTATACATCCGACCTTGTAGCAGGAAATTTAAGTCAAGAATGGGCAACCAGATTGGGGCTTACAACTGATACTGTTATAGCTGTTGGAACATTCGATGCACACTCTGGTGCTGTAGGTGCAAAAATAGAAGAACATACATTGGTTCGTGTTATGGGAACCTCAACTTGTGATATAATTGTTGCTTCAGAAGAGGCAATCGGAAGTAAATCAGTCCGTGGAATATGCGGACAAGTAAATGGTTCAGTAATTCCGGGTTATATAGGTCTTGAAGCAGGTCAATCTGCTTTTGGAGATTTATTGGCTTGGTACAAAGAGTTACTGCTATGGCCAACAGATCATTTATTAGCTTCTTCTACACTTTTGACAGATGCCCAAAAAGAGCAACTAAAAGAAGAAATCAGCGACAATTTAATAATCCAATTAACTGCTGAAGCCGAAAAGATTCCTTTATCCGAAAGCGTACCAATCGCTTTAGACTGGATCAACGGTCGAAGAACTCCAGATGCCAATCAAGAACTGAAAAGTGCGATATCTAATTTGTCATTAGGTACAAAAGCGCCTCATTTATTCAAATCATTAGTGAATGCTATTTGTTTTGGCTCTAAAAAAATTGTGGATCGTTTTGAAGAAGAAGGTGTAAAAATCAACAGCGTAATCGGAATTGGTGGTGTAGCAAGAAAATCGCC
The DNA here is from genome assembly GCF_000744835.1 of Flavobacterium sp. 83. Classification (NCBI taxonomy): domain Bacteria; kingdom Pseudomonadati; phylum Bacteroidota; class Flavobacteriia; order Flavobacteriales; family Flavobacteriaceae; genus Flavobacterium; species Flavobacterium sp. 83. The sequence goes on from NZ_JQMS01000001.1 coordinate 813,413, forward strand.
TTTTATTATGCAAACTTTGGCCAATGTGTTGAACAAACCAATCAAAGTGGCTGCTTCAGACCAAGCGCCTGCTCTTGGGGCTGCAATTTACGCAGCAGTAGCAGCAGGGATTTACGCTAATGTTATTGACGCTAGCCAAAAAATGGGAAGCGATTTTGAAAGTGAATATTTACCTCAATTAGACAAAGTAGCCGCTTACAATAAACTGCTGTTAGCCTATGAGAATTTAAGCGCATTTGCAGATCCTTCTATAAAAAAACTTCAACAGGAACACTATGTATAAAGATTTAAAACAAGAATGCTACGAAGCAAATATGCAATTAAACGCATTAAATTTAGTAGTATATACTTTTGGAAATGTAAGTGCTGTAGATAGAAAAAATAGCGTTTTTGCCATAAAACCAAGCGGAGTTCCTTATGAAGATTTAAAACCGGAAGACATTGTTATAGTTGACTTTGACAATAACATTATCGAGGGCAATATGCGTCCTTCTTCGGATACTAAAACGCATGCTTATTTATACAAAAATTGGCCAAACATTGGCGGTGTCGCACATACTCATGCCACTTATTCTGTGGCTTGGGCACAAGCACAAAGAGACATTCCAATTTTTGGAACAACACATGCCGATCATTTAACATCTGATATTCCTTGTGCTGCGCCAATGGCCGACTCACTTATCGAAGGAAATTACGAACACAATACAGGAATTCAAATCTTGGATTGTTTCAAAGAAAAAAATCTTTCTTATGAAGAAGTTGAAATGGTTCTTATTGGAAATCACGGGCCATTTGCTTGGGGAAAAAATGCCGCAAAAGCAGTTTATAATAGTAAAGTTCTTGAAGTAGTAGCTGAAATGGCTCACTTAACATTACTAATAAACCCAAATGCACCAAGACTGAAAGATTCCTTAATAAAAAAACATTACGAACGTAAACACGGAAAAGACTCGTATTACGGGCAGTAAAAAAAATTGTTTCAAGTTTCAAGTTTTTGTTGCAACGTCAAACCAGAAACTAAAAGTCAAAAAAAAATATTAAACAAAATATAATGATAGATATATCTCAAAAAGAAGTTTGGTTTGTAGTAGGCAGCCAAGAATTATATGGTGACGAAACGCTAAGAAAAGTAGCCGAACATTCCCAGCAAATTGCAAAAGGATTAGATGCTTCATCAAATATACCTGTGAAAATAGTGTATAAAGATGTAGTAAAGTCTCCTGCGCAAATTACTAATGTATGTTTAGAAGCTAATTCAAATAAAAACTGTATTGGAATTATTGCTTGGATGCATACTTTTTCACCTGCTAAAATGTGGATTGGTGGTTTAAATATTCTTAAAAAACCATTGTGTCACTTACATACCCAATTCAACGCTGAAATTCCATGGGCTTCTATGGATATGGACTTCATGAATTTAAACCAATCAGCACACGGAGACAGAGAGTTTGGTTTTATCATGTCCAGAATGCGTAAAAAACGCAAAGTGGTTGTAGGACATTGGGAAGATGAACGCGTTCAAAAAAAATTAGGCATTTGGTCCAGAGTAGTTTTAGGTTGGGATGAGTTTCAAAACTTAAAAGTAGCAAGATTTGGAGACAATATGCGTGAAGTTGCAGTAACTGAAGGAGATAAAGTCGAAGCCCAAATCCGTTTTGGTTTTTCGGTAAACGGTTTCGACTCTTCAGATATTACGAAGCACATAGATACAGTTTCTGAAGCTGACATCAACAAATTAATAGAAGTTTATGAAGCTTCTTACACTTTAGCTCCTGCTCTTCAAAAAGGCGGCGCTCAAAGAGACTCACTAATAGAAGCTGCTAAAATCGAAATAGGCCTTAGAGCATTCCTTGTAGAAGGAGGTTTTGGAGCTTTCACCGATACTTTTGAAAATTTAGGTTCATTAAAACAACTTCCTGGAATTGCTGTACAACGTCTTATGGCTGATGGATACGGTTTTGGAGGAGAAGGTGACTGGAAAACTGCCGCTTTACTCCGTGCGATGAAAGTAATGAATGTAGGTCTTGAAAATCAAGGAGGAACTTCTTTCATGGAGGATTATACCTACCATTTCACACCACAAAAATCGTATGTTTTAGGTTCTCACATGCTAGAAATATGTTCTTCTATTGCTGATGCAAAACCTTCTTGCGAAGTACACCCATTAGGAATTGGAGGAAAAGAAGACCCCGTTCGTTTAGTATTTAATGTAGCAGCGGGAGACGCCATCAATGCTTCATTGATTGACATGGGTAACCGTTTCAGGTTAATCGTAAACGAAGTAGAAGCAGTAGCTCCTATGGCTGATTTACCTAAACTTCCAGTTGCTCGTGTCCTATGGGATTGCAAACCAAACCTTGATATTGCTGCAACAACATGGATTTTAGCAGGTGGTGCACATCATACAGTCTATAGTCAAGTACTTACAACAGAATATATGGAAGATTTTGCCGATATTGCAGGTATAGAATTGCTTGTTATTGATGAGAAAACAACTATCAGAGATTTTAAGGATAAAATTAATGCTAATGAAGCATACTATCATTTGTTTCAGCACGGTCTATAATAACTAAAAAAAGTAATTATGAATGTAATAAAACGTTGTATTTATGGAATTTCCATCATGAGTTTAACCAGTATGAATATTCAATGTAAAGGAGATAAAAAGGCAGGAGCCGATGAAACTGCTTTAGAAACTAAAGCTACAGATTCAGTATCTATAGCAAAAACAGCGTACGGCACTACGCCAAAAGGAGAAAAAATAGAACGCTATACCCTTAAAAATCAAAAGGGAATGGAAGTAAACATTATTACTTTTGGTGGCATTATATCTTCTTTAAAAGTGCCTAATAAAGCTGGTAAATCCGAAGAAGTGGTTATTGGTTTCAATTCTTTGGAACAATACATGAAAGCTAATCCATACTTTGGAGCTATCATTGGAAGATATGGTAACCGAATTGCAAAAGGTAAATTTACTTTAGACGGTAAAGAATATTCATTAGCTATCAACAATGCACCTAATGCATTACATGGTGGACCCGAAGGTTTTAATAGAGTTGTTTGGACTGCCGCTGAAGCAAAAGGTGGAGACAGTGCTTCATTAAAATTGAAGTATGTGAGCAAGGATATGGAAGAAGGCTATCCTGGAAACTTGACCGTTTTTGTAACTTACACTTTGAAAAACGATAATTCTTTAGAAGTGCTTTATGAAGCGACTACTGACAAGAAAACAATTGTGAATTTGACACAGCATTCGTATTTCAACCTGTCAGCCGATTTTTCTAAACCTATTTTAGACGAACAAATCACAATCGATGCAGATAAATTGGTTCCAGTAGCTGCAACACTTATCCCAACAGGTAAACTAACGGATGTGACCAATACGCCTTTCGATTTCAGAAAACCAAAAGCTATTGGAAAAGACATCGAGGCCAAAGACGAACAATTGAAAAATGGATTGGGTTACGACCATTGCTGGGTACTCAACAATCAGGATAAAGGATATCGTTTTGCGGCATCTGCCTATGATTCAGGAAGCGGAAGAGTATTAGAAGTATATACGGATCAACCGGGAATACAATTCTATACTGGAAACTTCTTAGACGGAACTTTGCCAATGAGAAACGGTGGTACGTACGCGCACAGAACTGGCTTTTGTTTAGAAACACAGCATTATCCAGATTCTCCAAATCAAAAAGATTTTCCATCTACGGTTTTAAGCCCAGGAGAGAATTACAAAACAAAAACAACATTTAAATTTTCAGTAAAATAAATTCAATAAAAAGACACTAACTATTATAGATTATTTTTCTATCCCGTAATTAATAAGTTGAATGGTTTGGTTTATCATATGGAATTAGTTAGTAACCCCGGAAGTTTTTCTTTTGGGGTTTTTTATGCTTGTTTATTCCGTTTTAGGTTTCTCTATAAAGCAATAAATTAAAGTGACCTTTACAATGATGACAAATTTCAATATACAAATTTCCAATATGATAAACCTCCGCCTCTAGCCTACAAATAGATTACATTAATACCAAGTAGACTTTAAATTAACTGGGAATAATCCTTATTATTTTTCATTTCGATACTAAAATAGTATACCAATATCTTAAACTAACACGCACAAAAAAACCTCGAAAGCATAAACTCTCGAGGTCTTTTAAAATTAATAACATCCTTTTTAAAACATTATATCTTCACCACAAACCCACCATGAGGTTTCATCATTACTTTCAGTTTAGTACTTTTTGATACTGTATTTTGCTGAAATCCTTTCTCATTTTCAGAAATAATAAACCCTTTAGCATTGGTTACAAAAGACAAATCGATCTCTATTTCTTTAATAGTATTTTCTCCATTAATACCAACGATATGCCAAACGTTATCTTTTTTTCTTGCCATTACAATATACTTTCCTGGATAACCATCAATAAATTTGGAATCATCCCAATTCGTTGGAATATCTTTTAAATAATCCACTACGTACTGTGGCATTTTGGCCATTCCTTCTGGAATTTCAGCAATATGTTGCACTCCGGATAAGAATAAAACAGGCAATGCCAATTCGAAAGCTGGAGTAGTTTTTCTAGTTATGTTTGGAATAGAATCCAAAACCATTGGCGTAAAATCCATTGGATCAAAAACATTACGTGCAAAAGGAAGCATTGAGCAATGACTTGGAGCCAAATCAGCAATATCCTGAAAAAATGTAATGTACTCATAACCCTTAACGGCTTCAGTGGAAACTAAATTAGGGTATGTACGTTGCCATCCTCTAGGCAAAGTGGCACCATGGAAATTAACCATTAGCTTATGTGCTGCAGCATCTGTTAAGATATCATGGTAATACCCAATCATCGATTGTCCGTCACCACCAAAGAAATCTACTTTAATCCCCGCAATACCCATATCTGTAAGTTTAGTAAATTCTCTATCTCTGTCGGCATGAGTCAATAATTTGCTTTTAGGATGGTATTCAGTGCTGTTCCAAGATCCTGATGAATTGTACCAAACCAATAGCTTTACATTTTTACCTTTAGCATAAGCCGCTAACTCCTTCATTTTATCATAGCCAATTCTAGTGTCCCAATCGGCATCAATTAAGCAATACGGCCAATTCATTTTGGAAGCGTAATCAACGAATTTTACCGTAGTTTCATAATTAACCGATTCATCTTTTAGCAAAACCCAACTCCAAGAAGACAACCCGCTTTTTATGAAAGAAGTATCCATCGCGATGGACGGATCAGCTAAATCAGTTCCCATGGTACTTTCGGTGATTGTTTTTAAGGAACCAATGGTTATAATTCTCCAAGGGGTAAACCAAGGCAATGTAGATTCAGGATTCAAAGCACCATTAGGAAAAATCTCTTCTTTTTGTGGAAAAGTTACCTGCATCGCTTTTGAAGTGTCATTATACACCAATCGGCTGCCACAGTAATTTCTTGGCAATCCCACTTCAGAAACTAAAAGCCAAGTATTATTCGTATGGAACAAAGCCGGATATACCCACCCTTCTCCAATAGCTGGTTTTGTATTTACGGGAACGCCCATAGCATAATGTTCCTCATAAGCAGGATTGGTTTCTTTCCATCCTGTTTTAGCTTTAGACATAGGCTGTAACCAAGCTTTTGTCGTTGTGTCAAAATTATAAGTGGTTTTTTCTTCCACTATTTTTTTGATAATAGTTGAAGTTTCAGGAAAATGGTATCGCAACGCAATTCCATCGTGGGATAATTGAAAAATAATTTCCATAGCTTCTCCCGTACTGTTTTGTAACCGCACCGTATATTGATTTGCAGCATAAGAGATTTTTTTTCGCTTCCCTTGCAACATGGAATAGGTTGATTTAATTGGTTTTGGAGAAGAAACATTTACTATTTTTAAACCGGTATAAAAATTGGCATCTTCTCTTATAATCCCCAAATCGGAAGCATTGATAACTAATTTATCTTTAAAGAAAACTTTGTAAGAAGGCGTTTTCTTTGAAGTTAGATTAAATTCCATTTTTATTGTTTTATCCGAATTGACAAAATAATAAGCGATTGGCTTCCCCACAAAAGAAGTCAATGACACAGCCAATAATGCTAGCAAAACTATTTTTTTCATAATTAAGTGTTTAATTTACACTTACAAGAATACGAAAATAAATTTATATAAATAACGATGAAGTTAAAATAGTTAAAGCGTTACGAGTTAAATATCAAATAAGATAATACCTATTTTAATTTGTGCCAATCCTAAATTAAGAAAAGTATAAAACCAAAAAAACCGCTTCTATCGAAGCGGTTTTTGTACCCGGAGCCGGAGTCGAACCGGCACGGTTTCCCACAGGTGTTTGAGACCAGCGCGTCTACCAATTCCGCCATCCGGGCTTAGCTAGACATGAAATAACGACAGTTATTTCAACGCAATAAAAGATGTGATTGTGTTTAAATCAACCATCAATTCCTTTAACACGGTGCAAATGTAAAAAATAATATTAAATGTTCAACTAAAAATACTTAATTTTTTTCTTTCAGAGTTGAATAAATTTTATAAATTTGCACCTCGCTAAAAACGGAACACACAACTAACTACAAAACAACAAATTAAATGTCACACCTAGAACCGGAAGCTAAAATTTTTGCTTGTTCACAAAGTGTCTATCTTGCAGAAAAAATAGCAGAGCAATACGGAATCCCATTAGGAAAAATCACTATGTCAAAGTACAGCGACGGTGAATTTCAACCTTCTTACGAGGAGTCTATCAGGGGTTTACGCGTATTTATAGTTTGTTCAACTTTTCCAACTGCCGACAATTTAATGGAAATGTTACTGATGATTGATGCTGCAAAACGTGCTTCGGCAAGACACATTACCGCAGTAATTCCTTACTTTGGCTGGGCTAGACAAGATAGAAAAGACAAGCCAAGAGTTCCGATAGGAGCTAAATTAGTAGCTAATTTATTAGATGCTGCAGGCGCAACAAGAGTAATGACCATGGATTTGCATGCTGATCAAATTCAAGGATTCTTTGAAAAACCAGTAGACCATCTTTTTGCATCGACTATTTTCATACCGTATATAGAAAGTTTAGGTTTAGACAATTTAACGATTGCTTCTCCAGATATGGGAGGTTCTAAAAGAGCTTATGCTTATTCTAAATTTTTAAATTCAGATGTAGTAATTTGCTACAAACAAAGAAAAGAAGCAAATGTTATCGACACCATGGAATTAATTGGTGAGGTAAAAGGTAGAAATGTAATCTTAGTAGATGACATGATTGATACCGGAGGCACTTTGGCGAAAGCCGCAGATTTAATGATCGAAAAAGGAGCATTAAGTGTAAGAGCCATTTGCACGCACGCTATTTTATCAGGTGGTGCTTACGAAAAAATAGAAAACTCGCAATTAAGCGAATTGATAGTTACCGATTCAATTCCGTTGAAGAAAGAATCAAACAAAATCAAAGTATTGAGTTGTGCGCCACTTTTTGCCGAAGTTATGCACATGGTACACCACAACAATTCCATTAGTGGAAAATTTATAATGTAAAAACAATCGTCCTAAAGACTACTGTTTTAAAATTATAAAGTCATGCCAAAAGCCAAAAGCAGGAGGCCAAATAAGTAATATTATTAATAACTATATTTTTTTTACAATGAAATCGATTACAATTAAAGGATCAGAAAGAGAAAGCGTGGGTAAAGTAGCAACTAAAGCCCTACGTAATGCTGGATTGGTTCCTTGCGTATTATACGGAGGAAATCAGGCAGTTCATTTCTCAGCAGAAGTTATGGCTTTCAAAAACTTGGTTTACACTCCAAACGCTCACACAGTTGAGATCGATCTTGGAAAAGGAAAATCATTTAATGCTATTTTACAAGACATTCAGGTTCACCCGGTGTCTGACAAGATTTTACATATTGACTTCTTTCAAATTTTTGATGACAAAGAAATCACTATGGAAGTTCCTGTAAAAATCGTTGGTAACTCTAAAGGAGTTATGGCAGGTGGAGATTTACGTTTAAATACACGTAAATTAAAAGTAAGAGCTTTACCTAAAAATCTTCCTGATTTTGTTGAGGCTGACATTACACCACTTGACATGGGTAACAAATTATATGTTACTAAAGTGCCATCAGAAAACTTCAAAATCATGCACCCAGACAATACAGTAATTTGTCAAGTGAAGATTTCTCGTGCTGCTATGAAAGCGGCTCAAGAAGCAGCAAAAGCAGCGAAAGCTCCTGCAAAAGGAAAGAAAAAATAATATTTTTTCAATCATTCAAGAAAGCATCAGTTGTAAAACTGGTGCTTTTTTTATGCGTATTACTTTATTTATCAGGAGTACGAATATCTCAATTTCAAAACACAATCCCTCCTGCTGTCCGTTATATCTTTCCTGCCGAAAACCGGCATAAAAGGTAATTGTGAGAACAATTCGACTTTCAGGGCTATTCAGAAATATTTTGTTCTTGATAACGATTTTCTAAAAATCTAATAGTCCGATACTCTAATTAAGTTTACTTTTGCAGCATGATAAAATGGATTTCAAATTTATTCTCATCAACAAAAACAGCAGACAATACGGATTGTAAGAAACCGGAGGTTCACGAACACCAAAAAAACAATATAGAAAGCGTGAGTAATAAATTTTTAATAGTTGGACTAGGCAACATTGGTGCCGAATATGTAAACACCCGACACAATATCGGTTTTAAAGTAGTCGATTTTTTAGCTAAAAAAGAAGGAGTAAACTTCGAAACCGTAAAACTAGGTGCACTGGCCCAATATAAATTCAAAGGAAGAACTTTTCTACTTTTGAAACCCAATACCTACATGAATTTGAGTGGGAAAGCCCTACATTATTGGATGGACAAAGAGAAAATTCCTTTGGAAAATATCTTAGTCATTACAGATGACTTAAATCTTTCCTTTGGAACCATTCGCATCCGACAAAAAGGAAGCGATGGTGGACACAACGGATTAAAAAACATCAACCTTGTCCTGAATACACAAAACTATGCCCGATTTCGTTTTGGAATTAGCGACGAATTCAAAAAAGGAAAACAAGTTGATTATGTCCTTGGAGAATGGGATGACACCGAGAAAGCTGCACTGCCGGAGCGACTGGAATTAGCTTCTGAAATTATAAAATCGTTTGGAACTGCTGGTTTAGAAATCACAATGACCACATTTAATGGAAAATAAAAAAAGGGAAACGTTTCTAAAATGTTTCCCTTTTTTAATAGACTATATTTTTATTATTCAATCACAATTTTTCTTTCTTCTTTTCTATCCCCATCAATTACTGTCAATAGATAAAGTCCGGGTTGAACATTTTTCAACTGGATATTTTTATTAAAATTAGAATTACTTTCAAATTTATTCTCAAATAATTTTCTGCCTAATAAATCATGTACCAACACCTTCACCCCATTTGATGATGCACTAGTAAATTGAATATTAAAATTCCCTTTATTTGGATTAGGATACAAAACAAAATCATTGATTTGAAATTCAGGTGCTGCTAATGTATACGTTTGCGTACAAATTGTTATTGAAGCTGAATTTAAAGTACCTAAATCATTCTTGTAAGCATCGCGAACTCGCAACGTCCAAACTCCTTGCGGGTTTTGCCCATTAAAAGCAGACAAGGGCTCAAATGGCGCTACAGTTTGATCAGTAGTAGTTCCGCAGGCTAAAACCCCTCCCAAATCATCATAATTCAACGCTAAAGTACTATTCGTTCTTCCACAACTAGTTTCAAATAATTTTACTGTTGTTCCTTGTGGACTGACCATTTCTATTTGCACGTCAGATAAAGAGGCGTGTGTAAAATTTACTGCAACATTTACATCAGTAACGATTCCCGTTGAACTGGGAGCACTAATAGTTTTAGATGTGTATGATGCTGATTCCGGAATGGCAAAAGGAGCTGCAAAAGTATACGTATTACAAGAAGAAGTAACTGAATAACCAATAGCGAATGGCGTACTGTTTACTGCATAGAAAATATTTGCTGTAGGTTCGATCAAAATTCTGCAATTTTTAGCAGTAATGTTTGGAACTGTGACCGTTTGAGAACCATCATTTGGGGTTGCAGAAACTAACGTTGTAGGGAAAGTTAACCCTCCATCCGTAGAAAGTTTGATATTTACATTAGTAGATCCCGTCAAAGCACTTGAACCATTTACGCTCCAAGTCACCACTTGTGTTGTCCCTTGAAACCAACTAAGATTTTCTGTATTTTGCGATGTAATAGCAAACGGACCAACTGTTCCACTTACATTTACAATCATTTCATCGGTAGCCGTTTGTGCCGTTCCTTGAGCAGCATTGTCTCTACCCGTTAAGGTAAAATGAAGTGTTCTGGCTATTGTAGCAACTGATTCCCATGTTGTACTTAATTTACCTGACAAAACAGTACTATACGCAGGCATATAACGTATTGGAGAACTTACAGGATATAAAGATCTAAAAAGAGGTCCGTCGATTTTGCTTGGTAGGGCAATACTACTAGCGCCACTAGTGGTTACTGCCGAATCATTTTGTTCCCAGCAATATGAAATAGAATCCCCATTAACATCAGAACCTGTCCCTGCTAATTTAAATGCGGTGCCGTTAGGAATAGTAAAATCTAAACCTGCACTGATTGCTGGAGGACTATTAGTTATGATCGTACTGACAGGACACGTTTTTGTAAGTAAGTTATCCTGAATCTGTTTAATACTTGCGTACGAAAAATAATCATCTGAATTAGCTTGAACATCATAATCAATACTAATTCCCGCATAACCCATAATGGTTGACCCGCTTCCAGGCTCGACACTTACTCCTGTGTTTTCAATTTCATAAGAAAAAGTATGATTAGCTCCTAGCTGATGACCCATTTCATGAGCAACAAAATCAATATCAAAAGTATCACCTTCAGGTTTAGAGTCAGAAGGAGACGTAAAAGCACTTCCTTTTCCCGAAGGGACCGCTACAGTAGGATTTACACACACACAACCTATACAACCAGCATTTCCTCCTCCTCCATCTGCCCCAAATAAATGACCAATATCATACCCACCATTAGTTATATTGCTACTCAAATCATCTTGTAATTCTTGATTCCAAGCCCCCCCTGCCCCGGCAGCCGAATCCGAGTAGGGGTCAGTGGCTGCATCAGTATACATTATAAGATTGTTGTTTGAAATAATGTTCAGTTTTATAGCCAGATCTTTATTAAAAATACCATTAACTCTTGTCATAGTAGCATTCATACCAGCCAATGCTCCAGCAACAGTTCCACCAAAATAAGCAGCATATTCACCCGTACATGACAAAGCAAGTCTTAATGTTTTAAAAACTTTATTACTCGCATACATCGTACTAGTTTTATTTAGCAAATGTTTGTTTAATGCAACATCTTGCGTTTTACAGACCAATGGCAAGCTTCCTATAGCTCTATTTTTAGAATTAAAAAGAACATAGATCGAGTTGTCTTTTGAATAAGGCTCAATAAATTCTGAACCACTATCGCCTCTTAAAATCATGGTTTGAATCCCTTTTGGTGAAAAACTAAAATAAAGAAAGGCATTTTTATCAGTAATACCAACACCATTATAGGCTCTTATTTCAGGATATTTCGCTTGTAATTCAGGTTCAAAATTAGAGGATTCCCAAACTGAAAACCATTCCATAATTCCATCAGCATTAGGAATAGTAATTTGAATTCTATTTCCCTTTGCCGTTTTATTTTGAAGTGGCTCCAAAGATTGTCTGATAGCAATTTCGTCCAATTTGAATAACAATTCATTATCAGCACTTGGTTTAGCACTCTTTCTATCTGAAACAGCAATCTTATTTTGATCTACTCTTTTCCACGGAGTCCCGTTTTGAGCATTTATTATTGAATTAGAAACAATAATTACAAAGAATAATATAATTCTTTTCATGATTTGAGGGTATTTGAACCTCAAAATTAAAGCATTTATGTTAATGTATAAAAAGAATATCCACTATTTTAAATGAATTATCTACTTCCAAAGGTTAGATTTCTGATTTTTTATAGTTTTTTTCAGGAACCAGCGCTAAATTCTATCGAAAATCAATTCCCATACCGCTTCTTTTAAAATAGATAGTATAAATTTGCAGTATTATAAAACATTTGCTTTGAAGATTTTTCATTCTATAAACGATTTCAGTTCTAACAAGAAAACAATCCTAACTTTAGGCACCTTTGACGGAGTTCATATTGGTCACAAAAAAATCCTGGAAAAGCTTATCCAAAAAACAAAAAAAGAAGACTATGAAAGTTTAGTCCTTACTTTTTTTCCACACCCCAGAATGGTCTTACAGGAACATTCCGACATAAAACTACTCAATACTATAGATGAAAAAATAGCTTTATTGGAGCAAATTGGCATTGAAAATCTTGTCATCCATCCTTTTGACGAGACTTTTTCGAGATTGACCGCCGAAGAGTTTGTGAAAAATGTGCTCGTAGATCGATTTCATATTCAAAAAATAATAATAGGTTACGATCATCGATTTGGCAGAAACCGCACGGCTAATATTGACGACCTTATTGCTTTTGGAAAAGAATATAGTTTTGAAGTTGAACAAATATCCGTTCAGGAAATAAATGACATTTCAGTAAGTTCTACTAAAATTAGAACAGCATTGTTAGAAGGAAATATGGATTTGGCTAATGAGTGTTTAGGCTATGAGTATTTCCTAACCGGAATTATTGTTAAAGGAAAACAATTGGGAAGAACAATAAACTTTCCGACTGCCAACATAAAAATCGAAGAAAATTACAAGCTTATTCCGCAAAATGGAGTTTATATTGTAAAAAGCACCATCAACCAAAAAACTGTTTTTGGCATGATGAATATTGGATTCAATCCCACTGTCGATGGACAAAATCAGACTATTGAAGTTCATTATTTTGATTTTGACGAAGATTTATACAATCAAAAAATTAGAGTTTCCTTGTTGCACAGAATTCGTTCTGAGCAAAAATTTGAATCTTTTATTCTTTTAAAAGAGCAACTCGAAAAAGACAAAAAAACCGCAACTGAATACCTAAAAAAAATTTAACTTTCTATAAAATTCTTTTTTAACACATTTCATTAAATATTGTCATATTTTCAGTAAATTTGAAATGTAATGCATTGTTTATCATAGCCGTATTATTTTTAAATCTTCTAAAAATTAATCATATGAAACTGCCAAAAGAATTTTACAACGGATTTATAATTTTCCTAGGAATTGGTCTTTACTTTTTATTCATGGAGCTTTTAGGGCTTGCTGATTTGTTTTACTTACGCCTTTTCAATGTCCTATTTGTTTTTTATGGTACTAACCGAACTTTAAAAACAAATTTTACTGAAGGAAAAACCATTCTTGTTTCTAATGCTGCCTCTGCATTAACCACATCACTCACAGGGATTTTTTTAAGTGTCATCGGACTCATAATCTACAGTTATTCAAAAGGTGGCGACGCCTATGTAGGGTCATTATCAAAAACTTTATTATTTGGCGGCAATCCCTCTGTAATGACTTATTCAATTTCTTTACTTTTTGAGGGAATCGTATCTGCTGTCATTGTTACATTTATGCTACTGCTGTATTGGGATAGCCGTTACTCTTCTGACAAACATCAAAATTAAGTAAATAAAAAAAGGTTTTTTAATTGATCTGTTTCATGAAAAAGACTCTATAATTACCCTTTAGATCCAATGATTCAAAACGTCAGTCCGAGGCATAATTTTTATTCTAAAAAAACAATATAAAATGACGTTACAACTATCTCGTCAGTTCAGGTAAATTTTCTAAAAATACGAACAGCTTTTTAAAAAAATTTGTATCGAGTACCTTTTTTAATAAAACGTAAATGGTAGTGTTTTTTGTTTAGCAGACCTGAACAAAACTTCTCGATACACATCACATTCGAAGTGAAGTGCGTATCAAAAACCTTTTTTCAATACTAATTACGCCTACCGGATGGATGATAGTTCTAAAAAAACATTCTGTTTCAAAACAACCTGATTATTTTAATTTTAAAAAACAAACCTCATGAAACTACCAAAAGAGTTATTAAACGGATGTCTTATTTTTATCGGAATTGGCCTTTATTTCTTGTTAATGAATGCATTAGGCTATGCTGATTTATTTTATTTACGACTCGTTAACGTATTTTTTGTTTTTTATGGCGTTAACAGAACTATCTCAATGAATCTTGCAGAAGGCAAAAAAACATTCATCGCTAATGCAATATCGGCTATGATGACATCACTTGCTGGTGTATTTCTAAGCATCATTGGACTAGTAATTTATAGCTATATGCAAGGCGGGGATTCTTACGTAAAATCCTTACCGAAAACATTTTTATTTGGGGGAAATCCATCCGTGAACACATATTCTATTTGCTTACTCTTTGAAGGGATTGCTTCGTCAGTAATTGTTACCATGTTACTCATGCTATATTGGAACAACCGCCTTACAACCGATTAACTTCGACTTTAAAATTGTTTCTAATTGGCTTTTAAAGCTATTGCATTGCTTCTTTACAACAATTTGACTACTTTTGATGCATCAAAAAAGCGTATCGATGAGCATTACAAAACACAACTGGACGAAAGACGAAATTATCGCAATATATAACAAGCCTATGATGGATTTGCTTTTTGAAGCAGCTTCTATCCATAGAGAACATCATGACCCTAACGTTGTTCAGGTTTCAACCTTATTATCTATAAAAACAGGTGGTTGCCCAGAAGATTGTGGATATTGCCCTCAGGCAGCCCGTTATCACACTGAAATTGAAGGAAATGATTTAATGTCAGTAAGCCAAGTAAAAGCACAAGCTTTGCGTGCAAAGTCAACTGGTTCTTCGCGAGTATGTATGGGAGCAGCATGGAGAAATGTAAAAGACGGCCCTGAGTTTGATCAAGTACTAGAAATGGTGCGTACCATCAATAAACTGGATATGGAAGTGTGCTGTACACTTGGAATGATTACTGAAAACCAAGCACATCGTTTGGCAGAAGCCGGTTTATATGCATACAACCACAATTTAGACACTTCAGAAGAATATTATAAAGAAGTAATCTCAACACGTGGTTTTGAAGACCGTTTACAAACCATCGAGAATGTCCGTAAAACGAATGTTACTGTTTGTAGTGGTGGAATTATTGGCATGGGAGAAAGTATTGAGGACAGAGCCGGAATGCTTGTTGCTCTTTCTACACTAAATCCTCAACCGGAATCAGTGCCAATAAATGCATTAGTTGCTGTTGAAGGAACTCCGATGGAAGAAGAAAAACCAGTAGAAATTTGGGAAATGATCCGAATGGTAGCCACTACCAGAATTATCATGCCAGAAACTCAAGTGCGTTTATCAGCAGGAAGAATGAACATGAGCCGAGAGGGACAAGCAATGTGCTTTTTTGCCGGAGCTAATTCTATTTTTGCCGGAGATAAATTACTGACTACGCCAAACCCAGATGTAAATGAAGACATGAAAATGTTTGAAATGTTGGGATTAAACCCTCAAAAACCATTTACAAAAGTATCACAACCTCAAACGGTTGAAGCAGCAGATTCTCAATTTGCTCCATTAGGCGAAAAACCAAAATGGTCAAGACCAGGACATACCATCGAGAGAAATCTTGAAGCCTCTACTAAAGAAAAATAGTATTTTTTTACAATAATTGATTAAAGTAAATCTAATATGCTCTTAACCTAAAAATTAAGAGCATTTTATAATTTTAATTTATGAAAATTGATTTAACCGAAATAGAACGTGTTTCAACCATTTCGAAAGAGGATTTTCATACTAATTATGTTCAAAAACAAAAGCCGTTAGTTATTGAAAAATTAACGCAAGATTGGCCCGCATACAATAAATGGAACCTCAACTATATTAAATCAGTCGCAGGCGAAAAAATAGTCCCTTTGTACGACAACAGGCCCGTTTCGCATAAAGATGGATTTAATGAAGCCCACGCCAAAATGAAAATGGCAGACTATGTTGACTTATTACAATCAAAACCCACCAATTATAGAATATTCCTTTATGATTTAATGAAGGAATTACCCATTCTCCACAAAGATTTTCGATGGCCTAATTTAGGATTACACCTAATAAAACAATTACCAATGCTTTTCTTTGGAGGGAAAAACTCCAAAGTATTCATGCATTTTGATATCGATTATTCAAATATTCTCCATTTTCAATTTGACGGTCAAAAACAATGTATTTTATTCGACCCGCATCAAACCCCTTTTTTATACAAAATCCCCCATTCATTAATCTGCAGAGAAGATATTGATTTTGACAATCCAGACTTTGATAAATGGCCGGCTTTAAAACAAGCAAAAGGATTTATTTGCAAATTAAATCATGGTGAAATGTTGTTCATGCCCGAAGGCTATTGGCATTATATGAAATACCTCGAACCTGGTTTCTCAATGAGTTTGCGGGCTTACCCCCGAAAAATTTCAAATCTGTCAAAAGCAGTTTACAATATGATTATAATGCGCTACTACGATAATTTAATGCGCAGACTAAAAGGACAAAAATGGATTGATTACAAGAATAAAAAAGCTATAACACTAACGCACCAGAAACTAAACATTAGTTAGAACCAAAAAAAATGAGATTTATTAGAAACAAATCCTCTTTGTATCCTGGATAATAGAATTGAAATCTCTTAATTTATAATTTTATTAGCTATCATTTTACCGTTTTTTAATACCGTTTTTACCAATACAATTTGTTCACTTGAAAGCAAATTAGGCACCAAAAATTCAGAACTGCCTATATTGTTTTTTTGATACAGTTTCCTTCCTGACAAATCATAAATAACAATTTTATCTATTGGTTCAACTGATGAATTTACTTGTATCTGTTTGTTCTTTCTAAAAACACAAACAGAATTTTTCTCTTTTTTAAAGCTATTTTCGGCTAACGTTTTATCTGTAAAACGCAATACAAAACGGTCATTAAAAGTACCCGTTTGGGTATTAAAAGTATAGCTGCCATTTTTCAAATCAAAAATTGTATTATTTAATTTGTCTTCGATGAAAACTAGCTGATTGGATAATAATCCATCAACCGCATCAATATTTATTGAAAAAAGACCCTCAATAGTCGTACTGTAACCTAAAGGAATAACATCTGTTTCGTCAAATGGCAAACCTTTGGCCTGAATCACTAAATTTTGATTTTGATTAACACTATAAAAATCTATGTACTCATTTGCATCAAAACTTTCCCCATCAAAACCAATATCAAAATCATTAGTTGCCCCTTCTATATAGCCAATTAAAGTTTGTTTGAAAGCCCCTTGACTATTAGATAAATTTAGCCAGATTCGATCTTTCTCTATACTTATCTTCGCCAATTTTTTTATTACATTCGATTTAAAAAAACTAGAATTATTACCGGCAATGCGCATGCTATTATTAAAAACCGCTGTCCCGCCTCCATTACTACTTGTCACAAAAAATGACTGACCTGATGCAATTTTACCATTAGGTTTGGTATTATTTATTCCTAATTTCAAGGCAGGACTTGTTCCTACTCCGCCGGATAAGTTATAAACAGCATAATCATCTGAGGTATATGCATTATTTGTAATAGCAGTATTATGTGTCCAGAGATAAATTGTCCCATCTGTGACGCCAGCATTTGTCGCAATAAAAACATCAGCGTCAATTGCTGAGGGATATGGATTCCCAATGAGATTTGAAGTATCCGTTGCTGCTATTGGAACTGAAACTACCCCATTATTAGGAATCCCTGAAAAAACAGCCTCGTAAACAGCTGGAATTATTGTTGAATAATTTTCGGGACCGCGGATAATATAACCATTGCCCGCACCCATAACATTTGTTGGCGCTTCATTATGCCAATTATCAACTGATGCATCAAAAGAATAAAACTTATCCGAAAGAGAGAGAGAAGAAACGTCAATTAATTTTTGATTTGAAACCGGTGAAGACCAATAGGTATAATCCGTTTTTAAAATAGGTGTTGTTTGTCTTTTCAACCGAATATTACCCGTATTAACAATTTGATCATCCGATTGATAAAGTGCTGCATTGTTTTCTAAAACTAATGTCCCTAATCCTGTATAATCAAAAAGCAACCCCAGCGTATTTCCATTTGGAATTGCAACTGTATTTCCTGCAGTTATTGAACATGAACAGGCATTTGTTGAATTAAAAAAAGGGAAACTTCCGTTGAATATTATCGTTTTTTCAGGAGATGGCAATCCATTACCCCATGTAACACCGTCCCAAATAGTGCTGTTCGTACATAATTTTATAAGAGCAACACGATGCTTCGTAATACCCGAAATAGAATTAAAATTCCCACCAATCATTACTTTATTATTTGGAGTAAAGCAAATACTATACAAAGTACTATTTAAATTCACAGAGAAAGAACTATCATAAACTCCAGTAGCCATTAATCGAATCATTCGTTTAACCGCAGTTCCATTATAGGTTCCGGAAAAGGTCCCTCCTATAAGCAATCGATTATCGGGTTGAACCAAAATTGTTCTAACTTCTCCTATACTAAAGCCCGCTCCCGAAGCAAAAGAAACATCTAAACTACCATTGCTATTGAGTCTGACTATTTTTTTTGCGGAAGCACTGCCATAATTCAAAAATGTACCACCAATAATGAGTTTATTATCGGATTGAATTGCGATAGCATAAACATATTTATCAAAACCTGTGCCTGTAACAAATCCAAGATCTATACTTCCATCTGCATTCAGACGGACCATTTTATTATACGAAAGACCATTGAAAGTTGTGAATCGACCACCTAAAACAATTTTCCCATCGGGTTGTAATAAAAGAGTTTCTACTATAGCATCTGCACCTAAACCTTTATTAAAACTTAGATCCACTGTCCCATCTGACAATAATCTGGCAATTCTATTAACTAAAACACCATTGTAATTAGTAAAATTTCCACCAATAATTATTTTGCCATCAGGCTGAAGAGCTACAGCATAAATTTGATTATTTGTTCCTGTACCAATTGTAAATGTCGCGTCGACATCTCCATTTGATAAAGTCCTAATTATTCTGTTTGCAGCAACGCCATTATAGGTAGTAAAACTACCAACCAGAACCATTTTATTATCGGCTTGTATAACAGCACTCTTAATTGTATTATTCGCTCCAATTCCCAAAGAATTAAAAGTGGGATCGACAGCACCGTCCTCTAATAAACAAGCAATTCTATTAGCACTTGCTCCATTGAATTTAGTAAAGCTCCCAAAAGCCATCGTTTTATTATCTGGTAAAGAAATAATTTTTAATACGGAATTATTGAAACCTACACCAGCGGTTAGATATCCAATATCTAAAGTTCCTACTGCATCTATTTTGGCAAGTCTGCCTTGATTTTGGGAATCAAAAACCGAAAAAGAGCCACCCACAAACCAAGAACCATCAGGAGCATCGGCTACTGTATAAACCGTTGCTGTTGCTGGACCAAAACCAATATCAAATAAAGAATTAATGACTCCATTAGAACCCAACAAAACTAATCTATTCACTGCTGATCCATTATAACTCCCGGTAAAAGAACCTGCAACCATAATCGCCCCATTAGAATCTACTTTAATACTATTTACCCCAACAGCACTAAATCCAGACCCGGATGTAAAACCGCCATCAATAGATCCATCACTATTTAAGCGAATGATTCTATTTGCTAAAGTTCCATTATAAGTGGTAAAATCGCCTCCCACTAAAATTTTCCCATCTGATTGTAAAGAAAGAGCCCCAATATTATCATTAAAACTTGTTCCAATCCCAAATGCAGTATCAATAGAGCCATTACTATTTAATCTAATTATTCTATTACAAACAGTACCATTGAAAGAAATAAATGAACCCGCTACAATTATTTTTCCATCAGTTTGAATTTGAACTTCTTCTACGGCTGCACTTGCTCCAGACCCCGTAACAAAAGAAGTATCTAAATTTCCATTTGGCAATATTCGGGCGAGATGATTTGCAGTCACGCCATTATATTTTGTAAAACTTCCTACAATAACAATACTCCCGTCAGTTTGTAAGGCTAAACTATGGACTATACCGGTACTTGCTGCTACTGAGGTATTAAAACTGGCATCAAAAGAGCCATCACTATTCAACCTTATTAATCGTCCAGCGACAGAACCGTTAAAAGTAGTAAAAGTGCCTCCCAAAACTATTTTGCCATCGGGTTGCACCAGAGAACAATATATTTTTCCATTGAAACCAGAACCTAAAATAAAAGAAATATCTTTAGAACCATCTGAAAATAATCGGGTCAAATATGGGGTTACGGCACCATTAAAATTCAAAAAATCCCCTCCAACAATTAGTTTTCCATCTGCTTGCAAAGCAACTGTTCTGACTGTACTATCAAAACCATCTCCTTGGAGGCCATCATCGAAAACATTAAAAGCTAAATCTACTTTTCCTTGCTGGGAATAGACTGAACCACTAATAAAAAGACTGAATATAATAACGAGGAAATAAAGTTTTACCATCAAATTTATATAGAATTTATAGTTGCAATTAGAACAATGAAACGATTTGTAATTATTTCATTTTAAAACTTCTATAAAATTATATGGAATATTTTTGTAATACAATACCCACTTTTGGTGATATTTACTTATAAATTTTGATTAAGTACTAATAATTATAAAAACACCTAAGGAATTGAATAATCACTACAGATTCAAAATGAATCAATAATTAAAGATTGCTATTGTTAATTTTAAATTATTGAATTCAAAAAAAACACCCATTCTGTTGAGACGGAATGGGTGTTTATAAAATTTAAATGGTTAGTTAAATGGGTCTAGTAAAGTACTTTTTTAGAAATTATTATACCATTAGTTAAAGTAACTTTTACTAATACCATTTGCTTATTTATAGTAATATTTGAAGTACGAAATTCAGTACTATTTACTGCTTCTTTATCAAATACTTTCCTTCCAGTTAGATCAAAAACAGTAATTCGCTTTATATTTTCAAGTTCTGATTTTATTTTTAATTCATTTTTATCTTTAGAAATTAAAACGCTAGCATCATTTGATTCAAAACTACCAGTTCCTAAAGTTTTGTCAGTATATCGCAATACAAAACGATCATTAAAAGTTCCTACTTCAGAAGTGAAATTATAAGGTCCTGCTTTAATATCATGAACTATATTCAATGCTTTATCCTCAAGATATATGTTTTGATCCCCCAGAAACAATCCATCTACATGATCTAATGTGATAGTTGCATTTCCAGCAACATTTATAGCATATCCCAAAGCAACAGTATCAGTATCAACAAAAGGCAAAGCTCGTGCTTGTATTGCTAATTTATCGGTTCCTAAGATACTATATATCGCAAAGGGTTGTTGATCATTAAAAACTAACCCATCATAACCTGAATCAAAATCATTAGTCGCATTTGTTACATATCCTACTAATGTTTGGCTTCCTTTGGCAGCATTTGTAAGGTTAAGCCACATTCTATCTTTCTCCTCACTTCCATCTGTTTTGATTTTATTCGTGTTAACTAGTCTATAAAAATTACTATTAGATGTATTTGTAGCCGTAGTTCTCATATCATTATTAAAAGTGACATCTCCCGTAACATCAACCTCTACTAAAAAACCTTGACCAGAAGCAATATCTCCTGTTGGCGCAACAGTATTACCTATACCAAAAGGTACCCCTATCCCTCCTCCTTTAGTATAGACAGCATAATCTGTGTCATCATAAACATTTCCAAATATTCTATTATTATGCGTCCAAAAATACAATGTCCCGGTAATGGTTTGGGTGCCCGTTCCAGATGTAATATTAGCATCAATAAACGCATCCGCATCAATTGATGACGGATAAGGATTTCCTAGTAAACGCAGACCTGCAGGTTCTCCATTATCCAATATTGATGTAACCGGAATATTTACCGTCCCATTATTAGGTACTCCTTTAAATTGTAACGAAGTATCAACAGTAGGAGTAACACTACTCGTTGTCTGTGAAGAGCGAATAGCATATCCAATTCCAGTTGCAAAAACAGTAGTTGAAGCATTTACATTGAACCAGTTATTATTGTAAATAAAATATTTATCACTTACTGTATTGGGCGAAAAATTATACAATGTTTGTGTACCGTTTGTAGGTGAAGACCAATAACTATAATCATATAAAAGTAGCGGTGTTGAGTTTCTTTTTACAACAATATCTCCATAATTAAGCCCTGTATAAGTTGTTTGAATGAGACTAGTATTATTTTGAAAAGTTAATGTCCCGGGAGCTGTCACAGTGACTGCATTATCAACTGACACTGCAGAGGCGTCTTGAACGTTTACCGCTCCATTGATAACGGTGAGAGTATTGGCAATATCCAAATCGCCCGCGATAGTATAACTACCTCCAACACCCGAAAACAAAAGTTCATTATAAGCTCCAATAGCGACTGTTTGACCAGTGCCATAATAGTCTACAATTCCTGTTGAAAAAGCTTTACCATTTGTAGCACCCGAAAAACGTACTTTTCCTTCCATATCCGTTAAAATAGTATACGATAAAACTCCGGTTTTCATATCTAAAATAGCATCCACGGTAGGAATATTTAAACTACCTACGGTAAGATTAAAACCATTCATTAAAACCATAGGAGTTCCTCCGTTGTCTATATTAAACGAACCTCCCGTACTAATATTTCCTAATGCAGTTTGGGTTCCTGATACATTGTCAATTTCTAAAGAAGACGGAGTTGCATTGTATGTTCCCGGAACTAAAGACTGACCTCCCGTAAGTTTATTATATACGACTTTTGAAGTCCATATTTTTCCCGAAGGGATTGGGCTAGTAGAACTATTAGCAGTTCTAACCTCACCTGTTCCAGAATTAGAAAAATTTGCTCCTCCTACTAATCCATAAGTTGTCATATCTAATTTAGACGCATTACTAAGAGTCAGCATATTATTTATAGTGACATCAGCTGTTGCTGTGACAATAAAACTAGTATTAGAATTAGTTAGATTATAAAATGTATTTATCGAAGAACCTCCAATAGATTGCGTTATTGTACCATTAAAATTCACAACACTTGAATTGGCTGTAAAAGTACCTGAATTACTCCAGTCACCACTTACAGCTAATGTGTTTGCACCAGTTATTGTCAATGAGGCACCAACACCAATATTTAAATTTTTACAAACCCCTCCGGCAGGACCTATTACTGGTTGTACCGAAGCTGAAGAAAGAATGGTAACATCAGTAGTTGCTGTTGGTAAAACTCCACTACACCAATTTCCAGAGGTATTCCAGTCTGTTCCAAAAATTCCAAGCCAAGTTCCTGCTGTACATGCTGCATTTACATTCAAAATTCCAGTAGTTGTACTTCCAAAAGCAGCGTTTTTTATGTTCGCAGATGACCCCGTTCCTCCCCATAATCCTGCGGTTTGAAGTGTACTCCCAAGTGTTAGTGTTTGCGCAGTAGAAGTAGTCGCATTAGGAAGAATGGCAATTGCAGTCCCTCCAATACTTAGCCCATTCGCTATTGTAGTAGTACCAGCAAAAGTCTTGTTTCCTGAACCACTAAGACTAAGATTACCATAGTTCTGTACCGCAACAGCCTGAGCTGTACCACTATAAATTATTGTAGACGTCGCATTTAATATTGGGGTAAAACCCGTTGGAAAAGAACTAGTACCACTTAAATTTAAAATTCCTCCAGTACCTACTGACAGAGTAGCCGAAGCTCCAGATATTCCGAAACCTCCATTAGCTAATGTTGCCCCACTATTTATGGTTAACGGTACATTCGAATTAAAGACCTTAGCCGCATTAACCGTGATTATTCCCGAATTAGTTATTATTACACCTCCAGAACCTGTAAATGGAGTTACCCATTCTTCTGAAGTTACGGAGTTAGCAACTGCCATATTATATTGCAACGTTGCTAATGAACCATAGGCTACAACTCCTGTACCTCCAGTTACGACTACAGGTGAAACAGTTGTTCCTTCTAGTGAAAGTTTGCCATTAACTGTTGGTGTTGTCGCAAATGTTCTTAATCCTGTTACAGAAATTGTTAAATTATTGAAAACTAAATTTGCTGCTGCTATAGTTTGCGCTCCCGCTGCTGCAAAATTTACTGTGCCTGTACCAGCAGTAAAAAGTGTCCCTGCACCGTTTAAAGTTCCACCAATCAATTTTAAATTTAAGGTACTTGAACCTCCGTTTAATGTTCCAGCACTAAGCGCAACAGCCCCGGTAAATGTATGAACTAACCCTGTACCCAAATTAAGCGTACTTGTACTTCCATTTATAGACAAAGCTGCTCCATTTATATTTCCGGCAAACGTTGCTGTACCGCCTGTTTTTAACATATTAACAGTTCCTGTTGTAGTAAATGTTTGAATCGTTTGATTAGCACCACCTGTAAATTGAACATAAGGCAAGCCAAGAGAAACCGTACCTAAATTAATAAAATCCCCACCCAAAAGTAAATTTGCAGTTGTACTGGCTGTTGAATAATTGATAGAACTATTTGCATTATTCGTTAAACTTCCAGAAGTAAGCGTTAAAATACCTTTAGAAAATTTTATTGTTCCTGAGTTTACTATACTACCAGATGTTAGCGATAAACGACCCGTGGTTAAGGAAAAAGCCCCATTATTTGAAAAATTACCAGACGAAATAGTCAAACGACCGCTTGTTAAGGTAAAACTTCCGGTATTTGTAAAATTTCCTGCAAGAATTAGTCGGCTGCTAGTACCTGTAACTTTACCACCGTTATTAAAAGATCCCGTTATAGTAAACGGATTTCTTGTACCTACAGCTAAAGTAGCACCTATATTAGTGATTAGATTAGCAACTATAACACTATTAACACCCAGAGTTACGGTATTTACACTTACACCATCTCCAATTGTGACATTAGGAGGAGTACCAGTTGGAGTTAAAGCGCCAAAGGTTGCAGTACCTTTAAACAAGATCGTTCCAGGTCCATTCACTCCGTTTGTTGTCGTTCCAATATTAGTAAAAGTTCCTGAAACAGTAAGCGTCTGACCACTGCTTATCACTAATTTGCTTGTTGCTGCATTCAAAGAAAGATTAGTTATGCCTGCTGAGGCAGATACCGTGACAGTTGCTCCTGCGACTATTGTTGCGTTATCTCCGGCAACGGGCGCAATACCTCCTACCCAAGTTGTACCAGAAGACCACAAGCCGCCTATAGCTGTACTCGTTCGTGTGGCTGCATTTGCGAATGAAAACGCAAAAAACAATACCGAAACAAATAATGATTTATAAGAATTAATAGCAAATGGTTTTTTAAAAAACAAAAAACCTAGTAGGAATGGGCTATTGTCATATTCAAGCCTCTGAAAAATTGCATTTGGACGTAATTTAGTTTTAAAAAAAAACATGAATTCAGCTAAAACTAAAAAAAAATGGGGTACTAATTTTTTAATCATATTTGTTTTGGAATTTACATAAAATCTTTTACTGCTATTTATGGCATTTCACTAAAAGATATTTTCAATACAAAAACATAAAAAAATTACATACCATCAAAATTAAACCGTCTAAAGGCAATTATATCTGCCTAAAAACTATTTTATTTGATCTATATGATTCGTTCGGAAATTTAGGTTCAAAAACTGCAAAGCACAAAAAAAGCCCACTTTATATTGAAACAAAATGGACTTTAAATTATAATACTTTAAACCGCTTTAATAAATAATTTTCTTTGTTACATTTTGGCCATTTTGCAAAACAATTTTAACAAGCAATACTTGATTTTTCATGACCAAATTAGACAGTGATAATTCATTAGCATCAATATTTATTTTTTCATATATTTTTCTACCCAACAAATCATATACCTGCACTTTATTTATTAATTCAACCGATGAATCAATTTTTATCACTTTATTTTTATTCGAAACTACAATAGTAGTATCAAATTCAGCAAAAGAATCTGTTGCCAAAGTCCTATCAGTAAAATGCAATACAAAACGATCATTGTAAGTCCCTGATTGTGTAGTAAAAGTATAAGCTCCTTCTTTTAAATTTTTTAAACTATTTGTATTCTTATCTTCAAGAAAAACATTTTGAGAAGCAAACAATCCATCAACTTCATCAATACCTATAGAAAAAACACCTTCAATTGTTGAACTAAATCCTATTGGAACTACATCATTTTCGTCAAAAGGTAATGCTCTTCCCTGTATAGTTAAATTTTTATCATCATTTACAGTGTAAAAATCAACAAACGTATTACCATCAAAACTCTCTCCATCATAAGAATTATCATAGCCATTAGTCGCATTTGTAACATAGCCTAATAACATTTGCTTAAAAGCACCTTGCGTATTAGTTAAGTTAAGCCAGATTCTATGTTTTTCAAGTACACTTTCTTTTTTTGAAGTCATCTTAAAAAATTGAGAATTATCCCCCGTAATAGCACCAACGCCTACTCGCATACTATTATTACCCGTTGGGTGTAATTAGGTTTTTGATGATAATTTTTCGTCAGTTCGAGTGATTTTCGATAGAAAATCGTATCGAGAACAAGCAAAATTTCATTAAAAACGATTCTCTATACATTTTTTGTTCCGTTTTACTACACAAAAAACACTCGAATTGACGTTTTTAATAATTGCACCCAACGGGTTATTATTGAATGTAGCAGTACCACTAGATTTACCTGTAGCGAAAAATCCTTGCCCTGATGCAATTTTACCAGAGGGTTTTTGTCCACCAGTTCCCGCAACATTTCCGCCTTGTGCGTATGTCACACCGTCAGTACCAACTCCTCCTGTAAGATTATAAGAGGCATAATCATCAGAGGTATAAGCATAATCCCCTGAACCTGCACTACCATTAGTAATACCTGAAGCTAATTGAATAGCTGTATTGTGTGTCCAGAAATAAAGGGTTCCATCTAAAACTGCACTATTATCCGTTAAAAATTTATTCGCATCTAAAGCAGATGGATAGGGATTCCCTATAAGATTTGAACTATCTAATCCTCCAATTGGAATAGTAATTATTCCATTATTAGGCACTCCTTTAAAATTAGCTTCATATAAACCCGGAGGAGTTGGTGCAGCATAATTTTGAGGACCGCGAATAATATAACCAGCCCCTTTTACCATATTGTTTCCTGGGTTTTCCTGAGTCCAAATGTCTGATACTGCATTGTAAGAGAAAAATTTGTCATAAAGGGTATTTGGAGATACATTATACAGTGTTTGTGGTGACACGGGAGAAGACCAATAGGTATAGTCAAATTTACTTATTGGAGTCGTTTGTCTTCTATAAATTATATTACCTGTATTTATTGCAGCATCATTTATTTGTACTAAACTCGAATTATTCTCAAATGTTAACGTTCCTGTTCCTAAAACAGTAAGCTCATTAGTTATTTTTAGTATCCCGCCTGACAATATAGTAGCTGATTTACCTGAATTAACCTGACAAGAACAACCATTAAGATTCGTAGCTGAAGAATAAAATCCATCAAAAATTATTTTCTCAGAACTTGTAGGCGCTAATCCAGTTGACCATGCTGAACCATTCCAAGTATTAGTAGGTTGTGCATTAATAGTTACACTTGCTGAAGCAACAGATGTACAAGTTCCCAATGTAGCCGTAACCGTATAACTGCCAGTTGGCGCAGTTACTGTATTTCCAGAAACCATAACCCCTGCTGATGGACTTACCGTATAGGTATAAGATGCATTATAATTAGCTATTGTAAAACTCCCGTTTGAGGTGGTGCAAGTTGGTTGTATTGGAGTACTTAGAGTAGGTTGAACTGGTACTGCAGGTTGTGAATTAATTACTACACCAGACGATGCAACTGATGTACAAGTTCCCAATTTAGCAGTTACTGTATAGCTGCCAGTTGGAGCAGTTACTGTATTTCCAGAAACCGTAACCCCTGCTGATGGACTTACCGTATAAGTATAAGATGCATTATAATTAGCTATTGTAAAACTCCCGTTTGAGGTAGTGCAAGTTGGTTGTATTGGAGTACTTAGAGTAGGTTGAACTGGCGCTGCAGGTTGCGAATTAATTACTACACTAGACGATGCAACTGATGTACAAGTTCCCAATGTAGCGGTTACTGTATAGCTGCCAGTTGGAGCAGTTACTGTATTTCCAGAAACCGTAACCCCTGCTGATGGACTTACCGTATAAGTATAAGATGCATTATAATTAGCTATTGTAAAACTTCCGTTTGAGGTAGTGCAAGTTGGTTGTGATAATGCCTCAACTGATGGTGATGTTGGCAAGCTATTAAAAACAATAGTAATATCTTTGTAATTACTATAATTCCCATTGGTCACTGTTAATCTTAATAAATACGTACCTGAAACAGCCGATGATACCGATGGTGACTGAGCAGTATCTGAAGGACTAAAAGTTAAACCCGAACCTGACCATTTATAAGTGACTGGAAAGTCCGCTAATTTAGCCCCAGAATAAGAACCTGACAAAACAATTGTATTACCACAAACAGAAGAATTATTGCCTGGATTAGCTATTATACTACCTCCACTTGAATTAATTTCTTCAAATGAAAATTCTGCATTCCCCGCACCTTTACACACAGCGTACTTTGTAGTTCCGATATAAACAGCAACATTATTATTACATGTTCCTCCATCATCTATTTTTCCTGGCGAATTAATTATAATTGAAGCATTTTCAGGAAAACGGATTTCATTATTTCCTGAAAATTTAATTTGTCCACTTGCATTAATTTTTATATTTAGAGTTTTAACATCAACATCTGCAGCAACTGTTAAAATCCCAGAAATCCCCTCGCCAATAACCAAAGAAGAAAAATTATTTGGAGTTGAAACACTTATAGAAATATTATTTCCATTCCTAATTGTTACGACACCCGTACCTGTAAATTGCCCAGGATAACCTTGTGGCGATGTTCCTGAAGGAGTAACCCATGAAGAACCGTTATAATACTGCCAGCTTGCTAAGGAAGTCCAATTTCCATTAACTATATTAGATCGATAATCTCCTACTGTTTGTGCAAAAACTGCCGTTTGAACCAGGACTAAAAAAAGGGTAAAAAGTAATTTCTTAACCATATATTTAATATTATTTTAATACATTTATTTTTAAAACTGAGTCCTTCTAAAAGAAAAAACTTACATCAAAAAACAAATTAAAAAAAACAATACAATAAAAAATAATAAAATCGTTGATGCGCATTTTTATTCGTTATACAACTGTTTTGTATATATTTAAGAAATATAAAAACAAAAAAACCTTGTCTATTTGAAACAGACAAGGTTTTTTACAATGCACTAAATAGTCTTTAATAAATAATTTTTCTAGTTAGATTTTGTCCATTTTTCAAAACAATCTTTACTAATAAAGTATGTACTCCGGAAGTCAAATTTACAACTGTAGTCTCATTATTATTAATATTAGCTTTTTTATAAATTAGTTTTCCAGAAATATCAAAAATTAAAATTTTATCTAGCATTTCAATCTCTGAATTAATCTTTATTTCTTTGTTTTTTACAGTAACTGCAACCTCCAAATTTGCTTTATCAAAATCTCCCGTTCCTAATTTTTTATCTGTGTAACGCAATACAAAACGATCATTGAATGTTCCACTGTCTGTTTCAAAATTGTAGGGTCCTTTCTTTAAATCATGAATAGTATTGGTTAATTTATCTTCTAAATAGACATTTGTTTGATCTTCATCAAAAACCCCTTCTTTAGAGTCAATATTAATATTAAAAGGTCCTGCAACCGCACTAAAATAACCTAAACGAACTTGATCCTTATTATCAAAAGATTCTCTTCCTTGTATTTTATAAATCCCCTCATCTATAAAGGAATAAAAACTAACATAATTACCAGCATCACTAACCAAACCATCATACCCATTATCAAAACCCATAGTTGTATTTTCAAAATAACCCACTAATTGTTGACTAAACATACCATCCTCATTTTCCAGATTCAGCCAAACACGATCTTTAGATACTGCTTTATCCTTAGTTGGTAAAATTTTATAAAACTGGGTGTTTGCATTTGTGGGTGTTGGTTGAGAAGATACAATCGAGGGACTGACACGCATAGAATTATTAAAAGTCAAATAACCCGCAACATCAGCTTCTACAAAAAAACCTTGTCCCGAAGCTATATATCCTAAAGGCTTTCCTCCTCCTGAAGCACTACCAGAAGTACCTACTCCACCGCTTAAATTATATACCGCATAATCATCCTGAGAAAAATTTAGTCCGTCTGGCCCAGGATTGCTAACTGAAATATCCGCTTTATGCGTCCAAAAATACAAAGTTCCTTCAATAGTCTTATTGATTGTACCTGTCCCGCTAATATTAGCTTTTATTAATGCATCTGCTGATATAGCCGATGGATAAGGATTGCCAACCAAATTAAAGTCATCTTCAGGGTCAGTCCCAGGAGTTAAAACGATGTCCGTTTTAACTACTCCATTATTAACTTTACCCGTAAAAACCACTGATTCTGTTCTTGGAAAACTTCCCGAAGTGGGTCCCATAATAATATATCCCCTACCCGGGTCCATCGTAGATGCATTTATATAATCATCACCATTATCATCAAAACCATCATTATTAGCATCAATGAAATTCTCAGGATGAAATGCAAATGCATAATCTGTTCGCCATGTTGGAAATATTGCTCCTATGTTTGCAGGACCAACTATTGGCGAAGACCAATATGTATAATCATATTTTTCAAAGGGCGTTGTTGTTTTATTCACCTCAATAATACCTTTATAAGTAATAATACCTGAATCATTTATCATTACCAATGAGCCTTGATTCAAAATCTTCATGACTCCACTTGGATTAACCGTTAAATCGTTTTGTATTGTAACAAAGTTTTGATTCCCTACAATAAGTGTAGCATTATTAATAATCAAACTACAAGCGTCAATCTTTCCATGGATTGAAGTATCATAATTTGCATTAATAATTGCTTCATCAGAAAGTGTTGGAATCCCCTTTGACCAAGATGTACCCGTCCAAGATGTTGTTGTTACTGGGTTAATTTTGACTATATCAGAAACAATTGAACTACATGAACCAACAGATACGCTAAATGTATAATCGCCAGGAGAAAGTCCCGTAATATTCATGGTTTGTCCCGTAATAGTGTAATTTGTAATTACACCTCCTATGTTTTGTACTAAAATACCTGACGTTGGCAAATTACTTACAGAAACACTTCCTTTATTTGAATTACAATTAGGCTGATTAGGTACTCCTACAGTTGGCTTGGATGGTAAAGCATTTACCGTTAAAGGCATTGTCACTGAACTAGTACAGCCATTATTACTTACTGAATAGACAACTGTAACAGTCCCTGGAGTAGAACCAGAAACAATTCCCCCAGATGTTATTGTTGCACTTCCTGTACCATTTATTATTGACCAAGTTCCCCCTGAGGTTGCATCATTGAACGCTGGAGTTTGCGAACCTACACAAACAGTTGTTGAACCTCCAGTGATTGGAGCTACTGACACCCCTGGAGCAACAAAACTTGCTACAACAGAATTTCCAGATGTTCCACATACATTAGCTGCACGAACTCTGTAATAATATGTTGTACCACTCGCTAGCCCTGTGATAGTTGCAGAGAAAGCCGTCCCAAGATCTTTACTATTATATCCAGCCAAAAATGTTCCAAAAGTATTACTAATAGAAACATCTAAAAAATAATTATCAACACGCGGAGATCCATTATTCCATTGAACGATATAATTAGGACAAGATCCATACCCATTTAAACCGGAAGGAGCGCTTAATGGAGCACGCAATACAAAGGTATTAGAAATATTATTTGATGTAATTCCATTTGAACATGAACCTGACGCTAAATTTGTAACAGTAATAGTCGTTCCAGCGTTATCCGGATTAGTCAATCCTACTGCTGTAAAAACTCCAGTTCCCGCAGTAGTTACAGTCATAGAAGCTGTCAATCCTGTTGCATTAGGATCGCTTCTTGTATAGGTTACTGTATAATTACCTACCGGAAGACCATTAGCCGAACCCGACAGAGTTACAACAATTGTACTAGGAGGAGTACATGCAGAGGTAGGTACCGAAACACTTGTAAGACTATATACTTTACAAGCATAAGTAATAACAACTTTCCCATTACCTCCTTTTCCGTTTACAGAATTACTATTTCCACTAACTCCACCTCCACCTCCTGGATTTAAACCGTCATTTCCACTCTCTTTATTACCTCCGCCAGCACCTCCAACGCCACTAATTCCACTACCACCTAATCCACCTACTCCAGGCGAATTTCCTCCACCATTTCCACCATTTCCACCATCTCCTAGGGAACCGGCTGATCCGCCGCCACCGCCGCCGCTATTTCCACCACTTGATCCACCATTTCCACCATTATATTTAATTGTACCTGTACTGGCTGACGCCAATCCGCCTGCAGCACCTTCAGCACCTTTAGCAATAACTAAGGTTCCAAAACTGGAATCTTGTCCGTTATTACCAGAATTCCCACCTGCACCAACAGTTATAAGATAAGTTACTCCTGGAGTTACTGCAAGAGTATTGTTTCCCGCAAAAGCACCACCGCCGCCACCATTACTACTACCTCCTGATCCAGACCCCCACGCTTCAACCTTTATGGATGTCACTCCGGCAGGACAAATCCAATTAGTAGATCCTGAATTAAAATTCACTACAGTCTGTCCATAACCCGAAACAAAACTAAAAAAAGATGCAATTACTAAAAGTAAAAATTTATTCATATTAACCGTTTAATCAAAATTAAAATCTCACAAATTTTTTAAATCTTTTTTATTTCAAAAAAGATTCTTGTCATATCAGCATTTAAATACGTATAAATCCAGCTCTTAGTTTTGAAGTACTAACAGAAAATCTACATTTTAAAACAAAAACTTGTTTGACAAAGATAATTTTTGATATTTTTTTAAAATGGTCAATCTAAAATTATCGATTAAGTACTTTTTTATAAGTTGATATACAATATTGTTTAACCTATAAAAAAATATTATTTGTATATATTTCAAAAAAATGTCTTTTTTTTAAAATATAAAATACTGTTTTAATGAGTTTTATAAAAATATTTTTTTTGCAGCAACAACTAAATACAAAAAAATATCGTTAAACAAAATAAAGTGAAAAAGTGTGTTTTTTCAGGGATTCTTGCCACAAAAACACTTCTAAATTTAAAAAAAAGCGCTAAAAAAAATAAACTTATTTAAAATAAGAAAAGTTAAAAAGAAAGAATTCCAACGATTAATTCAGAATCCTATTCAATTAAAATACTATTTTTGGAATCAATATAGATTGATAAATATTTATAAAATATTTATATCTATCAATAAAATCAAAAATGAATGACGTTTATTCCCTAAAAGAAGCCATCCATAAAATCGAACATTTTTGTGCCTATCAAGAACGCAGTCATGAAGAAGTAGTACAAAAACTGCGAAGTATGAAAATGGAGTCAGAGGAAATCGACAGTATTATGGCACATCTAATCAGCGATAATTTTCTAAATGAAGAACGTTTTGCGTGCAGTTTTGCCAGAGGAAAACACCGCATTAAACATTGGGGAAAAATTAGGATTGTAAACGAATTAAAGTCAAAAAAAATAACACAAACACTTATCAATATTGCATTAAAGGAAATCACTCCTGAGGAATATGCAACAACTTTTCACACACTAGCAGAAAGACACTGGGAATCCATAAGAGAAACCAATTTAATGAAAAAACGGAAGAAATTCTGTGATTATATGTTACGCCGAGGATTTGAGAGCAATCTGGTTTATGATAAAGTAAAGGAATTAGAAGGATTGGCATACGGATGAAACTGATATAACAGATTATCACGGATATTATATTTTAACCATATAAGACATACGAGGTCATTTAAGTTGGGGGATATTTTAAATAATCTGTGGAAATCCGTTCAAATCTGCGGCTGATTTTTAACCAAAACTACAGAGACAACAAAACACTTACTGCATTTCCGCCAAAACCAACGGCATTAATCAATACTTTTCTAATCGGTTTTGTTTGTAATTGCGCTTTCGCAAAAGGGACTCCAATGAAGGTGTTGTGTTGCATCATCATAATGGCCAATTCCATACTAAGTATTCCTGAAGCACCAAAAGTGTGACCAATTTTCCATTTATTAGTAGTTAATAACGGAAGCCTTTCACCAAATACTTTTTCAATCGCTCGATATTCGGTTAAATCACCTTTTATGGTTCCCGGTGCGTGCATGACAATTGCATCAACTTGTGATAAATCTGTATTTTGCAACGCCATTTTCATTGATTTTTGAAAACAACTCGCTTCTGCAGAGATAGAAATATTGTGTTCCAAAATTTCTGTCGCATAGCCAATTCCTTCAATATAAGCCAAGGCATTTTCTTTTTTCCCAATTTCGAGACAACAAACTCCGGCGCCTTCGCCCAGAATCATCGTACTTTGTTTCTTTTCTAAATCCAAAGCACGATTAGGATACGTCTCTTCACTATTCGAATAAATTTTCAACGCACGCATTTGTCCAATGGTAAAATCCGTTAAAGGTGCTTCACTACCTCCAACCAAAAATTTATCAGCCATTCCAGCCTTTAGCCAAGCCACACCATTTAAAACTGCATGCAAAGCAGTAGAACAAGTAATAGAATGCGAAATCTCAGGACCTGAACTTTGCAAATCATGAGCAACCCAAGAAGAAATATTTCCCAAAGTTGTCGTAGGCGAAGACAGCGTGTGTGCTTTTCCTGTTTCTAAATATTCCTTATAATGCTTTTCGAACAAATCTGTGGCACCACGAGAAGAACCAATATTAATTCCGAAAACATCATTTTGAGACCAACCAGCATTTTGCATCGCATTTCTTGATGCCACCATAGCATACAAAACAGATTTATCTAACGATTTGTACTTGTTATCTGATTCTCGCAATTCAGTGACAACTTGTTCTGAAGTAGCATCTAAGGCCGCTACAAATGTTTTTTTAAAGTCTAAATCACGCTCAACAAAACAATGTTTTTCAGTTAGATAATTTTCCCAAATCAGTTCAGGAGTATTCCCTAAAGGTGAAATGGAAGCGATAGCAGTTATAGAGATTGTTTGTGACAAAATACGATTATTATTTAAGGGCAAAGGTCGCAAAGTTTTTTACAAAGTTTACCAAGGTTTGAAAATTTACACTTTCAAAATACCCCATTATTGTTATAAATTTAAACTATTTCTAAAGCCTTTTCAACCACTCGATACACTTTTTTCAATTGCTCATCAGTAATGATATAAGGAGGCAAAATGTAAACGATATTCCCAACAGGTCGCAGAATTACTCCGTTTTCGATAAAAAAATCGTACAATTTATTACGTAAGGTTCCGTAATAACTGGCAGCACTTTCCGTTTTTATTTCTAAAGCAAAAATTACTCCCAGAACACGCGTTGTGGTTACTTTAGGATGTTTTTTTATGTGTTCCTGAAAGTCCAGATGGCTTTGATTTACCCGAGCAATACTCGCTTGCATTTCAATAGTTTGCAACAATTCTATACTTGCTAAAGCCGCCGCACAACCTGTAGGATTTGCGGTAAATGTGTGCCCGTGAAACAGCGCTTTATTAATATCATCATTGTAAAAGGCCTCGAAAATATCTTGAGTAAAAGTGGTAATTGCCATAGGAATTGTCCCTCCTGTCAACGCTTTTGACAAACACATCATGTCTGGTTTTTCTACCTGATAATCGGTTGCAAAAGTTTTTCCTGTTTTTCCAAAACCGGTCATGACTTCATCAGCAATAGTAAGTACTTTATTTTCCTGACAAATTCGGATTAATTGATCTAATGATTCCGGTTCATACATCACCATTCCTGCTGCTCCTTGAACAAGTGGCTCATAAATAAAACCGGCGCAGTTATTCTCTTTTATAACTTTGTCAAGTGCATCGTAACTTTCCTGTTCTTTTCCTTTTACAGGAACTGGAATCCGAACTACATCAATAAACATCCCATGAAAAGCCTGCGTATAAAAGGAAATTCCGCTCGCTGCCATGGCCGCAAAAGTGTCGCCATGAAAAGCATTCTCGAAAGCAATTATTGTAGTTCTCTTTTCCCCTTTATTGAAAAAATATTGTAGTGCGACTTTAATCGCAACTTCCACTGCGGTAGAACCATTATCCGAAAAGAATATTTTTTGCTGGTTTTTTGGCAAAATTTCCATCAACTTCTCCGCAACCAAAATTGCTGGCTCATGCGTAAATCCACCAAAAAGAACATGTTCTAATGTGGTGAGTTGTTTATAAATCGCATCCGCGATAAATTTATTCGAATGACCATATGGATTTACCCACCAAGAAGCGATGGCATCAATATATTCTTTGTCATTCTCGTCCCAAAGCAAAGCCCCTTCTCCTTTTTTAATGGCAATTGGCAATGCTGCAGTTTTGTGTTGTGTATAAGGATGCCAAAGATATTGGCTGTCTCTTTCTGTTAAATTCATTTGATTTTAAATTTTGCTATTGTGATTGCTATTGAAGTTTCAATAAATTCTCCCGGAACAAATCAGCATATTCTTTGATTACATTTTGGTCAAAATAGGGTTCTTGTTCAATTCTTCCTATGCATTTTACTCCAGTTTTACTCAATATTATTGTCTCTGTAGCTTTATTTTCGTCACCAGAAAAAATAATTCCTGCGATAGTAATTTTTCGGTTTTGTAAGGCTTCAATTGTGAGCAGAGTATGATTGATACTTCCTAGATAATGTCTGGAAACCAAAATCACTTTATAATCGGGCTGAATCAAATCAATAACACAATCATTTGAATTTAATGGCACAAAAATACCCCCAGCGCCTTCAACAACTAAATGATTTGCTGTTTTTGGCTCGATGATTTTCTTTAAATCAATAACAATATTGTCTAATTCAGCCGCCAGATGAGGACTCGCCGGTGTATTCAAAGCATAACTATTAGGATGAACCACGGTATTTTTATTAGACAAAAACGATTTGACTTTATGACTGTCAGAGTTTTCTAAATCGCCCGCTTGAATCGGTTTCCAATAATCAGCTTCTAGCGATTCTGTTATAATTGCTGATGCAATGGTTTTACCGACATCGGTAGATATTCCTGTAATAAATAATTTCATAGATATTTGGCCACAGATGACACGGATTAAACGGATTTATATAGATTCTTTAGTTTTTTCTATTATTTGTAAAAATTAGTCTTTTAATTTCTGGTTTTTCTCCAAAATTTAATAACAAACCTATTTCAATATTTGTCGCCTTTAAATAATTTAAAGTTTGAACATAATGCGCTTTCACCAAACTCTCACAAGCCTTTAATTCTAAAATGATAACATCATTAATTAATAAATCGGCAAAAAAATCACCAACAAGTTCTTTTTTATAATATACTTTAATTTGCCTTTGAGGTTCCACTTTAAAACCTTGTGATTTTAATTCTAAATACATTGCGTTTTGATACACCTTTTCAAGAAAACCATAACCCAATTCATTATAAACTTCATAAAAAAACTTTTAATATAGATTCCGATAATTCTTTGTGTAAAATTTCAGTCATTATTTATGGTTTAAAAATTAAAATCCGTTTAATCCGTGTCATCTGTGGCTAAACACAAAAGTACTCAACAATTGCAACACTTCTGAGATTTCTTCTTTTGAATTAAAACTGTGCAAACAAAATCGCAGTCGCTCCTGCCCTTCTGGCACCGTTGGCGAAAGTATCGCTTTGACATCAAATCCTTTTGCTTGTAACTTTTGAGCTATGGATTTAACGTTTTCATTTCCTGGAATTATGGCTGATTGTATGGCCGATTTACTTCTAACAAATAATTGCTTTAAACCCAATACGCTTTTTTCCTGATTGAAATGAATGATGTTTTCCCTCAGCACTTCTATGTTTTGTTTCTCTTTGTCTAAATAGTGATACCCCATCAATATCGTAGCAACCGAATGTGGCGAAAGTCCTGTGGTGTAAATAAAACTTCGGGAAAAATTTACTAAATAATCATTCAATTCTAAAGATCCTAAAATAGCGGCTCCGTGACATCCCAAACCTTTCCCAAAAGTCATAATCCGTGCAAAAACCTGATTTTGCAAGCCTAACATTTGAACCAATCCTTCTCCAGTTGAACCAAAAACGCCCAAAGCATGCGCTTCATCAACCACTAAATAACAATTGTACTTTTCGGATACTTGCACTAATTCCTCCAGATTGGGTGTATCGCCATCCATCGAAAAAACAGATTCGGTAACTATATAGATGACTGCATTTTGATTACGAAGAATCAATCGTTCTAAATCCTCAAAATCATTATGATTAAATTTATAGGCTTTGGCATTCGACAGTTGAATTCCGTCGCGAATGGAAGCATGACACAATTCATCGTATAAAATTAAGTCGCCTTTTTGCGGAAGCGAACTAAAAAAACCAACGTTGGCATCATACCCCGAATTAAAAATCAAAGCCGATTCTGATTTGTGAAACTGAGCGATGTAATTTTCGGTTTCTGGATATAATTTATGATTTCCGGATAATAATCTGGAACCTGTTGCTCCGTTTTGAACCCTATTATTTTGAATTAAATACTCATGAGTATCATGAAAAATAGTTTCTGATTTAGACAATCCAAGATAATCATTG
Source organism: Flavobacterium sp. 83 (assembly GCF_000744835.1). Lineage (NCBI taxonomy): Bacteria > Pseudomonadati > Bacteroidota > Flavobacteriia > Flavobacteriales > Flavobacteriaceae > Flavobacterium > Flavobacterium sp. 83. Next base: position 852,160 of record NZ_JQMS01000001.1, read on the forward strand.
GAAGCAAAATCAACCCCTTTACTGGATAAAGACAATTGTCGCAAGGCATTATTTTGCTTTCTGATTTCAAGTTTAGCGGATAATTTTTTTGGAAATTTTCTCATAGGCCACAAAAATAAGCATCTTTTTTGGTTTATATATTTTGTTCCATTTTTGTTTAGTGACTTATTGTAATTATGGGATTCATTCGGTTTTAAGATCGAATTATACTATTCATAAAAATGAAATTCTTTAAAAATTAACAAATGAAAAATAATAGTGGAAATAAAAATGATAAAAAATTTCGAAAACGGTTTCGATTCAACATTATGTTAAAATTATGTTAAAACTATCTTAAAATTCACTTCAAAAATATTTCGTTATAAAATAGTTTTCTACTTTCGGCCATTATGAAACGAATTGCATCACTTTTCTTATTAGTAACATTGTTTTACAATGTTCTGGGATACTATCTGATGTTTGCTTATCAACAAGAGCAAGCATGGGTAACTAGTATGGAAAAGGCACCTAGTTCAGAGATGCACATAATAAAATTAAATGCTACTTTATATTCTTTTATTGAAGACACTGATTTTGAATATGTAAATGAAGATGTGGTTATAAATAATAAAAGTTACCATATTTTCAAGAAAAGAATTCAAAATAACGTCTTAAGTCTTTATTACCTTCATAATTCACATCAGGATGCAATAGGTAAAGACCTAAAAGACATTGTTGACAATCAATTATTCAATGGATCTTCTTCAAAAGACGCTCCAGTAAAAAAACTGATGAAATCTTTTCTACAAGATTACATTCCAAATAATACTATTGCGGTTGATTTTTCTCCAAAAACTGCTATTAGCTCAATAGAGCCAATCATTACGCCAAACATGGCATTACATTCCGGATACTTTTCTTTATCGTATTCTCCGCCTGATATGGCATAATCTTCTTTATTTCTTGTGAAACCTTTCACAGACTTAGACTTTTGCAAAAGCATTATAATTCATGATTGCTTGAGCTAAAATGTATATTAATTACAAATAATTTAAAATTTACCAGTAAAAAACAACACAATATACTGTTTTTTAAAGCCACTCGTTTTTGAGCTTACAATATTGGTCTATTTATTATTTTACTTTTAATAGGTACGTTTTTCTGCTTTTTACATCTAGACTTAAATTCATTTGCAAATCTCAACAAAAGATTTCTTAAAACCATTTGTTGCAAAGTAATCTTTTAGCCCGTCATTTTCTTTGTTATACCTGGGTACCCTTTTTGGCAAGAGCCAAAAATACAATCTTGTATTACATTGATTATATGCCATTTACTATTAAACTGTTTTCATCACCAGTCTTATTTAAAAGAAGTTGTGCCAATCTATTTTACATTATTAACCATTCAAACAAACTAAACTTTGAAAAATTTATCTTTTTTACATTCCGCTTTTATAATTATTTTATTCGTTACAATCGGTTTCAATACCCAAAATATGACTGCTCAAGGTTGTGTGGCTGTACGCCAAATGGGGGGACAAAACATGAACTCTTCTAATTCCTATACTTTAAGTGAAGGGGAGTTTCAAGTAGGAGCAAATTATCGCTATTTTCATTCTTGGAGGCACTTTGTTGGTACAGAAGAGCAACCACAACGCCAATTAACAGGAGGTGGGTTTGATGCAAACGGAAAAGAACGCGGTAATGCAGTAAACATCTATTCACATGCGGTTGATTTAAATATATCTTACGGATTGACTGACCGCATCCAATTGAACGCAACATTGCCTTATGTAAACAATGAACGTTCTCAAATTTTAAAACAAACTACACCGGTAAAAAACACTTATCGTTACAGCGTTTACGCTGATGGAATTGCTGATGCGCGTTTAAGTGTAAACTATTGGGTTTTTGATCCAAAAACTGCCAAAAAAGGAAATCTTATGGTAGGATTAGGTGTAAAATTAAATACTGGTAGCCATGATCGAAGAGATGACGCACCACAAGCAGACGGAACTACTAAAAGTGTAGTAATGGACCAAGCTATTCAACCTGGTGACGGAGGTGTTGGTTATTCAGTAGAAATACAAGCTTTTAGACAATTAACCGGGCGTCTTTATGGTTTTGCAAATGGATATTATTTATTTAATCCAAGAGAATCTAATGGCACTTTCAAATCAGCACCAAAAGCTGGATTGGAAGGATATGAAATCTACGCTAGTCCAGACCAATATTTTGGACGTGCAGGTTTTATGGCTGCTGTTGACAAAAAAGAAAATTTCACCGTATCATTAGCTGGAAGATTTGAAGGCATTCCTGCTTATGACGCTTTTGGTGGTCAAGTAGCATACCGTCGTCCTGGATATGTTATTGCTGTTGAATATGGCTTTTCATACCGTATAGGAAAACATGGTTTCAGTCTTTACATCCCTTACAATGTTGTAAAAAACCGTATTCAAAGTGCTGCTGATATTGCTTCTCAAGATTTACAAAATTCAGTAATTACAGATCCAAGCAAATACGTACATGTACAAGGTGATGCCGCTTTTGCAGATTACTCTATCAATGTTGGTTATTCATATCGTTTCAATTTGAATAAAAAAATGACAATGTCAATGAAGCATTAATTTTAGATTAACAACTGAAGAGCGTTAATTCTCTTCAGTTGTTCTTTAGAATAAAATTATAAAAACAAAAGATTACTTATGCCATTTCATAATTAAACCATTTTATTAAAATGAAAAAAATTTACTTAAGTTGCTTATTATTAGTACCTATTTTCATGAATGCTCAAACAGATATTGATGGCATCATGATGAGCAAAAACAACTTTTGCGTTGGAACAATATACCAATACAGTAGTTGGGATCAATATTGGGAAGGTGATTTCAAGAGAGAAAATCTAAACCTTGGCACCGTATCCACAAAATCCATTGGTCTAATGGGAAATTATGGTATCTCAGATAAATTGAATGCTATTTTTAGTGTGCCGTATGTAGAAACCAACGCTTCTGCTGGAACCATGAAAGGTCAAAAAGGAATTCAAGATCTTTCGCTTACGCTAAAATACATGCCTCTGGAGAAAACAGTTGGCCAATCCACCTATTCCATTTATGTATTGGGAAGTTATTCAACACCACTATCCGATTATCCCGCTGATTATTTACCATTAAGTCTCGGTTTACGAAGCAAAACCGCTTCATTGCGATTAATGGGAGATTATCAGAGAGGAAACTTCTTTGCTACATTATCTGGTGCTTATGTAAAAAGAGCGAATATAACAATTGACAGAAATGCTTATTTAACTGACGAAATCCATTATACAAACGAAGTTGATATGCCTGATGCCATTTCAGTGAACTTTAGAGCTGGTTATCGTTCTAATAGATTAATTGCTGAGTTCATTATAGACAATTGGGTAACCCAATCTGGAGGATTTGACATTACAAAAAATAATATGCCTTTTCCAAGTAATACAATGAATGCACTAAAATATGGTGTTAATTCAAAATATACATTTAAAAAAATACCTGAATTATCTCTTGTAGGCGGTTATAACTATGTTGTAGAAGGTAGAAACGTTGGAAAATCAGACACCTTTTATGGTGGTTTGTTTTATGTGATTAATTTTAAAAAATAGCAAATCAAGATGAAAAATAAAATACAAAAAATAGCCTACACTACTCTTATAACTTTATTTCTTGCCTGTACTTATTCATGTAGTGATGATATTACTGAAAAAAACGAACAATTTCAAGCTTTAAATCCTACCAATACAGATGATGCAGCCGGAACTTGGAAAACTTTTTTATTAACAACTCCAAACGAATTCCCACTTGATGCACCTGTTGCCACAAGTACACCAGCATACACAAGAGAAATCAATGAAATAAAAAGCTACCAAGTCAATATATCAGAAGATCAAAAAAGAATAATAAAATATTGGAGCGCTGGTGGTGTTTTACGCTGGAATGAAATCATGCGAACTTTAGTGGCAAGACACAACCGTCCTCCTTATCAAAATGAAGATGGAACCTATCCTGCACCATCAGCGGCGAATCCTTTTGCAAATCCGCAATTTCCATTTTCAAATCCACCTTATGCAGCTAGAGCTTATGCCTATGTAAGTGCAGCCCAATATGACGCAATGGTTGCCACTTGGTATTATAAAAAACTATACAATAGAGCAGCTCCGTTTACTGTTGATGCAACATTACAAGTTTTAATTCCAAAAAGTCCTATGCCTTCTTATCCTTCAGAAGACGGTGTATTATCTGGTGTAACTGTTGAATTATTAAAACTATTGTTCCCAACTGAAATCGCATACATTGACGGAAAAGCAGAAGAACAAAAACTGTATCGCATTATAAGCGGTGCTAACGTTCGTAGTGATGTAGATGCCGGTATCATTTTAGGCAGAAAAATTGCGGCAAAATTTATCGCACGTGCCAGTACAGATGGAGCTGGGGCTGCTATTGGGAACCAAGCACTTTGGACACAATTAGAAACACAAACTTTGGCTACTGGAGAAACACCATGGAAATCTTTAGAATTACCTACCAGACCACCTATGTTACCATTATTCGGAAAAGTCAAATCATTCCTTATGACTCCTGAAATGGTTATAGCGAACCGTCCAGCTTCACCCCCGTCTACAAAATCAGAACAATTTGCAAAAGAATTAGCTGAAGTAAAAAATTATGCCAATAATCCATCCAGAAAGAACATGGAAATTGTTACTTTTTGGGCTGATGGCGTAGGAACTTATACACCACCCGGGCACTGGAATGCTATTGCATCAGAGTCATTTGTAGAACAAAATTATAGTGAAGTACGATGGGCAAGAAATATGGCATTATTGAATATTGCTATGATGGACGCCGCCATTAGCTGCTGGGACGCTAAGTATACTTATTTTAATCCAAGACCATCACAAATGGATCCTTCTATAAAAACAATGACTGGAACACCAAATTTCCCTTCTTATGTATCGGGTCATTCTACTTTTAGTGGAGCTGCTTGCGTAGTTTTATCACATTTAATTCCTGAAAAATCGCAGCGTTTTATAAATATGGCAAAAGAAGCATCTGATTCTAGAATGTTTGGCTGTATCCACTATAGAAGTGATTGTGAAAAAGGACTTGAATTAGGCGAAAAAGTGGGTGGTATTGCTCTCGCTAGAGCCGCTACTGACGGTGCTGAATAATTTATATAAATAAGTTGATGGTTTGTTTTAGTGGTTTGTTTTAATATTTCATTTTATCAACTACAGCCTAACAGACGTTGGAAATCTGTTAGGCTATTTATTCACTATTAGCTACATATACAATAACAATGATTTCTGACATTGCAAAACAGGAAACGAATACAACTAACAATTTCATTATGGAACCAACATTCAAATCCTTTTATTTTAGATTTAGTAAAAAAATGCAAAAACACAGTGTCAATCTGATGCGAATTTCACTTGCTATAATATACGTCTGGTTTGGTACTTTGAAAATTTTCGGGATGAGTCCTGCAGGAGAATTAGTAGAACAAACTGTTTATTGGTTTAAACCCGAAATATTTATTCCAATTCTAGGTATTGGTGAAGTAATTATAGGTCTTGGATTACTCATAAAACGATTTATTCCTTACACAATTGTATTGCTATTGATGCATATGGCAGTTACCTTTTTTCCTATTTTTATTCTAAAAACAGTCTGTTTTGATGCTTTTCCCTACTGCCCTACTCTGGTTGGTCAATACATAATTAAAAATCTTATTTTAATTTCAGGAGCTCTTGTAGTTGCAGCAAAATACAATGAAACCTATTATGCCGAAATGAATTCGAAACTAATTATAAAATAAAGATTGAATTCGCTTTTCATAATTAAAAGATTATCTATTTTTATAATTACAGCTAAAACAAATGGTAATTAATCAATAGCATTAGATGAAACCGATAATTTACAAAAGAGCATCAAGTCTAGATGAACTAGAACAAATTAGAACACTACAATTACAAAATAGTTCCCAAAACATAAGTTCTGAAGAAAAACTTCAAGAAGGATTTGTTACCGTACAACACACTGTTGCCCTATTAGAACAAATGAATTCAGCCTGTGCACATATTATTGCAAAAGACAATGATATCGTAGTAGGTTTTGCATTGGTGATGCTATCCAGCTTTAGAAACGAAATTGAGGTTCTTATACCCATGTTTGAAAGAATCGATGGATTAGTGCCCAAGGATAAAACATTCGTTGTAATGGGTCAAATTTGCGTAGATAAAAACTATAGAAAACAAGGAATATTTCGAGGTCTTTATCATTTTTACAGAGAGGAGCTGCAACATCAATTTGATTATTTAATCACCGAAGTTGCCACTATAAACCTTCGCTCCATGCAAGCACACGAATCCGTTGGTTTCAAAACAATCGATCATTATGAAGAAGATGGTACAGTTTGGAATATAATTGCTTGGGATTGGACATAAAAAAAGCCTAACGACTAAGTTAGGCTTTAATTTTTTATAATCGAAATTACTTTAGTCCGCTAAAATAATAACTTTATTATCTTTCATTTCAATTGTTCCTGAAGTGATTGCTAGTGTATAATTTTGATCATCTAGCTTTGTGAATTTACTGGCTACTTCTTTTGCGAAAGCAAAATTAGAAGCTGTAATTTTCACAACACCTTTTCCTAAAATAGAAACGATTGGTGCGTGGTTATTCAAAATTTGAAAGCTTCCATCAACTCCTGGCAATGTAACCGAAGTCACTTCTGCTGAAAATAATTTTGCTTCTGGTGATACTATTTCTAATAACATATTTTTGTAGTTTGAAATTCAAAAGTTTAAAGTTTAAAGTTATGAGTAAACTTTAAACTTTAAACTTTTAAACTAATTTTAAGCTTCCGCCAACATTTTTTCTCCAGCTTCGATAGCTTCTTCAATGGTACCTTTAAGGTTAAAAGCTGATTCTGGCAAGTGATCTAATTCACCATCAATAATCATATTAAATCCTTTGATAGTATCTTTAATATCAACTAAAACTCCTTTTAATCCTGTAAATTGCTCAGCAACGTGGAAAGGTTGAGATAAGAAACGTTGAACACGACGCGCTCTTGAAACGGCTAATTTATCATCTTCTGATAATTCTTCCATACCAAGAATCGCAATAATATCTTGTAATTGTTTGTATTTTTGTAAAATTTCTTTTACTCTTTGAGCACAGTCATAATGCTCATCACCTAAGATTTGAGGAGTAAGAATTCTTGAAGTTGAATCTAATGGATCCACCGCAGGATAAATTCCTAACTCAGCAATTTTACGAGACAATACAGTAGTAGCATCTAAGTGAGCAAAAGTTGTAGCCGGAGCCGGGTCAGTTAAATCATCCGCAGGAACGTAAACCGCTTGTACAGATGTAATAGAACCTTTATTTGTAGATGTAATACGCTCTTGCATCGCACCCATTTCAGTAGCCAATGTTGGTTGGTATCCTACCGCAGATGGCATACGACCTAAAAGTGCTGAAACCTCAGAACCTGCTTGTGTAAAACGGAAGATATTATCCACGAAGAACAATACATCTTTACCTTGATCAGTTCCTGCTCCATCACGGAAATATTCAGCGATAGATAATCCAGAAAGTGCCACACGAGCACGAGCTCCTGGAGGCTCATTCATTTGACCGAAAACGAAAGTAGCTTTTGACTCTCTCATCCCTGGCATATCAACTTTAGATAAATCCCATCCTCCATTTTCCATAGAGTGCATGAATTCATCCCCGTATTTTATAATTCCTGACTCTAACATCTCGCGAAGTAAGTCATTCCCTTCACGTGTTCTTTCTCCTACTCCTGCGAATACTGAAAGTCCACCGTGACCTTTTGCGATATTGTTAATCAACTCCTGAATTAATACTGTTTTACCAACTCCAGCACCACCGAACAATCCAATTTTACCCCCTTTTGAGTAAGGCTCAATTAAATCGATTACTTTAATACCTGTGAATAAAACTTCAGAAGAAGTAGATAAATCTTCAAATTTTGGAGCTTGTCTGTGAATAGACATTCCGTTTTCACCTGTTTTTGGCAAGTTTCCTAAACCATCAATGGCATCTCCAATTACGTTGAATAAACGGCCGTAAACATCTGCACCGATTGGCATTTGGATAGGATTCCCTGTTCCAACTACTTCATAACCTCTACTCAAACCATCTGTTGAGTCCATCGAAATGGTACGAACTGTGTTTTCACCAATGTGAGATTGCACTTCAAGTACTAATAATGTACCATCTTTTTTTGTGATTTCTAATGAATCATAAATTTTTGGAAGTTCAACATCCTTACCGTTGAAAACAACGTCAACTACTGGGCCAATGATTTGGGCAACTTTTCCTATTACTTTAGACATTACTTATGTATTTATTAAATAGCTATTTAGGTTTATGAAATAATACCAACCGAAATTTATCGATTAGATGCTTTTTTCAGTGCGCAAAGATAATTTTTTAAAATATAAAATCAATATTTTTTTATAAAAAAACCGCATATTTTTACTGCTTTGTTTTTTTATATTGTTTTAAAACAAACAAACCTTTATTATTCGGGTAAAAACAAAAAAACCACCACGTTATAAAACGGATGGTTTTTCATGCCAGACCACAATACGATTATTGAATTATGGCTGGATATAATATCGAATATTGACTCAAATCAACAGGCTTTAATGTTGAAGAATATTTCGCATTTATGGCAGCCGTAAAAGCATTTGCAATTAAAGCATAACCTCTAGGACTGGGATGAATCCCATCAAGTGAAAACGCCCCACCAGTTACATAAGCCGAAGTAAGTGTAAAACTATTACTAACAATTCCTCCACTTGATAATTGAGTCATAATCACTTTCGTATCAACAAAAGCCAGTCCTTTAGCATCAGCAATTGCTTTTATAGTGACATTATAAGCATCTGTAGCAACTTTAACTTCGGCAATCTCATCTTTAGTCAATATCCATTGATCAGCTAAAGGAACCGAAACCCCATTAACAGCAGCTGGATTACCATTCACAAGAGTCCCGATAAAAGTTCTAGATGTTAAAACAGGCAAATCCTCAGCAGTAGCTTGTCTATAAGAAGGGATGCCATATGCAGCTAAATTTGTTAAATAACTATCAACAACAACAACCGCATTACTGCCCGCAACAAACTTAACCGTTCTCTTTGTTGCTTCTGCAGCCGTAATCAAACCATTTGCCGCAGCATATTGCAATCCACCATTATATGCTGCATAACCAGCATTTAATTGAGCAGCCACCTCTGCAGTTAACGGAACTGGATTATAAGGAACAGTTGTAAAATAAGGAAGCGTATTTACATAAGGGAGATTTGCAACCACTCCTTTTGCTCCATTTGCAGTTAAATTAGTAACCAAACTTGAATAAACACTTGCAAAAACATTAGGATCAGTTATATCATTTCCACCATAAGTAGCCGGATCTAAATTCCCTGTTTGGTTTACACCAACACCCCCAGATGTAGCATAACCCAAGACATCATTCCCTCCAATCCATAATGAAAAGAAAGTGGGTGCCTGAACTAAAGCATCGGCCAAAACTGTTGTACCGGACGAAGTTGCAAATCTTGCAAAATAAGGATTTGCTTTACCCGAAGCAACTCCGGCAACATTTCCATATCCAGGCGCTACCAAATGATAACTTTTTGCCCCAGGAATTCCTAAATTATTAAAAGGCCCAGTGATTTTAGTACTCACTTCAGTTGTAGGTGTTCCACTAACCGGCGCAGGCCCTGCGCCATTGAAATACAAGCGAACTCCAGCTATTACATTTCCTCCCAATAACAATCCACCAAAATTATCTGATGTAAAAGGTATCTTGAAGTCCCCTCCACCTGCAGTAGCAAATTGCTGAGCTACTATATTTACATAAGAACCTTCCTGTCCTTTTTTGAAAAGCGCGCCATCACTATAACCTGCCGCAAAAGAATCCCCTAACGCAACATATTTTGTAAAACTAGCCGTCCCCGAACTCACCGGCTCTTCAACGACAGTTGTATTATCATCATTATTACATGCTACAAAGCTTAAAGAAACCAATAGTAGCCATTTGAAATTTTTTATCATGGTCGTATTTTTTTTTAAATTAAAGCCTTAATTATGGGTTGATTGTCCAAGAAGCAAAAAACTGCTGTCCAATTAATCCTGCACCTAATACCTGAGTATACTCTTTTCCGCCAATGTTTGAAGCTCCTAATTTAAGAGTTGATTTAAGTTTTGGCATATTGTAATTTACTTGAGCATCGATTACTGTAGCTGAAGCGATCATACCATCCACCATTGTAGATTGCCACAAATAGGAACTATTCCATCTTCCGCTTATGTTAAATCCAAAATTATCAAACAATTTTTCGTTTCCAAATGAAGCTTTTACTCTATGTTTTGGTGTATTAAACCCAGCTTCAAAACTTGGATCTTTTTCTTGATCAAACTTAAATTCAGCAAAGTTATAATTAACACCAACTTCGAAATTTCTATATACTTTTTTAGAAAGTCCAATCCCAAAACCAAGGGATTTGATTTCAATATTAGTATTCGTATATAATTGATAGGCTCTGTAATTACCATTTTGAAGCGCATGTAATGACTGTGTTCCAGGATCTGTTGGACCTGCTAAAGGACTTGGAGAATCTTGTGCTTTACCATATAACGGCGCAACAACATTTAAGTTTCCAATGAAATCATTGTAAATATTATAATATCCATTAATATCAACTGACATGTCTTTTATGAATGAGCGGTATCCTAATTCAAATGCTTTAACCTGTTCTGGCTTCACATAATTAACATTTGTTTTTCTCAACAAAGCGGACCCTGCAACAGGATTACTAGCTGCCAAGGCACTAAACGCCCCAACCGAAGATGCTGTGTATGAATTATTATAAGCATTAATCCCCGTCATAACAACAGTTGATCCACCAGCAAAAGCCTGACCTACAGCAGTTGAAACTGGTAAAATTTCACTATATCTTGTTAAGTTATCAGGAGCTGAACCAAGCAATATTGCACTTCCCACATTAAAACCAATGTATTGATCTTGCGTTGAAGGATTTCTGAAACCGGTTTGAAAAGAAGCTCTAAAGTTGTGTTTCTTACTTTCTCCTCCAGAATATACTAGCGACACTCTAGGTGAAAAACTACCATCGAAATTTTTTGATTTATCATAACGAAGAGATCCTGTAAATTTCAATCTGTCATCTACAAATCTTTTTGTTAACTGTGTATAAGCACCATATTCATTGTAATTAATAGGTCCATTTGCATCAGTATAAATTCTGCCATGAGAATTTAATTCATACAATCTAAAAGATCCACCAACTTGAATTTCGGCAAATTTTATAACGTCTTTAAAATTATAATTTGCATCCGAATGGTATATTTTAGAATTATCTACCAATTTTGAACCTGAAAGCACACTTGGATCAGCAATTACTTGATTAAAAGCATTTTTAAACTCAGGCGTTCCTGGTAAAAATCTACCTGTATCGGCAGTAGCTCTTGCTGCAATATGCGCATTTTCAGGAGTCATACCAGCTAATGTAGATTGAATATAAGCACCTGCATATTGTCCGAACCATGTTTTATCATCTTTCCATTTTCTATTTATGTTGATACCTGTAAAAAGCATATCATAAGAATCTCCCCCGTCTTCAGTTGTAGTATACCCTCTTACAAAAAAGTTTTTACCTTTAAATTCTAATTTATGTTGTTGCATAAAAAAGTTATTCAAATAATATCTGTTTGCCCCTTGATATACTGCATTTCCAAAACCAAATTTACTTTGCCAAATGATTTCTAAATTTTCATTTCCAAAAGGTCTGTAATGAAGCGAGAAATCAATTTTAGTATTACTTGCTTTATTATCCGTTAAATTTACCTCGTTGTACCCCGTTCTGCTCACATTATAGTTAGGCAGTAAGTTGACAGCTCCTTGAGATATCAAACCTAAAGTAGCCAATGATTGCCCAACTCCTTTTAAATTTGTAGAAACTTCATCCCCATATACATTTATACCATCGTAATTCACATTACTTCTGTCAATACCCGGATGTGTTTTGTCATCATAATTTGTTGCATGCCAATCTGTACCTCTCATATAAGTAAAGTTAACTTTACCCGCTAATTTTGAACTAAACGCATGCGCCATTCTAACTCCATAATCAATAAAATCGTTCGACCCTGCAGCTTCTTGACTAGTTTGCCCATATTTTGCGTAAGCAGTGATTCCTTGACTTGTAAATGGGCTTTTACTATTCATAAACAGAATACCATTAAATGCATTTGCTCCGTATAGAGCAGAAGATGCACCTGGCAACAACTCCACACTTTGAACATCTATTTCTGAAACACCAATTAAATTTCCTAACACAAAATTTAATAATGGTGAAGAGTTGTCCATTCCGTCAACCAATTGCATAAAACGAGTATTTGCCACAGTTGCAAAACCACGTGTATTTATTGACTTAAAGGACATACTACTTGTATTCATCTGAACTTCTTTTAAATTCTCTAAACCATCATAAAAGGTTGGCGATGCCGTTTTCTTTATATCAGCAACACTCATTCTTTCAATAGTAACAGGAGATTCTAATACTCTTTCCGGTGTTCTGGAAGCAGAAACAACAATCTCATTCAATTTTGTTTCTGCATCAGCAAGCTTAACACTGATTTTTTGATTATTTGAAGAAACATTTACTCTTTGAGAACCATAACCTATGCTTGTAATAGTAAGCACATAGGGAGGTTTTTTTGATGAATTTAAAGTAAATTTTCCATCAATGTCGGTAACGCTACCAGCGGTTTCTCCAACAATTTTGATATTGGCTCCAGGAATAGGTTGATTGTTACTGTCTGTAACAATACCTGAAATTGTATTTTGAGCAAAAGTTAGGCTACAAAAAAACAATGACAAAAAAAGTAAATACACTCTCATTGGGTTAAAGTTTGTTGGTTTATGATGGCAAAGTACAAATATTTTTGATATTAATAAAAAAGCGCCTTTAAAATTTAATAATTATCAGTGATTTTGATTCATTTGCACTTATTCTTTATTTTTTGTTTTTTGTTTTTTATTAAAAATTAAGTAAAAACATCAAAATTACATTATGCACGCATATAATAAATGCATTAATCATAATTTTTTTTAATAATTAATAATAATTTAATAAAAGTGAACTGGAGACTAAAAAAAAGCTTTTTTAAGATAATTATTTCAAATTAGCAAAAAATAAACATAAAAAAACCTCGAAAGAAATTCTTCCGAGGTTATATCTTAAAGTAAACAATATTGTATTATTCTACAGTAACTGATTTTGCTAAATTACGCGGCTGATCCACATTACAACCTCTCATCACGGCAATATGATAGGATAAAAGCTGTAACGGTATTGTTGTTATTAAGGGTGACAATGCATCCGAAGTTTCTGGAATTTCTATCACATAATCTGCCAAATCACGAACTTGAGTATCCCCTTTAGTTACTACCGCAATAATTTTTCCACTTCTGGATTTAATTTCCTGAATATTACTTACAATTTTATCATAATGACCTTGTTTTGGAGCAATAACGACAACCGGCATATGCTCATCGATCAGTGCTATTGGACCATGTTTCATTTCAGCAGCTGGATAACCTTCCGCATGAATGTATGATATCTCTTTAAGTTTCAATGCCCCTTCAAGAGCTACCGGAAAATTGTACCCCCTACCTAAATACAAACAATTAGGAGCATCTTTAAATGTAGCAGCAATTTCTTTAGCCCTTTCATTTGTTTCTAAAGCCTCTTTTACTTTTTCAGGTATAATTTCTAATTCTTGCAAATACCTATGAAAATCTGTATTAGACATGGTTCCCTTGGCTTTAGCCAAACGCAACGCAATCATTGTCAACACAGTAATTTGTGTAGTGAATGCTTTAGTCGAAGCAACACCTATCTCAGGACCTGCGTGTGTATAAGCACCTGCATGCGTTTCTCTTGAAATAGAAGAACCTACTACATTACAAACCCCGAACACAAAAGCTCCATTTTCTTTTGCCAATTTTATAGCTGCCATAGTATCAGCAGTTTCTCCTGATTGAGAAATAGCAATTACTACGTCTTTACTACTTATTATAGGATTTCTATATCTAAATTCAGAAGCATATTCTACTTCAACTGAAATTCGGGCAAATTCTTCAAATATATATTCTGCAACTAAACCTGCATGCCAAGATGTACCGCAAGCCACAATTATTATTCTGTCCGCATTTAGGAATTTTTCTAAATTATCCTCTACACCTGACATTTGGATAATTCCTTCATTTGCATGAAGTCTACCACGATACGTATCTTTAATTACACTTGGTTGTTCATAGATCTCTTTCAACATAAAATGATCGTAACCTCCTTTTTCAATTTGCTCCAAATTCATTTGAAGTTCTTGAATATAGGGATCAACTAAAGAATCATCTTTAATTTTCCTTACTTTCATTGGTTTATGCAACCTAATATTTGCCATTTCGCCATCTTCTAAATAAATAGCATTTGACGTATACTCAATAAATGGAGAAGCATCAGAAGCAATAAAATATTCTCCTTCACCTACACCAATTGCTAACGGACTTCCTAAACGTGCCGCAACAATTTCATTTGGATTTTTTTTATCAAAAACGGCAATTGCATAAGCTCCAACCACTTGATTCAAAGCAACCTGAACTGCTTTTCCGATTTTCAATTTTTCTTTCTTCTGAACTTCTTCTATTAGATTTACAAGAACTTCAGTATCTGTATCTGAGTGAAAAATATATCCTCTTTTTATTAATTCCTCTTTCAATGGAGCATAATTCTCAATAATTCCATTATGGATTATAGCTAAATCTCCTGAATTAGAAAGATGCGGATGCGAATTTACATCGTTTGGAATCCCATGTGTTGCCCAACGAGTATGTCCCATTCCTATGGTGCCATCAGTAGAAATTTCTTTAGCTGCTCGCTCTTCTAAATCTACAACTTTACCTTTAGTTTTAGAAATTTTTAAGTTCTCGCCATCATATAACATGACACCAGCACTATCATAGCCTCTATATTCTAATCGTTTCAACCCTTTTATCACAATCGGATAAGCTTCCCTATAACCGATATATCCAACAATTCCACACATAGCTTTTACTTAATTAGGTTTTGTATAAAAAATTTCAAGTTTTAATCTTTTGTCATAATTAGAATCTCCAAAAGGAATGTTATTTCCAAATAAAATAGTCCCTAATGGATTCATTACACTCGCCTTTGGAGCTTGAGAAATAAATGCATTTGGAGTTCTCACTTTATAAGAAGCAACGGCAGTTATATCTTCAGTAACCACTAGTCCTAATTTGACATTAGTTGAATCTACGTTTTTAATAAGATTGCGAATCTGATTAGTAATCCTGATTTTATAAGTCAATCCTCTTTTAGAAGTTGCATCTGTATTTATGTTCCCATCAAATACTAATTTTGATTTTTTCGCATCAGCGCTTGTTGAAGCATCATTGTAATAATCAACAACAGGCCTATGATTTGTATAATCATACAAATAAATCCTTCTTGGCTCAAAGCTGTTTATCATTGTACTTGCATCAATATGAAAAACAAGATTCGCTTCATTGATCAACCACTTTTTACCATCAGCCGGATATCTTAAATCATCTAATTCATCAGAAATCCCATTTGGCCCAGTTAGGTTTCCGTTAGCATCATATCCTTTCAAATCTTTTTTATCAAATAAATCAATGATAGCTACAGAACCTTCACCACCTTTTAAATATAATTTTCCGTCTCCGGCAGTTGTATTTCCAGTATTTGGCAATGCATTATAGGCAATACCTGTAGCTCCAAAGTTATTATTCAATAAACTTACAGAATTTCCGGTCATATTAAGAACAATACTTTTTTTAACCCTTGTCACTGTTACAACACCACTTGTTGATGTAGTAGTTAAATCTTCGTTATAATTAACGGTAATTTTTCCAGCTTTGAAATTCAACATAGCTAAATTCCCATCACTGCTTCCTGATTTTTCGATTTTAAAATAAAGCCCTCTGAAATAGTCTTTAAAAACATCACTTGAAGCTAATTTACCCGCATTTGCACCATCAATAATCTTTGTTTTAAAATAGCTTTTATTCAAATTCAACTGCATTCCCGGTGCAGTTCGTGTAACAGTCTCTACTTTAGTGATAGAATCTGTTGTTTTAACCACATGTTCAGCAGGATCAAAGAAAAAATTATCGTTTTGAGCTAAATCGGCATCGTCATTCAAACGAGTAGAAACTTTAATATTATCGAAATCAGTATTTTGATTGGTATAATATTTTTGAGCAAGTTGAAATCCACCTGTAGGGTCACTATCTCTCATGTAATATCCACTTTCATGAATACTTAATTTCATTGGTGCTTTACTAACTCCGTAAATTGAATCTAATGTATAAATGTGACTACCGTCAGTATTCGTAACTGTTTTCGAAGCTTTATAATAGTAAGGTATAGTCAAAACTACACTTGTAACAAAAGGTCTTGAACTAATACCTGTGGCAGTTACCGTGGATGCTAAAGTCAATTGTGTATTGAAATTGGCTGTCGTTTCTCCAAAATTAGGGTTTTTATATATCCCTAATGGATTTACAGCAAGATTATCAGATTGAATAGGTCCAGTTTTTTGGTTGTAAGCTACTACACTAAATATTGTGTCTTTAAGTCCAAAATGGTTATCCCCAATTAAATCCCCACCAATCGCATTATAATCTTTATCGCAGGAATACAAAAGAATGATACTTGATAAAACCAGTATTTTCTTGAAAAAAGAAATATTGTACATATTAAATAATAAAAGTTTAATTTAAAGAACCTCGTTTTTATAGAAATTAGTATACGCTTCCGCGAATTTATCTTTCGGCACGAAAGGTAAAAAAGGTTTACCCGAAGATTCTATAAATTTTGTTAAACTTGAAGACAGGTTTTCTGAAGCAATGATTACAGCATCAGAATGCATAACTGTTGCTTTTATAATATTTTCATAATCGGGAATTGCTAAATCAGCTATTGCTTCATCAGGAACACCATCAAATTTCACCTTATTTATCATTTCTGCATCTAAAGTTCCTTCAAATGACTGACTGTAAACTGAGGTTACAATCTTTGTTTCTGAAAATAAAGCTTCATTTTTATAAAAATGTTTCATATATATAGGCAACATTGCAGCCATCCACCCATGAACATGAATAATATCAGGAACCCAATTTAATTTTTTAACCGTTTCTACCACTCCTTTTGCAAAGAAAATAGCGCGCTCATCATTGTCTGGATACATAACACCTTCTTCATCTGCAAATGTGGCTTTCCTTTTGAAATATTCGTCATTATCTATAAAGTAAACTTGTATCCTCTCTTTAGGAATTGAAGCTACTTTTATAATCAATGGCATATCCAAATCATTTACTACCAAATTCATCCCCGAAAGTCTAATCACTTCGTGTAATTGGTGTCTTCTTTCATTTATATTTCCATATCTAGGCATGAAAATCCTTATTTGTCCTCCCTGATCATTAATCATTTTCGGCACGTCATAAGACATTAAAGAAACCTCATTTTCAGCGAGATAAGGCACCACTTCAGATGATACATATAATATCCTCTTATCTTTCATATTGTAATTTACTTAGTTTATTGGTAATAAAAACCACGCAAAATTACAAAAATTTATGCAGTTATTAACTAAAATAGTAAGTTTGCATTTAATTTTAATAATACCACCATGCATATTTTCTATGGAAAAGTAGCTTTGAGAGACTATTTGAAATCAATCAAAACTTCAAATTCCACCATTGGATTTGTTCCAACTATGGGCGCTTTACATCAAGGCCATTTGGCTTTAATGCAAAAATCGCTACTAGAAAATGAAAATACTGTAGTGAGTATTTTTGTAAATCCAACCCAATTTAACAATCCGGAAGATTTAGCAAAATACCCAAGGACATTAGAAGAAGATGTGAAAAAACTTACCGCTTTGAGTCCAAAAATTATTTTGTATGCTCCAACTGTCGAGGATATTTATGACGGACAGCCCTTGTCTCAATCTTTTGATTTTGATGGATTAGAAAACCAAATGGAAGGAGAATTCAGACCTGGACATTTTAATGGTGTCGGAACTATTGTAAAACGTCTTTTTCAAATTGTAGAACCTACAAATGCCTATTTTGGTGAGAAAGATTTTCAGCAATTACAAATCGTCAAAAAGATGGTCGCTAAAGCGCATTTGAAAGTAAACGTAATTGGTTGCCCAATTTACAGGGAACCCAACCACCTCGCTATGAGTTCTCGAAACGAACGTTTATCCCCTCACGAAAGAGAAGAAGCTGCAATAATTTACAAAAAACTGACTATTGCCAAAGAAAAATTTCAAACAGAAAGTCCTGAATCAGTAACGGAATGGGTTAAAAAAGCTTTCGAAAACAACACTCTTTTCAAATTAGAATATTTTGTAATAGCTGATGAAGAAACGCTATTACCCAGCGAAATAAAAGAATCCGATAAAAAATACCGCGCTTTTATAGCCGTTTTTGTCAACAATATTCGTTTGATTGATACCATTTCATTAAATTAATTTACTTTTGTAAAATGCAAATTCAAGTCGTAAAATCAAAAATACACCGAGTAAAAGTTACCGGAGCCGATTTAAATTATATCGGAAGCATTACAATTGACGAAGCTTTACTAGATGCGTCTAACATTATTGAAGGCGAAAAAGTATCTATTGTAAACATCAACAATGGAGAACGCTTTGATACTTATGCCATCAAAGGGGAGAAAAATTCAGGCATCATAACTCTAAATGGTCCTGCTGCTAGAAAAGTACAAAAAGACGACATCATCATTATCATTTCATATGCCACATTAGAATTTGAAGAAGCCAAAACCTTCAAACCGTGGATCATTTTTCCAAATGAAAATGACAATTCATTGACCTAGATTTTTAGAATAAAAATAAATTGTTTGCTTTTTTGAACTGTAGTGTTTTTTGCTATTTCTATTTTAATAAAAGTAGTATATTGCTACTCCATTTAGAATAAATATAATTTCTAAAACTCCCAAATCATGAAACAAATAGTACTCTTTTTACTTTTTTCTATTTCAGTATTTTCTCAAAAAACAACACTGCCATTCGATTCAAATAAAATAGGAAGTCGAGAAATTACTATTGGATTACCCCCATCCTATGAGAAAAACCCAAACAAAAGATATCCAATCCTAATTTTACTGGATAGTGATTACTTATTTGACCCTTTTTATGGCGCTCTGAACTATGGTGCCTATTGGGATGATCTACCTGAAACAATAATCGTTGGAATCAACCAAAACAAAAAAGACGAACGAACAGAAGATAGTAATTATGATGCTGCAGACGGAGTCCCTTCAGGGAAAGGCGCTGCTTTTTTTGAATTTATTGGTGGCGAATTACTTCCTTATATCGAAAAAAAATACCGTACTGTACCCTTCCGAATTATTGCCGGACATGACACTACTGCTGGGTTTTTAAACTTTTTTCTATACAAAGACGCACCATTATTTAACGCCTATATTTCTTTAAGTCCAGAACTTGCAACTGACATGGAAAACCGGATTCCAGAAAGACTTTCAAACACAAAACAACCTGTTTTTTATTATCAATCAACTGGAGATGGTGATGTAAAACGACTTCAGGAGCCTATAAAAAACCTCGACCAAAATATGAAGATGGTTACAAATCCTTTAATCAATTACAAATTTGATGATTTCAAAGGAGCATCCCATTACTCCCTCGTGCTTTACTCAATACCAAATGCTTTGTATCAGTTTTTTGATTCTTACAAACCAATTTCATCAACTGAGTACACAGAAAAAATCGCTGTACTTCAAGCTGGTTATGTCGATTATTTGACGAATAAATATGATGCTATATCAAAAAATTTAGGTCTAAAAATTCCTATTCGAATCAATGATTTCAAAGCAATTGAAGCGGCAATTCTAAAAAATAATGCTTATCAAGAATTGGATAAATTGTCTGATGTTGCCAAAAGAAATTATCCAAAATCAATGCTTGCCAATTATGAATTGGGGCTTATGTATGAAAAAATGGGCGATCCTAAAAAAGCAGCAAAATTATATCAGTCAGCTTCACAATTAGAAGAAATTGGATCTTTGAGCAAAGATATGATGTACCAAAAATATGACGACATGAAAAGTCTAACACCAAAAAAATAATGTCAAAAGTAAAAACTACTTTTTTTTGTCAAAACTGTGGAGCCCAATATGCAAAATGGCAAGGGCAATGCAATTCCTGCAAAGAATGGAATACCATCGCTGAGGAAATCATTCAAAAACAAGAAAAAGTGGCTTGGAAGAGTGAACCAACTTCGAGCAATAAAGCGACAAAACCATTAAAAATAAACGAAATTGATTCCACTCAGGAAATCCGAATGGATACTACTGACGGCGAACTCAATCGCGTACTTGGTGGCGGTATCGTTCCTGGTTCTCTAATTCTTTTAGGTGGTGAACCCGGCATTGGAAAAAGTACACTTTTGCTTCAAATATCCTTAAAACTGCCTTACAAAACCTTGTACGTTTCGGGCGAAGAAAGTCAGAAACAAATAAAAATGCGTGCCGAAAGAATTACGCCAAGCGGAGATAATTGTTACATTTTAACAGAAACTAAAACCCAAAATATCTTTAAACAAATTGAAGCCATACAGCCTGAAATCGTGATTATCGATTCCATTCAAACCTTGCACACGGATTACATTGAATCAACTCCCGGAAGTATTTCTCAAATTAGAGAAACCACTGCCGAATTGATAAAATTTGCCAAAGAAACCAATATTCCTGTGATTCTGATTGGTCATATCACCAAAGACGGAAACATTGCTGGGCCAAAAATATTGGAACACATGGTTGATACGGTTTTACAATTTGAAGGCGACCGGAATCATGTGTACCGGATCTTACGTTCGCTAAAAAACCGTTTTGGTTCCACTGCTGAAATTGGTATTTATGAAATGTTAGGCAATGGTTTACGCGAAGTTTCTAATCCTTCGGAGATATTAATTTCACATAAAGATGAGGAATTATCAGGAACTGCAATTGCCTCAACATTAGAAGGAATGCGACCATTGATGATTGAAATTCAATCGCTGGTTAGTACCGCCGTTTACGGAACCCCGCAACGCAGCACAACAGGTTATAATGCCAAAAGACTGAATATGATTTTGGCCGTTTTAGAGAAAAGAGCTGGTTTTAGGCTAGGCGCCAAAGACGTTTTTCTCAACGTAACTGGAGGAATTTCGGTAGATGATCCAGCCATTGACTTGGCCGTTGTAGCAGCTATTTTATCCTCAAATGAAGACATTCCGGTAAATAAAGATTTTTGCTTCGCTGGCGAAGTGGGACTTTCTGGCGAAATACGTCCTGTGAACCGCGTAGACCAGCGCATTCAGGAAGCCGAAAAACTAGGATTTTCGACCATTTTTGTTTCGAAATACAATAAAATCGCCTTAAAGAACACCGGAATTAATATTCGGTTGGTCGCCAAAATTGAAGACATTGCAAGTGAATTGTTTGGATAGAATTCCATTTATCTCGTAAAAAAATCAACTGAAACTTCTCATAATCTAATTTATAATCCTAGACAACTACGATATTTATAACAGAATTCGGAAAATAAGTTAAATGAGTCTATTCTTTAGTTTTTTACCTGTAACTATTTATATTTATTGCGAACAAATAACATAAAACTATAAACTCGATTACAGTATGAATTTAAAAATAAAATACATTGGATTGCTACTTTTAGCATTTCCCTTCTTTTCAAAAGCGCAACATGCCGAAAATCAAAATGCTTTTCCTGTTCAGATAACTACTGCAAACGGAATTATAGAAGGTGAATTTGATATAAAAACTAACATTCAGAGTTTCAAAGGAATTCCCTTCGCCCAACCACCAGTTGGTAATTTACGTTGGAAAGCGTCTCAACCTTTAACTAATTGGACTGGAGTAAAACAAACCAAAAAATTTGGACCAAGAGCAATCCAATCCAATGTATTTGGCGATATGGGCTTTAGAAGTGACGGGACAAGCGAAGATTGCTTATACCTTAATGTTTGGTCTCCTGCCAAATCTGCCAATGAACAACTACCTGTTTTAGTTTATTTCTACGGGGGTGGTTTTGCCGCAGGCGATGGTTCTGAAAATCGTTATGATGGTGAAAACATGGCCAAAAAAGGAATTGTAACCTTAACCGTAAACTATAGATTAGGAATTTGGGGATTTTTCTCCCATCCTGAACTGACTAAAGAATCTCCTAATCACGCTTCTGGAAATTATGGTTTATTAGATCAAAATGCTGCCTTAAAATGGGTACAGGCTAATATCTCAAAATTTGGAGGTGACCCAAAACGCGTCACTATTGCAGGAGAATCAGCTGGTTCAATTGCCGTGAGCGCTCAAATGGCTTCTCCGTTATCAAAAAGTCTTATCGCAGGAGCAATTGGCGAAAGCGGCGGCTCCATCTTCCCTACTTTATCTCCGGTTCCTTTAGCCGATGCTGAAAAAACAGGACTCGAATTTGCCAAAAAAATTGGTGCTCCATCATTAAAAGACCTTCGCGCTATGTCAACTTTTGAGCTGTATCAAAAATCACTAGGGTCAAGTTTAGGTGTTTTTAAAACAACCATTGACGGTTATTTTTTATCAAAATCACTACCCGAAATTTTTGAGGCCAAACAACAAGCAATGGTTCCTTTACTATTAGGATGGAATTCAGAAGAAATGACTTACCGCGCTTTAACTATGGGGAAAGACATAGACAATGCAAGTTATATCCAAAAAGTAAAAGAATTATATGGCTCCAAAGCAGATGAAGTTCTAAAGTTGTATCCCGCAGGAACTCCTGAAGTAACGGAGCAATCTGCCACCGATTTAGCAGGAGACCGTTTTATTGCCTACAGCACTTGGAAATGGTTTGATTTACATCGAAAAAATAGCAGCCAGCCAGTATATCGTTATTATTATGCCCATCCAAGACCC
Organism: Flavobacterium sp. 83; assembly: GCF_000744835.1. Taxonomy (NCBI): domain Bacteria; kingdom Pseudomonadati; phylum Bacteroidota; class Flavobacteriia; order Flavobacteriales; family Flavobacteriaceae; genus Flavobacterium; species Flavobacterium sp. 83. The sequence continues at coordinate 875,275 of NZ_JQMS01000001.1, forward strand.
GAAATGCGCGACAATGAACTTGAAGCAGCTCTCGCAGGCGGAGTCATTAAAAAGGACAAAAACACCCCAAAAGCTCCTATACCAAAAGGAGCCGTTCACTCTGCTGAAATTGAATATGCAATGGGGAATTTAGCAACCAATACAAACTATGCTTGGACAGATGATGATTATAAAGTTTCGGATACAATGATGAACTTTTTTGCCAACTTCATTAAAACAGGAAATCCAAACGGTGATAAACTCCCGGTTTGGCCAATGGCAAAAAATGAGCAAAGTCCAGAAATCATGATTATTGATGTAAATTCAAAAGCTGTAAAAGCTGAAAACGATACCCGTTACTTATTTTTAGAAAAAGAATATTCGAAAAAATAATTTTTCATCTTTCGAAAAAATTTAACTTTTACCAAAAGAGGATGTCATTTTTAGTGACATCCTCTTTTTTGCTTTAAATACATCTTAAGAAGCCTTCCGTAAAAAAACACAAAGCCTTGCCAGGTTTAGCAAACCGGATAATTAATTCTTTTTCCACTGAAAATCAAATAATTATATTTTGTTAAATTCACGTTTATTTCAATAAAAATAAAAAAGCAGGAATGAAATTCATTATTTTGTTGTAAATTTATATGTAGTTTTTTTATCTAAAGATTGAAAAATGAAACCATCGCACCAAACCATGACGCATCTTTATGAGCACTTAGGAAAAGTGTTTTATTGTATTGCAACAATAGACAAAACGGTTAGCAAAGAAGAAATTGAAGAACTCAAAGAAATAGTTAGAACTGAATGGCTTCCGCTTGAAGATACTATTAATGAATTTGGAGACGACACAGCCTATGAAATCGAAATTGTATTTGACTGGCTTCTAGCCAATAAATGGGATACTGAACAAGTCATTCCAGATTTTAAAATTTTCAGAAAAGAGCATGAACATTTGTTTAGCCCTGAGGTTATCACCTTGATTCTAAAAACAGCAAATGCCATTGCAAATTCATTTTTACAAAAAAACAAATCAGAACATGTTTTCATAAGCCAACTAAGTGGTATTCTAGTACCGTAATGCTACATTAAGCCCCTTCTAAATAATGATAAAGCTGTTTAAACAATCTATTTAATATAAAAATAAAAGACATGAAAAAGCAAACTGGCATTTGGATAGACTCCTCAAAAGCAATAATTGTTGCTCTTGATGGTGATACAGAAAAAATTACTGAAATAGATTCTGATGTTGAAAACAGTGTTTATCACAACAAAGAAGGGAATAAAGGCACCTTTTCAGGAAGTCATCATGGTGACAGTGAGAAAAAATTTGATGACCGAAAAAAACAAGAACTGGATTATTTTATAAAATCAGTGCTGTCTTATGTTAAAAAATCAGATGAGTTAATTGTTTTTGGTCCAGCACAAACCAAAACAAAACTGGAGCAAAAATTAATGGATGAAAAATTAATTGAACCCGGAAAACTGAAATCAGTGGAAACAGCCGACAAAATGACCTTAAACCAGATTGTGGAAAAAGTAAGACGATTTTATAACCCGTTTGAATATAAAGAACCGGAGCCAAAAAATTAATTTAAATACCATAAAACAAATTTAGAAACTACAATTTAGGTTGTAGTTTTTTTTTTGTTCTCCATAGAAAAACAAACAACATCTACACATTAAAATTCTAAAGAAAACCATAAAAAATTTTCCTTTTGTTTTATTTTCCTTTTCTTTATATGCGCTATTCCAAGCGCCTCCTATTTTAGATTTTTTATCAAATACAATACTGTTTATGAAAACCGGAAAACAAAAAATAATTCTAGCAACAAAAATACTTAGTGTATTATTTGTGGCTCTAATTGTTGCCTTTTACATCTTTCGTGATGCGGTTTTACAACAGACCATTGCAAAGGTTTCCAATGAAATGGATGTTGATTACAACAGTACTTTCTCTGTTAAAAAAGCTTCTTTTGACGGACTCTCAGGAATTGATCTCTCCGATGTAGTATTAGCACCGAAAAATGCCGATACTCTTTTTAAAATACAAAAACTAAAAACGAGTGTCAATCTTTGGCAATTACTGGCAGGTAATGTGCAACTGGGAACTTTAGAAATAAAGAATGGTTTTGTACAACTCGTAAAGAAAGGGAAAGTGAGAAATTTTGATGCCTTTCTAAAAAAAGATAAGCAAACAGAAATAGCGAACGAAAAAAGAGATTACGCTCAATTCGCCTACAGAATTATCTCAAAAGCGCTGAATTTAGTTCCAACCGATATGGTTTTGGACAATCTTTCCTTTAGATTGGATGACAATGGGAAAAAAGCGATGATTAATTTGCAAAAATTGAGATTGGTCAATAAGCAGCTTGAAACTTCAATAAAAGTCCAAACCAATACCTTTACACAACGTTGGAAAATCAAAGGATTTGCAGATCCAAGAAATAAAAAAGCCGATATTCGTTTTGTTAACATTGATACCGGCGCCATTAAAGTTCCTTATTTTGACGAACGTTTCAACCTAAAATCGAGTTTTGAATCCATTCGATTGAATCTTGAAAAGATTGATAAAGACGGTGACGAATTGCATATTGATGGCTTTATGGCTATTACTAATTTGAAAATAAATCATCCAAAAATTGCCAGTAAAGATGTTATAATCAAAAATGCTAAATTTGATTATAGATTCTTATTAGGTTCTGATTTTATTTCAATAGACAGTACTTCAACGGTTCAATTCAACAAAGTAAAATTCCATCCTTATGTAGCTTATGAAACCGAGGAAGACACCATTTACAAGCTCAAAGTAGCCATCCCAAAAATGAAGGCACAGGATTTTATCGCTTCGCTTCCCGATGGTTTATTCACCCATTTTCAAGGAATGGAAGCCGAAGGCAATTTTGACTACAACTTGAATTTCATGTTCAATAAAAACAAACCCAACCAACTGGTTTTTGACAGTAGATTGAATAAAGAAAATCTAAAAATTACAAAATACGGCGAAGCAAATCTTAATAAACTCAATGGAGAATTTATTTATCGGGCACTTATAAAAAATGTATTGCAACGTCCAATTTTAGTTGGCTCAGCAAATCCAAATTATACGCCTTTGGACCAAATTTCCCCTTATTTAAGAAAATGTGTCTTAACAACCGAAGATCCGTCGTTCTTTTCACATCACGGTTTTATCAGCGAAGCATTCAAACAATCAATCGTAAAAAATATAAAAACCAAAAAGTTTTCCCGCGGTGCCAGTACCATCAGCATGCAGTTGATAAAGAATGTTTTTCTTACCCGAGAAAAAACAGTCTCGCGCAAACTGGAAGAAATTTTACTGGTTTACATTCTGGAAAATAACAGAATTGTAAGCAAGGAACGCATGCTGGAAGTATATTTTAATATTATCGAATGGGGTCCAAATGTATATGGAATTGGCGAAGCGAGTCGGTTTTATTTCCAGAAAAATCCTTCAGAATTGAACTTAAATGAATGCCTTTATCTTGCCCGAATTATTCCAAGTCCAAGAAAATTCATGTACCAGTTTAATGACCAGGGGATGTTAAAAGATTTTGCTATGAAACAAGAATCTTTCTTAACTAATATCATGTTTAGAAGAGGGCTTTTGAGTCCTGACGATACCATTTACAAAACACAACCGATACTAATTTCAGGGCCTGCAAAAACATTTTTAAGGATAAAAGCTCAAGATACTACACAAATAAAAATCGATTCTTTGGCTGTTGACGAAGAATTTGATCTTTAATTTAAAAAACAACCCTGTCAGGTTTTTGAACTCTGACAGGGTTTCTTGAAGATTTAAATTTATGTTTTTTATTTTCTACAAATTACGGTGCAGGATCAGGAAATACGGCCTGAACTTCGTCAATTGCTTTTAAGATTTCATCAGAAAGTGAAATATGAATTGTATCAATATTTTCTTTTAATTGTTCCATTGTGGTGGCGCCAATAATCGTGCTGGTTACGAACGGTTGTTGTTCTATGAATGCCAAAGACAATTCAGTCAAGGTCAGTCCATTTTTCTTGGCAATTTCCTGATACAATCGAGTAGCTTCATAACATTGCTCGCTGTTGTATCTTGAAAATTGAGGGAACAAATTGATTCTGGCCTTTGGAAGACTTTCACCTGTTAGGAATTTACCTGACAAAACGCCAAAAGCCATTGGCGAATACGCTAATAATCCCACATTTTCTCTCATACAAATCTCAGCAGAACCCGCTTCAAAAAGTCGGTTTAGTAACGAATATGGATTTTGAATCGTTTTTATTTTTGGCAAATTATGGTATTTGCTTTCTTCCAGAAAACGCATAATTCCCCAAGGCGTTTCATTAGAAAGCCCAATGTGTTTGATTTTTCCTTCTTTAACGAAACCGTCTAAGGTTTCGAGAACATTGTGAATATTATCTTCCCAACCATCTTCTTGCACTTTGAAACCGCGTTGCCCAAAAAAGTTGGTTTTGCGTTCTGGCCAATGCAACTGATACACATCAAGATAATCGGTTTGTAATCGTTGTAAACTTTGGTCTAATGCAAACTTGATACTGGCTGGCGAAAAATCATTTTTCTCACGCATATACGTGAAATTAGGATTTGGTCCCGCAATTTTTGAAGCCAAAACTACTTCTTCTCTTTTTCCTGTTTTTTTGAACCAGGTTCCAAGAATTTTCTCGGTACTTCCGTAGGTTTCCTGACGCGCCGGAACAGAATACATCTCGGCAGTATCAAAGAAATTGACTCCTCTTTCAAGAGCATAATCCATTTGTGCATGACCGTCAGCTTCCGTATTTTGTTGTCCAAAAGTCATGGTTCCAAGGCAAATTTTGCTGACTTTTATATCGGTATTCGGTAAAGTAGTATATTTCATAATTAAGGAAATTGTATTTTAATTTTTCAAAAACAAAGATAAAATTAGTTTGTTGTTTAGATTTGCTGTTAACACAAAATTGAGAAACGTTTACAAAAAATAACCGCTAATTCGCAAATTAAAACCTCTCAATCGAAAGATAAAATTAGCGAATTAGCGGTTAAAAAGGGTGCTTTAAACCATTAAATAAATTAAGTTTCATTAAGAATCAACGCTTAATTCTCTTAAAATCTTAATGGTGAAACTTGTTACTAACCTGAGTTTGATTATTATTTTACTAATAAATTGTATATCATTAATTTACAGTTAACTGATTTTCCTGCAAGGTCTTTTTTTTAACCTTGTAGGTATGTAAATCTAAAAAATGGCACCTACAAGGTTTTGGAAACCTTGCAGGATTATAAACGGTATTAAAAATGAACACTTTAATAATCGAAATCAGGTTACTAGATATTTAAACCTTAATTGATATCATTCAACATTTTAGAAATCTCGTCTAATCTTGGGGTTAAGATAATTTCGATTCTACGGTTTTTAGCTTTTCCTTCAGCGGTTGAATTGCTTACCAAAGGAGAAAATTCTCCTCTTCCGGCAGCGGTTAGGTTTTCCTTATTGATTTTCTTGTTTTCACTCAAAATAGCAACTATTGCTGTGGCTCTTTTAGTTGATAAATCCCAGTTGTCTGCAATTGGTCCTGAACCTGCGAAAGCATCGTCATCTGTATGTCCTTCAATAAGAACTGAGATTTCCGGGTTATCACCCAAAACTTTTCCTAATTCTACAACTGCCTTTTTACCTTCGGAACCCACTGCCCAGCTTCCAGAATTGAAAAGCAGTTTGTTTTCCATGGAAACATATACTTTCCCGTTTTTTTGTTGAACTGTCAACCCTTTTCCTTCAAAGCTATTCAAGGCTTTAGACAAGGTTTCTTTTAATTTTTTCATGCTTGCTTCTTTGGCGGCAATCAAAGATTCCAACTCATCTAAACGTTGTGCGCTTTTGTTTAAACGTTCTTGTTCTAATGCTAACGCTTTCCCTTTCTCGTCTAATTGATCCAACAAATCACGATTTTTCTTCATGTTGCTTTGCAAAGCATCTCCGCTGTTTTTTTCTAAAGCAGCGTAGGAATCCTGCAACACTTTAAATTTATTTTGTGCAGCAGCATAGTCGGCTTTCAATTTTTCCAGTTCCGATTTTGATTTGCTTAAATCTGATGTTAGAACACTTCGGTCCAATTCTAATTGATTTTTGGCTTTTAAAAGATCTTCATTTTCATCCGTTAATCTTCTATTTTCTTTTTTTGAATCGGTGTACTTGCTTTCTAAGTCATTGTATATTTTCTTAGATACACATGAGCTTGAAAGTGCCAGTACCAGTAATCCGATGGAAACTCTTTTAATCATTTTATTAGTATTTATGTTGTTTCTATTGTTGTTTTGAAAGCAAAACGCAAATTATATTTGGATGCCCTAGCCCCGATAAAAGTGAAAATCCTTTTTATTTTTATCTTTAAAAAATAAAAAGATTGTAACGGATAGCGGGAAATAGCTCCAGATTGCTTTATTCCTCGCAATGATTTTTATTCGATTTCTACCAAAATTGGGCAATGATCTGAATGTACCGCATCTGCAAGAATAACGGCTCTTTTGAGTTTATGTTTTAAGGTATCGCTAACTAAATTATAATCGATGCGCCAGCCCTTGTTGTTTCCTCTTGCTCCGGCGCGGTAACTCCACCACGAATATTGATGCGGTTCACTATTGAAATGGCGGAAACTATCCAAAAATCCAGACTTCATGAATCCATCGAGCCAGGCTCTTTCTTGTGGCAAAAACCCCGAAACGGTTTTGTTTCTGATGGGATCGTGAATGTCGATTGCTTCGTGACAAATGTTGTAATCGCCGCAGATAACCAGATTTGGTGTTTCTTTTTTGAGTTCGTCAATGTAGGTTTGAAAATCATCCATGAACATAAACTTATGGTCTAATCGCTCGATATTTGTCCCAGATGGCAAGTACAAACTCATCACAGAAAAGTCATCGAAATCAGCCCTAAGGTTTCTTCCTTCAAAATCCATGTGGTGAATTCCAGTTCCGTGAACGACATTATTGGGTTTGATTTTAGAGAGAATAGCCACTCCACTATACCCTTTTTTTGTTGCCGAATAATAATATTGATACGGATAACCCGCTTTTGTGATAGCATCTACCGGGATTTGTTCCTCGGTTGCCTTAATTTCCTGAAGACAAATAATATCAGGATTTGCGTGTTGCAACCAATCTATAAATCCTTTAGAAATGGCGGCTCTTATTCCGTTGACGTTGTATGAAATAATTCTCATTAAAGTGTTTTTTTGAATGTAATTCGATAAATTATTACTAGCCTAAAGTTATCATGAACCCACTTTTAAATTTTATCGAAAAAATTTATATCGTTTTTATATGGATTTCAAATGTAACAAAAAAGTAGAAGTTTGATTCAGAAAAAGAGAGAAAATGGAGTTTTTTGCTATCTTTGTTTCTTGCTCAAAAAAATTAAATATACATGGGTTTAGTAACCGCCAAAGAAGTCGCAAAAGCGATAAATGCAGATAAGTACGGAGTTCTTGGAACTTTTTCAGGCTGGATGCTCATGAAGGTGCTAAAAATTTCTACTTTAAACAAAGTATACGACAGAAACAAGCATTTGAAAGATGTTGATTTCCTGAACGGGATATTAGATGATTTACAAATAAAATTTGAAATCCCCGAAGAAGACTTAAAACGCTTACCAAAAGAGGGGGCTTATATCACGATTTCAAACCATCCGTTAGGAGGAATTGACGGGGTTCTATTATTGAAATTAATGCTTGAAAGAGAGCCTAATTTCAAAATTATCGCTAATTTCCTTTTGCATCGTATTGAGCCTCTTAAGAAATACATTATGCCGGTTAATCCTTTTGAAAATCATAAGGATGCTAAATCAAGCGTGGTAGGAATAAAAGAAACCCTACGTCATTTAAGTGACGGAAAACCATTGGGAATGTTTCCAGCGGGAGAAGTTTCAACGTATAAAGACGGGAAATTAATGGTGGATAAACCCTGGGAGGAAGGAGCTATCAAAGTAATTAGAAAAGCACAAGTTCCTGTTGTCCCTATTTATTTTCACGCTAAAAACAGTCGATTATTTTATTTGCTTTCTAAAATAAGCGGCACTTTTAGAACGGCAAAACTGCCTTCGGAAGTGTTTAGCCAGAAACACCGCGTAATCAAAGTGCGCATTGGTAAACCTATTTCGGTAAGTGAACAAAATGAACACGCAACAATAGAGGAATATTCGGAGTTTTTAAGAAAGAAAACGTACATGCTTGCGAATCCTTTCGAAAAAGAAAGTCCTTTTTTACCGACTCCTACTTTAAAAATCCCTAAAAGCCCAAAGAAAATTGTCACTGCCGCAAGTCAAGACAAAATGATTAAGGAAGTAGATGCATTACGCAGTACGGATTGCCGACTTTTACAAAGTAAAAACTATGAAGTTTTCTTTACAGAAGCATCTAAGATTCCAAATATTCTCCATGAAATTGGCCGTCTTAGAGAAATTACTTTTCGAGAAGTGGGTGAAGGAACAAATGAACCCATTGATTTAGACAAGCACGACCAATATTATCACCACCTTTTTCTATGGGATGCTGATGCCAATAAAATTGCCGGTGCTTATAGAATGGGATTGGGTTCAGAAATTTATCCTAAATACGGAATAAATGGTTTTTACCTAAACGATCTTTTTCGATTTGAACCCGAATTATATGATATGATGCACAAATCCATAGAAATGGGTCGCGCTTTTATCATTAAAGAATACCAACAGAAACCAATGCCGCTTTTCCTGCTTTGGAAAGGAATAATGCACACCACTTTACGTTATCCGGAACATAAATTTCTATTAGGTGGCGTGAGTATCAGCAATCAATTTTCAGATTTTTCAAAATCGCTGATGATTGAATTTATGAAGTCAAATTATTACGATCCGTATATTGCGCAATATATTCACCCGAAGAAAGCGTATAAGGTAAAACTAAAAGATGCCGATAAAGATTTCATTTTTAATGAAACCGAATCTGATTTGAATAAGTTTGATAAAATCATTGATGAACTGGAACCAGGAAGTTTGCGTTTACCGGTTTTGATTAAAAAATACATCAAACAAAACGCAAAAGTGGTTGCTTTTAATGTCGATCCGCTGTTTAATAACGCCGTTGACGGATTAATGTACATCCGAATTGCCGATATTCCGGAAAGCACCATGAAACCTGTAATGGAAGAATTTCAGGCTGAACTGGAACGAAAACTAAGCGAAAAAGAAGATTAATTTTCGAATTATAAATAAAAATCCCGTTTATGAACGGGATTTTTTATGTTTTATAATTACCTCCAGATTGACTCTTTTAAAATAGCATCTAACGAATGGTTTTTTATAAAGAAAACCAATCTGATGATGTGATAAACAACAAGAAAGAATCCCAGACCATAAGCCAGTTTTTTATTATACAAAACAGCATTAAAATACTCTTTTTGGGTAATCAGTTCCATCGTTAAAACAACAATGGTAACAATACAGAATACAATCACAAAAGGACCTAATACATGATAGCTTATGGATTTATAAAAATCCCCCTCATAAAAATAAACCAATGATTTTGTAATTCCGCAACCCGGACATGGAAAACCTGTAACCATTTTAAAAGGACACAAAGACTGATCCGTTTCAAGATGATTGTCTCCATTAAAAAACATTAAAAAAAACGGAACCATCAGCGTTAATAAAGCGCCAATGATTCCGTAAACTTTGCGTTTTTCTTTAGTATTAATTGTATAATTTATTAATGTCATTTTGAACTATCATTGCAGCAATCATAGGAAAGAATAGCCCTAGAATCAATAACAAAACCGTATCGTCTTTTTGGCCTGAACCGGATCTATGATACACTTCCGGAAGCCCGTCTCTGCCTGCCAAATAAAAGAAATAAACATTTACGGGATAACAACAACCTGCAAAAATTGCAATTGGTTGCGAGATAACTTCTCTTTCAGAAACCGCATTTAAAACTTCCGCAACTTTGATGTTCCAATAGATTAAATACAATCCGCAGGTTAAAAACCCAAAAATTAATACTAATACCGGATCTACTTTAAAGACCGGAATAGGTTTTCTTGGAGTGTTCCAAGTTTCTTGTACAATTTCTTCCATTTTGGTTTGGTTTGGTTAAATTTAGTTAGTAAAAACACAATGTAATTTGGCTCTCAAAGTTCAATTCAAACTCTTCAATATCCAAAATCATAAGACTGTATTTAAACAAAATTGTTACACCTGCCTCAGATAAATTTATATTTTTATTTAACCAAAATATTTTGCTTTAATCTTATCTACAATTACTTGCGCCAGTCGCTCATGGCTCTCGAATGTCCAACCGGCAATATGAGGCGTCAGAATCACATTCTTGGCTTTCAACAAATACTGAAAGGCTTCTGGTGTATTTTTATCTTGAAACAGCGTTTCAAAAGACAATTTTTCATATTCCAAAACATCTAAACCAGCTCCTAGAATTTTGCCGGATTTCATCGCAGCAACCAAATCAGCAGTGACAATATTCTTGCCACGAGACGTATTTATAATCCAAAAAGGTTTGGCAAACCCATTTATAAAATCAGCATCCACCATTTTATCAGTTTCCGGAGTCCATGGAATATGAAGGCTTACTACATCCACTTTTTTCTGAAATTCTGCTAATGAAACTTGCTTTGCATTGCTGTCGCCCACGTTTTCCTGAATGTCATAACACAACACTTCTGCATCAAAACCACGGAGTTTCTTGGCAAATGATTTACCCATATTTCCATAACCAATAATCCCTACCGTTTTCCCATCCAATTCATGACCACGATTGCTTTCTCTGTTCCAATGGCCGGAACGTATCTCGCTATCGGCTTCATTTAATTTATTAAAAAGAGACAAAATCATTCCTAACGTATGCTCGGCAACAGCATTTCTGTTTCCTTCTGGAGCTGCAATAAGCGTGATGTTTTTAGATATTGCATATTCGCAATCAATACTTTCTAATCCTGCTCCTACTCTTGCTATGAATTGCAAATTAGTGGCTTTGTCTAAAAATGCTTTATCAATCTTGAAACGGCTTCGAATAACAATTCCCTGATAATCTTGAATTTTTACTTCAATTTCTTCTTTTGAGGAAGTAAAATCACTGTGATTTATAAAACCGGCATTTTGCAATTGATCCCAAAGTAAGGAATGATTGCTATCGATATGAAGGATTTTAATATCCATAAAAAAGTTTCTAAGTTTTAGTACCCCAAATTAACAAAAAAATAGTTCCCAAATGTGTAAATTAGCATTCTTTCTATTCTGAGATGTGTCTCAAGAATTCAATAGTACTAAAACTCAAAAATGAAATTAACAAAAACATTTAAGGCCTTTTTTGAAAGCGAAAAAGCGGGAGGATTACTGCTGCTTTTTGTAACTATTCTTTCTCTTTGTCTTGCTAATTCCCCTTTTCAAACCGAATACATTGCCTTTTGGGAAACCCAATTGGGGCATCATTCAATCACACATTGGATTAATGACGGGCTGATGACTATCTTTTTCCTGCTAATAGGTTTAGAACTGGAACGCGAAATTTATCATGGTGAATTGTCTAGTATCAAGAATGCTGCGTTGCCTATTTTTGGTGCTTTGGGTGGAATGCTGCTTCCAGCCGGAATATTTCTTGCTTTAAATTTTGGAACCTTAACCCAAAACGGAGCCGGAATTCCTATGGCTACGGATATTGCCTTTGCCATTGGTATTTTATCTTTATTAGGAAATCGCGTTCCTACATCGCTTAAAGTATTCTTGACAGCACTTGCCGTAATTGATGATTTGGGCGCTATAATTGTCATTGCCATATTCTACACTTCAACAATTGCTTTTGTCAATTTATTTATAGCCTTAGGGATTCTTGGCGGATTATTTATTCTGAATCGTATGAAGGTTCATAATTTATTCCCGTACTTAATTGGTGGTATTTTCATGTGGTATTTCATGCTTAATTCTGGAGTGCATGCCACAATTACCGGAGTTTTATTGGCTTTTTTGATTCCGTTTGGTGATGGAGGAAAAAAAACATCATCGTATAAAATTCAGCATTTTTTACACAAACCTGTAGCCTTTTTTATCTTGCCTTTATTTGCAATAGCGAATACGTGTATTGCAATAGATTCTAACTGGCACGAAGGACTGAATCATCCTAACACAATAGGAATTATTGCAGGACTTGTGATTGGAAAACCACTCGGAATTTGGCTATTCTCGTTTTTAGGCGTTACGCTGGGCATTTGTGTTTTGCCCAAAGATTTACAATGGAAAACTCTTATTGGCGCAGGAATGTTGGGCGGAATTGGTTTCACCATGTCCATATTTATAACATTGCTTGCGTTTAAAAATGACGGCGAAGAAGTAATTACCTATTCTAAAATTGCGATTCTGATTGCTTCCTTTATAGCCGGAACAGCTGGTTTTCTTTGGTTAAAGTACACATTGAAAACCCCAATCAAAAAAATAAAGACCAAATCAATAGTTTAATTGATTTGTCCCTTAAAAAAAGGGTGTTTAGCTTAAAGCTAAACACCCTTTTTTACTTGATTGTTTTTTTTACTAAAAAATGTAGCCAATTCCCACATGCACATAGGGAATATATTGATTTCTATTATAGGCGCCATCTACATTTTGAACATTCCCATTAACCGAATTCTCTTTCAAATACACCACGCGATACCCAAATCCCACAGCGGTTTCATAAGTAAAATGAGTCCCTATTTGACGTTTCAACCCCCAGGTAGGAACAAGTGCTAAATCAGCTGTTTTAGTTACATTATCCGCTAAATTTATTACAAACCAATCCGGATGATAACTTGTTTTAATAGAGAAATAATTTCCGCTATTATTGGTAGTGTTTTTACCTTTTGAATTCCTTTTTTCCAGATTATAATAATATCTTGGTTCTAATGTTAGCACCGGTTGCAAAATAAAACCGGCTCCATCATAATGATCTCCAACCGTAAAATCTTTCTCAAGGCCAATCTCGCTTCTTAACGCGATAGTATTTGATAATTTACTCTCATTATTGAACCAAATTCCTGCGTGTACCCCAAAACCGGTTTGTACTCCAAAAATTGATTTTTCAACACTTACTTCTTGAGCGTTTGCGTTTAGATTGAATGCCAGAATTAGGAATGCTATTACTTTTTTCATTTAAAGGATGCAAATTAATTATTTAGTAGTTATTTATTTTCTGTTTTTAAAATAGATTTCGTTTACTTATTAGCCCAATAATCAAACACCGTGACTTTCTCAGGAGCTGGATTCAACAACGCCACAAAAGCTTTGTGATCCGGATGAATAAGATAAGCATCTCGATCACTTTCGCTGGTGAATGTAAGTATAAAGCAATGTGTTAAACCATTGTTCAAGTTTTCTGGGCTGTTATTGGTTCCCCATTCCAATGATTTAATGGTTGGGATTTTATGCTTCAAATCATTCAAAGCGGTCACTACTTTAGTAATATATGCGGCATCCGTTCCTTCTTTCCATCCAAACATCACTACATGTCGCAACACCGGTTTGTGTTTCTCTTGTTGGGCATTTACGGTATAGGTAGAAAGTAAAATAAGGGTTAGTAACAATAGTTTTTTCATGGTAGTTTTTTTTGAAATATACGAATTATTTAAATTAAATCCGCAGGGAAGCTAACGCTATTGTAAATTGCTACTTGCTTTATTTTATTCTTATTGTGGGCTCAAAGTCAGAGACATTTGCGCAGCATACAGGGTGAAGAGAAAAAAAAGCATAATTGCCTTATATTGCTTTAGATAATTCACTAACAATTCTATCTTCTGTAGGTCTTAAAAATACAAGATATACTATTATCAAAATTCCAAGTAGCAATAAATTTTGTTTTAAAAACAAAATAAGTAATGCTGAAGCTTCAAGAATGGCCCACCGAATAATTGAAGCTGTCTGATAAATAGGCAGATTCTCTTCGGTTTTTAGTTTTGGGTCGGCTTGTTTAAGTTGCAATTTAAATAAAAAATTACTCAAAAAAAAAGCCAAAATTGGGATAGCAAAATATATTAAATCTGAGGAATCAGTAGTCTCTATTTTTAAACTTTCAAATGAAAGCTGTGCAATAAATAAATAGGCAATTACTATTCCCGCACAAATCGCAAGATGAATAATTTGAAGTACTTTCATTTTTTCTTTCATTTTTTTATTTTTAAAGTTCAGTTATTGCAGGCTCAAATTCAAAGACATTTGCGCACCATAGATGATGAATAATTTACGGAGCAAGGCGTTTTTAAATATAAGATTTATTTTATAAAATGATTCCTGATGTAGCATATTGTGCGCGTAACTTACACCGTGAATTCATAATTAAAGCTTTTAACTGTTTATATTTTAAATTCTGTGTGTCAAATACTTAACAATGTGTCAATGTTACAAATTTTAAAAAAAATTGTGTAAAAGTTATATTGTAAAGTATGCTGATATTTGTGTAAGTGAAAATTAATTCGCTCAATAAATACAAAAAAGATGAACACTGAAAAATCAATTGACATATTAAATTCGTTAATCCAAATCAATAACGATAGAATCCAAGGGTACGAAACTGCTTCAAAAGAGGCTGATGAAACAGACTTAAAAACACTGTTTTCTCATTTTACTGAAACAAGTTTAAAATGCAAATCAGATCTTGTTGCGGAAGTAAAAAGATTAGGCGGAACACCAACTGAAGGAACAACTGCATCAGGTAAATTGTTTAGAGTATGGATGGATATTAAATCTGCCATGACAGGAAGCGACAGAAAAGCGATAATCAATTCATGTGAATATGGAGAAGAGGCTGCACTTGAAACCTACGATGACTCATTAACTCATAATGAAGATTTATCTTCTGAACAATTGGTGATGATTAAAGAACAACGTACTGCTATAAAAGCAAATTACCAAAAAATAAAAGATTTAAGCAATCTTATGGCTTAAATTTTTGTTTGTTGTAACGGGCATTAGTCAAAATTCATTTTACTACCCAGTTGGTTATATTTATTTCAAGTAAAAAAATTGCTTAAACGATTAATCAAGATACTAAATATCAGAATGTTGATTAATGGCTAAGCAATTTCTATTTGGTAAATTATTGGAAATTATTTTTAACCTTTTAAAATTGCCTCGTCACAACAACTAACTTTTACATACTATTTACCCAATAATTTGCGGAGCACTCCACGCCCTACTTACGTTTATCCCTTGATTTGTTTCAAAGAAGTTTTGATTCCGCGTATCAAGGACGAACTGAATCCATGCATTTCCATTTCGTTCAATCCCGCAATCGTACAGCCTTGCGGCGTGGTTACACGGTCAATTAATTGTTCTGGGTGTATTTGTTCTTCCATGATCATTTCGGCAGCGCCTTTTACGGTTTGTGCTGAAATAGCTAGTGCTGTTTGCCAGTCAAATCCTATTTCGATTCCGGCTTGCATCGATGCACGAATGTAACGCAACGCAAAAGCGGTTCCGCTCGCCGCCAAAACAGTTGCTGCATCCATCAATTTTTCGTCAATTATTGGAGCTGTCCCTAAGTCTTGGAAAAGAGTAACCGTGTTTTGCGCTTTCTCTTTGTTTTTTTCGTGAAAAGCGATACAAGTTGCCGAAGCACCAAATTGTGAAGCAATATTTGGCATAATACGTACGGCACTGTTCCCCTCGCCTATCTTGTTTTGTAGATTTTCAATCGACAATCCACTCACTGCCGAAGCGATTACTTTATTAGAAATCACAGGAAGAATTTCGGCTAAAACGGTATCCACCTGATACGGTTTTATAGTAAGGATGATAATATCTGCGTCTTGAATGTTGTGTTTGTTATCTGTAGAAACAGTTACGCCCAATTGCTCTAAATAGAGAATGCTTGACGTATTTCTTCGGGTGATGGTAATTTGATTTCCTTGCGAAAATTTTGATAATCCTTTTGCGATAGCTACGCCTAAGTTTCCTCCGCCAATTATGTGTACTTTCATGCTGATTGTGGTTTTTCCTCTCCCCGACGCTCTCATAAGATGAGAATGTCGCTACGGAAAGTGTTAATTGTAATTTTTAGTTTTTTGGTTGGTTGTATAGTTAGTATTAAAATCCTAAAATGAGATTGGCAATTCCGAAGTAAATCATAATTCCAAAAACATCATTTGTTGTTGTAATAAAAGGTCCTGTTGCAATGGCTGGGTCGATATTGTTTTTGTGCAGGAATAGCGGCACTAATGTCCCTAAAGTAGCAGCAAATAATATAACGACAACAATAGATATGGAAATTGCCATTCCTACCTGGAATTGTCCATACATAAACGTATGATAGCCCAATACTAACAGTGCGATTATAGTCCCCGAAATCATTGCCACCGAAATTTCTTTGCTAAAATAATTACGACTAAATTCTTTCAAAGTACCATTTGCCAGACCTTGCACAATAATTGCAGATGCCTGTACCCCAATATTTCCAGCTGTTGCCGACAGCAGTGGCATAAAAATAATAAGTGTATAAAATTTTTGGGAAGTGGCTTCATTGCCTTTAATAACATAGGACGCTATTAATTCAATAAACATTCCGATTAGCAACCAAGGCAAACGCGCTTTGGTATGTTCGTAAATACTGTCATTGGTTTCAACGTCTTGGGTAATACCCGCAGCCAACTGGTAATCCTTATCGGCTTCATCCTTGATTACATCAATAATATCATCAATGGTGATTCGGCCTACAAGTCGTCCCAATTCATCAATAACAGGAATGGCTTCTAAATCGTATTTCTGCATTATTCTCGCTACCTCAACATCTTCTGTATCTACATTGACCGAATTCAGTTTTCGAATGTAGACATCACTTATCGCTGTTCTGGTTGAAGTTGTCAATAAATCCTTAAGCGACAAACGTCCTTTCAATCGATCTTCATCATCCACGACATAAATAGAATGCACCCGAGAGATATTTTCGGCTTGAATTCGCATTTCTTTTACACACGTTAATACATTCCAATTTTCATTGACTTTAACCAACTCTTTGTGCATAATTCCCCCGGCTGTATCCTCATCATAACGCAATAAATCAACAATATCCTTGGCATGCTCAACATCTATTAATTCTGATATTACCTCAGCCTTAATTTCTTGCGAAAGTTCAGCAATAATATCAGCGGCATCATTGGTCTCTAATTCATCTAATTCTTCGGCGATCTCTTTTGGCGAAAGCCTGCTTAATATATTCTCCCGCAAATCATCTTCTAATTCAAGAAGAATCTCTGCCGTTTTTTCACTGTCTAATACTTTAAAAATGTAGGTTGCTTCGGCAAAATCAAGCTCATCAAGAATCTCGGCAATATCAGCATGGTGCATGTCGTTAAGTAAGGCTTCCAGTTCCTTATCATTTTTATTAACAATGTGTTGCTCTAATTCATGAATTAGCGCTTTGCTGATTTTAAACTCCATCGGCTTCTATTTTTTGAGTAAGTTCTATGAACTGTTCTACACTTAATTGCTCAGGTCGAAGATCAAAAACTTTGTCTTCTCTTAAACTATCGGACAAATTTAAGGTTTTTAAACTGTTTCGCAAGGTCTTTCTGCGTTGTTGAAAAGCAGTTTTAACCACAGTGAAAAATAATTTTTCACCGCAAGGCAAACTGTAATCTTTCTTTCTGCGCAAACGCAACACACCCGATTTTACTTTTGGTGGCGGAATAAATACATTTTCATCGACTGTAAATAGATATTCGGCATCATAAAAAGCTTGTGCCAAAACGGACAAAATCCCATAGGCTTTGGTTCCCTTTTTTTCACAAATACGCTGTGCCACTTCTTTCTGGAACATTCCCGCAAATTCAGGAATCTGATCGCGATATTCTAATGTTCTAAAAACAATTTGAGTCGAAATATTATATGGAAAATTCCCAATAATAGCGAATTGCTTTCCTTCAAAAATTTCATTGACATTGTATTTCAAGAAATCTTTAGAAATGATTTTATCTTTTAATTTCGGATAATTTTCGTCTAAATATGTAACTGATTCGGTATCGATTTCTATCACATACGTATTGATTGGCTTTTCCAATAAATACTTTGTCAAAACACCCATTCCGGGGCCTATTTCTAATACATCATCATATCCTTCCAGGTTCAACGTGTCAGCAATATCTTTAGCAATGCTTTCGTCTTTCAAGAAATGTTGTCCGAGGTGTTTTTTGGCTGTTACTTTTTCCATTTTGTTTGTTTTTTTGCCACGAAGGCACAAAGTATTTTTTTGTTTTTTTATTTTGACATGAAGGCGAAAAGACAAAAAGCGTATTTATATATATTTTATAATTAAAGGTCGCAAATTATGCCTCTAATTTATGTCAAAAACTGAAAACTATTTCCAGAGATTTTCATTATTCCAATTCGGCTTCATCCCGATTGCATTTGAATCAACGTTTGGATATTTTATAAAAAGAATATTTAATCTTTCGCTGAAATCATTTTCAGGTTGAATCCTATCTAATAAATATTTCATAATACAAAGATGGACGTACAGTTTTTCGTTCTGTTTTGGCACATCTTCAACCCAATTAAATGGTGGATTTGGTAATAATTTAGGGTTTCCTGGTAAATTTTTATTCCATAATCTAGAATGATGTGCGCAATAATTTCGAATTTGAGCAATGGATTGTAGCCAACTAGGCAAAAAAGTGTGATTAACAACCCCGAATTCTTTAGCAATTACGTCTTTAGAATGAACTGTATTCTTCAAATTACCATATAATTTTGATAACGATCCAAAACTGGTTTGCTCTAATGACTTCCAAGCTGGTGGAAAACGCAAATCGTCTTTATGGTTTTTAAAATGATTTTTTATTGTTATTTCTTTACTTCGTTCTAATTCTTCTTCTAGACTTGAAAGTGTTTTTACTAAAGCTTTACTGTCTATAAATAAATCGAAATTTTGAAACCACCAAGGATTGAATTCGTGCGAAAGATGATAAATCAACTTGGTTCTTAAACTTATTTCTATTTTTTCTATGATATCAAATAACAAAATTTTTAGCTCTCCATCAAATTGATAAAGCGCAATTACGTCTTTAAATTTACTATTTTCTTTAAAAATGTGGTTGACTTTATCCGATTGCATCGAATACCAATATTCACCTAACCGATAATAACTTATATGAGATAAATAATGTGTTGCCTTATCTTCAGGAGTGATTTTTAAGCCTCGTGTTTGTAATCTTTCTATCTGTTCTTGAATAGTAAAAGGTAATTTTTCGAACATAATTAATATAAAAAATTAAAAAACGAAACGTATTTAAAGCAAAAGACACACCCTGGGACGCTGTCTTTATTACTAAAAACTGTAGCGTGGTGTGTACTGTTGGCACAAAGGTACCAAAAAAAATACACCAAACAACAATAACTTTTATTTTTTGAATTGGAGGTCACAAATTGCAACCTCCAATTTTTATGCTTTATTGTAAATTCAACTTGATGTCATAAATTCCGACTTCAAGATTTTGATTCAAAACGATACCCTGAATGTGATTGCTTCGTTCCTCGCAATGACAACTGAATACTGAACACTTTTTTCTAGTGTTCCGAAATCAATTCTAACTCAGTTCTAAAAGCCAGCATTTTGTCTCCAAACAATTTCAATCCTTCTTCGCGAAAAGCGGGTGCATCTTCCTGATAATATTTCTCCAGAGTTTCCTTACTATCTGTTGTGTATTGTACGGAATAAGTCACTCCTCCCATTTCCTCTTCAATTAAAACCCGCACCATTCTTGCCGAGGAAAACTTTCCAGTAGCCAAAATTTCCGGAATGTGCTTGTGTTGCATCCAAATCATCCATTGGTCATGAACGCTTTCGTGTATGTTTGTGGTAACGTTGTATATTATCATTTTTTTTAGATTGTTAGACTTTTAGATTATTAGATTGTTAGACTTTTTCAAAAAATCCAAAATCTAATAATCTAGCATTCTGTTTTATAAATTAGTATCCCCTCGCAATTGCCTGAATTTCTTTCTGGCTTCCACAAAATAAATACTGTCTTTGTGACTGAAAATTATCTTTTCGTATAATGGTTTTGCCTTTTCGGGCTGTTGCAATTTTTTGTTATAAATTTCTGCTGAGAAGTATAAAGCTTCATCAATATAAATGCCGTCACTGTGCTGGTCTATAATAGTTTGATATTGGCTTAAAGCCAAAGTAAAATCACCTAATTTTTCATAAATTTTACCCAAACGCAATAATGTCACCGCCTCTATTTGCTTCGCCTGTTCGAGCGTAGCTCTCGGGTCCTGCCCTTTATAGTTTTTCAATATCGTTTGAAACTGCGCTATTGCTTCCTGATTTCTGTTTTGATATAAAAGATAATCTCCTTTGGCAAACTGTTTCAAAGCTGTTTGTGTCGAATCGGCAACGGTATTGTCATTTATTAAAAGAAAATATTCCAAAGCATCATTGGCAATCAATTGTGTATTCGCTGATTTTAATTCCTTGAATTGTTTCAAAGCCCAAATAAAATCCGTTTTGAAATAACTCGTTTTAGCGGCTTTCAAACTCGCTTCATGTGCCACAATATCATTTTTCAAATCCAATTCTATCTGTGAATAATAGATCAAAGCCTGATTGAATTTCTCTTCGTAAAGCAAAATATCCGCCAATTCCATTTTGGCCTGAGCCACATCATAATCATTCAATTGCAACTCCAGTGCTTTTTTGATTATTGCCTTTCCATCTTCCGGCTTTTTTAAATTAAAAGCTACAAAATGTGCCTGAATCAGCTGCAAAGATAAGGTAAAAGGACTTATTTCAAATTGTTTCAACAAACCCTCTAATTCTGTATTGATGGCAACATATTCTTTTTCTTTAGCCTTCCCTATTTTCATTTTCATCAAATAGGAATTGGCTTGAATCAACAGTTCTAAATCTTTTGTGTTTTCCAATACAAAACCCAGAATTTCTTTGGCCGCATCGGGATTGTCTTCTTCAATAGCGAGTTGTCCTAAATTCACAATATTAGAAAGGGATTCCGGGTCGCGCTTGTAAATAGCTTTTTCCTGAATAAATGCTTTCTCGAACTCTTTTTGTTGGGTATAAAACCAACTCAAATAATGATTCCAGAAAAGATCTTGGTTTTTTTGAGCTCTTATAATTAATGCTTTTCGAAGTATTTCGCTAAAATTGGCATCGCCCTCATCCACCATAAAACGAGACAGCTGATTTTGAATCTGTATCGAATTTTGAGGATTCGCATAGGCTTCATTCAGAAAAGTATTAATCATCATTTCCTGATTGCCTAATTGCCCATAAAGCAACCCTATTTGATAATTAAAATTGAAATTCGGTTCTAATTCCGTTGCCGCTTGATAGGATTTCAAGGCATATTCCAACAACACCTTTCTCTCAAAAGAATTGGAAATACCGTACACTTCATTTGGGTTCTTTTTGATTCTGTCAAGTGCTTGCTCGTAGTAAATTTTGGCTTTGGCATCATTTTTTTGCAACTGATAATTGTATCCCAATTCGACCAGAAGATTCCCTTGCTTGTATTTGTCTAATCGGTCCAGTATTGCTTTTTCGGCAACAGAAAATTGCTGTAATTGTTGGTAACAGTCAATGGTTCTTAAAAAATACTGTGTGTTTTGTGGCAGGTTTTCCAGTAACTCTTCATAACTGATTCTGGCTTTTTCAAAATCGCCTTTGTCATAATAATACTGCGCCAATTGTTCGTTTTGGGCGAAAGCAAATAGCGAGAATGACAAGGAGATATAAAGAAAAAGTTTTTTCATTATTAATTTTTTACGCTAAATAGTACTTTATCCAAAGTCATTTAACCGCAAATTCGCAAATTATTTTATAATTCAATAAAAATAAAATTTGCGAATTTGCGGTAAATAAAAACAAGCTAAATTTAATCTATAATATCAAACCCGCAATACGGACGCAAAACTTCTGGGATTACGATTCCTTCCGGAGTTTGGTAATTTTCTAAAATTCCAGCCAATACTCTTGGTAAAGCCAATGAACTTCCGTTTAAAGTATGAGCCAATTGGTTTTTCCCGTCTTTGTCTTTGAAACGTAATTTCAAACGATTTGCTTGAAAAGTCTCAAAATTAGAAACCGAACTAATTTCTAACCAACGATCTTGCGCAGTAGAAAAAACTTCGAAATCATACGTCAAAGCTGAAGTAAAACCCATATCACCGCCACAAAGGCGCAAAATTCTGTATGGTAATTTCAATTCCTGAAGAATACTTTTAACGTGTTCGACCATTCCGTCCAAAGCTTCGTATGATTTATCTGGATGTTCTACACGTACAATTTCCACTTTGTCAAATTGATGCAAACGGTTTAATCCACGTACGTGCGCACCATAAGAACCTGCTTCACGACGGAAACAAGGCGTGTAAGCCGTTGTTAAAACTGGTAATTCATTTTCGTTAAGGATTACATCACGAAACAAATTCGTTACCGGAACCTCCGCTGTTGGGATTAAGTATAAGTCATCGGTTTTGTCATGGTACATTTGCCCTTCTTTGTCAGGTAATTGTCCCGTTCCATAAGCTGATGCTTCATTCACCATATGCGGAACCTGAACTTCATTATAACCGGCAGCCGTATTTTTATCCAAGAAATAATTAATCAAGGCACGTTGTAATCGTGCTCCTTTTCCTTTATAAACAGGAAATCCTGCGCCAGTGATTTTTACACCCAATTCAAAATCGATGATGTCGTATTTTTTTACCAATTCCCAATGCGGTTGTGCTCCTTCATGCAAAACTGGAATTTCCCCTTCTTCAAAAACGTTTAGGTTTTCCTCCGGCGTTTTCCCAACAGGAACAATATCAGCTGGAAGATTGGGTAACGTATATAATTTCTCTAAAAGTTCTGCGGCAAGTGCATCGGCTTTTTCTGCTAAAACTTTGCTTTTCTCTTTGTTTAAAACAGTTTTTTCTTTTAGTATTGCGGCTTTCGCTTTCTCTCCGCTTTTCATCAATTCGCCAATATCTTTGGATAATTTATTAGATTCGGATAAAATGTTGTCTAACTCCACTTGCGTAGCGCGACGTTTTTCGTCCAGTTGTACCACTTCTTCAACAACACTTGTAGCATCGATGTTTCTCTTTGCCAAAGCGGTGATTACTTTTTCTTGATTCTCTCTAATAAATGCGATTTGTAACATAGCTTGATTTTTTTAACGCTAACTTTTATAATAATGGAAGCAAATTTAAGGAAATGTTTGATAGAAATGGGGGAAAAAATTAGTCAAAAGTCGAAAGTCATAAAGTCCAATACTTATGTATGCTTCAAATGCCCTAATGTTTAATTTACATTGACAACATAACTTCAAAAAAACAAATAAAAACAGGACTTTAAAAACTTTATGACATTGGACTTTTGACTTACTTTAGTCTCTTTTAATCTCGTGCCCCACAAATTCTTCTAAGGTTGCAAACATGTCGTCTACAGAAAGGACTTCAAAATCGGGGTGTGTTTTAAGAAAATCAGCATTTAAAGTAATCAAGTTTTCTTCTATTTCGAAAAAAGTGTCGTTGTTAAGCAAATCTCGGATAGGATTTACACCTTCCAATTTCCCTTTCAGGAATTTATTCAGCTTGACACTGCTCATTAATTTTACTTTTTTGGATTGTTGTTGGAACAATTCCAAATGCTTTTCGGCTCCAATCAATGCCAAACCTTCTTCTATCAATTCGTTTAGCTCTTTGTCCCAACCCGAATTATATACAAATTGAGCAAAATTTCCCTCGGTATATTGTGACGTATAATAATCTAAATAATAACTCATTATAGCATCTTCGTGAATCAAATCATCGCTTACACCTTCCTCACGCATTAAGTTGATTACCGAAATATTAGAGTGAATTACATCTTGGAGATTTTCACTGTTCATTGCCGTTTCTGAAATAATTATTCTACCGAATTCCATTTGTTTTGTGTTTAAATACTAAAGTGCAAATTTCAGTTAAATTATTACAGTAAAGAAATACATTGTGATTTATATGACATCAGATTCGTTACCATTCTTTTTCTGATTCATTTTTGTAACCAAAGCTTTCAACCGCAACGCTTTTTCTTTTTTTTCTTCTTGAAGTTTAGCCTTTTTCCGATTGAGCAATTTGGTATGTAAAGCCTTATTTTTGGTGTTTTTTTCGGGTCCTTTTGCCATGGTTTACAGTATTCTTTAATTATGTTTACAAAGATAAAAAAATGATAGTTATGGGCGATTAGAAATCCAACAGATAGTGAGAATTTGCAATTCTAGCAGACAAACTATGACAAAAAAACAGGCAACATTTATTTGTAAAAATGATTATATACTAATTCGAATAATTTTGATTTTTGTTGCGGGAACAGATTGCAACTCTCCTATCGGGTCCTCAATCAATCCAATCGCCTATTGTGTGCAGTTTTTATATTTCTTTTAAAGTTGAATAATACTCAACTACTTCTGATGAAAAAATTGGATTTTTAACATTTTCTCGAATTTGTTTAATATGTAAATTCAATTTTGTTTTTAACCAATCTAATTTTTCTTTTACCTCAATATTCTCATTATTGTAGTTTAAGAAAAAATTATTTCTTAAACTTTCAATATAATCATACAAACCAAATTCGATATCATCAAATTCTGATGATGATTTAGTAATATAGTCGATATAATACATACCATCATTATCTAACGAAAGAATATTCATTATGGATTCATTTTCGTCTTTTTCAGAATTTATATTTTTTCTGTGCTCTAAGCCATTTTTTATCACTTCTTCATCCACTATAATTCTTGGAAACTTGGCTTTTTTTGATTCGATTTCATATGCTTCAACCAATGCTGGTCCAAATATAAGTTCAGAAGTATGTATTAATTTTCCAATACTAACACCTCCACGAATCAAAAAGCCTTTGTTTGCAAGTTCAAAACTTACATATAACAAATCTAATAATGTATAAAATAATTGACTTGGCTCATTGTATTTATATGATATTACGATTGAATCTGAAAAATAAGTAATACATTTTGATTTGCAAAATCCTAAGTCATCAGTAATATTTTTAGATAGCTCTAAAATTGATTTTATTTTTTTAATTTTTTTTATATCATCTTCTCCATCAATATTCACTGTTTGATTAATGTGCTTTTTGAAACCTAAAATATCAATAAAACAACATATCCTTTTTTCGTAATTCATTATTAAAATTGTTTGATTTTGATATATTTCATTTTATCGTTTTGTTAATTAAATTGGGTAATTTAACTATAGCTTGAACATGTTCATTTTCATAAAAATCATTAATTTTTGTACCGTCAGGGAATCTTATACGGTTACTAATTAAATTGTTGATTTTTATATCATCTGCCTTAAACTTATAAAAATATTTTTTGTTTGTAAGTAACAAAAAAATAGTTTCATCTTGTAAAATTTCTACATATGAAATAAATCTATTTTTCGAAAATACTGGTTTCCAGTCTTCAATAGAATTATTAAGTACACTAGATTGTGTTTGTTGATTTTGAACAAAAAGCCCCTTTAATAAATTTTCTTCATTTTGTTTATTATTTAATTCTTCTATTGCTGCTTTAACTTCATGACTCCTCTCTTTATTTACATATGAAAATGTAACTTTTTCTTTTCTCACATAGTCTTTTTCAGAAACAAAAATTACATCATAATATTTCTCAGAGTTCTCAAGAATTGCCAGCCCGACAACGATATTATTGCCCTCTGCAAGTTTTCCTTGAATATAACCAAATGAATTTTTAGGAGAACTTTTTATTTTAAATGCCTCATTATAAAATAATTGACCAAATTTAGAACTAATAACAATTAAACTATTTATATCCACAATTTTTACTTTAACTAAAAAATCATATTCATTCAATTTTATAGCAAGCTCACTTGTCAATATTTCATCAATAAATAATTTGATTTTTGTTTTTTTTACAAAACCATTTTGAGTGACAAAAAATAATTGCTTGCCTTTTATATTATTTAAATCATCAATTAATACAACATCAACTATTTCATCTTGAATTTCAATAGTAAATAAATCTTTTAAATCTTTTATTTTCAGTATTTTACCAATAGCTGTTGAAAAATATTTCCCAAATTTAGTAAAGAATATTATTTTAAATGTTCGAGTGACTAATTCTATTGATATTAAATTTTCAATAAATACATTTTCGTTCTTTTTGTTGAAAATTAGATTTGCTGTTACGTTTTTGTAGTCTTCAATAGACATTGTTTGAAAATGAAAATCTCGACTAATTAATAGTAAAAATGATTGATTTGCTATTTCTAGAATTTTCTCTCCAATAGCAATTTGTTTTTCGATTTTTGCTAATGAATTATTTACAGAGATTAAAGATTTATTATTTTCTTCCATATTCTAAATAGTTGTTTCGTTTTTTAGTTCTTCAAGAATTTTTGTAAATTCTTCTTTTGTTTCCTCAAAATAATTATCCCAATTTTTAATATGGTTTATCTTGTTGAAAACATCAGTATTCTTGATTAATAATAACATTTCTTCTAGCTCATTACGTTTGCGAATTAAATTTTCTCTAATTATTTTAAGTTTATCTTTCTTATCTATAGTTTCACCTTGCGATTTGAAAATTCCTTTTTCTAAATCTTTTAAAATTTGATTTACTTTTTCAAGATTATTATTATCGTAAGCGTTTTTTAAATCGGTAAATATTTTGGTTGCCAATTCTTTTTGGTCGTCCGTTACTTTGTCAGGATGACAAAGTTTTGTCGCTTTACGATAATTTTTCTTTAATTCATTTTGTTTTTCTTCATCTAAAACAAAAGGTTTTGGCTCGTTTAATTTATCGTTATATGACTTTGAAAAATCTTCATAGTCAAATTTTGCTTCTTCGTATTCTTGCTGTTTTTGTTTGTCTTCCCTTGATTCTTTGGCAATTTTCTCAGCTACAACTTTCTTGTAATGAAGAATTTTGGTAATTAATCCCCCTAATTCTTCATTATACTTTAATTCAAAACTTCTGATGTTCTTTTCTATATCCGTTTTTTCGTCTGACAAACTTGAAATTTGATATTCAAGACTTCTAATTTCTAATTGTAAAGCAGGAATTTCAGGATCGTTGTAAATACTTATCTTTTTGAATTCACCGGTGAAATTTTGAATTAAAACTACAGCCTGACTAAATTCTTTTTTTGAACAATGATTTAATATAATGGTTAATGAGTCCAGTTTTTTATCTGAATGATTTTTAGGAATAAGACTTTTGGTTTTATCAACTTGATAATTAATATCTTCTAAATCTTCGAGCTTAATTACATTTACTAATGTTTCCAATCGTATAACAATCTTAATCCAATCTATTTCCGCATTTGGATTGTAATATTTGTCTTTTATCTTGTCAAATTCCTGATTGAAATCTAAAATGAGGTTAAAATCCTCTTCAATCACAGTGATACTTTCGTGATTTGATTTTGCTTTTTGTGTCCAGTTATAAGAACCAAAAATTAAAATAGTATTGTCAATTACACAAAATTTGTTGTGCATTAAAGGCGCATAGGCAGTGTCTTTGCCAATCCAAAATATTTGTCCTCCATTTGTAATTAAATCTCGTGATTTTATATTGCTATCGTGATTTATTTCATGATTTGCCATAAGTAATTCAACCTGAATTCCTTCTTTGGCTTTCTCGCAAAGAATATCGAATAACTTCGCATCTGTAAACCAAGCCACTGCAATTCTAATACTTGTATGGGATTCTTGTAAACGAATTTCAATTTGTTTATGGATTTTTTCGAAGTAGGCTTGTGATTTCATTAAATCTCTTTATTTCTTTAAAAGCTTGTATTTAGCTTTATATTCTTTCTTCAAATTTACAGAAAAGAAAATTCATTACTTTACGGCTTTCCGTAATTAAACAAAAACTTCATGTGATGCAGGATCCCCTAGCCCTGATAAAAGCGGTATCCTATTGTGCCGGGGTTCGGCACAATAGATATAGCGTAGAGCAGGAAATAGCTCCTGAAAACAATCCTAATATTTAAAAATACATGCAAGTACGGACAAGTCGCGACTTGTCCCTACCATAAAAAATCTTATTTTTGCACTCAATAAAATTGAATCATGATACAGAATCCAAAAAGATATACCATTACAGCGGCATTGCCTTATACGAACGGACCGATTCACATTGGCCATTTGGCGGGTGTTTACGTGCCTTCGGATATATATTCCAGATATTTAAGATTGCAGGGAAGAGACGTTTTGTTTGTTTGCGGAAGTGACGAGCACGGCGTGGCAATTTCGATGAAAGCCAAAAAAGAAGGCATTACGCCACAAGAAGTAATCGATAAATATGATGGAATAATCCGTAAATCGTTCTCTGATTTTGGAATTTCGTTTGATAATTATTCCAGAACTTCGGCTAAAATTCATCATGATACGGCTTCGGAATTTTTTAGAAAACTATATGACAAAGGTGATTTTATCGAAGAAGTGACCGAACAATTGTATGATGCAAAAGCAGACCAATTCTTGGCAGACCGTTTTGTGGTGGGAACTTGTCCAAAATGTGGCAACGAAGAAGCTTACGGTGACCAATGCGAAAAATGTGGTTCGACGCTAAACGCTACGGATTTAATTAATCCAAAATCGACAATAACTGGAGAAACTCCAATTTTGAAATCTACGAAACACTGGTTTTTGCCTTTGGACCGTTATGAAGATTTCTTGAAAGAATGGATTCTCGTTGGACATAAAAATGACTGGAAACCCAATGTTTACGGACAAGTAAAATCATGGATTGACGGCGGACTCGAGCCTCGTGCGGTAACTCGTGACCTAGATTGGGGAATTGATGTTCCCGTTGAAGGTGCTGAAGGAAAAAAATTATATGTGTGGTTTGATGCGCCAATTGGCTACATTTCATCTACGAAAGAATGGGCTTTGCGCGAAGGAAAAGATTGGGAACCGTACTGGAAAGATCAGGATACGAAACTGGTTCACTTCATTGGGAAGGACAATATTGTTTTCCATTGTATCATTTTTCCGGCGATGTTAAAAGCCGAAGGAAGTTATATTTTGCCGGACAATGTTCCTGCAAACGAGTTCTTGAACTTAGAAGGAAACAAATTGTCTACGTCTAAAAACTGGGCAGTTTGGTTGCACGAATATTTAGAAGAATTCCCGAATCAGCAAGATGTTTTGCGTTATGCGTTGACATCAAATGCGCCGGAAACTAAGGATAATGATTTTACCTGGAAAGATTTTCAAGCAAGAAATAATAATGAATTGGTAGCGATTTACGGGAATTTCATTAATCGTGTGGTGGTTTTAACCAACAAATATTACAACGGAATTGTTCCTCAACCAAATGAACTTTCAGAAGTAGACGAAGCGACTTTAACCGAATTGAAAGCGTACCCAGCTGTGATTTCGAGTTCTGTGGAACGTTACAGATTCCGTGAAGCTTTAAGCGAACTAATGAATGTAGCGCGTTTAGGAAATAAATATTTGGCAGATGAAGAGCCTTGGAAAGTCATCAAAGACAATCCGGAGCGCGTGCAAACGCAAATGTATGTGGCGTTGCAAATAGCTGCTGCGTTGAGTTCACTTTGCGAACCGTTCTTACCCTTTACAGCAAAAAAATTATCAAGAATTTTAAAAATAGAAAGCCCGTTGAACTGGAGTACCATTTCAGAAACATCTGATTTGATTCAGGCTGGACACCAAATTGGGGAAGCTGAATTGTTGTTTGCCAAAATTGAAGACGAGGAAATCCAAAAACAAATCGACAAACTGGAAGCAACAAAAACGGCTAATACTGCCGAAAACAAAAAAGCAGAACCACAGAAAGAAGCGATTCAATTTGAGGATTTTGCCAAAATGGATATCCGTACAGGAACAATATTGGAAGCCGAAAAAATGCCGAAAGCCAACAAGCTTTTGATTTTGAAAGTTGACACCGGAATTGACGTTCGTACGATAGTTTCGGGAATTGCCGAAAGTTTCAAACCAGAAGATATCGTAGGAAAAAAAGTTACTGTTTTAGTGAATTTGGCTCCAAGAAACCTTCGTGGTGTAGAAAGTCAAGGAATGATTTTGATGACTACAAATGCCGAAGGGAAACTGGTATTTGTAAATCCGGATACGGATGGCGTTGCCAATGGAGAGACTATAAATTAAGAAAAATCAATCGAAAATTCGCTAATTAATATATACCATTACTATATTAATTAGCGAATTTGCGGTAAAATTAAACAAATATGAGCCTAAAAGTAATTGCTTTCGATGCCGACGACACCTTATTTATCAATGAAACTTATTTTGACGAAACCGAGAAAAAATTTTGTGGTTTGATGGAAGATTATTTATCCCATCAAGGAATTTCGCAAGAACTTTTTAAAGTGGAAATCGACAATTTAAAAATGTATGGTTATGGCATAAAAGGGTATATCCTTTCTATGATTGAAGCGGCAATGAAAATTTCCAACAATACAATTCCAATTGAAATCATTGAAAAAATTATCCAATATGGGAAGGAATTAATTGAGAAACCTATTGTTTTATTAGATGGCGTTCAAGAAACCCTGGAAGCTTTACACGGAAAATACAAATTAGTCGTGGCAACCAAAGGAGATTTATTGGATCAACGCCGAAAGTTACACAATTCCGGATTGGGAAAATACTTTCATCATATCGAGGTCATGTCCGACAAGCAAGAATTAGACTATCTGGATTTGATCAAGCGATTAGAAATAACTCCACAGGAATTCATGATGATTGGAAACTCATTAAAATCAGATGTTTTACCAGTTTTAGCCATAGGAGGACATGCTGTTCACATCCCTTTTCACACTACTTGGGCTCATGAAAAAATTGATTATAAGGTAGAACATGACAACTTTAATGCTTTTATTAAAATTTCAGATATTTTGAAAACAATTATATAAGTAAAAACTTGCTTTTTTAACCCATTAATGCCAATTTTAACCAATTACCATTAACAACCAACGATTTATATCTGCAAAAAAGCATATAAAAAATTAATGATAAACCAAAACTAGCACTTATTTATATAATTATTGGCAATAATTTCATAATTAACTGTTTGAAATTTCTTATCAAACAATATGTCGTATTTTTGCAAAGAATTTAAAAATGAAAAAAAAATGAAAAAACTTATACCTATTTTAGTATTTGCTCTGGCATTTACATCGATGAGTGCTCAAACTGAGTCAGAAAAAAGCACTAAAGAAGACTACAACAAATGGTCTGTTGAATTAGCAGGAGGTTTTAACAAACCACAAAGACCTATGGCTTCGGGTTATTTTACTTCTACGCCAAGTCCTTATGTTGCCGATCTTGGAGTTAGATACATGTTTAATAACAAATTTGGTTTGAAAGCTGACTTTGGTTACAATAGTTTCCAAGGACAAAACAGTTCAAAAGATTTTGACACTAAGTACTACAGAGTAGACTTACAAGCAGTTGCAAACTTAGGAAGAATCATGAGTTTTGAAACTTGGACTAAAACAATTGGTTTATTAGGTCATGCTGGTTTTGGTTTAGCGCAGCTAGAAGATCAAAATTCTGCATGGAAAGACAGAATGGGTAACTTTATGGCTGGTGTAACAGGCCAAATCAAATTATCTGACAGAATCGCTTTAACAGGTGATTTCACAACCATTCTTAATGCTTCTCAAGATGGTACTTTTGATGCTGCAACTACGCGTACTTCAAGAGGGTTTTCAGGAATTCTTTTCAATGGTACAGTAGGTTTAACTGTTTACTTAGGTAAAAATGTAAAACACGCTGACTGGATTATTGATAATGAAAGTCGTTTAGACGGAATTGACGCAAAAATTGCTGCTATTGAAAATAAAATGCTAGACTCTGATAAAGACGGAGTTGCTGATTATTTAGATGAAGAAGCTAATACTCCAGCCGGAACTATGGTGGATACTAAAGGAAGATCAATTGATAAAAACAACAATAATGTTCCTGATGAAACAGAAGCTTACATCTTGAAAAATTATGGTAGTACGACTAATAACTCTCCGCTTTTAACAAACAACGAATTAATTAAAAGCTTAATCAACGGTGGTTATGTTGCAGTTTATTTTGATTTCAATAAATCTACTCCAACCAATGTCTCAACAGAAGGTACTGATTTTATGTTAACCTACCTAAGAAACAATCCTACTGCGACAATTGATATTGTAGGTCATGCTGACGAAATAGGAAGATCTGCTTACAATGATAAGTTATCTAATGCAAGAGCTAACAATGTGAAAAATACTTTGGTGAAAGCTAATGTTGATGCTTCAAGATTGAATGTAATTGCAGCTGGCGAAGATACTTCAGTAGATATTGATTCAGAAAACGCAAGACGATTAGTTAGAAGAGTTACTTTCAGAGTAAAATAAATTTAGTTTTTATTTCCAAAAGGCCCTAAAAGGAATTTCTTTTAGGGCTTTTTTATGTCTACTATTCTGGGTTCTTATCAGCAACAATTTCTTAATATCATACCATTACAAACATCAATTTTCTTCTTATTTACAATAAAAATTAAATAAAATGAATTTAAGATTTGAAAGAATGCAATACTTTTAACTAATAAATAAAATCACAAAATCTTGAAAACACTTTTAGATATAGAAAATTGGAATAGAAAAGAACACTTTTTATTTTTTAAACAAATGGAAGAACCATTTTTTGGTGCAACTGTAAACATCGATTGTACCAAAGCTTATGAAACTGCAAAAGCGTTAAACGCTTCATTTTTCATTTATTACTTACACAAAACATTAGTTGCGGTCAATACGATTGAAACATTTCGTTACCGAATATCTGATGACAAAATCTTTGTTTATGACCAAATAAATGGTTCTGCCACAATTGGTAGGGAAGACGGTACTTTTGGTTTCTCTTTGATTGAATACAATGCTGATTTCACTGTCTTCAAAAAAACGGCTATCACAGAAATTGAACGCATACAGAACACTACTGGTCTTTTTACAAGAACTTTTGAAAATGATAATGTAATTCATTTTTCGGCAATACCGTGGCTCAATTTCTCTTCCTTATCTCATGCCAGAAGTTATACTTTTCCAGATAGTTGCCCGAAGATTTCTTTTGGTAAAATGATGGTTGCTGAAAACGGAAAAAGAACCATGTCCATGTCTATTCATGTGCATCACGGATTAATGGATGGTTTGCATGTAGGTCAATTTGTAGATTATTTTCAAGAATTAATGAACCATTAAAATGGTCATGGCCAGTTGCAGCATTCGTCTTAGTGTTGTAAAAAAAACCACCGTTTACAGCTAAATTGAGCTGCAAACGGTGGTTTCGTATTGGAACCTTGTTTTACTTTCCTAAAAGCAAAATATCATTAACCACTACTTCTGTAATATATCGTTTTTCTCCGTTTTTATCATCGTAACTTCTGTGAGCCAATTTACCTTCGATGGCAATTTCTTTTCCTTTGGTTACGTATTTCTCAATAATTTCAGCAGTTTTTCCCCAAGCTACTAATTTGTGCCATTGGGTTTCTTCTACTTTTTCTCCTTTGTCGTTTTTGTAACTTTCGTTTGTGGCTAGAGTAAAATTGGCTAATTTTTTCCCTCCATCAAAAGTTTTGATTTCTGGATCATTCCCTACGTGTCCAATTAACTGTACTTTGTTTCTTAATGCATTCATGGCGTGTAAAATTTAAATGTTAGTGTATGTAAGTTCTTTGTTGAATCAGTGTTTCAAATCAACATTGCAAAGATGCGATGGCTCGCAAAAATTATTCGGTTACTAACTGTTTACTTTCGGTTGTAACTGTTTGTAAGCGTTTGTAAATGGAAAAAAATGTATATATTTGACTGATTGTATTTGATTTATCAAAATAAAAAAATTAATTCCCGTTAGCCCTGATTGCAGTGAAAATCCTTTATTTTTTTCTTTAAAAAATAAAGATTGAAACGAAAAGCAGGAACAATATTAACAAATATGCACTGTTAATTCGCTTCAAAAAACAAAACTATGAATAAAACCTGCTTAGAATGTGGCGAAAAGATTGTAGGCCGCGAAGACAAAAAGTTTTGCAGTGACGGTTGTCGTAATGCTTACAATAACAAGATAAACAAAGACAGCACAAATTTTATGCGTAACATCAACAATAAGTTGCGTAAGAATTACCGCATTCTATCCGAACTTAATGTAGAAGGAAAATCAAAAACTACCCGAGCGAAACTCCTGAGCAAAGGCTTTGACTTTGAATTTTTCACCAATATTTTACAAACCAAAACAGGAAATACCTACTATTTTCTGTATGACCAAGGCTATATGCATTTAGATAATGATTTTTATATGTTAGTCAAAAAAGATATTTAAATACCACAACCCCAATCTATTTCCTAATCATGAAAAAAGATTATTTCTCCATTTTTGCCAGTTCATTTATCCTAGTCATTTTGGGATTGATTTACTTTACGATGATGCCACGTTTTACTTCGGATGACGAAGGCTTGCTTTCTGAATTTTCGACAAAAAGGGCTATGGCTCAAGTAGAATCCATTTCAAAGCAACCGCATTATGTAGGTTCAGATAATCATGAAGTTGTGGCAAATTATCTTCAAAAAGAGTTGAACAAACTTGGATTAGAAACCACTATTCAGGAAGGCTATACGTTGAGTGATTGGGGAAATCTGGTAAAATCCAAGAATATATTGGCTCGAATAAAAGGTAGCAATAGCTCTAAAGCTTTGCTGTTGCTTACTCATTATGACAGCGCGCCGCATTCCTACTCTCATGGCGCAAGCGATGCAGGTTCTGGTGTAGCGACAATATTAGAGAGTGTTCGTGCTTTTTTACACAATAAAACACCACATAAAAACGATATTATTATTTTGTTTTCGGATGCGGAGGAATTAGGACTGAATGGCGCGGCTCTTTTTGTAACCCGCCATCAATGGGCCAAAGAGGTGGGTTTGGCACTCAATTTTGAAGCACGCGGTTCTTCAGGACCAAGCTATATGTTGATGGAAACCAATAAGGGAAATGCTGGATTGGTAAAAGAATTTGCTGCTGCTAAAGCTACTTTTCCGGTATCAAATTCCTTGATGTACAGCATTTATAAAATGTTGCCTAATGATACGGATTTGACCGTTTTTAGGGAACAAGGCAATATTCAAGGATATAATTTTGCCTTTATTGACGACCATTTTAATTATCATACCGTTCAGGATGACATCAACCATTTGAACAAAAACACCTTAGCGCATCAAGGCACATACTTGATGCCTTTGTTAAACTATTTTTCGAATGCTGATTTGAATACTACACAAGCCACAGATGATGATGTTTATTTTACTATACCGTATACATTTATAAGTTATCCTTTCAGTTGGGTTTTACCAATGGTGGTAATTGCATTGGCTTTATTCATTTTCCTGTTGTTTTTAGGAAGAGCCAAACGCATTTTATCTTTTCGGGAAATTGGTCGAGGATTTATTCCGTTTTTAGGCTCTGTAATCATCACGGGATTAATTACTTTTTTTGGATGGAAAGCATTGCTTAAAGTCTACCCGCAATACAATGATTTACTCAATGGATTCACCTATAATGGACACGCTTATATCGCTGCATTTGTACTTTTGGCTCTAGCGATAAGCTTGGCATTTTACAACCGTTTTTCGGCCAAAAAAGTCACGATGAATCATTATGTAGCACCATTATTTCTATGGATTATCATCAACGGAGGTCTGGCTTTTACTTTACAAGGTGCTGGCTTTTTGATTATTCCGGTTTACTTTGGGCTATTTGTTTTTAGTGTTTTTATTGTAACTCAAAGATCCAATAAAATACTAAATCTTATATGCAGCATTCCTGCTTTGATCATCATAGCCCCATTTATACAAATGTTCCCTATTGGTTTGGGATTAAAAGTGCTGTTTGGAAGTGCGATTCTTACTGTATTGACTTTCGGTTTATTGTTGCCTATTTTTGGGGCTTTCGCCAAAAAAGGAATCTGGTCGTTTGTGTTTTTTGTCCTTGCCATCGGCTTTTTTGCGAAAGCGCATTCCGAATCAGGATACGAATTTGGAAAAGCTAAATCAAACAGTTTGTTATATGTTTATAATGCCGATACAAACACGGCAAATTGGCTAACGTATGACACCAATCTTGATTCCTGGACCAAAGGCTATTTAGGCGAAAACCCAAAAGAAGCGACTGCCATGGAGGACACGCCATTGCCAAGTAAATACAATACTACCTTTACATATCAATCCAAAGCTCCCATAAAAGTATTAGAAAAACCAAGTATCGAATTTCTTGAAGACCGAATTGTGGGCAATCAAAGGTATTTAAAAATAAAAATTTCTCCGAACCGAAAAGTAAACCGTTATGATATTTTTGCCAATGAAAAAATGGCTATTCATAATTTTAAAGCAAACGGCGTGACCTCTTTAGGTCAGAAAAATTCATTGTACCAACGAAAAGGAAAGAAAATATTGAGTTACTATGTAGTTGACAATGCCCCTTTGGAAATACAATTCACTATAAATACGGCTACCGTTTTTGATATGGAATTAATGGAAAGTTCTTTTGATTTAATTACCAATCCTTTATTTGGAATAGCAAAAAGAGAGAACTGGATGATGCCAACACCTTTCGTTTTGAATGATGCGGTGGTGATTAAAGAAAAAATAAAACCAAGTCCAATAGTGATTGTAAACACTTTGAATACTGCCTTGACAACTCCTATTGTAAAAGATAGTTTGACGATTGTGAAAGACAGCTTGAAAGTCAAATAATTTAAAAATAAAAATGACAAAAATTAGCATTCTAGGTTGTGGTTGGTTGGGTTTGCCTTTGGCGAAAGCCTTATTAAGAAAAGGGTTATCAGTAAATGGTTCGACTACTTCGGTGGAGAAATTATCAGTGTTGGAAAATTCAGGAATCAATCCTTTTTTACTGACCCTTTCAGAATATAAAACAGAAGGGGAAATAACCGATTTTCTAGAAAAATCCGAAATTTTGATAGTTGATGTTCCGCCAAAACTTCGTGGTTCAGAAAAAGAGAACTTCGTTTCTAAGATTAGAAATACAATTCCGTTTATAGAAAAATCTTCTATTGATAAAGTGATTTTCATAAGCTCCACATCAGTTTATGGGGATATACATACAGTCGTTTCTGAAGAAACACCACCTCAACCGGATACTGAAAGCGGCAAACAATTATTGGAAACAGAACAGCTTTTACAAAGCAATAAAAACTTCAAAACTACTGTGCTTCGTTTTGGTGGTTTAATTGGCGAAGACCGACATCCTATAAAATTCCTGGCGGGTCGTGAGAATCTTGACAATCCAGATGCTCCTATAAATCTAATTCATCAGGAGGATTGTATCGGTATTATTCTAAAGATTATTGCTACTAATTCTTGGGATGAAACCTTCAATGCAGTGACTCCTTATCATCCTTCCCGAGAAGAGTATTATAGCCAAAAAGCTATTTATTTAAATTTGGTTGCGCCAAAATTCAATCATTCCGAAAAATCAATAGGAAAAACTATTTTGAATGATAAAGTGGAAACCATTTTAAATTATACTTTTACAAAACCAAATTTATAAAGTGAGAACTAAAATTAAAAACGCTTTTTTATCTAAAATAAACACTATTGGCTTGCCTATTTTGGCTTTATGTTGGGTAAGTTTTTTTTGGGGGACCACTTGGATTGCATCTAAGGAAGGTGTAAAGCATATGCCGGCTTTACAACTCGCGGGCATCAGACAATTTATAGGTGGGTTTCTTTATATTTCCTTTTTTATGTTTAAAAAAACGCCTTGGCCAAAAGGGAAACAGTGGAAAACAATTATCATTCTCAGCATTCTTAATTTTGTTTTAAGCAATGGACTAAGCACTTGGGGCGTGAAGTACATCAGTAGTGGTTTAGGTGCTATTATAGGCGCACTTGTTCCGCTATGGGTTGTAATTATTAGTTTTTTCAGGGGTGAACGACTGGCACGGTTAGCCGTTATTGGTTTAGTGGTAAGTTTTGGTGGTGTCTGTGTTATTTTCTACGATCATTTAAGTGACTTCTTACTTCCAGATTTCAGATTTGGAATTTTCATTTCGGTTATTTCAACCTTAACATGGGCGTTTGGAACCTTATATACAAAGAAAAAAGCGGCCAGTTTCAATCCATATTTCAGTTTAGGATTACAAATGTTCTTATCAAGTATTTTGCTTTTTGCCTTTACCGGTGCAACGGGAACATCCGTAAGCTTAAGTTCTATACCAATGATTTCATGGTTATCAATTGCTTATTTAGTCATCTTTGGTTCCGTTCTTACCTTTATCGCATTCATTTATGCACTGCAAAATTTACCTGCTGAAATCAATAGTATTTATGCCTACATCAATCCAATTATCGCTGTAATTTTAGGTGCTCTTATTTTTGGAGAAACACTCAATACAGCAATTGCATTAGGAGGAGCGGTCACTTTGTTTGGCTTATATATGGTAAATTATTCTTTGAGAAAAGAACGCCGATAATACATTAGTCATTGTACTGGCCCTAAACAAGTTGACTGAAAAAAAATTGAATTTTGGAACTTTAAATTTCGATTTTAATCGAGAAAAAGTAATTTTTGTCAGCTTCTTTTTTATTCATTTTTATTAAAAAAAACAGCAACGCAAAACAAAAAATTCACTAACTTTAATATGCCAAAATCTAAAAAAAATTCAACAACGAAACCTATAAAAACTGAGATGAAAGTCAGTTTAGCATTTATTCAAAAAGAAGGCATAAGATGGTGGTTAATTTTGAGTATTTAGTATTTATTCAATACAATCTACAATTCATTTTTTTTAAGCAAAAGAAGAATAAAGTACTAAATTTCCATCTATTAAAACAAGGAACGAATAGAAAAATTTAAACTTTGGTTACTATCCAAACGATAAACTTACAGCACGGTAAAATTTATATTGAGGCATTAAAATCATTTTTTGTTTTTCTTCAATAAAAAAAACCGTTACCGAAATCACTAAGGATGTAATACTTTACAATGCTAACTTCATCCTTAAAACAATTTATCACAATGCTATCAAAACCAAATTGCAAACACGATAAAACTATTTTTCAAGACAGTTGGATTCAAAAAATGAAGATGGAACAAAGCCAGTGGTTCTTTAAAACGTAACAGCGAAAAAATATTTTATAGAGTTGATTGAAATAACTTAGTCCTACCTGAAAAGACATTTTTTTACCAACAAATCATCAATTATTAATAAAAAAAGAAATCATGAAAAAATCTTTATTTATTATATTGGTTCTCACAGCAAATATGGTATTTGCACAACGAACAGTAACTGGGCTAATCACAGACAAAACAAACAAACCTATTGAAAATGTAAAAGTTAGTTTGAAAAACACACCCCTAAAAACTTTTACAGATGCGACAGGAAAGTATTCCATTGAAGTTCCAGCAGCTGCAGGAACTCTTGAATTTATAAAAGAAAATTTCAAAGTGCAAGCGATTGAAATCACCAGTGAAACGATAAATTTAAACATAACATTGATTTCTGGCGTTGATTTTTTTGAACTCAGTCTGGAAGAACTAATGAATGTTGAAGTTATAACTGCTTCTAAAAAACCAGAAAATCAGAAAATTGCACCTGCAACCATTTACGTAGTCACTGAAAAAGATATTATTGAAAATGGCTATACTGATTTAACAAATTTATTAGAAAATGTCCCGGGTGTGGTAGCCATAAGAACCGACCATTTTACTTTTGGCGGACAACGCGGTTTTCTAAGTAATTTTTCGCAAACGCTACTGTTAATAAACGGACGAGAAATGCAAAATTTATATGCTTCCGAAACATTTATTTCAACACAATTTGCAATGCATAACATCAAACAGGTTGAAATACTGCAAGGCCCGGCTTCTGCACTTTATGGTGCCAATGCTTTGGTTGGTGTTATTAATATCATCACAAAAAATGATTCCTCTGATTTTAATGAAATAGAGTATCATACTGAAGTTGGAACACAAGGAACTCAATCTCAAAGCATCGTTTTTGGAAGAAATCTAAATGATTTTCGCATTAGTGGTAGTTTTAGATATTTCCGTAGCAATCTTTGGGATTATAAAGATTTTATAAAAGACACTATAAATTTCAGACAAGGAGTTCCAAATAAAGCATTTCCCGAAAACCAAGAATTCAAACAGTACAGCTGGTCGCTACCATATGCTGCTAAAATTTCTTATAAAGGTTTCTATGTGGGAATAGAGGGTTATGACATTAAAGGCAGTAAAGGACTTGAAAATATTTCGTTAGATTACACCAATCAAAGTGACCACCGCCAATTAACCTTGTATTATGCTGGTATAGAAAAAGAAATTACTGCAAAACTTAAAATAACTACAGAACTCCAGTTTTATAAAGAACGATTCTGGGGGGTAAACTACACATTTGACACTGCTGTCTATGATACTCTTGTGAAAAATGGGCATAATCCAGATATAGCCCTTACGGATCATGAAATTAAAGACAATTTTATGTTGGCCTATTCACAGCAATCGAGTTCAGGTTCAAAACGATATAAAGGAAACGTGCAATTGAATTATGTTCCAAGTCAGACCTTATCAATTATTGGCGGGTATACATTTGATAGGCTTGACTTATTAGGTTTAGCACTTTCTACAGACCAATTAAACCCTAGTTTTGATGAAACACGTTCTATTGAAAACAGAATGCGCAAACCATTTTTTCGTCAGGATAAAAATTCACTGTTTTTACAATTGCAAAAAACACTATTTGATAAATTATATCTCACGTTGGGAGGACGATTTGATTATCACAATATCTATAAATCCATTTTCACCTTTCGCAGTGGACTAGTTTACAAACCATTTCAAAGAACTTCGATTCGATTTCTTTTTGGGCAGGCTTTCCGTGAACCTAATATTTTTGAACTTGGCGCCTCATCAGTAAAAAATGTGGTTAATGAACTTGATCCGGCTCGTATGAATACCTTTGAGATTGGAATTAATCAATCGTTTACCAGTAATTTAATAGCAAATATTGTTGCCTACAAAAATATAGCTACAAATTTTATTGAACCTACCGAAACAGGCGGGTTCATAAATTCAGATAATGTAATAAATGTCTTTGGTATTGAGAGTCAATTATTTTATAAAACAGGCAAAATTAGAACAGAAATTAGTTATTCATATGTTAAAAAAGATGCTGATGAATATGCTGGAGTTCGTACGGTAAATCTTGGTGTTTATCCCCATAGAATAACAGGAGGTTTGACTTTTGATGCAACTGACAACTTTACAATCAATTCGAGAATCAATTATTATTCTCAAATTCAGGCAAAACATGGCAATAAAGACATAACACAAATAATTACGATTCCGTCTTATACTAAGTTAGATTTGACATTTTCGCATACAAAAATAAAAGTCTATGATGCCGAAATTACTGCCCAAGTATTAGTTACAAATGTGTTTGATTCAAAAATTTATCAACCTAATATTAGAATAGGTGGTCCAAAAGAATTTTTACAACATGGAAGACAACTATTTTGCAATTTAATAGTTAAATTTTAACAATGCTAAAGGAATGATGTATGTTGTTCACATCAATTTATACGCTGGCAGGTTTTGTAAAGTCAATTTTGAAAAAACAAAAAAATTATAGTATTTATCCTAAAAATGCAACTGTTTTTAATTGTTCCACTATTGAAAATTGATAAAATTAAAAAGATTCTTTTTTAAAATTACCTTTTCGTATTTTTGCATCAAATTACTTTTATGAAATCTATTTTTTATAAATACCGAAAGTTCTTTGGTGTTTTATTAGTCTTTTCTATCATAACAATTTACTTGTTTTATGTGGCCCTTAAACCAAGTAAAACACTACCCATTTATAATCCTTCAGATGTAAACCCGGAATTAGTAGACAGCACCGTTCAATACATCAGTAAATATCATACGATTGCTGATTTTTCATTTGTAAATCAAAACGGAAAAACCATTACCCAAAAAGACTATGAAGGCAAAGTATATGTAGCTGATTTTTTCTTTACCACCTGTGGTTCAATCTGTCCAAAAATGACAACAAATTTAGCCGAGGTTCAAAAAGCGATTATCAATAATCCAAAAGTAATGTTGCTTTCCCATACCGTATTTCCAGAAGTCGACAGTATACCAGTTTTGAAAGCGTATGCACTAAAAAACGGAGTTATTGACAGCAAATGGAACTTGGTAACCGGCGATAAAAAAGACATTTACACGATGGCAAGAAAATCCTATTTGGCCGTAAAATTAGGAAGACCTGAACAGTTGTATGATATGGTTCATACCGAAAATTTTGTTTTGGTTGACACTAAAAGACGGGTTCGTGGTTTTTATGACGGAAC
This sequence comes from Flavobacterium sp. 83, assembly GCF_000744835.1. Classification (NCBI taxonomy): domain Bacteria; kingdom Pseudomonadati; phylum Bacteroidota; class Flavobacteriia; order Flavobacteriales; family Flavobacteriaceae; genus Flavobacterium; species Flavobacterium sp. 83. The sequence continues at coordinate 917,667 of NZ_JQMS01000001.1, forward strand.
TAAAAAAGAAGATATGAAACGGTTGCTAGAAGATATTAATTTTTTATGTACCGAATAAAAAAGATTAAAATTTTGAATATCAACAGTTTTCTATTTTAATCAGTCCTGTTAATAGCCTTTATTTGCTAGTATTTATTTATCTGAAAAAATTACAAAAATGATAATTATCATTTGTTTTGGCATTAAAATATGTACTTTTGTAATCTTAATTCAATCTAAATAAGTCTTGCGAACAACGATACAGTCCCTCAAAAAAGGCGAAAAAGCCATTATCAAAGATTTTGATATTGATATCGTTCCTTTAAAACTACTAGAAATGGGTTGTTTACCCGGAAATATGGTAGAATTACTTCAAATAGCTCCTTTTGGAGATCCTTTATATTTGAATATTAATGGTTCACATGTTGCTATTCGCATAGAAACGGCACGAGAAATCGAAGTTGAAATCATGAAAACCAACTTATGGTAAGCAATCGAAACATCAATGTCGCTTTAATAGGAAATCCTAATGTTGGGAAAACTTCCGTTTTCAATCAATTGACAGGTTTAAACCAACAAGTGGGCAATTATCCCGGAATTACCGTTGAAAAAAAGATTGGTTTTTGTAAATTACCCAATAATGTAAAAGCCAATATACTAGATTTACCAGGAACTTATAGTTTGAATGCCAGTTCCATTGATGAGAATGTAGTTATTGAATTGCTACTGAATAAAAATGACAAATTATACCCAGACGTAGCCCTTGTGGTTACCGATGTTGAAAATTTGAAACGTAACTTACTTCTTTTCACACAAATAAAAGATTTAGAAATCCCTACTATCTTAGTCATAAACATGGCTGATAGAATGGAATATAAAGGAATAACACTAGACATTCCTTACCTTGAAGAACATCTAAAAACCAAGATTGCGTTAATCAGTTCCCGAAAAGGTTTTGGAATTGATGAACTAAAAAAATTGATTGTTACCTACAAAACGATTTCTAGTGAACCCTGTTTGAATGCGTCCAGTATTGATCCTGAATATTTCAATACGTTACGCAAAACATTTCCTAACCAATTGTTGTATAAATTATGGCTAGTAATCACACAGGATGTAAATTTCCTGAATTTAGATCGTAACGAAATTCGAAATTCGTTGACTAAATCACACTCAGATTTAAAACGTTTGCAACAAAAAGAAACTATAAAACGCTATCAGTTTATCAATGATGTGCTGAAAGTAGGACTAAAAGTAGATGAAACTGTCGCTAAAGATTTTCGAAGCAAACTCGATCGTGTCCTGACGCATAAAGTGTGGGGTTATGTCATTTTCTTTTTAATCTTATTCGTTATTTTTCAATCCATTTTCGAATGGTCTAAAATTCCGATGGATTTTATCGACAGCACTTTTGCTTCGTTGAGTTCACTTGCGGCCGACAATTTACCAGCTGGAGTTTTAACCAATTTAATTTCGCAGGGAATTATCCCAGGAATTGGAGGAATTTTGATATTTATACCACAAATTGCCTTCTTGTTTATGTTCATTTCCATCCTCGAAGAAAGTGGTTACATGAGCCGAGTAGTTTTTTTAATGGATAAAATCATGCGAAAATTTGGTTTATCCGGTAAAAGCGTTGTACCACTTATTTCAGGAACAGCATGTGCAATTCCAGCGATTATGGCTACCAGAAATATAGAAAATTGGAAAGAACGACTTATCACCATACTGGTAACTCCTTTTACAACCTGTTCTGCAAGACTGCCCGTTTATGCCATCATTATAGCGCTTGTAATTCCTGACACACACATTTTTGGGATTTTGAATATGCAAGGAATGACGTTGATGTTATTGTATCTTTTAGGTTTTGGAATGGCCATTTTATCTGCTTATATTTTAAATAAAATTCTAAAAATAAAAGGAAAAACCTATTTTGTTGTTGAAATGCCCAATTATAAATTACCCCTTTTTAAGAACGTGGGAATTAATGTAATCGAAAAAACAAAAGCGTTTATTTTTGGAGCAGGAAAAATTATTTTAGCCATCTCCATCGTTCTATGGTTTTTAGCTTCCTACGGACCTGGAGAAAAATTCAATAATGCTGAAAAAATTGTAGCTAAAAAAACGATAAACAAACCACTGCCAAAAACAGAATTTAATAATGCTGTTGCCTCACAAAAACTAGAAAATTCTTATATTGGTTTAATGGGAAAAACTATTGAACCTGCAATTTCTCCTTTAGGTTACGATTGGAAAATAGGTATTGCCATTATCAGTTCATTTGCTGCCAGAGAAGTATTTGTGGGAACATTAGCGACCATTTACAGTGTTGGAGGAAGCGATAATGAAGTTACCATAAAGAATAAAATGGCATCCGAAATCAATCCTGAAACTGGTCAAAAAATATTCAATTTTGCATCAGGGATATCGCTACTATTATTTTATGCTTTTGCAATGCAATGTGCCAGTACACTAGCGATTACCAAGAAAGAAACCAACAGCTGGAAATGGCCTTTGGGACAACTTATATTCATGAGCGGTTTTGCCTATGTTGTAGCTTTGATTGCCTATCAAATTCTAAAATAAACGATTATGGAGATTCAAGAAATTATAGCTTTTGTTGCACTTGCAATTGCAGTAGCTTTTTTAATTCGAAAATTCTTCTGGAAGAAAAAATCTAAAAAGAATTGTGGTGATGACGATTGCGGTTGTCATTAAAAATCTTGATTAAAAATTCATTTATTTTTAAAACTTTAAGAATCTGGCAGCAATTAAATTACACAAATTTAAAACCAGAATCTACCTTACTTTTTCTTGAAAAATTTACCTGTTTAATTTAAACTATTTGATTTAAATTAACTAAATTTACATAGTATAAAATTGCTTTTTTAGACTAAAAATCAGTTACTTACATTTTTTTTTACAAAAAAAAATAATTTAATTTGTGTTTGAATCTAAGGTGTTTATTGAACATAATTTCAGGACTTTTAGCTGTACTCCTATACCACAATGGAATTATAAAACTACTATGAATTAGTAATTAGAATCTTTAATGATTTAAAGGAGAAAACTACAAGAAACCTCAAAATAGCATCAATATGAAAAAAGCAACCTGTCTTTTTTCATAATTAGTCATTTTATTACCTGATTTACCCAAAAAATGCGTTAAATAACTAAATGAAAGTCCCTTACAGTAATTATATTGCAATTGATTTCAAATTAAGACACTTTAGGAACCTTTATTCTAAAATCAGAATTTCTTAAAAATAAGACAGCATTAATTTTTTTCAAAACACGTCAGAACTTCGATAAAAATAAAATGTCATGACACTTAAAAATCATATCTTTTTTTGGGGAGTAATCATCATACTGATGGGAGCAAATCAAATAGCCGCCCAAGAGAATGCCGGAGGAAAGGAATATGCCTTAAAAGCTGCTTTTCTATATCGTTTTATAGATTATGTTAACTGGAAAGACTATTCTAAAAATCAAGTTTTTAAAATAGCTATTCTGGAGCAAAGTCCAATAACCACTTCATTACAAGACATTCCAAAAACTAAAAAAATTGATATTAAAGAATATCAAAATTTAGACGAAATCCCTTTTTGTAATATTCTGTTTGTTCCTTACAATAGTACCATCCCAATTGAAACTATTCTTTCTAAATTTTCAGGCAAACCTGTATTGATAGTAACAGAGCGTAATGGTTATGGGAAAAAAGGAGCGCAGATGAATTTTGTTATAGTCGAAAATAAATTAAAATTTGAAGTAAACTTAAAAGCAATAAATAAAGCCGGAATTGGAATCAGTTCCTTCTTGCTGCAACATGCTATTATTGTCCAATAAGAATATCAAATTGCAAATTTGTATCGTTTCATTTACGCGTCAATTTAAGTGAAAGTATAACTTCATAAAAAGTAAAATCACAGCACCTATTGTGTGCGAAGTACTATTTTTTACCATTAAAACAATAAACAAATGATGAGTTTACGTAACATCTCCATTAAAAACAAGCTGGTACTCATGCAGGTTTTTACCTCGGCATTTGTATTAGCACTTTGCATTACAACATTTGTTATAATAGATATAAAAGGATTCAAAGACCGGAAAATGACAAGTTCAATGGCTATTGCGCAAGTGGTAGGTTTTAATGGTGTTTCGGCTCTTGAATTTTTGGATAATGCTGCCGCTAAGAAAATTCTATCCGAATTAGCCGTACAAAACGACATTATAAATGCAAGCATACTGGACAAAAAAGGGCATGTTTTTGCATCCTACACTAAACCGGGCGCCAATCCTAAATTTCGGTTTGTTGTTCCTGCTATGGATCAGAAAAGTTTCAGATTTACCAATAACAATCTTTTTGTTTACACCAAAATCAAAAAAGATAATAAAACAATAGGAATAGTTTGTATCAACTTTGAACTATCGGAATTGAATAAAATAAAAATGGATGTTTTACGCCTGGGAATCGTATTGCTCATTGTGGGAATCGGACTTGCTTTTTTAATTGCGATGATCATTAAAAAATACATCTCAAAACCATTGTTAAACTTAGTAACAGTAATACAACAGATAAAGGATACCGGTAATTACAAAACCCGCATGATCGTTGAAGGAAAAGATGAAATCAGTACCCTCACATTGGGACTTAATAATATGTTGGAAAACATTGAAAAAAGAGACTATGAAGTAGCACAATCCAAAGAACAACTGAATAACCAAAATACACTTTTACAATCAGTGATACAAAACATGGGTGATGGATTAATCGTTGCTGATGAGAATAAAAAAATTATCCTTTGGAATGCTGCAGGTGAAAAAATAATAGGAATTGGCCCCATGGATATTCCTATAGAAAGATGGGCTCAAACTTATGGTTTCTTTTTGCCAGACACCAAAACAATTTTCAATACTGACGAACTTCCTTTAGTGAAAGCATTAAATGGCGAAGAAGTGGATAATATGGAAATATTCATCCAAAATTATAAAAAACCTGAAGGTCTTTCTGTAGTTGTAACCGCCAGACCATTAAAAAACCCAGCTGGAACTATAACCGGCGGTGTTCTGGTAATCCATGACATCACGGAACGAAAAACTTCAGAAAATGAGATCAAAAAATTGAATGAAGAACTGGAACGCAAAGTAACAGAACGTACTGCACAATTAGCAGAAGCTATAGAAACTCTTCGCAAAAGCGAAGAAAAATACCGTGAAATTGTAGAAAATATAAGTGATGTCGTCCATACTTCTGATTACAAAGGGTATTTTACCTATATCAATCCTGCTTGTAAAAAACTTACAGGTTACTCTCAGGAGGAACTTATAGGAAAACATTTTTCAGAACTAGTCGCTCCAGAGTGGAAAGACCGCGTGGCGGAGTTCTACTTAAATCAATTTAAAAATAAAATAGATGAAACGGAATTTACATTTCCCATACTAACCAAATCAAGAGAACAAAAATGGGTAGAACAAACGGTGATGCAGTTAAGAGAAGGAAATACGATAACCGGGCATAAATCCATTCTTAGGGATATTACGGAACGAAAAGCAGCAGAACAAAAACTTAAAGAAAGCGAAGGTCAATTACAAACCATATTTAATGAGGCTCCAGATGCTTTAATTGTAATAAATGACCAAGGAATCATCATAAGATGGAATCCTCAAGCTGAAAAAATATTTGGCTGGACAATTATAGAAGCCTTAGGCAAACGAATGCACGAATTAATTATGCCAAAACAGCATAGAGAGAATCATTTAAAAGGACTTCAACATTTTATAGATACTAGCGAAGGACCTATTCTTAATAAAACATTTGAAACCACAGCGCTAAACAAACAAAATGTCGAATTTGATATTGAGCTAACAGTATCACAAGCTACTATTTTAGGAAAATATATCTTCATTGCATTTATTAAAGACATTTCGATAAGCAAAAAACTTGAAAACGAGAAAATAGAAGCTGATAAATTAGTGCGTCTTAATGAACTCAAATTAAAATTAATTCTGGAAAATATTGGTGAGGGCATTATTGTAACTGATAATCACAAACGAATTGTTTTATCCAATCACATGGCAGAAGAAATAATAGGAATAAAGCAAGATGCCACAGCCCCAACAACCCTTGATTGGTCTACAAAATATGAATTGTATTATCCTGACGAAAAAACCATTTTCCCGGCACAAAATCTTCCACTCGAAAAAGCATTAAAAGGAGAATCAACGGATGATGTTGAGATAATAATTGAAGATTCAGAAACTAAAGCCAAAAAACGGGTTATCATTAGTGGCAGACCAATAATTGATGAAAACAACTATGTTATAGCCGCCGTTGCTAATATAAAAGACATAACCTATTACAAAGAACTTGAGGTCGCTCTAGAAGAAAGCGAGCAGAAATACCGAAAATTAATTGGTTTTAAAAAAGGATAAAAAACCAGAATCACACTATCCAATTAAACATAGAATACTGAACTGTTTTTTAAACTTAAATAAGAGTAAAACATCGCTATAATTACTGTTGGCACAAAGCTTATTTTATATACCCAATTTTGATATAATAGTCTTTTTTAGTAATAGTTATACCTTGTTTTGGATACGGAAAAACACTGGCAGTTTTTATTTTTCTTTGTTTTTTCGGCAAATATTCAGCAAACAATTGCTGGTTTGCTTCCTCATTTTTTGGAGAAAAAACGATGGTTTTATCTTCCACTAATTTTGAATCTTTATAAACGGAAATAACTGCTGAAGCTTCACCAGCCCAAACACAAATAACACCATCCGGACAACGGGAATCAGAAATAACTTCCTTCAAAACCAATTGATACCCTATTTTTTTAAGGCATATTTTTTGAGTGATCTTTACGTATTTTATATTTTCCTTTTGTGCATTTTGAGCAAAAACGGAAGTACAAAAAATCAGTAAAAAGGCTAAGAGACTATTTTTCATTTGATTTTTCTTTTAATTATACCAAATATAGTCCTTTTGGTTACGTAGTTTTTACAAAAAGATTAGTGGCAATTTTATTCGAAATGGTTAAATCCTTTTGGTCTACTTTTATTTTCAGAGACAAATCAAAACTTTCCTTACTTATAATTTCAATTTTAGAACCTAATGCGATTCCTTGCTTGTCTAAATATTTAAGGAATTCAGATGAAGTGTCTTTTACTCCTACACATATTCCCATTTGATTTTCATGCAATTCTGAAAGCAATTGTTTTTCAATTTTAATCATGCGGCCATTAACATCCGGAATGGGATCACCATGCGGATCTTCGGTTGGGTTTCCTAGAAAATCATCAAGTTTGTTGATTAGCTTTTCTGATTTAATATGTTCTAATTGTTCAGCAATATCATGAACCTCATCCCAGGAAAAATTCAATTTTTCAACTAGAAAAACTTCCCATAAACGGTGTTTCCTTACAATCATTTTTGCAGATAATTTACCCTTTTCGGTTAAAGAAACCCCTTGGTATTTCTTATAATGAACCAAATCCTTTTCGGCTAATTTCTTGAGCATATCGGTTACGGATGAAGCTTTGGTTTCCATCATTTCTGCAATGGCATTAGTACTTATTTCTGAATCAGAAAGAATCGTTAGATGAAATATGGTTTTAAGGTAATTTTCTTCGGAGAAAGTCATTTGATTTGAGATTGAAGATTATTGATTTTTGATTTTTTAGCCCCGATAGCAGTGGAAATCCTTTATTTTTTTTCTTTAAAAACAATAAAGATTACTTCACTATACTTTTATTTTCATTGGAGTTCAGTGAACTTTGTTTGTAACGTACAGCGGGAATAGTTGCTGATACTAAACCAAATTCAGCTTCAGCATTTAATTCTTTACGACAAGTAATGGAATTTTAATTTTGTGCCTTAATTTGTCAACAGTAGTTCCAAAGATTAAATCTTTGAACCCGGTATGCCCGTGAGTTCCCATGACCAAGACATCAAAATTTCCTTCATTGATAATTGTAGGAATCACTGTATTTGGTTTTCCAAAACCCAATTGTATTTCGACTATAAATCCTTTTTCTGACAGCATTTCTTTGTATTCGTTCAATAGTTTTTCGTCAATTAAAGTTTCATGATCGTCAATTTTTTCTCCATAAACGAGTGCTCCTACCGTTTCTACTACGTGAATTAAGGTGTATTTTGCATCTATTCCTCCTAATTGAAATGCGTTGTTTAATGCTACTTCATCCGCGCTTGAAAAATCTACTGAAACGGCAATATTCTTTTTAGTGTAGATCGCAGTTTTAGAAAATTGCAGTTTTAAATTGTGTGGTGAATGGTTTAGAATCCTAGTTTTGGTTTTGGCAATAAATGGTTTCACTACGATGTAAAGCAACAAAATCAAGAAACCAAATGCTAAAGGAACCACGGTAAACCATAATACAATTGGGTTATCAGAGGTTTCGAGCCAACCGTTTATTTCATCAAAAACTAATTTGGCATTTAGTGAAACGATAATTGTTGCTATAATCCAAGAAGCAATTTGGGTAATTGTACCAATATGAAATCCTTTCATTTTTGATTTATCGCTGACAAAATGAATTAGCGGAATAATTGCAAAACCCAATTGCAAACTTAAAATTACCTGGCTTAAAATCAATAATTTTCCTGTGATGCCTTCGCCAAAAATGGAAATTACAATTACGGCAGGAACAATGGCGATTAATCGGGTGATTATTCTTCGAACCCAAGGTTGGATTCGTAAATTCAAATAGCCTTCCATAATAATTTGCCCGGCTAATGTTCCGGTAACGGTTGAGCTTTGTCCTGCAGCAATCAAGGCCACGGCAAATAATATTGGTGCCCATTTATTGCCTAAAAGTGGTGCTAAAAATTTGTGTGCATCTTGAATTTCGGCAACTTCATACATGCCGTTTTTATAAAATGTGGCTGCTGCCAATATTAAAATAGCGGCATTTACAAAAAAGGCCAGATTTAATGCAATGGTAGAATCTATGAAATTGTATTTTAAAGCCTGCTTAATACCAGCATTGCTTCGGTCGAAATTTCTGGTTTGCACCAATGAGGAATGCAGGTACAAATTGTGCGGCATAACCGTTGCACCAATAATCCCTATGGCAATGTAAAGTGCTGCTTCATTAGGCATCGAAGGAATTAGTCCATAAATAACTTTCCCTATTTCCGGCTGGGCAAAAAACATTTCAAAAATAAACGAGAACCCAATGATTGCAACCAATACAATGATAAAAGCTTCCATTTTTCGGATGCCCTTATTGATTAAGAACAGTAGTAAAAAAGTATCTAAAACGGTTATAATCACGCCTTCAATAAGCGGAATGTCAAATAATAAATTGATACCAATTGCCATTCCCAAAACTTCGGCAAGGTCACAGGCGGCAATTGCAATTTCGGCAAGAAAATAAAGAATATAATTGATAAACGGCGAATAGGTTTCCCGTGAGGCTTGCGCCAAATCGCGTTGGGTTACAATTCCCAATCGTGCGCTTAAACTTTGTAATAAAAGCGCCATCAGGTTACTCATCAATAAAACCCAAAGCAAGGAATAACCAAACTGGCTTCCGCCGGCAATGTCAGTCGCCCAATTTCCCGGGTCCATATAACCAACACTGATTAAATAGGCTGGACCAAAAAAGGCTACTATTTTTCTAAAGGCCGATTTTTTATTTTGAGTAGAAACTGACTGGTGTACATCTTCTAAAGATTTTCCCATTTTTTAAAGTTATATCAGCAAATATAATAAATTTTTATATACAAAATATATTTTTTAGTTTTGTCTAAATTTTTATTTAGAAATAATGAAAAAAAATATTTTAGTACTTATAATGTTGCCATTTTCCAACCTGCTATTTTCGCAAAATTATCCGTCCATTCAAACCGACAGACCAGACCAGACGGAGTGTCCTTTCATTACACCTAAGAATTATTTTCAACTAGAAAATGGTTTCATTTATGAAAAAAATAACACCAATTCAACCGAAATTGTTGTGCCTACAATTTTGACCCGTTTTGGAATAAATGATCATTTAGAGTTACGTTTAATCACCGAATATGTGATTGAAAAAAATAGTTCTGACAAAATATCAGGATTTAATCCAATACTGATAGGATTCAAAACCCGACTTTTGGAAGAAACAGGAATAATTCCAGCTGCGTCCTTTATTGCACACATTTCAATTCCTAAAGTCGGTTCTGAAAATTTTAAAAGCCAATTCTATACGCCTGAATTTAGATTCACAATGCAACACACCATCTCAGATAAACAATCATTAAGCTACAATCTTGGCGCCGAATGGAATGGAGAAACAGCTGAACCTACATTTATTTATACTTTCACAACAGGATATTCCATCACTGAAAAAATAGGTGGATATATTGAATTCTATGGATATATTCCTCAACTAGAAAAACCAGACCATCGATTTGATGCTGGATTAACCTGCTTATTTAATCCAAACCATCAATTAGACATTTCTGGCGGACTGGGTTTATCTAAATCTTCCCCAAAATATTTTGCCGCTTTAGGTTATTCGTTTCGATTTAAAATTTGATTTCGATTCCTTCAAAATTCACTATTTTTGATAAAAATTGTCATCAATATAAATGAAACACTTCGATTACATCTTTACTGGAACTGGCTTATCGGCTTTGATGACCGTTAATAAAATGGTACTTTCGGGAAAATTTAAGCATAAAAGTATTTTGCTTATTGATGAAAACACTAAAAAAACCAACGATAGAACCTGGTGTTTTTGGGAAAAGCAAGAAATAATTTGGGAACAATCAATTTCAAAAAAATGGAATTCGGCATTGTTTGCCAACAAAGACTTTCGCCGCAATCTAGATCTAAAACCCTATCACTACAACATGGTGAAAGGTTCGGATTTTTACAAGCACGTATTTGATTTGATTTCGAAACAAAGAAATATCACTTTCGTCAATCAAAAAGTATTGGAAATTGAAGAATCCGAAAATATAATTCTGCTACAAACTGATTCTGAAAGTTTCTCCTGTTCTAAGCTTTTTAATAGCATTTACAACAACCAAAAAGTAGAAAATCAATCAAAATACCCTGTTTTACAGCAACACTTTATTGGTTGGTTTATCAAAAGTGAGCAAGCTGTTTTTAACCCGGAACAAGCCATATTCATGGATTTTTCGGTAGAACAAAGAGGAAATACGCGCTTTATGTACGTATTGCCCACTTCCAGAACCGAAGCTTTACTGGAATACACTTTATTTTCTCATCAACATTTAAAGAAAGAGGAATATGAAACTGAAATCAAAAAATACATACAAAATCTTGGCATAATAAATTACGAAATCATAGAAAAAGAGCAAGGAAGTATTCCTATGACGTGCTATCCTTTTTGGAAATTAAACACAAAAAATGTTATTAATATAGGCACTTCAGGTGGCTGGACTAAAGCCAGCACAGGCTATACTTTTAAAAATTCCGATAAAAAATCTACTGAATTGGTTTCTTTTTTGCATACGGAAACTAATTTCACGAAGTTCCATAAAAAGAGTAAATTCTGGTTTTATGATTTGTTGCTTTTGGATATTTTAGACCGTAAAAATGAATTGGGAAGCACTATATTTTCTTCCATGTTCAAAAAAGGAAATCCAACGCTAATTTTTAAATTCTTAGACGAAGAAACTTCTTTTCCAGAAGACATACAAGTGATATTAAAATGTCCTAAAATGCTATTTATCAAAGCTCTATTTCATGTTATTTTAAAACAAATAAAATAACAATCAAACTATAACAAAACTTTATACTACAAATAAACCTGTTGGATTTAAACTTTGTAACTTTGCATGATTAAACAAAGGTAATTTTAAACTTTTTAAAATAAAAAATATGTATCCAGAAGAAATGGTAAAACCAATGCAAGCTGAATTAACAGCTGCAGGTTTTCAAGATTTACATAGTGCTGAAGCAGTTGAAAACGCAATGAAAGCTGAAGGTACAACATTAGTGATTGTGAATTCAGTTTGTGGTTGTGCTGCAAGAAATGCACGTCCGGGAGCAAAAATGAGCTTAGATGGAGCAAAAAAACCAGACCATTTAATCACTGTTTTTGCAGGAGTTGACAAAGAAGCAGTTGATGCTGCAAGACAACATATGTTCCCTTTTCCTCCATCATCGCCAAGTATGGCTTTATTCAAAAACGGAGAATTAGTCCATATGTTAGAGCGTCATCATATTGAAGGTCGTCCAGCTGAATTAATTGCTGAAAACTTAAAAGATGCTTTCAACGAGTATTGCTAAAATTCAATACAAAAGACAAAAAACCACGTTCATTCGTGGTTTTTTTGATTATATCAGTTCCTGTTTTATTTTATAAAAAATTAAATAACGGTATCTCCTCCTTTTCTAAAACCGATTAACTTTCGGTATTTTAATTCCGTTTCTTTCAATTCCTCTTCCATTTGTTTGTATTTACTGATGTCCTTTATGGTTACAACAGCTGCAACAACATTATTGTCCTGATCAACTAATGGCCTGCCACTAATGAGAACCCGTCTCTTTTGCTGAGCAACAGGATTCCAAAGGACCAAATCGATATCATTTGTTTCCTCTCCGTCCAGCGCTAGTTCCATGGGTAATTTTTGAGAAGGAAAAACCGTTTTTTCATCAGGAAAATACAGTTCAAAATGATCTGTTAAATCAGATGATATTTTATCATCCTCTTCAATTCCAAAAATTTCATTGGCCATATAATTCGCCATTACTACTTTTTTATCGGCATTAGCGACAATAACGCCCTCGCTAATATTCTCTAAAATTAAACGTAACTTTTCTTCATTCTCATACAATTCATCAACGGCTTTTTTACTTTCAGTAATATCTCTTACAAAACCAATAAAAAGATATTTTTCACCCCTTTTAATAGGCGAAACACTTATAGACACAGGAAATTCAGCGCCCGCTTTATTTACAGCTTCTATCTCATATGTTTTATTTATGATATTTCCTTCACCAGTGGTTAAAAAGTGTTCCATGCCTTTTTTATGGGATTCGCGATGCTGCGTTGGAATAATAAATTCATACAACGGTTTCCCTATAATTTCGGTTGTTGTCCATCCAAAAACAAATTCTGCCTTTGCATTCCATCTTAAAACATTGCTTTCACTATCAATTACAATTACCGGATCAGGAGCGCCATCAAAAATGGTTTGTATCTGTTGTTCATTATCTTTTAATTTCTGGGTGTAATTAGTTAACATTTCATCATCAAGCCTTTTTTGGGTAATATCTCGTAAAACTGCATATATCATTCCTTCTTTAATATCTGTTGCTACAACTGATTCCGTCCATTTATAGGAACCGTCTTTGCATAATAATGGAAAAATAACATCTGATTCTACCTGCTCTCCTTTCAACCTTTTTTCTCTTCTTTCACTGACAATTTTCACATAATCTGGATGCAACAGATCCAAAAGTGATATTTTCTCTAAATCTTTTTGATCATAGCCTAAAATTTTAGTGAAAGCAGGGTTGATTTTTATGATTTTATTACCTTTTTCAACAAAAAAAGCATCAAATGACATCTCAAAAAAATTGTTGACTAATTTTAGCGACTCTTCATTTTTAATCTTTTCGGTTATATCCCGTGCAACTGAATACAGTATGCCTTGTTCTACATCGATAGTACTATGCCAGTTCAGCCATTTATAGGTACCATCTTTACAGCGAACACGATCTTCAAAATTTACAACTTCATCCCCTCGTAGTAGTTTAGCTAGCACTTCATCGGCTATATTTTTATCATCGGGATGCGTTAATTCCATAAATTTTAAGGTATTCATATCCTCTTGGGTATAACCCAATGTTTTGGTAAAAGCCGGGTTTATTTTTATAAAATACTCCCCTTTTGCAACGACAAGTAAGTTATTGGACATATTGAAAAATTTATCGGCAACAACCAGAGAGTCTTCCGTTACTTTTTGTGCGGTAACATCCCGCGCCACAGCATATAATAAACCTGTCGAAAGTTCAGGTGAAATGGACCATACAAGCCATTTTATTGAACCGTCTTTACAAACAAATCTATTTTTAAACTGAATCATTAAAGCACCCGTTTGCAGTTTAGCAACTTCTCTTTTTGTGATCTCTAGGTCATCCGGATATACAAAAAAAGTGTAGGGTTTATTCAACAATTCCTCTTCTGAGTAACCCAAAATCTTAATAACGGCAGGGTTAACTTTACCAAATTTTTCTTTGGTTCCAATAATCATCAAATCCGAAGACATATTAAAAAACTTATCCGTTACTTTGAATGACTCTTCCAGTTTTTTTCTTTCAGAGATATCTGTCGAAATTCCGCCAATAGCATAAATCCTTCCGGTTGAATCATACAAAGGAAATTTTACCGCGAGATAGGTATGAGGACCATCTGGTTGTTGGATGATTTCTTCTGTTTTTAGTTCTCTTAATGCTTTTGCCACTTCAAGATCAGAATTTCGATACACATCAGCCACTTCTTTTGGTAAAAAATCATGATCTGTTTTCCCTATTATTTCCTCATTCGGAATTTGAAATAAAGATCCAAATTGTTTATTAATCAATAAATACTCCCCATTTATTTTTTTTATAAAGATGGGATTCGAAGTGTTATCAATGATAGACTGAAGCAACTGTTTGTTTTCTAAAAGTAGATTTTGCGAAATATTTTTAGCACGTAATTGCCCCTTGATTATAAAATAGACGATGGTCAGTAAAACAATGGAAAGTACAAACAAGGAAAGTTCGATCCAATTAAATAGGGAATCATTTGTTTGATCTCTTTGCTTATCAAACCGAGAAATAAAAACCCATCCTGAAGCAATGACCACTAATAAATTGACAATAAACCCTAGTAGTATTTTTTTTTCAAAGGAAATTTTCATAGTAAAAATGGCGTTAAATTTAACATTCATCAACGGCAAAAAACCGAATAATCATTTACTTATACACATGAAAGTTAGTGAATTATATTCAATTAGCAAAAACGATTTTAACATCTCCACACTGAACGACGCACTACATCGCAAAAGAGTCATTTGTCTCCTAAACCGAACAAATATACCACTGGAAATAAAAGTAATACTCACCATAAGAAACGTTAAAATCTGTCCTTTTTTTGTTTGGAACAATTTCCCGCTATCCATTACAATCCATCTCGTAAAAAAACGAGATGGGATTTCCTCTTCTATCGGGGCTAGGCATTTGGGATTAAGAAATTATTTCATTTCCAAATTAATACTTACTTTTGCAGCGTTCAAGAAAATTGACTTGAATATTTTATCGAAAATAAATTTCTCAACTTAAACCGTTTATAGCATGCAACTGTATAACACCTTAAGCGCAGAAGAAAGAGCCATCATGATTGATGATGCCGGAAAACAAAGACTTACTTTGTCTTTCTATGCTTATGCGCAAATTCAAGATCCAACACAATTTCGTAACAATTTATTCCTAGCTTGGAACTCCCTGGAAGTCCTTGGCCGAATCTATGTAGCTCATGAAGGAATTAACGCTCAGTTATCACTTCCGGCTGATAATTTCTATGCATTTAAAGACACCATAGAAGTTTATGATTTCATGAAAGGAATCCGATTGAATATAGCCGTGGAGCATGATGATCACTCTTTCTTAAAACTGACCGTAAAAGTGCGCGATAAGATTGTTGCTGACGGATTGAATGATGACACTTTTGATGTAACCAACATTGGGGTTCACCTAAAAGCAAAAGAATTCAACGAAATTTTAGAAAACCCAAATACAATTGTTGTCGATTTTAGAAACCATTACGAAAGTGAAATAGGCTATTTTAAAGGCGCTATTACTCCTGATGTAGATACTTTTCGCGAATCATTGCCTATTATCAACGAACAATTACAAGATTTTAAGGAAGATAAAAACTTAGTAATGTACTGCACTGGAGGAATCCGTTGCGAAAAAGCTTCTGCCTATTTTAAACACCAAGGATTTAAAAATGTGTACCAGTTAGAAGGTGGTATAATTAATTATGCCAAACAAATTAAGGAAGAAAATCTAGAGAGTAAATTCATAGGTAAAAACTTTGTATTTGATCACCGCTTAGGCGAAAGAATTACAGATGATATCGTCTCACAATGCCATCAATGTGGAACGCCATGTGATGTGCATACAAATTGTGTGAACGAAGGCTGCCATTTACTTTTTATTCAATGTGAGTCTTGCAAGGAAAAAATGGAAGGCTGTTGTTCAACTGAATGTGTGAGTGTGATTCATTTGCCTGAAGAAGAACAAAAAGCCATTCGCAGAGGAATTAAAAACGGGAATAAGATTTTCAAAAAAGGAAAATCAGACGTTTTGACTTTCAAAAATAACGAAGAAACACATGGTATTTTTGTTGCTGAAAAACCAAAAACTGCCATCAAGAAAGAGCCGAAAATTAAGAAAATGTACATTGGAAAAGGAACACATTTTTTTCCAAAACCAAGCATAGGACAGTTTTTAATCGAAGACAACGAAATCAAAATTGGCGATACCATTCTGATCAAAGGAGCAACAACTGGCGAACAAAAAATAGTAATCAAAGAAATGCTTGTTAACGATTTGGCTCAAGATACAGCTGTTTCTGGAGACACTTGTACTTTTAAACTGCCATTCAGAATTAGATTGTCAGATAAATTATATAAAATTTTAGAGTAAAAATTAGCATAAAAGCACCATGAAATTAACCCATTACAAACCAAATTGTAATGGGTTTTTTTATTAAATATTTATGAATTATTGGTGCTTTTATGCGTTGCGACTTAAAACTAAAAAATACTATCTTTACACATTAAACGTTTTAAGAACTTAAGTTGTGCAAGTCACAACACTACATATAAGATTATGGCATGTACAAGTTGTTCAACTTCTGATGGTGGCGCACCTAAGGGTTGTAAAAGTAATGGGACTTGCGGCACCGATAGCTGCAATAAATTAACGGTTTTCGATTGGCTTTCTAATATGAGTTTACCTAATGGCGATGCTCCCTTTGACTGTGTTGAAGTACGTTTCAAAAATGGAAGAAAAGAGTTTTACCGCAATACCGAGAAAATAACATTAAGCATAGGCGACATAGTTGCCACCGTTGCTTCACCTGGACACGACATAGGAATTGTAACTTTGACAGGTGAATTAGTCAAAATTCAAATGAAGAAAAAAGGAGTCAATCATTTAAGCAATGATGTTCCTAAAATTTATAGAAAAGCATCCCAAAAAGATATTGATATTTGGTCAACAGCAAGGGATCGTGAAGAACCTATGAAGGTTCGCGCCCGTGAACTAGCAATTACCCAAAAACTGGAAATGAAAATTTCGGATATTGAATTTCAAGGTGACGGATCAAAAGCTACTTTTTATTACACAGCAAATGAGCGTATCGATTTTCGTGCTTTAATTAAAGATTTCGCTAAAGAATTCAGTACCCGAATCGAGATGAAACAAGTAGGTTTCCGTCAGGAAGCAGCGCGATTAGGAGGAATTGGTTCCTGCGGAAGAGAATTGTGTTGTTCTACTTGGTTAACTGATTTTAGAAGTGTAAATACCTCTGCAGCGCGTTACCAACAACTATCTTTGAATCCTCAAAAACTTGCCGGACAATGCGGAAAATTAAAATGCTGCTTGAACTATGAGTTAGATACGTACATGGATGCGTTGAAAGATTTTCCAGATTTTGAAACAAAATTAGTTACCGAAAAAGGAGATGCTATTTGTCAAAAACAAGATATTTTCAAAGGTTTAATGTGGTTTGCTTACACCAATAATTTTGCTAATTGGCATGTTTTAAAAATAGACCAGGTCAAAGAAATTGTTGCCGAAAACAAATTAAAAAACAAAGTTTCTTCACTTGAAGATTACGCAATTGAAATTATAGTTGAACCGGAGAAAAATTTCAATAACGCTATGGGTCAAGAAAGTTTGACGCGTTTTGACCAACCAAAATCAAAGAAAAAACCAAATAAAAAACGCAAAATTTCTGGTGAAAATGCTATTGTAGCAAACAATAACAAACTTGTAAGCAACAATAAACCTGCAAACAATAATAAACCTGTAAGCAGTAATAAACCTGCAAACAACAATAATAACCGTCAGGCTCCAAATGAAAAAAAGCCAGTAGCTGCAAAACCTACTGAACCAAGAAAACCTATAATTATTACTAAAAATGAGGCTAAAAAATAGCGCTTTACTTCTTTTGGTGGCAATTCTTTTTTTCTCTTGTGATAAAAAAAGAGTGTTTGATGAATATAAATCAGTTGGTAGTGCTTGGCATAAAGACAGTATTGTAACTTTCAATTTGCCAGAATTGGACACTACTAAACATTATAATTTGTATATTAACCTGAGAGATAATAACAACTATCAATACAACAATATATTTTTAATTGTTGCTATGGAGAAACCGAATGGCTTCACTAAAGTAGATACATTAGAATACCAAATGGCAAATCCAGACGGAACATTACTTGGCGATGGATTTTCTGATATAAAAGAAAGTAAATTGTTCTATAAAGAAAATGTAACCTTTAATGGAAAATACAAAATCCATATAAAACAAGCCGTCAGAGAAACTGGTAAAGTTCCTGGTATAACTCTTTTAGATGGAATTACAGACGTAGGTTTTAGAATAGAAAAAAAAGATTAAGAACGTATTATGGCTATCAAAAAAAACAACAATCAGACAAAAAACATTGATAAGGATGTCACTTACTACAAAAAGAAATTTTGGAAAATTTTCTTTTATGGAATGGGAATTATCGCTCTGTTTTTCTTATTTGCTTCATGGGGACTTTTTGGCTCAATGCCTTCTTTTGAAGATTTAGAAAATCCAGATTCTAATTTAGCTACAGAAATTATCTCAGCTGACGGAGTGGTTTTGGGTAAATATTTTGAAAAAAACAGGTCACAATTAAAGTATTCTGACTTACCAAAAAATCTTGTCCAGGCATTAGTAGCTACTGAAGACGCCCGTTTTTATGAGCATTCAGGAATTGACGGTAGAGGTACTTTGAGAGCTATTGCCAGTTTAGGAACAAGTGGAGGAGCGAGTACATTAACACAGCAATTAGCCAAACAATTATTTCACGGTGAAGGTTCTAAATTTTTGCCTTTTAGAATTGTTCAAAAAGTCAAAGAGTGGATTATTGCCATTCGTCTAGAAAGACAATACACTAAAAATGAAATCATTGCTATGTATTGCAACGTGTATGATTTTGGAAATAATTCTGTTGGTGTGAGCTCTGCTGCTAAAACTTATTTTTCAAAAGAACCCAAAGATTTAACCATTGACGAGTCAGCAATATTAGTGGGTATGTTCAAAAATTCTGGATTGTACAATCCGGTAAGAAATCCGCAAGGTGTAAAAAACCGCAGAAATGTAGTGCTTTTGCAAATGGAAAAAGCGGGTATAATCACTGATCCTCAAAAATTACAATTACAAAGTTTACCAATTACTTTACATTTTAAATTAGAAACGCATAAAGATGGTACCGCAACTTATTTTAGAGAATACTTACGTGATTACATGAAAAAATGGGTTGAGGAAAATAAAAAACTGGATGGTTCTGATTATGATATCTATAAAGATGGATTAAAAATCTACACTACTATAGATTCAAGAATGCAGTTGCATGCAGAGGAAGCAGTTTCCGCTCACATGGCAAACCTTCAAGAAGAATTTTTTATTCAATCTAAAGACAATAAAAACGCACCTTTTGTTAATATTTCTGAAGTAGAAACGCAACGAATTTTAAATCAGGCGATGAAATCTTCTCACCGTTGGGAAGTTATGAAATCAATGGATAAAAGTGACGAAGAAATACTAGCTTCATTTAAAGAAAAAACAAAAATGAAAGTCTTTACCTGGAAAGGAGAAAGAGATACTATCATGACACCACTAGATTCTATCCGTTATTACAAGCATTTTTTACAATCTGGATTGATGGCAATGGAACCACAAACAGGAAATATCAAAGCATGGGTTGGCGGTATCAACTACAAATATTTTCAATACGATCACGTAGGGCAAGGTGCCAGACAAGTAGGTTCTACTTTCAAACCATTTGTTTATGCAACTGCTATTGAGCAATTGAATATGTCTCCTTGTGATTCTATTTTAGATGGTCCGTTTATGATTCACAAAGGACGTCATCACGTTACCGAAGACTGGGAACCAAAAAACTCTGACAATAGATACCGCGGAATGGTAACTTTAAAACAAGGTTTGGCAAACTCTATAAATACGGTATCGGCAAAATTAATTGATAAAACCGGTCCAGAAGCCGTGGTAGAATTGACTCATAAATTAGGAGTTAAATCCGAAATTCCTGTACAACCATCCATTGCTCTTGGAGCTGTAGAAATTACCGTTCAGGACATGGTAGCTGCTTACAGCACTTTTGCTAATCAAGGTGTCTATATGAAACCGCAATTTATAACTAGAATCGAAGATAAAAGTGGTGTTGTAATCTATGAACCAATACCTGAATCACATGACGTTTTAAATAAAGACATTGCTTTTGCAGTAATTAAATTACTAGAGGGTGTTACTGAAGGCGGATCTGGAGAACGCTTACGTACAACCGGCGGTGGTAACGGAGACAATCGATGGACAGGCTATCCTTACTCGTTCAGAAACCCAATAGCAGGAAAAACAGGTACAACTCAAAACCAGTCTGATGGATGGTTCATGGGAATGGTTCCTAATCTTGTAACCGGCGTTTGGGTAGGTTGCGAGGATCGTTCAGCTCGTTTCAAAAGCATCACTTATGGTCAAGGAGCTACAGCGGCTCTTCCTGTTTGGGGTTATTTCATGAAACTTTGCTACGATGACCCAGGTCTTCATGTATCCAAAAGTGATTTTGACAGACCCGCAAATCTTTCCATCAAAGTAGATTGCTACACTCACAGAGCTGTAGTAAAAGACACGACTGACATCCAACAAGATACCGAAGAATTCGAATTGTAAAATTTTTATTTGAAGCTATTTCCAGCTGTACACTATATCTTTTTATCCAGCCTCGTTTCAAAAACGATACTGGATAAAAAGGATGCCGTTTCCATCTGGGCTAAAAAAAAACATCATGATCAACAAAAAAGTAAATACCGTCCAAGATGCTCTTCAAGGTATTCAAGACGGAATGACCATTATGCTAGGTGGTTTTGGACTATGCGGAATCCCAGAAAACTCCATAAACGAATTAGTTAAAAAAGAAAACAAAAACTTGACCTGTATTTCCAACAATGCAGGCGTAGATGATTTTGGCCTTGGATTACTTTTGCAAAAACGTCAAATCAAAAAAATGATTTCTTCCTATGTAGGAGAAAATGCTGAATTTGAACGTCAAATGCTTTCTGGAGAACTTGAAGTAGACCTTATTCCTCAAGGAACACTTGCGGAACGTTGTCGTGCTGCACAAGCAGGAATCCCAGCTTTTTTCACCCCGGCAGGTTATGGAACTGAAGTGGCCGAAGGTAAAGAAGCACATGAATTTAACGGAAAAATGCATATCATGGAACTCGCTTTCAATGCTGATTTCGCCATTGTAAAAGCGTGGAAAGGCGATACTGCAGGAAACTTAATCTTCAAAGGAACTGCCAGAAATTTCAATCCATGTATGGCCGGAGCAGCAAAAATTACTATTGCAGAAGTAGAAGAACTTGTCGAAGCAGGAACTTTAGATCCTAATCAAATACATATACCTGGAATATTTGTACAACGCATCTTTCAAGGAGAGCAATACGAAAAGAGAATTGAGCAACGTACAACCAGAAAAAGAGACTAATCATGGCATTAGATAAAATAGGAATCGCAAAACGAATCGCACAAGAATTAAAAGACCGTTATTTCGTTAATCTTGGAATCGGAATTCCAACATTAGTGGCAAACTATATCCCAAAAGGAATTGATGTCGAATTTCAAAGTGAAAACGGCGTTCTGGGCATGGGCCCATTCCCATTTGAAGGAGAAGAAGACGCAGATATCATTAATGCCGGAAAACAAACCATTACCACCTTATCGGGCGCATCCTTCTTTGATTCGGCTTTGAGTTTTGGAATGATACGTGGGCAGCATGTTGATTTGACAATTCTTGGCGCTATGGAAGTTGCTGAAAATGGTGATATTGCTAACTGGAAAATTCCAGGTAAAATGGTCAAAGGCATGGGAGGCGCAATGGATTTAGTGGCTTCTGCCGAAAATATTATTGTGGCTATGATGCACGTTAACAAAGCAGGAGAATCAAAAATTCTTAAAAAATGTACTTTACCCTTAACAGGTGTAGGATGTGTTAAAAAAATAGTTACTGAACTAGCTGTTCTTGAAATAACTCCAAAAGGTTTCAAACTATTGGAACGCGCACCAGGGGTAACTGTAGAACACATCATTGCTTCTACTGAAGCTGATTTAATCATTGAAGGTGAAATCCCTGAAATGGTGATTGATTAAACTAAATTTATTTAAATAAATAAAAAGGCACAATCTGAATTACTATTCAAATTGTGCCTTTTTATATGTTCATTAACGGCTTTCAACAAAAACATATTTCAATTTTGAACGCTCTCCAAAATATATTTTCCATTTAGAAAAACCAACTCGCCACTAAAATAGCTGTAATCACACAAACTAAATCAACCAAAAGCATTGTACCAAGCGTGTAACGGGTATTTTTAATTTTAATAGATCCAAAGTAAACGGCAATCACATAAAACGTAGTTTCGGCACTGCATTGAAAAATAGAACTCAATCTACCCGTAAATGAATCTGGTCCAAATGTACGCATCGAGTCAATCATAAAACCTCTTGAACCACCAGAACTAAAAGGTCTAAGCATAGCCACCGGTAAAGAATCCGTGATTTCTTTGCTTACGCCAATATTTGAGAAAACAAAAGAAATTCCGTTACTGATGATTTCAAATAAACCACTGTTTCTAAAAAATGAAATCGCAACTAACATGGTCAAAACATAAGGAAAAATGGTAACTCCAGTCTTAATTCCATTGTTTGCTCCAATAATAAAAGCATCAAAAATAGTGGTGTTTAATGCCGTGAATTTTTTCTCATGTACGAATGAAAACACTAACGTAAAACCTATAATCCCTACTAACATCAATCCTGAAAGATTAGAAGTAAAAAAATTTTTACCTATTAAATCCAATCCATTGATATAAAACAACAATCCTGCAATCGCTGCAATTATTGTGATTAATGCAACCACTATAGAAGCGCTTTTGAAGTTAATTTTTTGTCTGATCCCTACAATTAAGAACGCAGCAATTGTTCCTATGAACGAAGTTAAAATACAAGGCAACATTACATCGGCAGGATTCGCGGCGTTTTCGGCTGCGCGGTACCCGATAATAGAAGTTGGTATCAAAGTCAACCCTGCTGCATGCAAACACATAAACATGATTTGGGCATCGCTGGCTCTATCCTTATCTGGATTAAGGGTTTGCAAACTCTCCATGGCTTTTAATCCAAAAGGAGTTGCAGCCGAGTCTAGTCCAAGAAAATTAGCCGCAAAATTAAGAGTCATATAGGAAATCGATTCGTGATTTTTTGGAACGGTCGGGAATACTTTCACAAAAACAGGACTTAGCATTTTAGCCAATTTTTCGGCTGCACCAGAGTCAATCAGCAATTGCATCAATCCACAGAAAAAAGCCAAATAAGCAATTAACGGAATGATTATGTCAAGCAAACTGTTTTTGCAAGTAGGCAATAAACCATCTGATTTTTGAACACCGCTGTATATTTTTACCGTCTTACTTTTATAAACATAAGTAGTATCGGCATTGATAGTGTCTCTATTGATAATCATGGTCTGATCTGGCGCTTTTTTGATACTGTCGCGGATAAAAGCGGGTACTTGCTCTATGTATTTTTCGGAAAGTAAAACAGGATCGTCTTTTTTTCCGTTCAAAATATAATCAATAGTATAACTATTTCCCGAAAACAAACTAATAACCACAAATACAATTGAAGAAATAAAAATAGCCAACCAAAATCTACTCAATACCATAATCTATAATTTTTGTAAATATAAAAATTTATTAGCAAACGCTATCAAGGTTGCAAACTCTGACAGGATTACGACAAGTTACACATGAATAATTTCCTCCTCAATCAACAAATCTTCTCTTCGCAAGCGGAGGAAAATTTGCGCCACGGCAATGGTGTCTTTTTCACAATACGTTACAATGCGGTCAATGTCTTTTTCTACATAAAAAACATGTCCCACCTGACTGCCGTCAATATCACCTTTTGGAGAAGGGATTCCAAGTACTTTACACATTAACTTTAAAGATGTGTAATGTTTATAGTCGCCAAATTTCCATAATTCCAACGTATCTAAATGCGGAATTTCCCACGGTTTTTTTCCAAATAAATTCAGCTTGTTTGGAATTGCAATTTGATTGATAATCATACGTCGCGCAAGGAACGGAATATCAAATTCCTTGGCATTGTGGCCACATAACGCATGTTGCGGCTGATTGAAATGATTGTTCAACAAATTATTGAAATCAAGCAAAATTTTCTTTTCTTCTCCAAAAAAAGAAGTCACCCTAAAATTCCGAATATCTCCTTTGATGGTAAAATACCCTACCGAAATACAAACTATTTTACCAAATTCAGCCCAAATTCCGGCACGATCATAAAAATCTTCCGGAGTGTATTCATCTTTGCGCTGGTATTGGGTTTTGTTCTCCCAAAGGTCTTTCATTTCAGAATCTAACGCATTGAAATCTTCGGCTTCCGGAACCGTTTCTATATCAAGGAATAGAATGTTATTAAGGTTTATTTTATCTATCATTTTATGGCACGCAGATGACGCGGATTTTACAGATTTGCACGAACTTTCTTAAACGAATATAAGAAATTTATTCATAAACAACTAAAACAAACTTTGTTGCGTGGTTGGATTTTCATGTTCCAACAACCATTTTTTGCGCCATAATCCGCCTGCATATCCCGTTAATGAACCATCTGTCCCAATGACTCTATGACAAGGAACAACTATCCAAAGGGGATTTTTCCCATTAGCTGAAGCGACAGCTCGAATGGCTTTGACATCACCTAATTTTTTAGATAAATCCATATACGACATGGTTTTTCCAAATGGTATTTCCAGTAATCCTTTCCACACTTTCTGTTGAAAATCAGTGCCTTTTGGATTTAATTTAAAATCGAAATCGTTTCTTTTCCCATCGAAATACGCAGTGAGTTGCGAAACGGCATCCTGCAAAATTGTTGGGATCTCATTTGAAATTTCGCCTTCATCAGAAACTGAAATTACTGAAATTCCATCTTCATCCCCAATGATTGTAGCGATTCCTAAAGGCGTTTTGATGTAAGCTGTTTCCATGTTTTAAAGATAAAAAAATTAACCACCATGTTCATGAAGAAGTAAAAAATGGACGTTCATTAAAAATAAAAAACCATCCGATTATACGAATGGTTCTTGTATTTTAGCCCCGATAGAAGGGAAAATCCTTTCTAGTCCTGAACTTGTTTCAGGATCCCGAAACAAGTTCAGGACTAGAAAGATTGGAATGATAGCGGGATTAGCTCCTTATTTTGATTATTATAAGAATAAAAATCTATTTCAGATTTGAATACACATACGCTTCTAATCCTTTTAACTCTTCGTCAGTCATTGTTTTTGTAAGGACAATATTTGGTTGCATTAATGCATATTGAGCTGGATCTACAATAGGTTTGCTTTCTCCTTTCAAGAAAGTAATAATGTTACCATTTTTCTCTTTGTACATTTTGGCAATGTCTTGTAAGCTTGGCCCTATTAGCTTTGAATCCGTTTTATGGCAAGAAACGCAAGTTCCTTTTCCTTTAAAAATTGACTCTCCTAATTGTTCCGGCGTTTGAACTTCTACTGGCATTCCTTCAGAAGGTGCCGCTTCTGTTGTTGTTGGTTCTGTTTGTTTTTCAGCTGATTCCCCTTCTTGCTTTTTACAAGAAAAAGCTAAAAATGCGACTGCAATTATTAATACTCTTTTCATTTTAGTTTTTTTAGTTTTCTCAAAAATAATTTATTTTTTGAAATTAAAATCAAAAAACAGAATTAAAATTATTAGAATCAAAAATCTAGATCTTATTTGTTTAAAAGTATAGCAGCTTCTTTAGCAAAATAAGTCGAAATCAAACTTGCTCCTGCTCTCTTGATACACATTAATTGTTCCATCATGATTTTATCGTGATCTAGCCAGCCTCTTTCGGCAGCAGCTTTAATCATCGCGTATTCTCCCGAAACATGATATACGGTTACTGGAACATTTACCGCATTTTTGACTTCACGAACAATGTCTAAATAAGCTATCCCTGGTTTTACCATGACCATATCAGCGCCTTCTTCTACGTCCCACAACGCTTCTTTGATAGCTTCGATACGATTGGCATAATCCATTTGGTAAGTTTTTTTGTCTTTTGGAATTTCAGTGGCGTCAACAGGAGCGCTGTCTAATGCATCACGGAAAGGTCCGTAAAATGCAGAAGCGTATTTTGCCGAATAACTCATGATACCTACGTTATGAAAACCCGCAGCATCCAGACCTTCGCGCAAACGCAACACGCGTCCGTCCATCATGTCAGATGGTGCAACAAAATCGGCGCCGGCTTGCGCATGAGAAACGGCCATTTTCACCAAAGCATCATTCGTCGAATCGTTTTCTATATCACCGTTTGCAATAATTCCGTCATGACCATAAATAGAATAAGGATCTAAAGCTACGTCAGGCATTACAATCATTTCCGGACAAGCGGCTTTGATGGCACGAATGGCATTTTGCATCAATCCGTTTGGGTTCCATGCTTCCAGTCCGGTATTGTCTTTTAAATTTTCACTTACTTTTACATAAAGATTCACCGCACGAATTCCCAATGCAAATATTTCTTTGACTTCTTCTACGGTTAAATCTATCGAACGACGGTAAATTCCAACCATAGAAGGAATTTCTACCTTTATATTTTCACCTTCTGTAATAAACATAGGAAACATAAAGTCCGCCGGACTTAAACTAGTTTCACGAACTAAACTTCTAATCGATTCGTTTGTTCTTAATCTTCTGCCTCGTTGTAATGGGAACATCTATTTTTGTTTAAAGTTTCAGGTTTAAAAGTTTAAAGTTAAACCCATTTAAAATTTAAAATTCAGAATTTAAAATAAATCTAAAGCCAATCTCTTGGACTCTCTAATACGTTTACTAATTTTTCTTCTTCGCTTCCCGCTTCTGCGTGATGGTCATATACCCATTGCACGTGCGGCGGTAAACTCATTAGGATACTTTCGATTCTTCCGTTGGTTTTTAGTCCAAATAAAGTGCCTTTATCGTGAACCAAATTAAACTCTACATAACGCCCACGACGGATTTCCTGCCAGGTTCTTTGTTCTGGAGTATATGGCAAATCTTTTCTTTTTTCTACAATTGGAACATACGCTTCGAGGAAACTATTTCCAACTTCAGTTACAAAGTTGTACCAATCCTGCATACTCATGTCATCTGTTGCTTTACAATAATCGAAAAACAATCCGCCAATTCCTCGTGCTTCATTACGATGTGCATTCCAAAAATAGGCATCACATTGTTTCTTGTATTTTGGATAAAACTCCGAATTATGTTTGTCGCAAGCGGTTTTACAGGTTTGATGAAAATGAATCGCATCTTCTTCAAACAAATAATACGGTGTTAAATCTTGTCCGCCTCCGAACCATTGCTGAATCACGTTTCCATTATCATCGTACATTTCGAAATAACGCCAATTGGCATGAACAGTTGGAGTCATTGGGTTTTTTGGGTGCAAAACCAAACTCAATCCACAGGCAAAAAAATCAGCTTCACCCACGTTGAACATCTTTTGCATCGCTTCGGGTAATTTCCCGTGAACTGCCGAAATATTAACGCCGCCTTTTTCGAAAACTTTTCCGTTTTCTATCACGCGTGTTCTTCCGCCACCACCTTCCGGACGTTCCCAAAGGTCTTCACGGAATTTAGCTTCACCTTCAACTGCTTCC
The DNA here is from genome assembly GCF_000744835.1 of Flavobacterium sp. 83. NCBI lineage: Bacteria > Pseudomonadati > Bacteroidota > Flavobacteriia > Flavobacteriales > Flavobacteriaceae > Flavobacterium > Flavobacterium sp. 83. Next base: position 945,685 of record NZ_JQMS01000001.1, read on the forward strand.
AATCCTTTACAGATTTGGTCTTGAAGGTTTTGTATGTAAGTGTAAAATTTATTTTTCACTATAAATTTGTTTTTGCAGAAGCTATTTTACTATTGATTCCAAATGAAAACACTTTACTTTCCTGCTGAATGTAATTGTAAATCGCAATCGCTTTTTCAGAAAAATTAAACGGATTGTCTTTCGAAGCAATCACTAAAAAATCGGCAAATTGCTCTAGCTGATTCCAATCCAAATGGCAACGCAACAAATGCGTAATTAAATCCTTTTCATTTGAATCAATCAGACTTTGAATGTTCAATCCAAAGTCTTTTAATTGCTCTTCTATGTTTATTTTATCTTCTAAATCCCAAAACTTAGGCACAAAGACGATGGAAAGCAATGTTTTCAATACATTGTCTATTCGAATATTTTCCTGATCTCGTAATCCTTTGTTTAGCATTTCTATGAAATCTTATTGATTGTACTCTTTTACTGCATCGATAAATGCTTTCGCGTGATCCACAGGAATATTTGGTAAAATTCCGTGACCTAAATTCACTATATATTTGTCTTTTCCGAATTCGTCGATCATTTCGTGCACCATTTTCTTGATAACCGGAATTGGAGATAATAATCTTGATGGATCAAAATTCCCTTGTAAAGTGATATTTCCACCTGACAAGTATCTTGCATTTCGCGGCGAACAAGTCCAATCCACTCCTAATGCTGATGCTCTACTTTTCCCCATTTCGCCTAATGCAAACCAACATCCTTTTCCAAAAACAATTACCGGTGCATCATCAGCTAAAGCTTCAATGATTTGGTTGATGTATTTCCAAGAAAATTCCTGGTAATCTACTGGAGACAACATTCCGCCCCAAGAGTCAAAAATTTGAACTGCATTTACTCCTGCTTTTACTTTTTCTTTTAAATATAAAATAGTGGTATCGGTAATTTTTTGCAATAAAACATGAGCTGCTTCTGGATATTGGAAACAGAATCCTTTGGCCATATCAAAACTTTTAGAACCTTTCCCTTCTACTGCATAACACATAATTGTCCAAGGTGAACCTGCGAAACCAATTAATGGCACCTCATCATTCAGCATTTCTTTAGTCAATTTGATAGCATCAAAAACGTAACCTAAAGTTTCATTTACATTTGGAACGATTACTTTCTCCACATCTTGAATCGTACGAATAGGATTTGGTAAATACGGACCAAAATTAGGTTTCATCTCCACTTCAATTCCCATTGCTTGTGGAATTACTAAAATGTCTGAGAACAAAATGGCAGCATCTGGAGCAATTCTTCTTATTGGTTGTACTGTTATTTCAGCAGCTAATTCTGGCGTTTGACAACGGGTGAAAAAATCATATTTATCACGCAAAGCGATGAATTCCGGTAAATATCTTCCGGCTTGACGCATCATCCAAACTGGTGGACGTTGTACAGTTTCTCCTTTTAGTGCTCTTAAAAATAGGTCGTTCTTAATCATGTATTTAAATTTTAGCAGATTGCTAGATGCTTTCCGTTTTATAATATTCAATAACTTCCTCAATCACCTCTTCGATAGTTGGTGTTTCGGCAATTACTATGTTTTTAATTTTCTTTGTTTCTAATGCTGAAGCTGTAGTGGTACCTATGCAAAAACAAACTTCATTCTTTATTTTATTGTTTGTCAGATAACTTTCAACGGCAGATGGGCTAAAAAATAGAATTCCGTCAAAATTTTCTTGATCTGATATTTTAAAAGGCGCAAGTGTTGTTTGATACACTTCGATTTCATTAAAAGTTATTCCTGCGCTTTTTAAAGCTTCAGGTAATGTTTCTTTACGCAAATTTCCACTAAAAAAAGTATAACTTTCCTTATTGTAAATTAAAGTGATTATTTCAGCTAATTCAGATGCGTAATCCAAATAAACATCAACTGTAAATCCATGTGACTCCAGTAATTCCTTGGTTTTGATGCCTACACAAAAAACTGGTTTAGTCTTTAAAACTTCCCAACCGTTTTGTTCTATCAAACTTAAAACAGCATTTTGGCTGCTAAAAATCAAGTTGTTGTTGATTGTTTTCAGTTCAAAAAGGTTGTTTTTAATTTCGATGAAATCCTGTTCTAAAAGATCAAAATTAGCATCAAGAAATACTTGCCTTTGTTCTGCCGACAATGTTTTGGTGGATAAAATGCTTGTTTGGCTCATTATTTCTTCAAATTATTTTTAATTTCTGTCATCAATTCTACTCCGCCATTTTCTAGAATTTCTTTGGCACAATAAAAGCCTAATTTCTTCCATTCTTGCATCGCAACGGTTTTTTCAATTTCGATTTTTTGCTTTCCATCGATAGAAAACAAAACACCTTTAAACAAAATATCATCTTCTACAAAAACTGCTAAAGCGCCAATTGGTGCCGTACAACCGCCTTCGAGTGTTTTTAAAAACTGTCTTTCGATATGTGTACAAACTTCGGTATCAATATCATTCAATTCAGAAACCGCCTCTCTACAAAATTCATCATTTGCCATGGCAACAACTACCATTGCACCTTGAGCCGGCGCCGGAATCATCCAGTCCAAATCGATATAATTAGAAGGTTTCAAGTTGATTCTTTCCAATCCTGCTGCCGCAAAAACAGCTCCGTTCCAATCGCTTTCCTGCAATTTTTGCATTCTGGTATTCACGTTTCCGCGTAAATCAACTACTTTATGATTGGGATATTTATTTAACCATTGTGCCTGACGACGCAAACTTCCAGTGGCAATTGTGCCTTCTCCATCAAGAAAATCAAGGTTTCCTTTATGTACCAAAATATCCAACGTATTCGCTCTTTCCAGAACGGCCGCCTGTACAATTCCTATTGGCAAAGCCGTAGGAACATCTTTCATGGAATGCACTGCAATATCAACCTGACCATTTATCATGGCGATATCGAGGGTTTTAGTAAAAATTCCTGTGATTCCTAATTCGTAGAGTGGTTTGTCAAGGATAATATCTCCTTGTGATTTTACTGCAGTAATTTCGGTTTTATAACCTAAATCATTTAGTTTTTTTTCGACGGTGTGGGCTTGCCAAAGTGCGAGTTCACTGTCGCGGGTTCCTATGCGTATAATTTTGCTCATTATTTTGTAGTCGCTCCTATTTTGAAAACTTTCTCAATCCATTCAATACTTTCATCTACCATAGTATCATCATCTTTCAAATGGTTTGCAAAATGTGTGGTTATTTTTTGGATAATTCTATTGCTGATAATTTCAGCTTGTTCTTCATTGAAATTCGAAATTTTCTTGCTTTGAAAATCCAATTCGGATGTTTTTATCGCGTTCAATTTTGCTTTCAAGGCATTGATTGTAGGGGCAAATTTTCTGCCTTTGGTCCAAGTAATAAATTCTTCTTTTATTTCTTCAATGATAGCTTCGGCAGCAGGAATATGTTTTTTTCTATTTTCTAAAGTCTCGTCTGTAATTTGAGACAAATAATCCATATGAATTAGCGTAACGCCTTCCATTTCTTCCACATCTTCATTCACATTTTTCGGAATGGATAAATCCAGAATCAATAATGGTTTTTTCAAATTCAGAATGGCTTTATCGACAGTAGGATTTTGAGCACCTGTAGCCACTACAACAACATCTGCTTTTTGCAATTCAAGATGCAATTCTGAATAATCTTTTACAATTAAGTTCAACTTTCCGGCTAATTTTTCCGCTTTAGCTTTCGTTCTGTTGATTAAAGTAATATGTTCGTTTTTAGTATGTTTTACTAAATTTTCGCAGGTATTTCTACCTATTTTTCCTGTACCAAATAATAGAATATTTTTGTTTCCTATCTCTTCTACATTCTTAATGATATATTGAACAGCAGCAAATGAAACCGACGTAGCTCCAGAGCTAATTTCCGTATCCGTTTTTATTTTTTTGCTGGCTTGTATAACGGCATTAACCAATCTTTCCATAAAAGCATTGGATAAACCCAAAGATTTCGACTGTGAAAAACTTGATTTTATTTGTGCAATAATTTCAAAATCACCCAGGATCTGACTATCTAAACCCGTTCCTACTCGAAACAAATGACTGATTGCTTCTTGATTTTTATACACAAAACCAACCCTTTGAAATGCTTCAACGGATCCTTGACTATTCTCACAAATTAATTTGATTAATTGAAATGGATGTTCCGCATAACCATAAATCTCAGTACGGTTGCAGGTAGATGTAACTATTAAACTCTCTATTCCTTCGGTTTTAGCTTGTTCCAGTAAACGCGTTTTTGCAGCGGCATCTAAACTAAACTTACCTCTAATCTCAGCATCTGCTTTTTTATAACTCAATCCAACGGAGTAAAAATAGTGATGCTTTGATGTATTGTTGTTTTCCATATTTGCACTTTTCAAGAAAGTGGAACAAAATTATCACTATAGTATTTATAAAAGTAACGCTAGAAGTTCTTTTTGTATCGCTAAGGGATTTTTTAATTCTAATTGCTTATTTTATTGTAAAAAATTCTATTTTTGTAGTGAAATCAAGTTGTTTGAATCGCTCTATTTAGAGCTATTCTAAATAAAAAGGTCTGATAATTATCATTTTCATATTAAAAAAATATCGCTATGAGTTCACACGAAACTATAACAATCGAAGATGATTTTACCCTACTTCGTTTTCAAAATGATAGTTCAGAGCTTTTTCATGCACAACGCGAAGTAGGTAGTGGGCTGATTCAGTTTCATTTTGGATTAAAAGGAAGTGCTAAATTCATTTTCAATCAAGGGAATTATGCTTTGGAACTAAAAGAAGAGAAATCATTGCTTTTATACAACCCTCAGAAAGAATTACCTTTAAATTTAGAACTTGCGCCAAATTCCTGGGTAATTTCAGTAATTATTTCAATTAAAAAGTTTCACGCTTTATTTTCGACCGAAGCCGATTATATTACTTTTTTAAGTGCCGATAACAAAGACAAAAAATATTATAACGAAGGAAATATCAGTCCGTCTATGGCAATTGTCTTATCCCAATTGTTCCATTACAGTTTGCATCCTTCTATAAAAAACCTTTATTACAAAGGAAAAGGATACGAATTATTGAGTTTGTATTTTAACCGAACTGAAGATCCAAACGCGGAACAATGTCCGTTTTTAATTGATGAAGATAATGTGATAAAAATAAAAAAAGCCAAAGAAATTATCATTGCCAATATGGCTGAACCACCCGGTTTACAGGAATTAGCGGATGAAATAGGTTTGAATTTAAAGAAACTAAAAATGGGTTTCAAACAAATTTATGGCGATACGGTTTATGGTTTTCTATTTGACTACAAAATGGATTTTGCGCGAAAATTACTCGACAGCGGCTCTTATAACGTAAACGAAGTGGGATTAAAAATTGGGTATAGTACCGGAAGCCATTTCATCGCAGCATTCAAAAAGAAATTTGCCACTACGCCAAAGAAATATTTGATGTCAATAAACCCAAATATGGAGTAAACAATTGATTTCGTATATTAAACAATAAATAAAAAATAGTTAATCGCAATTTATAAAAAAGTAAGTTTAATTACTTTTGTACCAACAAAAAAAGACAACATGAAAGGTGTATTATTAGTTAATTTAGGTTCTCCGGAAAGTCCAACTCCTAAAGATGTAAAACCATATTTAGATGAATTTTTAATGGACAAATACGTAATTGACGTTCCGTTTTTGTTACGAGCCCTATTGGTTCGTGGAATAATTTTACAAACAAGACCTAAAAAATCAGCTGCCGCTTACGCAAAAATATGGTGGGACGAAGGTTCTCCGCTTGTCGTGATTTCGAAAAGAATGCACGCCAAAGTAAAACAACTTGTTGACATTCCTGTTTCCTTAGCAATGCGTTACGGAAATCCATCTTTATTGTCTGGTTTACAAGAATTACATGATAAAGGGGTAAATGAAGTATTGCTTTTTCCATTGTATCCACAACATGCGATGGCTTCTACGACTACCATTCTGGAATTAGCCGAAGACTTGCGTAAAAAGCACTTTCCGGAAATGAAATTTACGATCGTTCCCGCATTTTATAACAAACCCGATTATTTAAAAAACCTAGCCGATTCTATCAAAGGTCATTTAAAAGGTTTTGATTACGATCATTTGTTATTCTCCTACCACGGAATTCCGGAGCGTCACATTCGTAAGACGGATATCACCAAATCACATTGTAAAATTGACGGTTCTTGTTGCAACACGCCTTCACCGGCGCATGAATTTTGTTACCGCCATCAATGTTACGAAACCACAAAACAAGTGGTGAAATTACTGGGAATTCCAGAAGGAAAATACAGCCAGACTTTTCAATCTCGATTAGCGGGAGATAAATGGTTGACACCATACACGGACGTTGAAGTGAATAAAATGCCCGAAAAAGGAATTAAAAAATTGGCCGTTGTAACGCCTGCCTTTGTATCTGATTGTTTGGAAACTTTGGAAGAAATTGCCATGGAAGCCAATCATGAATTCAAAGCTCATGGTGGTGAGGAATTTTTAGCAATTCCTTGTTTGAACGACAGCGACGATTGGTGTAAAACAGTAAGCAATTGGATTACGAATTGGTCAAACGCATCTTAATCTGTTAAAGTTGACTCTGAAAAAATAAAGGCTTAAATGGCTGTTACCGCCGATGAACTAGGAACTCAGGACATCAAAAAACTCTTGATAAAACAAGCAGTTCCGTCTTCTATTGGGATCTTATTCATGTCAGTCAACATCTTGATTGACACCATTTTTGTTGGACAATGGATTGGTTCTTTAGCTATTGCGGCGGTAACCGTTGTATTGCCCATTACTTTCTTGATTTCATCATTGGGAATGGCAATTGGTGTGGGCGGAGGTTCTGTTCTTTCTAGAGCTTTAGGATCCAATCATAAAGAAAAAGCATTGCACACTTTTGGAAATCAAATCATGATGACGTTTTTATTGTCCTCTGTTTTTGTGATTTTTGGTGTATTTTTTAGTGATGAAATGCTACTACTTTTTGGCGCCAAAGGCGAAATAATGAAACCTGCCAAGGACTTTTTCTTTCCCATTATTCTATCAGTTCCATTTCTTGCACTTTGCATGATGGGCAACAATATTATCCGTGCAGAAGGCAAAGCTAAATTTGCCATGATTGCCATGATTATACCTGCTTTTGTCAATATTGCACTCGATATTCTTTTTATAAAAGTGATGAATTTAGGAATGTTCGGTTCGGCAATGGCAACGGCGATTTCCTATTTCATGTGCTTTTTGTTTGTCCTTTGGTTTTTTGTTTTTAAAAGCGAATTAAAACTCCGAGCGCGACATTTTAAGTTTAAACTTCCAATTGTAAAAGAAATCACGGAATTAAGTTTCGTCACCTTTTCCAGACAAGGAGTGGTGAGTATTTTATCCATAATTTTAAATCATACTTTATATACCTACGGAGGCGAACATTCTGTTGCAATTTATGGAATTATCAGCCGAATGCTGATGTTTGCTTTGTTTCCAATATTAGGAATTACGCAAGGTTTTCTACCTATTGCTGGATTCAATTATGGAGCAATGAATTATGAAAGAGTTAAAGAAAGCGTACTACTTTCGATAAAATACGCTGCAGTTTTAGCCTCGCTGATTTTTGTGGTTATTTTAATTTTTGCCAAACCTATAGTCGCTATTTTTACTACAGACACACTCGTAATTGCTCAAACTCCTGAAGCTTTACGTTGGGTTTTTGCAGCTTCGCCAATTATTGCCGTTCAACTCATTGGTGCAGCTTATTTTCAAGCTGCTGGAAAAGCTAAAAAAGCCTTACTATTGACTTTGAGTAAGCAAGGATTTTTCCTGATTCCGTTAGTGCTGATTCTACCAAATTTTTTAGGTATTTTTGGAGTCTGGATTGCATTCCCAATTGCCGATGTACTTTCAACAATACTCACTGGTTATTTTCTAAAAAAAGAAATGAACACAAAATTGATTCAAAAAAACGATGGAATACTATAATTACCTGAAATCTTTACACCTCATCTTTGTAATCACATGGTTTGCAGGACTTTTTTACATTGTTCGTTTATTTGTTTACCAAATAGAAGCGGCTCAAAAACCATCTCCAGAGAAGGAAATTCTGCAAAAACAATACAAAATAATGAGCTATCGCCTGTGGTATATCATTACTTGGCCATCGGCAGTTTTAGCAAGTATATTTGCTTTTTGGATGTTGTTATTTACTGATTTAGGTCATGCTTGGTTGCAAATGCCTTGGATGCACGTAAAACTTGGCTTCGTATTTGTACTGTATTTGTATCATGGAAAATGCCAGCAAATATTCAAACAATTGCAGAACGACGAAATAAAATACACGACAAATTTCATGCGTTTATGGAATGAAGGAGCAACTATAATACTTTTTTCGGTGGTTTTTTTAGTTATTCTAAAAAATGCCTTTAACTGGATTTATGGGGTAATAGGAATTATTCTATTCTCTGTATTGATCATGCTTGGATTTAGATTTTATAAACGAATTCGGGAGCGAAATCAATCTTAATTATGTTCAAAAACTTCAAAATATCGATGCTTTCTTTACGAATCAGGATTTTCCTTTCGATGATTGTATTGATAGTTATGGCATCTATATTACTAGCGTCTATTTCTATTATTCAATTTAAAAATGAAGCTAAAGAATACCATCAAGAACGTTTAGAACGAAAAGAAGATGCTATAAAAGAACATATCAATTATGTACTTTCTACTACAACATATCCATTAACAACGAAGAATTTAGGTTTAATCTTCAAAGACAAAATTCACGAATTAGCGCAAATTCACAATATTGAAATCAATATTTACAGTCTTGACGGGAAACTGCTAAAATCATCCAAAGAATCCTTTTCAGTAGACAAAGTCTCCCCACCGATACCAAAATACATTCTTAAACTGGTACGATCTTCCATAGAAAAAAGATACGTTGATATTAAAACTATCGATGGAATCAAGAACCGTTCTTCCTACAGCCAAATTAAAGATGATAAATTCAAGCCTTTAGGTGTTTTAAATTTACCTTATGTAGAAGATGACGGTTTTTATGAAAATGAATTAAACAGTTTCCTCATCCGCCTGGGACAAGTATATTCATTTATGTTGATTGTTGCATTCGCATTGGCCTATTTCCTATCTACTTACATCACAAAATCTTTAAAAACAATTTCTGATAAACTTAGTGAAACGAGTTTAAATCAAAAAAACGAAAAAATCCTATTAGAAGCCAGCAGTAAAGAAATCAATTTATTGATAAAGGCATACAACGGAATGGTGGACGAATTAGAGAAAAGTGCCATAAAATTAGCCCAAAGCGAAAGAGAAGAAGCTTGGCGCGAAATGGCAAAACAAGTGGCACATGAAATCAAGAATCCACTTACGCCAATGCGACTGACGGTACAAAGTTTTCAAAGAAAATTTGACCCAAATGATGTTGATGTCAAACAAAAAATGAAGGACTACTCAGAGACTTTAATACAACAAATTGATACGATGAGTGCCGTCGCTTCGGCTTTTTCGAATTTTGCTTCTATGCCCGCACAACAAAATGAAACGTTGAATGTGGTGGAAGTTGTAGAACTTGCCATGGATATTTTTAATGAAGACTATATTGTGTTCCAAAGTGATTCGCCTGAAATTATTTCGAAAATTGACCGAACACAACTCATTCGAATTATTACAAATTTAGCTAAAAATGCTATTCAGTCCATTCCTGAAAATCAAGAAGAAAAATCAATACTTGTTTCTATAAAAAAAGTATCAGATAATGTCTTGATTACTTTTGCCGATAATGGAATTGGTATTCAAACTAAAGATATTGACCGCATATTTGAACCTAAATTCACCACCAAAAGTAGCGGAATGGGTCTTGGTCTTGGTATTATTAAAAACATTATCGAAAATTATAAAGGAACGATTACCTTTGATACTGAATATGGAAAAGGAACCACTTTCACGGTTTCACTTCCAATAATTAATTCCTAAAATTAAAATCATGAATTACGATACTATTTTAATTACAACAGAGAATAATACTGCAACGATTACCATAAATCGTCCAACAAAACTCAATGCCTTAAACAAAGCTACTATTACTGATTTGTACAAAGCATTCAAAACGTTAGGTAAAAACAATGAAATTCGTGCTATTATTCTAACTGGAAGTGGCGAAAAAGCTTTTGTAGCCGGAGCTGATATTGCTGAATTTGCTAATTTTTCTATCGAAGAAGGAATGCAGTTAGCCGCTGAAGGACAGGAAAAATTATTTGATTTTATCGAAAACCTTAAAACTCCTGTAATTGCAGCAATCAATGGTTTTGCATTGGGTGGCGGACTAGAATTGGCAATGGCATGTCATTTCAGAGTCGCTTCAGAAAATGCAAAAATGGGTTTGCCTGAAGTTTCTCTAGGACTTATTCCTGGTTATGGCGGAACGCAACGTTTACCACAATTGATAGGAAAAGGACGCGCCATGGAAATGATCCTGACCGCAGGAATGGTAACTGCACAAGATGCCTACAGAACAGGATTGGTGAATCACGTCGTACCTGAAGCAGAACTTTTAGATTACTGTATAAGTGTAGCAAATAAAATAATAAAGAATTCGCCTTACGCTATTGGCAAAGCTGTAAAAGCAGTTAATGCCAGTTTTAAAGAAGGCAAAAATGGCTATGAAACCGAAATAAAAGCTTTTGGAAAATGTTTTGGAACCCAAGATTTTAAAGAAGGGACAACCGCATTTCTAGAGAAAAGAAAAGCAGTTTTTACCGGAAAATAAGAAAAAATAAGCAAATTTGCAGAATTTTAAAAATTCAATACAACATCTAAAATATAATTATGTCCTTCCAGCCTGTATTTGCCCAATTTTGGGGAAAAGTAAAAGAAAGTATCGAAAATAAAACCTACGCCAAATTAACTTTGGCAAAAACCATAGGCGACACTGAATTGAAAAACATTTATGTGCGTCCTGTTTTATTAGAAAATGACGTTTTCAGTCTTTCAGTTACGGCGCGTTACAAAACCGAAGAAATTGAAAGTTTCCATTCCTTGGAAGAAGCTTTTTTTGTTTTGGCTCCTTATATGAATAACCCGTTTTTAACCGCTTTACTGTTTACAACAGAGAACGATGTCACCTTTAAACTTAACAAAAAAAGAGTAGGAAGCATTATAGAACAAGCACCAACTTTCAAGAATGCTTCGGATGTAATTCTGGAAATGAAAGAAAAAGGAATTTCTATTTAAGATTTTTGATTAACGATTGCTGATTTTTGAATTAAAAAACCAGCAATCAATAAACATCTGAAATTTAAAATCGTTAATCTGCAATCAAAAATCTCATTTCTCTCCTTCCCATTCCGCATAAAACTGAGCGAGAAAACCTTCCATGTAACGGTGTCTTTCCTGTGCAATTTGTTTTCCGGTTTGGGTATTCATTTTATCTTTTAAAAGTAGTAATTTTTCGTAAAAATGATTCAAAGTTGGCGAATCGTTCTTCTTGTACTCCTCTTTTGTCATGTTTGAATTTGGGGCAATTTCAGGGTCATACAGCGTTCTATTTTTAAATCCGCCATAATTGAATGCTCTAGCGATTCCAATGGCACCAATCGCATCCAAACGATCCGCATCCTGAACGACATCGAGTTCTATTGAAGAAAATTTCTTTTCGAAATTCCCCCCTTTGTAAGATATATTTTCAATGATATTCCTAACATGAAGAATGATTTCTTGGTCAACCTTTTCAGATTCTAAGAATTCCCTTGCTATTCTTGGACCAATCGTTTCGTCACCGTCGTGAAACTTACTGTCAGCAATGTCATGCAGCAAAGCGCCTAATTGAACTACAGTAGTATCGCAAATTTCATTTTTAGCAATTAAAAGGGAGTTTTTATACACTCTCTCGATATGAAACCAGTCGTGTCCGCCTTCGGCATTTTCTAGTTTTGTTTTTACAAAAAGAATAGTTTTACTAATTAAATCGGCGTTGTTCATTGTTATATTTTGTAAAAAAAATGTTGATTTTCAAAGACGAGCTTTAAAAATCAACATCAATTAATCTTAAATCAAAAATTTTAAAGTCTGGCAGGTTCTACCCATTTAAATTGAAATGATTCTTTAGGAATCACCAATCGCTCAGAAATCTTAGCCATTCTAGCTGGTAATTTCATCAAATAATCTCTAGCTTTTTCTGCTTCATCGGTCAATCCAGAAATTTTGTCAATTTCCCATTTGTCAATCAGTTTTTGCATGATATCCACATAATCATTTGCAGTATAAACACCAATACGTTGCGCTGAATCAGAAAAATGTTCAAAAGCACTGCTAATTTTCCCTCCAGATTCTCTCAAGAAATGCGCTGGCATAACAATTTTAGCTTTCATCATATATTGAAAAGCAAGCATCATTTCACTTGGATCAACTTTAAAAATTTGAGTCACAAACTCGCTATAAGCATGATGATGACGCATTTCATCCCCGGCAATCATTTTGCACATTTTTGATAATTTCTTATCTCCGTAACTTTTGGCTAATTGCGAAACTCTGTTGTGAGAAACATATGTTGCTAATTCTTGAAAACTGGTATATACAAAGTTCTTATAAGGATCTCTGCCTGTGCCAATATCAAAACCGTCATTGATAAGGTGTTGCGTTGTCATTTCGATTTCACGCATGTTCACACGACCTGATAAATATAAGTATTTGTTCAATAAGTCTCCGTGACGATTTTCTTCACCAGTCCATTGACGTACCCATTTTGACCAACCGTTTCTTTCAAGATTATCTACTCCTTCCACTTCCATTAACCAATTTTCATAGGTTGGTAAAGCTTCTTCGGTAATCATATCACCTACCATTGCTACCCAAAAATCATATGGTAGATCTTTAGATATTTCACGTAATTCTTTAACTTCCTCTAAAAAATTATCGCTTTCTGAATTTGGTAAAAAATCAGAAGGTTGCCATATTTGTTCTACAGGTATTAGATATTGATCAACAAAACCGTCAACCTTATTTTCTAAAAATTGCATTACTTCTAATCGAATATTTTTTATTGACATTATATATAAATTAAATTTTTATTCCTTGAACAACTGCTGTTTCTGTTTTTTCCATTAATTCAGCAAAACCATACTCTTTAACGGCTAAAGGTTTGTGTACTACAAAGGTAAGATGATTTCCTAAACCTAAAGGAAAAAATCCGTATTTAACCATTTTCCAAGAGTTGTTTATACTTATTGGAACCACATATGCCGATGGCGCATATTTACACAAAATTTTAAATCCGCTTTGAGCAAATTCTTTTGGCTTCCCTGTTTTACTTCTCGTTCCTTCCGGAAAGATAACTGCCGTACGGTTGTGCTTTTCAACATATTCTGACAATCCTTTGATGGCCGGAATAGCTTGTTTTGGATCTTTTCTATCAATAAGAACAGAACCACCGTGACGTAAATTAAAAGAGACACTAGGAATGCCACTTCCTAATTCTTTCTTACTAACAAATTTACAATGAAATCGGCGAAAAAACCAAATCATAGCAATAATATCGTACATACTTTGATGATTAGAAACAAAAATCAAAGGAACATTTTTAGGAATACTTTCCATATTTTCAACTTTATAGGTTGTTCCTAAAAGGTTGGTACATTTTAACAAGAAAAAATTCAGGTAATCAACGCTTATTTTATGCGCTTGATAGCCAAAAACATGAAAGCAAACCCATTGGATTGGGTGAAAAATAACCAAGGTAAGACCAAAACATAAATAATAAATTATGGATATGGGATACGAAATTAGTTTTTGCATGCTTTAAAAATTTGCGACAAAAGTAAGAAATATATTTTTAGCTCGATTTTAAATCCGAAACAATCTATGGACTCAACGTTTAATTGTAACTTTGCGGGTCAAAACCCTTGTCTTTTTTTCTATAAATGAGCTTTACTTATCCAAAAACCGAAAAACTAAAAAGTAAAATTACCATTGGATTATTGTTTTCTGAAGGAAAATCAGTTTCAAAATATCCGTTGCGATTGGTTTATTATTCTAATGCTTTGGGCAATCCTGAATCCCGAAACTTAGAGACTGACGAAAAAATTAAAATGGGTGTTTCCGTTTCTAAAAAACACTTTAAGAAAGCCGTTGACCGCAATTATTTTAAACGTGTGTTGCGCGAAACCTACCGTCTTAATAAACACTTATTGATCGATAATCTGGAACAGCCTCATGCTTTTATGTTTTTTTACCAAAGTAAGGATCGGTTGAGTTATGAAGAAATCAATACCAAAACCATTCAACTGTTTGAGAAGTTTATTGCACAAAATATTAAAAAGCCTTTACCTGAAAGCGACTCAAATTTAGAAAACAAATAATTACTAATTTACTAAATACCTTAGAATTGCGTTTACACTTTATCCTATATAATTATTTGGTGATTTATTCTTAATTTAGTAATCTCAAATTTAGTCCTAAAAGCCATGAATTCCTTTTTCCGAAAAAAAATCATAATTCCTATTGTCGCTTCGGCATTTCTGTATGTTGGTGTGAGTTTCAAAGATGATTTTTTTGAAATCGCTAAACAAATAGAGATTTTCACCACCCTTTTCAAGGAATTGAACAAGAATTATGTCGATGAAACCAATCCTGGTGACTTAATGGATAAAGCTATTAAAGGCATGCTAGCCAGTTTAGATCCTTACACTGTTTATTTTAACGAGCAAGATGTGGTCAGTTTTAAAATAAACAATACGGGCGAATATACTGGAATAGGCGCTTTATTAACTAGAAAAGAAGGCAAACTGATCGTAAAAGAGCAATACAAAAATTTTCCGGCTGATAAAGCGGGACTTAAAGCCGGTGATGAAATCACTCAAGTGGGCGATATTCTTTTATCTGATTTTAAAGATGATGCATCAGAATTATTCAAAGGTGCAAAAAACACTAAAATTGACATCAAATACATTCGTCAGGGAAAACCGTATACTACACAAATCGTTCGTGATGAAGTAGAAATAAAATCGGTTCCTTTCTTTGGTAAAATAGATGCCGAAACCGGTTATATCGTTTTGTCCCATTTCAATAACAAGGCTTCTGTAGAAACCAAAATGGCATTGGAACAATTAAAAAACGAAGGTGCCAAAAGAATTGTTTTGGATTTAAGAGGCAATCCTGGAGGACTTTTGAACGAAGCCGTAAATATTTGCAATCTCTTTGTACCAAAAAATGAAATTATAGTTACTACAAAATCAAAGATTGAAAAATACAACAATACCTATAAAACGACCAAAGAACCCGTTGATACTGAAATTCCTTTGATTATTATCGTAAATGGAAAAAGTGCTTCGGCTTCAGAAATTGTTTCAGGAGCTTTGCAGGATTTAGATCGCGCTGTAGTTTTGGGAAGTAGAAGTTTTGGAAAAGGATTGGTACAACGCCCTATAGATTTAACGTACGGAACGCAACTAAAAGTTACTATTTCTCGTTATTATACGCCTTCTGGAAGATGCATTCAAGCTTTGGATTATGCCCATAAAGACAAAAATGGTTTGGCTATAAAAACTGAAGAGAAGAATTACAATGCTTTTAAAACCCGAAAAGGAAGAACGGTTTATGACGGCGGAGGCATTCAGCCGGATGTGGAGCTTGAGGAAACAAAATTAAGTCCAATAACCAATGCATTGGTCAAAAATGATGGGATTTTTAATTATGTGACGCGTTATTATTACAAAAATCCAACTTTAGGCAATACTATCCCAACGATTTCTGATGCGGACTATTTAGACTTTAAACAGTTTTTAAAAGCACAAAAATTCTCTTTTGACACGGATACAGAGTTAGCTTTAAAAAACACTTTGGCTATTGCCAAAAAAGAAAAAATAGATGGTTCAATCACTGACGAATACCAACAACTGCTTTCAGCTTTACAAAAAAGTGAAGATGCTTTATTGGATAAAAATCAAAAAGAAATCAAGAATTTAATTTTAGAAGAAATCATCAAACGTTACCAATACCAAGAAGGTTTGTATCAATATTACATAAAAAACAATTCTGAAATTAAGAAAGCAATAAGTATTTTAAACAATACTCCAGAATACAAATCCATTTTAAAGCTGTAATGAAAAATTATTTTAAAATCGTTCTTTTTTTGTTTTTCGGATACCTTTCTGCACAAAAAAAACCAATACAAACTGTCTATTTTAATTTTGACAAATATGCACTTAATGAGGCGCAAATCAAGAGTGTAATCGATTTTGCAAAAAAAGCAGACACTACAAAAATTGAATCAATTCAAATTTATGGCTATTGTGATGACAGAGGCGATAATGATTATAATTATGAATTATCAAAAAATCGTGTACAAACAGTTCAGGATATTCTTACTGCAAATGGTTTCAGTAAAAATAAAATTGTAATTATCGAAGGAAAAGGACGTATTATTTTGACCAACGAGAATGAAGAAAACATAACCGAAATACGTTCTAAAAACAGGCGTGTCGATTTATTTATAGTTCCAAAAAATAGTTTTGGAAATGGCATTTACAATTCGTTTCAGGAAAAACATAAAGTTGGCGATCGTGTTTATCTAGAAAACATCTTATTTGCATTTGGGAGCAGCAACTTGCCATTAGAATCTAAAAAAGAATTAGACAAAATTGCAGCAATACTCCTGAAAAACGAAAAGCTAGAATTTGAAGTTAGAGGACACGTATGCTGTACTCCAAGTTATTATGAGGATGCAATAGATGAAGCCAGTCATGAAAGAAAACTTTCATTGAATCGTGCCCGAAACGTCTATCGTTACCTTATGTCAAAAAAAATAAATCCGCAACGAATGTCTTACAAAGGTTGCGGAAATAGATTTCCTTTAGGAAAAGGCGATGCGCTGGATCGAAGGGTTGAGTTTCTTATTTTAAAAATATAACTATACTTTCTGCATCTCAATATGTGGAATATCATCTTCTAAATACATTTCGCTGGTTTGCACAAAACCATGGCTTTCGTAGAATTTTTTTAAGTACAATTGAGCTCCGATGGTAATTTTGCTTTCGCCAAAATGAAATAAAATACCTGCAATAGCTTCCCGCATTAAGTCATGTCCCCATTTCCTGTCACGGTAATTTGTGGCAACGGTTACGCGGCCAATTGAAGCGTTATCAAAACTGATTCCTGCTTTGAAAAGTCGGGCATGAGCCACAATTTCACCTTCAAATTCTCCAAAGAGATGCAAAGCGACTTTGTCCTTTCCGTCAAGATCAAGGTAAACACAATTTTGTTCCACTACAAAGATCTCGCTTCTTAGTTTGAGTATATCATATAGTTCATGAACCGTAAGCGCCTCAAAGGGCTTTATTTTCCATTCTAATGCCATAGATTATTCCTTTTTTATATTAATTTTTAATTTAAAGTAATTTAGATATTACCTTCTTTCAATTGCAACTGATTTTATAATAGATTCCAATTCATGCATCAGGTCTCGTTTTTCCTTTGACGGTGCATAACAAAAACCCTCCAAAACCAAAATTCTACTGTATTCCTTGTCTATAATTGCATAATTGATAAACGGGCCTGCCATAAAATCATTTTTTAATTCCCAAGTTCCTTTAGTCTCATAAGTATCTTTTCCGTCAAGGGTAATCTTTGAAAGGTAGGGCGCATAGGCTTCTTCAGTAATCATATTAGTATTGGGTTCTGTCCCGCTAATATATAAATTACCTATTGAATCCCGCATTTTTATGATATTGGAAATAAGGCTTGGATTTTTTTTAATGTAATTTAAAGGAACCTGATAAATTAACAAACTTGTATTTCCACCGTTGATTTCCTTTTTTAACCACATAAATTTACTTTTGTGAAGTACATACGTATAACCGGTAGGAATCTTTATGGAGATGTGAAATTTATTGTCGATTACTTGGGGATTCAGTAATGATTGATTGTTAATTTTCTGGCTTTCGGCAATTTCCATCTGCTTAATCAATTGGATCATCTGTGGTGCATTTTTTTCCAGACATGCAATAATATCGGCACCGGTCTTTCCTGAAATATGAAACACATTTTGAGGTGATGCATATTGATTTTTCTTTATTTCGAATTTATTTTGCTGTTCTTTCTTTACCACAATAATGGCTCTGGTATCCGTCATGAAGCCTTCCAGAAGCTTAACCGGGTATTGATTTATGGTAAAAAGTGGTTCTTCCTGCGGCAATCCAATGACTGGTGATGCAAACTTATTTCGAATGCTGTCCCCTATTTCACCATTCCACAACTGATCATCAATAATAACGGAAATGGTATTGATTTTTCCGGTCGTTTTACGATGCAAATCATCATTCTTCTTTTCGCAAGAAAAAACTAAAAGGGAAACTAGAAGCAATAAAAAATGGGTTTTATTCATCATAATTTAATTCTGAAATAAAACCCAAATTTATAGAAGTTTATCGTATTATCCGTTTATTTTTAACTTCATTCCGGGTTTAATACCTTCCCCGCGAATATCGTTCCATTTTTTAATATCCGAGATAGATACTCCAGGATATTTTTTGGCAATGCTAAATAAAGAGTCTCCTTTTTTGACATAATATTCTGCTGACTCTTTTTTGGCTATTGCCGCCAAATTTGATTTTTTCTTGAAGGAATCAGATGTTGCATTATCAGTTGCAATTGCTATTTCATTCTTAGCTACAATCAAAGTAGCTCCTAAAGCTATAGTATGGTTCGGTAAATTATTCCATTGTTGTAAATCCGTTAAAGTAGCTCCAAATTTCTTAGCGATATTCCCTAGATTATCCCCTTTTTGAACGACATATTCTATGTCTTTTCGCTCTGGATTAGATGCTAATTCTTCTTCTTTATTAACTTTAACTTCAGAAGTTGCAACTCTTTGATTTTCCGAAACAGCTTCAGTAGGGACCTCCTCTACTTTAGGTTCTTTCTTAACCGTTCTTACAATACTTTGTTCCGTAATGATTTTTAAACTTTTACCATATGGGACTGAATTGCTTCGGAGTTTATTCCACTTTTTCAAATCAGAAACAGCAACATCATATTTATCAGCAATTTCACTCAGGTTATCTCCGCGTAACACTTTATAATAGGAAGTTTTAGGAAGTTTTAATTGCTGTACAGCATAATTAACAGTATCTCTTTTAAAAATAGGTTTTGTAACCTGAAATGGTTTTTCCCGAAGATTTAATTCGTGGTCCGCGTATGCATAAATTCGGTCTTCATTAGAAACAAAAACGGCTGCTTTTTCTTGTGGTAATCTCAAGAAATGGTTTTCATCATGATAAAATGGAATCACATTTAGTTTATACGACGGATTTAACAACTGCAATTGCGCCATTGGAACATCCAATAAATCAGATATTTGTTTGAACGACATTTGCTTTTTAATCAGGATTGTATCCGTTGCAAAATTCTTAATTATCGCTCTGTCCGGTTTGATACCGTGTGCTGTGTGGTATTCATAAATGTACATTGTTGCTAAAAAAGCAGGAACATAGCCTTGCGTTTCTTTTGGAAGATTTTTTCTGATATTCCAATAATTTTGCTGACCGCCAGAACGTCTGATCGCCTTAGAAACATTTCCAGGTCCAGAATTATATGAGGCTAAAACCAAGTCCCAATCGCCAAATATCTTGTACATATTAGACATGTATTGTGCTGCCGATTCAGAAGCTTTAAGCGCATCGCTTCGTTCATCAATATAGGAATCGATTTTCAAACCATATTGCTTTCCGGTTTGATACATAAATTGCCAAAGACCTGTTGCGCCAACTCTTGAAACTGCTTTTGGATTTAACGCAGATTCTACAACTGCTAAGTATTTTATTTCTAAAGGAACATTTTGTTTGGCCAGCGCTTCTTCAAAAAGCGGGAAGTAATACTCTGAAATTGCCATCAATCGTTCAAAAGATTTCTTTCTATATTTCAAGAATGATTTGATGATATTTTCCAGACCTTGATTATACTCAATATTGAAAGGTGATTTTGCATCCATTGCCGCCAGTCTTTCTTTTAAAAGAGCTGTAGGTAATTCATAATCCACTTTTTCGTCAATATTAATGTTTTTTATATCGTCGGTTATATTGTTGTATAAATCTAAATTGGTCAATTCCTTCATCCACAAGCTATCAACGCAAGTGGCCATATCATCTTTCACGAAAGTTTTCTTGATAGAATCTAAATAGGATAATTTTGGTTCGATTTTTACAATATCTTTATTTTCAACAAGTTCTTGCGAAAACGCAGTTATTGACAGCAATAGAAAAAACGATAAGGCGGTATTTTTTATATTCATATTTTTATGATCAACGACCTATATTACAAATGATTACAAATCTAATTTTTACAAACTTAATAGGTTGAAACTAAAAATTTCTTTAAATATTGTTAAAAATGCAATATTTTGTTGAATTATGAAGAATTTTCCGTGGTTTCATTGTAAAAACTTCTTTTAAAATACAATTCATCAAATTTTAAAAATTAAAAAAACCTTAGCAACAAAAAGTTTATCACTAAGGTTTCTTAATTAGTATAGTTAAGTCTTTTTTTAAACTGGATTACAGCTTAAAATCAAAGCAATTCAAAGCAATTCAAAGCAATTCAAAGCAATGTATTAATCAAGTATTGCAGCAATTCCCGGCAATACTCTTCCTTCAAGCATTTCTAACATAGCACCTCCGCCAGTTGAAACGTAACTTACTTTATCTTCAAATCCAAATTGTTTTACCGCTGCTACTGAATCTCCACCACCTACAAGTGAGAATGCTCCGTTTGCAGTAGCTTCAGCAATAAAATTACCCAATTGAATCGTTCCATTTGCAAAACTCTCCATTTCAAAAACCCCCAATGGACCATTCCAAAGTATTGTTTTAGATTCCAAAATTACTTTTTTGAAGTTTTCCAATGATTTTGGTCCAGCATCAAGTCCTTCCCATCCATCAGGAATTTCTCTTACATCAACGATTTGAGTGTTTGCAGTATTTGAAAAATCATCTGCAGCAACCACATCAACAGGAATATGAATTTGAACCCCTTTTTCTTTAGCCAATCTCAATATTTCCAATGCCAATTCTTGTTTGTCATCTTCACAAATAGAATTTCCAACTTTACCTCCCAATGCTTTCACGAAAGTAAATGTCATTCCCCCACCAATAATCATGTGGTCTACTTTATCAAGAATATTCTCGATAACAGTAATTTTAGAAGACACTTTAGATCCGCCAAGAACAGCTGTTACTGGTTTTTCACTGTTTTTCAAAACTTTATTTAAGCTTTCTATTTCTTTAGCTAATAATAAACCAAAACATTTTTCATTCGGAAAAAACTGAGCAATAATTGTAGTCGAAGCATGTGCTCTGTGAGCCGTTCCAAAAGCATCATTTACATAAATATCACCAAGTGACGCTAATTCTTTTGCAAAAGCAACATCTCCCGCTTCTTCTTCAGCGTGAAAACGTAAATTTTCCAATAATAAAACTTCTCCAGCTTGTAATTTTCCAGCAGCAGTTGTAGCTTCTTCACCAACACAGTTTGAAGCAAACTGAACTGGTACTCCAAGAATTTCTGAAGTAGTTTTCAGGATATGTTTCAACGAATATTTTTCTTCAACACCCTTTGGTCTGCCTAAATGTGACATCAAAATTACGCTTCCGCCGTCAGCAAGAATTTTATCGATTGTAGGTTTTGCTGCATCAATACGAGTGGTATCCGTTACATTGAAATTTTCGTCCAAAGGCACGTTGAAATCAACACGAATAATTGCTTTCTTATTTTTAAAATTAAAATCGTTTAAAGTTTTCATTAAGTATATTTTTAGTTTGTTTTTTTTGAAAGAATAACAAATATAGAACTTTTCAGGAACTAAAAAATAAGAATAGTTTGAAAATTAGGGAAATCCACTAACGAAAACGTTGTAATTGTATCAATTTATTTGTTTTTTAGGATTAATTTTAAAGAACAGTCTTCACTAAAATCTTTACTTTACGGAATTTCTAAAACAAGCAATAGTGCATTTTGAGATAACGCTTCCCATTCAAAGGAATCAATTCCAGATAAACTTAATCCGTCTTTTGATTCTAACAACCGATTTTCGACTTCGAAAGCACCATAATTACACCCAACGAGTTAATTGAAGTAAAAGAAAAGCAATAACAGAAAATAGATCAGAAAATAAATTCTATCGTGACCATTACTTGCTAAATTAGGTAAACTAAAAACACTTCCTGACGAAGTAAATGCATATGGTAAAAGCAGAAAAGCTAAGCACAAGCAAAAATGCAACACATAAAAGGAAATATCTTTTTTCATAAATCAAACTTAACCGTTCAAATTATTACGGTGAAAACGTTAATTACTGAGGTAATTTCAAATTATCTTAAACAAATATGGTATTTGATTATAAAATTCAACACCTTTTTAAGAATCATTTTGCAAACTTTCTAAGATGAAACTTTGCATCCTAAAATTTTAGACTAAACCATTTTCTGCTATCTTTGCTTCATGCAATTTTCAGAAATTTTAGGACAAGAACACATTAAAAGTCATTTGACAAAAAGTGCTGATTTGGGTAGAATTCCCCATGCACAATTATTTGTTGGTCCAGAAGGATGTGGTACTTTGCCCATGGCGATTGCTTATGCACAATACATTATCTGCAGCAATCAAAGCTCAGAAAACACGGGTTCAAACGAAGCGTGTAATATCAAATTCCAAAAAACGTCCCATCCGGATTTGCATTTTATCTATCCTACCGTAAGTACTGAAGATGTAAAAACAAAACCAAAAAGTATTGATTTTATCACGGAATGGCGGGAGTTTTTAACCCAAAATCCATACGGAAGTTTGTTTGATTGGTATCAAATGTTGGGCGTTAAAAACAAACAAGGAGAAATAAGGGTTGACGATGCCCAGGAAATCTTAAAATCGCTTGCTTTAAAATCCTACGAAGGTGGATACAAAATAATGATTATTTGGATGGCGGATAAATTGAATATTGCCGCTTCAAATAAATTATTGAAATTACTCGAAGAACCTACGGACAGAACGGTTTTTATCTTGATTTCAGAAAATGAAGAAGATATAATTCAAACCATTCGTTCCCGATGCCAAGTGTTACATTTTAACGGTTTGAGCGAAAAAGTCATCTCAGAAGCTTTAGTATCAAGAGAAAATATAGAATCTAAAACGGCTATAAAAATAGCGCATCAAGCACAAGGGAATTATAACAAAGCACTACAATTATTGCAACCGGACAGTGAATCTGTTTTTTTTGAAAAATGGTTTGTTGACTGGGTTCGAGCCGCTTTTAGAGCCAAAGGAAATGCAGCGGCCATTCAAGATTTGATTCAATGGAGCGAGCAAATTGCCAGTTTAGGAAGAGAAACCCAAAAGAAATTTTTACACTTTTGTATCGATATGTTTCGTCAAGCCTTGTTATTGAATTATCAAACCGCAAGTTTGGTTTACATGGAACCACAAGTGGAGAAATTCAAACTGGAGAATTTTGCACCTTTTGTAAATGGCAACAATATAAATGATATTTTTAAAGAACTTTCGGATGCCATGTATCACATTGAACGCAACGGAAACGCAAAAATTATTTTAACCGATTTATCTATAAAACTTACCCGTTTAATTCACAAAAAATAAAAACATGAACAACATTACTTCTATTTTAATTTTGATTTTTCTGGCAATTACTTTTCTGCAATCCGGTTACGACAAACTCTTTTATTGGAAAGATAATGTAGATTGGTTAAAAGGTCATTTTGCTAAAACACAATTAAAAAATCAAGTGCCTCTGGCATTACTGAATATTTTAGTTTTAGAATTAATCTCCGGTATTTTATGCGTGGTTGGCTGTATCGAATTATTGGTAAACAATGGAAGAATCTTTGGGTTTTACGGAGCGGTTTTCTCCTGTATCACTTTATTGATGCTGCTTTTCGGACAACGGTTAGCCAAAGATTATGACGGTGCCAGAACGATTGTTATCTATTTCATACCCGCCATATTAGCCGTTTACTGGTTAAACTAGAACTGCATTACTTAAAAAAAACACTTACTTTTTATACAAAAAAATGACTCCAAAACATCCTTCAGAATCCCTGACGATATTAACCGATTTGGTTTTACCGAGCGAAACCAATCCTTTGAATAATCTTTTTGGTGGCGAATTGTTAGCCCGTATGGATCGCGCAGCGAGTATTGCAGCCGGAAGACATTCCCGAAGAATAACTGTGACCGCATCCGTAAATCACGTGGCGTTTAACAGAGCTATTCCACTGGGAAGTGTGGTAAATGTGGAGGCCAAAGTCTCCAGAGCTTTCAAAAGTTCAATGGAAATATTTATTGATGTTTGGGTAGAAGACAGACAATCAGGAAACCGTACCAAAGCCAATGAAGCCATTTATACTTTTGTAGCCGTTGATGATACCGGAAGACCTGTTGAAGTGCCCCAAATAGTCCCAGAAACTGATCTGGAAAAACAACGTTTTGATGCAGCATTACGACGCAAACAGCTGAGTTTAGTTTTAGCCGGGAAAATGAACCCTCACGACGCTACAGAATTGAAGGCATTGTTCGCGTAACAATCTTATATTAGCTTGTTATTTTTTATTAAAATTTAGATTTGAAAATATTCTTGAAAGAGAAAATTTACATTGAAAAAAGAAGTATTTTTACGAAAATAAATGTTCTTACATAAACGAAATTTTCAGGATAATTAGTCATTCTGTCAGTTTCTTACAGTTATAAAATAATACAAATAGATGAAAGAAAAGGTAAAAGAGAAGATGAGTACAGAGAAAGAATCTAAATTAAAAGCGCTACAACTTACGCTTGACAAACTAGACAAAACCTACGGAAAAGGAACCGTAATGAAAATGGGGGATAAAGCCATTGAGGAAGTAGAAACTATTTCTTCAGGGTCTTTAGGAATCGATTTAGCATTAGGGGTTGGAGGATACCCAAGAGGAAGAATCATTGAAATATACGGTCCAGAATCTTCTGGAAAAACAACTTTGACGCTTCATGCTATTGCTGAGGCTCAAAAAGCAGGTGGAATAGCTGCTTTTATTGATGCAGAACACGCTTTCGATAGAAATTATGCAGAGAAATTAGGTGTAGATATTGAAAACCTAATCATTTCTCAGCCAGATAATGGGGAACAAGCACTAGAAATTGCCGAAAACTTGATTCGTTCAGGAGCTATTGATATTGTTGTTATTGACTCGGTCGCTGCTTTGACTCCAAAAAGTGAAATCGAAGGTGAAATGGGAGATTCTAAAATGGGGCTTCATGCACGTTTGATGTCTCAAGCATTGCGTAAATTAACAGGAACCATCAGCAAAACGCATTGTACCGTTTTCTTTATTAACCAGTTAAGAGAGAAAATTGGAGTAATGTTCGGTAATCCGGAAACTACAACGGGAGGAAATGCATTGAAGTTTTACGCTTCGGTTCGTTT
This sequence comes from Flavobacterium sp. 83, assembly GCF_000744835.1. Taxonomy (NCBI): domain Bacteria; kingdom Pseudomonadati; phylum Bacteroidota; class Flavobacteriia; order Flavobacteriales; family Flavobacteriaceae; genus Flavobacterium; species Flavobacterium sp. 83. The sequence continues at coordinate 971,150 of NZ_JQMS01000001.1, forward strand.
AGACATCCGTCGTTCAACCCAAATAAAAGATGGTGATAACGTACTTGGAAACAGAACCAAAGTAAAAGTGGTGAAAAACAAAGTCGCTCCGCCATTTAAAATCGCCGAATTTGACATCATGTATGGCGAAGGAATTTCAAAAACAGGAGAAATTTTAGATCTTGCAGTAGAATTTGAAATCATCAAAAAAGCGGGATCTTGGTTCAGTTATGGTGAAACTAAATTAGGGCAAGGCCGTGATGCTGTTAAGTCTTTAATAAAAGACAATCCGGAATTAGCGGATGAATTAGAAGAAAAAATTAAAGCCAGAATAAAAGAATTAGCAGAAGCATAAAAACTAAAACCCGAATAATTTCGGGTTTTTTTATTTTTACACGCAACCTTTTTCAAAAATTTATATCTATTAAAAAACAACCTCAACTTCATTTGATGAAGCTGATTGTTTTAAATTTAAAAAATGAAAAAAATGAAAAAATTTGCCCTGTTTATTCTGTTAATTACAACCCTGACAGGATGTACCCTTGAGGATGACAATCAAGATTCCTACACTTATGAAGTCCTTCCTGTTGATAGTTATACCCTACCCGAAAAATTTATCTTGGGAAATACGTATGAGATAAAATTAAAATACACAAAACCTACTGAATGTCATCTTTTTCAAGGTATTTATTATAATAAAGACCTCAATATACGAACCATAGCGATCCAAACAGCTCTAAACAACAATCAAGTTTGCACGCAATCAATACCGGTGCCATCAGAGGTATCTTTTAATTTTTATGTAACAAATACTGGTTCTTATATTTTTAAATTTTATAAAGGAAAAGATGCCGCTGGTACAGAACTTTTTAAAGAAGTAGAAATTCCTGTAGTCAACTAACAAATAGAACAAATTCTGTGGGATTAGATCAAATAATTAATGACTGTAAAAAAAATTGCTCCAAAGCTCAAGAACAATTGTATCAATTGTTTTCTAAAAAGTTTTTTGGAGTATGCTTGAAGTATTCCAGCAATTATGCTGATGCCCAAGACAATTTACAAGATGGTTTTTTAATTATTTTCAAAAAAATAGAACAGTTTAGCGGCAAAGGGTCTTTTGAAGGCTGGGCCAAAAGAATAATGATAAACAATGCACTCCAAAAATACAAAGGGGTACGGTATATGGAGATTATCAATGAAAATATTCCTGATACAATTATTGAAATTGACGACGAGAATATTCCAATTGAATATTTAATGCGAATTATCCAAGAATTACCTGATCAATATAGATTAGTATTCAGTCTCTATGTTCTCGATGGTTATTCTCATAAAGAGGTTGCAGAAATGCTTAAAATAACAACAGGGACCACAAAATCCAATCTTGCCAGGGCACGGTTGATTTTAAAAGAGAAAATAGAAGCATATACAAGAATTGAAATAAAGTCATTGGCAAAATGAACGATAAAAAAAATATAGACCGACTGTTTCAAGAAAGATTCAAGGATTTTGAAGGAGAACCAAACAATGAGGTTTGGATCAACATACAAGCGGCCTTGAAGGAAAAGGAAAAAAAACGAAAAATAATTCCGTTTTGGATGCAGTTTTCAGGAATTGCTGCTGCCTTTATTTTAGGCTTATTTGCTTTAAAGATGGTCTTCAAAACGAATACTGAAACTAAAAACAGTATCGTTTTAGACACAAAAACTTTAGACAAAAAATCCAATCAAAATAAGTTAATTCCAAATAAAATTGAAAAAGAGAGAAAACCATTCGAGATAAAAAATAGTCAACAAATAGTAATAACTAACCCCAAAATCGTTATAAACCATGAAAAAGAAACTACAACTTTTACTCCATCAAAAACCATTGCTGACAAAAAGAAAAATCAAAATAATACTAACCTTTATTTCTCAAAAAATCATTCACCGCTAAAACGACCAAAAACAGAGAAAGAGGCAAGCAATTACAGCTCATTAATTGCGGATAAAAAAAGTGTAGTAAACCCTAACACGTTTGAGAACATCCAAAATCAGGTTTTAGAAAAAAAAGTTCCACAAGCGTATCAGGAAGCTAAAACGGTGGTAACCGAATCTAAAAAACAGCCTTCAATTATTCTGGAATCTCCAAACGAATTAGAGGAAATTCTAAAAAAGAAAGCGACCGAAAAACAAACGGTAGTTCTTAACAACAACAAATGGCAAATCGTCCCTAATGTAGGCGCAGTGTATCTGAACTCAAGTTCAGTTGGGTCAGCTATTGATCCTCAATTCACAAAAAATCAAAAAACGGCCGATAACAACCTAAGTTTTGGTATCGGGGTAAATTATGCTGTTTCGAAAAAAATTGCCTTACGATCAGGGATTAACAAACTTACGTTAGGATACAACACTAATAACGTCGTCTATTCAGCCGGATTGTTAAACAAGAGTTTGACGTATATTAGTTATAGTTCAAACCAATTAATCGAAATTAAAACCGAAACCTCCCTGAATACATTAATCAATTTTGAAAAAGGCATACAAAAAACAAATACAGGTTCATTAAATCAAAAAATGGGCTATTATGAAGTACCACTGGAACTTTCATACGCCCTTTTAGACAAGAAATTTGGTATTAACATAATCGGAGGAATTAGTACGTTATTTCTAAATCAGAATAAAATATCATTAGTTTCCTCAGACACTAATTTGAAATTAGGAGAAGCTACAAATTTGAACGAAATTCATTTTAGTACCAATCTTGGGATGGGATTTAAGTACCAATTGGTGAAAGCATTTCAAATTAATTTTGAACCCATGGTAAAGTATCAATTGAATACTTATTCCAAAGACTATGGAGATTACAAACCCGTTTTTATTGGACTGTATTCCGGGATTATTTATAATTTTTAATGGAATCGAAAGCGATTAATTGGTTATAAATTATTTCTCGTACTTCCTCACGAATTTCTTTTCTATCCAATCCCGTTTTGCCTAAAGTGTCCACATGCGAATGAACTTTTACTCGCATAAGTCCCGGACCTCCACTGAAAAAGGTATAGGAAAATCTTTTTTTATTGTCTGCAAAAGTAACGGGAACAATTGGAATTTCATGTTCAATTGCCAATCTAAAAGCGCCATCTTTAAAAGAGTCCAACAAAACAGATTCATCGTCCGGAATGCCACCTTCGGGGAAAATACAGATGCTCAGTCCTTGATTGATTCTTTTTTGTGCCCGATTAAAAACTTCCATTTTACTTTTAGAACAACTTCTATCCACCAAAATACAGGTTCTTTTATAGAAAAATCCAAACAAAGGAATTTTTGATAATTCTTTTTTGCCAACAAAAACAAAAGGGTTTTTAATTGTGGCAAGCATCAGCATAATATCGGCCATTGAGGTATGATTGGCAACAATCATATAACTTTTATGAGATTCTAATGCTTGGTTTTTATCTATTTTATAATAAAAACCCATTCCAAAAAGAATAAATTTTGCCCAAATACGAGCCATCTTAAAAAAATAGGGATACCCGCTTTCCGTCAAGATTGATAGTACTAAAAAAGGAAACATTACGATTATTGGAATGGCCATCAAAACATAAAACCAAACGCGCCATAACGACCAAAAAATAATTTTTATTCCTCTCATAAGATCAAAAATAAGGAATCATATGATACTATTATTAAAAAAATTAAATTTGAAAACGATTTAATACTATAAAAACTTAAAAAACCTTGTGAACTTTGCGAAAAACTTTGCAACCTTTGCGGTAAATAAAATCATAATGGCAAAAATACTTACAGGTGTTCAAAGCACAGGAACACCACATTTAGGCAACTTACTTGGCGCAATCATTCCAGCAATAGCATTATCCAATAATCCCGAAAATGAATCGTTTCTTTTCATTGCCGATTTACATTCGATTACACAAATAAAAAACGGGGAAACTTTAAGAACAAATACCTACAGTACGGCTGCCGCTTGGTTGGCTTGTGGTTTGAATGTGGATAACGTAGTTTTCTACAGACAATCTGATGTGCCACAAACGGCGGAATTATCATGGTATTTGAGTTGTTTTTTCCCTTTTCAACGCTTGACATTAGCGCATTCTTTCAAAGACAAAGCAGACAGGCTGGAAGATGTAAATGCCGGTTTGTTCTCCTATCCAATGTTGATGGCTGCCGATATTTTATTATACGATGCCGAGTTTGTTCCCGTAGGAAAAGACCAATTGCAACACCTTGAAATTACACGCGATGTAGCGTCTCGTTTCAACCACCAAATGGGAGAAACTTTTGTACTTCCTGAAGCCAAAATTCAAGAAGACAGCATGCTTATTCCTGGAACCAATGGTGGAAAAATGAGTAAATCTGCCAATAATATTATCAATATTTTCTTGGACGACAAAGCCTTACGTAAACAAGTGATGAGTATTGAAACGGATAGCACCCCGCTTGAAGAACCTAAGAATCCAGATACCTGTAATGCTTTTGCTATTTATTCTTTATTAGCAAATGAAGAACAACTAGCCATTATGAGAGCCAATTATTTGGGTGGAAATTACGGTTACGGTCACGCCAAACAAGCCTTATTTGAATTGATAACAGAGACATTCAAAACCGAAAGAGAAAAATACAATTACTACATCAATAACCTTGATGAAGTAGACGCTTTACTCAAAAAAGGAGCAGAAAAAGCGACCGTTGTTGCCAATGGTGTTTTGAACAGAGTGAGAGAAAAATTGGGGTTTGAGGTTAATTAAGACTTTAGTTTTAATTCTTAAACTTATAAAATGACAACCGCAGATTAGTAGATTTTAATTAATCCGTGTATCTGCGGTTTTTACTAAATCGCCTCAAACAATTTCCCCGGCAAAGGTCTAATTACCCCTTTGAGTTCCATATTCAAAAGCATTCCTGAAATTTTATAAATGGGAAAATCACAACGCAAGGCAATAATATCCATTAACTCTTTTCCTGTTTTTAAGAGATAATCATATACTTTTTGTTCATCTTCTTCCAAAGTTACAAACAATTGTTTTTGTACCGGTTTAATTTCTTTTTGAAGGTCCCAATTCAAGATATAAATCAAATCAGCCGCACTGGTGAGCACATTTGCCTTTTGGGTTTTTATGAGGTTGTTGCAACCTTGACTATATTTGTCCGTAACACGGCCCGGAACAGCAAAAACATCACGGTTATAATCATTGGCCATGTTAGCCGTTATCAACGAACCACCTCTATCGGCTGACTCAATTACGATAGTGGCTTCGGTCATGCCGGCAACGATTCTGTTTCTTCGAACAAAATTTTCTTTATCTGGATTCGAGCTGCTCCAAAACTCGGTCATAAAACCACCGTTTTGTTCTACTTTGGCGACGTACTTTTTATGGGTTTTGGGGTAAATTTGGTTCAAACCGTGCGCAACAACGCCTATCGTTTGCAAATTGTTTTCCATTGCCAGTTGATGCGCCACGATATCAACGCCGTAAGCAAAGCCACTCACGATTATGGGATCCAGCGGTGCCAAATCTTCTATCAGTTTCCTACAGAATTCTATACCGTAAGATGTAATTTGGCGCGTTCCAACGATGCTGATTATCTTTTTGTTTTTTAAGTTGATATTTCCCGAAGTAAATAACAAAAGTGGTCCGTCGATACAATGTTTCAACCGTTCCGGATATTCTTCATCTTGAAAATAAACAGCATTAATGTCATTGGATTTTATGTATTCAAGCTCTTGATTGGCTTTTTCGAAAACCGATTTCTCCTTAAAATTTTTCAGCAACATAGAACCCACACCATCAATGGCAGAGAGTTGTCCAGTTTTTGTATGGAACACTTCTTCGGCACTTCCGCAATGCGTAATCAGTTTTTTGGACATAATATCACCCACTCCTTCTACTCTTTGCAATGCCAATAAATAAAATAAATCTTGTTCTTTCATATGCAGATAATACTTGTTTTTTATTGGAATATGGAATACACCAGTTTAAAAAAAAACTTTATTTATGTTTGTCTAACGATTAAACATGGCTATTTCATGCTAATCATTTGTGAGTGAAATGTATAAAATATAAAGCGGATTGTTAATAAAAATTGTGAATAAAATTTTGATAACTATTTTCGTTGTATAACTTTGTAAGTATGAAAATCGAACTTTACATCGCACAACTTTTATACCGTTATCAATGTGTAACCGTTCCTGGATTCGGAGCTTTTTTGACCGAAACTCAGTCGGCTCAACTCAATGAAAGCAAGAATTCATTTTCTCCACCCAAAAAAATGATTTCTTTCAATGCTAATCTAAAGAATAATGATGGATTATTAGCCAATCATATTGCTCAAGCTGAAAAAACATCTTATGAATATGCCGTAAGCGCTATTCAATATGAAGTTTTTACTTGGAAAAAAACATTAGAAGAAAACAACGTATTTTCAATAAAAAACATAGGTGATCTTTGTTTGAATGCAGATAATAATTTGGTATTCACACCTTACGATCAAACTAATTATTTAGCAAGTTCTTTTGGTTTAGCACCTTTTGTTTCTCCACTTGTAAAAAGAGAAATCTTCGAAAAACAAGTAGAAGCAATCGAAGAAAAAGAAACAATTCAATTTATTCCTGAAATAAGAACAGGAAGTCCGTATTTGAAATATGCCGCAATTTTAGTACTAGGATTAGGTCTTACAGGAAGTATTGGCTATTCTATTTACCAAAATCAAATAGAAACACAAACTCTTATCGTTGAAACTGCTGTTCAAAAACAAGTACAAAATAAAATTCAAGAAGCTACTTTTTTTATCAAAAGTCCTGTTCCTGCAGTAACATTATCCGTTAAGTCAGCCGTTAAGGAAGTAAAAATGCCATACCACATTATGGCTGGGGTTTACAGAGAAGAGAAAAATGCAAATAAAACATATAATCAGTTAATTCATTTAGGATACAAAGCCCGTCGCATTGCGCCTAACAAACACGGATTATTTCCTGTACTTTACGGAAGCTATTCTACTTATTCGGAAGCGCAAAAAGCACAATCTGAAATTCAAAAAAATCATAATCCCGAAGCTTGGATATTGATTGAATCACTATAATTTAAAAACCTATTCTTAAACGAATAGGTTTTTTTTAGCTTTTAATTCAAACTAGCTTTAAACATTTTCAATTCATCCCAAGTAAACTTCTCGCCTACTTGTTCCTTCAAATTATTCAAAGATTCCTCTTTATAGCCTCTAAAAGCTTCTGCGAGTTCTCGTAGTTTGTCTTCGGGTAAAACATCTTTAATGGCAATGGTTCCTGCTTGAATAAGCCTAACTAAATGTCCGTCGATAGTTTGTATCGTCAGTTTTCTGATGGCAGCGATTTCGGCAACTGAGTTCTTCTCCAACCACAATTCATAGGTTTCCTGCACGGTAGATTTCTTAGGCTCTTTTGTATCTGATTTCTTTTTTGAAGTATAACGCTCAATATCTTTATCATCATCAATCAAAGTGATATTTAATTTCTTGAACTGATTTTGAATGGCTTCCGTTTTTCGGCTGATGTAGTTTTTAATTTCTGATGAAGTCAGTTTCTCTTTCGAGATGGTTTCACCTGCAACAACGGTTTCTATCAATAATTTGGCTTTCATTAATCGCAAAACGGCTTTGGTTTGCAATTCTTCCAGAACGATTAACTCATCATAAAACGCTTTTACTTTCTTGATGCGCTTTACCTCTTCCAATTTCCAAAGGATTTCAAAAACTAAATCATCCATTGGCTCCAGAAAATAACCAAATGCCGCTTGAATTCTTTCTGAAATATGGTTTAAATCGGCCGTTTCCTGACTAAATAATTTATTCAATTGAGATATGAATTTTTTGGATGGATCTAAAAGTTGTTCGATGACCTCCGTTTGCTTTTTGGCCCAGACCGCATGTTTGGATTTCTCTGAACTTTCTGATTTCTCTGAATAACTAAATCTATGATTGCGCCATTCCTGAGCCAAATCACCCCAATCGAAAGTGTTAATCAGATAATTATGGATGAAATTTTTGGTTTCAAAGTGCAGCGCATTTTCTAAAAATGAATCCGATGCTTTGTTGAGTGAATAATCCATCACATCCTGATCATTAGAAATTCCATTCATACGTAACGGAGAAAGCAAAATAAGCCCATTTAACGAGCGTAATCGGGATAATGCTACATATGCTTGTCCTGGAAGAAAAACTTGCGAAACATCGAGCGCAGCTTTGTCAAAAGTCAATCCCTGGCTTTTATGAACTGTTATCGCCCAAGCTAATTTTATCGGATAATGTACAAAAGTCCCTAAAACCTCCTCTTCAATTTCTTTGGTCATTTCGTCTACTTTATACCGAATGTTTTGCCATTCGTACTTTTCGACTTCAATCGTTTTATTTTCTTCCGGAAAATGAACCAGAATTTCATGACTGGAAAGTGATTTTACAATCCCCATTTTTCCGTTGAAATAGTTTTTATCAAAGGACAAATCATTTTTGACAAACATGATTTGTGCGCCTACCTTCAACTGCAACTGTTCTTCCACCGGGAAAATTTTATCAGGAAAATCACCTACAATTTCCGGCTTATAAATCACCAACTTTCCCTCTAAATCTTGCAAAGCTTGTGCATTCATTGAATCCGCTTTGTTGTTATGCGTGGTTAAAGTAATGTATCCTTTATTGGCTTTTAAATCAAAATCCGGTTTTACGTATTGATTTAAAGTTTGTATGTCTTCTTGAGAAATTTGGTTGTTTCGCAGGTTGTTTAAAACAGCAATAAAAGTATCATCGGTCTGGCGAAAAATCTTGGATAACTCAATATATAACGGTGGATTTTGCTGTACGACATGGGAATGGAAAAAGAATTTTCCTTTGTAATACGTTTTCAAAGTTCTCCATTCTTCATCCCGAATTACAGGAGGTAACTGTAATAAATCACCAATAAACAATACTTGAACGCCACCAAAAGGAGTGTTTTTTTTACGGACGGTTTGCATCATATAATCCATGGCGTCCAATAAATCCGCGCGAAGCATACTGACTTCATCAATTATCAACAACTCCATATTCCGAATCACAGATTTCTTCAAACCGCTCATTTTGAAATGCCTGCGCAAAGTAGCTTTGGTTTCAAATTTCGTACTTTCTGAAAACTGAGGGGAAGAATTATCGGGAATAAATCCTCCAAACGGCAACTGAAACATGGAATGTATCGTTACACCGCCCGCATTTAACGCGGCAATTCCCGTAGGCGCAACAACAACGGTATTCTTGTGCGTAGTTTGGATAATTTCGCGTAAAAGGGTGGTTTTTCCAGTTCCTGCTTTTCCGGTAAGGAAAACAGATCGGTGGGTTTGATTGATGAATCGTAAGGTGTAGGCAGCGGCTTCAGAAATGGTTTGCATTAGGCGTGTATATATAAAGCTAAAGTATTGAAAATAGGTTTAATATTATAATTTTGGGAAGATAATTTATGTCGTAATTTCAATGTTTTTTAGCTCTGATAGCAGCTGAAATTCTCGAGATTTAGAAAGTGATTTTTTCTAAACGAGGGATTACTTCACTATACTTTTATATTAATTGGAGTTCAGTGAACGATGTTTACAGCAAATACTGGGAATTTGCTTCAAAAAAAAATGCCTCCAATCTAAACTTTAGACGAAGGCATTCATTTGAATTAATATAAAAATTATTTTTTAGCTTCTTCTTTCGGAGTTGCTGATTTGTATTTGTCGTTCAATTCTTTAATGATCTCTTTTGTAATATCATATTTATCTTCAGCATACAAAATTGAAGCTGCATCGCCTGTTCCGTAGATATAAGAATACCCTTTTTCTTTACCGTAATTTTTGATGAATTTTTTTACACCGCTAACCAACGAATCCATTTCTTTACCGCTTTCCTGTTGCAATTCTTGAGCTAATTGTTGTTGTGCAGCACCCAATTGTTGTTCTCTTTTTTGCAATTCAGCTCCTTTTTGTTGTGCCCATGCTTGACCGTTAGCCTGCGCTTGTGCCTGAAAACTTGCTGCTTCTTGTTTGAAACGATTAATTTCAGCTTCCAGTTGTCTTCCTTTCTCTTCTGTTTTTGCTTTATATTTTGCTTCTAAATCTTTTGCTTCTGTATATTCTTTCATCAATACTGAAGTATCTACGTAAGCTGTTTTTACTTCCTTAACTTCCGTTGCTGGTTTGTTACAAGATACAAATGAAATTGAAATTGAAAGTGCGATAATTACTAATGCTTTTTTACTCATATTTTTAATATTTATTTTTTGGTATAGGTTAATCTTCGATTTCATTTTGTTGTATTTCTAGTTTTATGTATGGTTGACAAAAATATAAAAAAATAGATAGCATTGACATAAAGTTTTAAAAATGCAAAATATTTATGCTATAAGATTTTATTATTATGATTGATAAATGTATAATTTGTTACTATTAAAAACAAGCTTCATATCTTTTATTTAAGCTAATTAATTTTAAAACCTGACAAACACATCAAATTACCTTAAAAAGACTGCTTAAATAAGCTTAAAATAGTTTTTAACTGTTTTTTAGGATGTAAATGTGTGAAGAATACTCAAATTTACTCGTTGCCTCCCAATTAGATTGCAATCCAATAAAAAAGGCTTTAAAAAAATTCATTTTCCCAGTTTTGTATTTTTCGGAAAGTAGACTTACATAAAAAGAGTCAAATTTCATGGGAAGTACTTTTACCAATTTCATTTCTTTTTTTTCGAAAAGCATTTTTATTGCCTTTTTCGAAAAATGCCAAAAATGAATCGGCACATCATATGCTGCCCAAAACTTTCCGTAATATTTAGCATCGAAAGATTTGAAATTTGGAACCGCTATTATTAAAGTTCCGCCTGGTTTTAATAATCGTTTTAATTCTTTTAGTTGCTCGTCAAGATCCGGAACGTGTTCTAGAACATGCCACATCGAAATGATGTCAAAAGAATGACTTTCTAATTCGCTGGTTTCTCCAACAAATGAAACTCCTTTCTGTTTTGCAATCGCTTTAGCTTTATCGCTTGGTTCTACTCCTATAGCATGCCAACCGTTTTCTTTGGCGACTGATAAAAAATCCCCTGTTCCTGCACCAATATCTAAAATGCTGCCTTTACTGGGTTGCAAAGAATTAATTAAATTCAATTTGTTTTTCAGTGCAATACTTTTCACAAAATGATACGCTTTTTCAAACAAAGAACGTTTACTGTCTGTATGGGAAATATAATCCACACTTTCGTAATACTTCCCTAAGTTTTCTAAACTAGGTTGTGGATACGTGATTAACATATCCAATTCTTCGTCATGATATAAATCAAATGTTTCTTGAGAAACGGAATAATCTTTAACGTTTAAAAAATGCTTTTTGTTTGAAATATCCATCAATTAATGCTGCTTTAAATTTTATTTTTAAACTAAACCCTGAAAGTAAACTTTGATACTTTCAGGGTTGAAATTCTTTATTTTGTGATTCTTCAAGTATAGCTAGGCTTCACACCATAGTTTCACGTGGAACAAATTGATTTAAGATTATAGATCTTATCGTCCCATATAAATCAACAACACCGACACATCACTTGGTGAAACACCGCTAATCCTTGATGCTTGAGAAATAGTTACGGGACGAATCTTGCTTAATTTTTGTTTTGCTTCAATTGACATTGATTTAATTTTATTATAATCAAAATTCTCAGGGATTTTTACATCTTCCAAGCGTGTCAATTTATCTGCGTTGTTTCTTTCTTTTTCAATATAACCCGAATACTTTACTTGAATCTCGGCTTGTTCCAAAATCTCCTGATCCAAGTTGTTCTCCGCAACATAAGCTGCTACCTTTTCGAATTTCATGATGTCTTCCAAATCAATTTGCGGACGAGAAAAAACTTTGAACATCTTATCTCCCTGAGTAATCAGCGCCGTATCTTTTGATTCTAAAATAGGATTTGCTTCCGCAATCGAAACACTCGTTTCTTTGAAGAAAGCCACCATTTTTTCGGATTCATTTAGTTTGTGCTCCATTCTGCGCAAACGTGCTTCAGAAGCCAAACCAATTTCATGCGACATTGGCGTTAATCTAAAATCAGCATTATCCTGACGAAGCAACGTTCTGTATTCTGCACGAGAAGTGAACATTCTATAAGGCTCTTCTGTTCCTTTAGTAATTAAGTCATCAATTAAAACTCCAATATACGCTTCGTCTCTTTTTAAAATTAACGGTGCTTTTTCATGTACTTTTAAATGCGCATTTATTCCAGCCATCAATCCTTGAGAAGCTGCTTCTTCATATCCGGTTGTTCCGTTTATTTGTCCAGCGAAATACAATCCTTCAACAAGCTTTGTTTCCAAAGTATGTTTCAATTGTGTCGGTGGGAAATAATCATATTCGATTGCATAACCTGGTCTAAAAAATTTTACATTTTCAAAACCTACTACAGAACGCAGCGCTTTGAATTGAATATCCTCAGGAAGAGATGTAGAAAAACCATTTACATAAACCTCGCACGTATTCCATCCTTCTGGTTCTACAAATAATTGGTGTCTTTCTTTATCAGCAAAACGGTTAATTTTATCTTCAATTGAAGGACAATATCTTGGACCAAGACTTTTTATTCTGCCGTTAAACATCGGAGACCGATCAAAACCTTCTCTCAAAATGTCGTGAACATCGAGAGACGTATACGTCATGTGACACGATTTTTGAATAACCAACGGTGACGTTACATCTGAATACGAAAACTTATCTGGCTTAGCATCTCCTTTTTCTTCGTTCATTTTCGAATAATCTAAAGAACGTCCATCGACTCTCGGGGGCGTTCCTGTTTTCATTCTTCCTGCTTGAAAACCGGCATTCACTAAATCTTCGGTAATTCCATAAGCAGCACTCTCGCCTGCTCTTCCTCCACCAAATTGTTTTTCGCCAATATGAATCAACCCGTTTAGAAAAGTTCCATTGGTTAACACAACAGCTTTTGAACGAATCTCCACTCCTAACGAAGTGCGAATCCCTTTTATTTTTCCGTTTTCAATAATCAACCCCTTTACCATCTCTTGATAAAAATCAAGGTTTGGAGTTCCTTCCAGCATCATTCTCCATTCCTCAGCAAAACGCATACGGTCACTTTGAACACGCGGCGACCACATTGCAGGTCCTTTGGACTTGTTCAGCATCTTGAACTGAATAGCAGTTCTGTCTGAAACAATTCCAGAATATCCACCCAACGCATCAATCTCGCGCACAATTTGCCCTTTGGCAATTCCGCCCATCGCAGGGTTGCATGACATCTGGGCAATGTTCTGCAAACTCATTGTTACCAATAAAGTTTTCGAACCCAAATTTGCAGCAGCGGCAGCAGCCTCAGAACCTGCATGTCCTGCGCCAACAACTATCACATCATATTCATCTAGAAACATCTTCTTGTATGATTTAATCCTTCACTTGTGTTCCGGATTGTAATTTTGAAATCTATTTTATTTTGTTCCACGTGAAACATTGCATTGTCAATTCTGCTAAATATAAAAATGTTCCACGTGAAACACTTTGGCTTTTGATATTAAAAACAGACTTACTGTTCCACGTGGAACAGTGCTAATTTTTCGTCTTCTTTACTGCGCATTAAAAGTTCGTCGGTCTCACCTTTGTCTTTGTATCCACAGTAGTGCAAAACACCGTGAACTAATACACGCTTCAATTCCTCTTCAAAAGGCACGTTAAAATCAACGGCATTGTCTTTTACCCTTTCGATAGAAACAAAAACATCGCCGCTTAACTCATTCCCCATCGTGTAGTCAAAACTAATAATATCAGTTAATGTGTCGTGATTAAGATATTCCAGATTGATTTTATGCAAATACTCATCGTCGCAAAAGATGTAGTTTATCTCTCCCTCTTTCTTGTTTTCTGAAGTAATAACATTAGACAGCCACAAAGCAACAGCTTCTTCATTGTCTAAAGTAAAGTCGGTTTCGTAATTAAAATTGATCATTTTTTATTAAAATATTCTTGAACCTTTTGATTAAAATTCGAGCGCAAAGGTAAGGATTGTCTATTTAATATTTCTATGCTATTTAAATAATCTAATAAAGCAGCTGGCAGTGCATTAGATTGATTATTAAACTCCTTTTTATTGGTTTCTGATTGGCGTTTATTTTCTTCCCCTTGTTGCTGCAAAGCCGTATTCAATTTTAATAATTCCTGCTTCACATTTAGAATCTTTTGGAGCGTTTCGTTTTTAAACCCTTTGTTTAACAATTGCTTTTCGATTTGCTTCATTTGTTCCAAAGCACTTTGCCCATTACCACCGAAACCCTGCTTGTTAAGTTCATTTTGCAAAGACTCTCGCAGCTGTTTTTGCTCTTTGTAAATTTCCATTATAGATTGGGCATCACCTTCTCCATCTCCATCCTGACTTTCCCCTTTACTAGATTTTCCGTCTTTACCGCTTTCCCCTTTTGAGCCATCACCAGGTTTTGGGCCTTTTTTAATTCCTTCTTTCATCTTCTCCCCCAATCCTTCATGCTTTTTAATAATATCTTGCAATTGCATTCCCTGTCCTTGACCCGGTTTCGGCTTTCCAGAACCCATACCAGACAATGACATTTGCATCGTGTTAAACATATCGCTAAGCATGTCTGCCAATTTATTTGCAGCAGCTATCGAATATTGCTGATGAGATAATCCTTTTGGAACTTGAGCATCAGATAAACTCTCTAACGATTTATCTATATTGTAATGTACATTACCGATTTCTTTAGTCACCTCTTCAGCAATTTTAGGGTTTCTTAAGGACATTACAAATAAACTGTCATCAACATGTTTGAAGTGCTGTTTTAAATCCTGCTGGATTTTTATGTTTTTATTATAGCCGGGAGAACCTGCTTTATGCCCTATAAACTGATTCATTAAATCTTCTTGTGACAAAGAAAACGCTAATAAATTATCCAGAATCTGTCGCAACATAGCAACATCCTCTTGCAGTTCTTCCTTCTCATTTCCTTCCAAAGTTTGTGCCATTTTCGCCGCCATCTCTTTCATTTTTTTCGAGGCGCTTTTTTGATTTTGCTTAGCCTTCGCTTTATTGTCTTTCTTCAATTCTTCAGAAGCCTTCTTTAAATCTTCATCGATACTTTTTTCTTTAGCAGCATCTTTAGGAAGATCCATCGGTGATTTTAATTCATTATTTTCCTTTTCTAAATCTTTTAAATCTTCTTGAATCTTGTCAAAATCTGAATTGATGTTTTCTTGTTTATCCGATTTGTTTTCCTTTTCATCATCGGATAATATATCTTGCTTTTCAGAAAGTTTGTCCAACTTATCACCTAATTGTTCCGCTTTCTTTTCTACATAATACTTCTTAGTCAACTCAACTAATTGTTCTAAATTTTTAATTTGATTTTTACTGTTTTGTTTAAATTTATCTAACTTAGAAAGTAGTTCTTCGTTTTTAATTTTATCGTTCAATTCTTTTAATTCATCCAATAATTTTTGGTTCTTATTCAAATCTTTATCGGCTTTATCAATTCGTTTTTGCAATTCTTCTTTTAGCTTATCCTTTTCATCCGTTTTGAATTTATCTAAATTATCTTTCATTTTCTCCGAAAACTGTTTCATCATTTCATCTTGTTGCTTTTGGCGTTTGATAAAATCATTTACTTTTTGTTGATCTTTAAATTCAAGGTTGTCTTTTTCTTTTCCTGTTTTTTGTATTTTTTCAATTTCGGCTATTTGCTTGTCTTGATTTTTTAAGGACTTCTCTAAACCATTAATATTATCATTTTGCTGTTGTAAAACTTCATCTTCTTTCTCTTCGTCCGTAGAAACACGATTCGAGAAAACGGAAGATTTTGTGCTTTTAAAATAATGAATGGCATCGTTGTCATACACTTCAAAATAATAATCATACGACACTCCTTGCTCAACTGGAAGATTACTTGGGAACGAAAATACAAATTGATCGACTGCTGCTTTTTTAACAGCAATTGTTCCACGTTTAGCAGATTGTGGTTTGTTTCTTTCGTAATAGACAATCTGAAGTTTAGACAATCCATAATCATCAGAGATTTGGCCTAAAACATAGTTTCTTACTGCCTTCAAACTGTCTGGCACATTGTTTACAGTAATTGCTGGAAACTGATCTTTGACAATTGTAAGCTGATAATTCAGTTTTTCGTAGTTTTTTACCTTATCATTCGAAGTAAGAATTTGATAATCTGTATTTTGAAGTATATTTTTAGATAAAGTGAAGCTATTTTCAGTTTTCGAAAAGGGAATATTAGACTTTCCGTCCATCCAATCTACTTTTTGTGTTGCTTGGGTATCCATTTTCCAAGTTACACGAGTTCCTTCGGGAATAATGGCGTTACCACTTCCTTTGATTGTTTCCGATTTTTTATTCAAGTAGGAAGGAAAGTTCAATTGCATTTCGAAATTAGCAATCGCCGGCACCGTAATTACTTTCAATTCATAATCCGATGAAGAAACAGTATTTCCCTCCACGTGGAACAAAACAGCTGCAGAAGGCTTTAAAATTTTAAATTCAAACTCCCCTGCTTTCGTGTTTTCCATAAAATAACTTTCGTCACCAATGAAAATCATGGCATTCTCAGGAACAACTTTACCTACTGTTTTAACTCGAAGTATAAAATCTTTTCCTTGTTCGGTTTGCAGGTTTGAATTTAAAACCACAAACTTAAAAGGAGCCGGCGGTAAGAAAGCCGAATTGAAATGCACTACTCTATTAAAACTTTGCGAAATCACATTGCTGTTACCGGAAAAATAAAAGACAGCAAAAAACAAAATAGGAATAAATGCTAACGGTAAATATTTTTGGTTTGTATTAAAGTTTATAGCATTGCCAAAAGGGATTGGTTGTAACGCATTGGCTTTTTGTGCAATTGATGCGAGTAACAATTCAGATTTATTCTGATGGTTATCAGAATCCGCCAGTTGCAGAAAATTCGTCAGCTTGTCGCTCACTTCCGTGAAATGATTTCCAATAATAGCCGAAGCCTGATTGTAATCAATACCTTTTTTGAGTTTGAATAATTTAAATATTGGAAATAAAATAAATCGGGACAACAAGTACACTTCTACTCCCACAAAAACCCAAAATAAAATCGTTCTTCCCATTGGCTTAAGCCAAAGAAAATATTCGACAAAAAGCGTGAATAGAAAATACAACAATCCTAAACCAATAAAGAAAATGATTCCTCGTATCAATTCATTGGTATAAAACTTTCGGATAAAAGCTTCCAGTTTCTGATAAATAAAATTTTGATTTTCCAAAACGTAAACTTTGTTTGTTGTAACCAATAAAAGTAATAATTTATATGAACAAAGAAATGTTAAAAATCATCAAACTGATTAATCTTACATTAACTCATTTTCAAATAATCCAATTGAGTAATCGAATTTGTATCTTTGCAAAAAATTTACAGCAATGTCTAAACAAGTTCGAGTGCGTTTTGCACCAAGTCCAACAGGACCTTTACATATTGGCGGAGTACGTACCGCATTATTCAATTATTTGTTTGCCAAAAAAAACAATGGAGTTTTCTTTCTAAGAATTGAAGACACTGACCAAAACCGTTATGTTCCCGGTGCTGAAGAATATATTATGGAAGCACTGGAATGGCTAGGAATTGCTCCTGATGAAACCATTGGAAAGAATGAAAAATTTGGTCCCTACCGTCAAAGCGAAAGAAAAGATTTGTACAAAGAATATGCTGATGCATTAATCAATTCCGGGAATGCGTATTATGCTTTTGACACCGCTAAATCTTTGGACGCAGCAAGAAAACAGGAAGAAGAACAAGGAAAAACCTTTATATACAATCACCATAACCGAGAAAAACTTGACACTTCTTTGGTAATTTCTGATGAGGAAACCACAAGAAGAATCGCTGATGGAGAACATTATGTAATCCGTTTTAAAACTCCAGTAAACGAAACCTTACATTTGCATGACATCATTCGTGGAGACGTAAAGTTTGAAACGAGTCTTTTAGATGATAAAGTATTGTTCAAAAGTGACGGAATGCCAACCTATCATTTGGCCAATATTGTAGATGATCATTTAATGGAAACTTCACACGTAATTCGTGGTGAAGAATGGTTGCCGTCAATGCCTTTACACGTTTTATTATACAGAGCATTTGGTTGGGAAGCACCCCAATTTGCACATTTGCCATTGATTATGAAACCTGTTGGAAACGGAAAATTATCCAAACGTGACGGTGACAAAATGGGATTTCCAGTATTTCCATTGGATTGGAAAACCGAAGAAGGCGTTTCATCAGGTTACAGAGAAAAAGGATTTTTTCCAGAAGCAGTTGTTAACTTCCTAGCTTTATTAGGCTGGAATGACGGAACCGAAAAAGAATTATTCACACTGCAAGAATTAGTTGAAGCTTTTGATTTGAGCAGAGTTCATAAATCCGGAGCTAAATTTGATCCAGAAAAAAACAAATGGTTCAATCACCAATATTTAGTAAAACAAAAAGATGTCGATTTAGCAAAATCCTTTGCACCTATTGTTGAATGTAAAAATGTTAACCGATATTACTCTTTAGTAGAACTGACAAAGATTGTTTCATTAATCAAGGAACGTGCGCATTTTGTTTCTGAATTTTGGGAATTAAGTGATTTCTTTTTTATGGTACCAACAACCTATGATGAAAAAGCAAGGAAAAACTGGAAAGAAGAAACGCCAACATTGATGGAAGAATTAATTTCTGTTATAGAAGAAATAACCGACTTTACTTCCCTTACTATTGAAACTATTGTAAAAGATTGGATGACGAAAAACGAAATTGGAATGGGTAAAGTAATGCAGCCTTTCCGTTTGAGTTTGGTTGGCGCACTCAAAGGCCCTCACCTATTTGATATTGTTGAAGTACTTGGAAAAGAAGAAACAATCAAAAGACTTCAAAAAGCAATAGCTACTTTGTAAAAAAGAACCCTTTCAAAATTTAAAAGTCTGAAAGGGTTTAATAATAAAAAGCTTCTAATCCGGAATCTGGATTAGAAGCTTTTTTTATAAATAAAGAATCAAATCTCCATTGATAATTCCTGGATTTCCTTTGAAATTTACGCCTAAATTCTTCGTGTTCAAGTTACCCAGCATATTGTTAAGTCCATATTGATAGGAAACATTAAGTCTAAAATGACGTACTCCGGCAGTTATCCCTACCGTAGGATAAAAATTAAATTTAGAAATGTCTACTATGTCTTTTGCTAATAAAGTAGTTCCTGAAATGATGTTATTTTCGTTTTGATTATCCACTTTCAATTTTCCATTTACTTGAACTAATGGACCAAACTCAACACTTAAATGATTTTCGATAAATTTATAACTCAACTGCAACGATATTTGAGCAGATGATAATGTATAATTTACATCTTTATTTCCTAAAAAAAGAGTTTTTGTAGCTACTGAAAAATTGTTTTCACTAAACTGCATTGCGTAAACCATATCCCAATTGTCATAGAAATTTCCTCGCATCGAAAGTCCGGCATTCCAGCCTGTGGAAGGTTTGGTGTGGAAATTAGTAGTGTTCAATGTAAATTGGTTAACACCTAAACTGATACCGATTCTGTTAGAATCCCTATATCCATATTGGGCAAAAGCAGTTAGAGTAATTAAAATAAAAACCGAAGTAAAATATATCCTTTTCATAAAATTAAATTAAACGAAGACAAACCTAAAGTTTTTTTGTAATTTAACGTTAATTTTTTAACTAAATTATTCATACTATGGACATTCCATTGATTATTTTTCTTGTATTTGGGTTATTTATTTTTCTTTCTTCCTTCTTTACTGTAAAACAACAATCCTCAGTTATTATTGAGCGGTTTGGTAAATTCTTAAGTGTACGAAATTCAGGCTTGCAATTAAAAATTCCATTGATTGACCGAATTGCAGGACGTGTCAATCTAAAAATTCAACAATTAGACGTTATCATTGAAACTAAAACCAAAGACAATGTGTTTGTAAAAATGAAAGTTTCTGTTCAGTTCAAAGTGATTCAGGAGAAAGTGTACGATGCCTTTTATAAACTGGAATATCCACACGATCAGATTACAGCTTATGTATTTGATGTAGTTCGTGCCGAAGTTCCAAAATTAAAACTGGATGATGTTTTCGAAAGAAAAGATGATATTGCAATTGCTGTAAAAAGAGAATTAAATGAAGCGATGACTACGTATGGGTATGATATCATCAATACATTAGTAACCGATATTGATCCAGATATTCAAGTAAAAAACGCTATGAATAGAATCAATGCTGCCGACAGAGAAAAGACAGCAGCCGAATTTGAAGCGGAAAGTTCCAGAATCAGAATTGTGGCTAAAGCCAAAGCAGAAGCAGAAAGTAAGCGCTTACAGGGACAAGGAATTGCTGATCAAAGACGTGAAATTGCCCGAGGATTAGTAGAAAGTGTAGAAGTTTTAAATCGTGTGGGAATCAATTCGCAAGAAGCTTCGGCATTAATTGTGGTTACACAACATTATGATACGCTACAAGCCATTGGCGCAGACGCTAACTCTAATTTAATTTTATTACCTAATTCTCCTCAAGCCGGAAGTGATATGCTGAATAATATGGTGGCCTCATTTAGTGCATCTAATCAAGTGGGTGAAATGATGAAGAAAAACAACAAGAAGTTAAAAACAAAAACAGAGGAACATCACACTGATTATCAAGCGCCACAACCACCAGAAAATCCTGAAATAGAAATATAATTCTATAATTTTTTAAATAAAAAAAGAGGCTTAATTGCCTCTTTTTCTTTTAGATAACCAATTTTTTATAAAAGGAATTGCTTTATTTATTAAAAATGGAACTGCCGTTGATACAATACTTCCATAGGGTAAAGCAGAACCATAATTACCTATTAAATCACTTACTATGTTTTGCGGCGTAAAGCTTTCTTTGGTTTTTTTAATGCCATAAACCAATTTTTGATAACTGATTTCTTTTTCAATCTTTAGTATTTCAAGTTCCCTTTCGATTTGAGCATAGGACGAATATTTTTTAGTTTCCATAATTCTAGTCGTTAAAAAATATTTCTGAAAATTTCTCTAATATTGGGCCTTCAACTATTTTGTCTTTAATTAAAAACAAAAGAACGGTTGCTACAAGATAGATTCCTCCAATAATTAAAAATCCAAGTGGATAACTATTTAAAGAATTGCCTATTGCCATAGCAGCAGCTACAGAGCAAAATAATAAAACCATGCTGAAACATAAAAAAATCAATGAAAACTTAAGAATCATCGTGGTTGATTTCATTGCTACCTTGAAACCCCATAATTTATAATAAGCCTTATTGGTTTTTAAATATTCCTGGATTTGATCCTGAATATCTTCGGTGTTTTCTTTTAATTCTTCAAAAGCCATATTTATTTGTTTTTAATATCAATTAGTAAGTAACCAATATTATTTTTGAAGTTTAGCATTTTGTTCTTTCAAATCAGCCAACTTTGATTCTAAAAAAGAAATCACATCTTCCGTTTTATGACTTACATTAGAAATTAAGTCTTCGTATGTTTCTTGCAGATTTTGTTTTTTACTGTCCAAAAATTTACTTTTCAATTCATCAGATGCTGTTTCAAATTTATGTTTTAAATCTTTTATGGCATCATCATAACCGTCTTTAAATTTTTCTCTTGTTCTCGTACCTTTATCCGGAGCAAATAAAATTCCTATCCCTGCTCCAATTGCTGCACCAGTTAATAAAGCCAATATTGTGTTTCCTGAGTTATTCGACATGATTTTTAATTTTTTAATGTTATTTATTAAAATTACGGATTTTATTAACATATCGCTGTTAACAAGCCGTTAATTTATTTTAAACAAGGCTAAAAATCAATATAAAACACGCTATTTAAATAAATAAAACCTAGGTATAATAGAACTCATAAAATTAAAAAAAAGGCTTTAAATCAAGTTTATATAAGTCGTTTTTAATTAGTAAATCTTATCAAAAGTTAAATTACAATATCAATATACTATAATAAAAAAAGCGCCTTATAAAAGGCGCTTTTAATCAATAAAATCTATACTAAAGATTTAGTTCTAAAATTTCAGTTCCTTTAATAATTCTAAAACTTTTTCGTTTTTTTCATTCTTTATTAATTCTGAAAGCTGTGTTTCAAAAAGACTGAAATTATTTAAATCATTTTGTAAATTTTGAATAGCCAAAATTCGAACAGCAACCATTTGACTTTTTAATGACATCGTATACAATTTTGTCAATGACTCTTCTTCGATATCTTTTACTTGTACTTTATCAGAATAATGCAAAATCAAATTAGAAAATAACAACGAGTTATTATCATTTTTAATGTTTTTGACAATTGTCTGAATAATTAAACTATAGTTATCAATACTTTTTATGTTATCAACAATGTTATTTAGAATCAAAACAGCATTATTTTCATCCTTTTCCTTCACGTATTTATTGATTTCTTTTTGGGTATTCATCAATAAATTTTCTTCTTTTTTGCCTTTTTCTTCCCAAGCATCTTTTAATCCAACGGTTTTATTAAAGACAATTTTATCTTCGGTTGTGTCTTTATCAACATTGAAATATCCTAAACGTTGAAACTGGAATTTTTCATCTGATTTTACAGTTGCTAAACTTGGTTCTACAAATCCTTTTACAATTTGTAACGAATTAGGATTCATAAATTCTAAGAAATTTTTCTCCTTATGACTGTCTGGTGCTTCATCAATAAACAAACGATCATACAAACGAACTTCTGCTTCTAAAGCATGCTGTATAGAAACCCAATGCAAGGTTCCTGCCACTTTTCTTTGACTGGCTTCACTCCCACTTCCGCTTCGGCTGTCTTCATCATAAGTCACGTGAATTTCAGTAATAGTTCCTGCAGCATCTTTTACAACACTTTCTCCTTTAATGATATAAGCATTTTTAAGACGCACTTCTCTTCCTAAACTCAATCGGAAAAATTTAGCTGGAGCTTCTTCTAAAAAGTCTTCTCTTTCAATGTATAATTCTTTTGAAAAAGGAACTTTTCTAAATCCAGCACTTTCATCTTCCTGATTATTTTCGGCTTCAAGCCATTCTTCTTTATCTTCTGGATAATTGGTGATAATCAATTTTATTGGGTCCAAAACTGCCATAACTCTGGGCGCTGTTTTGTTTAAATCTTCACGCAAACAAAATTCCAAAAGTGAAAAATCAATTATATTTTCTCTTTTGGCAACACCAATTATATCACAAAACTTACGAATTGAAGCAGCTGTATATCCTCTTCTTCTTAATCCTGAAATAGTTGGCATTCTAGGATCATCCCAACCATTTACTATATTTTCCTGAACCAATTGCAATAGTTTTCGCTTGCTCATTACGGTGTAATTCAAGTTCAAACGAGCGAATTCATATTGATGTGGTCTTACTGTATTTGGATCATAAATTTGGTCTAAAAACCAATCGTATAATTCACGGTGCATCACAAATTCAAGTGTACAAATAGAATGCGAAATTTGCTCTAAATAATCACTTTCTCCGTGTGCATAATCATACATTGGATAAATATTCCAATCATTTCCTGTTCTGTGATGATGACGAAGTAAAATACGGTACATCAATGGATCACGCATCAACATGTTTTTTGAAGTCATATCAATTTTTGCACGTAAAACATGGCTTCCTTCCGGGAAATCACCATTTTTCATTCCTTCGAATAAAGTAAGATTTTCTTCAATAGAACGGTTTCTATAAGGTCCATCAACTCCAGGTTGTGTTGGCGTTCCTTTTTGAATTGCCATATCTTCAGAAGATTGACTGTCAACATAGGCTTTACCGTTTTTAATCATGGCAACCGCCCATTCATATAACTGCTGAAAATAATCAGAAGAGTATAATTCTTCGGTCCAATTAAAACCCAACCATTTCAAATCTTCTTTGATTGCATCTACATATTCCTGTTCTTCTTTGGCTGGATTGGTATCATCAAAACGCAAGTTAACTGGCGCATTGTACTTTAATCCTAAACCAAAATTTAAGCAAATGGATTTGGCGTGACCAATGTGTAAATACCCATTTGGTTCTGGCGGAAAACGAAAACGTAATTTATCTTGTGGAAAACCATTGGTTAAACTGTCTTCAATGATTTGTTCTATAAAATGGAGTGATTTTTCTTCGGTTGACATTTTTTTGTTTAATTTTAGCAAAGATAAATAAATGGTTTAAAGTTTACTGTTTAAAGTTAAAGAGATGGCTTTAAACCTAAAAAACTTTGAACAAAAAATTAAAAAATGGGATTTATAAAACTAAAAAATATCAGAACCTACTCCTACCACGGTTGTTTGATTGAAGAAGGAAAAATTGGTTCAGATTATTCAGTTGATTTAAAAGTAAAAACAGATTTGCGAAAATCATCTGTTACTGATAACCTGGTTGACACGGTTGATTATGTGTTGTTGAACCAAATTGTAGTAGAAGAAATGGCTATCAGAGCCAACTTATTAGAGCATGTTGCACAACGTATCATTACCAGAATTATGAAAGAAGTTCCAACCATTTCAAGAGTTATTTTGGGAGTTTCAAAATTAAATCCTCCTATTGGTGGTGACGTTGAAGCGGTTACAATAGAAATGGAAGAATATAGAAGTTAAATTAAAAATATTTCAAAGGGTTTAATAAATATTTTTTAAAATTTTTAAACTTTATACTTTTAAACATTAAACTTTTTAGTTACTTTTGCCATCCGTTCAACTACGGCGTCGTGGCCGAGCGGCTAGGCTGGGCTCTGCAAAAGCTCCTACTCCGGTTCGAATCCGGACGATGCCTCTAAAACCTTCAAGGAAACTTGGAGGTTTTTTTATGACTAATTTTTAAGAAAAATTAAATAAAGTTATGGTTCGAATCCGGACGGAAATCATATCCTTCAAAGCAATTTGGAGGTTTTTTTATGCCTAAATTTTTAGAAAAATTAATTAAAGTTACAGTTCGAATCCGGACGGAAATCATATCCTTCAAAGCAATTTGGAGGTTTTTTTATGTCTAATTTTTAAGAAAAATTAAATAAAGTTATGGTTCGAATCCAGACGGAAATCATATCCTTCAAAGCAATTTGGAGGTTTTTTTATGTCTAATTTTTAAGAAAAATTAAATAAAGTTATGGTTCGAATCCGGACGGAAATCATATCCTTCAAAGCAATTTGGAGGTTTTTTTATGTCTAATTTTTAAGAAAAATTAAATAAAATTATAGTTCG
Source organism: Flavobacterium sp. 83 (assembly GCF_000744835.1). Lineage (NCBI taxonomy): Bacteria > Pseudomonadati > Bacteroidota > Flavobacteriia > Flavobacteriales > Flavobacteriaceae > Flavobacterium > Flavobacterium sp. 83. The sequence continues at coordinate 996,372 of NZ_JQMS01000001.1, forward strand.
AATCCGGACGATGCGGCAGAAACCTTCAAAACAATTTGGAGGTTTTTTTATACCTAATTTTTAAGAAAAATTAATTAAAGTTACAGTTCGAATCCGGACGATTCGGCTGAAACCTTCAAAACAATTTAGAGGTTTTTTATGCCTAATTTTTAAGAAAAATTAATTAAAATTATAGTTCGAATCCGGATAATTCGGCTGAAACTTTCAAAGTAATTTAGAAGTTTTTATGGCTTAATTTAATGCTACATTAAGGCTAAAATAGCACACAGATAATACAGATTAAACGGATTGACACAGATTTTTTTTAATTAAACTTAATTCATTAAAACTTAAATGAACTTATAATCCTTAACTGGTTTATAATTTTCAAAATAGTAAGAAATACTCTAATTATTCCATTTTTTAGAATAAAAAAAAGTCTAAATCTGAATATTACTAACAGATTTAGACTTTTTTATTTCAAAAATAAAAAACGTATTTACTTATTTATCAATCTTTTCAAATGCTTTTTTAACCATTTCTTTTTCTTTTGGAAACCATCCTTGAGTGATTAAAACTATTCCGAAAATCATCAAAACAACACTAATTCCTTTTTTAATTTTAAGAATATTTGTTGGAGTCATTTTAGTTTTTAACTGTTTCGCTAATAGTATTTTAATACAATCAATGAATAAATACGAAAGAATTACAGTTGTAAAAAAAGTTAACATTCTGGATGTTTGCATTTCCAGTTTTGGTCCTATCGAAATAATAATAGCTAACCAAAATCCTAAAACTCCAATATTGATAATATTTAAGAAAAATCCTTTTATGAAAAGACTTAAATAATTCTTTTTTATAATCTCATTATCTATCACTTCAGTGTTAATTTTCTCTTCTTTTTTTAATCTGACAAAAGAAATTAGACCATAAACTAACATCAAAATTCCACCAAAAATAAAAAGAGCAGGTTTATCTTTTAAACTTTGAATTAATCTGTAACTGCCTAAATAAGCTATTCCTATGAATACAATATCACCTAAAACAACCCCTAAATCAAAAACTAAAGCAGCTCTAAATCCCTTTATAATACTCGTTTCAAGTAATATAAAAAACACAGGACCAACCATAAAACTCAAAAAAATTCCCCAAGGAATACCGGATAAAATATCGTTTATCATTAAAAATATAATTGTTTCTTTATTCCTTTTCTTTAATTGTTCCGCCTAAAACTGTCTTCTGATTAATTTGTTTTGGTTTCCCGTAAATGGTTATAGTTCCACCTGCTCTAGTTTTTGCATCTACTAAATCAGTTGCATAAACATCTGCAAATCCACCCGCATTTACCGATACTGCTACTTGTGAAGAGATACAATTTTTACCTTCAAATTTTCCTCCAGAATTAGTCACAACATCTAAATTTTGTGTTTTTCCAGACAAATTAATTACAGCTCCACTCGAACTAATAACTGTGATTTTTTTAGCATTAATTGTTGCTTCAATTTTAGATCCTTCTTTAGCAATAAGTTTAAAATCTAAGGCTTTTAAATCAGTATCACTTGAAATAAAAGAGCCTTCATTAGCTTCTATTGCATCTATTTTTTTAAAATAAACAGTTGCTAAAAGATCATCTCCATCCAAAAATTTACCTAAAGGAAGTCTTATTTTAAGCTCGCCATTATTATTAATAACCTCTGCTTCAGCTTCAAATTTACCTTTTAGTTCTACTTTATTTTCATTTGCTGCTACTAATTTAATCTCAATTTTGTCGAAACCAGTAACTTTATCAAAATCTCCCACATTTTTTGTGACTTGAGAAAAACCAACTTGTGCTAATAAAACTGCTGCAATAATAACTATTTTATTCATTTTTTTTATTTTATTGGTTCTTCAATTCTTCTTAAAAAATTAAAATCCAGTTGTTTTTTAACTAAATCGGCATTTTTTACTTTAACGTAAATTTCATCTCCTAATTGTAATAATTTACCTGAAGTTGCGCCGGTTAGTGCGTATTGTTTTTCATCAAAGGTGTAATAATCGTCTTTTATATCTCGAATTCTACACATTCCTTCACATTTATTCTCGATAATTTCTACATAAATTCCCCACTCTGTCACACCAGAAATTACTCCTAAAAATTCCTGATCCTGATGATCCTGCATATATTTTACCTGCATATATTTGATAGAATCTCGTTCCGCATTCGTTGCTAAACCTTCCATTGTTGACGAATGCAAACATTTTGTTTCATACGTTTCTTCATCTACTGATTTTCCTCCATCAAGGTAATGTTGCAACAATCGATGCACCATTACATCCGGATAACGACGAATTGGTGAGGTAAAATGCGAATAATAATCAAAAGCTAAACCGTAATGTCCTATGTTATCTGTAGAATATTTGGCTTTACTCATACTTCTAATCGCAAGAGTATCAATTAAGTTTTGTTCTTTTTTACCGTTTACTTCTTCCATTAAGGCATTCAATGATTTAGAAATATCACCTTTATTACGGAAATCAATTTTATAACCAAACTTGGCAATTACCGTTTGCATGGCAATTAATTTATCTTCATTTGGCTCATCATGAATCCTGTAAATGAAGGTTTTCTTTTGTTTTCCAATATATTCAGCAACTTTTCTATTGGCCAAAAGCATAAATTCTTCAATCAGATGATTGGCATCTTTAGAAACTTTAAAATAAACGCCTTGTGGTTCTCCGGCTTCATCTAAATTAAATTTCACTTCTACTTTATCAAAAGAAATTGCGCCTTCAGCCATTCTCTTTTTTCTAAAAATTTTAGCTAATTCATCCAGTTTAAGCGTCGCAGCGACAATTGCTGATGAAACTTGATACGAACTTCCAGTTATAGAAATTTCTTCCGGAATCACATCGTCTTTTGTTTCTATGATGTATTGCGCTTCCTCATAAGAAAACCTTTGATCAGAGAAAATTACAGTTCTACCAAACCATTGATTGACAACCTGTGATTTTTCAGTAATTTCGAATATTGCCGAAAATGTATATTTTTCTTCATTTGGTCGTAACGAACAAGCAAAATTTGATAATACTTCCGGTAGCATTGGCACTACTCTATCCACTAAATAAACGGATGTTGCTCTTTGATACGCTTCATCATCTAGAATTGTTCCTTCTTCAAGATAATACGAAACATCGGCAATATGAATACCAATTTCGTAATTGCCATTTTCTAATTTTTTGAATGAGAGGGCATCATCAAAATCTTTAGCATCTTTTGGATCAATTGTAAAAGTCAACGTATCCCGCATATCCCGACGCTTTGCAATTTCACTTGCTTCTATCGATGTATCAATTTTTTGTGCAAAGGTTTCTACTTCAATAGGAAACTCTGACGGTAAACCATATTCAGCAAGAATAGCGTGTATTTCAGTATCGTGTTCTCCAGGTTTCCCTAAAACTTTGATTACTTTTCCAAAAGGGCTATCAGCTCTGTCTGGCCAATCTTCAATATGAACTAAAACTACGTCACCTTGCTCCGCTTCTCCTATTTTGTCCTTTGGAATAAAAATATCGGTATACATTTTTGGATTGGCAGTAGAAACAAAAGAGAAATTTTTTTGGATATCAATAACACCCACAAAATCCGTTTTATTTCTTTCAATTACTTCAATTACTTCACCTTCAGGTCTTTTCCCTTTTCTTCGATTGTAAACATAGACTTTTACAATATCTTTATCTAGGGCATGATTTAAATTATTGGTGGGAATGAAGACATCTTCTTCTAATTCCTTACATACAAAATAAGCCGTTTTACGACCGGTCATATCAATCTTACCTTCGTAATAATCTTTGCTTATTGCTTTTATTAAATATTTTCCAGGTTCTGATTCTATAATTTTATTTTGGGAAGCCAGAATTTTCAAATCTTTTATAATTTGATTTCTGCTTTGGGTATCATCGAGTTCTAACTTAGCCCCTATTTGTTTATAGTTGAATGCTTTATTAGCACTTTGCGACAATATTTTTATTATTTTATCGGAGAAATCTTTCTCTTTTTTTATCGGCTTTCTTAATCTTTTACTCATACATCTTTTCTTATAGCGCATAAAATTACGAAATAGTTAATCGTTATCAATAAATGGCTAGCAGTTTTAAACAAAATATAACTTTATAGAATAGTTGTATCTTTATAAAAACAATTAAAATGGAAGATTTTCAAACTATTGCTATTTTCAATTACTCGCATGAAATTGTTGTTCTGAAGCACATTTTAGATCAAGAAGAAATTCCTTATTTTTTTGAAAATGAAATAACATTAGCTGTTGTTCCTTTTTACTCAAATGCTTTAGGCGGAATTAAGTTAAAAGTACACTTTAACGATTTTGAAAAGGTTCAGCAAATTTTAGATCATTTGAACAACAATCTAACCATCGTTTAATTCAATTTTTATTTTTTATTTTTTCAAAGTTGTCAACATATATTTAAATAAACAAAAAGAAAAATTAAATTTAAATTCTTTCTTGGTTGTTATTATAGTGTGTTAATAGCCGCAATAAATTTATTTTAAAAGGTATTGAAATGAAGTTTAAAGTTGTTATACCGACTTATTAACAATGCTATTTTAAGGTAAAAGATTAGTTTTAAAGAGTTTTTGAATTTTAATTAACAATGGTTAATAATTGAAATGGAATTGATTTTGTAAATAAGTACTTTTTTAAAATTTGTTAATAAACCCCTTTTTAATATTAATAACTATTCTAAAAATTCACCAAACAATATTTGGATTTCTAATGTGGGTTTTGGATTACTTATTTTTTGCTCACAACCAAAAAAAACTTCTAATTTTCTATCCAAAGTTATGAACAAGTTATGTTAATTTAAAGTTAACTGAATATCAAGCAATTGCGTTTTGCTATTAACAATGTAAAAAATTAACATTTTAAATATAAAATAGACATTGATTTACAGCAATTTATAGATTTATTAAAATTGTTGATAACCGTTAATCAAATAGTAATCTGATAGTTATAGAAGCTATGATTTACGTCGGTTTTTTATCGTTACTAAGGATTGAATTAATCTATTAAAGAAAGCGAAATTTAAATTCTACAAAACTAAATTTCTTTATTTAAATTTGCAGCATACAACTTAATATAGTAAAAATGAAAATATCCATAGGAAACGATCACGCTGGACCAGAATACAAAAAAGCAATTGTTGAAATGCTTAAAGCAAAAGGACACGAAGTAACTAATTACGGAACGGATTCAGCAGATAGCGTAGATTATCCTGATTTTGGCCATCCAGTAGCAAATGATGTTTCTGAAGGAAAAGCTGATTTAGGAATTGTTATTTGCGGAAGCGGAAACGGAATTTCTATGACGGTTAATAAACATCCAAAAGTACGTGCTGCTTTATGCTGGATTAAAGAAATAGCAATATTAGCACGTCAACACAATGATGCAAACATAATTAGTATCCCTGCCCGTTATACTTCAATTCCTCAAGCGGTTGAAATGGTAGATGCTTTTTTAAATACTGAATTTGAAGGTGGAAGACACCAAACAAGAGTGGACAAAATTTCTTGTTAGAAACTTTTTATGACTGAATTTACATTAATTCGGTCAATGCACTGACTGAATTAATGTAAATTCAGTCAGTGCATTGACCGAATTACTATTTTTTGATTATATTTGGTTTAGATTTCTAAATCAAATAGAATGGAAAATTATTTAAAAAGAGCACTTTTTCAAGATTTTAGTAAAAAAGTACTTCCTAACAAAGTATTGATTTTACTGGGCGCTCGTCGCGTTGGAAAAACCGAATTAATAAAAAATTACCTTCAAACGATTCCTGACGGAAGTTATTTGCAACTGAACGGAGAAGATATCAATGACGCTAATTTACTTAAAGAACGTTCCGTAGCTAATTACAAACGATTATTGTCAAATATAGATTTATTAGTAATTGACGAAGCGCAAACTATTCCTGATATTGGACTTATTCTAAAACTAATTGTGGATTCTATAGAAGGAATCAAAATCATTGCGACAGGTTCCTCTATATTTGATTTAAACAATAATCTTGGTGAACCATTAGTGGGACGAAAAAACACTTTATATCTTTTTCCATTAGCACAAATGGAATATTCCCAATACGAAAATTACAAGCAAACTACTGAAAAATTAGAGGAAAGATTACTTTTTGGAAGTTATCCGGAACTAATACAATATTCAGATTGGGAGAATAAAAAAGAGTATTTGTATGAAATTATTAATTCCTATTTACTGAAAGATATTTTGGTTTTTGAAGGTATTAAACATTCTGATAAAATTTATGATTTGCTGCGTTTGATAGCGTATCAATTAGGAAAAGAAGTTTCGTTGCAGGAATTAGCAAATCAGTTACAAATGTCTAAAAATACGGTTGCTAATTATTTAGATTTACTTTCAAAAGTTTTTATTATCTTTAAAGTAGAAGGCTTTAGTCGCAATCTTCGAAAGGAAATTGTTAAATCCAGTCGGTGGTATTTTTATGATAATGGTATTAGAAACGGCATTATCAATAATTTTAACCGCTTGGATTCAAGAAATGATGTTGGAGATTTATGGGAAAATTATCTCGCTTCGGAGCGGATAAAAAAGCAAAATTATCAAAAAACGAAAACAAATAATTACTTCTGGCGTACTTACGATCAACAGGAATTAGATTGGTTAGAGGAAAAAGCGACCGCTTTGGCTGGTTTTGAGTTTAAATGGAATGAAAATAAAAAGGCAAAAATTCCAACTGCTTTTGCAAAAGCCTATCCGGAAGCTACTTTTAAAGTAATCAATAAGAGTAATTATTTAGATTTTATAATGTAATTTTCATCAAAAAATCCAAAATAAAATAATCCAGTAGCAATTACAATTTGGATAAATACAATTCTGTAGAATTTAAAAAGATAGTATTTCTTAGAAGTTTTATGCTTAAAAAGGTACATGGCCAATGCTGAACCAATTGTGCCACCAATGGCAGCAAATGATAAAAGGGTTTCTTCGGAAATCCTTTTTTTATGGGTAACCGCCAATCGTTTATCGTACGCTGTAATTATAAAAGATAAAATATTCAAGGTAAAAAAACAATATAATAAAGTCATAAATGATATAAATTTCAAGTTTAAAGCTATTATTTTAGCTAAAAATTAATTAGTTGATTTCATTTTTTTCTAATTAAATTTTTTTTGGTTTAACACATTTAAAATTACCTAATTAAAAGATGACTAATATACAATTTATAGCTAAATCCGTAGCAACAGCAGTAATTAATATTCAAAATACAGTCAAATTATTACAAGAAGATTGTACCATTCCATTTATTTCCCGGTATCGAAAAGATACAACAGGAAATCTAGATGAAGTGCAAATAGAACAAATTGCAAAGCTTCAAAAAGAATACGAAGTGATTGTAAAACGCAAAGAAGCTATTTTAAAATCCATTGCCGAACAAAATGCACTTAGTCCAGAATTAGAAAAAAAAATACAGCTAAGTTTCGATTTGCAGGAATTAGAAGATTTTTATCTACCATTCAAAAAGAAGAAAAAAACGAAAGCTGATGTCGCTCGTGAAAATGGATTAGAGCCTTTGGCAAAAATTATCATGGCACAAAATAATGATGATATCGATTTTATTTCAAGTCAATATTTGAACGAAAATGTTATCAATGAAGACGCTGCTTTACAAGGCGCCAGAGATATTATTGCCGAATGGATTAATGAAAATATTTATGTTCGAAAACAACTCCGACGATTGTACGAACGCAAAGCAACCATAACTACCAAAGTAGTAAAAGCTAAAAAAGACGAAGAAGCGGCACAAAAATTTAATCAATATTTTGAATGGTCAGAACCGTTGACAAAAGCACCTTCGCACAGATTATTGGCGATGCTTCGTGCCGAAAATGAAGGTTTTATCAAGTTTAAAGTTGAAGTAGATATTGACGAAGCCTATGATATTATTGATACTTTAGTTCTAAAAGGTCAAAATAAAACTACGCCACATGTACAATTAGCTATTGAAGACAGTTTCAAACGATTGTTGAATCCGGCAATTTCAAATGAAGCGTTGCAAGAAGCCAAAGCTAAGGCTGATGCCAATTCGATTCAGGTTTTTGCCAATAATTTAGGGCAATTATTGTTGGCGCCGCCTTTGGGTGAAAAACGAATTTTGGCGATTGATCCGGGCTTTAGAAGTGGTTGTAAAATCGTTTGTTTGGACGAAAAAGGAGATTTACTATACAATGAAACCATTTATCCACACGCGCCTCAAAAAGAGGAAGCCATGGCGATGAAAAAAATCCGTTCGATGGTGAATTCGTATAAAATTGATGCAATTTCAATAGGAAACGGAACGGCATCTCGTGAAACGGAATTCTTCATCAAGAAAATAGCGTTTGATAAACCGGTTCAGGTTTTCATCGTTTCAGAAGCTGGAGCATCGGTTTATTCTGCATCGAAAATTGCGAGAGAGGAATTTCCGGATTATGATGTTACGGTTCGTGGTTCGGTTTCTATTGGGAGACGATTGAGTGATCCATTGGCTGAATTAGTGAAAATTGACCCGAAAGCCATTGGCGTAGGCCAATACCAACATGATGTGGATCAAAACAAGTTAAAAGAAGAATTAGATAATACAGTGATTCGCTGCGTGAATTCCGTTGGGATAAATATCAACACGGCGAGTAAACATTTGTTGAGTTATGTGAGTGGAATAGGAGAGAAGCTAGCTGAAAATATTGTACAATACCGTTCTGAAAACGGTCCTTTTCAAGATAGAAAACAACTCAAAAAAGTGCCGAGATTAGGTGAAAAAGCATACCAACAAGGAGTTGCTTTTATCCGAATTTCGAATGCAAAAAATCCATTAGATAATTCAGCAGTGCATCCTGAAGCCTATGGAATTGTGGAAAAAATGGCTAAAGATTTGAAACTGACAGTGAATGATTTGATTGCCAACAAAGAAAAAACAGCCTTAATAAAACCAGAAAATTACATTACGCCGGAAATAGGGTTACTAGGTTTAAAAGACATTATCAAAGAACTCGAAAAACCTGGATTAGATCCTAGAAAATCAGCAAAAGTATTTGAATTTGACCCCAACGTAAAAACCATAAAAGATGTAAAATCAGGAATGATTTTGCCTGGAATTGTCAACAACATTACTAATTTTGGTTGTTTTGTTGATATTGGAGTAAAAGAAAGCGGATTGGTTCACATCTCGCAACTCAAAGCAGGTTTTGTAAGCGATGTAAACGAAGTGGTGAAACTGCACCAACATGTTCAAGTCAAAGTGACGGAAGTAGATGAAGACAGAAAGAGAATTCAGTTGACGATGGTTATTTAATTCCCAAAAAAAAGGCTTTTCAAACTATGAAAAGCCTTTTTTTTATTTTGTTTCTTCTTCTTTCTTATCAGCTGGCTGACTGTCATCTTTGGCAGCGTTTTTGAATTCTTTGATCCCGCTTCCTAAACCTTTCATTAATTCCGGAATTTTTTTACCTCCAAAAAGTAATAAAACAACGGCCAATATAACAAGGATTTCTGTAACACCTAATCTTCCCATGATTGAATAATTTATTGCCGAAGCAAATTTGTAATAAAACTGTCTACAAAGGTAATTAGAATAACTTAACAGAAACTCTTTTTAAGGCAATTATTTGGTTTCAATAACGTTAAAAATTTATTAAAACATATTTACAATCATTAAAAAGTGTCGAATAGAAGGGAATACTATCCCTACTATAAATTGATTATATTTGTTCAATAATCAAATTGTATGTCCAAGAAAAGACAGAAACGAAAAAAACTTAAGGAAAATTTATTCAATAAAAGACGTTTAATAATTTTAAACGAAGATACTTTTGAAGAAACATTTTCATTAAAACTTACTTTGATGAATGTTTTTGTATTTGTCAGTTTGAGTACTATTATTATTATCACAGTTACCACTTTTATCATTGCTTTTACACCTTTACGGGAATTTATACCGGGATATTCATCTTCTAAACTTAAAAAAGATGCCACGCAACTGGCTTTAAAAGCCGATTCTTTGTCGTTTGCCTTAAAGAAAAATGAAGCCTATATTAAATCCATTCAAAAAGTCTTAACGGGAGAATTGGAATATGCAAAATTCAATAAAGATTCGATTCTTGCAGCAATTGAAGAAGTTCCGTCCCCAGTAAATTTATCAGCTTCAAAAAAGGAAATAGAATTAAGGGAACAAGTAGCGAAAGAAGAACAAAAATCTGTTCCTGCCTCTCCGAAGGAAAGAAAAATAAAATCAAAAAAGTAAAATAATAATTAATAATGTCAATAAAATCAATTGCTGCAAAGCTATTTGCACTTAAAATTTATAAAAAGACTCAGGCTTGGGCCAATAATCCTGTTGCAACCCAAAATAAAGTTTTACAAGAATTAATAAAAGAAGCTAAGGAAACTCAATTTGGAATCGACCATCATTTTAATACCATAAAATCAAGTGCTGATTTTGCAAAAAATGTACCCGTTCGGGATTATGAAGCTTTAAAACCGTATGTTGATAAGGTGGTAAAAGGAGCCGAAAATATTCTTTGGAAAGGAAAACCATTGTATTTTGCCAAAACATCGGGAACAACATCTGGGGCTAAATATATTCCGTTGACCAAGGAATCCATGCCTTTTCATATTGAAGCGGCTCGAAACGCGATCTTGCATTATATTCACGAAACCGGTAAAGCTGATTTTATTGACGGAAAAATGATTTTCCTGCAAGGAAGCCCAATTTTGGAAGAAAAGTATGGGATTAAGTTGGGTAGGTTATCCGGAATTGTAGCTCATTTTGTTCCAAAATATTTACAGAAAAACCGAATGCCTTCTTGGGAAACGAATTGTATTGAAGATTGGGAAACCAAAGTAAATGCGATTGTCGAAGAGACATTCAACGAAAATATGACGGTGATTTCAGGAATTCCATCTTGGGTGCAAATGTACTTTGAAAAACTGCAGCAAAAAGGAGGGAAGCCAGTGGGAGAAATCTTCAAAAACTTCAATTTATTTATCTACGGAGGGGTGAATTATGAGCCGTATCGCGCTAAATTCGAAAATTTAATTGGTCGAAAAGTAGACAGCATTGAACTTTTCCCAGCTTCGGAAGGGTTTTTTGCGTATCAGGATTCTCAAAAGGAGAAAGGAATGTTACTGCTTTTGAACTCGGGTATTTTCTATGAATTTATAAAAAGTGACGAATTTTATACGGAAAATCCAAGACGTTATACGATAGGTGAAGTGGAACTTGGAATAAATTATGTGTTGATTATTTCTACCAATGCAGGACTTTGGAGTTATAATATTGGTGATACTGTTCAGTTTACTTCATTAAAACCGTATAGAGTGATTGTTTCAGGCAGAATCAAGCATTATATTTCGGCTTTTGGAGAACATGTCATTGGAAAAGAAGTAGAAAGTGCGTTGCAGGAAGCGATAATTGGAACAGCTATTCGGATTAATGAATTTACTGTAGCACCACAAATCACCCCGACGGAAGGACTACCGTATCACGAATGGTTCATTGAATTTGAGAACGAACCAGAAGACAGCGTCACTTTTGCGGAAGCGATAGACAATGCCATGAGAAAGCAAAACGTATATTACGACGATTTGATTGTCGGACACGTATTGCGAAAAGTTGTGATTACAAAAGTGGCCAAAAACGGTTTTCAGGAGTATATGAAATCGATAGGCAAGCTGGGTGGACAAAACAAAATCCCCAGACTTTCTAATGACAGAGCCATTGTAGATTTATTAAACAAATAACAAAAGGGTTACATTTGAGTTTTAGAAAATAAAAATAATGAAAGATACTAAACACATATCACGCTCCAGAGCACAGGAATCATCGGCAGCTATTGAAAAAATGTACATTACGATGCGTCATTTATTCAATAGAGGATTTTATAAACCAATGGGAATTTCCGGTGATACTTTGAGAGAAGCTCTATTGGCTTTACGCCCGGAAATTTACGGTAATATTGGCGAAGAAAAAGTCGAATTGAATGGTCTTTTGTATGTTATTGAGCGTTTGCCTGTAGGAATTGAAGAATGTAGATTCATTAATTTAACTTCGGATGAAGGGTATTCTAAATCCCACTTTCAAGCGATTGTTCCACCAAAAAGACGCCGTAACTGTTATCGAATTGACGAAGAACAAATGAATGTGGAGATTACACGTGGACGTTCGGATATTTATGATATTTTGACGCATTTGACGTTCATTTTCATCGAATCCCATAAAATAAGAAACAGGGTTTTACTGGATGATGCAGGCGAAGTTTCGCGGGATTGGTTCAAACTGGAACAAGCGGTTTCCCAAAATAAAAAACTAACTCTGGTTGAAAAAGAGAAAGCAATTTCGCATGCTTCAAACATTCTGGGAAGAACATTTGAGGAAGTTTTAGAGATTTATGATGCTTTTGGTTCCGTAACATCGCCAGATCGTTTCTTGCATGTTATTTTTTGGTTGGGGAAATTAGCCATTGAGGAAGTGGTTGAGAATAATAAAAGAACCATCACATTCAGCCCAATTCTAAGAGAACGATTAGGACATCATATTCATGGCGAAATTTGGGCTACGAACATCAAGGAGGTTTTGAAAGAGAATCAGCTTCTAGACCGACCTATTCATGTGATTAGTGCCAATATGCATAGTGTAATGAACTCTATTTTTGCAACGCCAGTTTTAAAAACAAAGTTCAAAGACAAATCTGATTTCTTTATTTATGAAGAATTAAGTAAGTCTGGTGCCAATGAAGTTCGCAATCAAGTGGAAGACGTGGCTTTGAAATACGGAATGATTTCGTTGCCGGATACTTCAGGAACCAATATTGACGTGCAAATTTTTGATACTGCAAAAATTGACTGGGCTAAAACCTCGTTTCCAAAAGCAAATACAGGAGATATAAAACCGGTAATAATCGTGATGGATTACGCTTTTGGCGAGCAAGCGTATGAAACAATTGACGAATTATTGAAACCGTACAAAAAAGAGACTTTATTGAATGTGGAATCAGTTTCGATCATGGGAAAAGCGGGAATCTTGGAAGGTGGAAAAGGAGATATTATGATTCCGAATGCGCACATCAATGAGGGAACAGCTGATAATTATTTTTTCCATAACGAACTTACGCCTGATATGTTTGAAGGGAATGATATTGCAGTTTTTGCCGGCCCAATGGTTACTGTACTGGGAACATCATTGCAAAACCGGGATTTATTAAAGTTTTTTCACGAATCGACTTGGGGTGTAATTGGATTAGAAATGGAAGGTTCTTATTATCAAAAAGCCATTCAATCTGCCTCCAAAATCAGAAAAAGCGTTCCTTTGGACATCAAAGTAAGATATGCGTATTATGCTTCGGATAATCCATTGGAAACAGGAAGCACATTAGCTTCAGGAGGATTGGGAACAACAGGAGTAAAACCAACGTATTTGATTACCATTAAAATATTGGAACAAATTTTCAACGTAAAATAAAAGAATAGCATGAATAAAAACGAACCCAATAATCAAGAGGATCAGGAAATTGATTTATCACAAATTTCTAAGAAAATTAGAATTCTTTTTCAGGAATTTAATACTTTTTTATTTAGATGTATTCAGTTTTTTGTAAAAAATGCAATTGTGGTTTCAATTTTGGCACTAGTTGGAGTTTCACTAGGAATATTTTTAGACCATACACAAAAAGCCTATAATCATCAAATTATAGTAATGCCAAATTTTGGAAGCACGGATTATTTATATTCAAAAATTGAATTAATTGAATCTAAAATTAAGGAAGGAGACACTGTTTTTTTAAAAGAAGTTGTCGGGATAAAAAAGCCGAAACAAATTACGAAAATAGAAATCAATCCAATAGTGGATGTTTATAAATTTATTGAAAATAAGCCAGAAAATTTTGAACTAATTAAGTTGATAGCAGAAGATGGAGATATTAAAAAGACCGTCGAGGATAATTTGACCAGTAAAAATTATACGTTCCATAAGTTATCATTTATCACAGGAAAATTAACCAGCAATAATGAAACAGTTGAGCCTTTATTAAACTTTTTGAACAATACTGATTATTACAAGAAAATTCAGAAAGGAGTAGTGAACAATATTCAAATTAAGATGGTTCAAAATGACTCCATAATTTCACAAATAAATGCAGTTTTAAACGGATTTTCTAACAGGATGAATGGTGCGACAAAAAGTGATAAACTGGTTTATTATAATGAAAATACACAATTAAATGATATTATAAAGACTAAAGAGGGGCTAATTAATGAACAAGGAACCAATAGACTTAGCCTCATTAGTTTAGATAAAATTATAAAAGAGAATAGTTCAACATTAAATATTAAAAATAGCAGTTCAGTCAATGGAAAATTAAAATTTGTTTTGCCAATTTTATTTATTCTATGCTTTATTCTACTTCAAATGTTTATTGCTTTTTATAGAAAACAATCTTTAAAAGCATTGCAAAACAGATAATTATTTGGGTAAAAACGATTGTAAAATAAAAAAGAGTTTAAGAGCAGATAAACATATAAACAAATATATTTTTAAGAAATAAAATATATTTTTGTAAAAAAAAACAGAGATGAAAATTAAATTAATAGCAGCAAGTTTATTTTTAACATTGGCATTAGTTTCTTGTAAAAAAGAAGATAAGAAAGAAGTAGCTGCCCCAGTTGAAGAAGTAAAAGCAAATACATTTGATGTTATTGTTGATTTGGTGATTAAAAAAGATGACGAATTAATTCTTTTTTATAAAGATCCGTCGATTAATTATTTTGACGAAAAAAATACCGTTTATTATGGTATAAAAGGCAAACAAGAGCCTCAAACTATAACATTCAGCATTCCTGAAGGAGTTTTACCAAATGATATTCGTTTTGATATAAGTTCGAAAAAAGATCAAGAACCGGTAAAAATTAACTCCATAACTTTAAGTTTTGAAGGAAGGACATTCAGAGTTGATCAAAAAGATTTACTGAAATATTTTACACCGAATGAATTTATAACATTTGATGAAGCTTCGTCGACAGCGACTTTTATTCCAAAAGGAGATCAATACGACCCAATTTTTAATACAAAACCAGCAGTTTACGTAGAGTTAGAAAAAGTTAGAGGAGTTAAATTATAGTTCATAATAAACTAAATTTTCAAAAGGCTATTCCTAATAAGGTGTAGCCTTATTTTTATAAAAAATACATGAAATACATGTTTAGTTTTTTAAATAAAGTTCTATACGATAAAAAGCACAAAACATTAGTTTCTAATTTTGTTTACCTTGCTATACTCCAAGCTTTAAATTTACTTTTACCCTTAATTACCTTCCCTTATTTAGTAAGAGTTTTGGGCATAGAAAACTTTGGATTATTGTCTTTTTCATTGGCATTAATTACTTATTTTCAGATTATTACTGATTTTGGATTCAACTCAATCGCTACCAGAGATATTTCGGTTGCAATCGATGATAAAAAAAGGCAACAAGATATTTTTAATGACGTAATGTCTACAAAATTATTTTTGCTTGTTTTGTGTTTCCTTTTGATGTCAATTATCGTTTTTAGTTTTGAAATATTCAGGAATCATTGGGAAATTTATTTTTTCTCTTTTGGATCCGTTCTTGGTCAGGCTATTTTTCCAGTTTGGTTTTTCCAAGGAATGCAAAAGATGCGGTATATTACTTATCTGAATCTATTTACAAAAATCATTTTCACAATCGCAATTTTTGTTTTTGTTAAACAACGAGAAGATTATTTTTTAGTCCCTATTTTCAATGCTTTAGGGTTTATAACAGCTGGAATTCTATCCTTTTATTTTGTGAAGAAGCACTTTGATTTACAATTAAAATTGCAATCCTTTGAAAGAATTAAAAACCAATTAGTTAAAGGGAAGTATGTGTTTTTATCCGAATTAAAAATTTCTTTATTTACCAATACCAATACATTGATATTAGGGATTTTTGTAGGCAATCAAGCAGTTGGTTACTTTAGTGCTGCAGAAAAATTAGCCAGAGCAATTGGAAATTTGCAAACACCAATTTCGAATGCCTTATTTCCTTTTTTGGCCAATGAAATGATTTCAAATAAAATTCAGACGATTAAGAAGATAAATAAGATTACAATAATTGGCGCATTATTTTTTTCGATTTTAGTGCTGTTAGGATTCTTTTTTTCGAAAGAAATTATAACATTAGTTTATGGAGAAGCTATGAATCCAACCATCGTTTTATTTAAAATATTAATCATTATTCCCCTTGCATCATTTTTAGATACAATGTTTGGTAAACAAATTTTATTAAATTTAGGGAAAGATAATTTGTATTTTCGTGTCATTTTATGGGCAACAATTTTAAATATCAGTATAAATTTAGGATTAACCTATTTTTATAAAGAGCTTGGAACAGCTATTGCACTTATTATTACGCAAATTTTTATCGTATTAGGAATGTGGTTTTATGCAAAAAAAGAAACGGATAAATTCTGTCAATAAAAAGAGCCATGACACAAATTAAAGTAAGCGTCATTATTCCTGTATACAATGCAGAAGGATTTTTGGTTGATTGTATTCAATCGTTGATAAGTCAAACATTACAGGAATGTGAGTTTATTTTTGTCAACGACGGTTCCTCAGATTCCAGCCAACAAATTATAGCGCAATTCCAGGAAAAAGACAATAGGATTATCCTAATTAATCAGGAGAATAAAGGCATTAGTGGGGCCAGAAATACAGGAATTGAAGCCTCAAAAGGGACCTATATTGGGTTTGTTGATAATGATGATTATGTAAAAGAAACCCTATTTGAAACGTTATATAACAATGCCATAATAAATGATCTTGATATTGTAGTTTCAAAAACGATTTTAGGTAGAGATAATAAGTATATTATTAAACAAGCTGTTTTTCCTGTTGAAAATATATATGAGCAGGAGTTTATCCAGAAAAATATTATTCCAAGTTTATTGCGTGAGGAAGATTTATTTGCCGTTTGGAATAAAATTTACAAACGTAGTTTAGTGTTTCAGCAGCAAGTTCGATTCCCAAAAACAAGGGTTATTGAAGAGGACAATATGTTTAACATTCAAGCGTTTAATAAGGCTACTAAAGTGATTTTTATAGACTATAGCGGTTATTTCTACCGAGAAGTAGGTTCGAGTGAATCCAGAAAAACGATTGAAAACGATTATTTTGATAAGGCACTGCAAAAATTCAATTTTGATTATAAAAAGGAATATGATCTTTCCATTACCTATCAAGAATTAGAAAAGTTAAAAGCCATTCGTTTCATAAGGAGAGTGTGTTATTTAGTATATAAATGTGCCACGGCTGAAACTTCTTTCGACAAAAAAATGGGCTATATTAAAAACATGGTTTTTCACCCAACAGTTTTTTCTATATCAAATAAATATAAGGATGAGATACTGTATAATAGAGGGAAATACGAATTTCTTGTTTTGAAAATTATAAAAAACAAGACGATTGTTGGTTTATATTTATTAGTTTTATCAATTAAAACGGTTTATCATCCTAAAATTTCAGAAATTATTAGGTTTTTAAATAATCCAAGAATTCAAAACACTTAAAAATAAAAAATTGCTCAGAAAATTATATACGATCCTTTTTTTTCTAGGCCTTTTCTTTTTTTCGTTTAACGAATATGAAGGTCTGCCAATACTTGGAGAGTTTAAAAGTGAGGCGGGTGCAGTTTTCTTTTTATTGGGCTTTTTACTATTGATTTTTGAATCTGGTTTTACCAAAAAAATTGTGATTCCTTTGAAAAACCCCATTTTTCAAATCATGTTGAGTTTTCTATTTTGGTGTTTCATTACTACAGTATTAAACATTGAAACTGTTGAATCTAATTATTTTAAGCATACTGGAGGTATAAACAGATTTATCAGACAGTATTTTGCCTTGTTACTTTCGAGTATTATTTTCTTCCTTTTTTACTATAATGTTATCCGAAAAATGGAATTAAAAGACCTTCTTTTTAAAATAAGAAAAGTGTTTTTCTGGTCTTTAATAGTGGCTTCTATCTATGGTTTTTTGGAAATTTTAGTCTCTTATTTTGGTTATTTATTCTTGTATCCAATTTTAAAATTATTTGATTATTTTCCTTTTTTAGAAGTTTCCATACATGAAAAAGGACGTATTTCTTCCATTGCTTATGAACCACCATTTTTTGCAATTTACTTAATCACTATTGCCGGTTGGATGTTTAGTTATATTTTGACTGAAAAAAAAAGTTGGAAATTTCTACCTGCCATTTTGGTTTTAGTACTTACCTTTTTTTCAGGATCAAGAACAGGTTTAATGGTTGTTCTTTTTCAATTAATTGTTTTTGCGACGATAGTTTATAAAGACAAAAAAAATAGAAATTATTTTGTAAAATCCTTTTATGGAATTTTAATTTTATTTGCGGTATTGCTTATTTTTAATGGACAAAAAACAGTAAACGCCATTTCAGAAAAAATAATCTCATTCGATTTTATAGGAAATTTAAAAAGCAATAAGTCTAATCAATCTCGGCTTGGGTTGCAATATGCTTCGTTACAAGTTTTCAAGGAAAATCCTATTGTTGGGGTTGGTTTTGGACAACAGACTTATCACAGTAGAACGCATTATCCAACTTGGGCTACAAAAGATAATTATGAGTTTGATTTAATGTATAAGAATAAGAATGTAAAATCCTTCCCTCCAGGCTATAATCTTTATACCAGATTATTGGCTGAAACAGGTATAATAGGGTTTTTGATTCTATTGGCATTAATTTATTATTCTATAAAGCAAACAAAAATATTCATAAAGAACAGTACTGGTGAGAAGAAAATTTTGTCTTATATACTATTAATTTCGTTGTCAGGGCTATTTATTAATTGGTTGCAAATAGATACTTTTAGGATTTATGGGATTTGGCTTTCGTTAGCTATTTTGATGCGATTGTCTCAAGAAAAAATGATTACAAATGAATAAGGTCGTTCTATTAATTCCGCACTATAATAATCCGCTTGGACTAAT
Source organism: Flavobacterium sp. 83 (assembly GCF_000744835.1). Classification (NCBI taxonomy): domain Bacteria; kingdom Pseudomonadati; phylum Bacteroidota; class Flavobacteriia; order Flavobacteriales; family Flavobacteriaceae; genus Flavobacterium; species Flavobacterium sp. 83. The sequence continues at coordinate 1,015,413 of NZ_JQMS01000001.1, forward strand.
GGCATCTGTGGCATCAATAGAAGCTTCAGAAACATTGGATATCCTCATCGTGGATGATGGGAGCATCACGGAAAGAATTAACGAAATAACCACAAACCAGGCTTTCAAAGCAACAGGAAAAATCAAGTATATTTATTTAAAAAAAAACGAAGGCATTGAATCTGCGCTGAACCATGGCTTAGATTATATTGTTAAAACAAATCAATATCACTTTATTGCTCGATTGGATTGTGGGGACACTTGCATTGGAAAGCGATTTGAAATACAAGAAAAATTTCTGGTTGAAAATCCTGAAATAAAATTAGTGGGTTCGAATGCTATTGCGGTGGACCCAAAGGGTACTTTTTTATACAAGACTTTATTTCCAGAAAAGAACCAAGTAATAAAGAATAAAATGTTTAATAATGCTATGTTTCTTCATCCAACGGTTATGTTTGCAGAAGAAATTATAGCTATTGTGGGGAAGTATCCCACAAATTATAAGGCAGCTGAGGATTATGCTTTTTTCTTTAAAATTGTAAATAAATTCGAAACGGCTAATCTGCCAGAATTTTTGCTGCAATATGAAATTAATCCATCAGGGATTTCCTTTTCAAAAAGGAAAGAACAAGTCTGGAGCAGAATAAGGGTTATTAAGGATAATTTTTATTTTGGTTTTTGGCCAGTTTATGGAATTACAAGAAATTTGATTTTGTATGTTTTACCCCATTCAATCATTCAAAAAATAAAAAGGCTCAAAGAATGAATATATTTTCAAAGAAAGAAAGCTATAGCAATATTATTCTTTTATTAATATTGGCGTTGTCTTTTTCAAAATCAATCCCCAATATTATTTTAGGGGTTGCTCTGTTATTTTATGCTGTATTGTTTTATCAGAAAAAAATAGTTTTCCCTAAAAGACATTATTTTTATGCATTTGGTATACTTTTCCTGTATCTCCTGATTAAGTCTTTTTTTAATTCATCGATTGGTAACGAAATAAATGTATTCAGTCGATTTTTAGTTGTAATTATACTTCCCATATTATTTATTCCCGTTCCAAAAAATAAAATAATTTGGGGTTTTATAGCATCGGTTTTTATCGCCGTTAGTATTGCCTTAATTCATACTTCCATTTATTATTTACACAATAAAATACTTCCGTTCAATACTGGAGAAGATGTCAATAGGATTTTGATAGTAGAAAGGCCTTATATGGGATTTATATGTCTTGTAGCATTAATTTTATGCCTATTCATGGCAAAAGAATATCCTAAATTTAAAAAAGCATTATTTGCTTTGGGTTTGTTTTTTGGAATTTTTATCTTTTTTATTGCGGCAAGGTTGTCTTTAATCACTTTAATTGGAGTCGCTATAATTTATCTTTTATTCTATTCGGGTTTTTCAGTTATAAAAAAAGCAATCATTATTGCAGTTTGTTTTATAGCCGTATTTACCGCTTTATTGAGTTATAAGAATTTGTCAAATAGGTTTTTTGTTACCGATAGTTTTCAAACGATGAAAGATTATGAACCAAGAGTTGTAATTTGGAGTTGTGCATCTGAGATAATTCGTTCCTCTGATTTTAATTTCATTTTTGGAAGTAAAAGTTTCAATTGGATGGAGGAACAATATGTTCAATGTTATGCTGATTCTATTACAAATGAAAGTAAAAAAGCATGGTTTTTAGCTATAAAATATAATTCTCATAACCAATTTATTGATTTATTTCTAATTGGCGGTTTTTTAGGATTGGGACTGTTTCTATTTTTTATTTTTTCAATGATGAAAAATTCTTTGGGAAATTTTTACTTTTTTTCGATTGTTGTTTCTTTAACATTATTTTTTTTGATGGAAAATGTATTGCACAGGCAATTTGGTTGTTATTTAACGGCAATCGTGTTTTCTATAACCGCAAAATATAGAGATGAAAAAAATTAAAATTGCCCACGTTCTCCATTCTGTAGGAGGTGTTGATGTTTCCTTGCGACTCATTCTTGAAAACAGCAATCCATCACAATTTGAAAATATAGTAATCCATGGAATTGTTGACACAACGGAAAGCTTTTATGATAAAAATAAAGTCATTATCAAGGAGTTTAAATTACCAATATCCAGAGAAATAACATTTTTAAATGATCTTATTTCAATAATAAAAACATACCAAATACTAAAAAATGAAAAACCGGATGTAATTCACTGCCACAGTGCAAAAGGAGGTGTAATTGGTAGGATAGTTGCAATTTTAACAGGAACTCCGGTTCTGTATACTCCGCAGGCATTCTCTTATTTAAGTACAGATGATACCTTTAAAAGATCAGTTTTTCTGTTTATTGAAAAATTATTGTCCAAAGGCAACGTAACTCTTTTAGCTTGTTCCAAGTCTGAAATGAAGCGAGCAATTGAAGAAGTAGGATTTAAAGAAGAAAACGTATTGCTTTTCAATAATGCAATAAGACCTATTGATAAAATCGATTCACTATCCATAAAAAAAACGTGGCCTGATAATTATATTTGTACCGTTGGGCGTCCGTCTTATCAAAAAAATATTGAATTCATGATAAGAGTTCTATACGAAATAAAGAAAACTACAAATATTCATTTAGTTATAATGGGAGTAGGCCCAGTTTCGGATAATTTGGATTCTGTTAAAAATCTTATAATCGAGCTTGATATGTCAACTGATATCACCCTTTTAAACTGGACAAAGAGAACCGATGTTTTTAATATCATTAATGATGCAAAATTTTATATTTCAACTGCGCGATATGAAGGATTGCCTTACTCTATAATCGAAAGCATGACATTAGGAACTCCGTGCATAGTTTCGGATTGCGATGGCAATAGAGATTTGATAACAAATAATTTTAATGGCTATTTAGTTAAAGAAAATGATATAGCAGATTTTTCGGCAAAATGTATTAAATTATTGAACGAAGAGGAATTACATGCAACATTTTCAAAAAACGCCAAAAATTCATTCGAACAAGATTATAATATTTTAAAAAAAATCGTGGATCTGGAAACTATTTATCTAAAACAATCAAATTTAAAATATAAAAAGTCGCATAAATAGTCTTATTTTGCCCAAACAAACAACGTTTATGAAAAGAATACTTATCACTGGTGCTGCTGGATTTTTAGGATCACATCTTTGTGACCGTTTTATTAAAGAAGGCTATTTTGTTATAGGAATGGATAATCTTATCACTGGAGATTTAAAAAACATAGAACATTTATTCAAATTGGAAAATTTTGAATTTTATCATCATGATATCACCAAATTTGTTCATGTTCCAGGTCAATTAGATTATATTTTGCATTTTGCTTCGCCTGCAAGTCCAATAGATTATTTGAAAATCCCAATACAAACATTAAAAGTAGGGTCACTTGGGACACACAACCTTTTAGGTTTGGCGCGAGTAAAAAAAGCCAGAATTCTTATTGCATCCACTTCTGAAGTCTATGGAGATCCATTGGTACACCCACAAACTGAAGAATATTACGGAAATGTAAATACAATAGGCCCAAGAGGTGTTTATGACGAAGCCAAACGTTTTCAGGAATCCATCACTATGGCGTATCATACTTTTCATGGTGTAGAAACCAGAATTGTTAGAATTTTCAATACGTACGGTCCACGAATGAGACTCAATGACGGTCGCGTTATTCCAGCATTTATAGGTCAGGCGCTTCGTGGTGAAGACCTAACTATTTTTGGTGACGGTATGCAAACACGTTCTTTTTGTTATGTAGATGATCAGGTGGAAGGTATTTTCAGATTATTGCATTCTGATTATGTTTTACCGGTAAATATTGGGAATCCGGATGAAATCACCATTAAAGATTTTGCTGAAGAAATCATAAAACTGACAGGAACCAATCAGAAAGTGGTTTATTTCCCTTTACCAATAAATGATCCCTTGCAACGTCAGCCAGATACTACAAAAGCAAAAAAATTGCTGGGTTGGGAAGCTAAAGTAAATCGTGCCGAAGGAATGAAAATCACTTACGACTATTTTAAATCATTATCTAAAGAAGAACTTTCTAAAGAAGAACATAAAGATTTTTCGGGTTATATAAAGTAGAGAAATTTTCCTTTTCGTTTTTTATGTTCGTATTACAGGATTAATAGCTATAAATTCTATATTTTTCTTATAAAGAGCATAAAGATTAATGGATTAGGAATTAATTTGGGGTTTATAAGGGATTGTATAGTTTTAATATACTTTCAATTTAATAAAGAATAAAAAAATAGTAACACATTTACTGCAATAGATTTTGTACGGCTATTGAGTAGTTAAAAACAAACCTACAGTAAGAACAATAAAGTAAATTTTATCCGTTTTGTCTGTTTGTTATTTTTTTCAATTACAAGCGGCTAACCAAAAGTAAAAACAGATGATATGTTGGATAGCCAAAGTAAACCAATTAGAAATGATGAATATTACCTGCGACTATTTCAATTTAATAGTGATAGTAATTTTTTTAAAAAGACCGATAGAAAACCAAACTGGTTATATTCGTTAATTATGACGGCATCTCAAACAGGAAGATATTCAAAATACATAAGGCCTATTAGTGTTTTAATTGATTTGATCGTTATTTCAATATTAGGCTTATTCTTTCTTGAAGACCTCAATTTAAATATTGAGCATTATCTTATTTATCAAACAATTGGATGGACTACAGCTGCTTTTTCAATCAAGTTTTACGATGTTTATCGCTTTACAAAACCAATTGAAATTATTTCGAAAATAGTCAAACAGGGGATTTTATTTCTTTTAATAATCATTGCTTTTTTTCCGTTTTCAAAACATGTTGTTTTTAACGCAACAGTGATTGCTCTTTTTATTTCAGCAGTAATAGTATTGATTACTGTTTCGAAATTTTTATTGTTTTATTATTTAAAGGAATACAGAATAATAACGGGAAGCAATTATCGAAGTGCTGTAATCATTGGTTATACTCCCGAAGCAATTCGATTAAAAGATCTTTTCGAAACAAGAAATGATTATGGTTATCGTTTTTTGGGATATTTTTCAGATAAGAAATCAAATCAAAATATTAAAGGAAAATTGGCAGATTTGAAACCTTTTGTAATTGAAAATTGTGTCGATGAAATTTATTGTTCATTGAATGAAATCTCCAATGAGCATTTGAAAGATTTAATAGATTTTGCTGATGAAAATAATAAAACAATAAAATTCATTCCTGATACTAAAGAAATTTTTTCAAAAAAATTAAAAATAGATTATTACGAATTTTTCCCTGTACTATCTTTAAAAAAAACAATTCTGCATGATCCAGCAATCAAAGTATTCAAAAGGACATTTGATATTGTTTTTGCTATTATAATTATTGTATTACTTCTATCTTGGTTGATTCCTTTATTAGCTATTTTAATAAAATTAGAATCTTCAGGCCCCGTTTTTTTTAAACAAGGAAGACCTGGAATTGATGAGAATGAATTTTATTGCTATAAACTTCGTTCTATGAGAATCAATAAAACAACTGAAATAGAAGCATCAAAAAATGATCCTCGTGTTACCAGAATAGGTAAATTTATGAGAAAGACAAGTTTAGACGAAATGCCTCAATTTATAAATGTTTTACTTGGTGAAATGTCAGTTGTAGGTCCGAGGCCTCATCTCTGGGCACAAAATAAAGTCTATGGAAATAAAGTTAAAAAATATATGGTGCGTCATTCTGTTAAACCCGGAATTACAGGATTAGCTCAAGTGAGTGGTTTTCGAGGTGAAATAGAGACGGATAATGATATGATTAATAGAATAAAATTTGATATTTTTTATATTGAAAATTGGTCACTAATATTAGATTTAAAAATAATTTCTCAAACGGTAGTTAATATTTTCAAGGGAGAAGAAAAAGCATATTAAAATGGAAACACCATTAGTCTCAATTATAACCCCTTCTTTTAACTCTGAAAAATTCATTGCTGAAACCATTCAATCTGTTCAGAATCAAACTTACAAAAACTGGGAACTTATTATAGTAGATGATTGTTCATCAGATGCAACAGTATCTATTGTTACAAAAATGGCGCTTTTAGATAATCGAATCCAACTTTTTCAATCCAAAAAAAATTTAGGAACCGGTATTGCACGAAACACAGCAGTAACTAAATGTAAGGGAAAGTATATTTCTTTTTTGGATGCCGATGATTTGTGGAAATCACAAAAACTGGAGAGACAAATTGATTTTCTTAAAACCAATAATTTACCGTTTACCTTCTCTTTCTATGATTGTATCAATGAAGAGGGGAAATCATTAAATAGAACTGTGGAAGCACCGAGAAATCTTTCCTATCGGCAACTGTTTTTTTGCAATTATGTTGGGAATCTTACCGGCATTTATGATGTGGATTATTTTGGGAAAATTGCTATTTCTTCCATCCGTAAACGCCAGGATTGGATGCTATGGCTTACAATTCTAAAAAAAATAAAAACGGCACAACCTATTCCTGAAAGTCTTGCTTTTTATAGAATCAGAGAAAATTCGATTTCAGCTTCTAAACTTGATTTATTGAAGCATAATTTTGCAGTTTATCGAACCTTTCACGGGTTTAATACAATTGTTTCAATATTGTGTATGGCAGGGTTTTTATTCACGCAATTAATCATTAAACGACTTTGTATTAAAAAAATTAAAGCATCGATTTAAACTGCTTTAATTTTCCACGATTGCTTCGTTCTAATGTTTCTTTTCTTGTAAATTTAAAGTTCAAATTGGGTTCCAGATACAAAGCAATTGCAGCTTCTATTTTTTTAATTTGTGCCGAATTTAATTCATTTTCACTGACATATTCAATTTCAAAAGAATCAATCTTTGTTTGTTTAATAATAAACTCTTTTACGTTTCCATCGTCTTCGATAAAGCTTTTGGTGACGTAATAAAACGTTAATCCAGGCGATTTTTTTCCGCTTGGTAAGAGTGCCACATCATTTGTTCTACCGATTAACTTCTTGAGAATGGGCTTTTTCAATGTGCTTTTTTCGTCCAAAATTCCAATATCACCAATATCATAGCGTATAAACGGATGCGCTTTATTGAATAAGGAAGTAATCACAATTCGGCCCGAAGTACCATTTGGAACGGCTTGATTATTGTCATCCAAAATCTCAACAAATAACGTTTCTGAATTTAGCTGCCACTCGCCATTTGTGTTTTGAAAAGCGATTAAATCCAATTCTGAAGCACCGTATTCATTGACAATTGGTATTCCAAATTGTTGTTCTAAAAGAATTTTATCATCCTCAAAAAGCATTTCTGAAGTTACCATACATACTTTTAAAGTAGGACAAATGGCTGATAAAACAATATTTCTCTTCTGTAAAAATTTAGCAAACAAAACAATCGAACTCGTATATCCATTGATATAATCGAATTTTTTATGCTGAAACTTCTTCAGAATTTTTTCTAATACCACATCCGATAAATCAAAAATAGAGAACCGAAACCGATGGCTCAATAAATCCTTGAAGCGTTCTTTTTTGTGTCCAATAAAATCCATCGGAATCCCATAAAAACGCGCTTGATAGGAACTATTGAAATCAATTCCATACCAACCAAAACGATAGATATTAGAAGCCCAAGTCAAAGCATGACTGTATTTGTCTTTGGCAAAAATAAACGGATCGCCACTGGAACCGGAGGTTTTATTGATGTAACTATTTTTTGGAGAATACCCTTTTGAAAGTCTTTGCAGTAATGGTTTTTGTAAGTTTTTTTTATTCAAAATGGGTAAATCATCCCAATTGGAAGCATTTGAACCAATTAATTCTTTATAGAAAGGATTGTTTTGCAAATGAAAATCAACAATTTCTAATTTTTTATTTTCAATAAAATCTTCGTGTTCTTTTTCAGATAAAGAAACAATTTTTTGCAATTCGGCTTTAGCTTCCTTCATTGGGAAACCATTTATTTGCAGCGTTAAGTCGAAAAGTGGAAACATTTTTAAGGGGATATTTCATCAAAAATAATATTTACGTAGAACTAATGACCATGAACCAACAACTTTTTGAAAATTAATTATTTTTTAAGTTCAAAAGCAATTATTTTTGCGGTTTACAACTAATAACTACACCATGACAATTTTACTACTAGGTTCAGGCGGAAGAGAGCATGCATTTGCATGGAAAATGATTCAAAGTCCGCTTTGCGACACACTTTTTGTAGCACCAGGAAATGCAGGAACAGCAGCAATAGCTAACAATATTGATATAAGTCCAACTGATTTTGATGCTATAAAAGCTTTTGTTCTCCAGGAAAAAGTAGAAATGGTTGTTGTAGGACCAGAAGATCCATTAGTAAAAGGCATCTACGATTTCTTTTTAAATGATGCCGAGTTAAAACAGATTCCAGTTATTGGACCATCAAAAATTGGTGCCCAATTAGAAGGAAGTAAAGAATTTGCCAAAGAATTTTTGATTAAACATAATATCCCAACAGCTGCTTACGATAGTTTTACTGCCGAAACTGTTGAAAAAGGATGTGAATTTCTAGAAACACTGCAACCGCCTTATGTTTTGAAAGCAGACGGATTAGCAGCAGGTAAAGGTGTTTTGATTATTCACGATTTGGCGGAAGCCAAAGAAGAATTAAGAAACATGTTAGTACACCAAAAATTTGGTGATGCCAGTTCTAAAGTGGTGATCGAAGAATTCCTTGACGGTATAGAATTAAGTTGTTTTGTTCTTACGGATGGAAAAAGCTATAAAATTTTACCAACAGCCAAAGATTACAAACGCATTGGCGAAGGGGATACGGGATTAAATACAGGCGGAATGGGAGCAGTTTCCCCAGTTCCGTATGTTGACGCCGTTTTGATGGAGAAAATCGAAACACGCATCGTAAAACCAACCATTGATGGTTTCCAGAAAGATGGAATTCCGTACAAAGGATTTGTTTTTATAGGATTGATTAATGTGAATAATGAACCAATCGTAATTGAATACAATGTAAGAATGGGCGATCCAGAAACGGAAGTGGTTGTTCCAAGATTGAAAACGGATTTAGTCGAATTGTTTTTGGCTGTTGCCAATGAAAAACTCGATGAAATAACATTGGAAGTTGATGAAAGAAGTGCTACTACAATTATGGTAGTTTCTGGTGGTTATCCTGAAGATTTTGAAAAGGGAAAAATAATATCAGGATTAGATACTATTGAGGATTCGATTGTTTTTCACGCAGGAACTAAACTAGATAATGGAAATGTAGTTTCAAATGGAGGAAGGGTTTTAACCGTAACTTCTTATGGTAATGATTTCGAAGAGGCCATAAAAAAATCTTACCAAAACATAGATAAACTAAATTTTGATAAGATGTATTTTAGAAAAGATATTGGAAACGATTTAAAATAGTTTCTAATTATCGTTCACTTTTTTTTAAAATATTATTTTAAGAAAGAGTGAGCGGTAGTATCTTGATTTTCTGTTCCGTTTGCGTCAAAAATTCTCAATTGTTTGATCCAATATACCATTGCAGATGCACAAATAATCATGAAAATCCAGTTGATAGTATTAGCTGCAAACCATGACTTAAGCTCTAAAGAGCGTAAAAAGTCTAGAGGAGCAAATAAAATGTTTACAAATAAGTATTGTATTCCTTCGAAAAATGCTTTCATAATGTATAAAATTAATTTTATTAGTTGTTTTTAAAAGGCTCTTAAATAGTAAAAGGTCTTATTTAGTAAGAATCTTTTTGAACTTGCAGGGTTTCCTTTTTAAACAAGTATTATATTTACAAACACAAAAGTATAAAATATCCTTATGATAACAAGTGTTTTTAAAAAATCTACACCATTAAATTTTTCATTGGTCGTAATTTTAATGCTGGTTTTCTTTTTAATATACCAATTTCAGGATTTTTCCTGGACTGATTCCCTTTTTTTGATTTTAAAAAAAGTAGCATTGTTCTGTATTTTACTGGCTTCTGTTTTTATTACAAATTTTGTTGTAAAGAAAAACGGACTCAGTAAAGACAGTACCTACACCGTTTTTTTCTATTTTTTATTGTTGCTATTTTTTCCTTCAGTTTTAAATAATATCAATTTAATTGTTTCAAATTTCTTTATACTATTAGCACTTCGCCGATTGATTTCATTACAATCTCTCAAAGCTTCCAAAGAAAAAATATTTGATGCCTCCTTATGGATTTTTTTAGCTTCGTTATTTCATTTTTGGAGTATTATTTTTATAATATTGGTTTTCATATCAATAATCTTCCACGTTTCCAGAGATTATAGAAACTGGTTTTTGCCGTTTATTGCCTTTTTTACCACAGCAATTATTTTCTTGTTATATGCTGCAATATTCAATGTGAACGTTATAGAATACATAACTACGAGTGTAAGGATGGATTTTAGGATTGATTATTTTACTAATAATTATCAAAACGCCGCTTTTTCGATATATGCTACAATCGCTTTGTTTTTCGTTATTTCTATGTTTGCAACATTGTCAAGCAGGCCTCAGCTTTTACACGTTTCTTTCAAAAAAATTATCGCTTCATTCTTTATTGGGATAGTAATCTTCTTGATTTCATCTAATAAAAGTAATGACTTGTTAGTATTTACCTTTGCACCGTTAGCAATTATGGCGACAAGTCATATTGAAATTGTGCAGCTAAAACTGAAACAGGAAATCGTATTGTTTGTTTTTATTTTATGCAGTCTTTTTGCCTTTTTCTCACAACTATAATTTTTCCCCAAAAGCTAAATCTCCTGCATCGCCAAGCCCAGGAATAATGTAACTATGTTCATTAAGTTTTTCGTCTAATGCAGCAATCCAAAGATGACATGTATCGGGTAAATGCTGTTTAAGATGTTCAATTCCTTCTGGCGCAGCTATTACAACTGCAATGTGAATTTCCTTTGGAGTTCCTCTTTCCATTAATTTTTTAAAAACTGCAACAATCGATTGTCCGGTAGCAAGCATGGGATCAATTAACAGCACATTTTTGCCATTAATATCGGCAATTGCTTGGTATTGAACCACAATTTCAAAATAATCATCAGTATTAGGATGGTGTCTGAAGGCCGAAATAAAACCGTTTTCGGCATTGTCATAATAATTCAAAAAACCCAAATGCAAAGGCAATCCTGCACGTAAAATCGAGCACAAAACCAATTGATCTTCAATTTCGGTAGTTTTCTTGATGCCAAGTGGCGTTTGAATTTCGATGTTTTTATAGTGCAATTCTTTACTTAATTCATAAGCCATTATTTCACCAATACGTTCAATATTTCTTCTAAAACGCATGCTGTCGTTATGAACATTCACATTTCGAATTTGTCCTAAAAAATGGTTCAGAACACTATTGTTTTCTGATAAAATATGGATTTGCATGGTTTTATTTTTGGAATTAAACTTCTAAAGTTTTTTTTATCTATAAAAGTATAAAAAAGTATCTTTGCCTTTTAATATATAAAGATATGTTTTCAAAATTAGCTTATTCAGTTTTCGAACAAAGTATTAAAGATTATCATCAATTTGATAATGTAGATCAGCCTATAAATAATCCTTTCCCAAAGGATAAATTTGAACATTTATTGTATCATAAAAACTGGATTGATACGGTGCAATGGCATTTTGAAGATATTATCCGAGATCCAAATATTGACCCGGTTGCAGCTTTGACTTTGAAGAGAAGAATCGATGCCTCTAATCAAGAACGCACGGATATGGTGGAATATATTGACAGTTATTTTCTTCAAAAATACAGCCATGTTGTAGTAAAAGACAACGCAAAAATTAACTCAGAAAGTCCTGCTTGGGCTTTTGACAGACTGTCTATATTAGCCTTGAAAATTTATCACATGAAAGAAGAAGCCACTCGTGCTGAAGCTTCACAAGATCACAGAGATAAATGCCAGACAAAATTAAATATTCTTTTAGAGCAAAGAACTGATTTGTCAACAGCAATTGGCGACTTGTTAAAAGACATTGAAAATGGAGATAAATTCATGAAAGTCTACAAGCAGATGAAAATGTACAATGATGATGATTTGAATCCTGTTTTGTACCAAAACAAGAAGTAATTCTCTTTTTTAATTGACCCAAAAAATCAAACATATAGCCGTCATGAGACTTTCTGCAATGGGAGATGTCGCCATGACGGTTCCTGTTTTACGCGCTTTTGTAAACCAGCATCCTCAAGTTAAAATCACTGTCGTTTCCAGACCGTTTTTCAAACCTTTTTTTGATTCCATCCCCAACGTTTCTTTTTTTGTTTTCGATGAAAAGGAACGACACAAAGGATTCATGGGATTGTTGAGTTTGTTCCATGATTTAAAAGCACTTAATATTGATGCTTTCGCCGATTTGCATAATGTTTTGCGGTCTAAAATCGTCAGAAATCTTTTTGCTTTAAGCGGAAAAAAAGTGGCATCGGTAGATAAAGGAAGAGCAGAGAAAAAAGCATTAACCCAATCCGAAAATAAAGTTTTCAAACAACTGCCAACGATGTTTGAAAGACATAGCAAAGTATTTGAACAACTTGGTTTTGCAGTTGATTTAGCGCAACCAGATTTTCCTGAAAAAGCAGTTTTAAATGCTGAAATCATAAAAATTACTGGACAAAAAACCCAAAAATGGATAGGAATTGCTCCTTTTGCGCAATATGATTCCAAAGTGTATCCGTTGGATCTGATGCAGGAAGTCATCAATCAATTATCCAAAAATCCAGACTGTAAAATACTGCTTTTTGGTGGAGGAAAAAAAGAAATAGAACTCTTAAATTCACTTTCAGCCAACAAAGAAAATGTCATTACTATGGCGGGGCAACTCAAATTTCAGCAGGAATTACAACTCATCAGTAATCTTGATGTTATGCTTTCGATGGATTCAGGGAATGCACATATTGCAGCAATGCTTGGCGTGAAAGTTATTACGCTTTGGGGCGCAACACATCCTTATGCTGGATTTTCACCTTTCAATCAGCCTATAGAAAATGCTTTGGTTTCAGATAGAAATCAGTTTCCAAAATTACCCACTTCGGTGTATGGAAATAAAATAGTCGAAGGGTATGAAGATGCCATGCGAACGATTTCAGCGGAAAAAATAGTAGAAAAAATCAAAACCTCCCTAAAATAAAAAAACTTCCCTTTTCAGAGAAGTTTTCATTATAATTGAAACGTTTTCTAAACGTCATCATAATCTACATAAATAGTTTCTGATGTTGGGTGTGCTTGACAGGTTAAGATCAATCCATCGGCGATTTCTTTATCAGTAAGAATAGAGTTTTTGGTCATTTCGGCAGTTCCTGAGGTAACACGAGCCAGACAACTGCTGCATATTCCGCCTTGACAAGAATAGGGCGCATCTATGCCTTGTTTTAAAGCTGCTTCAAGGATGGTTTGTTTTTGTGACATTTCAAAAGTCGTTTCATCATCATCTACCATAACAGTAATTTTCGAATGGCCTTCTAATGATTTTTCGATTTTATGTTCTTTGGAAGAAGTTGTAAACAATTCAAATTTTATAGCTGATTCTTTGATGTTTTTTGCTGCCAAAACACCCGAAACGGTAGTAATCATTTCCTCTGGTCCACACAAGTAGAACTTATCAAATTCTAATGCCGCATGTTTGTTATTCAAAACAAAATTCACCGCTGATTTGTCTATTCGACCAAATAATGCATTTTCTGCTTTGGCTTGACTGAAAACATAATGTACAAAAAGACGGCCTACATATTGCAATTGCAAATCATGCAATTCTTGGTGAAAGATCGTTTCTTCGGGAGATTTGTTGCCGTAAACAAGGACAAAAGAACTTTTAGGTTCACTTTTCAATACTGATTTCAGGATAGAAAGTACAGGTGTGATTCCGCTACCGGCTACAAAAGCCACATAATTTTTTTGTCGGTCAGCTTGTGGTTCAAAAGTGAATTTTCCTTCTGGTTTTCCTACTTCAAGCACATCACCGGCTTTCAGTTTTACATTGGCAAACTGCGAAAAAAGTCCATTTTTCACCGCTTTTACTGCAATTCGTAATTCACCGCTTTCCGGAGCAGAACAAATTGAATACGCTCTGCGAATTTCCTGATTGTCTAAAGTAAGTCTAAGATTAATATATTGACCCGCAACAAAAGTATAGTTTGGTTTTAATTCCTCGGGAACATTAAAAAGTATGGAAACCGCATCTTTGGTTTCCCGTTTTACTTCTTTGATGACAAGTTTTTTGAATGAAGGCATGTGATTATTTTTTTTACAAAAGTAGGAAACGACAAATAAATGAAGATTATAATTGCCTATTTTTTTTATATTAGATGTAACATTTCAAGAATTCAACTACCTATTACAATCAAACTACGAACCATGTTCAAAAAATTTATCTATCTCGAATGGAAGGCTTTCACTAGATCAGCTTCCTTCGCAACAAATTTAGGTTTAAAAATCTTGATGCTTTTTGTGGCTATTTATTTTGCTTTAGTTTTTGTGGCTTTGGGAATTGGAGCCTTTTATATTATTAAGAAAATGAATCTGGAACCATTGGTTACCGTTAATAAATTCCTGATTTACTACTTTTTATTTGATTTAATTATTCGTTTGCTCTTGCAAAAAATTCCGGTAATGAACATTCGTCCTTTATTGGTTTTACCGTTTAAGAAACCAACAATTGTTCATTTTTCATTAGGCAAAACCATGTTGTCTTTTTTTAATTATGCGCATGCTTTTTTCTTTTTGCCTTTTTCGGTTGTATTAATTATTGAAGGATATGATTTGGTGAGCGTTTTGCTTTGGCATTTAGCCATGATTTCGATAATTTACATTAACAATTTTCTAAATATCGTATTGAACAATAAAGACAATTTGTTTGCCATTTTCGTAGGAATTATTCTTGTTTTAGGTGGCTGTCAGTATTATCATGTTTTTGATGTTACTACTTATACCACCATTTTCTTTGAGGGTTTATTCCACACAAAATGGATGTTTTTACTGCCAATTTTGGCTTTAATCGCGTTGTATTATGTTACGTTTACCTATTTCAAAAACAACTTATACCTTGATTCGGGGCTTTCAAATAAACACCAAATCGCCAAAACCGAGGATTTAACGTGGTTGAACCAGTTTGGAACTTTAGGGACATTCTTGAAGAATGACATTAAACTCATCAAAAGAAACAAACGATCTAAAACTACAGTGATTATGAGCGTTGTGTTTTTATTCTATGGTTTCTTATTCTTTACCAATAAAATCGCAGCCTACAATAATCCCATAATGCACATTTTCGCAGGCATTTTTGTTTCTGGTGGTTTTTTATTCACCTTCGGTCAATTTGTGCCCAGTTGGGACAGCTCCTATTACCAGTTAATGATGACACAAAATATTCCGTATCGAGGATATTTGAGTTCTAAGTGGTGGCTTATTGTTATTGCAACCGTTATTTCTACGATTTTAGCTTCATTCTATTTGTATTTTGGATGGCACGTGTATCTTACCATTGTGGTGGGCGCTGTTTATAATATTGGAGTGAATTCCCATTTGGTGCTTCTTGCGGGTGCTTACACAAAAACACCTATAGATTTAGATTCCAGCAAAGGCGCTTTTGGAGATAAAAAAGCCTTTAATGTAAATACCATGTTGATTTCGTTGCCAAAATTATTATTGCCGGTAGGGCTGTATTGGATTGGTTCTATTTTAATGAGTCCTAATTTAGGATTAGCAATGGTCGCAATTGCTGGAATAATAGGTTTTGCTTTGAGAGATAAAGTTTTCACACAAATTGAGAAAATTTATAAAACGGAGAAATACAAAACCATTGCAGCTTACAAACAAAAGAGTTAATAGTTGTCAATTTTTATAAAGCGATTAACCAAATCAACAAATAACCGATTAAACTTTTTTAAAAATGATACAAGTAAACGATCTTTCAAAAACATATAACGGAACCACAGTTCTAAACATTGAAAATCTGGAAATCCCAAAAGGACAAAGTTTTGGATTAGTAGGGAATAATGGTGCCGGAAAAACTACTTTTTTCAGTCTTTTATTGGATTTAATCCAGCCTTCAACCGGAAATATTATCAACAATGACGTTCAGGTAAACACCAGCGAAAACTGGAAACCGTTCACCGCCTCTTTTCTGGACGAAAGCTTTTTAATTGGCTACTTAACCCCCGAAGAATATTTTTATTTTATAGGTGATTTACGAGGACAAAACAAAGCTGATGTTGATGCTTTGTTAATCAAACACGAGGAGTTTTTTAATGGTGAAATCCTAAAAAACAAAAAGTATTTACGTGATTTATCCAAAGGAAACCAGAAGAAAGTAGGTATTATCGCTACACTTATTGGTAACCCCCAAGTAGTAATTCTTGACGAACCCTTTGCTAATCTAGACCCGACAACGGTTAACAGATTAAAAAAAATCATCAAGGAATTAGCCGAAAATCCAAATGTTACAGTGCTGGTTTCCAGTCACGATTTAATGCATACTGTTGAGGTTTGCGATAGAATTGTGGCACTAAACAAAGGCGAAATTGTAAAAGATATTCAAACATCAAGAGAGACACTGCAGGAGTTAGAACTGTTTTTTGCAGTTTAAAATTTAATTTGGTCGTGGTCCTGAAAGAAAAATTCAGGGTAGGACTTTAGTTTCAAATAAAATATAATGAGGGGTCTTACCTCAAATAGCAATAATAATACCTTACAGCCACTGGCTGTTTTCCTCTTAATCTCAAATCTCAAGCAAAAGCAAAACCGGTAATCAAAAAGGAACCTAATAATTTCCACGATATCAAAAAGAAACGTATTTTTACAAGTCATTATACTAAAAAGTATTTTTAGTAGTTAATTGATAAAAACTGTTTACCATTGAAAACTAATACATTCAAACATATATTTACGCTAGGATTTTTATTTTTTTTGGTAGCGTGTTCTACTAAAAAGGACACTTTTTTGGCCAGAAAATCCCATGCTTTGAGCACAAAATATAATATTTTATATAACGGGCAAATAGGTTTAGATAAAGGCGTTAATGGTATAAAAGCAAATAGTAAAGATAATTTTTGGAAGCGTTTGCCTGTCGAAAGGATGCAAATGGAGGAAGATATTTCTCCCGATGGAAAACCTAAAAATGCTGATTTTGAATTGGCCGAGACCAAAGCTACAAAGGCAATTCAAAAACACTCCATGAACATTGGAGGAAGAGAAAAAAACAGCCAGATAGACGAAGCATATTTACTACTTGGTAAATCTCGTTATTATGATCAAAGATTCATTCCAGCACTAGATGCATTCAATTATATTTTATACAAATATCCCAACAGCAGCCGAATTTATGAAGCTAAAATTTGGCGTGAAAAAACCAATATGCGACTTGGAAACGATGCTTTGGTTGTGAAAAACATGACCAAAATGCTAAAGGAGAAAGAACTGAAAAAACAAGTTTATGCAGATGCAAATGCCCTTTTGTCTGAAGCATTTTTAAACTTAGAAGAAAAAGACAGCGCTTTAGCAAAATTAAAAATAGCTCAGAAATACACGAAAGTAAATACTGAAAGAGCAAGATATCGTTTTATTCTTGGGCAATTGTACGAGGAATTAGGGAAAAAAGACAGCGCTATTTTAAGCTATGAATCTGTGATAGCTATGAATAGAAAATCCGAAAGGAAATATGTTATTCATGCTTATGCCAAAAAAGCACAATTATTTGATTACAAAACGGGAGACAGCACTGCGTTTTTAAAAACATTTAACAAACTAATTGCCGACAGAGAAAACAGGCCGTTTCTGGATGTAATTTATAGAGAAAAGGCAGTGTTTTATGATAAAAACAACAAACAAAAAACAGCTTTAAATTTTTACAATGCTTCGCTAAAAAAAGCAACAACAGACCAATATTTGATAGCTTCAAACTACAGGGATTTAGGTAATATGTATTTTAAAAATGCCGATTATCCAGTAGCAGCTAAGTATTATGACAGTACTTTAGTGAAGTTGGATGTTAAAACCAGAGAATTCATTCACATTCAAAAAACCAGAAAAGATTTAGACGAAGTAATACAACTCGAAGCAATTGCTAAAACCAACGACAGTATTTTACATGTAGTAGCTTTGTCAGAAACAGACCGGGTTTTGTATTTTGAAAATTATATTGAAAAGTTAAAAAAGGAAGATGAGGCCAAAAAAGTTGTGGAAGAAGCACTCAAAAATAAACAAGAAAATATAGAAAGGAACAGTAAAACGGCTTCAATTGATCCGGCTTCTCCTAATCAGGAACCAGGAAAACCGGCAAGGAAATCGTCATTAGCTCCACCTACTATGGCCAGCAATTCTGGGCAGGAGTCAGCCAGTGTTTTCTATTTTTATAATCCTACGACCATTGCTTTTGGAAAATTAGAATTTAAAAAAACATGGGGAGACCGATCTTCAACCGGAAATTGGAGATTATCAGCCAACAAGACTGATTTTGTTGCAAATGATTCCATTGGAGCAGACAAAGCAAAAGTGGAAGATAAATTAGCAACTGATAAACCGGTTGAAAAATACACTACGGACTTTTACCTAAAACAGCTTCCTACAAAGCTAACCGCAATTGACAGCATTGCCAAAGAGCGTAATTTTGCCTATTACCAGCTTGGAATTATCTATAAAGAAAAATTCAAAGAATATGAATTGGCTAGTGCTAAACTGGAACAGTTATTAAAAAATAATCCTGAAGAAAAATTCATTCTTCCCGCACTCTATAATTTATATAAAATTTATCAAATTACGGATGCTGGTAAAGCAGAAGAAATCAAGAACAGAATTTCGGCTCAGTATCCAAATTCTCGTTATGCACAAATAATAAACAATACAAACTCAGTAGCTGTAGATAATGAATCACCGGAGAAAGTCTATAATAAATGGTATAAATTGTATCAAGAGGAGCAATATGCTGTTGTGTTAGCAAAAATGGATGATTTGATTAATCAGTTTTCAGGGGATGAAATCGCTCCTAAATTTGAACTGTTAAAAGCAACTACTCTTGGAAAACTAAGAGGATTAATAGCTTATAAAAATGGGTTACAGGAATTAGCGGATAATTATCCTAACAGCGAAGAAGGCAAAAAAGCTGTTGAGATTCTAACAACTCAAATACCGTTTTTAGAAGAGAAGAACTTTAGTGATGTTGACAATAAAAACTGGAAAATTCTTTATAAAGCAATATCAAGAGAAGATAAAACTACAAAGGCAATCGAAGAAAAAATCAAGCTATTTATTGCTGGTGAAAACATTCAAAAACTAACCTATTCCTTTGATATTTATACCGAAAAGGAAAATTTTATTACTATTCACGGAATCAATTCGGAGATTTATGCAAAAGATATTGCACAAACAATGAAAGAGAATATCAAATATAAAATTGATGAACCTGCAATAGTGGTTTCTGATGAAAACTATAAAGTAATTCAAATCAAGAAAAATTTAGAAGCGTATTTAGCACCTAAAAACCAATAATCATGTTTGATAAAAAGCCAAAATCATACACGGATCTTTTGGGTAAAACCAATAGAATAGTTGAGGGAACCACCATAAAAGGTGATATTGTTTCTCAGGCTGATTTTAGATTAGATGGAGAATTAATTGGTAATTTTCAATCCAGTGGAAAAATTGTTATAGGACCAGCTGGAAGCGTTACCGGTGATATTGTTTGTAAGAATGCTGATATTGAAGGAAAGTTCAACGGCAAAATTCATGTTGCTGAAATACTAAATGTAAAGTCAAAAGCTAGTATTCATGGCGAAGTTTCGGTAGGGAAACTATCAGTAGAACCCGGTGCTGATTTTAGCGCTTCTTGTACAATGAAGACCAATATAAAAAATCTAATGCCGCACGATGGACAACAAACCCAACAAAAAACAAGCTAGTAAATGGCTCGCCTTGATTAATATCCCAATTCAAATGGGAGTAATCATCTTTTTGTTTTCCTATTTGGGAAATTGGTTAGACGAAAATCATCCCAGTCCAAAAGTATATTACAATAAAATTTTAGTCATGGTTGGTGTTTTTTTAGCGCTGTATAATGTGATAAGACAAGTTAACGAAATCAATAAATCGAAATAATTTTTTTAACTATTAAAGAGTAGTGCGAATCAAAAGTTGGCAATTTTGGGTTTAAATAAACTATATATAAATAACTTTGCGTCCTGCATTTGCGGCAAAAAATTAACCCGATGAAATTACAAATTTACAAACCGCTTTTAAACCTAGTTACAGTTGCCGGATTAGCTTACATCCTTCACAAAGTTGTTTTTTATTTTTTTGACATTAATGACAAAGCTTTTCACTATTCGATAGAAACGCTATATTTACTGTTCTCAGGGCTGTCAATAACAGTCTTTATTGTTCTGTTGAAAGTCAAAGAGCGAAGTTTTGATAACATAGGAATGTCATTTCTATTGAGCACTAGTATTAAAATGATTTTTTGCTATTTGATTTTAAGACCTTTATTACAGGTTTCTAATCATAGCGGTACAATAGAGAAAAAGAATTTTTTTGTGATGTTTATTCTCTTTTTAGCAATTGAAACCATTCTAACGATACGCATATTAAACGAAAAGCAATAAAAATGTTACTTATGCGTCAAATACTCCAAAAATAAATTTTTATATGCTTTTGAATATTAATAAAAAATGTACATTTGCACCAAATTTCAGAAACGTAATAAATTAAGATAATTAACTGTTATGGTGATTTCAAACAAACCACTTAGATTTATATTAGTAGCTTTAGTAGCATGTCTTCCATTAATTAGTTTTGCAAATCCTGAAGTGGATACTGTGAAAGTAAAAACAGAAGTTGCTCATGAGGTATCAGAAGAAGCTCATGCTGAACCAACAGATGTAAAATCTAAAATCAAGGAATTTATCAATCATCACCTTTTGGATGCTCATGATTTTACATTTAATGTAGATGAAGAAACAGGCGAACATTATGGTTTCTCATTACCAATTATTCTGTGGGATAATGGTCTTCAAGTTTTTTCTTCTTCAAAATTTCATCATGGTGAAGAAACAGCGGAACATAATGGTAATTACTATGTGTTGCACCATGAAAAAATATACAAAACGGACGCTTCTGGGACTTTAACAGAAGGAGAACACGGTCATCCTACTAATGTTAGGCCTATAGATTTCTCAATCACTAAAAGTGTTATTGGTATTTTGCTAGTTTCTTTGTTTATGTTTTTGTTGTTTTCAAGTTTGGCAAAATCATATGCTAAAAATAATGGAATCGCTTCAGGAGTAGGACGTATTTTTGAACCTCTAGTTTTGTATGTACGTGATGAAATTGCAATTCCAAATATTGGAGAAAAAAATTACAAAAAATACATGAGCTATTTGCTTACGATATTTTTCTTTATTCTTTTTCTTAATATTTTAGGATTGATGCCACTTGGATTTAATGTAACTGGAAATATCGCTATTACAGTATCGTTAGCAATTTTAACTTATATCATTACAACATTAACAGCTAATAAAAATTATTGGGGACACATTTTCTGGATGCCAGGTGTGCCAACTCCAATGAAATTTATTTTGGCTCCAATAGAATTGTTAGGAACAGTAATCAAACCATTTTCATTAATGATACGTTTGTACGCTAATATGTTAGCTGGTCACGTAGTTTTGATGAGTATCATTGGTTTAATGTTTATCTTTAAAAGCTGGATTGGAAGCACGTTATCTTTTGGATTAGCGTTTGCGCTTTCTATACTTGAAATATTGGTTGCTTTTTTACAAGCTTATATTTTTACTATGTTATCTGCACTATATTTTGGAGCAGGTAACGAGGAGCATCATCACGAAGAGGCTCACCATTAAGTCGAAAGTGAAACGTCGAAAGTTTAAAAGTCAGCTTGACTTTATGACATTAGACTATTAATAAGAATGTTTAATTTTTAATATATATATTATGCAAATTCCAACTATTGTAGGAGCAGGATTAATTGTAATCGGAGCAGGTTTAGGTATTGGTAGAATTGGTGGTTCAGCAATGGACGCTATTGCTCGTCAACCAGAAGCTTCTGGAAAAATCCAAACAGCTATGCTTATCGCAGCTGCACTTATTGAGGGTATTGGTTTCGCTGCGTTATTCGCATCTTAATTAAAACACAAAAAGCAATAGTTACAACGGTTGGTTGTGACTATTGTTTTTAAAATTAAAACATTAAAAAATTATAATTATATACAATGGATAAGTTAATAAATGATTTTTCGTTTGGTTTGTTTATTTGGCAAGTTTTTATATTTGTTGGATTAATATTCTTATTAAAAAAATTCGCTTGGAAACCAATTCTTGATGCAGTAAATGATAGAGAAGAGGGTATTAAAAACGCATTGCTTTCAGCTGAAAATGCAAGAAAGGAAATGCAAAACCTTCAGGCAGATAACCAACGTATTTTACAAGAGGCAAGATTAGAGCGTGACAACATGCTTAAAGACGCTCGTGAAATGAAAGAAAAAATGGTTGCTGATGCTAAAAACGAAGCACAGGCTCAAGGTTTAAAAATGATTGAGCAAGCTAAAGCAGCAATTGAAAGTGAAAAAAATGCAGCAATGGCTGAATTGAAATTACAAGTTTCAACTTTATCATTGAGTATCGCAGAAAAAATATTGAAAGACGAATTATCTAACAAAGAAGCTCAAACTAAATTAGTTGAGAAAATGTTAGGCGACGTAAAGTTAAACTAACAATTATGGCAAGTACAAGAGCAGCAATTCGTTATGCAAAAGCAATTCTAGACTTAGCAAACTCAAAAGGTGTTGCCGAAGTTGTAAATAACGATATGAAATCTATAGCTTCAACAATTAATGGTAATTTGGAATTGAGTACGTTTATTCAAAATCCAACCATGAAAGTGGAAGTGAAAGAGAAAGCACTGTTAGAAGTTTTTGCAGGTATCAATGGTGTAACTCAAGGGTTATTTCATTTGTTATTTGAAAACAAAAGATTCGAAATTCTAGAAGCAATTGCTTTAGAATACAGTAAATTATCTGATATTATGAATGGTGTTGAAGTAGCGCAAGTTACTACCGCTATTGCAATGGATACAGCATTAGAAGCTAAAGTTTTGGCTAAAATTGCAACATTTTCAGATAAGAAAATCACAATAGAGAATATAGTAGATGCTTCAATCATTGGAGGATTTATTCTAAGAATAGGCGACAAGCAATATAATGCTTCAGTAGCCAACAGATTACAAGTATTAAAAAGAGAGTTAAGTAATTAGTTTTATTACACATTTAAGTGTCTAAATTATAAATTAAGATGGCGGAAATCAAACCTGCTGAAATTTCAGCAATATTAAGAAAGCAAGTAGAAGGTTTTGAATCTGGTGCTACACTAGAAGAAGTAGGAACAGTACTTCAAGTTGGAGATGGTATTGCTCGTGTTTACGGGCTTTCGAATGTTCAATACGGAGAATTAGTTGAATTTGACAATGGATTAGAAGCTATTGTTTTGAATCTTGAAGAAGACAATGTGGGTGTGGTACTTTTAGGACCATCTACAGGAATCAAAGAAGGTTCAACTGCAAAAAGAACACAACGTATTGCTTCTCTTAAAGTAGGAGAACAAATGGTAGGTCGTGTAGTAAACACTCTTGGTTTTCCAATTGATGGAAAAGGACCAATTGGTGGAGACTTATACGAGATGCCTTTGGAAAGAAAAGCTCCTGGAGTTATCTTCCGTCAACCAGTTACTGAGCCATTACAAACAGGTATTAAAGCAGTAGATGCAATGATTCCAGTAGGTCGTGGACAACGTGAGCTAGTTATTGGTGACCGTCAAACAGGTAAATCAACTGTTTGTATCGATACTATCTTAAATCAAAAAGAATTTTACGATGCAGGAAAACCTGTATTCTGTATATATGTTGCAATTGGACAAAAAGCGTCAACTGTAGCAGGAATTGCTAAAATGTTAGAAGAAAAAGGAGCAATGGCTTATACCATTATTGTTGCTGCTAACGCTTCTGATCCAGCTCCAATGCAAGTTTATGCTCCTTTCGCAGGTGCTGCAATTGGAGAATATTTTAGAGATTCAGGTCGTCCGGCTTTAATTGTTTATGATGATTTATCTAAACAAGCTGTTGCTTACCGTGAGGTTTCTCTTTTATTAAGAAGACCACCGGGACGTGAAGCATATCCTGGAGACGTTTTCTACCTTCACAGTAGATTATTAGAGCGTGCTTGTAAAGTAATTGCAGATGATGGAATTGCTAAAGACATGAACGACTTACCAGATTCATTGAAATCAATTGTAAAAGGTGGTGGTTCATTGACTGCTTTACCAATTATTGAAACTCAAGCTGGTGACGTTTCTGCTTATATCCCAACAAACGTAATTTCGATTACAGATGGTCAAATTTTCCTTGATGGAGATTTGTTTAACTCTGGGGTTCGTCCAGCAATTAACGTAGGTATCTCGGTATCTCGTGTTGGAGGAAATGCACAAATTAAATCAATGAAAAAAGTAGCTGGAACATTAAAACTAGATCAAGCACAATTCCGTGAATTGGAAGCGTTTGCTAAATTTGGTTCTGATCTTGATGCAGTTACTTTAAACGTAATTGAAAAAGGAAAAAGAAACGTTGAAATCTTGAAACAAGGTTTGAACGATCCTTATACTGTTGAAGATCAAGTTGCGATTATCTATGCTGGTTCTAAAAACTTATTGAGAAATGTTCCTGTGAATAAAGTAAGAGAATTTGAGAAGGATTTCTTGGAATTCTTGAACAACAAACACAGAGCAACTCTTGATGCTTTGAAAGCAGGAAAATTAACAGACGAAATTACAGATGTAATCGAAACTGTAGCAAAAGAATTATCAGCAAAATATAACTAAAAAAGTTTTAAATTTTAAGTAGTAAGTAGTAAGGTTTTCTTTATTACTTATTACTTAACAATTACTACTTAATACTTACAAAACAATGGCAAATTTAAAGGAAATCCGTAATAGAATTACTTCCGTTTCATCTACGATGCAAATTACATCGGCAATGAAAATGGTTTCTGCAGCAAAGCTAAAGAAAGCACAAGATGCAATCACAGCAATGCGCCCTTATGCCGAAAAATTAACGGAATTATTGCAAAATCTTTCTGCTACACTTGAAGGTGATGCAGGTGGTGAGTTTACGACTCAACGTGAGATAAAAAAAGTTTTAGTGGTAGCCATAACTTCAAATAGAGGTTTGTGTGGAGCATTTAATACGAATGTTATCAAAGAAGCTAAAAGCCGTTCAGAGTTTTATGCCGGAAAACAAGTTGATATTTTTGCTATTGGTAAAAAAGGTAATGATGTTTTGAGTAAATCACTTTCAATTGTGGATAATCAAAGCGCTATTTTTGATGATTTGACTTTCGACAATGTGGCTAAAATTGCAGACTTATTAACGGAGAAATTCGTTTCTGGAGAATACGATAAGATTGAGTTGATTTACAATCAATTTAAAAATGCTGCGACACAAATCGTTCAAACTGAACAATTTTTGCCATTAGCACCAATAAAATCAGATCTTGCAGTTTCAACTGGCGATTACATCTTTGAACCTTCAAAAGAAGAAATCGTGTTGACTTTGATTCCAAAATCATTAAAAACACAATTGTATAAAGGAATTCGTGATTCATTTGCTTCAGAGCATGGAGCGCGTATGACTGCGATGCATAAAGCAACTGATAACGCAACTGAATTGAGAAATCAATTGAAATTGACTTATAATAAAGCACGTCAAGCTTCTATTACTAATGAGATCTTAGAGATCGTTGGTGGTGCTGAAGCATTGAATGGATAATAAATTATTGATTCAAATATATTATGGAGCCACGCATTATGCGTGGCTTTTTTTGTTTCAACTATTTTGTAGAGCTGGAATAGACCGAATTTTTTGTGGGTAATAAGTGGTGTTTTATGTTTATAATTTACATCCGTTATAAATTAACACCTATTACGATATAGTTTACATTAATTTAATTTTCAACAAATATAATTAACAATTGTTGGTGCTGTAAAAATGGAATAAGTGCTACTTTTGTTTACCCCCCTAATTTACTTGTTAAACTTAAATTTACTGTTTTGAAAAATTACTTAATTACATTATCTGAAAAAATTTTATTAAAGGCTCAAATAAATGAGGATTCTGTCTCATTGCGGAGGGAACTTTTTTATGTAAAACAAAAGAACTTAGAAGTAAACTTAATTACTGATGATTTAAGGAAAGCGTTTTGGATAAATATATATAATGCATATGTTCTTATACTTGCAAATGAGACTAAACAACAAAAAAAACTTTTTAAACAAAAGCGAATTAAAATTGCCCGAAATCGGTTGTCATTAAATGATGTTGAATATGGAATCCTAAAAAGGTATAAATTTAAAATAGGTTCTATTTATATTTATGATCCATTTTATTCTAAATTTATTAAAAATATAGCTATCAATCAAGTAGATGTAAATTTACATCTTCGTTTGGATAGTAATGCATTAATGGATATTTAAAATAATCTTTAAGAAATTATTGGTAATTTTTAATATTTATTGGTAATTTTTAATATTTATTGATGTTTAAGTAAGCATTTGTTTTTCTAATTTTGTACCTCAAAATAATTGTAGGAACGATGAAATTAGAAATTAGAGAACTGTCCAGTTTAGACGAAATGCTTGTTAATATTGAGGTAATGCGTTTTTTGTATCCCACATTTACTTTAGAAAAATACGAATCGTATTTGGTTGAAATGATTCCACATAATTACAAGCAAGTTGCTGTATTTGAAAATGAAGTTTGTGTGGCTGTTTCAGGATTTTGGTCGGGAACAAAACTCTGGTCAGGAAAATATATTGAGATTGATAATTTTATCGTTCATCCCGAACATCGCTCCAAGGGTTTGGGGAAAATGATGACCGATTATATAGATACAAAAGCAAAACAAACAGGCTGTACTATGATTGTTTTGGATGCTTTTACGGGAAATTTTACGGCACACCGCTTTTATTACAACCAAGGATATGTCCCAAAGGGATTTCATTTTCTTAAAATTTTAAACGAAGAAGGATTAAGTTAAATCGTCAAAAGATGAAACGATATAAAAGAACGTTACTTTTTTTTATACTTGCAATCAGTTTGACCTTTTGTGGAATGAAACAGGAACTTCAAACGCAATTTCCACAAGAAATCAAATCAGTTTATTTTCAGAAATGGATTGGTGGGCAGGAAGGAACCGGTAGCGGAACGGATTTTTATATTGAATTCAAAAATCCCCTTAATAAAGAAATTAGCTTAGAAAAAATCTATTTTAGAAACCAGGAAGCAACTCTTCAAGAAATTACCAAAAATAAATTTGTGGCACATTTTTACCAAAAGAATATCAATCATGATTTAATCCTGGACAGTGATTCCCTAAAAGAATATGGTAATAAAGCACCAATCATGATAAAACCTAAATTCGATTTAAAACCAAATGTAGCTTTATTAGAATATACGGAAAATAAAAAAACCTTATTTTTTAAAATAATGAATCCCAAAGAAAATCCAACTATTGCCTATCCATCGATAAATAAACCAAAGAATTAGTTATTTTTGTTTTATTAAATATAAACAAATAAATCATTTTGGGATTATATAAAAGCCTTTTCAAACAAACAGCCATTTACGGACTAGCTACTGTTATACCTAGAATGTTCAGTTTCTTATTAGTTCCACTTTATACTGATTTATTGCCAAAAGCCGAGTATGGAAAAGTTTCCATAATTTTCGCCTGGATGATTTTTTTCAATGTTATTCTTGCTTACGGAATGGAGACCGCTTTTTTTAGATTTTATAATAATGAAACCAACAAGAAATCTGTTGTAGAAACCACAATGGTTTCAATTTTTTGGACCTCCATTTCTTTCCTGTTTATTGGGCTTTTATATCGAAATACCTTGTCACAATGGTCAGGAATAGATACACAGTACATCACCTATACCATTTGGATTTTAGCATTGGATGCGTTGGTGATTATTCCGTTTTCAAAATTGAGAGCCTACCAAAAACCGATGGTGTATGCCGCAATCAAAATTGGAAATGTTTTAATTAATCTTTCATTGAGCGTTTTCCTTTTACTTTTTCTACCTAAAATAGCGCAATCAAATCCCGATGGTTTTTTAGGTTCTTTATACATTGAAAACTTCCAGATTGGTTATATCTTTTTAGCTAATATTATCGCTAGTTTATTGACATTTGTAGTGCTGTCACCAGATTATATTTTGCTAAAATGGAAATTTGATGCTGCTCTTTGGAAACGAATGATGCGTTACGGATTGCCTATAATGGTGGCCGGAATTGCATTTGCCATTAATGAACAGTTCGACAAAATTCTATTAGGGAAATTATTACCGGTAAATATTGCTGAAGCTGAAGTTGGAGTATATTCAGCCTGCTATAAACTGGGTTTATTTATGGTGTTGTATAGAACGGCCTATACTTTAGGAATAGAACCCTTTTTCTTTAGCCATGCTTCTAATGCTAATGCACCGCAAACCTATGCGACAGTGACTAAATATTTTGTCATTTTTGGTTCTTTTATTTTATTGGGAGTAATCGTTTTTGCCGATATTTTAAAACAGCTTATGATTCGGGATGCATCCTATTGGGAAGCCATGAAAGTCGTTCCGCTTATTATTCTAGCTAATTTTTTCCTAGGAATTTATACGAATCTTTCGGTATGGTACAAACTCATCGATAAAACCTATATTGGGGCTTATATCTCCATTGTTGGAGCAATAATAACATTGGTGTTGAATTACCTGCTTATTCCAACGATGAGTTATTATGGTTCAGCAATTGCAACAATTGCTGCTTATGGAAGCATGATGTTTATTTCTTATTATTTGGGGAATAAATATTATCCAATACCATATGATGCCAAGAAAATTGGGGGATATCTAGGTCTTTCAATAGGATTTTCGGCTATTTCTTTCTATGGTTTTAGAGAAAATTATTTTGTTGGAATTCCACTATTACTCGCCTTTATGTATTTCATATATTACAACGAAAAAGAAATGTTAACCCGAATTTTGAACCGAAAAAACAATTAGAATTTAATTTGATTTTTTTTTGGAGCTATTTCCT
Source organism: Flavobacterium sp. 83 (assembly GCF_000744835.1). NCBI lineage: Bacteria > Pseudomonadati > Bacteroidota > Flavobacteriia > Flavobacteriales > Flavobacteriaceae > Flavobacterium > Flavobacterium sp. 83. Next base: position 1,044,509 of record NZ_JQMS01000001.1, read on the forward strand.
GCTTTTTGCTATATCTTTTCTTTTTTAAAGAAAAAAAGAAAAGGATGCCGCTTCAATCAGGGCTATATCCCAAAATAATATTTACGGAGAAGTCGCGACTTGTCCCTTTCCTTCTAAATAAATAACAATGACTATAAAAATTATCAATAAATCGCAACATGCTTTGCCAAACTATGAAACTATAGCTTCGGCAGGAATGGATTTAAGAGCAAACTTAACAGAATCAATAACCCTAAAACCACTGGAAAGAGCCATTGTAAAAACGGGTCTTTTCATAGAATTACCTATAGGTTACGAAGCACAGGTTCGTCCAAGAAGTGGTTTGGCTGCCAAAAAAGGAATTACAGTCCTCAATTCTCCCGGAACAGTTGATGCTGATTATCGAGGCGAAATAGGAGTGATTTTAGTAAATTTAAGCAATGAAGATTTCGTTATCGAAAATGGGGAACGCATCGCACAACTCATCATTGCAAAACACGAACGTGCAGAGTGGATTGAGGTGCAGGAATTAACTGAAACTTCGAGAGGCGAGGGCGGTTTTGGAAGTACGGGAGTGAAATAATATTTAATTAGTGGAATGTTAGGCAACATTTTGAAAGAACATGATAGAAAATAATACATCGAAATTTAAATCAACCGATTTACACTTTTATTCAAGTAAAATAAAGGCGTTTTTTCTATTGTTAGTATCTTCACTTCTAGTATTTTGTGGAATATTTTTATATAAAAACATTTTTAATTTTGAATTAAAACCTTTTAAAAGTATAATGTTATTATTTGGGTATAGTATATTCGTATTTGGAATAATAATTTCAATTTTATATTTAATAAGAACAAAACCACTTCTTACTGTTACTACAAACGAAATCATTATTTATAATATTTTAACAAAACAAATAAATATAAATTTTGAAGGGATTAAATCGTTTTTTGTAATAACTACTAGTTATAGAGGAATTGCCAACAATAGACAGATTTGTATTGAAATGAAAAAACCAACAAAAAAATATAGTGATTCTTGGTTTTACAAATTACTATTGAAATTTGATATAAAAATTGCGAATTCACAATATGTAATACAAACTAATTGTCTAAATATTAATCATAAAAAACTATTAGCGATTTTAAATGAACATCTAAAAAAAATGCCTGACAACGGTTTATAGTTGATGTAATTTTGGTTCATCTTCAGGCGCAGTTAGCAGATTAAATACTCAAAAAATCCATGGGAATCCGTTTAATCTGTGGCTAAAAATAATATAAAAAAATCTTCGTAAAGTTTGCAGCATTTTCTGCAAACTTTGCGGTTAAAAAAATAACAATATGAAAATAATAGTACCAATGGCTGGGCGAGGTTCCAGATTAAGACCACATACATTAACTATTCCTAAACCATTAATTCCTATTGCAGGCAAACCTATTGTACACCGTTTGGTCGAAGATATTGCAGCGGTTTTGAATCAAGATATTGAAGAAATTGCCTTTATCATTCATGAAAGTTTTGGAGCAAAAGTAGAAGAGGATTTAATCGCAATTGCTCAAAAGTTAGGTGCTAAAGGGACAATTTATTACCAAAACGAGGCACTTGGAACGGGTCATGCCATTATGTGTGCCAAAGATTCTTTGAGTGGACCAGCTGTTATTGCTTATGCCGATACTTTAATTCGTGCCGATTTCGATTTAGATCAAAATGCCGATAGTGTAATTTGGGTAAAACAAGTAGATCATCCAGAGGCTTTTGGGGTGATAAACTTAAACGAAGCAAATGAAATAGTCGAACTGGTTGAGAAGCCTAAGGAATTTGTTTCGGACCTTGCTGTTATAGGAATTTACTATTTCAAAGATGTTGCCGTTTTAAAAAATGAACTTCAATTAGTATTAGACAATAATATTATTCACGGCGGAGAATATCAAATAAACGATGGAATAAAACAAATGATGGCAAAAGGTATGGTATTTGTTCCCGGTAAAGTAGATGAGTGGATGGACTGTGGAAACAAAGATGTTACGGTGGAAACGAATTCCAGAATGTTAGGGTTCTTGCATAACGATGGAATACATTTAGTAGACTTTGACGTTAAGTTAGAAAATTCAACAATTATCCCGCCCTGTTATATTGGGGAAGATGTAGTTTTGATTAATGCAACTGTTGGGCCTAATGTGTCACTAGGAAATGGATGTCATGTCTCAAACAGTACTATAAAAAATAGTTTGGTACAAACCCACTCCCATATTAAAAATGCGAATTTGGATAATGCTATGATAGGGAATCACGCCAGTTTTGACGGTAATTTTACAAGCATCAGTATTGGGGATTATTCAGTGTTAGAGTAATTGCACCCAAAATGAAGGAATAGCAAGAAACATTCAATGAAAAAAGGGGCTTTTATATTTCTGTTTTTGGTTTTGCAATGCAATTCAACGTTGCTATTGGCACAAACTGAACCGGAAGAAATTAAGCAGGATAAAGATCAGTTTCAGGAATTTTTTTATGAAGCGTTGCTTCAAAAGGGGATTGAAAATTATGACAAGGCGATTAAAGCTTTGGAGCAATGTGCAAAACTTCAACCCAATAATGCTACAGTCTATTTCGAATTAGGAAAAAACTATTTGGCTTCAAAGGATTATGGAAATGCCTACAGTGCATTCGAACACGCTACGCAAATTGATCCAAAAAACAGATGGTTTTGGGTGGGAATGTATGATGTGAGTTATGAAACCAGTAATTACAATCAAGCGCTGATTGCCATCAATAAATTAATTCCATTTGATGAGAAGTATAAAGAAGATTTGACATCGCTTTATATGGGAACCAAGCAATATGATAAAGCGCTTGATCTCATTAATGAATTGAATGCCACTTTTGGAAAATCAGAAAGAAGGGAATTATATAAAATGCAGATTTTATCGGAAGGGAAATTTCAAGATGTTGAAGAGTCTAATTTAATAGAACAAATCGGTAAAAGTCCAAAAGAAGAATCCAATTATATTGCTTTGATTAATTTGTATTCCAAGAATAATGAAACGGAGAAAGCATTTGAAATAACCAAAAAGTTAGCGGCGGCAATTCCAAATTCTGAATGGGCGCAAGTGAGTTTATTTAAAGTTTATTTGGATAACAATGACGCTCCAAAAGCAATCAATGCGATGAATGTTTCTTTGGCCAGTGCCAAAATAGATTCAAAGATTAAACACAGAATGCTGAATGAATTCTTGATTTTTGTGGATAAAAATCCGCAATATACTCCTGATTTAGAAAAAGCCATTGCCTATTTTGATACTGATGCAACAGTTGATGTAGCCAAAGAAATTGGAAAATATTATCATAGTAAAAAGCAATGGGACAAAGCCATTCCGTTTTATGAACGTGCTTTGAAAAATGGTTCGACCGAAGATATTGAAACGAATTTGCTTTTGCTTCAAGCGTATACCGAAGTAAAACAGTTTGATTTGGTTGCTAAAAAAGCCATGACAATGATTGAAACATTTCCTACGCAACCACAGTTTTATTATTATTCCGGTTTGGCAAATAACCAATTGCAACACTATAAAAATGCAGTAACAATTCTGGAAATGGGTATGGATTATTTGATAGACGATATAACATTAGAAACAAATTTCAATATCCAGCTTGGAGAGGCATATAACGGTTTAGGCGATTTCAAGAAAAAAGAAGTGTATTTCTCCAAAGCCAACGAATTATTAAAACAAAAAAAATAATGAAAAAATTTTCAATATTACTAGTACTTGCATTCTTTATGGCTTCCTGTAAATCTAAAGCTATTGTAGCTGAAGCAACTATAAAATCAAAGGGTCTTACTGCTGATAAAATAATAGAAAATCATTACAACAATAAAAACAATTTTTCTACATTATATATTAAGTCTAATGCAAGATATGCTGATGAGAAACAAACTCAGAATGTTACTGCCGAGATAAAAATCAAGAAAGACGAACAAATCTTGATTAGTATTCGGTTTTTGGGAATTACAATGGCCAAAGCATTGATTACACCAACAGCAGTGAGTTATTATGAAAAAATAAACGGTAGTTATTTTGAAGGGGATTTCAGCGGATTGAGTCAATGGCTAGGAACTGATTTAGATTTCACTAAAATTCAAAATATGTTGCTTGGTGATGCTATTGATGATTTGAATAAAGGAAAATATACGGAATCATTAGTGGAACAAACCTATAGATTGGATGACGTTTCTAATGGAAATACTAGAAAATCGTTCTTTTTTGATGCGGATAAATTCTTGGTCAAAAGACAGGAAATAAAACAAACCGCTGAAGATAGAATGATACAAGTTGCTTATTCAGATAACAAGGTGTACAATGAAGCCACATTGCCGTCAAATGTTTCCATAAATACGTTTCAAAAGAAAGGGAAAACAGAAATTAATTTAGATTATAACACAATAACCTTCAATGAGGAACTTTCTTTTCCTTATAGTGTTCCAAATGGGTACAAAAGAATTATAATTAAGTAAATTTGCAAAAAATATTTTTTTAAGATGCCAAAATTTCTCCTAAGCCTAATTTTTATAAGTATGACTTCATTACTATGGAGTCAGGAAACACAACAAGAAAAATTAGAAGAACGAAAAGCCCAGATTCAAAAAGAAATTCGCGAAAATGAAAAGCTATTACAAACCGTAAAGAAAAAAGAAAAAACGGCTGTAAATGTAATTGTTATTCAAAGCAATAAGATAAAGCTTAAAGAAAAACTGATCAATACTACTGAAAAGCAAAAGAAGCTTTTGGGGAATGACATGTATATTAATCAGATAAAAATTAATAAACTCAAAAAAGAACTGGTAATCCTAAAGGAGGATTATGCTGAGATGATTGTAAAGTCCTATAAAAGCCGTTCAGAGGAAAGCAGAGCAATGTTCTTATTATCGTCGGAGAATTTCTTACAAGCGTATAAAAGAGCTCAGTATATGAAGCAGTATACGAATTACAGAAAAATGCAAGGCGAAGAAATAAAGACGAAAACGGGAGAACTTGTCGTTTATAATGGAAAGCTAAATGTACAAAAAACTGCCAAACAAAAACTTATTGCTGAAAATGAAAAAGAACGTTTGTCACTAGAAAAAGAAAGACAAGAGCAAGAAAAATTAGTCCAATCCATTAAGAAAGATAAAAGCAAGATTCTTGCTGAAATCAAGAAAAAACAGCAAGAGTCGAGACAAATTGACAGGCAAATTGATCGATTAATTCGTCAGGCAATTGCTGAAGCCAATAGAAAAGCGGCGATGGAAAGGGCAATGGAAAAAGCAAAAGCGGAATCGCTGGCCGCATCAAAAACAGAAACTAAATCCGAAATAAAAACAAGAGCTAAAGAAATTGTTTCTACGTCTTCAGTTTCTTCATCAAAAATAGAACTAACAGCAGAAACCAAATTAATTGCTGATAACTTTAGAGCCAACAGAGGGAAGTTGCCTTGGCCTGTAGAAAAAGGATTTGTGTCATTAGGATATGGAGATCAGGCGCATCCTGTTTATAAAACCTTAGTTATTCATAATAGTGGAGTGGAGATTACAACTGATGCTGGGTCTAGTGCAAGAGCCGTTTTTGGGGGCGAAGTAACCAGCGTTATTGTTTTGTCTCCAATAAATAAAGCAGTGATGGTGCAGCACGGGGATTTCTTTACGGTATATCAAAATTTAAGTTCTGTGTTTGTCAATAAAGGAGATAAAGTAAGTACAAAACAAAGCCTAGGAAAAGTAAGGACAAATAGTGATGGTAAAACGATAATCAAATTTTTAATTCTTCAAAACACTACGTATAACAATCCTCAAAGTTGGTTGTATAATATGTAATAATGGATTGGAATCGAAGTAGTTTCAGTTCTTATATTTAGCTAAAAAAGCGAATCAAATAATTTGATTCGCTTTTTTTTGTGCCAAACAACGTGATTATTGTTGCTGTTGTTTTTGCTGCAGTTGCTCAATATGATCCAATTGTTCTTGGAGTTCTATAGAAACTTCTTCGAGTTGTACATCATTTATATCTTCAAATTGTCTTCCGTCTTCGTAGCCAATTGAAACGGATACGGAAAGTGTTTGTCTGGAAAGTCCTTTGAAAGTTCCTTTTACTAAGGTACAATCATAGAAATTACGACCTACTGAAAGTTTTACGTGATTGTCCATTGTCCAGATGTTATTTGTAGGATCTAGACCAAGCCAGCCTTGTGTTGGCGTGTAAATTTCTACCCAGGCGTGTGTTGCGCCTTCTCCCCTTAGGCCGCTTTCGTTAGGGCAAATGTATCCGCTCACATAGCGCGATGGTATTCCTGCCGTACGTAAGAGTTGTAATAGTAAATGTGCAAAGTCTTGGCAAACACCTTTTCTAATTTCTAAAATTTCATCGATAGTGGTTTCAATAGTGGTGATTCCTTTAGTGTACTTAAAATTGTTGAAAATATATTCATTGCATTGTTGCGCAATTTCTATAATGGGTTTGTCAACACAGTTTATTTCATCCAGAATTGCAAGGATTTCATTTTGCTTTTTGATGATTTCTGGATAACAAAGCCGAAGTAAAAGAATGCTTTTCTCTTTTTCTTTTGCCAAATCCATTACCTTAATATCATCTATTTCTGGTATTTTCAGCGAATGATTTACACGTACCACCATTTGAGATTCTATAGTCATTTCAGTGTGAGCTTCCAAAGTATTAAAGTTACCAACACGATTTCCGAAGTAATCCTGAGAGATTTCCACTACCGGATTATTCGTAATTAAAAGTTGGTATTGAAGTACATCTTGGTTGTCAAAATGGTGCGGGAATAAACGAATTTCATTTATACTTTCTTTTATGGGCCAATTGTATTGGTATTTTGTGATGTGAACTATTTTGAAAATTGCCATTTTATATTACGTTTAAGAGAAAAATAATTTAGAAAAATCTGTCGAAAACTGTATTAATTTTGTTCTTGTATTGTTAAGTACGTCTTCTAATTCCTTATTGGTAAGATTATGATAATCTGTAAATTCTATAGAACTTTTAAGTCTTCCAAATTGATTGTGCAATGTTCTAGCTTCACTCAAATTATTGTCTTTAAACAAGTTGTTCAAATAGGTGTCTATTAATTCTAAAGTGTAAATTACGGAATGGGCAAAATCTCTATTGAAGATAACGTGCTGCACTACTTTGCGATTGTGAGGAATATTACTGTAGCTTTTTAAATAGAATTCGTAGCCAGAAAGAGAAAGTAATAATCTTCTCCAATATAATAAATCTTCATCTCCATCTAGATTGTATTGAATAGGGGCGTAGTAGGCTTGGGTTAGGGAGATAGTTTGCAGACATCTTTCTATATGTTTACCAATACTTGAAAAACACCAACCCAATCCTCTAGGCATTGTCACCTGAAGAATTCCATTATAAAGTAAGAAATCTTTATTGAGTTTTGAGATAATATTACTCGCATCAGAAGTTTCTAATTTTTTTGGTAAATCGGGTGAATTCATGAAGTGATACAAAGAATTGATATGTTCCCAAAGTTCTTTTGTAATTTTATCTTGAGAACCTCTTGCATTTTCTCGTGCTTTGTTAACGAGATTCTTTACTGAATTCTGGTTTTGACTATCGCAAATGATATACTTTAGAACATAATTTGTGTCATATTGTACTTCATTTATTTGTTTTATGGGTAAATCAGTATAGTAATCCAATAAAGGTTTGTAACCTTTAGCATCATTCGTTTCCGTGTCAAATGACAATATATAAAAGGTGTTTAGGGTAAGTAACATTCCATCTGTTCTTTCCATGTATCGGTTGAGCCAAAACATTCCGTGTGCAACTCGGCTTAGCATATTTGCTTTCATGTTGTTTGTTTTTTAAAAGGTATAACCTATTAGACCTTTAATTTATTTTACTATCCAAGTATCTTTGCTTCCTCCCCCTTGAGAAGAATTAACGACTAATGAGCCTTCGGTAAGGGCAACACGAGTCAGTCCACCAGGAACTATTTTTACGCCATTGGGACCACACAAAGCATAAGGTCTTAAATCTACATGACGTAGTTTTAGTTCTCCATCAATAAGGCAAGGCACAGTGCTGAGTTGGATGATGGGTTGTGCAATGAAATTACGTGGATTACCAGCAATGGCAATTTTTGCATTATCTAATTCTTCTTGGGTTGCTTTATTTCCCATAATCATTCCATAGCCGCCACTTTGGTTGGTTTCCTTGATAACCATGTTTTCCATATTAGCAAAAACCATTTCTCTTTCATCTAGATTCTCCATTCTGTAGGTTGGTACATTTTTCAGGATTGGCTCTTCGTTCATGTAATATTTTATCATATCCGGTACATAAGCGTATACCGCTTTATCATCGGCGACACCGTTTCCTACCGCATTTACTAAAGCTACATTTCCATGTTTGTAAGCACTAATAAGTCCTGGAACGCCCAGCGTACTATCTGGTTTGAAAACTAAAGGGTCAAGATATTCGTCATCCAAGCGTCTGTAAATTACATCTACCTGATGAAGCCCTGAAGTAGTTTTCATATAAACTTTATTGTTGTTTACTACTAAATCTCTCCCTTCGACCAAAGGAATTCCCATTTGTCTGGCTAAAAAAGTATGTTCATAATACGCCGAGTTGTAAACTCCAGGTGTTAATAAGACTACGTTTGGGTTAGCGATATTTCTTGGAGACAGTGAAACCAGAATATTATGAAAAATCATCGGATAATTACTTACCATACTCACATGATTGGAGGTAAGCATTTCCGGAAAAATACGTTTGGTTATTTCTCTGTTTTCAAGCATGTAACTTACTCCGCTAGGACAACGCAAATTGTCTTCCAGTACATAAAACTCTCCTTTTGCTCCCCGAATTAAATCTATTCCTGCAATATGCACATGAATATCGTGAGGTAATTTAATTCCATGAACTTCTTGTATATAGTGCGGACAAGAGGCTATTAATGCAGCTGGAATTATTCCTTCTTTTATAATAAGCTGCTCGTTATAGATGTCTTCCAAAAATAAATTGAGTGCTTTTAGCCTTTGTTTTATTCCGGATTCTACTTCGTTCCAGTCTTGTTGGGTAATGATTCTGGGAATAATATCAAAAGGGAATATTCTTTCAATTCCTTGATTGTCATCACTGTAAACGGTAAAAGTTATTCCTTGATTCATGAAGAAATCAGAAGCTTGCCGATGTTTATCGTTCAGTTTTTCGTGATTTAAACTTTGTAATGTTTGTAATACTTGACGGTAAGATTCCCGAACTCCCTCATTAGAAAACATCTCGTCCCAACCATTTGGGTTTAAATTAGGCATCAATTTCACCATAACATATTTTGTTAAAAAATTAAACTATGTTGCATTTTATTGTAAAAAACGCATCGTTAAGGCTAAAATATCAATTTAATTTTTATAAAAATGACGATTGAGTAACTATTTAATAATTTTTGCAACATTCTTTTTTTGGCAATTGTTTTTTGATAATTATTCTATTTTGTAATGTCGTTTTTTTTGATTTCGCAGTAGAATGAATATTTTTTGATTGATAAACCCCATTAAATATAGGACATGAGGGTTTGTTTTAAAAAAAAATGAATGTATAGTTTGTAAAAGGGAGGGTGTGAAAATAAAAACAGAAAAAAGTAGTTTCTGTTTGCGAAAAAGAAGAGTCAATTTTAGGGTGTAAATTGAACGCAGTTTTTAATTGCAACCAAATGAAAAATCCCAGTTATTAATGAGATTTAATAACTGGGAGTAGGGTTTATTTTGTTGAATAACCGTTTTTGATTATTTATTAAAAGAAGATTTTATAGCTTTCATTACACTTGGAGTTGACCATTGACCAGCCACAATAATACGTCTTATTGTATATAGCGGATCAATTGAATCTCTTTTGGTTGATAAGATAAAAGCCATTTGATAGCCACTCTTTTTTATTTGAGGAATAGCTTCCTTATTCCATAAACCAAAAGGATATGCAAAATAAGTCACTGGTTTGCCAATAATGTCTTCCAGTTTCTTTTTAGGTTTTACCAATTGAGTTTCCCAGTCTTCTCCTGCATATTTAGTCACCATATGATGATCCCAAGTATGAGCAGCAACTGTATTTCCACTGTCAGATAAGCTTTTAATTTGCTCTTTTGTCAAATAATTAGGACGGTTGATGGAAACGGTCATTACAAAGAATACTCCTTTGAAGCCGTATTTTTTCATTTCGGTTGCACCTAAACTATATTGCTCACCTCGTGTATCATCAAATGTAATCATGATAGGATTTGCTGGTAATGGGGCATCATGAACTAAATATTCATACAATTGATCGGGTAAAATGCTATGATATCCTTCGTCAGACAACGCTTTCATTTGCTGTGCAAAATTAGCTGGAGTTACGGTATAGGTTTTTGTCATTTCACCGGCATTGGCACTAAGCTCCTTGATATTATGATAACATAATATAGGTACTTCTTTTTTGGAAAGAATGGTTGCTAAGTCAGCCATTTCTTTTTTAGGAGTAATTTTTTTAACAGGCGTATTAACTTCAGTTGTCTCCTTTTCTATTTTAGTTGGTTTAGAGTTACAACTAATCAATAAAGATAAACCTAGAGAAACTGAAAATAAGATATTTTTCATAATTGAATAGCGAATTATTGGTATTGAATATAGATTGGTTTAGGAGTGAATTTCATCAACTCTGCAGGAGTGTACATTACCCAATTTTTTCTAATGTCATTTTTATAAAACAATTTAAACCCAGTAAATTGAACAGGCTCTCTATAAATATAACTCATGTAGCTGTCTTTTTTTAAGACTTTGTCGCCAAAACCATCCATATCCATTACAATTTGAACCTCAGGTACTGTTTTTATGTCCTTATAATTTTTTACCATTCCTTGCGTAAAACGGTGAACGACCAATATTTTTGGAGTCAGTTTGTTTTTCCTCACGATATTTGCCAAAATAGTAACGGCATCATTGATATCATTAGCATTGAAAGTTCCAATTTTAGAACCTGGGATTTCACCATTTTTCAAAGAAAATTCAGGATCAATTCCTAAATGAACATTAGGCATTGAAAGGTATTTTTCTAATGTTGTCACTTCGTCTTTTACATTGCTATGCCCCACTTGAATATCTAGAAATACCAAAGCATCAATAGGTTTAGCCCAACTTAAAATCGTATCGATTTGTTTAAAAGGCATACGCATTCTGTGTTTGTTGTCTTTTCCGGGTGCGCCTTGTGCAGTGATAGCAATATAATGCAAAGCCGGAATTGTTTTCACTGAAGGATCTACTGCCTGCCATTTGGCTACTTCACCTTGTAGTTTTTTAATCATTTCATTTCTGGGAAGTTCCCCTAAAATCCCCATTCTTTTGGAATATAAATTTCCATAATAGGCAATAATTCTATTGTATGGCAAAAGTGCTCCCGGTAATGGATAAGGGGCTTTAACTGGCCATTTTCCCGTAGTGTCATTATTGCTCAAGGCTAACATTCTTTTATTATAATCAACAGTGTCAATTGTAAGAGCTACTTTTTTGACTAAAGTATCTGGTTTTGCTACTGTTTTTTCTTCTCCGGTTATTGTATCAGCGGCTTTACCGCGATTACAACTGGACACAAAAAATAAAAAGGGAAGTATAAGTAATGCGAGAGCTGGCTTTTTCATAAATAAACGGTGTTTAGTTCCATGCAAATATAAAGTATTTTGAGTGTGGCTTGTCAATTATAATATGACCTAAAGACTCTATTTTTTACATAATTCACGGATTAAGATGTAGAATTTGAGTTGTTTTGATTTTAATAATAATATTATATTGTTATGTAAATTTATTTTAGGTTAAAACGTGTTAAATTCTTTTTTATGCGAAGTACACTGCATAAATTAAATTAAAATGATTAAAAAATAGTTTATTAATAGTTACATTATAGGATTTTTAAAGAATAATTAGTTGTTTTTAAACAGTATTTATATAAATTGCGAATTAGAAATTAATTAAAGTGGTATGTTAGAAATAGATCCAGAACGAGCGCGGTTAAAATTAAGGAAAGATAATAAAGGTTGGAAAAAGTGGGGCCCCTATTTAACAGAAAGACAATGGGGAACAGTTAGGGAAGATTACTCACAGAACGGTGACGCCTGGAATAATATTACCCACGATATGGCGCGATCAAAAGCATATCGATGGGGAGAAGAAGGTATTGGTGGGATTTCTGACAACAAACAACATATTTGTTTTGCATTTGCATTTTGGAATCACAAAGACCATATTTTAAAAGAACGATTTTTTGGTCTGACCGGAAATGAATCGAACCATGGTGAAGATGTTAAAGAATTATATTTCTATCAAGATTCTACGCCCACTCATTCGTATCAAAAAATGCTTTACAAGTATCCTCAAGCTGCTTTTCCTTATGAAAAACTAGTCCACGAAAGCAAAAAACGAACCCGTCTTCAACCAGAATATGAATTACTGGATACAGGTATCTTTGATAAAGATGCTTATTTTGATATTTCTATTGAATATGCAAAAGCCGATGAACAGGATATATTAATTAAAGTTACAGTAGAAAACAGATCAAATGTTGCTGCGCCTTTGACGGTTTTGCCAACTCTTTGGTTTAGGAATACATGGTGTTGGGGATATGAAAAATATAGTCATAAACCAATATTAAACGGTATTGGAAACTCTATTATTGAAGTAAGCCATCGTTTGGTTGGACATTTTAAATTATATGCTGAAAACGCAAAAGAAATTTTATTCTGCGACAATGAAACAAATTTTGAAAGACTATACAATTCTCCTAATCTCACACAATATACCAAAGATGGTATAAATGATTATGTTGTCAATAAACGAAAAGAAGCTGTAAATCCAAATCATATTGGTACAAAAGCTTCGGTAAAATATGACGATATAATTCCTGCCAATGGGAAAAAGGTTTATCGCATGCGGTTTACGAATCAAACTCCGAGTGATGCTTTTGCTGATTTTGATACTATTTTTGAAAAACGACTTCTTGAAGCCGATGAATTCTATGCTAGTCTTCAAAAAGGAATTGAAGAAGAAAAATTAAGGTCTGTGCAACGCCAGGCGTATGCAGGGATGCTTTGGACAAAACAATGGTATTATTATAATGTTTTTGAATGGATAAAAGGAGATCCATCCATGCCAAAACCTGATTTGAACAGAAAGAATGGCCGAAACAGTTCTTGGAAACATTTGTATACTTCGAATATCCTCTCGATGCCGGATAAATGGGAATATCCTTGGTTTGCCGCATGGGATTTAGCATTTCATACATTGCCTTTGGCTCGTCTTGATCCTGATTTTGCAAAAAGACAATTGTCAGTGATCTTGAGGGAATATTACATGCATCCAAATGGTCAAATTCCAGCCTACGAATGGTCATTTTCGGATGTAAATCCTCCAGTGCATGCTTGGGCAACTTGGAAGGTATATGAAATTGACAAGGAAATGAACGGAGGGAAAGGAGACATTGTTTTCTTGGAACGTATTTTCCATAAACTGTTGTTAAATTTCACTTGGTGGGTAAATTTGAAAGACGAAGGAGGAAATAATATTTTTGGGGGCGGATTCCTCGGAATGGATAATATTGGAGTTTTTGACCGTTCAGCAGCCTTGCCAACCGGCGGGCATTTAGAGCAAGCTGATGGAACAGGCTGGATGGCGATGTATAGCTTAAATATGTTGCGTATTGCCTGTGAAATCTCTCTTGAAAACCCTGTATATCAGGATATGGCTTCTAAATTCTTTGAGCACTTTTTGCATATTGCAGGTGCTATGCAGGCTATTGGAGGTGATAAGTTAAATCTTTGGGATGAAGATGACCAGTTTTATTATGACATGCTTCACAAAGAAAATGGTGATGCTGAACTTTTGAAAGTACGTTCGATGGTGGGATTAATTCCTTTATTTGCTGTTGAAGTTTTAAATGCTGATTTGTTAGAAAAACTACCGGATTTTAAACGTCGTGTCGAATGGGTATTGAATAACCGCCCGGATTTAGCAAGTTTAATCTCGAGTTGGTATCATCCAGGAAAAGGTGAAACCCGTTTGCTATCCATTCTTCGTGGGCATCGAATGAAAATGATCATGAAACGAATGTTTGATGAAACAGAGTTTTTATCCGATTTTGGAATTCGTTCGTTGTCCAAATATCATAAAGAGCATCCTTATAAATTTAATTATGAAGGAGGAACGGTGCAAGTAGATTATACACCAGCCGAGGCTACGGGGGATATGTTTGGCGGAAATTCAAACTGGAGAGGTCCTATTTGGTTTCCTATGAATTATTTAATTTTAGACTCTTTAGAAAAATTCTCGAGTTATTATGGCAACGACTATGAAGTTGAATTCCCTACTAACTCAGGGCAAATGATGAATATAAAACAAGCTGCTGAGGGAGTTTCTAAGCGATTATTATCTCTATTTATTCCGGATGAGAACGAGAAAATACCAATGTATGGCGAATACGAGAAGTTTCAAAAAGACCCCGTTTTCAATAAAAATCACTTATTTTTTGAATACTTTGATGGAGATACTGGGAAAGGATTAGGCGCCAATCACCAAACAGGATGGACTGGGCTGATTTCAGAAATTATTAGACAGTTGTATGTGAAATAAGAAATAATGTATTTATTAAAAAAAAGCCCCAAATTGGACATGCCCCAAAAAGTTAGACACTATTTGGGGCATTTTTTATGGAAAGAAAAGTTAAGTATGGTTACACATTTAAACTTGAATGTGTACAGGAGGTTTTAAACGAACATCAGTCTTGTTGTTCCGTTTCAAAGCAAAAGGGATTTTCGAAATCGCAACTACAAAAATGGGTTAGATTGTACAATAACTATGGAGGCAAAGGATTATTGCCATCTAAAAACAGGATCTATTCCATTGATTTTAAAATGAAAGTTTTAAAATCGTTATCAGAAGAACATCTATCTTTAAGTAAAGCATGTTTGTTGTTTAATATTCCATCAGAATCTACTATTGTAAAATGGAAGAAAGATTTTGCTAATTTTGGTATTGAAGGATTAAAACCAAAACTTAAAGGCAGACCAATATCTATGAGTGATTATAAGCGTAAAAAACGTAAATCAGACAAACCTTTAACAAGAGAGGAAGAACTCTTAAAAGAGAACGAAAGACTTCGTTGTGAGAATGAATTGCTAAAAAAGTTACAAGCCTTAATTCAAGCCAGGAGAAATCCCAAGCCATAATGGAGTTAAGGCATAAATTTGATTTAGAATTACTTCTAGATTTAACAAAAATGGCACGTAGTAGTTTTTATTATCATCAAAAGCAGAATAAATTACCTGATAAATACAAAGAAATCAAAGAGTTAATTAAAGCCATTTATCAAAGCCATAAAGGGCGCTATGGTTACAGAAGAATAACCGATGAACTCCAAAATAGAGCAATGATTATCAATCATAAAACAGTTTTTAGATTAATGAAATTACTGGGATTAAAAAGTCTTATTAGATTAAAGAAATATAAATCATATAAAGGCGAACAAGGTAAAATTGCACCAAATGTTCTAAAAAGAAATTTCAAAGCAGTTGCACCAAATCAAAAATGGGCAACCGATATAACCGAGTTTAATGTCTCGGGTCAAAAATTGTATCTATCGCCTATTATTGATTTATTTAATCAAGAAATAATCAGTTACGAACTAACAGAACGCCCAGTGTTTAATCAAGTAGTTATAATGCTCAAAAAAGCATTTAAAAAAATACCTAATAACACTAATCTAACACTGCATTCAGATCAAGGCTGGCAATATCAAATGAAACAATATCAGTATTTGCTGAAAGAAAAAGGAATTGTACAAAGTATGTCAAGAAAAGGAAATTGTTTAGACAATGCTATAATTGAAAACTTCTTTGGAATATTAAAATCTGAACTGTTTTATCTTAAAAAATACACATCATTAGACCAATTAAAAAAGGAAATAAATGAATATATAAAATATTACAATAAAGATAGAATCAAGTCGAATTTAAACAAAATGAGCCCGATACAATATCGAGCTCATTATTATCAAAATTAATTATAAATTTGTCTAAACTTTTGGGTGCAGTCTATAATGATGGTCTTTTTTTGTGCGGTTTAATTACTTACTACTTGATGCTGTATTTTTCAGTTCTGGCATCTTTGATTATCCCTTTCCAGTTTAATCCGAATCCAAAATCATACACATTTCCGGTTGCATCTACATAAGGAGTCATGTCGTGAGGAACGTCTTCCATTTGTTTTTCAACAGTAGACATGTTCAATGGCATTTGTAAAGGCAACAATCCAGAAGGCTCCGTTTTTCCAGAAATAATATCCATTAAGGCTTCTACTTGTACACCAAATTCACCAACGATTGCATCAACCTCTTTCTCGAACTCTCCAAAAACCATTGGGTTAGTAATATTTACCGATACTAAAACCGGTTTTCCATTCATCGCTTTTTTAGTTTCAAGAATCGTATTTAAATCAGGATACGAATTTGATTTAGACGTTTTATTCAAATACGATCTGTTTGTAATCGTTGGATCAACCACAGGGTCTCCGGCAGCAATACTTTGCGCTCTCGCATCTACTGCGGTATACTCTTTTAATTGTAAACTAATTGGCACATAACCATTTCCGCCTGCTTCTCTATCCGCTTTGCTATATCCGCCGCTGATAGGACTTTTGATAAATACGATAGCAAAATCAGCTTTTGTAGGATCATCCGTTACGGTATAATATTTTTTAATCAATTCTAAATTAATAGGATATTCAATTTTTTCAGGAGAAGGTTGACCAAAAAAGTTGATTCCTGCAGGAGTAACTCTTTTCGGGATATAGACGGTCTTTCCTTTTGCAATTGGCAAAGTTTTGTTTTGATTTTTAATCAACACAATAGATTTCAATTGGGTGTCATAACCGGCTTTCATAAATTCAGGTTTACCTACAATTGCTTTGGTTTCATTAACATCTAAATAAGAGTTTTCGAATAATCCGACTCTGAAAATATTCAAAAGTAAACGAACTGCTGATCGCTCAAAACGATTGCGCATAAAACTTTCTCCGTGTTCTTTTACTCCCATTTGGTAGGCTTCAAGTACAGGTTTGATGTCATTATTTCCGCCAAATTGATCCACGCCGGCCATCATAACTTTATAATGTCTTTCGGCGACACTTAATTTTTCAACTCCCCATGATTTTCCGGCAAAGACATCAGGTGTGGCTCCTTCATTTGCAGTTATTAGCCAATCGGTACACACCACTCCGTCATAACCATATTTGTTTCTCAATAAATCAGTAACGATGTACTTGCTAAATCCGTTTCCAACATTCTCACCGTATTTTTTATCCTGATTATAGGAGATAGTGTAATACGGCATAACTGCTGATGCTTTTTTAGTTTTTCCTTTCAATTTAAAAGCGCCTTCTAAAAAGGTTTTTAAATGAGTTTCAAAGTTATTTCCTGGGTACACTGCAAATTTTCCATAGGCGAAATGTCCATCACGACCTCCTTCTTCAGGTCCTCCACTTGGCCAGTGTTTTACCATTGCGTTGACACTTTGATTTCCCCATCCATCATACACATCAATAGATTTGGCTGAGGTTTGAAATCCATCTACATAGGCTCTAGCCATATCTGTGGCTAATTTTGGGTCTTCGCCAAAAGTGCCTACAAAACGATTCCATCTTGGTTCTGTCGCTAAATCAATTTGTGGAGATAAGGCTGTAGTAATTCCTAAAGCCCTATATTCCTTAGCTGCAATAGACCCGAATTTTTCTGTAATAGCTGGGTCAAATGTTGCGGCCAATCCTAATTCCTCAGGCCATTGTGATATGGAACCACCTGATCCTGCATTGTATTCAGAATCTTTATTGGCTCCATTTCTTGGGTCAGAACTATTATTAGATGGGATTCCCATTCCAATTCCTTCCACTAATGCTTGTATGTTGTTATTCCATTCTGCTGCAATTACTGGGCTTTTAACCGAAGTCATTAACACATGACGCAAATTATCATTGGTTAAAAATGCAATTTGCTGATCGGACAAATCCGATGCATTTGCACCACTTTTGGAAAATGGTTTTTCATTATAGGTTCCGGTAAACATTCCTGCTTCCTGGGCTGGAACAGATTGATGTCTACTATACAACATTAATCCGGCCATTTGCGCCACTGTCATTTTACTAGCTAGATCTTTGGCTCGTTCTGCTACCGGCTTTCTCCAATCTTCATAAATATCCAGCTTTCCATTTTTGTTCAAATCTTTAAAAGCTAAACCTCCTACTTGTATTATTTTAACTCCTGATTTGGGTGAATACCCTAATGTTTGGCCTCCTTTATTTTGAACAATAGTGTGAGAGCCTTTAGGAATTTCAGTCCATCTTTTTTGGGCATACGTTTGCGTTCCAACAAGTAAAATTAACGCAGCTAATATTCTTTTTCTTTTCATATTTTGGTTGTTGTATTTGGTCAGTTAATAGATTAATTATAAAGATTAATGTTTTTATATATTATTTTTTACAGTTGTGAATTTTAATGAAATTACTTGCAGTTTGTGCCTAATTCACGAAAACGATTTCAAATATAATAAATAATGTGTCAAATCAACACAATGAAACAAAAATATTTTTTTTGAAAAACGTTCAGAACTAATTAAAAATAAACATTTTAGAATACTTTGTGCAAAATAAAAGTACTGTTTTAAAGAATGCCACAAACAAAAAATCTAGTATTACAAAAAGCAGTTTCAAAAAGGAGTATTTGACAACAAATATTCTGTTAAACTGGTTTTTTAGTTATTTTTACTTCATTTTAATCAACCCAAAATGAATAAATTTTCAGCTTTACTTATCGCATTGATATTGCCCATTTTTCTTTTTGGTCAAGTTAAAAACGTACTGCTATTAAAAGAACTGGATAATGCCGTCAATGAATATGAGTTGTATTTAAATCGAAAAGAGACCGATATAAATAAACTTAAAGGGCTTTTACATTCTACTGCAACAGACCCGAAAAAATTCGAACTTTATGGAAAATTGTATGTTCAGTATAAAGCATACCAGTCCGATTCCGCATTAATATACGCTCGAAAGAGCCTGCTGATTTCTCAAAAATTAAAAAATCCTGACAAAGTTAACGAAGCTAAATTAAACGTTTCCGCGATAATGGGAACATTAGGAATGTACAAGGAATCCCTTGATCTTTTGGAAACAATAAACATCAAATTGACGCCAAATTTAAAGGGAACCTATTATTGGACAAATCGGATTATCTATGGTTATTTGAATGATTATGGCGCTTCCAGTCAAGAAAAAAAGGAATATGGTGCGTTGACGAAAAAATACAGAGATTCGGCAATGCTTTATTTTCCGCCAAAATCCATAGCATTCGGTATTGCCAAATCAGACCAATTATTGGAACATGGGCATGCGAATCAAGCAATAGCATTGCTGCAGGGATTTTTTTCAAAAACAGCAAAACAGGATCCGAACAGAGCCGTTATCGCTTATATTATTTCGGAAGGCTATCGCTTGAAAAAAGACAAAGAACAGGAAGAAAAATGGTTGATTGTCTCTGCAATATCAGATTTACAATTGGTAAAAAAAGAAAATATTTCTTTGCGTAAACTGGCGTTCATCCTATATGAGCAAGGTGATGTAGATAGAGCCTATAAATACACCAAAAGATCATTAGAAGATGCTCTTTTTTGTAATGCCAAATTGAGAACCTATGAAATATCAAAAATGTTACCCATTATCAATGAGGCTTATGAAAATAAAAATGAAACCAATAGAACGCAACTCATCATTTTTCTAATTTGTGCCAGTATCTTATCCTTATTTTTATTAGTCGTTTTGATGCTGCTTTTTAAGCAAATGAAAAAATTAGCAAATGCCCAAAAAGAAATAAGTCTAGCCAATACAAAACTGTCAGTATTGAATAAAGAATTAAACGAAATCAATGAAAGGTTAAATGAAACGAATGCAACCCTTGCCGAAGCGAGTTTGTTGAAAGAAATTTATATTGGCCGCTATATGGATCAATGTTCTGATTACATTGCAAAACAGGAGGAATACAGACGAAAATTGAATGTAATGGCTACTGCAGGAAAAATGAATGAACTTGTAAAAGCAGTGAAGTCCAATACTGCTATTGAGAAGGAATTAAAAGAATTTTATACCAATTTTGACCAAACCTTTTTACAATTATTCCCCAATTTCATTGCTGAGTTTTCGAAATTGTTAGTAGACAAAGAAGTGCTTCACTTGAAACAAAACGAACTTCTAAACACGGAGTTAAGGATTTTTGCGCTCATTCGTTTGGGTATTAAAGACAGTACAAAAATCGCAGAATTTTTAAGGTATTCGGTGTCGACGATTTATAATTATCGTTCTCAAATAAGAAACAAATCAGTAGGGCCAAGGGAAGAATTTGAATCAAAAGTCCTTTTAATTGGATCATCCGACAAAAAATAAAACCCATTACCTTATTCGTACTTGTTGAAAAGCAGTCTTTATTGCATTTTTATTTTATAAATGCACCACTTTTTTTAATGACAAATTATTTTTAAGTTGCTTATTTTCAATCATTTGTAAAAAATATAATTTACTTTTTTTTTACCTGTAAAATTTTAAGCAGGGAAAGAATCTACTTTTACTATATCAAAGTTTTTGAAATATAAGGCATTACTAAAACGTGTCTAATAAATCGATTTCGTTGAAAAAACCATTAACTAAAAAATTTAAAATGAAAGTAGCATTATCAAAGGGAATGGCCATTGCATTATTTTGCTTTGGATTAGCCTCAACAAACCCAACTGTAGCACAAGAAAAAAAGCCGACAGTTGACCGAAAATGGTGGAAGGAAGCCGTTGTATATCAAATTTATCCCAGAAGTTTCAAAGATACTGATGGAGATGGCGTAGGAGATTTGAAAGGGATTATTCAAAAATTAGATTATATCAAAAGTTTAGGAATAGATGTGGTTTGGTTGAATCCAATTTACGGTTCTCCAAATGCAGATAACGGATATGACATTTCGGATTATCAATCTATTATGAAAGAATTTGGAACCATGGAAGATTTTGATGCGTTATTGAAAGGAATGCATGAAAGAGGTTTGAAATTAGTAATGGATTTAGTTGTCAATCACAGTTCAGATGAGCATAAATGGTTTCAGGAAAGCCGTAAATCCCGAGACAATCCATACCGAGATTATTACCATTGGTGGCCAGCCGAAAAAGGAAAACCCGCTTTTCGCCCAGGTGCTTTTGAAGCAGATGGAAGTGGTTGGAGATATGACAAACAAACGGATTCGTATTATTTACATTACTTCAGCTATAAGCAACCTGATTTGAATTGGGAAAACCCAAAATTGCGTCAGGAAATTTATAGCATGATGAATTGGTGGTTCCAAAAAGGGATTGATGGATTCCGTATGGACGTGATTCCATTTATCGCAAAAGACACGACTTTTCCGGTGATTACTCAAGCTGATTTAGATAAAAACTACCAAGGGCGTTGGGATATTTTTATGGCCAGCGGACCTCATTTGCACGATTATTTGAAAGAAATGAATAAAGAAGTTTTGAGTAAATATGATGTAATGGCATTAGCAGAAGGTGCTGGAATGACACTGAAATCAGCTCATGATTTTGTGGATGCCGATAGAAAAGAATTGGATATGGGGTATCATTTTGAAGGAACTAACTTAGGGTACATTCCGGGTTATTTCAAAAAAATGAATCCAAATTGGAGTTTAATTGATTTCAAAAAAATCTATTCTGACTGGGATGCAGTTTACGACCAAAAAGGATGGGGAACCATTTATTTAGGGAACCACGATCAACCCAGAATGACTTCTCGTTGGGGAAATGACGCACCAGAATTCAGAGCCGTTTCATCAAAAATGTTAACCACTTTTTTACTTTCGATGAAAGGAACGCCTTATTATTATAATGGAGATGAAATAGGAATGGTGAATGCCAAATTCAATAAAATTGAAGATTATAGAGACATCGAAACGATTGCAGAATATGAAAAAGTAAAAATTGCCGGCGGTGATTTAAAACAATTCATCGAAGATCAAAAAACCGGTGGAGCCAGAGACAACGGAAGAACTCCTTTCCAATGGGATAGCTCTAAAAATGGAGGGTTTTCAACAGCGGAACCGTGGTTAAAAGTAAATGACAATCACACTGTTTTGAATGCAGCGGCTCAAGAAAAAGACCCGAATTCAGTATTGAATTACTTTAGAAGAATGACCAAACTTCGCAAATCGAAACCCGTTTTAGTTTATGGAAAATACACTCTTTTAGACAAAAACAATCCAAATGTGTATGCGTACACCAGAGAATTAGATGGTAAAAAAGTGTTAGTGTTATTAAATTTTTCTGCTAAAAATGCTATTGCAAATACAGGAATTAACTTAAAAAACGCAAAAATTTTAATTGATAATTATGCGACACTATCAAAAAAAGCTACTCTAAGACCTTATGAGGCTCTTGTATTAGAGTTGAAATAACCATTGAAATTATACAAAACTTTTACACATAGTAAGGGTTTTGTTTTCTTAAAAAAATGAATGTTTAAGTGTAACGGCTTTAAACTCTAACCATTATTTTTATAATCAAAGCAGAAAGGTCTCAAGCGACACCTTTCTGCTTTATTCATTAATTTATACCAACAACAAAATCAAAGTTAACACTACACCGGCAGCAGTGAAGTATAATCCTTTTTTGAATATTGATGTTTTGGGCATGAACATCCAGAAAGAAGATATCACAAAAAATAAAAGCGATAAGCCAAAAAAGACATTTAAAAAAAATAAGGGATCTCCAGACCTTGCTTTATGTAGTTGAGTCATTTTTTCGATAGCAGCAGGAAGTTCTTTTGTTTTATAATCAGCTACTCCAGTTTTTTTATTGTATGTTCCATCCTTAAAATAAACAACATCGCCTTCTTCACGATCCGCTTTAAAACCACGAATTTCTAACATTCGTCCTAAATCCTCTCCACTGGCATTGGGCTTAACTTTTTTAACTACTTGTTTTTCTTCTTTCAGAAAACCAGAGTCTCTAAAAATTAATATAATTCCACTTAAGGCATAAACAGCCATAATTCCAGCAAGGAAAAAGCCTAAATAACGATGAACGATACGCATTGTTGTACTAAGAGTTTGTTTTTTTGACATACTTAAACAGGTTTTTTTTTTAAAGTATTAATTGATTTTATGTTAATTGTTAATAAAAATAGTGGGCTGATAAAAGAAATATCGCGACAACTTTATAATTATAGAAACGTTTGACAAAAAAAGAATTAAAAGGTTTAATCCTTTGGAGTAATTTTTTTAAATAATTTTGTTATCCTACAAAAAGATCTTTTATCGTCAATCTGATAAAAACGTTTATTGGATTCAAAAACTAAAATTTGGGCAATAAATAGTCTTTTCAAGATTTATTTCTTGAATTTTTTTTACCAGTAATTTCACACAGATTGACAGCGACCCAATTCCTTTAACAGTTACACATCTATTGCATCATAAACCACTACCTTTTCCCATAAATGAGAACAGTTTTTTACAAAAGCCTGATGAATTGGATGATCCTGGTATACTTTTTGTCCGGCTGCATCATCAAAAAACATGAGTTCCGAAACACTCCAAGAGGTGTCTACTACTTCGCGTTTCTCGGTAGAAGCCAAAACGCCCACATGAATTTGACGAATAGTTGGTATTGCCGCTAAGGTTTTTAAACCGGAAATTAATTGCTGTTTGTCAGCTTCTGATTGTGGGTTCTTTAACCAAAAAAACACATGGTGCAATAAGGGTTTTTTCTTGGGGCGCATTGCAAAGCCCATAATACCTGCAACTCCAAATAAAGCTGCAGCACCAATAAATTTTCTACGTATCATAAATTAATTTTAAAAGGTAAATATCGAAATTTAAAAAATAAAAAGAGAGAAAAACAGCTCCTTTATTTGTTTGAACAACTCCGTACAGACCGATTAATCCCCTAATTAGAGTATTCCTGTAGAATGTTTAAAAAGTCCTGCATATAAAAAAGGTTTCAAGATACTATTCCTGAAACCTTTTTGAGTTTTAATATATTTCTATTATCTTATTTCATTGCAGGCATACTACCTCCCTGATTGTTTTGATCTCCTTCTTTAAGGTCATCATTATTGATGCCTTTCTTTTTAGCGCCAGTGAAATTCATTGAACCAAAATTATAGCTGAATGTAATTCCAAAAGAACGGATTGGAAATTTAAAAGTACTGCTTTGGCTGAAGCCTTGTCCACTTGAATTCTGTTTGAATTCTAAATCCTTTTTGAATGGCGATACCATGTTAACTCCTAATGATGCTGCTTTGTTCCAAAATTGTTTTTTTACTCCAAACACCATTAAATTAAAAGCTGGAGTGGTGCCTTGCAATGTTTTCTTAGAAGAATTTTGGATTATAAATGCTTCAGCTGAAATGTCCTTTTTTAATTGAAGTGTCCCACTCACGAATGCAGAATATTGAATTGTTGTACTATTAGTGGATTGTTCCAAGTTGTATAATCCAGTTGGATCTGGTTTGTATGTAAAGGCATTAAAGTTTCCGCGTAAAGTCAGTATTTTAAAAGGGTTTACAGAACCGAAAAAACTCATTCCAAATGATTTATTGTTACCAATATTTTGATAATTGGTGATTGTTCCTGTCTCATCTGATAAAGGTGTTGCAATACCTTCAATTAAGTCTGATGTATATTTATAATACGCCGAAATATTCAGAGTGCGCTTTTGAGAAAATGTGGAGAATCCTAATTCTACGGTTTGAGACACTTCAGGATCAAGCGTTGGGTTCCCTTGTGTTTGTGCTTGAATATTTGATTTATTGATAAATGGGTTCAAGTAAGTAAAGCTTGGTCTTGAAATACGTTTGCTATAGGTCAGTTTTAAAGAAGACGATTGAGATAATGCTTTTTGTAATGTAAAACTTGGAATAAATGTCCCGTAGTCAATTTTGAATGGACTTAAATCGGTTTGTAGCGCATTTGTAGGGTCTCCTTTGATAGCTGTGTTTTCAAAACGAGCGCCTGCCATTACAGTAAAACCTTTGGGTAAAGTTACTGTTCCTACTGTATAAACGGATGCAACATCTTGGTTGTAATTGTATAAATTAGAGCTGATTGGGTCAAAAACAAACGCATTTTGTGCATCAGGAACATAATTTTGGAAATCACTCGAAATCTTTCTGATGATTGTTTTACCACCGGCTTCCAGTTTAAATTTTTCAGTTACCGGTAAGGTATAATCCAATTGAAGCGTGTATTCATTATTCGTTCCGTCATTATTTGCTTTTTGATTGGTATAAAAACCAGAATAAATATTTTGGTAATCGGTATTGACTAAACTATGGCTCCATTGCGATGAGAAAGTAAGTTCGTGTCCTGCCTTTGCAAATTTATGACTATAATTAAGGTTCCAGTCAAACCCTCCAAAGGAGTTTTTCGCACTACTTTGTCCAGTATAATTGCTACTGTTCGCGTTATTCAGATAATCAGTAAATTGATTTTCACTTGTTCCGCTTCGCTCAAATCCTCCATCATTATATCTAAAAGTTGTACTCAAACTATTGAAACTATTAAAATCATAACCCGCAGTGACTGATGCTACAATACCTTTACGCTGTACCTCATTACTCCCTTTACTTGTTTGTAAGCTTTTGGCATTACTGTTGTTTAAAATTTGATTCGACTCGGAAGCGGACTCTTGTGGCCAGCCATTGTTGAATCCAATATTTGCCGAAAGGCTGAAACGGTTTTTATTGTAATTAACATTTGCATTAAAGTTATTTTGTCTCGTACCAATACCACCACTTACAGAGCCACTTACTCCTGAAGTACTTTTTTGTTTGGTAATAATGTTAATAATTCCTGCTGATCCTTCGGCATCATATTTTGCAGATGGTGAAGTAACCACTTCGATATTTTTAATTTGGTCAGCGGGTATTGTTTTCAATACATCAGCAAGGTTAGCTGATGTAGCTCCTGATGGTTTTCCGTTGATTAATACGCGTACATTTGCGTCTCCACGGATCGATACATTTCCATTGATATCTACATTTACCATAGGCACTTTTTGCAATACGTCAGTAGCATTACCACCAGTTGCTGTCAAGTCTTTTTCTACGTTGTAAACAATTTTATCAATCTTGTTAGTCACTTGTTGTGTTTTCCCTACCACTACAACTTCTTTTAACGTATTAGTTTCAGGACTTAAAACTACTTTTCCAATCTCAAGATCCAACTTTGCATTTGTTGTAATTATGGATTTAATAGTTTTGTCATTGTAGCCAATAAAAGAAA
Source organism: Flavobacterium sp. 83 (assembly GCF_000744835.1). NCBI lineage: Bacteria > Pseudomonadati > Bacteroidota > Flavobacteriia > Flavobacteriales > Flavobacteriaceae > Flavobacterium > Flavobacterium sp. 83. The sequence goes on from NZ_JQMS01000001.1 coordinate 1,070,873, forward strand.
TGGTAACGGTATATGTACCAGGTTCAACTTCATTCAACTTGAAATTTCCGGTAGCATCGGTTAAAACACCCGTCGCAGGTTTAGCTGAGTTAATTTTATAAAGACTTACTGAAGCATAATCAACTGGTGCTTTAGTTATAGAATCGATTACGGTACCAGAAATTTTTCCTTTTAAGCTATTCGTTCCGGTAAAATTTTGCGATTTTACTGTTAAAACAGAAAAAAGTAATACAGTGAGAAGGATAATTTTTTTCATTTTAAGATATTTTAAGTTCCAAAACCATTAGAATTTTTATACAAATTCGTTTGGATTACGGTACAAAGCAACATCTTAATAGGAATAAATGCCAACACATTCGATAGAGAGGCGGAGAACGTCGACGGAATTTTAACAATTCAAATTTTTAAGCCCAATCTTGGAAAAATTTCATAAAATTATCTTTGTATTGGTCGGTAACCGCAATGGTAATTTTGTCAATTTGGACGGAGTTTTTTGTAGCGGACTTTATTTTATCCAGTGACACAATATAGGATCTGTGGATTCGCATAAATTTATTTTCGGGAAGCTTTTCTTCCAGCGATTTCATACTGGTCAGTGACAATAAAGGTTTGTCTTCGCTTAGGCGGAATACTTTTACATAATCTTTCATGCTTTCTATATAAATGATGTCATCTACAGCAATTCTAACAAGCTGATATTCAAATTTCAGATAAATATAAGCTACTTCATTTTCAGGAATTTGCGGACTGTATTTTCGTATTTCCTGCTCCGGGTTTCGTATTAAATCAAAATAGCCCAGCGCCTTTGCAACTGATTTACTGAAATCAACAAAACTAAAAGGTTTTAGGAGATAATCAAGTGCATCTACCTTGTAACCATCAAGCGCATACTGGTCAAAAGCGGTTGTAAATATGATTCTTAAATTCCCCTTTATACGATATTGTTCTACAATCTTTGCCAGTTCAATTCCGTTTATGTCCGGCATTCGAATATCAAGAAAAATTAGGTCAATCTCCTGTTCATGAATTGCTTTTAATGCTTCGATAGCATTCGAAAACTGCCCTACTAATGATAAGGACGGCATTTGTTCTATATAAGAAACCAGAATCTGTAGCGCCAGCGGTTCATCATCAACCGCAATACATTTTAATATCATGAGATTTGTAATTTTAAGATTACCGAATATTCCATTTGAAGAATATCTTTCGTAGTAGTTAATTCGTATTTGCCCGGATAAATCAGATCGAGTCTTCTGCGGGTATTGATTAAACCAATTCCGTTACTTTCTTCTTTACTTAGGGTTTGATTTTCAAAAATAGAATTACGGACTTCAATTTGTATAAATTTTTCGGACTGCTCAATTCCAATATAAATATAGCTTGGATAAATGCCGCTGATTCCGTGTTTATAGGCATTTTCGATAAAAGGTAAAAACAACATTGGTGCTACTTCTACTTCCTTCATATTTTTACGTTTTTCAAATATTACCTGTACTTTATCCGTAATTCTCAGCTCCATGAGTTTTAGATAATCCTCTACAAAACCTATTTCTTTACTTAGCGTTGTCAGATTGTTTTTGGTGTCATAAAGTACATAGCGCATCATGTGTGACAAAGTATAGATCGCTTCCCGTGCCGGGTGATTTTCAGTACCCGCCAAGGCATAAATACTGTTCAGGATATTAAAAAAAAAGTGAGGATTGATTTGAGATTTAAGAAATGACAGTTCCGAAGTCACTTTTTCCTTTTCAAGATTTTGCCGCATTTGTGTTTCAGCTTGCAGTTTTTTGGCAACGCTTATTACGGTGCTGGCACCTACTAATAACAAGGTTATTATGATTTCGCTTAAATTTGAAATCAAAGCACCATGCATGTTGTCTTTTTTAGAAATTTTAAAATGCTGATTTAAAATAGCATCAAGGTTTATGAGTGAGTTGAAAGTATCGCTAATATATAGCACTGCTACGATAAGAATACATATTGCAATAAAGAAAAAACCATTTTTGCCTTGAAATAAAAGGGTAGGTATAATTATTTTGTAGGTGAGATAAAAAACGATAATCCATATTACATACATAAACATTTGTTTTATCCAAAATTCTATTGGAAAACTAATATTCATATACAGAGGCATACTTTGGACTATTAGTAGTCCAAAAAAGAGTAACGCTTTTGAAAAAATCGATATGTCTTTAACTGAAAATGGTTTCATCATGTATAAATTAAAAATAAATATACGTAATAAATGATATCCTAAAATTAGAATCGACAGTTTCCCATAGAATGTCGATAGACAGACCTAGTTCCTCTTAGAAAAATGAAAAGTATTGTGATTAATTCATGAATCGCGCCAGAGGTATAAATAAAAAGAGTTTCAAGATTAACATCCTGAAACTCTTTATCGAAGTTGCTTTGTTGAAGAAAATCGAAAGTTAAGTACTCAAATACATTGTGCGATATTTAATAAAAAACGGCAGGATTGTTTAAAAAGCATAGGTTAGTGTTGCATTCCAAACGAAGTCCTTACTCGCCTTGATATTAGTATCAATCACTTTATTGCAGAATGCTGAAAATGAGAAAGGATTATCGATTTTTGATATTGTTAACGTAGCAGACGAATAAAAACCATCGGCATCATTCATTCGAAGGTAATACAATTGTGGACTGATCTTCATTCTTAAATTATTAGATACTTCAATATTTGAGATGCCACTATTTACTGTAACAAAATGCGTGTTATTAATAGTTCCTATATCAAAACCATGAGAATATAAATAATACATTCCCAAAGTTACGTCTTTAGAAATGCGGTAAGTAGGTACCACCTCTGTAGCCAGATATCTTTGAGTCACAATATAGTCGTTTGTAATACCGTCCTTAGTTAAAGGGATTGTTTTAAATAGAAATGCAGGATGAGCGCCAATATTCAATGAAAATTTATCACTTTTATAGGCCTTATATCGTCCCCAAAAAACAAATGACCACGGCTTACCTTCTAATGAAAATCGAAATTCAGGCTCAAAAGTCAGCCTGCTTGTTCCAAGCGAGAGATTAATTATTGCTGCAGGTTTTCCTAAGCTAAAAGTAGGTATGATAGAAATGCCATTATTAGTAACACTAATTGAGCCTTTAAGCTTAATAGCATCCTTTGTTTCGTTTTTTGTATTGTTTGATTCTTGCGAAAAAAGAACCGATGTATTTATGAAAACGGCTATTAATAAAAAAATTTTAATTGTATTTTTTTTCATATTAATTACTTGAAATTATTTCAATAACACATTTATTTAAAACGTGTTGGGTTTATTTAAATGCAAAGAATAAAACAGGTATAGTTTTGAAATGAATTTCAAAACTATACCTGTAATTATCAAAGAATTGAGGTGCTTCCTGACGGTTGTATTGTTTTCGATTCTAAATCAGTTTGCATTTAGGATTCAATAAAAGTTCAACTGCCGTAAAGTATAATCCTTTTTTAATAAGGGTGTTTTCGGCAAGATCACCTAAAAAGAAGATATTTAAAAAGAGCAACGAATCTCCTGATCTTGCTTTATGAAAATGCATCTTTTTTTTCGATTACCGCTGAAAGCGTTTCTATTTTTGGAATGCTTTTTTATTGATCCATTGTCTTACAGGCACATCATATAATTTTAAGCAAGCATAAGCAAGTACAACACAAGATAATAAAGTCAATATACTCATAGGATATGCTTCACTGAACGGGATTTTATTATCTACTGCCCATGCGGTATAGATGTATATTATTGGATAATGCGTAATGTATATTGGGTAAGAAATATCGCCAAAAAATTTACATACCCTTGAAGAAAATTTACTTGTAATCTCTCCGCTAGCTGCCAAGAAAATTATTAAAGGGAAAAACAAAATTACAGTTGCAGAATCATAAATACCATTCCACCAAATATGCTCACTTCCGCCAATTCTTGGCATAGCTAAAGCCATTATAACTAGTAAACTGCACCAAAAAAAAGCATTTTTTACCTTAATTAATTTTCCCATACGAAAAAGCAATACTCCCGCAAAAAAAGGAAACATCATTCGAGTAAAACCAATATGTATATGTTCAGCATTTAGCGACCAGCCTCCTACAAGATATCCATTAGGACTTGTTACTGCAAGATGAATTAATGCACATCCGGAAAGAAAGACGAGTATTGAAAGCGCTGTTTTTGAAAATTTTCTAACAAAAAGCGCATAGAGAATATTGGCAATATATTCATAAAACAATGACCAGCCGGGTCCGTTAAGCGGATGCATTTCTGCCCAACCACGAATGTCCAAAGAGAGTGGAACAGGAATCAGCGTAAATCCAATAACCATTACCAAAAGCATTTTCCAAACAGGAACTTCATGTATGGCAGGCCATAAGGTTACTGAATCTTGGAAATAAAACAATAATGCACCTATAATCATTCCCATAATGACCATTGGTTGAAGTCGAATCAATCTTCTTTTAAAAAAATTCCCAATTGACATTCTATCCCATCGATCGTCATAAGCGTAGCTAATAACAAAGCCGGAAAGTAAAAAGAAAAAATCAACTGCAAGATAGCCGTGGTTTATTTTTTGATCCAGATAACTAGTCGCATGGGCCTCAAAAATGTGAAAAGCAACCACCATAAGTGCTGCTACACCACGCAAACCGTCAAGTATTGGATAATGGGGTTTTGAATTTATAGTATTGTTATTCATATATTTTAATTTTTATTTTGTGGAATATGTAATTTAATATTTCGAAGACAAAAAATAGTTCTGCTCCTTTTATAAACAAACCTATTCCTTATCAATTTGAAATAATTGCAAGGGCTAAAATCGCACTTAAGTTAAGTTTTAAAAGCCTAATATTGCTATCAGGCTTTTAAAGCTTTGCTTCTTTAGTGAAGCTCAATCATGAATTGAATGCAGAAATTAGTGCTTCAAATCAGAAAATTGAGTGTCTGCAGCAAATGCAGCATTTGTTTTTTCCACCACTAATTCTTTTGCTAAAGAAAATTTAGCAGTTTGTTTAATGTTTAATGACGATGTTCCAATGGCTACTTTGTAAGAACCTGCTTCAGCAATCCAAGCATTTTTAGCGGTAACAAATGAAGCTAAATTTTTAGGATTTAGTGTCAAAGTAATAGTTTGACTTTCTCCCGGTTGCAATAAATTTGTTTTTGCAAAAGCTTTCAACTCTGAACTTGGTTTGTCAGTGTTTTTGGCTGGAGCCGAAAGATATAATTCTACCACTTCTTTTCCAGCTGTTTTCCCAGTGTTTTTTACGGTTACTGTTGCAGTAATTTTATTGGCAAAAGTCGTAGCACTTAATTTCAAATTAGCCACATCAAAGCTTGTATACGATAATCCGTAACCAAATTCGTAAGATGGTTTTACGTTAAACGTGTTGTAATAACGGTATCCAACATAAACTCCTTCTTCGTACGTTACACTTGTAGGGTTTTCAGCAGGCGTTCCAATCCAGTTTTTGAATGAAGGCGTATCAGCATAATTAACGGGGAAAGTCATGGTTAATTTTCCAGATGGAGTTACTTTTCCAGTGAAAACATCGGCTACAGAATTTCCGCCTTCTTGACCTGGTTGCCACGGCAAAAGAATTGCATCTACTTTATCTTTCCAACTAGCGGTTTCAATCACTCCGCCAATATTCAATACAACAACTACTTTTTTTCCTTTGGCATGAAAGGCTTGGGAAACAGTGTTAATTAAAGCTATTTCGTCAGTGGCCAAATTGAAGTCGGCATCTACTTTTCTATCATCTCCTTCTCCAGCATTTCTACCTATTGTAATCAGGGCAACTTCAGATGAATTGGCTTTGTTTTCAATAATTTCCTTGTTCAATTCTAGTTCTTCAATACGTTTTGGAGAAGCCATTAATCCGCCATTTTTTTCACGACGCTCTAACTCTTTTGCTTTTTGATCTGCTGTATACGGTTTGTACAATCCCTCTAGATCTTTATCAATTGAAAATCCTGAATTCGTTAATCCGTCAATTAATGAAACAGTGTACGCTTCATTTACATCACCACTTCCAGTTCCTCCTGAAATAAAATCATACGAAGTCACTCCAAAAACGGCCAATGGAGTAGCTTTAGAAGAAAACGGCAAAGTATTATTGTCATTTTTTAATAGAATAGTTCCTTCGGCGGCTGCTTGTCTTGTTACTTCAGCATTAGCTTTTAAATTTGGTTTCCCCGAATAGTTGTAATTGTTCATAGAAGGAGATCTCATTACTAATTCTAAAACTCGAGTTAAATCGGTATTTACAACTGCTGCAGATAATTTTCCACTTTTCATGTTGTCTAAAATAGCTTGTTTTTGAGTTGGCATTCCTGGCATCAGTAAATCATTTCCAGCAGCTAATTGTGCGGTAACATTACTTACTGCATTTGGAGAAAAAGGAGAATTTGCTCCACCAAATCCATCATAACCACCAAACCAATCCGTCATCACTAAACCTTTAAATCCCCATTCATTTCTTAAAACTGTCGTTAATAAATCTTTTCTTTGCGAAGTATAAGATCCATTAATTAAGTTATAGGATGACATAATAGTCCAAGGCTGTGCTTCTTTTACAGATATTTCAAAACCTCTTAAATAAATTTCACGTAAGGCTCTTTCGCTAATATGAGCATTTACTCCCATACGGTTGCGCTCTTGATTATTAGCTGCAAAATGTTTAACCGAAGTTCCAACTCCATTAGATTGAATACCATTTACGATTGCTGCCGATATTTTACCAGTAAGTAATGGATCTTCTGAATAATACTCGAAGTTTCTTCCGCACAATGGATTTCTATGAATGTTCATTCCTGGTCCTAATAAAACATCTACACCATATTCTTTTACTTCGTTACCCATTGCTTTTCCAACACTGTTGATTAATTCTGTATTCCAAGTGGATGCCAATGCGGTTCCAACAGGAAATGCGGTTGCATAATAGAAGTTTGGGTCATTATTTCTTTTTGGATTAATTCTCAAACCAGCAGGACCATCAGAGACAACGACTGTTGGAATTCCTAATCGTTTTAAATCATAAGTTCCTCCTGCAGCTCCAGGTACTTTTCCTTGAAAACCTTCTGTTGTGAATTTAAAAGTATTTAGATCAAACCCAGGCATTCCAATTCCAATAAGCATGCTTGCTTTTTCATCATCGGTCATTTTGCTAATCAAATCCTGAATTCTATCATTCATCGGAAGACGGTAATCTTCATATTTATCTAGTCTTCCGTTTTGGTTTAAATCAGAAAACGTTAACCCGTCAACAGTAATTATGGGTTTGCCAGGTGAATCTTTAATTTCAGGATTTTTATTCCAAGAAATCCCAGAAAGCACTAATGTTGAAAGAAGTGATATTTTCGCAATTTTCGAAAAAGATATTTTTTTCATAAGGTTTTTTAGGTAGTAATTAATATTGCTTCATAATGAAGCAATATTAATTATATTTTTTAATATTTGCAAAAAAGAAGTGAAAATTTTCATTATTGGTTTTTTATAAAAGAAATTACTTATAATAATTTAATTTATGTTAGAATTTTTAACAATTTGCTTTAAGAAAATAATAATGAAAAAATCAGTTCAATCTTGGGGAATGTATATCTCAAATTTGTCCTATGATTTCTTTCCATAGGATTGTATGGTCAATAGATTTTCAATAGTTAATTTAGCTATTGATAATCTTTCGGATGTTTTATTAATGGGAATCTATCGATGAATTGCCAGAATTTATGATGGACTATAAAAGTATTTTTAAAAAACACCAAAAGGCATTGAGTACGTTTTGAACCGAGTTACCCTCATCTCAGTCGCCCGCCATAATTAAAACGGGAAAATTGGACCGTGCCCGATAATTCAGCTATAACAAGTCTCGATTTGCTAAAACACCTCTTTTAACCGATTCGGTTCTGGCATTAAGGTGCGTTGTTATACCTAAAATTCCGAATCCATTTCATCGCTTGATTGAAGTTAAAATTAAAATCCGTTAATCCGGGATATAAAACACCCGCGCCTATCACAATCATTTTTTTAGCTTTATCAGGATACATTGAGCCAAATTTATAAGCGGTATATCCTCCATCACTAAATCCAAGAATCATTACTTTTTCTGTAGTTACTTCACGGATTACTGCCAATACATCATTTGCTCTTTGTTCTAATGTCAATGGTTCGATTCCGATTTCCTACCATGCCCACGAGTAGAAACTGCTAGTACCTGAAAACATAGGGTAAGGTTGCCTTTGGTTTTTGCCATTTCAGCGGTTGAACTAAACAATCCACCATGTAGTATTACAATGGGTTGTCCTTTGCCATATACTTCATAATAAATTTTGACATCTTTTGATTGTACATAATGTCCCGCCTGTGAATTATTACCATAGGGAATGGTGTTTCATTTGTTCGTCTCTGCTTTGCATGAAATGACGCAACGGTTTTTGCGCAAACGTATTACAACAAAAAACTACAAATATTAAAAAACGTTAGTATTGATTTTTTCATTTTATAGATAAATTAAAATAGTTTTTCTGCGGGAGGAGTAGCACCTACTAATCTTAAATAAACCATTGTTTGTGCTCTATGATGGTTTTGATGTTCAAAACACTTGTTTAACACTTGCTCTTTACTCATGTCAAATTTATCAAAAAGCTTTTCCCAGATAGTTTTCTGTTTTTTGTGATTGACAGTAGAAAACGCCTTTGGCAAACTTTGATTTTATTAGAGTTTATAGTTTTTTAAGTGTTGTAAAACGACATATTTTCTAATTGTTTTTTAACTCATTTAGAATAACTAAAAGATTGTGTAACTGCCAGACAATCAAAACATAAATTCATGTTGTGTTTTAAATGTGTAAAAAACAAATACCTCCTTAAAAATTAATTAACGAAAAAGACTCTTAGCAAAAGTTCAAATTAGTTTGAAGATATATATTTGGCAGATGGAATTTACATAATTATAAATCTAAAAATAAATTCAAAAAACAGGTAGGGTAATTTTATTTTTAAATGTTTTAAAAGGAAAGAATGTGATTTTGAAATATTTTTAACCTTTAATTTTAATAAAATGAAAACCCAACAAAAAACCCTAATTGCCTTTGCATTTTCTTTTATAATGTTTAGCTGTACTAATAATGAACCTGGTTCATCTAGTTCAGCAGTTAGTGCTGTTGCTTTAACCTATGAAGTGGTAGCAGCATCAGTTTTACCAACCACAATTACTTCTTATATCACATCTAAATATGCAGGAGCTACTACAACCCAAGTGAATTTGAATTCAGACGGAACTTATGTGGCTTATGTAACGCTGCCAGCTGGAACTACTCTTAAATCGAGTAATACAGCAAAAACATCTAGCGTTATGGCTAAATTAAATTTTACTGCCAAAGGAACGCTGGAGTCTGTAAAAACTGAAACTACAGTTGCTATTGCTGATTTATTGCCTGCAATAACTACATACATTACCACAAATTATGCTGGGGCAACTATAAAAGAAGCTCATTTAGAATCTGATGGTGGTTTTGATGTGTTCATCACTGCTGCAGATGGAAACAAAATCAAATTGAATTTTGATGTTGCTGGTACATTTGTGTCTGAAAGAGTATTTAAGGCTAATGGAAATCATAAACACAAACATGATACCAATCAAGTACCAGTAGCTATTGCTGATTTAGTTTCCAAAATAAAAATATATATTGAATCAAATTATACAGGAGCTACAATTACTTCTGCTCATAAAGAGTCAGATGCTACTTTTGATGTATTCATTACCACTGCTACAGGAGCTCATTTGAATCTGAATTTTAGTGCTGCTGGCGAATTCCTTTCAGTAAGTTCTAACGGGAGTAATCATTCTAATAGCGAAACTCAAGTTGCAGTAGCGAACCTATTGGCGAGTATTACTACATATATCACTACAAATTATGCGAATGCCACAATTACATCTGCAGAGAAAGATTGGAACGGTGGTTTCGAAGTGCATCTTACTACTGCTGCAGGAGTTCGATTAGAATTGAATTTTACTGGTACAGGTGAATTTGTAGTAGGTTCTGATGCTAACAATAATCATTCTGCATCAATGGTTTCGGTTATTGTAACAGATTTAATTGCCAATATAAAAGAGTATATAACTACAAATTATGTTGGGGCTACTATAAAAGAAGCTCATTTAGAATCTGATGGAAGTTATGATGTTACAATTAGTACTGCAACAGGAACTAAACTAAAATTGAATTTCACAGCTACAGGTGTATTTGTTAATGTAGTAAATAATTAAAAGAAAAAATCTCTTTTAAAATATATTAAAAAAAGACCATCAGTACGCTGATGGTCTTTTTTGTTGTTCTTATTTAAGTTTACAATTGGCTCAATTAGCACTTGTTAAGAATACTAAAACCACTTCAATTACGAAGTGGTTTTAGTTATACTATTTTGTATAAAAAGGGATTCCAAACAGGAAAATTAGATGTAAAAAATAGATTAAATCTTAATATAAATTTTATTTCGATTTAGGAAATAACCCACGATCCAGCAAGTAAGCAGGATAGAAACGGCAAACCCCAAAGAACCCATATAATCCCCAAGCGTCAACACAAAGATATTCTCTGCAATCCAATCATAGGACGAACTGCCTTTTATTTTAAATTGATAAAGCGTGATTACTAGCAATTCAGAAAGGAGGTAAACAAACAAAGGATTTTTGCCCAATACTTCAAAAAAGAATGTCCACTTGGTTTTTTTTAAGATATCTAAAAGGTACACTAATACCGAAAGGATTATAAGATCGAGACCAATAGTTAGTACCACAAAGGAACTGGTCCATAATTTTTTGTTGATTGGAAAAAACGAGTTCCATCCTAAGGCAATTATAATTAAAACAATGCCAACAACTGTCATTTTTAGGATGGTTTTATAATTTTGACCACTTTTTTGTAGAAACGAACCCGCAATATACCCACCAATCACGTTTACAATTGCAGGAAGCGTGCTAAGCAAACCTTCGGGGTCAAAAGCAATTCCGTCACCATGATACATATGATTTGCTCCAATTAACCAAGTATCTAGTTTTAAAACAGCATTTCCTTCTAGAGTATAGTCTCCAAAAGTATAGAGTAGTATTTGATACGAAACAAGCGCGATGACACTAAAAATTAGAGCTCCTTTTGTTTTCCAAAAGCGTAAAATTAGAGCACCAAAAAAATAACACAAAGCAATTCTTTGAAGGACACCAAAAATCCGGGTATCACTCAAGGGTTTCAGCGCACCATTTTCGAAAAAGGGAAACCAATACATTAAAAATCCCAGTAAAAAGAGTATCACAGTGCGTTTTAGTACTTTAGTTAAAAACACTTTATTTGATAAAGTACCGTATTTTGTTATGCTTAAACTAATGGAATTTCCAACAATGAAAAGGAATGTTGGGAACACCAAATCAGTAAGTGTAAAACCATGCCATTTAGCATGCAATAAAGGGGCAAAAGTAGTGGCGCTTTTGCCTGGAGAATTAACAATAATCATAAGGGCGATATCCAAACCCCTAAAGATGTCTAATGATAAATAACGTTTTTTTTGTAGTTCCATGTAGGTTTTATTTTAGAAAGGGACTGTTTGTAACTTTTTCAACTAGTGAATTAATGATTGAAAATTTTCGGATTATAAGATTACTTTTTCTGTAGTTCCTTTCAAACGGCTTTTTTCAGCTGTAAATCCAATAATATGACTTTCAACTGAGGCGTCAATGGAAGAAGAAAGTAAACCGGAATTTTGTTGTGATACGGCTTGTATCCAGTCCGAAACTAAATTCCAATCACCGCCTCCGTGGGCATCACTATTTTGTTGCCATTCCGTTTTTTCTCCAGTTAAAAAGTTAGTGTAAGTAAATTGCGACATATCGCCTACAATATCGCCATGACTACCCATGATACGGGTGCGTCTTCCTTCGTATGATGTAAATGCTTCCATACTGAAGGCAGCCGTAACTCCATTAGAAAACTGAAGATTGGTTGTGTAATGATCCGGTTGGTCATTGTCCATTTGGTACACACAACGACCGTAATTAGTAGTTTTTAGACGGTCTAAAATAGCCTCACCCTGTTTGTCTTCTTCGGTAGGGAGATCAAACACATGAGTTCGTTGTCGGTCACGGTAATAAATTTTCAAAGCACTGTACGGGCATTCTTTTTCTATGGCGCATCCATCAATACAACGAGAGGTTGCACCTACGGGCATATTTTCTTTTTTAAACCATTTTAAATCACCAAATGCCGATATTCTTTCACAAGAATCTCCAACCAACCATCGTAAAATATCAAGATCATGACACGATTTAGCCAGAATTATAGGGGTTGTTTCTTTACTATTGTGCCAGTTTCCACGTACGTAACTGTGTGACATGTGAATGTGCTGTATGGGTTCAAAATGCTGAATGCTTATAAGTTCTCCTATAGTCCCTTTTTGGATGAGTTCTCTTAATTTAATGAAATAGGGTGAATAACGCAGTACATGGCATACCGCCACGATGCGGTTTGTTTTTTTGGCCAAAGCCAATATTTTTCGGCATTCTTTTTCAGTGGGTGCTATTGGTTTTTCAAGCAAGATATCGTAACCCATAGACAAGGCTTTCATGCAAGGCCCAAAATGTAAATTATCGGGTGTAGAAATGATCACAGCATCTGCAAATTTGGGACGGTTAAAAACATCCTCCCAAGTCACAAACCTATTTTCAACTGGAATACCATGTTTTTCGCTATAGCGCTCTTTTCTTATAACAATAGGGTCAGCTACTCCTACAATTTTTAAATGTTCTGGATATTGTAAGGCATAGTTGCCATAAACAGTACCGCGATTTCCAGCACCTAGCGTAATAGCGGTAACAGGTTTTATTGGTGCGGGGTATTTTTTTGGATCGGGAATATGCAAGCGAAGATTTGTTTCGGCAAATCCATGTAAAGGCATGGTTAATATACCGCCGGTGATAAGACCTAAAGTTTTAAGTAGATTTCTTCGTGAAAGTGCTTTTCCCATATCAAATACGTATTTAGTTTATAGCTTCAATTCATTGGTCTATATGCTGTTTATTCTTTATAAAAGGGACAACTTATCCCATAATTAATTTAAATAACTGTTAAATATAAATAAAAAAACAAAACTTTTGTGCAATTTTTTATAATAAACTAAAAGGGACTTGATTGAGGGATGGCAGCAGTACTACAATGTTTTAGCCTTTATATTTTTTAGCTAATTATGAAGTACCTAAAAGATAAAAAAGGATTTATGACAATCTTACAATCAGTTGGATTGTATGGGATATGGTATTAAAGGTGGGTTCTTTTACCGGTCTAATTGAATTTTAGTGTCTTTTAAATTATAAAAAGGAACAATTTAAAACCAGATTCAATTTGCACTTAAAAATTAAATGGTCTCTAGGACTTGATTTTTTGTTTATCTTTGCTGAATAATTGTTAAACAAAAAGCAAATAACACTTAGTAGAGGAACTGGTATGTCTTTAAAATCATTTGGAAAAATCCAATTGAAAATAAGCGTTACTTATATTGGCCTCATAATTAAATTGCTGTTCTACATTAAAAGAAAAATAAATGGAAACTAATAAACCAGATAACGTTGTTTACTCCCTTGAAGAAGGGTTTAATGCTAATATGTTGCCTTATGCTACCAATGTAGGTGCGCCCGTAATACGTGTGGATGATGTGGTGTCATGGAAAAGTAGGGGAATTGAGAATGTAAACAAAGAGTTGGTCAATAAATTTAACGAACTCCAATTGCAGTACCAAAAGTTAATGGAGGAATACGAATGGAACGAACTAGTGTACAGTGCTAAGTTCTCGTTCGAGCCCGTTATTGGCGAAATCTACCATTTGTACCGCGATGCCGCTGGAGTAAACTTTTTGTCCTTAATAAGCCCACAAGAATGGAATCGAGAACACATAGGAACCTTTAGATTGAATAGTGATAAGAAGTGGGTGGTGCTTGATGGGAATCGTGGGGGGTATTAAGATATAAAGTTCACTATTGTAAAAACAAACAATATTTTGCAATAAGGCTTTATACTGATTTTATGCAATAATTGAAACAAACTCTCCAACAACTCTCATTTCTACTCCATTTTCTTCAGTGATAAAGATATTTTTGTAAGATGTATCGAATGAATTTGGCCTTAAAAGAATTGAAGTGTGTTCCCAACCTTCTTCCGTTACTACTTTTTCACTTGAATAGGTCTTAATTGTAAAAGCCGAATTGAAATCTTGATCTTGAATATCAATATTTTCAATTAAAACTATTTTTCCGTTTCTACTACCGCCAGTATAAGGCTTAAACAAGCAGATTGAACCATTTGGAATAACTCTATTCATTGATTCTCCAACTATTTTACATGCAAAATAGTCGTTTTTAGAATTTGCAGGTCCTTCAATTAGGGTAAATTCTTTCTCAGATTGAATTTTACTAAATGTTCCAGCTGCTGCATAGAAATCATATAAAGGAACTGGGTTTTGTAATATGGGTTCAAAATTGATTGTTGCTTGGAACTGATCAATTTCAACTTTCGTTTCAGATTTTTTAGTTTTCTCAGTTAATTTTTCTTCCAAATAATTATACATAGATGGGGAAACTGGACTAGCCAAATTGAAACGGATTTTTACAACTGAAACTTTTTTTCCACTATCATTACTCATTGTTGTTTGCTCAATTTGATTTAGTTCAGGACTCACTTCTCCCATATAATAAAAGTCCATTCCTTCATCATTATTTTTTTTGATAAAAAGAGGAAGCCTAATAGCTCCATTTTTTCCTAAAATAGATTGAACATCTTTACTGTTTATGTTTCTATTAGATTTTGACATCCAATCAAATTCCTTGGCATTTACAAATTTATCTTCATATTTTGTAGATTCAGATATGTCTTCTTCTTTGTGATAGTTTACAAAAATGGGGCAATGAGAATTGTCGGGACTTACTAAATATCCACCTACATTTTGTGCAACTGGATTTTCTATAGTGTTTAATATTCTGAAAACATCTTTACGAGAATATTTTCGATAAAGTAGAAATCCTTCTTGCCAATTATTTGGTTCAAATACTTTGTCAAATTCATATATTGAATAATCTGTAGAATCAACTAAAAATGTTTTAAATGTTTCATGGCTTAAGTAAGAAAGAAATGTGTTTGAAAAAATGAAACTGTCGTTCTCTAATTTTATAATATCTAAATTATAAATCTCTTTTGCAGAAATTAGCTTCCCTTCTTTTTTCTCTCTAATAAATTCAAAATTTAAATTTGAAATACACGATTGAATTGTTTCATTGGAAAAGGTGTAATGATATTTTTTTAAAATTATTTCTTTTAAAGTAGTTAATGAAAGCTTTCCATTTTTAATTAATAATTTGATGATTATACTTTCTTCAACTCTTTTTGAATTGTTTATTTCTTTAGAAAAAAGCTCCAAAAGTTTAATTTGTTCCTTAGCTAAATCTGAGTTGTATTCTTGCTCAACTTTAACAATGAAATTATAATAAGAACCTGCATAATTTACATACAAATATGGATCTCTGGAACCATGCTCTATAAAATCCATCATCATTGGGATTCTACCAAGCTTGAATTTCAATAAGTAGTAATCTTTTTTTAAATCAGAGAACAATTGCATGTTTGCTGAATCAATAGATTGAAATATCTTTTCTTTAGTGATTTCATCAAAATTAATTGTTGAAGAACCAGGAATCATTCTACTTCCTTCCGTAATTAATTTTCTAAGAGAATCTTTATTATATGAGGTATCACCATAAAGTGCGATTGGAATTAGATAGTTGTTTTCGTAATTCCCTATAAAATCAATAACGGTTACATAGTTTTTCCCATCAATTTTTCTCAATCCTCGACCTAATTGCTGAATAAAAATGATAGATGATTCAGTTGGTCGAAGCATAATAATCTGATTAATTTTAGGAATATCAATACCTTCATTGAAAATATCAACTGTAAAAATATAATCAAGTTTTTCGTGTATATTATCTGATTCTAACTTCTCAATTGCTTTTGCTCTTTCTAATTCAGTACTATCACCAGTTAAGGCAACTGTTTTAAGTCCCTTTAAATTAAATAAAGCAGAGAGTTCAGTTGCTTCTTTTTTTCTAGAACAAAAAATTAAACCTCTAGTGATGCCGTTGTCACTTCCGTAAAATCGGGCTTGTTCAATTACTCTTTTAACTCTTTCAGTAGAAACTAATAAATTAAAATCTGATTTATTGTCAATCACATTATTGTCAATTAATAAATCGGCGACACCATAATAGTGAAACGGACTGAGCATTTCTTCTTCCATTGCTCGGTTTAATCTAATCTCATAAGCAATATTGTGGTCAAATAATTGAAATATATTGTTACCATCAGTTCTTTCAGGAGTAGCGGTCATTCCTAAGAGAAACTTTGGTTCAAAATAATCGATTAATCGCAAATAAGAATCTGCGCCAGATCTATGCGTTTCATCAATGATTATGTAATCAAAATGATATTTTGAAAAATTTTCAAGATGCGTTAATTTTGAAATTGTTTGAATTGTTGAAAACACGAAATCGCATTCTAATTCTCTTTTTTCACCAGAATACAAACCCATTGTTTTGTTTTTACCAAAAACTTTTTGGAAAGTCTTTAATGAATCTTTTGCAATGGTTAATCGATGTACTACAAATAGTAATTTTCTAGGATTAAAAGCTTTTGCGTCGAATGCTGATAAATAAGTTTTTCCAGTTCCTGTTGCAGATATTATTAAAGCTTTATTCTTTTTATCTTTTCGTAAATTTTCTAAATTTTCCAATGCTTCTAACTGCATAGCATTAGGAGTTATTTCAGTTAGGATTTTATCTAATCCCGCTGTTTTATTTGTGAGAAATTGCTTTTTATAAATCTCTTCGTAAAGTGAGATATAATCAGTGGTTACAACAGTTGCTTTTTCAAAATCAGCTTGAAATTCCCAAAGTACGTCTTCAACTAAACCACTTTCATTTAAGGCCGACACTTTAATGTTCCATTCCTTATTTGTAGATAAAGCACTGTCCGTTAAATTACTACTTCCTACAATTAGATTGTAATGGTCTTTATTTTTAAATATATATCCTTTTGCATGAGCGTTACCAGTTGTAGCGATGCGTAAATCGATGTTTTTAAATTGCAATAATCTTTTTAATGCTTCAGGTTGTGTGAAATTTAAATATTGAGATACTAAAATTTGACCCGTTATCTTTCGGTTTTCTAATTCTTTTAATTTGTTAATTATTGTTGCAACTCCACTTGTCGTAACAAACGCTACGGAAATATAAAACTGATTACAATTTTCAAGTTCGTGAAGTATTGTTGAAAGTACTTTTTTTGGTGGATTTTTTTGATTGACAAGTAACTCCGGTTGATAAGCTAAATCGGACAAAACATTTTTATCTACATAGCCTGTTTGTAAACTGGAATTAAAAATTTGAATTATCTTATCCATTCATTATCAATTTATTTACAATCGGAATATCTGCTGCTGCCCAATCAAGGGTTTTAAGTTGTTTTGGATTTAACCATTCTAGAGCTATATGTTCATTAAGGATAAGTTCTTTTGATTTAGCCTCACAAATAAAACTATGCATAGTCAATTCAAAATCTGGGTATTGATGAATAACGGTAAGAAATAAAGATTTTATATCTGTTACAATATTAAGTTCTTCCAGTAATTCACGTTTTAAAGCATCTTGTTTTGTTTCGCCTTGCTCAATTTTTCCTCCAGGAAATTCAAATTTCTCTGATATATAAGACAACTTATTTTTAGGCCTTTGCACACATAGAATTTTATTTTCAAAAAAGATTACTGCAGCTACTACTTCAACTTTTTTCATTTTTAACCTTGGTTTCTTGTATATGCTTTTCCAATTTGGAAAGTATGTTTTACAATGTTTTTATTTTTTAGTTATACAAATATATAGGTTTATTCTCAACAAGTATCACGTTTTGAGTTCTTATAACTTTTTTACTTTTGCAATTTAAAGTAGCAAAAAAAGTTGTTTTTGCAATAGAAAAAACTTTTAATTATAATATCAAATTCTATTTTAACTCAATCCCCCTAGCCCTGACTGTAATGGAATTCCTTATGCAAGAGGCTGCTGTTTTTCTAGGTATAAAAGAGCGACTGCAAGAAGCTCCTTTTATGCCTTAGAAAAGCAAGGGCTATCAATAAGAATGAAAGGAAAGGCAGGAATTGCTCCTGTACTACAAAGAGGGTTTAAAAAAGGGTGTAGTGGATATTTTTGGTTTTTATAAAACTAAGGTACTCTAGAACGCGAGCTATCCCCAAATAGGAAAGTAGTAAAAACAAAAAAGACCTTAAATTGCTGTAAAGTCTTTTTAAAAAGCTCCCCTTATTGATGGAAGCTGCAGCCAGAAAGCTCTTTTTGATTATGCAAATATAAAAAAATTTGAGCGTTAACTTTTTTTCTTGAAAGGATCATTGTCATTTTTTTATTGTTTATTTCCTTAACTTACCTTAAACTTACTGGAGGTAAAATGAAGTGATTAAAAATATTTAATTTCACAGTTAACATTTTTTCACTAAAAAAACCGTTAAACGCCAAAAGAACTGTTTAATTAAATATTAGATAATCCTATAAGTTCTATAATTCAGTTTTGGGATACATTGTTAAATCAAAAAAGGCTATCAGTAATGATAGCCTTTTTGCTTTTGCTGTCTATATAGAACACATTTTCTTTATTTGAATAAATTCATGTATTTTTTAAAAACATAAATCTTACCTCTTTTCCCTCCAGTTACTTCTTCTAGAATTTCTAATTCTTCCATATCTGCTATTAAACTATAAGCGGTACGTTGAGAAACGCTTGTGATGTCAATCACTTTATTGACATCTATAATTGGTTTTTTTAATAAGTAATGCAGTATTTTTTGTGCGTTATTGGCTCTTGAACCTAATGTTTGTATGTTTAATTCTGAATTAGTTTTTAATTTCAAAATTTCATCAAAAGTTTCCACACCTTTTTTAGCAGTTTCAATCACACCCACTAAAAAGAATTTCAACCATTGTTTTAAATCATTATGAGTTCTTGCTCTCATTAAATTATCATAATAAAGGGTTTTATTGCGTTCAAAAAAATCAGATAAGTACAATATGGGTTGCTTTAGTATTTCTTTGTCTACCAAATAGAGTGTGATTAATAATCGACCTACCCTACCGTTACCATCTAAAAAAGGGTGAATCGTTTCGAACTGGTAGTGAATAATTCCTATTTTTATCAAATCAGGTAATAATCCTTCATTATGCGTAAATTTCTCAACATCACTCATCAAATTACCAATACTTGAATGAATTGGTGGAATAAATACGGCATCATTTATAGAAGCGCCACCTATCCGGTTTTGGCTGGTTCTAAATTCACCTGGCAATTTGTTTTCGCCTCTCACCCCTTGTAAAAGCACCTTATGGGTTTCTTTTATCAAACGCCCTGAAAACGGAATTTCTTTAAGCATTGCTATAGCGGTGTGCATTGCCGAAATGTAATTTTGAACCTCATCCCAATCATCCCGTTTTTCAGAACTTATGTCTTCTTTGTCTAAAAGAGCTTCTTCCATATTAGTTTGTGTGCCTTCAATTCTACTACTTTGTGTAGCTTCTTTTAGAATGTGCATGCTAATAAACAAATCAATATCAGGAATGTGATTACTATACATGTCCAATCTCCCCAAGTGCCTATCTGCCTTTGAGAGCAAATTCAATAGTTCCATATCACCTAACAACCATTCTTTATTGATGAATTCAGGTTGAAAGCTTTTATAATAGCCTTGGTTAATGTATTTTCCTGACTTGAAATTTTGCATAGTAATTTACAATATGAATTCATATGTTGTAAAAATAACTAATATTTTGCAATAAGATATCTACTATTGTAATTTTTTAGATTTTATTGCAATAAAAGAAAGGCTATTGCAATACAATGTAATTATAACTCAGTAGAATGAAAAAACGTTTAGAAGTCAAGAAGTAAGGGAAATGAAATTCTTGAACTTGACCATAATTTTATTTAAACAAAAGGCTAAAAACAAAAAAGACCTTACATTGCTGTAAAGTCTTTTTAAAAAGCTCCCTCTCTTGGGCTCGAACCAAGGGACAGATTAGCAGTTAAATCAAGACTTGACGTTGTTTTACTTCTATTATGATGGCCAATTTGATGCCTATTGTATTATTTTTTAGAGTGTATTTATATTCAACAAAAATACAATTTTAAATAAAAGAGTAATGATTAATTCTTCTTTTATTTCATTGCATTGTTTCTCATTCCATTGGAGATTAGTTCTTTTACTACACCAAACATCATTGCTGAAAAGTCTTCTTTAAACTCTTTATTGTCTGAGTAGAGTTTGTATAAGTCAAAGTTAGTAGTGATGTGTTTTAATAATTCTTCCCCAACCACTTTATCACTTGTAATCTTAGCATTTTGATCGTCAGAGTATTTTAATGAGTTTATGAGTTCATTATTTTTAGCGACACTATTTGCAATATTTTCAGCCATCTGTCGGACCTTGTCAGCGTCTTCAAATTGTGTTCCGTATCGATCATTAAAGGTTTGAAGGATGTTAGACAGTCTGTCTACTTCAGTATCGTTTGTACTACCTCTCATTTCGGTTGGAATGGGTTTTAAATCTTCACCTTGCTCTAGAACCATATTAGTGGTTGATTCTAATTGTAAGCGGTAACTATCCATATCAATATTGTCTAAAATTCCTTGTGCCAAATCAATAGGAGCTTCTCCTCCTAACTTGTTTTGTAAGTGGTTCAGAAAAATATACAGCCTTTCTAAATAAGCATTTTCAAAATCTACAATTTGAGATAGAAAAATATACAGTCGGACATACGTTTTAACCTTTGCTCTAAAATCAGCCTGTTCTTCCTCCTTTAATTCATTTTTGAATAATTCGGATGAACTATTGAGCATCTTATGCAATTCGTCTATAGGAACATTAGCTAGTATTTTATTGGAGAATTCCTCAACTTGTTCTCTGCTATAAATCTGATAATTATCTAATGCATCTTGTAAATCAAACAACTTGTTTGGATCTGTAGCTTCACCTAGAATAGTACTTTCAAAATAAGGAGTAAAAGCTTTTTCAATTTCCTCAGCGGAATTCGCAAAATCTAATACAAAAGTTTCTTTCTTTAAGGGATGGCTTCGATTTAATCTTGATAAAGTTTGGACAGCATTGACACCACCTAGTTTTTTATCTACATACATCGTGTGTAACAAAGGTTGGTCAAATCCTGTTTGAAATTTATTCGCAACAATAAGGAAACGATACTCCATCTTCTCAAATTCAGTTGGAATAGCATTGCTTGAAAAACCATTTAAATTGGCTTCTGTTTGTCCCTCAATTTCTCCTGAAAACGCAACAATGGCTTTATAGGGGCTATTTACTTTTTTTAAGTAACTATCAAAGGCGGTTTTATATTTAACCGCATTAGCTCTAGAACTGGTTACTAACATGGCTTTCGCCAAGCCTCCCATTCTTTTTTTACGAATAATGTTTTCCATAAAATGTTCTACCATAAGAATGGTTTTCTTTTTTATAGCATGCTCATTACTCTCTACATACGCTTTTAATTTCTTTTGAGCGCGATTCTTATCGTATTCTGGATCGTCTTCAATTTTCTTCAGTAAAGCATAATAACTTTGGTATGTTGAATAATTTTGAAGTACATCCATTATAAACCCTTCTTCTATGGCTTGTTTCATAGAATACAAGTGGAAGGCTTTGTGTTTTGTCTTTTCCCCGTCTTGATAAGGTACTCCAAACAATTCTAATGTTTTGTTTTTGGGAGTTGCTGTAAAGGCAAAATAACTGGCATTAGGCAACATTTTCCTTGACTTTACTAATGCTCGTATTAAATCCTCACCTGTAACTTCATCATTTTCGTCTTCATCGTAATCCTCTAGGTTCGTTTTTAACTCATCTTCATCTGTAATTTTAGACAAAGTCTCATTCAGTTTTCTTGCCATCTGACCACTTAAACTACTGTGTGCTTCATCTATAATTATGGCAAAATTATTTCCTGGCAAATCACCTATGTCTTCAACGATATGCGGAAATTTTTGAATGGTTGTGATGATGATCTTTTTTCCTTCTTCAAGCGCTTGTTTGAGTTGTTTACTGCCTTCTGTGATGGCTTCAACTACGCCATTAACTTGTTGAAACTGCTTGATATTGTTTCTAATCTGAGCATCTAAAACTCTACGGTCTGTCACTACAATAATAGTGTCAAAGATGTTTTTACTTCCGGATTTATCGTGCAACCCAGCCAATTGATGCGCTAACCATGAAATAGAATTTGATTTTCCTGAACCGGCAGAGTGTTGAACTAAATATTTCTGACCGGAACCTTTTTCCTGTGCATCTTGAAGCATCTCCCTAACAGCAACCATTTGATGGTAGCGAGGGAAAATGAGTTTCTTTTCTTTCTTGGTTCTTATTTTTCCTTTGTCGTCTAAATACTCTTTCTCTTCTGTAATCAATTGACAGTAGTTCTGAATAATATCAGTCAAACTGGATTTAGTGAGTATTTCTTTCCATAAATAATCCGTTTTTATGCCTTCATTCAGTGGGTTTCCAGCACCATTGTTGTTTCCTTTATTGAAAGGTAGGAAATAAGTCCTTTCTGCTTTCAATTGAGTACACATCCAAGCTTCCTCTGTATCTACTGCAAAATTCACAATTAATCTCCCTAAACGAAAAATCTCTTCATTTGGATCTCTGTCAACTTTGTATTGCTTGATAGCGTGTGCTACATTTTGCTTGGTCAATTCGTTTTTGAGTTCAAATGAGATAACTGGCATGCCATTGACAAACACCATCATATCAAGCGATTTTTTATTTTTTGGCGAAAAATAAACCTGACGCATTACTGAAAAAATATTGGCTTTATACAATGCATCGGCATTTGTATTATAACTGGAAACGGGTTTGTCATAAAACAAGTTCAGTTTTGTGTCTGTATAACCATCTGTTATTCCTTTACGCAATACTTCAATAATTCCTTTAGCTTGGATTTGATCGTTTAGACGTTTGATGATTTTTTGTTCATACAAATCTTTGTGGTATTGTTTGAGTTTTGCTACCGCTTTGGGTTGAGTTATCTCCAAAAATTGAAAGAACAATTCCGTATCCAAGCAATTACTGTTGTCGTAGACTTTATTCTCACGAAGGATGTAGTTATTCTCCTCAACCAAATATTGGGTGATGTGTGCTTCTAATCCTTCTTCGGTAGTGTTTGTACTCATTATACTTTTTATCTTATTACAAAATGTCTAAAAAATGTCTAAAAAACAGCTGAAAAATGTCTAATTATTAGGTCTTAGACATTTTCCAATTCTTACCCTCGGGATAGATTAATCCTTGTTTTCTAAGGCTTTGCAGATTATTTTTTATTTTATTGTATTTCTGTTGTTCGTCTAAAACGTCTGGAAGTTTAGCTAAAAGGATATCTTCAAAATCGGATTTTTTACCTTCTCCAAACTTTCTGATATAATCAAGAATAATCTTCTGGCAATACTCATCATCGATTCCTCGTTGCTTGATATAATCTCCTTTTTCCCCTGTAGCCTTTGCCAGATTAAGGGAAATGTGAAAGTTAGGTTTTCTTCCCTCAATTAGTTTTTTAGCCTTTAATCTTTTAATTTCTTCGTCCTTCAACGATTTGTTTTTTGAAACTTTATCCAGAGCCATAATGTCTTCTAAACTCAAATCTGGAACAGTCGCTAATTTACGGGCGTAATTAATATCCATTACTTTACCGGTGATTGTTACATTGACTTTGTCATTAACCAGTTCATAATCGGGTAAAGGGAAAAATTTTCTTCTTTGAATTAAATACATTTTTTTAATACCGCTACCAATAGTATCTATCATATTCAGATTTACCATGGCTTCCGTTAAAAATTTATTTCGGTAGCGGAACTCAGGAGCATCAGCTACCACAACTTCTTCTACACTTTTTGGAATAAACTTTCCGGCATTACTAAAAGTTAAACGACCGTCTTCATTTTCCACTACAATGATTTTTCCACCAATAGTGTAATCTTGATGCGCAATACAGTTGTTCAAAGCTTCTCTAATGATATAAGGGTCGTACTGGTCTACTTCTTCGGGAAATAATGTTCCGTCAGTAATGTATCGGTATTTCAGATTTCTTATTTTTTGGTACACTCCTTCTGTACTCAATAAAAGAGGACAAGTAAAATGAGCATAATCTTTTTCTAAATTATCCCGGTCTTTAAGAATCCAAGTGATTTTTGAAGTAGCAGGATTGATAAAGTGTTCTGATTCTGATTTACCAAGCAGAAGAATAGCCGTTCTGGTAATTTGACCTTTGATACACACTTTGGCTTTATTTAAGAAAGTCATATCATCCCATTCTGCAATTTGTTCTGCTAAATGAGGGTTTTTAGTTTTGTAAGAGGCTCTTGCTTTTAGTATCGCTTCGGGCGATAAATCTTCTAATCCTGCCTCTTCAACAAGTACTGCGCTCCAGTCTTCTGTAGTTGCTTGTTCCCTGATACGCTCGTATTCTTCAGTATTCAAGGCGTTTATTTCTTCGCCGTCTCTTCCGTAATAATGTCCTTTCCAAGCTATTGGAAACCCTTTTGGAGCGGCAGGAATTTCAAATAATATTACTCTCCCATGAGGTGTACTAACGTCATAAATTTCTATAAAGGTTATGCGACCTGTGGTGTGGTTGGCAATCTCAGCTTTAAGACTGTGTAAGTCTGCGGGACTATTCCTGAATTGACTTCCTACAATGCTTTTATCTTTGTCCTTCACACCAAAGACTAACCAGGCAGATGACTGGTTTTTGAGGTTGGCTTCATTGCAAAGTGCCGAAAAATACTTGCCCAGTTTATCAAAATCATACTGGTTTTTGGCTTCCTTAAACTCTACGATTTCACTCTCGTAGTCGTGAGAAAGGAGTTCTTGCAATTTGGTTTGTATTTGGGTGTTGTTTTTCATTACTAGCAATAATTATTCGTTTTCATAGCTTTCTGCATCTTCTGCAACCATATCTAATTCCTCTTCTATTTCATCATACAATTCCTCTTGTTCTGAAACAGTAGGGATTACAAACGCTCTCACATCTATCTTTCCTGTTACTGCTTCTGCGATTAAAGCGGTGCGATATTCTTGTGTTAAGGCAATTTCTTTTTCTATGGTGGAGATAGTTGTATTAATAATTGAAGCTTCATCGTTAATGAATTGTAGTATTTCTGCTTGTTCATTAAAAGAGCCTGGTATAACAATAAATAAATTTTCAAGTACACCCATGCCAATGTTAGGTTGAGTGCCAAATGACCAAGACGTTTTTACTTGTGACTGAAAATACTCAGCTTGTAAAGATCTAAAAGCATATTCACCTGAAATTAATTCCTTTTTAGTTCTAACCAACGCCAGAGGTGACCAAATATTAAAATCACACTTTACGCTAACATATCCTATTTTTCCAGTAGTAGAGCCTGATTTAACTATAAAAACATCATCAAATTGAGGTTTACATTTATTTGAATATAATGTATGAAGTTCTTTTGATATGTAAGCTCTTTTATTTTCAAAACTCAAAGTTCCATCCGAGTTAACTGCTTCAGCAGAAAGGAAAGGAATACCATTTTCAACAAATTGAGGTGTTTCATGGGGACCATCTGTAATCTTTGTGGAAACTATAGATTTTAACTTCCTGATATCCCAATTCTCAGGAATATTACCTAACCATTCAATACCTGAAGGTTTCATTTTGACAGTGGAGTCCAAACCCTTTGTAACAGCTTGGTTAATGGTGACAGCTTTTTGTTCGTTAAGAAGTTTAATTAATTTCTTTTTCTTACCGATAAAGCGGTCAATTTTGGTGAGTTTAAATTTTAGAAACTTAACAATTTTATCCTGTTCTTCAATAGGTGGTAGTGGAAGTTTTATGTCTCCAAAGCGAGTAAAATACAACCGCAATCGCATATCCATTATTCCTCTAGAGTGTCTCTTGAACTCTCTACTTGCGATAGGGTTGCGAAATAAAAAATTGTAGAAATAAGGGTTAACATTTTCTTTTGGCCTTAGAATGTCATAAGCTGGACTGGTAACACCGTCATATTCGGAAATGCCTATAGCACCCATCCAAGCAAGGAGTTTATTTACAATAACATCTCCTTTTTTTACGCGCCAATAATTATCTGTTGAAGACGCTTTGTTTCCTCTTGCTTCAAGTTCTTTTCTTGGTTTTACTCCTAATGCTGTGTAAACGGAAAGAAGTTCCTCTGAGTTACCTACTGGAGCAGGTTCTGTTATTAAATCAAATAATAATTTTGTACGCATGACATGCCAATGTGAAGGCAACTCTCCAAGCCATTTCTGTTTAAAATCAGAATAGTTTGAATATGGTTTTACTTTGCTCATTATTCAATAATTTCTTTTAGTAATCCATCAGTTTCTTCTTCCAGTTTTATAATATCTTTACTTATAATGTCTAAACCTCTTAAGGCTGTGAAATCATAAAAATATTTATTGAAGGGAATTTCATAACTGACTTTAGCACCTTTGGTTTCATACCAAGCATCAGGTATAAATGGGAGAACCTCTTTATCAAAATAGCTTTGAACATCTTCTTTCATTGGAATATTCTCTACATCTTTTAAGCTTGAATCTGATTTTGGTTTTCCCTTACTGTCTTTTAAAACATTACCGTCTTTGTCTTTCATTGGTTGAAAAACTGGAATTTGAAATGAACCAAAGTCAGCTATATCAAAGATTTTACTGTAGTCATTTTCTTCAAAATCAAAATATAAATTTTGAATGTTTAGGATGTGGTCAGGTTTAAGCTCTACTTTCTTTTCACCTAAATTTTTATTTCTTCTTTCATAAAAATTCTTTGACGAAGCGTTAATCAATTGTACTTTTCCTTTACGTTTTTCTTCTTTTACATTACTAATAATCCACAAGTAAGTGGATATACCAGTATTGTAAAAAATGTCGTTAGGCAATTGTATAACAGATTCTAACAAATCGTTTTCTAATATGTATTGACGGATACCACTTTCTCCGCTTCCTGCATCTCCAGTAAACAAAGCAGAACCATTATGAACCGAGGCTATACGGCTACCACCATCTTTTGGGTCTTTCATTTTTGCGAGCATGTGAAGCATAAACATGAGCTGTCCGTCGTTACTTCTTGAGGTCAAACACGTTTCTTCCAGTTCGCCATTAAAATTTTTAATGGGTAGGTTAAATCGTTTATCAATAATTGATACTTTTTTTCCTGCACCAACATTCAAATTATCAATGTCTTGTTTCCAACTCGTTCCATAAGGTGGATTCGTTAACATGAAATTGAACTTTAAATCAGGGTCAAAGCCATATTCGCTCAAAGTAGAACCAAACTTAATTTTATCAGGATCTTCTCCTTTCAACAGCATATCTGATTTGCATACTGCATACATTTCACCTGTATTCTCTTGTCCGTATAAATGGAAAGTGGCTTTTGATTTGATTTCACCTTCAGGATTAGTAGCAAACAATTTAGACTGTGTCAGCATCGCTCCTGAACCTGCACAAGGGTCGTAAACTAAGTACGTTCCCTGTTGTATTTTGTCTTTTACCGGCAAGTACACTAAATGCGTCATTAACTCAATGATTTCTCTAGGCGTAAAGTGTCGCCCTGCTGCTGCATTGGTTTTCTCGTTAAATCTTCTAATCAAATCCTCAAACATATACCCCATTGCCATAGGAGAAATTTTGTCTGGACTTAATTCTAATTTTGGATTACAGAATTTCTCTAAAAGAGAAAAAGTAATGCCTGTGTTTTCAAAAGTTTCTAACTGATTGCGAAACTTAAACTTACTAATTATGTCTTGTACGTTTTCTGAAAATCCATTGAGATAATCCAGAAAGTTAGTGTTGATGTTCTTTGGATCAGCCAGTAACTTTTTCATGGTGTACTGAGAGGTATTGTAAAAAGCTAAGCCTGTACCGTGTTGCTCACTAGTCAATAAACCAGAAAGATTATCAATTTTACCTTTGAAATCCTCATAGGTTTTGAAAACTTTTTCTTTAGAAGGTTCTAAAGCCAAATCCAGTCGTCTTAAAACAGTCATTGGAAGAATTACGTCTTGGTATTGGTTTTCGAGGTATTTGTTGATTAAAACATCATCGGCAACTGACCAGATAAAGTTGATTATGGGTTGAAGGCTTTGTGTATTTAAGCTCATGAATTTTCAGGTATATTTTTAACGAAGGCTAAGGTATAGAATTTTTTACTAATGCTATTGAGGGAAAGCGTAAAGGATGGCATTTTTACTGTTTTCTAAACCATAAGTTGGTTTGTCTTCCCAAGTACGTTACGGAGGACACAATCCATACTGACAGTTTGGTCGTAAGGATAAATTATTGAGAAGGTAGGAAAAAGGAAAATGGATTGCTATTAAAATAAAAAAAGACGGCTTTCACCGTCTTAATTTTAAGAGTATCTCCAAAGAAATCCTCTACTTTGTTCACTTTCTCCACGACAACATCTAGTAATGCAAGTTTTGGATATTCCTGTCTTCCTCGATGCTTCTGATGCTGACTCGTAGCAAGCTAAAACTTTACCATCTAAAGAATATTGAATGACTTGTTTCTTCCTGTTATCAGGATCGGGAATGAATGGCTCTTTATATTCATAGCTCCAAAGATACCCTCCTAAAGTCTGATTAACATTCCAACAAGCTCTGCTAATAGCTTGTTTTCTAACATTAATACTTTTACCTGCTGAAGTCAAATCTTCAAATGTTGAATTTAATGAGCCGTCCAAATTGTATTTATAGACGGTTTTCTTTAGACCTCCGCCTCGGTCAGAGTTATACCCACTTTCAAGAGAGTTGTTCTCTAAAATGTATCTTATTTCTTTGGAAGCCAGCTCATCATTACTTGAAGCGGTGTCTATTTGTTCCCATTTAAATGCATCAGCTCCATGAGTTGCAATTGCCTCGTGAAAATAAAAGCCAGATTTTTTCTGGGATTTTTTCTCATGGTCTATTTTTCTCTCTTCAATAGATCTCGTTGTAGCTCCAATGTATACTTGATTTGTTTTCTGGTTAGTAACTTTATAAATTATCTTCATCTCCTTTTTCATTACCGGTTTCACTTCTTTTGGTTAATTTGAATTCGAATTTTTCACCTGTTTTTTTGTCAGTATATTCTAAATCATTCTCCTCACAATATTTTTTCATCCATCTGGTCAAGGAGTTCGATTTTACATCCTCCAATTTTGGATATGCATCTGTAAATTGTTGTAAAAATTCGTTCTTATCAATCCATTTCCCGATAGTTATTGCATCTTTTGAAATGAAATTATGGAATTCAGGAGAAGTCAATTGTATCAACTTGTTGACTTTCAGTTTTAAAGGTTTGGCTTCCAAAAGCCCCTCTTTTAAGAATAATTGCACACATTCTATCATGAAGCAATCAAACATATTCCATTCAATATCGTCCCATTGGCTAAAAAATAATTTTCCATATTCATCTTTGGGAGTCCATGTATCTGAAAAATAATTTGGAACTTCAAACTCACATCTTCTCCTTATATCGGAACTTCCTCCTGGGCCTTTAACAGGTTGGTTTGAAGTTATCATTATTTTAGGGGAATCCTCAGATTTTAGTACACATTCGTCTTTTCCTTTTTTTTCAATCACAATTCCAGATGTAGTCATAGAATAGATTGATTCCAACGAAAATTTGTGATTTATATCGTCAAAATTTACAATATCAGATGTGTGGCTAATTCTTTGATTGTTAAATCTCGAATCTTGTTTCATATTTTTTCCATCAATTAGAACTGTCTCTACAAAATGCGATAATGCTTTGAAAATTAAACTTTTTCCAGTCCCTCCATTCGTTTGTCCTCCAATGGTTGCATTTTCATCCAATAGAATAATTGCTTTAACAATACTTTCATCATTATGTCTATGTAAGAGATAACCAATAGCAGTTTTAAACGCCTTAAATCTTTCAGGATTCTCTTTTGATAATTTATAACAAAAGTCTTCAAATTGTCCATTTCCTCTTGGCACGTCGTTGAAATCTCTATCAAGGATACGGTTTTTCCATATTTTGTGATTAAGCGCACTATAAGGAATTAACTCTAATTTGTCCTTAGTTACACGGACAACCGTATTCTGAAAATAAAAGCATGCGGCATCTTTAGGATCCTTGTCGCTAATCCAATTTATTTTAGGTAGAAATGCGTACTTCTTTTTACTTAAATAAGCACTTACTCCTTGTACAAAAAGGTCTAGTATATCTATTTTGCCTATAGATTCTAGGTACTTGCTAAGAAAACGGGACAAATCTTCTTCATCTGCATCGCTTATAACGTCAGGCTGTGAAAAAACCTCCTTTTCCCTTTAAAATTTCTCTATTTTTCTATTGCTACGACCCAAATTAAGTCTTTTACAGCAGACTAGTTTTTACGCTATCAATTTAGTGTGGCAGAAAACAAAGTCTAATTTCAGCTTTAAATGCTCCGTTTTTAGCAAAAACAAGACTTTTGCCTTGTAGGGTGAGTTCCATTTGTGGAGTTTGGCTATCAAATCAGGAACGCCCAGTATATTGATGCTCCGCTTGATGTTATACACCAGCATAATCAGGCTGTGTTCTCCATTTACTTTTTCTAGTCCCGTTAAGTTGGTGTGGTTGTAACCCCATTGTCGCTTGATGGTCCCAAAGATGTGCTCGTTAATCTCTTGTCGCTTGCGATACAATTGGGGATTCTCTCGATAGCGTTTGTTGTTTTCTTCTACAGCATCAGCATATTGACCTCGATCAATTTCTCGGCCTCCTGACCGACTCGTACAAAGATGTTTCACCGCGCATTCTTTGCATTTTGACGTTCGGTATTTTTTAAAATTATATCCGTCTTTTGAACTGCTTTTCTTGTGCCAATTCCCTGTGGTATGCAATGTTTCGCCTTGTGGACAAGTATAGGTATCGGTATTTTTATCATATTGAAAATTGGCTACCAAATAATCCGGCTGGGTGCCGTTTTCGTTGCTTTTCCCTTGATTGGGCTGGGCTACAATGGTCGTAATATTAGCTTGCTGACAGATCTCGATTTGTTTTCCGTTGTGATAGCCTTTGTCCACCAAAGCGCTGTACGTTGCAATCCCTAGATTCTCTTTGGCTTCCAAAGCTATTGCTGACAAGGCATTCCTGTCGTTACGGTTGATCGTGTGCGTGGCTACTACCAGATTGTGCTTAGCATCCACGGCAGCTTGGATATTAAACGATATCTCAACTACTTGTCCTTGTACTAATAAAGCCCTAGCATCACTATCGGTAGTACTTATTTGCGGTTCGCCGCTGGCCTTTAGTTTTTCTTCCAAGAGTTCATATCGCAGTTTATTCCCTTTTAAGCGTTCTATTTTTTCTTGGATATTTTGAATTATAACAGGATTTTCTTGTACATCATTTTCCTGTAATGCAGTCAGGTACTCTTGGGTTTTATTCTCGATATATTCTAGGTGTTTATCGATTTTCTTTTGATTGAAATTCGCTTTCTTACTATTATGCGCCCGGCTTTTTGTACCATCAATCGCGATGGTTTCTGCTCCTATCAAATCGATATCTTTCAAGAAGCAAACAAAGAGTTTGAATAAGTTCTTTAGGGCTACAGGATTGTTTTTTCTGAAATCAGAAATGCTATGGTAGTTCGGACAAATCCCCTCTAAAAGCCATTGCATCTCTAGGTTTCTAAAACATTCTTTTTCTAATTTCCGACTACTTCTTATTCCATTAAGATAGCCATACAAATAGATTTTTAAAAATACCGGCGTTTGGTAACTCGGGCGTCCTTCTTTTTTAAGGGTTTGCAGACTAAATCCAAGTCTTAAAATGGAGATGGTATTTACAAAAGCATCGATAAAGCGAACTTGATTGTCGCTGGAAATTGCGTCTTCTAAACTAGAAATGCGCAGCTGATTACGTGAAATTCCTTGAATATGTTGCATTACTAAAAATACGAAAAATCTTCTTTTTGTACAAGCTAATCCCTATATTTGTTATCAACCAAACCGAAGTTTTTTCACATACTGACGTTATCAACAATTCTTACTAATCTTGATGTTCCGCCAATATTCATAACTGTAAACCCATTTTCTCCCAAAAAGATCATTAGTTTACGATGGATAATTTTGGGGTTGCCCTTGCTGTCATACTCGTAAAAAACCAGATGGTTTTCTTCTTTTTCGTCCTCTTCTTTCATATATAATTAAATTTTTAAACATACTGTTTGTTCAGTAGGCTGGTGCAAATAATGGAAGAATAAAGGCTGAAAAATGGAAGAGTAGTATAGGCGTAGTATAAATATGAGTAGACAAGTATAAGTACTGTATAATCATATAATATTTAATATTTTAACTGTTTTCACAAGCGTAGTATAGGTGTAGTATAAATATAGTGCAAAGTATCTAGAACAAAGGTTGTAGAGTATGAAAATAGTGTTTTTTTGACTTATTGTAGAAGAGGTTTTACTATTAAAGAATCTAATTTATTAATTGCACCCGGAGTTATCTTGTAAGTCCTTAAATTTTTGTAATCAATAGTTTCAAGTGATCTTGTTTTAACTTTGACAAAGCAATTTACAGCAATTTGCCATTTTTCATCTTTAGTATCTTCAAAGCCGTATTCAGGAGTATTGATAATTTTAATAAAATATTTGAGTTCGCTTGTGCTACCAGTCCAGCGAATTAATTTCTTAATGATTTCGTTTTTAAAAACAAGTTCAAAATCATCGAGAGATATTTCATTTCCAATTAAATCGTTGTTCTTTAAAACCTTGTGTAGAATTTGTATTTTAATAAAACTACTACTATTGTATTTGAACGAATTTCTCTTCGTAGTTTTATTTAGATAAAGTGAATAAGCAGTGGATAAGTCTTTAACAGCTAATTTTAATTCAGGATGGTAAAACTTTAGTTCGGGCTCTCTACCGAAGTAATTAGATGTTTGTTTAAGTTGAGATACTAGGGATTCACAGTAATAAATTTTTTCTATTTGAGATAGGCTTTCGAACTTATTGTAGATTGTTTTTATTTTTGCTTTAAACTTCTGTAATTTAAAGCTTTCAAAAGTTACTACTACTTCAGTGTCAACTATTTCTTCATTTATTACAACAGGAGCATTGTATGTGAACTGGTCAAATTTATAGTTAGGAGTACAAGTCTCAAATTCATTTATTTTACTAAATAAGTCACGAAATCCTTTTTCTAACCAATCAGTTTTTTTAAATTCCTTAAGATCGGCGATTAGTTTATCAAGTTGCATGGTGCTTGTAGCATTAAAGTTTTAGTTCTACAATATTAATCGTTTTTTAATGAGATAAAAAATGGAGAGACAGAATCTCTCCGTTTTCAATTTGTACAAAAAAACTTTTTCAGTGGTTTTATTGATAAAGGAGAAACCGTCTCAAAAGTTGGTTATCGAAATTCAGCATAACTCCTTGTTTTATAATAGTTACTCTATAGATTCCTCAATAAGAATTTCAAAAGAGTGGTAATGGTAAGCATTCCCCTTTATTATAAAAATTGTTTTTAATTCTGTTGTTACTTTAACCTCACTAACCCAAACTAATTGCCCTCTACGAAGCATTCCAACATTGGATAATACCTTGACCTTGAAAGGGCAAATAAGTAATTTGAGTGCATTGTAATAGGTAATTACATAAAGTTCTTTAGGCGAGCTGTATTGTAACACATCTGCTAATTCATGGTCTTCCATAATTTCTTCTTTCTCTACCTCCCGTAAAGTGTTCCTTACCTAACAAAAGAGCTATGATTAATAATGTAGGAACCAATTGGGAATGTTATTTTGGATCGATTTACCTAGGTCGTTGATTAGTTCGTATGCGTTGACATTACGTTCTAGGTTATTATCGATGTAAGAGGATTTGTTGGCTTCCGTAAATAAGTTATACAGATTCCAGAAACTTATCGAACCATCCTGACTTCTTGAGAAGTTTGGACACTGGTAATAGTCTTTCACAATATTGTTTATCTGACTGTCATTCAATGAAATTGGGAAGATTGACTTCTGTGTGTGCTTGTCTAAGTGCGTAAACATTCTGAATTTTCCAATTAAGTGTGCAAATTGCGTTTCAGACAACTTGTATTCAATCATCCTTTCCATCATTTTAAGGTGATTATCTCTCTTGTAATTAGAGAATAGCTCAATCATTTTGTCTTCTAGTTCATAAATGGAAGATATCCTTATTTCATTGGAAAATCCATCTGTACTAATACACAAGTTGGTACACACCTTATTTTTGAAACCAATAAAGACTTTGAATTTTTCCATTGATTTCTTGGAATAAAGGTTCTCCTGATTATAGGCTCGCACTCCGCCAATACTCAATGTAAGCTCATTTCCATTAATAATTTGCTTTGTCGAGGGTAAGTCTATAATGAAGGCACATCGTTCGTAATAAATGGTTTTTTCGTGTTCTTCAAGATCTTTTGCAGGTTTTCCAATTGCTGATGGAATTCTTCCTTTTACTACGTGGCTTACTCTAATATCAGGTGTTTTCTGAAGTACCCCAGGCAGTAATTTTTGAATTATTTGTTGGCATTTATCTACAAACTGAAAATGACTAATTGTTGACTCGTTATCCTTTGAGAATACAGGGATTATACAATCTTTTTCCAGATGCTCTAAGCTCACTATTTCAGTATTGGCTTCAATAAAACTACTTGATGGTTTGTTTATTATCTCGTTGTCATCTACTAGATGCTCGTTGATGCTACTATTAAGTACTAATTCCATGGTTCTCTTCAATTAATGGTTTTACAATTTCTTTTTCATCGACTAGGTGACTAGCGATGTTTTCTATCTGGTTTTTTCTGTTCATAATGGCATTGTGAATCTGCTTTTGAAGCGAAGGATATTTTGAATACACATGCTTCAATCCCTCAAGATTCTCACAAGCATTGATTTCAGACATCGCTATTTCAACTGAAATCCCCAGATTACACCATTCAATAAGCTTCTTTCCTGTGGATGAATTAATAATGAATTCGGGTTTCCCAGAGAACAAACCAGTTCTATCTTTAGAAGCGGTAACAAGATGATTGTCATTTATAAGCTCAAAATTGACTGTCAGCTCATATTCAAAACCGTCTCTTGTAATTTCCTTAGTTCCTAGCTTCATTACTTTAGTCTTACCATTTCCATCTTTATCAAGACTGTAATCCGTTTTGCGTCGTACAGTAGTAATTACATGGCAGTTTGAATTAAGAATTTTATCGATAAAGGCTTGATGACGCGGAGTTATTTTAGCCCAATCTTGGAATCTTCCTCCAAGTTGTTCATGTAGTTCCAAGCAACCTCCTTTTCCAGACCATTCGTGTGTAATGCTGTCAATTATAACTACTTCAATTTCTTCTTTCTCGCAAACCTCAATGGCTTGAATATAACGCTCTGGAGCGTATGGCTCATTCAACGACAATACGTTAAAATCTCCTAAATGAGAGTAGAGACTGGCACTGTTGTTTTCTGTATCGATTATAGCTATTTTAGTCCAATCGTTAGTGATTCCGTAAGCTAATAGTAATGCTGAATAAGACTTACCAAAGCCACTTGCTCCGCTTAAACCCAGTCTTAATTTCACTTGGTTTCTTTGTGCTTTTTGTAATTTCATACTGATATTATTTGATGTTGTTATTGGTCGTTATTCGACATAATAAAATTATTGTTATAAAAAAAAAGGAACTCCTTTTGAGAGTTCCTTAATTACTTATAGTGAGGTGTTTTAGTACACCATTTCATTTTTTAGCACGTTGCTTTCAACTATGCTTTCTTCTTCTGAAAGGTATTCGTATCGGTGCGACATTTTGATGATTTCGCCCGTTTCCCTGATGGTAAATTCATAAGGTTCTACTGTTACCTTTTTTATAGTTCCGGGCATTTGAGTTCCTAGTAGTGCCTTACAGGTTGGTTCATTAAACGTACACGGTACTTTAGTTGTTCGCGCTGTAAAGTAAGTCTTTCCGGTTTCTTTACTTTTAACAGATTCGATTCCTCCTTGTACTTCAAGAGCGTAGAAGGTTTCCCCATTCTCTCTTTGATATTTTTTGTAATCCACAATTGTAACCATAGTTTTTATAATTTTAAGATTAAACATTGACGGGCATATCCCAAATTATAAAATGAGTAGGGGGTGAAGTGTGGTTTATGTAGTGTATGACTTCAAAAAAAAATTAAAATTTTACTGATAACTTCTGTCGCTTTATGAATTGGTAAAAACAATATTCAAAATAATCCAATTACTCTAATCCCTTGTGAGAACTTTTAAGCTACAGCTCTTCTATGTCATTCGGCTTTATTTGCAAAGAAAGAATTTCAGCGCTTGCTAACTATTGACATATTTAAGTCATCTAGTTTGTTCTTGCCTTAACTTTTAATTAAACACCGGAGGGTGATCGATTACTAAAACATACGATTTGCCTGTATTACTAAATAACTCCATATCTCTCTGATCGTCAGTATATACCGTTAACGTATACTTGTGTTTAGTTTTGTGCTGCACAAAGAAATACTGTGTATACATTAAACCATCCTTTGTGTGATGTTCGTAGGTATCTTTCGTTCCGTCAAAGTTTGTGTAGTCGTTCCCTATTCTCAATTCTGCGTTATTCCATTGCTTACCTAAATACACGTCCATACTTCCGCTACAATATGTAATTTCGCTACTTCCGTTCACTTTGTATCCGCGAACGAACTTGAATAGATTTGAGTACCCGTGGTTTTGGGCTGAGATTGTAATTGAAACTAACATAACTAGTAATAATAATAACTTTTTCATTTTTAATTTGTTTAATTGATTGTTATATAGTTAAGAATGTAATATCCTTGGCTTCTATTAATAATACTCCTATCTTAGGATTCTGATAAAACATTGCAACAGATCTTTTTCCATTTGAAAATTCCAACTTGTAAAGAATGTAGTCTTCGTTTGTGTTATCTGTCTTTTTTTCAGGAGCGCTCACTATTAATGCTCTGTTTGTTAGTCCATCTGCAGTTGTCCAAGCTAGGTATTGTTTTTCATTCTCAAAGTAAATTTCAATAGTGCTCTTTGAGTAGTGTTGAATTCCTAATCGCCCTGATGTATCTCCGGTTCTTATTGTGTTGAACTCAAATTTGTGATATTGAGCGCTCATTGACACTGTGACTAATACTACTAATAATAAAAACTTCTTCATGTTGTTTAATTGTGAAAGGTATTGTATCTCCGTTCCTGAATTCTGTACTGGTATGATTTTCTCTTTACAAATCTTAATCTCTGCTTCTCTTACCTTTTTTCTGTGGTTTTCTTATAATTAGACTTTTCTAGTTCTTACAAGCAAGAATAATATTAGAGCTCCACCTACATAGAAAGCAAATTCTGTCCAATCGTATTGAGCAAAAATTCCGTTAAAATCGTCTTCCGATCTTCCTGGAATTGTGTTATTTCCTGATTCATTGCTTCTGGAAGAGGAATAATAGAAAGGATCGTCAGGAATAAAACGTGCATCTTCTTCGACGAACTCTACAAAAGGCCAAAACTTGTCGCTTCTAGATTCTCCCCTAAGGTTATTGAAAGGATCTATTTTACTTGTAGACATTAATAAAGCAAAAAGGTGAAATGCACACCAAAGAATCAACCACGTCATTGGTTTGATTGAGTCTGATGTTCTTTCTGCTTTTTCTTTTAATTGTTCTGAAGTTTCTGTATTGTTTATTTCTTCTATAATGTAGGACGGTACTGGAGGTGTTATTGATTTAGGATTTAAATAGTGAATTACATCTGGAATATATTCTAGTTTTTCCCAAGTTCCCATTCCTTCAGACCAAACCAATGTTTCTTGTGCCAGTCCTTTAGACATAAGTTCTTCAATTGTAAAAGGACCATTTTGATCTTTTCCAGTTAGATAATAATATTCTTTCATTTATTTGTGTTTTATAATGTTTTGTTAATGATTTATTACGTGTTTTTTATTTTAAAAGGGTATTACATCTAAAGAGATTAGATTGTTGTTTTCTTTAACTAAGATTGAAAGGAGGGGATATTTATGGGTGTTGTCATAAAAGTTGTAATTAAGTGCTTCTTTATCTGTGTCCAAAGTTGGCTGTTCTATTTTCAATGTAAGTTGTCCTTCCGAACTCTCATGAGCATGATTAAGCATTCCTTTGAAAAATTTATAAAAATTATCTTTATTAGGAGCTTCTGTTTCTACCTCCGCTGACATAAGAAAAGGCAAAAATGATTCAGGGTTATTATTGGTGATTGATAAAATCAATTGAGCCTTAATTTTTTCCATTGATGTTGTTTCATTGTTTGATTTTTAATTAAAACCTTAATTCATTCTGAAGCAGTAATTGTCCTGTTTGTGAGAAAATTGAAACGGATATTAGTATAACTAGTAATAATATTTGCTTCATAATCTGGGATTGTGTTAATTTTTTTTGCTTAAAATAATGGTCATTTGCGAACAAAGGAAGGTGTAATACTTACTGCTCACAATACCCACTTTTAGTGATTTTCTGACCATTTTATGAATTCAAGCCACTAATAATATGCAGTTGAGATTGAACCATGTTTTATTGTAAATGAAGCATCTGTAAGTTCTTCCGGTAAGTCGATAAGTTTACGTACTTCTAATAGTATTTTGTCCGATGCAATTCTAAGGAAGTCTTCATTCACAATGATTTCGTTATTCTCGTCATATAAAATCATATTAACCATTTCAGATAAATTATACCCTTTGATTTCTAATTTGCGTGTATATTCACCATCTGTGTATCTTATGTTGAATTTGAACGCATTTTTCACATCAGCGATTTGAAGTGATGACATGAAGTTACTGTATTCGTCGTCATTTTCTAGGTTGGAAGAGAATAATGGTTCGGGATTCTGGTATAACATTTTAACTCCGTTATGTGTTGAGATTTCAGAGATTGTAAGTGTGGTTTTCATTTCAAAATAGCATTATACCTAAAGAGATAATTTGGTATACAAATCTAATTTAATTTTCGACTTATAAGTCGACCAATGAAAAGAATTTTGATTTAACTGTTTGTTTTCTTTGTCCAATGCAGAAGCATCTAGAACAGATAGAACATGAATTAGTCAAAAGGATATACAAAGAGTTCCTTGTAAAATTCGATGGGAATAAATCTGAATTTGCTAGAGCAGCACTATGTTCAGAAACTACCGTAAGAAGAGTGTTTAGAAATGAACAAAGAATGACTGTTGATTTACTATTGAGATTTTGTTTTGCTTTGGGTATAGATGTAAATGAAATTTTTGAAGGAATCAATATTTTAAATGAAAAATGAGCCTAAAACGTGTTAAATGTGTTAGACTCATTCTATACTATTTCAATTTGTCCTTTAGATTAGACATCGCTTCACTTACTTTCTTCTGCACTACCTTCCCGTAACTTTCCTGTGTAATAACCATGTTAGAATGACCAAGTAGTTCTGATACAATTTCCATTGGAACATCGTTATAAAGCAAAACAGTAGAAGCAAATGTTTTCCTGGCAATATGGTGCGTCAATCTTTTTTCAATTCCAGTTATAGCTGAAATTTCCTTGAGATAAGAATTGAATTTTTGATTGCTTATTGGTGGGAATATGTTGTTACTATCGGTTGAGTATTTCTCAATAATTTCTTGTGCTTTTGGTAGAATTGGAATTGAGATTTGACGCTGTGTTTTCTCTCTCTTCATCTGAATCCAGTTAATGTTATCAAACCCTATTTGGATGTTCTGCTTCTCAAGATTTGCCATTTCATTATAGGCTAGTCCTGTGTAGCAACAAAAAATAAATAAGTCTTGAATGGTGCTTAATCTTTTTTGTTGCAATACTGCTTCTTCAAGGGTTTTGAGTTCTTCTGTAGTAAGGAATATAACGGTTTTACGGACTGTTTTAGACTTGTGAAGTATAAATGGATCTCTATCCAAATAGCCTTCTGAAATAGCCTGTTTTATTGACGTTCTTAGCCTTTGAATGGTTTTGTTGATGGTAATTTGTTCTTGCTTCTTCTCGGTCTTTAAATAGTAGTCAAAATCACTTAGAAACTGTAGACTGAGTTCTTTTAGTGGGTAATCTGTTTTCTTATATTTCCATTTTAGGAAAGCTTCTAAATGGTTGCCTACATAAACGAACTTGTTATAGGTGTTATCTTTGATTTCTAGTCCTACTAGTTTTTTAATTTTGGCTAGATACTGTTTGTAGTAGGAGAGAATGAATTCACTTTTCTTTAGTTCTTTGCCAAAGTATTTGTCGTGAATGTCTTCAATAGAAAAAGGATTTTCTTGTAATCTTAAAATCATGTAGATGCTATTGACCTTAGATTTTATCTTGTCAAGTTGAGAGTTGTATAGAATTGCAGATTTGTGGGATTTTAGAATTACTTGGTTTTTGGTATCCCAATGCTCGGACTCAATATTAATGCCTGTGCTAAGCTGTTTTCTGTTCCCATTTAGGGTTAGTCGGCAAAATAATGGAGATTGATTCTTCTTGTTTTTTCTATTCTTTCCTTCAATAAATAGAATTTTGAAATTGTCTGTTGTCATAACTTTTTGTTTTAGTCAGACATGCAATTGGTTACGATAAAAAAAGTGATGCCTTTTAGAAAAAGAGATGATGCCTAATATGTTGCCTTTTTTTTGCAAAATAACTTGGCAACTTGGCAAAAGCTGAAATCTGCTCTTATCTGCTGAACCACCACGAAGTCCCGATTTTACTACCGCTTTAAAACAAAAAAGACCTTACATTGCTGTAAAGTCTTTTTAAAAAGCTCCCTCTCTTGGGCTCGAACCAAGGACCCTCTGATTAACAGTCAGATGCTCTAACCAACTGAGCTAAGAAGGAAACTGTATGTTTTTATTCTGATAAGGAATGAACGTTTTTAATTGCTTTATTGTGATGTATGTTTCAGTTGTAAAGCGGTGCAAAGATAGGCTATCATTTGGTTTTTGCAAATAAAAAACGAACTTTTTTTATTTTTTTTTACTTCCCAAGAATTGACTTGTAAATGTCGTTTCCATTAGCAAATAGTAACAGTGTTATAAGTAATACAAAACCAACCATTTGTGCATTCTCTAGGAATTTATCACTTGGTTTTTTACCACTAACAATTTCATATAATAAAAACATTACATGACCACCATCAAGTGCCGGAATAGGCAATAAGTTCATTACACCAAGCATTATCGATAACAAAGCGGTGATGGTCCAAAAAACTTCCCAGCTCCAAGTATTGGGGAAAATATCAAATATGGCTTTAAAACCACCTACTTGTTTGTAAGCGCCGGTACTTGGACTGAAAATCATTTTCAGTTGTTTTCCATACCCTACTAACTGGTCTTTTCCTTTGGTAATTCCTACCGGGATAGATTCTAAGAAACTAAATTCTTGCTTGCTTACTTTATAGTATCCTAGTTTTTCTAATGAGTCCATTCCTAAACCTCCAATTTGCACGCCTAGTTTTCCGTCTTTAGAAACGGTAACAGGTATTTGCACTTCCTTTTGGTCTCTTAAAACAGTTGCGGTAATGGTTTTGTTTTTATTATTTTCCAAAACTGTTTTCGCTTCATCAAAGTATTTTGTTTTTTGACCATTAAGAGCAGTAACAATATCTTTGGGTAGTAAGGCCGTATTTTTAGAATCTGCAGCAACAGCTCCAATAACAAATGGCATTCTAATAGATACTAATGGTGCTTTTTCTTGTTTTGATAATTGGTCTACAAAATCATTTGGCATTGTGATAGACTGCTCCGTTCCGTTTCTTTCAATAAGAACTTGTTTCCCCATAACTACTTTGGCATTGATTCCATTATCGAAACGTTCAACTTTTTCACCATCTATAGAAATGATTCTGTCACCTGTTTTGAAACCTGCATTTTGCATGGCTTTGTTTTCAATCAAAAGACCGTCTTTCAAATTCGAGTTAGCAATGTAAGTATCGCCATAAGCAAATGCCATCCCAATGTAAATGATAAAGGCCAAAATGAAATTCACGGTAACACCGCCAAGCATAATGATTAAACGTTGCCAAGCCGGTTTTGAACGAAATTCCCATGGTTGAGGTGGCAAAGCCATTTGCTCTTTGTCCATGCTTTCGTCAATCATTCCGGAAATTTTTACGTAACCACCCAAAGGCAACCAACCGATACCGTATTCAGTTTCGCCAATTTTCTTTTTTAGAAGAGAATATTTAACATCAAAAAATAAGTAAAATTTTTCGACTCTGGTTTTAAACAATTTAGCAGGAATAAAATGTCCTAATTCGTGAAGTATAATAAGTAATGATAAGCTCAATAAAAATTGAGAAAGCTTGATAACTATGTCCATTTTTTAATTTTAGTTCTTTTACAACTTACAAAAGTAAGGTTTTCTATTTGTTTAATTTACAATAATTGTTCCATACCGTTTTAAATGTTTGTTAATTAATTAAATTTCAATTTTTACTTTCGGTTATGTCCCTTAACTTTACTTTTTCAGGAAATGTTGAGAAATAGCAAAGCATAATTTAAACCACATAAAAATAGATGCTTTTTTCAAAAGCTTGCTGTTTATTATTTCCAAATAAATCCTGTCGAACTACTTTTTTAGAAAATCATTTTTAAATTAAACTTCATACAAATGGCAGCACAGTTGTTTTCACCACTTCAAATAAAAAATACCACACTCAAAAATAGAATTGTTATTTCACCGATGTGCCAATATTCGGCAACAGATGGTTTTGCTAATGACTGGCATTTGGTACATTTGGGTAGTCGTGCCAGCGGCGGAGCAGGATTAATTATTCAGGAAGCGACATCAGTTTCTCCCGAAGGTAGAATTTCCCCAGCTGATTTGGGACTTTGGAAAGACGAACAAATCGAAAAGATGCAAGCGATTAATCGTTTTATTGTGAGTCAGAATTCAGTTCCCGGAATCCAATTGGCGCATGCCGGAAGAAAAGCAAGTGCAGCCGCTCCCTGGGAAGGAGGTAGAAAATTAGACGAAACCCATGGTGGTTGGGATACAGTAGCGCCAAGTGCAATAGCGTATCACGACAATGAAAAAACGCCAATCGCATTAGATAAAACAGGAATTGAAAAAGTAATTTCCGATTTTAAATCAGCTACCAAAAGAGCGCTTCAAGCCGGTTTTCAAGTACTGGAAATTCATGCCGCACATGGCTATTTATTGCATCAATTTCTTTCTCCTTTGTCTAATTTTCGCACAGATGAATATGGAGGAAGTTTCGAAAACCGCATCCGTTTTACTTTAGATATTATAGAAGCAGTACAATCGGAATGGCCGGAAAACCTGCCTTTATTCGTTAGAATTTCTGCTACAGACTGGGCGGAAGGCGGCTGGAACATTGAAGAATCAGTACAGCTTTCGAAAATACTAAAAGAAAAAGGAGTTGATTTAATTGATGTTTCTTCAGGTGGATTAGTCTCATACCAACAAATTCCGTTAGGACCGAGTTACCAAGTTCCTTTTGCAGAAAAAATAAAAGAAGAAACTGCAATTAGGACAGCCGCTGTGGGTTTAATTACTGCATCCGCTCAAGCAGAAGAAATAATTGCATCCGGAAAAGCTGATTTGGTTTTGTTCGCCAGAGAATCACTTAGAAATCCCAATTTAGGATTGACATTCGCCGAGGAACTTCAAGCCGATATTCAATGGCCGAAACAATACGAAAGAGCAAAAATTAAATAATCACACATTTTATCTTTGAGAACACGAAGTTTTTTATGTCAAATCGAGCGCAGTCGAGATTCTTTTTAATATTTAAATCGAACAAAAAGGCTCGAATGGGTAACAAGAACCAATTCTTGAATGAACTTATATTCCCTATATGGTACACTTTGAAATATATAGGGAATATAAGTTCCTGTAAATTTTTAAATTAAAAGTTATAAATTCGTGTTCGACTAAAAAAAACAGCACATGCAAAAAATAAGAACTGCTTTACTTTCCTACGGAATGTCAGGAAAAGTGTTCCATGCACCGTTTATATCCTTTCATGAAGGATTTGAACTGATTGGTTCTTGGGAAAGAAGCAAAAAACTGATACGAGAAGATTATCCTTCGGTTAAAAGTTATGCCACAATGGAGGCTTTACTCGAAGACGATGTCGATTTGGTAATTGTTAATACGCCGGTGGATACGCATTATGAATATGCCAAAAAAGTATTGCTTGCAGGAAAACACGCCATTGTCGAAAAAGCATTTACCACCACCGTTGCCCAAGCGCAGGAATTAGCTGCTTTGGCAAAAGAAAGAGGAGTGAAACTGGCCGTTTTCCAAAACAGAAGATGGGACAGCGATTTCAAAACGGTACAGAAAATTATTTCAGAGAAAAAATTGGGGGATATTGTGGAAGCCGAATTCCATTTTGACCGCTACAATCCGCTTTTGAGTCCAAAAGCACATAAAGAAACTGCCAATTCCGGTGCCGGAATTCTAAAGGATTTAGGACCGCATTTAATAGATCAGGCGTTGTGTTTATTTGGTTTGCCTGAATCTGTTTTTGCGGATATCAGAATCACTAGAGAACATTCTTTAGTTGACGATTATATAGACCTCTTGTTGTATTATCCTGATTTTCGTGTTCGATTAAAAGCGGGATTTTTTGTCAGGGAAGCAATCCCGGCATTTGTGGTTCATGGTAAAAAGGGTTCTTTCTTGAAACCGCGTGGCGATGTACAGGAAGATGATTTGAAACTT
This sequence comes from Flavobacterium sp. 83, assembly GCF_000744835.1. Lineage (NCBI taxonomy): Bacteria > Pseudomonadati > Bacteroidota > Flavobacteriia > Flavobacteriales > Flavobacteriaceae > Flavobacterium > Flavobacterium sp. 83. The sequence goes on from NZ_JQMS01000001.1 coordinate 1,115,697, forward strand.
GGAAAAAAACCGAATCGCGATACTTGGGGCGAAGAAGATAAGAGTAAAGAAGGATTGCTTCATACGGAGTTTCATACTGATATATTAAAGGAAAATGTACCAACACTTCAAGGCAATTACTACGATTTTTTTGATGGCGTTTACAATTCCATTTCAAATGATGCACTAGAGCCGGTAACCGCCCAGGATGGAGTTCATGTAATACAAATCATTGAAGCGGCAATACAAAGTAGTGCAGAAAAGCGAGTGATTGATTTGTAGATTTTTTTCAAAAGTTCCGCAATTAACCGCGAATTCGCTATTTTTTACTTTATAAAATTTGCGAATTCGCGGTAATTATTTTTAATGCATAATTGGTAGTTTTTATAAACAATAACGATATATTTTTTTCGGGATGTGTTGTTAAGAGGTAATGAATGAATGCTTTTTGTATTTTTGTTCTCATAAAACTCTAAAATCAAATCCTTTTGATAGATTTAAACTTTTTAGGCAGGTTCAAAACCAAAGCAAAATTCAAAAAAACGTATAAAGATGCCAAGATTTCTTATCTAAATAGAATTCGATGGGCGGTATCTATGTTTTATTTTGGAATGGGTTTGTGTTTTGCCACTTGGGCAAGTAGAATCCCGGATATCAAAACGGCATTGCATTTAAGTTCAGGAGAATTAGGGTCAATATTATTTGCAGTACCATTAGGACAATTGGTAGTGATGCCTTTCTCCGGAAAATTAGTCACCCGTTTTGGGAGCCACCGCATCCTTTTCATCTCAGCAATATTATATGTTTTTAGTTTGACAAATCTAGGTTTGGCTTCAACTTCATGGCAACTATCATTAGGGTTGTTTGTTTTTGGAATATTTGGAAACTTAACTAATATAGCTGTAAATACACAAGGTGTTTATACCGAAGAGCTTTTCAAGAAAACCATCATGTCCTCTTTTCACGGGATGTGGAGTTTTGCAGGATTTACCGGTGCATTAGTTGGTTTAGGAATGTTAGCGCTAGAACTTACGCCATACGAACATTTTTTAATAGTGGCTGGAGTTGTGCTATTGATGATTGCTTTTAATTATAAATTCCTGGTAAAAGCCAAAGAAACCATCAAAACCGAAAAGAAAAAATTATTTACAAAACCAGATAGTGCCTTAATTTGGCTTGGTATAATTGGTTTTTGCTGCATGGCGAGCGAAGGAGTCATGTTTGACTGGAGCGGTGTTTATTTCAAAGATGTAATCAAAGCACCTGGACCATTAGTGATTTTAGGTTATACTTCGTTTATGATTATGATGGCTGGAGGGCGCTTTTTTGGTGATGGCCTGATACATAAATTTGGAAGAAAACCAGTCATGCAAATCAGCGGAATAATGATTTCAGCGGGATTATTTACCTCTGTATTTTTCCCATTTATAATTCCGTCAACTATTGCATTTATGTTCGTAGGAGTTGGTGTTTCCACTATTGTCCCTACTTTATATAGTATTGCAGGAAAAAACCCAACAGTTCCTCCCGGTGAAGCTTTAACAATAGTTTCAAGCGTAAGTTTCCTTGGATTTTTAATGGGGCCACCCGTTATAGGATATATTGCTGAATTATCCAGCTTGCGATTCTCATTCGCTTTTATAGGTATTTTTGGTTTTCTGATTGCATTCATGGTTTCCAGAATCAAGGCAATTCAGTAGTTTTTTAGGAGCACAACTACTCTTTTTTTATAAACGTTCACACCCGCTGTACACAGTATCTTTTGTCTCGAAAAAAACGAGAAAAAAGGATACTTGCTGCCATCGGGGCTATTAAATACGTTTTTTAATTCATAGGACATTTATAAGTATAATAACTGATAAAATAGTTTTTCAAAAATTATAAGATTTTATTTATAAAAAATAATAGACTTATAGTTTTTTTCTTATATTTACAATTAGAAATTCTAAACACCACGCCTTTCAGCAGAATTTCATTCGGTATCAAATTATAATTTCCAAAAACATTTTCCATTATTTTATTCTTTATCCTCTTTCAGGATAAAGAGTCTTTATTCATTGGCGTATTCTCATTCGCTTACAAAAGATATAATGTGCTTATGAAAAAAATTACCCTAATTCTCTTCTTTTTTATTGGAATCCCTTTTGCTTTTGGACAACAAGAAACAGGTATTTCTGGAAAAGTTATCGATTCCAAAACCCAGCAACCACTAGCATCCGTTGTAGTTACCATTCAAAATACAAATTTAATGCAGCTGACAACAGCTGACGGAAAGTTTAAATTTGATACTGTTTTATCAGGTGAACAATATATTTTATTTCACAGTCAGGGGTATAAAGACGCCTTATTTCCGATTGAGATTACAGCGGGAGAAATAATCGATTTGGACCTGATACTATTAGAAGAAGACCAAACTTCAGAACAACAAACCGGTTTAATAGCACTTTCTGAAAGTGATTTGAGTGATGATAACAGCGGCTCTGAAAGTACCTCCGGACTTTTGCAATCCTCCAAAGATGCTTTTCAGCAAGCGGCGGCGTTCAATTGGGGGCAAGCCCGTTTTAGGATTCGGGGATTGGATAGTGAGCATTCCACAATGATGATTAATGGCATTTCCATGAATAAATTATATGATGGAAGACCACAATGGGGTGATTGGGGCGGGCTTAATGATGCCACTCGAAATCAGGAATTTTCTATAGGAACAGCTCCTTCTGATTATACTTTTGGCGGAATATTAGGCACACAGGAAATCAATACTCGAGCGTCCATTTACAGACCCGGAAGTAGAATTTCATTTTCTGGAACCAATACTAATTACAGTTGGCGCATGATGGGAACGTATGCTTCAGGGATGAATGCACGAGGCTGGGCATTTGTAGTTTCGGCAGGAAAACGTCTGGCTACAGAAGGCTATTTTGAAGGAACTAACTATGATGCAAATTCGGCCTTTATAAGTGTAGAAAAGAAATTGAATGACAATCATTCCTTAAACCTTACCGCTTTTTATACACCTAATTCAAGAGGGAAAAATTCGCCAAATACCACCGAAGTTTCTCAATTGACAAACGGTAAATACAATTCATACTGGGGTTTTCAAGATGGGAATAAGAGAAATGCCAGAATGAAAACCATCGAAGAACCAATTGTTATGCTGAACCATTTTTTCAAAATAAACGACCACACCAATCTCAATTCCAGTTTGATGTATCAGTTTGGGAAAATTGGAAACAGCAACATCGATTATCAAAATGCCAATAGTCCGGACCCAACGTATTATAGAAAAATGCCGAGTTATTACAGTTCGCTATACGCGAAAGATAACGGGGAATTTTCGGGAGAATTTATACCGGATTTAGAGAATGCCGAAAAAAGTAAAGTGTTGTTTTTAGCGAATCCTCAAATCGATTGGAATGCGATGTATCAAGCCAATCAAAACTCGATTGCAGATGCAAATGGAATAATTTCAGGTTATGAACCCGCCAAAAGTAAGTATGTTTTATACGAAGACCGCACCGATGATAAAACAATGTTGGCAACATCAATATTCAACACACAGTTGACGGAAAATATTATTTTGAATGCCGGAGCTTCTTTCAAAAATTTGAAATCACACAATTACCAGAAACTTTTGGATTTATTAGGCGGTGCATATTTTGAAGATATTGACGGTTTTTATAACGGAAACCAATCCCAATCAGATTTGAATAATCCAAATAGGCAAGTGATTGTTGGTGATGCATACGGCTACAATTATAATTATGTTGCCAATACGCTAGATGCGTTTACACAATTCAAATTCTCGTATAACAAAGTCGATTTTTATTTGGCTCAAAGTTTCTCCAATACCAATTATCAAAGGGAAGGTTTGTATAAAAACGGAATTTATGAAACCAATTCCTTTGGAAAGAGTAAGAAAGCAATATTTGAAAATTTTGGGTTTAAAGGCGGAGTAACGTATAAAATATCCGGAAGACAATTGTTAATTTTCAACGGAGCGCATTTGACAAAAGCACCAACAATCAGGAATACTTTCCCCAATTCACGTCTAAATAATAGAATTATTGATAATTTGGAAAGTGAGAATATTAGCAGTTTGGACGCCAGTTATATTTATCGTTCTCCAAAATTCAAAGCCCGACTTACCGCTTTTTATACCTTGATAAAAAATGCCACACAAACTTCATTCTTTTATGCCGAAGGGATTTTTGACGATGGAGCAGGATATAACAACACCAGCGCTTTTGTGAGTCAGACGCTAACCCATTTGAACAAGAAAAATCTAGGAGCTGAGTTAAGTTTGGAATATCAGTTGAATCCAACGTTGAAAACTACTTTTTCAGCTGCTTTTGGAGAGCATACGTATGACAGTAATCCAAATGTAATGGTGACCAATGATGCCGAAGCTTCAATAGAAAATACGAATCCTGTTTTTGATTTTGGAACTGCAGCACTAAAAAATTACAAACAACCGGGTTCGCCGCAACAAGCGTATTCGTTGGGAATTGAATATCGGGATCCTAAGTTTTGGTGGATTGGAACTAATATCAATTATTTAGCAAACAGTTATATTGATGTTTCTCCCATTGCCAGAACAGATCACTTTTTCATCAATCCCGCCAGTGGATTTCCTTTTCCTGAAGCGACCCAAGAAAGAGGCAAGGAATTATTGCAACAGGAAAAATTTGATCCCACGACTTTATTAAATATTGTTGGCGGTAAGTCATGGCGAGTTTTCGGTAAGTATGTCGGACTTTTTGCCAGCATTAATAATGTGCTCGATGTTACTTACAAAACGGGTGGTTATGAGCAAGCCAGAAATGCTAATTTCAGACAACGCAATCAGGATGTTTCCAGCGGAACTCCATCGTTTGGGAACAAATATTTTTACGGATATGGAAGAACCTATTTCGTCAATCTTGCAATCAATTTATAAACTTGAAAAATGACTTATTATGAAAATGACTATCTATAATCGATTTTTCTCTATAGCAATCACCATACTTTGTGTAAGCTGTGTAAATGATGCGGTTGATATTCCTAAACTAACTTGTACGCAACCTGATTTAACCGTAAACCGAACCGTTGCTGAAGTTCGAACAAATGCCAATGCAATTGTAACCCAATACAAGTATGACGATATCATAGAAGCTTATGTTGTTTCCAGCGATGAAGCGGGGAATTTTTTCAAGTCAATTTCTTTTCAAACTTTGGCAACAGCTACAACACCGGCCATAGGTTTTAGTGTGCCTGTCGACGCCAGTAATTTGTATATTGATTATAGACTGGGCAATAAAGTATATGTAAAACTAAAAGACCAATATACCGATATTTCGTTTGGCGGGATGCGCATCGGAAGCATTTTTGTCAATTCCTACAATGAAGGCGGCGTGGGGCGACTTTCTCAAAATGACTATAAAAAAGTGCTGAATGCTTCTTGCACAACCGTACAAGAAGAACTTTTAGTTAAGAAAATTTCGATGGAAGATTTATTGAATGATTCTAATTTGAATACGTTGGTTGAATTATCGGATGTTCAGTTTACGACAGATGCTATTGGTCGCCATTATTTTGAAGAAACCAATAATATGGGTGGCGCCACTAATTGGGGTTTGATGGATAAATTAGGAAATCAAGTGTATTTTAGAACGAGTAGTTTCGCTGATTTTTCGAGTAGTTTGGTTCCCGATGGAAGCGGAAAAGTAAGAGGAATTTTAACAAAATATGGAACGGATTACCAACTATTACCGCGCTCCGAAAAAGATGTGGTAATGGCTGGAACCAGAGCTGTTCCTTTTTTCTCTCAGGATTTTGAAACGGTAGTTGATAAATCAAATTTGAGCCTTCCGGGTTGGGCAAATATTGTTCAAAAAGGGACGCTTTTCTGGAAAGGCACTGTTTATTCCGGAAACGGTTACGCCGAATTTAATATTTCGGGAGCAAAAGTAGTTTCGAATGTGGCTTGGTTGATTTCACCAAAAATAGATATGGACAAGCATACTAATGAAATCTTGACTTTTAGAACTGCCCAACATCATTTAGACGTTGATTCCCAATTGAATTCTTTGGAAGTTTATGTTTCCACTAATTTTGATGGATTGAATGTGGCTACCGCAACTTGGACTCCGGTTTTGGCGAAATTACCCAAACAAGCCACGCCTTGGTATCAATTTGTAGGAAGCGGTGCAGTGGATTTATCTTCGTACAAAGGCAAAATAAATATAGCTTTCAAATATACAGGTTCAGGGAAAAATTTGGCTTTGGATGGTGCTTTTCAAGTAGATGATGTACAGGTTTTTGGGAATTAAAAAACACAATTTATGTAGCGTGTATTTTTATATATTTGCAACCGTACAAATTAAATTAAAATTTATGAAATCTATTTTATTAGCATTAGTTTCTATACTATTTGTTTCTTGTTTATCAGATGGTGGAGCATCTAAACCGGTTGATTACACCGTTCAAAATGAAAAAGAAATTGTTGATTATATAGCAAAAAATCATTTGACTGCTCAAAAAAGTGATTCAGGATTGTATTATATCATTAACGAAGCCGGAACAGGAACTCAACCTACTGCGACTTCTAATGTAACAGTGGCTTACAAAGGTTATTTTACTAACGGAAATGTTTTTGATCAAAGTACAGCGCAAGGAATTTCATTTGGATTGAATCAAGTGATAAAAGGTTGGACTGAGGGGATTCCTTATTTTAAAGCAGGAGGAAACGGTATTCTTTTAATACCGGCTCACTTAGGTTATGGAAGTAATGATAGCGGCCCTATTCCTGGAGGTTCTGTGCTTATTTTTGAAGTTAAACTTATTTCAGTGAATTAGGAATTTGTTTTTCTTTCATAAAAATGCCCCCAAATAGTATTTCACTTTTTGGGGGCAGTTTTTTTAGGGCCTTTTGTAATTAATTATTTTTTGGTTTCAACGATGCTTATCGCATAACCTCCGCCCGGAGCACTGAACTGCGCCAGTTTTGATTTGTTGGTTACCGTCATCTTACGAATCGTATAAGCTTGCGGATTTGTTTTGTAATGCGAATCCTTAGCATCTGCGTAAATCGTAGCAATATATTTTTTCCCTTTTTCCAAGAAATCAAATTTGATGGTTGAGGTACGAGGAGTTTCTCCATTTACATTACCAATAAACCAATTGTTAGTCACTTTTGCTTTACGCGCAACGGTAACATATTGACCTGGTTCTGCTTCAAGGTATTTACTGTCAGACCAATCTACCGCTACATCTTTTATAAACTGAAAAGCATCAGCAAAACGGTCATAATTTTCCGGTAAATCTGCTGCCATTTGCAACGGACTGTACATAGTAACATACAAAGCCAGTTGATTCGCCAATGTACTATTTACATGAGAATGATTGTCAGGATTCAATTTGCTTAAATCCATTTCAAAAATACCCGGAGTGTAATCCATCGGTCCTCCTACTAAACGGGTAAAAGGCAATACTGTTACGTGGTTTGGTTTTGAACCTCCAAATGACTGATATTCTGTTCCTCTTGCCGCTTCGTTACCAATTAAGTTTGGATACGTTCTGCAAATTCCCGTTGGACGAACTGCTTCATGAGCATTCACCATAATTTTATAGTCGGCAGCTTTTTCAATAGCATATTGATAGTGGTTATTCATAAATTGGTTATAATGATTTCCACCGTTTTCAATGATAGAACCAACATATCCGCTTTTTACGGCATCGTATCCATTGTCTTTCATAAATTGGTATGCTTTATCCAAATGACGTTCGTAATTACGAACAGAACCTGAAGTTTCATGGTGCATAATCATTTTAATTCCTTTTGATTTGGCATATTCATGCAAACCTTTGACATCAAAATCTGGATACGGAGTTAAAAAATCAAAAACATAATCTTTGGAGTGACCAAACCAGTCTTCCCAGCCTTCATTCCAACCTTCGACCAATACTGCGTCAAAACCATTTTTTGCTGCAAAATCAATGTATTTCTTCACATTGGCGTTATTCGCACCATGTTTTCCATTTGGTTTTGCTTTCGAAAAATCGCTAACGCCAAGTTGTACCGTAGGAAATTCATCAGTATACGCCCATGAGCTTTTTCCGGTAATCATTTCCCACCAAACACCCACATATTTAACTGGTTTTATCCATGAAGTATCTTCAATTTTGCTAGGGTCATTTAAGTTTAATGTCATTTTTGAAGCCAGAATTTCTCTTGCGTCATCACTAACGATAATCGTACGCCACGGTGAATGACTTGGAGCTTGCATATATCCTTTGTCTCCTTTAGCATCTGGGGTCAACCAAGATTCGAATATCATGTTCTTGTCATCTAAATTCAAATGCATACAAGAATAATTGATTAATGCAGCTTCATGTAAATTGATATAAATTCCATCATTCGTTTTCAACATCAACGAAGTTTGAACTCCTGTTGTAGAAAAAGATTTTTGAGATACATTTGCAGTAGTTGCTTTTTCAGTAAGTCCTCTAATTTCAGATAATTTTGAGGTAGTATAATCATATTCTTGGGTGTCATAATCTCCAGGAATCCAAAATGCGGTATGATCTCCTGTCATTGCAAATTGGGTTCTTTCTTCTTTGATTACAAAATAAGTAAGGTTTTTTTGCGAAGGGAATTCATAACGGAATCCAAGACCATCGTCAAACAATCGGAAACGAATAACAATTTGTCTGTCGGTTTCTTTTTGATTTAAGGTTACTGCCAATTCGTTATAATGATTGCGAATTGAGGCTACTTCTCCCCAAACTGGTTTCCAGTTTTCATCAAAAGTTGCTGTTTTTGTATCAATAACATTGAAATCATTTAACAACGATTTTTTATCATCTTTTAATTCAAGACCCAATTTACTTGTTTTTACAACTGCTTTGCCTTTGTAATTTAAACTGTAAATTGGTGTTCCGTCATTTTGTAAGGAGAACTCCATTACAAATTTCCCATTTGGGGATTTTAACTGCTGTGCATTTGCAGTGTTCAAAAAAGCGAGCCACACTAAGGCTGTAAAAAGAAAATGTTTCATTTTTTAAAATAGAATTTAATAAATTAATTTTTCAGGTTTGGTAATAGAATGCGATTTTCACGAAATCGATTTATTGGAAAAGACAAAGTTTTAACCCAAATTTCGAATTTCGAGAAAGTAAAAGTAGGCGGTTTACACACTACATATTTTTGTTATTCTAAAAAAGTAGATTGTGTTTCTGTTTTCAAGATGCAATATACTGAATAACTGTTTATTATGTAAATTTATTACTTAAAAAAAGTGGTAGTTTTATAATAAAAAAAAGGTCTCCAAGATTGTTTTAATCCCGAAAACCTTCTTAAAAAATAGATTTTTTCTATTTTAAACTAGTTCCTATTCGCATCACTTTTGCTTCAAATTCCTCCCGTGGACCTGCTGCTTTATTTTTGAGTTGTGAACGGTAATTATAAATCGTAGAAACTGAATATCGGAGAAAAGTCGAAATTTTTGCGCTGTCTTTGATGCCCAAACGAATCAGTGCAAAGATTCGTAGTTCCGTATTTAGCAGTTCACCTTCCTTCAATTGTATGGCTTCATCATCAATCAATAAAGCACTGAATTCTTGTATAAAGTTAGGAAAGAGTTGCAGGAAGGTTTTGTCAAAAGTAGTGAGGAATTCCTTAAGCTCATTTTCGACAAACTGTTTTGATTTTACGGCACTGATTAAATCGTTCATTTTTCCTGTCGTTGCCATGACATTCAATTTTCGGCGGTATTCGTCTAGTTTGCCAATGTAATCGGAACATTGATCCATGTACCGACCAATGTATATTTCCTTCAAAAGATTGGCTTCCGTCAGCGTATAATTCGTCTCATTCAATTTCTCATTGAAAGTATTTAATTCCGTATTCAATTCTGAAAGCTTACTGTTGGCCAAACTTAAATCCTGCTTTGCTTTGGACAGTTTTTTCATTTGCTTAAAAAGCAAAAAGAGCAGCACCAATAAGAATGCGGATAATATACTGGCACTTATTAAAAACAGCACCAACTGGAATCGATTGGTTTCATTTTGTTTTTGATACGCCTCATTGATAATGGGCAGCATCTTTGATATTTCATAGGTTCGCAAACGCGCATTACAAAAAAGAGCATCTTCAAGAGAGCGTTTTATGTATTTATAAGCGCGGTCAATATCTCCATTTTCATACATGAGAAAAGCCAAAGAGCGCAACGAAATGTATTCTTTCTTGGCCAACTGTAAATCCGAAATAGCCGAAATGGTCAACCATTTTTTCTCCTGCTGAGGTTCTTTTTTTTGGCGATACGCCTGCGAAATAATATAGGCAATAACTGCTCGATTACTGCTGTTGTGCGCAATAGTAGGAAAATAGTTCAGCAGTAATTTAATTGTTTCATTGTGTTTTCCCGCATCAAGAAGCGTGCTGGACTTCGCCATAATATAAGCACTTGATTGAGTTGGATAAAAATTCAAGGAGGAGTCACGGTATTTCTTAGTCAGTAAAACATACTTCTCTTTTTCCTGAGTTGAAGCTGCATAATCAGCCATATAGCCATAAACAACGCTATTTACGGTAAAATAATAGCCTTTTAAGTTGGGAGTTGTATTGATGTTGATGGTAGTAAGAATGTCAGTTGCTTCCTTATACATCCCTAACGTTCCCATGATAGAAGCCAGATTCAATCGGGCATGATTGATCTTTTCGATATCCTTTAATTTTTCGGCTATTTGAAAACTCTTTCGGGCGTAAATCAATGCGGAGTCCGACTGATATAATTTATATTCAGCATACAATTTTCCGTAAATGGCATATTTTTGAAGATCGGCGACTGTGTATTTCAGCAATCCTTTGAGTTTGTTTATTTCATCTTCTTTTTTATTCGAATACAATTGGGAATCAGCTACTGTTTGATCCAATTCATTTAATAACGAATCAAAGTTATTTTGTCCAAAAAGAAAAATGGGGAATAATAAGGCAAAAAGTAAAGTCAAAAACCGATACATTCAAATAAATTTAATTCCTGTAAAAATAATTAAAAATTCAAAGGAACTTCAAAAGTAAGCAAGGCAAAAACAAGAGTTTTTAAAATAACCGCAAATTCGCTAATTTTTTTTGATAAATTTTTTAGCCACGAATTCCCCGAATATTGACTACTTTTTAAAAGTAAAAGTAAATTCGTGGAAATTGGTGTAATGCGCTGCAAAATTTTTCTTCTTTTTTTAGCATAAGTAATGACTGAAATTTAAGAAAGTTCTAAATTTCTTTGCCACAGATTTCACAGATTCACACAGATTTTATAAGCATTATTAAAGGAATCTGTGAAAATCTTTTTAATCTGTGGCTAATTTTATCGCTTTGGTAGTCATGGACAGTCATATAATCTTTTTAATTCTTCCAATCTGTGGCTGAATTTATTTTATTCGTAGCCAAACTGTATTAGTCTAATTTCCGGCTAAGCCAAAAACTATCATTATTCACACGTTATGAATTTTTTATAAACCCATAATTACATAAGTCCCTCACAAATCATTAAATTTGTAGCTTATTCAAAGACATGTTAGAAAAAGAAGTAATAAATTTCGAAAAAACGGCTATAGTTGGTATTGTAACTCAAAATCAAAGTGAAGAGAAACTAAACGAGTATCTTGACGAATTAGAGTTTTTGACCTTTACTGCTGGGGGCCAAGTGGTAAAACGTTTTTCGCAAAAAATGGAACGCCCAAATCCCAAGACTTTTGTAGGAACAGGAAAAATAGAAGAGATTCATCAATTTGTAAAAGAGAATGATATTTCGACTTTAGTATTTGATGATGAATTATCGCCTTCACAGCAAAAAAATATATCTAAAATAATCGAGGAATGTAAAATTCTGGACAGAACGCACCTTATCCTTGATATTTTTGCACAACGGGCCGAAACTTCCTACGCCAGAACGCAGGTAGAATTAGCGCAATGCCAATATTTATTACCAAGACTTTCCGGTATGTGGACTCACTTGGAGCGTCAAAAGGGAGGAATTGGAATGCGTGGACCTGGGGAAACCGAGATTGAAACGGATAGACGTATTGTTCGTGACCGAATCGCGTTATTGAAAGAAAAAATAAAAACCATCGACAAGCAAATGGGTGTGCAACGCGGTAATCGTGGCGCTATGGTTCGTGTGGCATTGGTAGGATATACTAATGTGGGGAAATCAACCTTGATGAATGCCGTAGGGAAAAGTGATGTTTTTGTAGAGAACAAACTTTTTGCAACTTTGGATACCACCGTTCGCAAAGTGGTTATCAAAAACCTGCCTTTCTTGCTTTCGGATACCGTAGGATTTATCAGAAAATTGCCAACGCAACTGGTTGATTCTTTCAAAAGTACGCTGGATGAGGTTCGTGAAGCTGATTTGTTATTGCACGTAGTTGATATTTCGCATCCTGAATTTGAAGATCATATTGCATCCGTTAACCAAACATTATCAGATATCAAAGCCAATGACAAACCGGTAATTATGGTTTTCAATAAAATTGATGCTTACAAACCCCTGACTATTGATGAAGATGATTTGATGACCGAGAAAACACCAAGACATTTCACTCTGGAAGAATGGAAAGCAACTTGGATGAGTCGAGTAGGCGAGCAAAATGCGTTATTCATTTCGGCTACCAACAAAGAGAATTTCGAGGAATTCAGAGAACGCGTTTACGAAGCCGTAAGACAAATTCACATCACCCGTTTTCCGTACAATAAGTTTTTATATCCGGACTATAAAGACGCGGTGGAGAAAGAAGAAAAAGAAGAGGAAAAAACCGAATAATTCCCCTAAAACATAAAATACACCAATCCCTTTTGACATTTCAAGAGGGATTTTTTTTGGGCCTGTCCCAGCTTCCTCTGCGTTACAGCTGCGTCAGGCTGTTTGCTGCAATCTTTTATTTTCGCTTCGCTGCATAAAAGGATTTCCACTTCCATCCTTCATGCGGGATTTGGTGGATATAATTGCTATTTCGGGTTTTAGACTATTTGTAAGAAAAAATAAATATATTTGATAATAAATAAAGTATGATGTTTGTCATACATATCTACCTAAAATTGGGTGGCTTTGTATGATTTTGTTATACATATACACAAGTTGGTGGCAATGTTACCGTAGAATAAACAGAAAACAGAAAATATGAATAAAATTAGAATTTCAATTTTGCTTTTGACAATTTCACTTTTTGTAGGTTGTGATTTTGTAAAAGATAGTTTTACCTTTAAAGATAAGACAAAAGAATTTGTGGAAACCTTAATGAAAAAGGACTATGATAAATGTGTTTCCCAAATGGCTTTGGAAAGTGAAATTGGTAAAAACACAAATATTGACACTTTAAAATTGGGATTGGAGCAATTCCGAGGATTAGTAGAACGAAACTTTGGAGATAAGTTTGAGTATTCACTTATGAAATCTGAAAAAAAGCGTTCAACAATTGAAAGTGAAAACACACCACCAAATACTACACTTGCATTAATTGAATTTACAAATGAAAAAGAATTTGGTGTTTTTCAAGTTTTATTTGATGACAATTCAAAAAAGATAATCAACATAAAAACACTTGATGTAAAAGAACCTATACCGAATATGGTTATCTTTTGGCTATTCGGTTTTTTGCCATTATCAATTTTACTTTTCAATATTTATGCAATTAGAGAAATTAAGAAAAGTACATTGTCAAAAAAATGGTTGAAATATTTAGCAATAATATTTTTCAATTTACCGACAATTACATATTCTGCTGTCGAAGGTCTTTCGTATAAATTAGTGCATTTTCAATTTTTTGGTATCGGTTTTAGTTTTATGGGTTTTCTTGGTTCGGTATGGACTTTTGGAATTCCATTAGGTGGAATTTACTGGCTATGGAAACTGAAACAACACAAATTTGATGAAGAATTTAATTCGGAAAAAGAGGAACTTTCAATAACAGCTGAATAAAAAACACAGCCACCAACAGCCATTTTGAGCTAGCTGGAATTTAGTGGAATTATCGTTTCGCATCAAGTTTTCGTTAAACCAAAAATTGAGCGATTACGAACTACACACCATCTCAAAGCAGCAAAAAGTTGGCGGATAGTTAACCGAAAATCGCTGAAAAATAGAAATGTAACATATTTTTTAAAAAGCATACTCATTTAAAAATATTAAATTAAAAAGTAACTTTTATGAAAAACATTTCGAGACGTTCGTTTGTTAATAAATTTGGGTTAGGCGTAGGTGCATCAATTGCCATTACAACTCTTCCATCATTTATAACACAAGAAAAAAGGCAAAAACCATATACTGGAAAAAAATTAAACATAGCTCTTTGTGGTTTAGGCAATTACGCCTCTATGTTAGCCTCTGGAATAGAAGTTTCTGAATATTGCAATCTAGCAGGAATAGTTACTGGTTCTCCTGAAAAAGCCATAAAATGGAAAGCCAAATACAATATTCCCGATAAAAATAGCTATAATTATCAAAATTTCGACGAAATAATTAATAATAAGGATATAGATTTAGTTTATGTTGTTTTGCCCAATGGATTGCATAAAGATTTTGTTATTCGTTCAGCAAAAGCAGGCAAAAATGTAATCACCGAAAAGCCAATGTCGATTTCTGTTGCTGATTGCGAAGAAATGATAAAAGCGTGTGACGAAAACAATGTTCAATTGGCTGTTGGTTATCGTTTGCATTACGAACCAACACATTTAGAAATTAAACGATTAGGACAAGAAAAAGTTTTTGGACAAGTGCGGTTTATAGAAGCCTCACTTGGATACAAAACGTATGACACACTTGATAAAACTACTATTGTTGATGAACAAAAAGATTGGAGATTAAATAAAAAATTATCTGGAGGAGGTCCATTAATGGATTTAGGTATTTATTGTATTCAAGCTAGTCGTTATGTTTTAGGAGAAGAACCAATCGCTGTTACTGCCCAATTTGGTAGGATCAATAATAAAGATCGGTTTTCAGAAACCGAAGAAACAATTTCTTGGCAAATGGAATTTCCAAGTGGTGCGATTGCCAATTGCAATACGTCTTGCGGTTTCAATATAGATAGGTTTTACGCATCTGCCGACGAAGGTTCATTTGAATTAATTCCAGCATTGAGTTATGGCCCTTTTGTAGGCAAAACATCGGAGAAAGAATTAAAATTTCCCGAAATAAATCAGCAAAAAACACAATTAGATGAAATATGTAAATTGCTAATAGAAAACAAAAAATTACCAAATCATATCACAGGAGAAGAGGGACTAAAAGATGTTAGAATTATTAACGCAATATATAAATCCGCCAAAACCGGAAAAAAGATTTTTCTAAAACAGAAAATCACGATAAATAAATAACCATTCGCCAAGCAGCGAAACGTCAGATTGCCTAAAAACCTCGATTTTGAGTTTTGTTCTCGAGCTCCTATCTTTGAAAAATCACAAATATGAGATTCTTAGGTTTTTTTAGCTTTTTAGAGAAATTGACGTTGGTAGCACTATTCGAAAACCGCATAAAAATTAAAAATAATTTCAAAAAATATATGAAAAAATACATACTTTCTTTACTATTATTTTTAATAATAAGCCTTAAAAGTTACTCGCAAATTATTTATGTAAAACAAGATGCGACAGGCTTAAATAATGGCTCTAGCTGGGAAAACGCATATACTGATTTATGCATAGCTATTAATTCTACACCTAGCGGACAAATATGGGTAAGCCAAGGAGTGTATTTTCCAACAACCGATTTGAATGGGCAAATACCTAGTGATTCTAGATTCAAGACCTTCAAATTAAAATTAAACATTGCCATTTATGGCGGTTTTAATGGAGTTGAGACTGATTTAAATCAAAGAAACTGGGTTAATTACCCAACGATACTCAGCGGTAATATTGGAGATACAAACTTGTACACCGACAATGTGATGAATGTTTTTTCCAGTGAATATGTAAATTTAAATTTAAACTCTATTCTCGATGGATTAACAATAAAAGGAGGATATGCAAATAATAATGGTGGCGGAATTTATGTAGATCAAACGAATGATGGGAGTTTTATAATAAAAAATTGCATCATAGAAGAAAATTTTGCTCGTGGAGAAGGCGGTGGGTTATATGTATTTAATAGTAATCCAATAATTGAAAATTGCATTTTCAGAAATAACAAGGCATTCAGAGGCGGAGGAATGTATTTATGGTATTCAGATGCAACTATAAGTAATTGCGAGATTTACAATAATATTGCGGATAACTTTCCTACTAGTGGTTCAAGTTCTCTAATAGCTGGGGGAATTTACATTGGCTCCTATTCAAGTCCTAAAATCTTCAATAATTCCGTAACGAATAATTTTGCTCGTGGAGAAGGCGGAGCTTTCGTAAATAACAGTAATTATGAAGTAGTTTTTAATAACAATATTGTGAGCGGGAATCAATCGCAAGATGGCGGCGCGTTATTTCTAGGTTGGACGACATATTGTTTTAATAATTTATTTTTTAATAATCAGGCAACAAGGTATGGAGGAGCAATATATATGGATTATGACCCCAACAGAAGTCAGTTTATCAATAATACGGTGGTTAATAATTCTGCTGGAAATGAAGGCGGTGGATTGTATATTACCGGAGCAAACCCTGATGTAACCAATAGTATTTTTTATAATAACACCAGTCCGATAGGTAGGCAAATAAGAGCCCTTAATGGAAATGGAAGCTGGTCTCCTGATTTTAGATATTGTGTCATACAAGGAGGTTTGGCAAATTTAGCAACAGTAGGTAATCCAATAGTCTATCAAGATAACATAGATGTTAACCCTTTGTTTATAAATGTAGCTAATAATAACTTCCGTTTGCAGGCTACATCACAATTAATCAATGCAGGCACAACTAACTCAACCGTAATAACAAATCCTTGGTCAGGTTCAAATGGACAGGTAATAAATTTTCCAATCACTGATTTAGATAAATACCAAAGAATTGTAAATACTATTGATATTGGAGCTTATGAATTTGGTAGCTCTCTTGGAATTAACACACCTGAAAAATTTAGTTTTACCCTTTATCCAAATCCTGCAAATGGAATTTTTAATATCAGTTCATATACAAATTATGATTCGTTTTCAGTATATAATATTCAAGGTATAGAGATTTTTCATAAGTTGAATGAATCAGCAATTAAGAGTATTGATCTTACCAACTACCCAACTGGATTGTACTTTGTTGATTTTTTCATAAATAACAAAAAATATACTTATAAAATAATTAATAAATAAGACTTAAGATTTTAATTATATAAATTGACAATCGATTAAAAAACACCCTCTGGCGCTCGTTTGTCCACGTTCTCTGGTGATCGTCTGGGACGAGTACCTACTTAAGTTAAGCGACAAAGTATAACGGTTGCAACGCTGATTGCTAAAAAACAGGGTATAATTATGACGAAGATAATTCTGTTTTTTGTAATGTAAATGCCGAATATTTATGGTAATCTGTTTATAATAGCCGCGTTGCATACGTTTTATTTGGTTCACACAACTAAGCAGGTGTACTATTCAAATAACGTGTTGTCAAAATTAAACTAGGATTACAAAAACCGTATCAAGTAGGCAATAAATTCAAATCAAAATGGAAACGAAAACATATAGAGTTGTTACCTCAATGTCAATGATATTAACCTTTGTAGCAGCAGCGGCAAGCATTATTGGTGTTGCGATAACTGGTTTTTATCCGGGGATTATTGTGCTATTGTTATTGACTTTGATCCCAATTTTGTCTAAATGTTACGCTAAAATAATTAGTAGGAAATCCAATATTTTTCAGAGAAATTACTACTTAACGCTCACAATTATTAATTTACTTACCATACTGGTTGTGTTATGGATGACACTAGTAATCGTACATGACCGAGTTCTTCATGACTGCTGTTGATCTTTATTATAGAATGTAATAGCGAAATATGCACCAATTATTCTGCAGGTGCTCATTCCGTCGCCAAATCAAGTTTCTTGGCTGTAGTACTATCAATAAGTTCAAACTGAAAATCTGAATCATCAAATTTTAAAGTTTCAGGAATAATGAAAGGAATATTCATGTAAGTTGTAACAACTCCATTTCCCCATTTGAAAATTTCACCCCGTCTTAACAAGACAAAAGGAGCCCATTTTTTATTCCCGCCGTATGATCTATAATCGTATTTTCCTTTAAGTGTATCTCCTATTTTTACGCCTCTTACTTCTCCAGAATCTTTGCCAGCACCGCCGTATTTTATCTCGAATTGCCCATAAAAATTATTCTCGGTTTCCATTAACCGCAGTAGCGCGATGTCTTTGCCTTTCAAGGCCTTATAAAATTTAAAGTTTTTAGGTTTGTCTGATTGACATCCAATAAAAATAAAAACGGTTACAATTGCGATTATACTTTTCATTCAGTTCCTGTTTTATAACAAAGATATATAATTAACAAATGGTAAAGTTCAATAACTATTTGTTGTGATTTTGGATAAAGTCTTTACCTATTGTTGCTCGTTTGACGCAGTTCTGCAATGCTTGTCTGCCATGAGTATTTAATAGATTGCTGCACCTTGCAAACGGGCACAGTGGGAGTTATAGGAGATATAGCTGCCACGCGGAAGAACAAGTATTGAAAGTACTTTGGGCTTCTACCTAAAACGGAAACCATTCGTGCAGAACGTTTTAACAGTTCCTCAAATCCGGGAACTTGGTGCTTGGCTTGATTGAGGATTTTGTTTTCTCTTAAGGCGTCAGGATGTTTTTTTTTGTAGTCATAACACTGTTTTTTAATTATATTAGCAAATTAATTAAAATTTAGATTGATGCCGCCAAAGGTTTAGCTCAACAGTGGTTTCCCGAAATGTAGGTTTTGGGGATTTCTGAAAGTCGATTTTGTACTTTTAAGTTTAGTCTTTAACCTAAAGGATATGCTTTCTTTCTTCTGCTCAGCGCCAAGCGGGTAATTGTAAGACGACCATTACGATATTGAATACAAACAAAACCATATAAAAAATGAAAAAAGATAAAATAATATTTTGGACTGCAACAACAATCATTGCATTATTTGAGGGAGTAATGCCTGCTCTGACTTCACAAACTGAATTGGCAAAAGAAGGAATTAGACATTTAGGTTATCCAGAATATTTTGGAAACGCATTGGTTGTCTTTAAAGTTTTAGGAGTTTTAGCATTAATTATTCCGCAAGTTCCTAGACGAATAAAAGAATGGGCTTATGCAGGTTTTGCTTTTGACTTTATCTTCGCTACCATCAGTCACGGAGCGGTTGACGGAATAAATGGGCAGACATTTTTTCCATTGGTCGTATTTGGAATTTTAGCTGTTTCTTACATTTACTATCATAAGTTAAACCCAAACAAAATTTAAATTAATTGATTTTGTCTTTGAAGTAATCCACTGATACTCGTTTGCAATGCGGATAGAAGAAAAATGACTGTTTCAGGAAAGGACAGAGTAAGAATGAAAAAGACCTTTAGAGATTTTCTAAAGGTCTTTTTTTATAAAAATGTATTTTCTTAGAAACCGTAATTAACGCCTAATCCAAATACTTCTCTAACCTGAACGGCTTGTATCGAATTGTCGTCATAAATGGCTTGTACGGCTACGTTAGCCGACAAGTATTTGTTTATTTTCATGATGACATTCATCTGGTAATCGACATCAATGTTTTGTGGATTGTCTAAATAATTAGAATATAAATTCAATCGGTTTTCTACAGATACATTCGTCATGATATTGAATTTATAATATCCAGAAATACTGGCTCCAAACTCAAATCGGGAAGAATCACCTTGCAATACTCCAAATGATGGTCCAAATTCAGTAAAATGAGGGTGAACAATAATCAGTTTTGCTGTTGCAGGAGAAAAATTGACGCTCAAATTATTGCTTTTTTTCCACCACATTCCAGGCCCAACTTGAAAATAAGCTGGAGAAAAGAAATGAGAAATTTTGAAGTTGTTTTTATCAAAACCAGAATCCATTTGAGTTTTGAAATTAAAAAACATAGAATAGTACCATTCACCTTGCGCTTTTTTACCCCAAAGTGAATTCAGTTCTAAACGGTCATCGGTTTTGGCTGTTTTTTCAGCTCCTTTTATTTTACTCAAACCATAAGCCAGAATGAATTTATTATCCCAAACTACATCTCCATTTTTATAGTTGAAATCGTAATTCAAACCAAAATTCCCCGCAACGTTTGAAGTTCCGCCTCCCAGCCATTGTTTGTTGTAAGCGGATTGATTAAAAAGTAAAGAAATATTTCCTTTTTTTGTCCAAAGTTTGGTGGTGTCTTTCGAAGTTTCTTCTTGCGCATTAACTGAAATCAGAGCAAAAAGAAAGAGTAAAGAAAATGCTATTTTTTTCATGTCTTTATTTTTTAAATACACTTTATAGGTATTCCTAAACGTAATATATTAGTTCCTTTTAGTCGCTTTGTATAATGGAACAGCGGAGCACGCTTCTCCATACATAATACTGCGTGCAAAAGGCTGTAAGTATTGTGCTGCCATTACATAAGCCCGCATGGGAACCGGTTTTCTGGAGCATCCTTTTATAATAACAGGCTTATTTTCATACACCGAATAGTCAATTTTAGGCAACAATTCTTCATAAAGAGAAGCGTCTAAATCTTCTAAGGTTCCATTGATAATTTTCTTTGCAAATGGCGCTAATTGAATCGCAACCAAAATAGAAGCCCAAGCCGGAACAATAGCATCCGTGCTGCAATTAATGGCGACATATTGCTCTTGATATTGCGACCAATCGTGATTTTTCAGCTGCTCTCTAAAGTCTTTTTCTTTCAATAAAAAACCTTCCAAAAGCCATTGCGAAATATCGATTTGCGTACGAATCCCTTTTGGATAATAATCTTCGAGATCGAAAACTTCCAAAACACTATTCGCAACTTTATTTATTATTTCCATTTATGAAGTCTTAAAGTCAAATGTCGAAAGTCATAAAGTCAACTACTTTGAGACTTTATGACTTTTGATATTAGAACTAATTTAAAGCATTCCCAATTCTAATTTTGCTTCTTCGCTCATTAAATCTTTGCTCCAAGGCGGATCAAAAGTAATTTCAACTTCAGCATCTTTTACATTTGTAATTGATTTTACTTTTTCTTCTACTTCTCTTGGTAAGCTTTCTGCAACAGGGCAGTTTGGGGAAGTAAGTGTCATCAGGATTTTTACTTCATAATCCGTATTGACCATTACGTCATAAATCAATCCTAATTCGTAAATATCTACAGGAATCTCCGGATCGTAAATGGTCTTTAATATTTTTACGATTGATTCTCCTAATTCGGCAGTGTCTATAATTGTTTCTTCCATTTTTATTTAGTTTTGATTGTTGAATGCCAAAGCATACATTTTAATATTTTTTATCATCGATACCAATCCATTGGCGCGTGTAGGGGATAAATGCTCTTTCAAACCTATTTCGTCAATAAAATCCATGTCGGCTTCTAGAATATCTTTCGCACTTTGATTTGAAAAAGTACGGATTAATATGGCGATAATTCCTTTGGTTAAAATGGCATCACTATCAGCAGTAAAAACAATTTTGTCATCATTTTGTTCGCCTTGCAACCACACTTTCGACTGACAGCCTTTGATTAGATTGTTTTCTGTTTTGAATTCTTCTTTGATTAAAGGAAGCTTTTTTCCTAGTTCGATGATGTATTCATATCGTTCCATCCAGTCGTCAAACATGGAGAACTCATCAACGATTTCTTCTTGTATGTCTTTAATTTTCATTGCTCTTTTTAACTAATGAAGTTATTTTATTTACGAATTTCTTGATTTTTTTTGGTGGAAAACCATTATCAAAACCAGTCGTTTCATAGGCTTTGTCTTTGTATGTGATTTTCAAATTGGCAATAGCCGCACCATCATAAAAACGTTTTTCAGTTGGTGCTTTTAATTTTGCTAAACTGTCTAGTTCAACTGTTTTAAAACATTCTACTAATTCTTTCCAGTCGGCATCAGCTATTTTTGTTGGTATCGCTTTATCGTTTCCATCTCGGTCTTTAGAAACGGTTACCATCTGATTTTTTACCGTTATCTTTTGATAGAAACCTCTGGTATTGGCAACATATTCAATTACGGCAGTTTCAATATCCTGTTTTTTTTGTGCTTCACAACCTTTTCCAAGAAAAATTGTCAGGAATAAAATAGATAGTATTTTCATATGTAGTTAATTTTAAATTTTTAAGACAACATAAGTTGTGCTTTTTTAATGGCTTCAACCATGCTGTCAATCTCTTCCTTAGTATTATAAAAAGCAAATGATGCTCTTATGGTTCCAGGGATTTTAAAGAAATTCATAATAGGTTGGGCACAATGATGACCTGTTCTTACGGCTATTCCTAATTTGTCAATTATCGTACCAATATCGTAGGGATGAATTCCTTCAATATTAAACGAAATTACGGAAGTTTTTGCTGCCGACGTACCAAAAATTTTCAAACCTTCAATTCCTAATAATCGTTGGGTTCCATATTCCAATAATTCTAATTCTTGTTGTTGAATGTTGTCAAAACCAACTTCATTCATATAATCAACTGCAGTTCCCAGAACAATTCCTCCGGCAATATTTGGTGTTCCGGCTTCAAATTTATGAGGCAATTCTGCATAAGTTGTTTTCTCGAAAGTCACTTCTTTAATCATTTCGCCTCCACCTTGGTACGGCGGTAATTTATTCAACCATGCTTCTTTTCCGTATAAAATTCCAGTTCCTGTAGGACCACACATTTTATGTCCGGAAAAGGCATAAAAATCACAGTCTAATTCCTGAACATCCGGTTTCAAATGCGGAACGGCCTGTGCGCCATCAATCAAAATCGCTGCGCCAACTTCATGCGCTTTGTCAATCATATATTTTATTGGATTGACAGTTCCAAGAGCATTCGAAATATGATTTACGGTTACAATCTTCGTTTTATCCGAAAGTAATTTGTCATATTCAGACATAATCAATTCGCCATCTTCATTCATTGGAATTACGCGCAAAGTTGCTCCTGTTTTCTCGCACAACATTTGCCAAGGCACAATATTGCTGTGGTGTTCCAATGCCGAAACCAAAACTTCATCACCCGGTTTCAAAATCGAAGCAAATCCATTGGCAACTAAATTTATTCCATGCGTTGTTCCGGATGTGAAAAGTACTTCATGGGCGAATTTTGCATTGATATGATTTTGAAGTTTACCTCGTGAAATTTCATAGGCATCGGTTGCCAGTTGACTCAAGGTGTGAACACCACGATGAATATTGGCGTTAATCTCTTGATAATATTTTGAAATTGCATCTATCACAACTTGTGGTTTTTGCGAAGTGGCTCCGTTGTCGAAATAAACCAATGGTTTCCCGTTTACTTTCTGAGAAAGAATAGGGAAGTCGGCTCTAATTTTATTAATATCTAACATGTGTCTGCTTTTTTATGTTTTTATTGGTCCGAAATAAAGCCAATAGTCAACATTTTTTTAGAGAAACTAATTTGGAATTAGTCTTTCATTATTTAGAATTTTTCTAAATACAAAAGTAGTGAAATTGGAATTAATTTTGGGCAAACACTTGTTAATAAAAGTTGTTGCTAATAAGAATTAAGAAAAATAAAACAGGACTGTGTTTTGTGAAACATCTTGTCTTTCTAAATTTAACCATTAAGGAATTAAGAAAAATTAAGGTGGTAGTTCTTAATGAAACTTAATTTCTTAATGGTTTATAAAAATCATTTTTAGCTTTTCTTATTGTTTACAAAATGTATGTTTTTTTCATTAAATTGCTTAAAATTAATTTACTATGAAAAAAATCTTCAGATTTGTTGGTTTTGCTTCTTTTATCGGAATCTTTTATTTTGGATTCACAACCTATCCAAAACTGGATTTAATTTCTGGCTTTTCAGCCAAAAGCATCGCTTCAGGTCATTTTATCGATAATCGTTCGCAGGAAATGATTGAGAAAGGCGACAATGATATCGACATGATTGATTTGGCCAAAAACAAAATTGAAGGTGCTGGAAAGTTTGTCGTTGCTTCGGTTTATGGTTTGAAAGAACGAAAAGCAATTTATCGGGAAGGTTTGGGCGCGACTTTAATCAACGATGATTTTGATGTAGCAAAGCCCTATGAAGTTCCGAAAAGAACTAAGTTAAATAACAATTTGCCTTTTCCGTATGGGAATAAGGAACCCAAAGCCAGCCTACCGAATGGCATGGACACCGTTTTTGCGAACGTAGATTATACTAAATTGAATGCGGCTGTCGCCAATGCATTTGATACAAAAGGACAAATCAAAAAAAGGACACGTTCCTTATTAGTAATTTATAAAGACAAAATCATTGCCGAAAAGTACGATACTGGTTTCGATAAAAACAGTAAAATTCTAGGTTGGTCCATGACCAAAAGTATTACCAGCGCCATGTTTGGAATTCTTCAAAAACAAGGTAAATACGATATCTATAAACCTGCTCCAATTAAAGAATGGGCAAATGATAAACGTAAATCGATTACAACAAGTGATTTGCTCCACATGAATTCCGGTTTACAATGGGTGGAGGATTACACGAAGATTTGTGATGCCACAAAAATGCTTTTCCAAGCCGAAGATATGACTCGGACACAACTGGAGAAACCAGCGGAGCATAAACCCAACACGCGATGGAATTACTCCTCAGGAACGACGAATTTGCTTTCTGGAATTTTGCGCAAGCAGTTCAAAACCCATCAGGAATATTTAGATTTTTGGTATTCGGCTTTGATTGATAAAATAGGAATGAATTCTATGGTAATCGAAACGGATATGGCGGGGAATTATGTGGGTTCATCCTACGGTTGGGCAACAACGAGAGATTGGTCTAAATTTGGGTTACTGTATTTACATAACGGCAATTGGAACGGGGAACAAATTTTCAATGAAGGTTGGGCTAAATACACTGCAACTCCCACAAATACTTCCAATGGAAGATACGGCGGGCACTTTTGGCTCAATGCAGGTGGACATTTTCCCGATGTTCCAAGAGATATGTATTACTGCAGCGGTTTTCAGGGACAAATGGTGGCGATTATTCCGTCTCTTGATTTAGTGATTGTAAGAATGGGTTTAAAGGAAGATCCTGAATTTGATTTTAATGGTATGTTGAAAGGGATTATTGGGAGTTTGAAGAAATAATTTTTATGATAAAGAATAAAATTTTACAATCAGTTTTAATGATAATTGGAGGTTGGTTTTTAATAGGTTTAGGTTATTCTACGAATCTAGGTTACTCAATAATAAATACATTTTGTTTTTTGGGAGGTCTTGTATTGT
Organism: Flavobacterium sp. 83; assembly: GCF_000744835.1. Lineage (NCBI taxonomy): Bacteria > Pseudomonadati > Bacteroidota > Flavobacteriia > Flavobacteriales > Flavobacteriaceae > Flavobacterium > Flavobacterium sp. 83. The sequence goes on from NZ_JQMS01000001.1 coordinate 1,141,005, forward strand.
TTTTTATAGGAATTATAATGTTTATTCTTGCAGTAAGAGACTAAAAAATCAACCGCAAAGGGCACAAAGTTTAGTAAAAAACCTTGTGCCCTTTGTGCGTAAATCTTTGCGATCTTTGTGTCTAAAAACTACAAATCAAATCCCAATTTCACGCCTAATTTATTGGCGATAATAGTGGTAATTCGTTTTTTAAGTTCCGGTATTTTTATGTTTTCGATCACGGCATTTGAGAACGCATACATCAATAACGCTTTGGCTTCTTTTTTAGGGATTCCACGTTGTTGCATATAAAACATTGCTGTTTCGTCCAATTGTCCAACGGTACAACCGTGAGAACATTTTACGTCATCAGCAAAAATCTCCAATTGTGGTTTTGCGTTGATTGTCGCTTTGTCGCTCAATAAAATATTATTGCTTTTTTGGAATGCATTTGTTTTTTGTGCGTCTTTTTCCACATACACTTTTCCGTTGAAAACTCCTGTAGAACGATCAGCATAGATTCCTTTATAATCTTGGAAACTTTCGCAATTTGGAGCGGAATGCTTCACTAAAGTATAATGATCTACGTGTTGTTTTTCACCAATAATCGTGATTCCGTTTAACGTACTTGTCAATCGTTCTCCAAAGTGGTAAAAATTCAAGTTGTTTCTCGTTAAGTTTCCTCCAAAAGAAAAAGTATGAACCGAAACGTGACTTTCTTTTTGTTGAGAAACGTATGTATTGTCAATTAAATTGGCTTCAAGCGTATCGTTTTGAATTTTGTAATAATCAACGATAGCGCGTTTTTGAGCAAAAATCTCGGTAACAGAATTCGTTAAAACCGGATTTTCGTTTAAACTTTGATGACGCTCAATAATTTGAACATGAGAATTCTCCCCAACAATCACCAAGTTTCTCGGCTGAACCAAAAGAGCCGCTTCATTTCCTGTAGAGAAATACATGATTTCAATTGGTTTATCTGCTACTTTACTTTTCGGAATGTGGATATAGGCTCCTTCATTGGCGAAAGCCGTATTCAAAGAAGTCAAACTTTCCTCTTTATTGGCAATTTGGTTAAAATAAGTATCAATAACCATTTTGTATTTTGGTTTGGTCAATGCCGATGACATCAAGCAAACATCAATTCCGTCGTGTGTAGTTGACGATAAATGCGAACTGAAAACGCCATCAATAAACACTACTTTATAGGTGTCTATTTCGTGTAAAAAGTATTTTTTTACGTGGTTGAATTCAACTGCATTTTCTTGTTTTGGAAAAACGGTAAAGTCATTTTTTAAGATGGCGTTTAGCGAAGTGTATTTCCAAGCTTCGTCTTTTTTGGTTGGGAAACCTTTATTTTCAAAGTTTTTTATGGCGGCAGTTCTCACGTCATGAAGTTCAGAGTGAACATCCACACGCTCTTCAAAAGCCATAAAAGACGATAGTAATTTTTCTTTTAATTCCATTTTAATTTAAGTCTTAAAGTCGAAAGTCGAAAGTCGAAAGACTTTGGATTGTCAACGTAACGTTATTTATGAGTCTTTAATCTGAAAGTATTTAAAGTTATATTGAGGTTACCTCTTTATGACTTTAGACTTTATGACTTTGGACTCAGATATTTAATAAAACCACTTAACAATTTTGATATTTCTGTTATTGATTCTAAAAGTTTTTCAAATTCTTCTTTAGTAATATAATCCAAATCAAATGCTAAATATAATTGAGAACGAACTTCTCCAGCTGACGCTTTTGCAACATATAAAAAGTAAATAAACTCTTTGTCAGTATTTCTCTCAAACCCTTCCGCGATATTTGATGATATAGAAATTGAAGCCCGTCTAATTTGTCTAATGAAATCAAAGTCTTTCTTGAAATTTGTATTTTCAGTAATTAGGTAAATTCTTTTATTAAAAACTCTTGCTTTTTGCCAAGAATTAATTTCTTCGAAAGAACTAAATTTTCCCATTATTTTTTCTTTTGACTTTAGGACCTTAGGCTTTAGACTATTTTAATTTTAAGCTTCTTGTTCTTGTTTAATCCAGTCGTATCCTTTTTCTTCCAGTTCGTGTGCTAGTTCTTTTCCACCGGATTTTACAATTTTTCCGTTGTAAAGCACGTGAACGAAATCAGGAACGATATAATCTAATAAACGCTGGTAGTGTGTAATTACTACGATGGCGTTTTTGTCGCTTTTTAGTTTGTTAACACCATTAGCAACAATTCGTAACGCATCAATATCCAATCCAGAATCAGTTTCATCAAGAATAGCCAATTTTGGTTCTAGCATTGCCATTTGGAAAATTTCGTTACGTTTTTTCTCTCCACCTGAAAAACCTTCGTTTAGAGAACGTGACAAAAATTTTCGGTCGATTTCTAATAATTCTGATTTTTCACGAATCACTTTTAGCATTTCGTTAGCAGGCATTTCTTCCTGACCGTTTGCTTTACGCGTTTCGTTGATGGCAGTTCTCATGAAGTTAGTAACTGAAACTCCAGGAATTTCCACTGGATATTGGAACGAAAGAAAAACACCTTTGTGCGCTCTTTCTTCTGGTGCCAATTCAGCAAGGTCTTCTCCGTCTAAAGAGATTTCTCCTCCGGTTACTTCGTAGTTTTCGTTTCCTGCAATGATAGACGCAAGGGTACTTTTTCCAGCACCGTTTGGTCCCATAATCGCATGAATTTCTCCTGCTTTTACTTCAAGGTTAATTCCTTTTAATATTTCTTTGTCACCTATCGAGGCGTGTAAATTTTTTATTGATAACATAAACGTCTTGTTTTTATAAAGTCTTAAAAAGGTTATCCTACAGATCCCTCAAGAGAAATTTCTAATAATTTTTGTGCTTCTACTGCGAATTCCATTGGTAACTTATTCAATACATCTTTACTGAAACCGTTTACGATTAAGGCTATAGCTTTTTCGGTTGGAATTCCACGTTGGTTGCAATAAAAAACTTGGTCTTCACCAATTTTACTTGTCGTAGCCTCATGTTCGATTTTTGCCGATGGATTTTTACTTTCGATATAAGGGAAAGTATGTGCTCCACAATTGTTCCCCATTAATAAGGAATCACATTGTGAAAAGTTTCGGGCGTTATCCGCTCTAGCGCTAATTTGCACTAAACCACGGTAACTGTTTTGTGATCTTCCGGCAGAAATTCCTTTAGAAATAATGGTCGATTTAGTGTTTTTACCTAAATGGATCATTTTGGTTCCTGTATCGGCTTGTTGGAAATTATTGGTTACAGCAATCGAATAAAATTCGCCTGTTGAATTGTCTCCCTTTAAAATAACGGAAGGATATTTCCAAGTTATAGCTGAACCAGTTTCTACTTGAGTCCAAGAAATTTTTGCGTTTTTCTCGCAGATTCCTCTTTTGGTCACAAAATTGAAAACTCCGCCTTTTCCTTCTTTATTTCCAGGATACCAGTTTTGAACGGTTGAATATTTTATTTCGGCATCGTCTAATGCGATTAATTCTACTACTGCAGCGTGCAATTGGTTTTCATCACGACTTGGAGCAGTACAACCTTCTAGGTAAGAAACATAACTACCTTCGTCAGCAACTAATAATGTTCGCTCGAATTGTCCTGTTCCTGCCTGATTGATTCTAAAATAAGTCGAAAGTTCCATTGGGCAACGAACGCCTTTTGGAATATAACAGAAAGAACCATCAGAGAAAACTGCCGAATTTAGCGCCGCATAAAAATTATCTTTTTGTGGCACAACCGTTCCTAAATATTTACGAACTAATTCTGGATGCTCTTTAATAGCTTCAGAGATACTCATGAAGATAATTCCTTTTTCTCCTAATGTTTTCTTGAAAGTAGTCGCTACTGAAACCGAATCGACTACAATATCCATGGCTACATTATTCATCATCTTTTGCTCATCGACCGAGATACCTAACTTTTTATACATTTCTAAAAGTTCAGGATCTACATCGTCCAATGTTTTATTAGGATCTACCGCTTTTGGAGCTGAATAATAGGAAATGGCCTGAAAATCAGGTTTCGTATAATGAACATTTGCCCATTCTGGCTCGATCATTTGCTCCCAAGCACGAAAAGCCTCAAGACGCCAATCCGTCATCCATTGTGGTTCTCCTTTTTTGTGTGAAATAGCGCGAACGATATCTTCATTTAGACCAATAGGAAACGTTTCCGATTCTAATTCGGTGTAAAATCCGTATTCGTATTCTTTATTTTCGAGTTCGATTTTTAAGTCGTCTTCTGTGTATTTGCTCATTCTTATGTAAAGATTTAAAGATATAAAGATTCAAAATTGAACCCTAAACTTTATTATTGATGTCTAAATATTAAAGAGAAAAACTCTCACCGCATCCGCAAGTTCTTTGTGCGTTTGGATTATTGAAAACAAATCCTTTTCCATTAATTCCTCCTGAGAATTCTAAAATTGTTCCGGCTAAGTACAGAAAAGATTTTTTTTCAACAGCAATAGTTATATCATTGTCTACAAAAATTTTATCGTCGTCGCTTTTTGTTTTATCAAATTTTAAATCATAAGACAATCCAGAACATCCGCCGCTTTTTACGCCCACTCTTACGTAGTCGTTTGCAGCATCAAAACCATCATCTTTCATTAGATCGATGATTTTTTTTCTTGCAGTGTCAGAAACTTTTATCATAGCTTATATTGATTTTGTCTAAATTAAGGACAAAGATAGTGCATAAAAATCTTTTTCCATAATTGATAACATTTTTATAGCAAATGACAAAATAGAAAAAACCTATTTGAAACCGATAAAAGGGTTTGAAATCCCTAACTTTGGTTCGTCTCGAAAAAAGAAAAATCATGAAATTATATCCTATAGAAACCGGAAATTTTAAATTAGATGGCGGAGCCATGTTTGGCGTGGTGCCAAAAACTATTTGGAACAAAACCAATCCTGCCGATCAAAATAACCTGATTGATATTGCTGCGCGTTGTCTGTTAATTGAAGATGGCGATAAATTGATTTTGATTGATACTGGAATGGGAAACAAACAATCCGAGAAGTTTTTTGGGTATTATTCGCTTTGGGGAACGCATTCGATGGATAAATCCTTAGCCAAATTTGGTTTTCATCGCGATGATATTACTGATGTTTTTATGACGCATTTGCATTTTGACCATTGTGGTGGAAGTGTGCAATGGAATAAAGATAAAACAGGTTATGAACCCGCTTTTAAAAACGCCAAATTTTGGAGCAACGACAGTCATTGGGAATGGGCGACAAAACCAAATCCTAGAGAAAAAGCCTCGTTTCTTTCTGAAAATATTTTACCGATGCAGGAAAGTGGTCAGCTGCATTTTATCCAAAGACCTGAAGGTGATTTTCTTGAAAAATCGGAACTGGGGTTTGGTATTTTCTTTGCCGATGGCCATACCGAAAAGCAAATGATTCCGCATATTCAATATCAGGATAAAACCATTGTTTTTTGTGCTGATTTATTGGCAACAGCAGGACACGTTCCCATTCCTTATGTAATGGGATATGATACCAGACCTTTATTGACCATGCCAGAAAAAACAAAATTTCTAAATGCTGCTGCAGAGAACAATCACTATTTATTTTTGGAACACGATGCCCATAATGAAATTATAACTGTTGAGAAAACAGAAAAAGGTGTTCGGTTGAAAGAGCGATTTACTTGTGAACAAATCCTAACATAATGTTAACCTCGCATATTTTTGTAACAAAATAATTTATTTTCGACAAATATTTAAAACTTAACATAATTTTCAATGAATAGTATTAAACCAATTTATTTATCTGCATTTGCCCTATTGGTTCTGGCAGGATGCGGCGCTTCAAAACAAGTTTCTAATTCTGGTGTAACACTTACGGCAATAAGCGCACCTTTGAACATTACCAAAAAGGCACCAATAACTGAAAACGATTTAAAACGTTGGAGTCATTTAGACCTTGTAAAAGATACGATTCCGGGAATGAGCGTTGATAGAGCATATTCTGAATTATTGAAAAATAAAAAAGGAGTGAAAGTTATCGTGGGGATTGTAGATTCAGGAGTGGATATTGAGCATCAAGATTTAAAATCGGTGGTTTGGACCAATACAAAAGAAATTGCAGGAAACGGAATTGATGATGATAAAAATGGATATGTTGATGATATTCACGGTTGGAATTTCCTTGGAGATATTACTAAAGAAAATTACGAATATGAACGAATCATCAAGAACAAAAACATAGTTGATGAAGTAACATATCAAGCAGCAAAAGCGGCAAATGATACTAAAATTACCGATGCCGCTAAAGGGAAAACACGCTTGGAACAAATGTTAGTTACCTTAAACGAAGGTGATGCTAGATTAATCAAGCATTTTGGAAAACCAGTTTATACAATTGAAGAAGTGAAAGCAATTGTTTCACAAGAACCGGAAGTACAAAAAAGTAAAGCTGCTATGGAGCAAATGCTTTCTTATGGAATGCCTTTAGCTGACTTAAAAGTTGCTGTTCAAAAACAATTAGATGGTTTTAATTCGCTTCTACAAGGGGATAACCTATCAACAGATTACAGAAAAGTTGTGGGCGATAATCCGGAAGATATTACGGATACAAAATACGGAAATAACAACGTTATGGGGCCTGACAAGAATGCAATTCTTCATGGAACTCACGTTGCCGGAATCGTTGCTCAAGTTAGAAACAATCAATTGGGCGGAGACGGAATTGCAAATAATGTAGAAATCCTAACCGTTCGTGCGGTACCTGATGGTGATGAATACGATAAAGATATTGCTCTTGGTATTCGTTATGCAGTTGATAATGGCGCTAAAGTAATTAACGGAAGTTTTGGGAAAAGCTTTTCACCGCACAAGCAATGGGTTTATGACGCTATCAAATATGCAGAGAAAAAGGATGTATTAATTGTTCATGCTGCCGGTAATGATGCAAAAAATCTCGACACCGAAAATAATTTTCCTAACGATTCGGATGATAAAGTAACTGAGTTTGCTGATAATGTAATCACAATTGGTGCATTAAATTTTGAATACGGAAATAAAGTAGTGGCACGGTTTTCTAATTTTGGAAAAAACAATGTAGACGTTTTTGCACCGGGAGTAAAAATCTATGCGACTACACCAAATGATACTTACAAATATTTACAAGGAACATCAATGGCTTCGCCAAATGTTGCGGGAGTTGCAGCAATAATTCGTTCGTATTACCCAAAGTTATCTGCACAACAAGTGAAACACATTTTGATGGATTCAGGTGTGGCCATTACAACAGAGGTTATTGTTGGTGGAAAACCAGCTGAAACGCGTTCTTTTACTACCTTATCTAAATCAGGTAAAATCGTAAATGCTTATAATGCATTATTGATGGCTGAAAAAATGTCTGAAAAATAATAAATCAGTTTATTTATAAATGGAAGGGCAGATTGTCCTTCCATTTTTATTTAGAACAAGATGAAAACACCCTTAAATATTCATTTCTTTGCTTTCTAATAAATCTTAATGGAGTGTTAATCCATCTAAGTTTTGTGACAAAAAAGACATAATTTAGGCCCACATTTAATTTTTAAAAATTTATAAATGAACCATATTAAACCCATTTATTATTCTGCTGTTGCTTTTTTTGCAATTGTGGGATGTACTGCTCAAAAACAAGCTCCTAAAACTATTGCACCTATAACGGTAAGTTCTCCATTAGTTATCAAAAAAAATGCTCCTATCACTGAAGCTGAATTGATGCGCTGGAGTCATTTAGATTTAGTTAAAGATACGATTCCGGGAATGAGCGTTGATAAAGCGTATGCTGAACTATTGAAAGACAAAAAAGGAGTAAAAGTTATCGTGGGGATTGTAGATTCAGGTGTTGATATTGATCACGAAGATTTAAAATCAGTGATTTGGACCAATACAAAAGAAATTGCAGGCAACGGAATTGATGATGATAAAAACGGGTTTGTAGACGATATTCACGGTTGGAACTTCCTTGGGGATTCAGGACTTGAAAATTTAGAGATGACCCGTATCCTGAAAAAAGCAGATGACGGATCAGCATTATATAAAAATGCTAAAGCAGATTATGACAAAAAATACAATGAAGCTTTAGAGGGAAAACAGCAAGTAGATTTTCTTTTAAATACCAATAAAGTAATTCAAACGTATTTAAAGAAAGACGATTACACACTTGAAGAATTGAATGCAATTGTCACTACTGATGAAACTGTGAATAAAAGCAAGATGATTATGACTCGCGTTATTGGGCAGTCAGGACCAAAATTTGCCGCTGATATCGAAGAATACAGAAAGTACATTTACGACCAATTAAATTACAATTTAAATAAAGAATTTAATGGAAGGAAAGCAGTTGGAGACAATCCGGATGATATAAATGACAACAAATACGGAAACAATGTTGTTTATGGACCTGATAAAGAAGAGGCATTGCATGGAACGCATGTTTCCGGAATTATTGCACAAGTTAGAAACAACAATATTGGAGGTGATGGAGTGGCAAATAATGTTGAAATTATGGCCGTAAGAGCGGTTCCTAACGGAGATGAATACGATAAAGATATTGCTTTAGCGATTCGTTATGCTGTTGATAATGGCGCGAAAGTAATCAACGGAAGTTTTGGAAAAAGTTATTCTCCACACAAGCAATGGGTTTTTGATGCTATAAAATATGCTGAAAAGAAAGATGTTTTATTCGTACATGCGTCAGGAAATGATGGGAATGATATTGATTTAGAAAAAAACATCAATTTTCCAAATGATGCTGAAGACAACAAAATAGAGTTTGCTAAAAACGTTCTTACTGTTGGAGCTTTGAATGATGTATATGGAGAAGCGGTAGTTGCGCCTTTTTCTAATTATGGAAAAATCAATGTAGATGTGTATGCTCCGGGAATGGAAATTTATGCGTCTGTACCAAATAATAAATACAAATACGAACAGGGAACCTCAATGGCTTCTCCAAATGCGGCCGGTGTTGCAGCGTTAGTTCGTTCGTATTATCCTAAATTATCTGCTGCACAGGTGAAACAAATCTTGATGGACTCAGGAACGCCACTTCCTGAAACAGTAGAATTGGGAGAAAATCAAGAGAAAAAATTAAATGCTGAAACCTCAAAATCAGGAAAAATGGTGAATGCTTACAATGCTTTGATTATGGCTGAAAAAATGTCTAAAAATTAAATTCAACTATTTGTTAATCTAATGGGAGAGCTTTAGTTCTTCCATTTTTTATTTTAAAAATGATGAAAAAAATCCTTTTACTATCTTTTATCACACTAAATTTCAGTGCTTTATTTGCGCAAAGCTCCTCTTATTGGCAACAGCATGTCGATTATAAAATGGATGTCACCATGGATGTGAAAAATTACCAATACAAAGGAACGCAGGAATTGGTTTATACCAATAATTCTTCTGATACCTTGAAAAAAGTATTTTATCATTTGTATCCTAATGCGTTTCAGCCTGGAAGCGAAATGGATGCCAGAATTCAAAGCATCAAAGATCCTGACGCCAGAATGGTGAACAAAATAAAAGTGGACGGTAAGGATGTAAAAGAAAGCCGAATTAAAACGTTGAAGCCTAGTGAGATTGGGTATTTGAATATCACTAATTTCAAACAAGACGGAGTTGCTGCTTCCGCAAAAACAGCAGGGACGATTCTAGAAGTGACTTTGGTAAAGCCAATAGTACCTAACTCAAAAACCACTTTCACGCTGGATTTTGACGGTCAGGTTCCGGTGCAAATTCGTCGTTCCGGAAGAAATAATATAGAAGGTGTTGAATTGTCAATGGCACAATGGTATCCAAAAATTGCCGAATTTGATTTTGAAGGCTGGCATGCTGATCCTTATATCGCCAGAGAATTTCATGGTGTTTGGGGAAATTTTGATGTCAATATTACTATTGATGCAGCCTATACTTTAGGAGGTTCTGGGTATTTACAAAACCAAAATGAAATAGGAAAAGGATATCAAGATGCAGGAGTTACTGTAGTTTATCCAAAGAAAACGAAAACATTGACTTGGCATTTTATAGCCCCTATGGTACATGATTTTACTTGGGCAGCTGATAAAAATTATATCCATGATGTGGTAAAAGGACCTAACAATGTTGATTTGCATTTCTTTTATAAAAACAATCCTAAGACTGCAGAAAACTGGAAAAAACTGGAACCTTTAATGGTTAACGTAATGGATTTTTACAATAAAAAAATAGGAGATTATCCATACAAGCAATACTCTTTTATACAAGGTGGAGATGGCGGAATGGAATATGCCATGTGTACGTTGATGTTAGGGAATGGAACGTTGGAAGGAATTTTGGGAACCGCAACGCATGAGTTGGGGCATTCTTGGTTTCAACATGTTTTAGCTTCAAATGAATCGAAACATCCTTGGATGGATGAAGGATTTACCACTTACGTAGAAGATTTTGTTTTGAACGAAATGGCGGTTAAAAAAGAAGAAAATCCATTCAAAGGAAATTATGCTGCATATTACAAGCTAGTAGAATCAGGTAAGGAGCAACCGCAAACAACGCATGGTGACCGTTACGATGAAAAGAGACCGTATAGTATTTCATCTTATGTAAAAGGTAGTATTTTCTTGTCACAATTAGGTTATGTGATTGGACAGGATAATTTGGCAAAAACGATTAAGAGATATTACCAGGATTTCAAGTTCAAACATCCTACACCGAATGACATTAAGAGAACAGCAGAACGTGTTTCTGGAGCAAATTTAGATTGGTATTTGGTAGACTGGGCTGAAACGACGAATACTATTGATTACGGAATCGCAGCTGTAAAAGAGAATGCCGATAAAACGGTTGTAACATTAGAAAGAATAGGCAGAATGCCAATGCCTATTGATTTGACTGTTGAATATACAGATGGAAGTACAGAAAGTTTTTATATTCCGCTACGCATGATGAGTTTCGAAAAAGAAAACCCAAGTCCAGCTGTAAAAAGAACAGTTTTGAACGACTGGACTTGGGCACATCCTACGTATGAGTTTGCTATTTCTAAACCGAAAACAACGATTAAGAAAATCACCATTGACCCAAGTGGATTAATGGCCGATGTGAAACAAGCCAATAATGTTTATGAAATAAAGTAATTTTTATTAAACCAAAAAGAGTCTAGCGTAAAACTAGACTCTTTTTGGTTTTAAGGAGAAAATTTATTTTTCGGTGCTCAAATTTTTCAACATTTCCACGGTCATGCTTTCCAAATCAAATTTATGTTTCCAGTTCCAGTCTTTTCTGGCGTCTGCATCATCAATACTCGCTGGCCAGCTGTCGGCTATTATTTGACGAAAGTCAGGTTTATAAGTAACAGTAAAGTCAGGAATGTGTTTTTTGATTTCGGTAGCAATCTCTGTTGGAGTAAAACTCATTGCGGCCAGATTATAAGAAGAATGAATTTTTATTTGTTCGACTGGAGCTTGCATAATTTGTATCGTTGCAGCAATTGCATCTTCCATATACATCATAGGCATTTTAGTTTCGGAGGATAAAAAACATTCGTATGTTTTGTCCGAAAGTGCTTTATGGAAAATATCTACGGCATAATCCGTTGTTCCGCCACCGGGAGGCGTAGACCAACTAATCAAACCAGGATAACGGATGCTTCGCACATCAACGCCAAAAATATTGTGGTAGTATTCACACCATCTTTCACCAGCTTGTTTACTGATTCCATAAACCGTTGAAGGTTCCATAATGGTATACTGTGGGGTGTTTTTTTTGGGTGTTGTTGGGCCAAAAACAGCAATACTGGAAGGCCAGAATATCTTTTTTATTTTTTTGGCTTTCGCCAAATTCAAAACGTGAAACAAAGAATTCATATTCAAATCCCAGGCAAAAGCAGGGTTTTTCTCGGCTGTAGCTGATAGTAATGCGGCCATTAAATAGATTTCATCGATTTGATGAATCTCTACAAGATGCTCAATTTGATTAAAATCCAGGGCATTTACCACTTCAAATGGACCTGAATTGACAACATCATTATTCAGTTTTCGAATATCCGAAGCAATTACGTTTTCTGTCCCGTATATTTTTCGCAACTTATGGGTAAGTTCCGTTCCAATTTGTCCGCAAGCGCCGATAATCAATATTTTAGTACTCATTTTGTCTGTTTTGAAATACAAAGATAACGTTTTCGTAAATAACACAAATTTGATTAAAAAAGTTATAAATTTACTAAAATGATGTTTTAAATGGGTGTAGAATTCTTAATTTTTGTTCTTTTAAATATAAAAAGAGCGTCAGGAATATTAGATTGTTATTCCTCTGTCGTAATTCGTAATTGTAAATTTACTTTGTAACTTTGTACTTTAATTCAAATTCAAATGATAAACAAAATAATAGTCTTCTTTTCTCTGATTTTCATCTTGTTTTCGTGTCAAGATGATAGTCAAAAACGGATTTCCGAAAACAAGAAAGAGATTAAAAGAAAAGAAGTCATATTTAAAAACATAGAAAAAGGTTGGGTTTTTTATGACACTCCTATAACGGAGGCTTCTGAAAAAAGTATCGCTACTTGGAATGAATTGCGCATGTTTTTGGCTGAATTAGCTCAAAAGCCTAAAAAATCCATTGGTGCTTTTCAACAAAAAGCGACAGCACTTTCAAAAAAAGCAATGGCTTTAAACGATAATGTACCATTTAATTTTAATCAACCGCAATTAAAAAGCAGAATTTCGACTTTAATCACTAAAGTTCGATTGTTGGATTTATTCATCCATTTGGATAATATTCCTGATAAAAAAGTGACAAAGTTAGTTGCTGAAATCAACTTGGAATTGGTTTCCTTGCAAAGACAAATGGATAAAATTGTAGAAAAAAGTAAAATTCCGGTCGAAGAAGGTGAGGCTGACTTATTGAAAATGATGGATACTGCAAGAGCAATTCCTAATACGCCAGTGCCTAATTCACCAGTCAATCCAAATATGCCACGCGTTGAGTAAAAAAGCCTTATATAACACCTACGATAATTCGCCAAAAACGCAGCAAATAGTTGCTCGTTTATTAGAGAATAATCAAGTAAAAATGCACCTTTCCGGATTACTCGGATCGGCACTTTCCTTTGTAATTCGTGCAATTTTTAAGAAATCAGAGCTTCCTTTTTTGGTTATTTTAAACAATAAAGAAGAAGCGGCGTATTATTTGAACGACCTCGAACAGATGGTTGGTGATCAAGATGTGCTTTTTTATCCCGGTTCATTTCGTCGTCCGTACCAAATAGAAGAAACGGATAATGCGAATGTTTTGCTACGCGCCGAAGTCCTCAACAGAATCAATTCGCGCAAGAAACCGGCCGTTATTGTCACCTATCCAGAAGCCTTATTTGAGAAAGTAGTGACCCGAAAAGAATTGGATAAAAACACGTTGAAAGTTGCCGTTGGTGACAAGATTTCTATTGATTTTATCAATGAAGTTTTGTTCGAATATGAATTCAAAAGAGTTGATTTCATTACAGAACCCGGAGAATTTTCGGTTCGTGGGGGAATTGTCGATGTATTTTCTTTTTCGAATGATAATCCGTACCGAATCGAGTTTTTTGGAGATGAAGTAGAGAGTATTCGTACGTTTGATGTTGCGACGCAATTGTCTATTGAAACGCAAAAAAAGATTACTATAATCCCAAATGTGGAAAACAAAGTTTTTCAGGAAAACCGAGAAAGTTTCTTGGATTATATCTCAGAGAAAACGGTAATTTTTATACAAAATACTGAAGATTTTTTATCACAATTAGACAAACAATTTGCGAAGGCAGAAGAAGCTTTTGAAAAGTTATCGCAGGAAATAAAACGTTCGACACCGGAACAATTGTTCTTGAATCAAGCGGAATTTATAAAAAGAGCATTGGATTTCTCAATTGTGGAATTGAGTTCAAAAGCTATTTTTAGAACCACCAAAAAATTCGAATACCACATTCAGCCGCAACCGTCTTTCAATAAACAGTTTGATTTGTTGTTGAATAATCTGAATGAAAATCATTTCAACGGTTACAAAAATTATTTGTTTTGTTCGAATGATGCCCAAGCCAAACGATTTCATGATATTTTTGAGAGTTTAGATGAGGCCAATTCTGAGAACATCAGAAAACAATACCATACCGTTGTTTTGCCTTTGTATCAAGGATTTATTGATGAGGAAAACCAAATCACCTGTTATACCGATCATCAGATTTTTGAACGCTACCATAAATTTAGTATCAAAAATGGCTATTCGAAAAAACAGAATATCACTTTAAAAGAACTCACAACATTATCCGTTGGTGATTACGTGACACACATTGATCACGGAATTGGACGGTTTGGAGGTTTGCAAAAAATACAGGTTGAAGGCAAAACACAAGAAGCCATCAAGCTCGTTTATGCTGATAATGATATTGTGTATGTGAGTATTCATTCGCTTCATAAAATTTCGAAATACAACGGAAAAGACGGAACGCCACCCAAAATTTACAAATTGGGTTCGAATGCATGGAAGATTTTAAAACAAAAAACCAAAGCACGCGTCAAACATATTGCATTCAATTTGATTCAATTGTATGCCAAGCGCCGATTGGAAAAAGGATTCCAGTTTGCGCCCGACAGTTATTTACAAAACGAATTAGAAAGCTCGTTCATTTATGAAGATACGCCGGACCAAACTAAATCAACGGCAGAAGTAAAAGCCGATATGGAAAGTGACCGCCCAATGGATCGCTTGGTTTGTGGAGATGTGGGTTTTGGTAAAACTGAAGTCGCCATTCGTGCCGCTTTCAAGGCGGTAGATAACAGCAAACAAGTAGCGATATTAGTCCCCACAACCATTTTGGCATACCAACACTACCGAACTTTTACGGAACGATTGAAAGACATGCCAGTTTCTGTGGGGTATTTAAATCGTTTTAGAACGGCCAAACAAAAAGCAGAAACCTTAAAATTATTAGCCGAAGGAAAACTGGATATAGTGATTGGAACACATCAATTAGTCAACAAGAATGTAGTTTTCAAAAATTTAGGATTGTTGATTGTAGATGAGGAACAAAAATTTGGTGTCAACGTAAAAGACAAACTCAAAACCATAGCTGCAAATGTTGATACACTGACATTGACGGCTACGCCAATCCCGAGAACGCTGCAGTTTTCATTGATGGCAGCGCGCGATTTATCAGTGATTACAACGCCTCCGCCCAATCGTTATCCTATTGAAACGAATGTAGTTGGGTTCAGTGAAGAGATGATTCGGGATGCGATTTCCTATGAAATTCAACGTAACGGACAGGTTTTTTTCATTAATAATCGAATAGAAAACATCAAGGAAGTGGCTGGAATGATTCAGCGTTTGGTCCCAAATGCCAGAGTTGGAATTGGTCACGGCCAAATGGATGGAAAAAAACTTGAGGAATTGATGTTGGCTTTTATGAACGGAGAATTTGATGTTTTGGTGGCAACCACCATCATCGAAAGTGGTTTGGACGTTCCTAATGCGAATACGATTTTTATCAATAATGCGAATAATTTTGGATTGTCTGATTTGCATCAAATGCGCGGTCGTGTAGGACGTAGCAATAAGAAAGCCTTTTGCTATTTTATTTGTCCGCCATATTCTGCGATGACGGATGACGCCAGAAAAAGAATTCAGGCTTTGGAGCAATTCAGTGAATTAGGAAGCGGATTCAATATTGCTATGAAAGATTTAGAGATTCGTGGTGCAGGGGATTTATTGGGAGGTGAACAAAGTGGTTTTATCAATGAAATTGGCTTTGATACCTATCAAAAAATCATGAATGAAGCCATCGATGAACTGAAAGAAAATGAATTCAAGGATTTATATCCGGAGGAAAATAATTTGGAAACCAAAGAATACGTCAAAGACCTGCAAATCGATACTGATTTTGAGTTGTTGTTTTCTGATGAGTATATCAATAATGTTTCGGAACGATTGAGTTTGTACAATGAATTAGGCGCAGTCAAAAACGAAGAAGAACTCATTATTTTTCAGAATAAATTGATTGACCGTTTTGGTCCAATGCCACCGCGTGCTAAAGCATTAATGAACAGTATTCGAATTAAATGGATTGCGACTCGAATTGGGATAGAAAAATTGGTAATGAAACAAGGCAAGATGATCGGGTATTTTGTATCGGATCAACAATCCGATTATTACCAATCGAATCGTTTTCAACAAGTGATAAAATTTGTGCAAACCCACAATTCTATTTGTAAAATGAAAGAAAAACAAACGCCGGCTGGTTTGCGCTTGCTGTTGACTTTTGACAATGTGAAGAATACCAGGACGGCTTTGGAATTCATGGAAATGTTGGGTGGGGAATAAAAATATTAAATTTTTTGTTTTAATCACTATATTTGATTTTTACAAATTCATTTCCAATGAAATTAAAATCAATAGACGAGTTTTACAAGGAAATCTCTGGAGACTCCAATGCGGAAACGAACACATTATTGCCACATGGTATTCAAAAAGAAATAGGGCATTTCAATGTTTTCAATATCAAAGAGCTTTTTGAAACATTCAAAGAAAAGCCCGTAATGCCTTATGATCGTAGAGCCTATTTTAAAATAAGTTTGATAAAAGGGAAGAATAGAGCCGAATATGCTGACAAAGTAATAGATATAGAAAAAAATGCATTGCTATTTGCTACGCCAAAGATCCCGTATCATTATGTTCCACAAGATTTGCAGCAACAGTCCGGTCATTTTTGTGTTTTTACGAGCGAGTTTTTAACCAAAGATAAAAGCGGATTAGATTTAGATAGTCTTCCAATTTTTCAACCAGATGGCTATCCTATTTTTGAAGTTTCCGAGGAGGATGCTGTCGAAATTGATTTGATATTCAAAAAGATACATAAAGAAATCAACTCTGATTATGTGTATAAATACGATTTGATTCGAAATTATGTGGCAGAGTTAATACACTTTGGGCAAAAGCTACAACCTGTAACAGCTTTATATTCAAAACACAATTCGGCAGCCAGAGTTTCTTCATTATTTGTGGAATTATTAGAAAGACAATTCCCAATTGAATCACCTCGACAACGATTAGAATTAAAATCAGCTAAAGATTTTGCCGCTCAATTGTCCATTCATGTCAATCATTTGAATAAAGTTTTAAAAGAGAATACGGGTAAAACGACTACTGAATTAATCAGTGACCGATTGATTCATGAAGCTAAGGTTCTATTAAAAGAAACTGATTGGAACATTTCAGAAATTGCGTATTCACTCGGTTTTGAGGAACTAGCACATTTCTCTAATTTTTTCAAAAAACAAACAACATTGACTCCTATAGCTTTCAGAGTTTGAATAGATTGATTTGAATTTTGCAAACTCTGGATTGATATTTACAATTGGCTAGCGTTACTTCTACACTAATTTTGCTGTATTAATTTAAAACAACTATTTAAGATGGAATCAAAGAAAAAGAAAATAGCATTAGTAACCGGTGGAAGCCGCGGATTAGGGAAAGATATGGCTTTGAGTCTGGCTAAAAAAGGACTTGATGTAGTGTTAACGTACCATAGTAAAAAGGAAGAGGCGGAAGCTGTTGTGAAAGAAATTGAAAATTTGGGACAGAAAGCAGCAGCTATTCAATTGAATGTAGCTGAATCAAGTAGTTTTGATTCTTTTTTTCAAAATGTAACAACGGCTTTAAAAAGCACTTTTGATACTGATAAATTTGATTTTTTAGTCAATAATGCGGGTGTTGGAGTTCATGAAAGTTTTTTAACAACTACCGAAGCACAAGTAGATAACATGGTTAATATTCATTTCAAAGGAGCGTTTTTTCTAACTCAAAAAGCGGTAGCAGTAATGAATGATGGTGGCGGGATTATAAATATTTCTTCAGGATTAACTCGTTTTTCTATGCCTGGTTACGCTGCTTATGCGAGTATGAAAGGTGCAATAGAAACATTGACAAAATACCAAGCAAAAGAATTAGGTGAAAGAAAAATTAGAGTAAATATTGTAGCGCCTGGCGCGATAGCAACTGATTTTGGTGGTGGTGCAGTTCGTGATAATGAGCAATTAAATCAAATGATTGCTTCGTTGACTGCATTAGGACGAGTAGGATTACCCGATGATATTGGTACCGTAGTTGCTTTTCTATGTACAGAAGATGCTAAATGGGTGAATGGACAACGCCTTGAAGTTTCGGGAGGAATGAATTTGTAAGAATAAATATAAGATCAAAAAACTTATATTATTTTGAAAATAAAAAAGGGGGTATGAAAATTAATTCATACTCCCTTTTGTGTTTTTAAAGTAATTGTTTTTATATCCTTATTTTATAATCACTTTTTTAGTAACATCAAGATGATTCGTGTTAACATTAACGAAATACAATCCTGTTGCTAAATTGTGGTCAATTTTTGTGGAGACATCAAATTGTTTTACTAAAACAATTTTCCCATTCAAATCAGTAACTGTCACTGTTGCAAAATCATTAGCGTCCAATTCTGGTAAAATTATATTAAACTGATTGTTGGTTGCTGGATTAGGATAGATTATAATCAAAGTAGTTTCGCTTTCTTCATTTGAAATACTTTTTGAATTTGATAAGCGAGAAGTTGCAGTTCCAGCTGCGACTGCGTTCAACTGCCATTGTGCACTATAAAAACTATCTTGAGCCCCTGAATATTGGGCAGCTCCTGTTTGTCCTTCTACATTTACAATACTTGCTGGTTGCCATTTATTTCTAATTCTAATCCAAGTGCCATCAATATATTCGGGAGTCCATTGCGCACTTGACCAGCCTGCCGTAATCGCTCCACATTGAACAGAACCCGTTTGATTTTCGATGTGCATAAATTCTCCAGTACCTAGGTTTTTGAATTGTGTGTAGCGGCCATCCACCATTACTTTTTCCCAGCGATAATTATTGTTTGCTACGGTCGCACCATAACCTACATTAGCCCCGGCATCGTAGAGATACGTTCCTTTCCATCTGTTTTTGATGGTATAATAATAGAGGTTCGTAACAACAAGATATTGATAAGGATTTAAGGTCATTGTTGCACCAGAAGTTAAGTTAATTGTTGCTCCGGTATATACCTCTTTGAAAGAACCTGCCATGGCTGCTGGAACAACAAAAGTTGAGGATGATCCTCTGAGGTTTGTGATAACGGTAACTTTTTCACTTCCAGATGTTTTGGTAAAAGCACAAACGTTTGTGTTTGAATAATTGGTCATTGTGCCACGTCTTATGGCTACGCTTGAGTTTCTAAAATTTAGTATTTTAGTAAAATCTGTTTTTGCGGTAGTATTACTCCAATTAATTTTTACAGAAGTATATGGCCATGGAATTATTTGATTAAAATCGGCTTCTTGTCCGCTGGTTAAGAACGGAACCCCTCGCATGTAAGCGGATACTAGAAAATTTGCGATTACGCCATCGTGACCTCCAAAAACATTCATGGCTGTTTCAGTAGTTTCTGAGTCATGGTTAGCGGTATATCGGGCAATTTGTTGTGAGGCATTTGCCGAAGTATATTCAGTATTGGTAACTGTTTGAAGTTGGGCTACAGAAGTCCCCGAGTGAACCGATTTAAGTGTATCACCATACCATTTAAACCCAAAATTCATATCAAAACCGGAAGTGAAATTTTGAGCAAAAGTACCTTCTGCGAATAGTATTAATTTATGCGAAGTAATACCTCTTAAATTACTGATGGCTTGCGTCCAGAAAGTAGCAGGAGCGCTATCAGCAAAGTCACAACGATACCCGTCAATATTGGAAGCAAAAACCCAATAACGCATGGCATCAATCATTGCCGTTTTCATTGCTGTGCTATTGAAATTTAAAGCGGCTACATCAGGATACGTACTTAATTGCTGTATCACGCCATTACTTTGAACATAGTAATCGGGATGTTGGGTAATCCAGGGATGATCCCAGGAAGTTTGATTGGCAACCCAGTCTAAAATAACTGCCATTCCTCGGCTATGAGCGGCATCAGAAAGGTTTCGTAAATCAGTCAGAGAACCATATTCTGAACTAACTGCTTTGAAATCTTTGATGCAATAAGGAGAATTAGAACTTCTGGAATCAGTTCCGTAAGGGTAAATAGGCATTAGATATAACACATTAATACCGAGGGCTTTGATTCGGTCTAAATCGGCTGTTACAGCCGCCAAATTACCAGCTGCACTATGCGGACGAATATGCACTTGGTAAATGTTTGCATCTCTGGGATCTGACACTCCTGTATATGGGGTTCCGTACTGAGCAGGATCTTGTGCAAAAATAGAACTCGCAAATAAAATCATCAAAAGATTCAAACAAATTAGGAGCACTTTCGATTGGTTGGAACGGTTATTTAATAGTTTAGAAGTTATTTTTTTCTTCATTGGTTTTTTGGTTTTTGGTTAATTAGATTGGTTAATTTTTTTGCATAAACTTTAATAGAGGGCCGTTGTAATGAGTTTTTTTTCTATTTTTAAAATAGAATTGTAATTAAAACTATAGAGTTACTAGTATTAATAATTGTTTCGCTCCTTTTTTGAAGATGTAATTATTATAAGTTCCGGTTTGATGAAAAATTAGTTTTAAAAAGATAAAAAAACACCTCGTGAGAGGTGTTTAAAACAAAATCCAAATTATATTTAAAACTTATATTGTAGTAAAATCTCATTTGTATTTTTAGCACTGGCCATCGTTGAAATAGTACTCATTTCATAAGCATATCCAATGATGAATTTCTTGTTAAGAATAAAATTAGCCATTGCTGCATAGGCTTTATCTGTTCGATACAATGCACCAACTTCAAAATTATTCTGTATTTGCAACATGGTACTGAAATCAACAGAAAATGGTGCAGCAGTAACATATCTAGCCAACACAGATGGTTTTAATACTAATGTACCCGCTGGATTAAGATTAAAATCATAACCACCGCTTAGATAAACTCTAGGTTTGTTGGTTTCTACTGTTGCATATCCATTATCATTTTTTGCATTTTGGATATTTAATAATTTTGGAACCGAAAGCGATACATAGAATTTTTCGCTTTTTAATAAGGCACCTGCACCAAAGTTGGGATTAAAAGTGTGAATGGAACCAAAAGCAGGATCTGCTTCAACTGAATACAGTTCTAATCCAGCTGTATTTAGATTAAAATTAGTACCGCCAGCATTGATACCCAAATACAAATCGGTGCTTTGAGTCATTTTTACTTTATAAGATAAATTAATGTCTACAGCCGTTTGTTTTTCTATAAAAGTAGAAGAATTGACAACAGCGATTCCAAAACCAAGATTATTTGCTATTGGCATTCCAAAAGAAACTGCCTGAGTTTTTGGTGCATTTGCAATTCCGCTCCATTGATTTCTAAGGGAACTTGTAATTACGGTTTGCCCATCAACACCTGCATAAGCAGGATTGATAACATTCATGTGGTATTTGTAAAAAGCGAAAGAGCCTTCTTGTTGGGCAAAAACCGAACTACCAATTAAGAGTAGTGTGGCCGCCAATATATAATGTATTTTTTTCATGTTACTTTTTATTTATAAATTATTTAGCAATGTAAATCCAGCCTTGTTTGTCAATAGAACCATCATTACCTAAATCAATTTGATAGAAATAAGAACCTACAGCTACAATTGAACCGGTGTTTTTGTATTCTCCATTCCAATCATTTTGGTAATCTTTAGAAAAATAGACTTCGGCTCCTGTGCTGTTTAATACGCGAACGGAGGAATTAGGATGATTTATTAAATTATTTATAAACCAAGTGTCATTTTTACCATCTCCATTTGGAGAAAATCCTTCGGCAACATTTATTTCAACTAAATCACATGCATCACCAATACCATCATGGTCAATATCTGCCTGATCTTGATTATATGTTGTAGGACAGTTATCATTTACATCCAAAACACCATCAAAATCATGGTCTTCGTTATAGACTTCGATTGTGAAATTTTTAGTTGTAGCGCCAATTGAATTCGTAGCAGTAACAGTATAGCTGATTGCAGCTGTCTCTACAGTTGGTCTTCCGCTTATGGCTCCTGTACTGGTATTAAAACTCATGCCGGTGGATAAAGAAGGATTGATGCTAAAAGTCGATACCGGATTTGAAGTTACAGTAGGTACTACCGCTTCCATTACTATGTTTATTGGTAACCTAAGGTTTCCTGCATATGTTAAAGCTGTTGGTATTCCCTGTATTTCAATACTAATTGTTTTTGAAGAAAAACCATAGCTATTGGTTGCAGATACTGTGTATACTGTTGCAGATTGAATGCTTGTTGGCGTTCCACTGATAATACCAGTAGTGGCGTCCAATTGAAGTCCTCCAGGTAATGCTGGATTTACAGTATATACAAGATTGCCTAAACCTTCATCTACTGAAGGAACTAAGCTTGTAATAGCTGTATTTGTAACAAAAATAGTAGGGGTACTATAGTTTAATTTACTTGGTGCAGAAGGGATTAAAATGCTATATTCTGCGGTCGTTTTATTAAAAATAATGTTATAAACACCGGCTGTTGGTACAGTTATAGGATTAGCATCAACAACTGCGGTTCCTGATGGAAAGTCTGTTCCTCCCCAATTGTAAGGTAAGGTCCAAGCGTGATCCCCTCTAAATTTTAATGCACCTGGTATTAAAGAAACTCCGTCAAGTGTATAAACAATTCCATTTGAAGTCGTCATATCCGTATCGGTTACCCAGGCTCCTGGGGTAGCATCTCCAAATATACTTATGGTTTGAAATGTGAAACTGTAAACTCCAGTTGTTTTATTAAAAGTGATGTTGTAAATACCTGCTGTTGGTATTGTGATACCATTTGCATCAACAACTGCTGTTCCTGAAGGAAAGTCGGTTCCTCCCCAATTGTAAGGTAACGTCCAAGCATGATCCCCTCTGAATTTTAATGCACCTTGTACCAGAGAAACTCCGTTAATTGTGTAGTGAATGCCATCTATAGTTGCCATGTCAGTATCCGTATTCCATCCGCCAGGAGTCGCATCACCAATTAAACCTACTATAGCATATACTATTTGTGGGGTGGCAAATGAATAAGCTCCAGTTGTTTTATTAAAAGTGATATTATAAATGCCTGTAGTTGGTATAGTTATAGGGTTAGCATCAACAACTGCTGTTCCTGAAGGAAAGGCTGTCCCTCCCCAATTGTAAGGTAATGTCCAAGCGTGATCCCCTCTAAATTTTAATGCTCCTTGTACTAAGGAAACTCCATTAAGAGTGTAAATGGTACCGTCAGTAGTTGTCATGTCAGTATCGGTTACCCAAGCTCCCGGAGTCGCATCTCCAAATATACTGATCACTTGATAGTTTACTGGTGGAATTGTAATTGAATAAACTCCAGTAGTTTTATTAAAAGTAATATTATAAATACCTGCTGTAGGTACAGGTATAGGATTGGCATCAACTACCGCTGTTCCTGTAGGAAAATCTGTTCCTCCCCAATTGTAAGGTAATGTCCAAGCATGATTCCCTCTAAATTTTAGAGCACCAGGAATCAAAGAAACTCCATTAAGGGTATAAATAGTCCCGTCTGTAGTTGTCATATCAGTATCAGTTACCCAAGCTCCTGGAGTGGCATCACCAAATATGCTTATGGTTTGAAATGTAAAACTATAAACACCCGTAGTTTTATTAAAAGTAATATTATAATTACCCGCTGTTGGTACGGTTATACCACTACCATCGACTGTTGCAGTTCCTGAAGGAAAACTTGTTCCTCCCCAATTGTAAGGTAATGTCCAAGCATGATCTCCTCTAAATTTTAATGCGCCAGGAATCAAAGAAACTCCATTAAGAGTATAAATAGTCCCATCTGTAGTGGTCATGTCAGTATCAGTTACCCAAGCTCCCGGAGTTGCATCACCAAATATGCTTATTACTTGAAAACTTACTTGCGAAACGACAAATGAATAAACTCCAGTTGTGATATTGAAAGTAATATCATAATTACCAGCGGTTGGTATTGTAATACCATTGGCATCAACTACTGCTGTACCTGAAGGAAAAGCGGTGCCTCCCCAATTGTAGGGTAATGTCCATTCGTGATTTCCTCTAAATTTTAATGCTCCTGGAATCAAAGCAACTCCTTTAAGAGTATAAGTTGTTCCATCAGTAGTGGTCATATCAGTATCCGTTGTCCAGCTTCCTGGAGTCGCATCGCCGAATATACTGATCGTTAGAAAAGCTGAATTCTGTTTTTCTTCCGAAATAAGCGGTGGCTTTTTTGCATTTGCAAAAGAAATTGTCAAAAGACAAATAATAAAAAAGAGTAATTTCTTTTTCATAGTTTTTTGGTTTTTAAGTTAGTATTAGTATTTATTTTTTTGGTAATTCTGTTTAATAAACCATATTACAAAACAGGTGTGTTTGCAATATGGTTTGTGTTTTATTCTTCAAATTAGATTTTTTTTAAACCCTTCATTTCTAAAACAGTCCCTTCTTTGATACTGATGGCAGTACCTCCACCGGGAGCGATGTATTGTTTCAAAACACTTTTTGAAGTCACTATGATTTTTTGAATCGTATAATTTTGTGGTTTTTCGTTCCAACTGGCGTCTTTAGCATCCGAATAAACTGTTGCGATGTATTTTTTACCTTTTGGAAGATAATCAAAAGCAATAGTTGCCGTTCTTGCATTTTCATCAGTTATACCACCCACGAACCATTCGTTTTTACCTTTTGCTTTACGGGCAATAGTGATGTAATCTCCTGGCTCAGCTTCTAGGATATAGCTATTGTCCCAGTCTACTGCAACATCTTTGATAAACTGAAAAGCATCTGGAAAACGATTGTAATTGTCCGGAATGTCAGCTGCCATTTGCAACGGGCTGTACATGGTCACATAATAAGCTAGTTGTTTTACCAAAGTAGTATTGACACGTTGGTTTCCACCAGTTTTGTAGTAGGTAAGATCGGTTTGAAAAATACCGGGTGTATAATCCATTGGTCCACCCATCAAGCGGGTAAATGGTAAAATAGTGGTGTGTTCCGGAGCTAATCCTCCCATGGCTTCAAACTCTGTTCCCCTAGCTGATTCTTGTGCAACCCAGTTCGGATAGGTACGGTTTAACCCCGTAGGACGAACCGCTTCGTGGCTGTCAATCATGATTTTATAATCGGCAGCGCGCTCCGCTACGTGTATGTAATGATTGACCATCCATTGTCCGTCATGGTGTTCACCACGAGGAATAATCTTCCCTACATAACCTGTTTTTACAGCATCATATCCATTGGCATTCATAAACTCAAAAGCACGGTCCAAACGACGTTCGTAGTTTGTTGCGGCTCCAGAAGTTTCGTGGTGCATGATAATCTTTACGCCTTTTGCGGCAGCGTATTCATGTACTGCTTTTACATCAAAATCAGGATAAGCAGTTGTGAAATCAAAAACTTCTTCTTTCCAATTGTTAATCCAATCTTCCCAACCTACATTCCAACCTTCGATAAGGATGGCGTCAAAACCATTTTTTGCTGCAAAATCAATGTACTCTTTGGCATGTTCCGTAGTCGCTCCGTGTTTTCCATTTGGCGTAAGCTTAGTAAAATCTTGATTTAGTTTCACATTAGTCTCTTTTCCGTACGCCCAAGTGCTTTTTCCAGCTACGAAATATTCCCACCAAATTCCAATGTATTTTACTGGTTTTATCCAAGAAACATCTTTGTAACTTGTAGGTTCGTTGAGGTTTAAGATTAGTTTTGAAGCCAAAATATCAGTGGCCTTATCACTTACCACAATAGTTCTCCAAGGCGTTTGAGCATCCGTTTGCATGTATCCTTTATTCCCAACAGCGTCCGGAGTAAGATGACTGCTCATTTTGAAAGTTGTTGCATCCACGTTTAAAGACATGGCGGGATAATTAATCAATGCCGCTTCATGAATATTGATGTATAAACCATCTGAAGATTTCATCATAGAAGGTGTTTGTACCGCCAAATTTTTTATTGGCCATTGGGAATTGATTTCAACGGTAGCTTTTTTCATCAAGGAAGGAATCTCCGAAATCTTTGATGTGGTATAAGCATATTCATTTGTGTCATAATCTCCCGGAATCCAGAAAATTTTATGATCTCCTGCCAATTGAAATTCGGTACGTTCTTCTTTGATTACAAAATAATTCAAATCATTTTGTTTTGGAAATTCATATCTAAAACCCAATCCATCGTTGAATAAACGAAACCTAATTCGGATGTAGCGATTATTGTTTTTGGCTTGCGCCAAAGTAACTAGCAGTTCGTTGTAATTATTACGAATCGTTTTTTGTTCGCCCATAACAGGATCCCAATTAACATCGACAGCCGTTTGGGTTGTGTTTGTAATAGAAAATCCATCAATGAATGATGCTACATCTTTTGTTTCTACTCCTAAAGTACTGGGTTTGATAACCGGTTTTCCCTTATAAGTCAATTGGTAAGAAGGCACTCCATTTTCTCTCAATTCAAATTTTAGAACAAGGTTTTTGTTAGGCGAATTGATTTCTTGTGCGAGCATCCATAATGGGCTTGCACAAACGAATAGAAATAACGCATGAAGACGTATTTTTTTAAGTCTAAAGTTCATGTTTTTTATTTTTTAATTAATTAATAAAGGATGCTATTCTGGTTTAATATGGTGCTTTAATTTAGATTAGGACCGTTTTTTGAATGCGCTAAATAGGTATGAATCGTTCTTGTGGAACTTTCACAGCGTTGTAGGAATGGATGTTAATCCATCCTTAATAAATTGACGCAAAGGCACAAAGGCATATAGGTTCGAAGCATTTAAAAAATTTAAATAAACTATCAAATTGCTTAAAAACAAGAAAGTGATATGAATTAAATCTTTTGTGCCTTTGTGTTTTGCGGCAATAAATGGAATAGTGTTTTGGCTAACGGATGTTACCTAAAATTAATTTTCAGCATTAATTTTTCAATACTTTATATTGAAACGGCAATAAACTTATTTGAGTAGTAGCTGATATTGCAGCACCGGTAAATCCATCTTTCCAAGTCATTTTAGATAATGAAACGGGAATAGTATAATTGACAGTTGCAGAGGTTAAGTTAGATAACACAAAGACTTTTTCAGTAGCGGTTTCCATAGTGAATGCACTTACAGCATCACTACTATATCCTTTGTAAGTCCCCTTTTTTAGTGCATTGCTAGAATTTCTGAAAGCAATGATTTTCTTATATTCGGCTAGCATATCTAGATCGGCAGTACTCCAGTCAATAGGGGTACGGTTAAAATAATCGAGTCTTTTATTGTAACCTACTTCTTGTCCGTTATAAATCATAGGTACTGAATTCATGTACGAAGCAACGACAAATGCTGCAATAGAACCTTTTTTTCCACCAAATAACTCTAACGGTGTACCATCAGAAAGGTTGACATCATGATTGGTTGTATACCTAACAATCCTATTTTCAGGATTATAATTATTAGCATATTCGGTAGCATTCGAATCTTGTAAAGTAGTAGCCGATTTACTCTCTTTAAAAACTTTTTCCAAAGTACTGAAGAAGTTAAAACCAAAAGTATAATCAAAACCAGCAGCAAATTGACTCACTTTTGATCCTTCTGCAAGCATTAATATATTCTGATTTTTCTTAATTTTTCTTAAAGCGGTAATAGCTTCTGACCAAAAATTCTGAGGAACAAAATCAGCATAATCACATCTAAAACCATCTATGTTTGCACTGTAAACCCAATAGGACATTGCATCAATCATCCCAGTTCGCATTTCAGTATTAGTAAAATCTAACTGTGCGACATCATTATAATTAGTTCCGGGAGGAATAATAATATTTCCGTTAGCATCTTTTTGATACCAATCCGGGTGAGCGGTAATCCAAGCGTTATCCCATGAGGTATGGTTAGCAACCCAGTCCAATATAACTGCCATGTTTTTTTTGTGGGCTTCCTCTACCAAAACACGTAAATCTTCCAAAGTTCCAAAATCCGTATTTACAGCTTTATAATCTTTAACAGAATATGGAGATCCTAATCCACCTGCAGATCGAACGACTCCAACAGGATAAATAGGCATTAAATAAATAACATTAACCCCAAGTTCTTGAATAGCAGTTAGTTTTTCCTGAACCCCCTTTATAGTTCCTGCCTGACTAAAAGCACGAATGTTTACTTGATAAATGACGGCATCTTCTTTTTTAGGCATTTTTTCAAACCGTGTTCCATATTGTGGATAAGCCGGAGCTGGAGTTGACTCATTATCCGAAGAACTGCATGAAGCTAGTACCGAAGAAAAGATAAGTACAAAAACGATGTTGATATATAATTTCATTTTTTTTGATTTTTAATAATAACCGTTAAGAACTTAGAAATGGTTGCATCCCTTCCTCTTTTTCAATAAAAAGGGATGCTTTTTAAAACACTAACTAACCATTTTTTAAGCTAAACGAGTATTTTGTTTATTAGATTTTTGTGACTGTGTAAGTAGCAGTAACAGGATAAAGACCGGTTGTTGCATCTTTTTCTTGTATAGAAAACGTTACTTCATAAGTACCGGGTTCACTAACATCATAAGCTCCTTGATTGTCTATGTACATTATGCCATCAGTATTGTTTTTTGGGCCATAATTTATTGTCCAAGCATTATTAAGCCTGAATTTTAAAGCACCTGCGCTTAAAGTCCCTTTAAATTTCCACACTTTTAGTTGATGATCATACGTCATATTAGTAGAGTTGTCCCAGCCACCTGCAGTTGCGGTACCAATTATTCCCCAAGAAAAAGGCGTAGCTGTCCATTTTGCAGTGTTTAGGTTTACAGTCATTTGATACGAACCCGCTTTTTCAATTTGAAAATCAGTATCACTACCATTAACTATATTTCCATTGGCGTCAGCTCCGTAAAATTGACTCCAGCTTCTTTCATTGGTGAATTTAAATCCTAAACCTTGTGTTTCTGGAAAAGTCACATATCCTTGAAAAATACCGCTATCAATTGCTTTTAGTTCAGCAGCAGTATTTACATCCCAACCTTGGTAACTTCCCGGCATATAGATTGCTCCAAATACCACTTTTTTAGCAAAAGGGGTTACACTTAATTCTATAGGATTTGAATATATTTTTCTGTCCAAAGTTGATTCTACACGAACTACTATTTTTCCTGCAACATCAACTGGAAGACCTAATTTAATAGCCATTTTATTAAGGTCACTTCCTGAAAAAGCTTTGCTTAATACATCTACTCCAACTTCTACACGAACTGCTTTTGACCAAGCTGTAGCTCCTACTGCATCTGCTGGGATATCAAATTCCAAAGCATACGTTACAGGTGCATTCACAGGAAATGTTACTGCAGGCCATGATAGGGTTAGCACAGATAAATTTTCGTTTTCTGTAGAAATTACTATAGCATTTGACGAAGCCTCTATTGGACCCGAAAAATTCACTTCTTTTAGAGAGGTAAGTATGGCATCATTTTCACAGGAGACACCAAGGAAAAGTAACGCGCAAATTACGAATAACTTGTTTATATATTTTTTCATAATAGTTCTATGTTTAGTAACCTGGATTTTGTTTTATTCCTTTGTTTGCATCCAATGCCGCTGTTGGTATTGGGAACAATTTTCTGTAATTAGCAGAAACACCTCTGAAATCATTCGCTAATAAGAATTTATCAAAACGAATCATATCTTGTCTTCTGTGTCCTTCCCAGTTTAACTCAAATCCTCTCTCATTATAAACATCGTCTAATGTTGGATTTGCAGCTAATATTCCAAGTCCGGCACGTTGTCTGACAGAATCTATGAATGGTTTTGCAGCAGCGGCATTACCAAGTCTAACATTACATTCTGCTTTCATTAATAACACATCCGCATAACGATAGATAGGAAAATCATTTGATGCTCCACCGCCGTCCATAGGTGTAACAGGGTAAAATTTAGTATTACGAACACCTGCTTGTGGTGCTGCTCCAGGATTGTCCAGTGAAGCTACATCAATAGAATAATTTACTCCTCCGCCTTGGTCTCCATAACGGAATTGTTTTTTACGAATGTCTTTGTCATCGTATTTCAAAAAGAAATCTTTAGGAACAATAGTACCATTCCATCCACTGTAACCTAATAAGGTTTTTGCATCAGGACCGTTTAGACTTCGAACTGTAAAAATATTGCGAGACACTACATTTGCAGTAGCAAACATGGCTAATATGGTTTCGTCATCCGGGAGTACATCACCAAATAATTCGTAGTATTTGTTCCCCATTGGGCTAGAAGCATTAGCTGCACCAGAATGAAGGGAGAATCCTCCGCCACTCACTTTATCACAAGCGGCTAAACATTTTTCCCATTCAGGAGTACCAGTATATACTCCGGCATTCAAATAGACTTTAGCCAATAAAGTGTACCCTGCCCATTTGTTGAATCTTCCGTAATAGTTTCCTCCTTTGGTAGCCGAAAGAGTTTCCACATTTTCGGTTAACTCTTTTACGATGAAATTATAAACCTCTTTACGGCTTGATTGTGGAATTTGATCTACAGTTATATTGTTATCCGTGTAGAAAGGAACATCTCCAAAATCATCTATCAATAAATAGTAGAAAAAGGCTCTCAATACTTTAGCTTCGGCAATTTTTGAAGGTTCAGCATTTGATTTTTCTAATTGGTTAACGGCTAAATTGGCATTGAAAATAGATTTATACAACCATCTCCAAGTGTTGTTTATAAAAGAATCCGTTGGCAACCAATCGTGTTTGTATAAACGAGCAAAATCCAATTCCCAGTCACCGGTTGTTCTATGAGGAATAACTTGTTCATCCGAACTAAAGCAGTTTAAGTCATACCAGCCTCTGTCTGCTCCAGCATATCCTACACCATCCCAATTCCCGCCAACTTGGGCGTAAACACTTGCCAATGCAACATCAGCTCCTTGTGCAGACCCATAAAAGTCGTCTGCTGTATATTTATCATATACTTTTTCATCAACATTGGTACAACCAACAAGTAATAAGAAACTTAAGCTTCCTATTAGCAATATATTTTTGATTTTCATTTTTCTTTTACTATTTAAATTTTACATTCAAACCAAAGGCAAAACTTCGGGTACGGGGATAAATACCATTATCGCCTCCAAAGCCATTACTACCACTCATATTTAATTCGGGATCAATTCCAGAATAGGGTGTAATCAACAGTAAATTATTTCCGGTAAGAGAAAGGCGAACAGATTCAATATATTTGATCTTTTCAAAATGAAAATTGTAGCCAACAGTTACATTTTCTAATCGTAGAAAAGAACCATCTTCAAGCCATAAATCAGAACCATATTTAGAAGTGAATAATCCTAATGGAATGGCACTGTCTAAAATATTTGCTTTACCAATATTTTCTAAATAACTTAAGCTTGATCGCAGGCCATTGTATATTTTGTTTCCTCCTGATCCTCTCCATAACATAGAGACATCTAGGTTTTTATATTGGAAAGTGGGGTTAAATGCATACGTATAAGTTGGTAAAGCTGAACCTTTTATCATACGATCCGGGCTTGTATTTCCTTGATCGATGATTCCATTTTTGTCAACATCAAGTACAGTTTCAGAATTTGCATTGTCTTTTCCGGTATGATGTAAGATGTTGAAAGTCCCAATAGGTTGTCCCGCTATCAAAAACGAACTTGGTCCCCAAGACACATTATCAGTATTTAACGGAACTCCATTGATACTGCCACTTAAGTTTAATACTTTGTTTCTCAATAAGGATACATTCCCAGCAAGTGTAAGTGTTGTGTTTTCTGTTTTTATCAAATCATACCCTAAGGCAACTTCCAGTCCTTTATTCAATAGACTTCCTACGTTAGCTTTTATTGTATTGTAAGGAAATGGAGGTTGTGGAACAGTATAATCAAATAATAGATTATCAGTAGTTGCTGTAAAAACATCGACTGTTCCTCTGATTCTGTTGTTTAAAAGAGCAAAATCTACTCCAATGTTAGTTTGTTTTTTTGTTTCCCAACGTAAATCTGCATTAGCATTTTGAGTTACATTGAAATTGGTAATTTGTTGACCTCCAAAATAAGTTACTCCAGACCCACCCACTAATGAAATAGAGTTTTGCGGATATAACCCTTGTTGGTTCCCTGTAACACCATATCCTCCGCGTAATTTCAATTCACTGAAAATAGTTTGGTTAGCCATAAAAGGCTCTTTGTCTATTTGCCAAGCTACCGAAGCTGATGGAAAATCTCCCCATTTATTATTTACTCCAAATACTGAAGAACCATCTCTTCTGATACTGGCCGTAAATAAATATCGGTTTAGAAACGAGTAATTTATACGTCCTAAAAACGAAACTAAGGTTCTGTCGTTTTTATAAGAACTAATATCTCCAGGTTGTACTTTGGATAAATCACCTAATTGCAAAGCGTTATAAGTGGCAATATCATTGATAAAACCTTTGGCTTGCGCAAAATTACCTTGATAGGTTTGGTTTTGCCATTCGTATAATGCCAAAGCGTTGATGCTGTGATTTCCGAATACTTTTTTATACGAAAGACTAATATTCATTAATCTTTCATTTTGCTTGTTGTTACTAATGTTAGCGTATCCTTTTTGGTCCATTGCATAGGCATTAGTCGATTCGGCAGGAAGATAATATCCATTTGTACTATTCGTTTTTCTCCAGCTTCCAAACCAACCTGCTGTTAAACCTTTGTATAAATCTAAATCAGCTTTTAGGCTTCCAAATAAATTGTCATACTGCCCTTCATTAGTAACAGTTTGTGCTGCTGCATAAGGATTTAGGTATTGAAAAACATTTGGATCTGTAAAATAACTTCCATCCGTATTGTAAACAGGATCCGTAGGACGCATTACATAAGCATTTGTAATTAAATTAGATGTAAATGCTGCTCTTCCTATGCTTCCAATACTATTAGTTGCATTAGTAATACCACTGTTTAGATTAAAAGTCAATTTTAATTTGTCGTCCATCGCCGATTGAGTGGCTTGAATTCTACCGATATATTTTTTATTATTGGTGTTAATAACAACTCCATCTTGCAAAATAGCACTTATTGAAGCTCTGTAGCTAAATTTATCTGTTCCTCCACCAAAAGATAATGTATGCGTTTGTGTAGCGCCACTTTTAGTAAGAATACCATACCAATCCGTATCTGAACCATGATTAGCCGAAGCAGGAACGCCAACTAATTGCGCTTGTTGCCACCATTGATCAGCATTCAGCATGTCTAGTTTTCTAGGGATATAATCGACAGCCATTGAGCTAGAATATTCTATTGATGTTTTTCCTGCTTTGTTTTTCTTGGTACTAACAATAATTACACCCGCAGCACCTCTGGAACCATAAACGGCTGTAGCAGAAGCATCTTTTAATATGTCCATGGACGCGATTTCACTTGGTGGAATTTGGTTTAATAAATCCATATTTCCTTGAACTCCGTCTACAACTACTAAAGGATCATTCCCGCCAATCAAAGAAGATATTCCACGAATTCTTACACTTGGTGCCGTACCTGGCTCACTACCCGTTTGGGTAATATTTACCCCAGCCATTTTACCGGAAATTAATTGTAGTGGATTGACAACTGCACCTTGATTCATGTCTTTTGCAGCGATTGAAGAAACTGCACCTGTAACATCTTTTCTGGTAGAAGATCCATAACCTACCAATACAACTTCTTGTAAAGTAGTTGTTTCTGGGAAAAGTTGAATAATGCTATTGTCTTGATTTGCAGAAACTCTTCTTTGTTTATATCCTATATATGATATGAGAAGCATGGCATCGCTGTCTTCAACGGTTATTTCAAAATTTCCGTTGGCGTCAGTAATAACTCCTTTTTTTGTTTTTTCTTCTATAATGGACGCACCAGGAAGTGGCATTCCATTTTCATCAGATACTTTACCTTTGATAGTCTTTTTCAAATAAAACTTATCATCTGTTTTCTCAATAAGAGGTTTTTTCAAAATAATTTGAGTATCCCGAACTTTAAAATCCGTACCAGTTCCTTTGAATAGTTTATCTAAAACAATATCAATTGTTTGGTCCTTTACACGGATAGAAATGATACGATTTAAATCAATATCATTCATTTTATAAATAAATCGAAAATCTGTTTTTTGCTCAATGGTTTCGATAACCGTTTCCACGGTTGTGTTGTTTAATTCTAAACTTACTTTTGTTTTTTGTGCATAAGTATTAGCTCGAATATTAAACATAGCCACCAAAAGAAGGAGAGTAGTTAGTTTCAATTTTAGGTTATTTTGGAACAATGGGAATTGTATCCCACTATTCTTTGGTTTTTTTTTCATAATTTTGTAAATAGATTGTATTTAATCAGTTAGGTTCAATCACTTATTCAATCGGAAATTGTTCGCAGCTCTTTCCGATTTTTTTATGCTTCAATAGTTAACTCGTCATTTTTCATTGGTTTTTAAGGGTTATTTAATTAGTATCTCATTGTTTTTTATGGTGTAATTAATGCCGTGAACATCATTAAAGTAACTCAGTACTTTCTCTATTGGTTCATCACCAAAACTGGCATAAAATTTCTCATTAGCCAATTTCTTGTTTTGGTTAACAATACTAACATTGTAGTGTCTTTCCAGTTTTTTGGTTATATCGGTAAAGCTCATGTTTTTAAATGTCAATCGCCCTTCCATCCATGAAGTATAAACATCAGTAATAACAGGTTTTGTTTCAATATGATTGTCTTTTCTATTAAAACTACCTTTGTATCCGGGTTTAAGAATGGTGTTTTTATTGGCGTCAAATTTCTCATTTGCAGTATATAAACCTACTGAACCTTCTACTAAAACTACATCGGTTAAATTGTCTTCAGGATAGCTGGAAACATTAAAATGAGTTCCTAAAACACGAATGTTTAATTTATCTGCATTGACAATAAAAGGGTGTTTTTTATCTTTTGTCACATCAAAAAAAGCTTCACCATCCAGAAAAACCGTTCTGTTTTCACTGGCAATAAATCGTACGGGATATTTAAGGGTAGTTCCTGAGTTGAGATGTACAATTGTTCCGTCAGATAATTCCAATTCAAATCGTTTTCCGTATGGAATCTTAATGGTATTGTAAACTAGTTTTTCTAAAGGGGTTTCGGTATCGTAGGCAATTTTATTTCCATTATGGTTTGCTACAACATTTCCTTCGGAATCGGTTACTTGAGATTTTTTACCGGCTGAAATAATTTGAACATCACCGTTTGCTAATTGCAAAGTGATTTCATTGCTGTTAATAATTGGATTGTTTTTCTGTTTAAAAAAACTGTGTTGAAAAAACCAACCGATGGATAACAAAACGATAATCGATGCGGCAACAGAAATGAATTTGAACATTGGAAACTTTTTGATTTCAATTGCTGTTGATTCCGTTTCTTTTGCGCTAATTAAAATTTTAGAAAATATTTTATCAGCAGTCGCTCCATCCATTTCTGGAATTTCATCTATCAGTATTTTTATGTCTTCAACTGTTGGGAAATCAGTAGTGAGTTTATTTTTTCTGTAATAATCAACAACTTCATTACTTTCTTCCACATTGCATTGGTTTAAAATAAATTTATGAAGTAATTTTTGTATTTCTGAATTTTCATTCATTTCGAATTGGGTTTATTGATGCTGTTCTATATTATACAGTTGAAGTGGAGTTGACTACTACTCAAACGTTGTAATTTTTTCAATTTTAACATAAAATAATTTTATACAAATAGATGTGTGATCTGTAATTCCTTGCTATTACTGACATTGTTTCATTTTTACGTAATATTTTTTTTTAAAAAAAAGCCAAAAAAAATCACCCATAAAGAGTGATTGAGGTATTAATATTTTTTTATTGCTTTATAAAATGCCATCATGACCTTTAAAAAAAAGACGTATTGATTCCAGTGCTTTGCTCATTTGGCTTTTTACGGTATTTACTGAAATGCCTAATTCATTACTGATTTCTTCATAGGTTTTACCCTGTTTGCGCGACATTTTAAAAATTTGTTTGCGTTTTGGGGGCAGTTGTTTGATGGCTTGTTTTTTTAGTCTTTTACAATCGGCTTCTCGAATGGAATAATCACCCTGTTCATGAGATTTTTGACTTTTGTAGAAAATCTCTTCTTTTAAAAGTTCATCATTGGCAGCTTTATTCAAAAAATTAAAGGCTTGGTTTCTGGCAATGGTGAACAAGTAGGATTTAAAGGATTGCTCTAAATTCAAGTTTTCTCGATGCAACCAAATTTTCAAAAATACTTCTTGTACATTTTCTTCGGCTAATTCTTTTGACTTCAAAATACTAATGCTATAACCATAAATATCTTGGTAGTAGAAATCAAAAAGAGAACGAAATGCTTTTTCGTTGTTATTTTTGAGTTCACTGACCAATAATTGTTCGCTATGGTTTTTTGTTTCTGGCATTAATTTGGATACCCTTTATTTTTTTGGATTATAATAGGACACTCTCAATTCGAGCCTCTTAATTGTTTAATTAATTGGCAAATATATAAAAATATTATTCGCATCGATTTCTTTAAGTAAAAATCGATTTTTAATTTATTTAAGAAATTTTCAGCCAATTAGCATTACTGTTGCGAAAATTATATTCCGTTTTATTCAAAAATAAAATTTGTAATAAAAAAGCTTCCACTCTTTTTTGAAGACTGGAAGCTTTAAAATTTAGAATAACAAATATTAATTCTTTAAATCTTTAATTACTTTAAAAGCAACATCTACTTCATTTTCGCTTACTAAAATGGTAAACTCATTTGAAGTCGAAATTACTTCATTGATGATAATTCCTTCCCAGGCCAAACGTTGGAAAATGAAATAGTAAATTCCTGGGACTACTATATTTTCTTTAGGTAATTTCACGGTTATCGAAGCCAGATTATCCAGTTTTTGAATCAATTTCTCATTGGCAAAATGTTTGTCTACAAGATGATTTATGGTGTTACTTACCACGATATTGGTTTCATTTACACCTCTTGATGAAGTATAAAAGATATCTGGGAAAGCATTCAAATCTGTAATTAATTCAGCTTGTTTGTTTAACACCGTATCTGAAGCTGCAAAAGTGTAATCGGTTAGTTCAGAACGAACTGTGATTTCTCCTATGTTTTTTATTACTTTATTGATTTTATGATTTAATCTAAAATCTAACTCTTCTGTAAGTCTTTTTAAAGACATAACTACCGCACCTTGTTTTACTTCTTTACCAAATTCAGATTCTAATTCCGTCATTATGTTCCGAGATAATGATGTCAAATTAATGATTCCAAGTGATAGAGCATTTAATAAAAAAGGCTTTGTTTTGATGTAATTTTCTACAATGGATGAAACAGTTTTCATAGTTGGTTAGGTGTTTGTACGTAGTTTTTACTTAGTTAGAGTGTTAAAAATCACGACAAAGATAGATAAAAAACAATTTGTTACAAATATAACATTGATTTTTTTTATTAAAAATGATAAAAAGCTTCGATAAGGTGTTCAATTACAAAAGATTTGCCTTCTTTATGGATGGCAATAATGTCAAAACGAACGTTTACATCTATATCTTTCTTACTTACATAAGCGTCTACCGCTTTTACCAGAAGTTGTATTTTTTTTGGTTTTACAAAATCTTGGGGTAAACCAAATTCTATGGATGAACGGGTTTTTACTTCAATAACAGCAAGTATGTTTTCTTTTTGGGCAAGAATATCAATTTCTGCTTTTTGAAAAGTCCAATTGGTTTCCAGTATAATATAGCCGTCTTTTTGTAGATATTCCACAGCTATTTCTTCTCCAAGTTTTCCCAGTTCGTTGTGTTCAGCCATGTAAAATAGAATTCAGCCACAGTTTTTAACTTCTGAAATCAAAAATCGTTATTAATAATCAAAAATAAATTTTTTACTCAAAGACTATATTGCTAGCATTTTTGTCTAAATGCAGCGTCACTTTACTTCCTAAAATCAATGCTCGGTTATCATGGATATGTCCCGCCGGGAAATTATAGATAACAGGAATAGTGTACTTTTTAGTGACATCCTCTATGATTTCAAGAGCATTTTTACCCCAAGGAATATCATTGTCTTTCATTTTTGACATCGACCCAACAATAATTCCCTTAATACTTTCTAAACAACCATTGCGTTTCAAATTCATCATCATGCGATCAATATGATATAAATACTCATCCAAGTCTTCTATAAATAATATTTTATCAGTGCAGTCTATCGCTGATTGGGAGCCAAATAAACTGTATAAAATAGACAAATTCCCACCTACTAATTCACCAGAAGCATCACCTAATCGATTCATTTCAAAAGGTTCAATAGTATATTTTAATGGCTCGCCAAACATTGCAAGTCTTAAACTTTCAATAGCTTCAGGAGTTGCTTTTGGAATACTGATAGGCATTATACCATGAATGGATTTGAAACCCATTGTATTCAAATGATTGTGTAAAACGGTAACATCACTAAAACCAATAATCCATTTTGGGTTTTCTTTAAACTTAGTAAAATCCAGTAAATCAACCATTCGAACCGTACCATAACCGCCGCGAACACACCAAATTGCTTTGATATTTGGATTGTCCATTTGTTCCTGAAAATCAGCGGCGCGTTGTTCATCGGTACCAGCGAGCTGATTGTCATCTAAGCCAATACTTTTCCCAATAACAACTTCCAGTCCCCAACTATGTAATAAATCAATAGCGGGTTTAAGGTTGTCATCGATATTTTTTCGGGCAGTTGCCAATATGGCTATCGTATCTCCTTTTTGTAAAATAGGTGGTGTAATCATTTCGGTATGGGCTTGAATGGTAAAAGATTGTAAAACAAAAATAAGAAATAGGAATTTATATGAAACAAAATTTCTACTAATACTAAATCGAGAGGCATGCATATTCGCGTTTTTTTCTAAAACAAATATAGACAATTACAAAATAGTTTTAAGTTCCATTTCCAAATGACTATTTTTACAATATACGAAACCATTTGATTTTTATTTATGGCTAATAAATTATTGACACACATCAGAATTATCCACCTCATTTTAGTATTGATTTTGTTTTTTCCTTTGATGAAATCGAATGCTCAGCAAAAGAACTATATGATTCATACTGTTGCGTTTTACAATTTCGAAAACTGTTTTGATACAATAAATGATCCCAAAACCAATGATGATGAATGGACGCCAACAGGTGCGCAACGATGGACTTCAAAAAAGTATCACCATAAACTCGAAAACCTGGCAAGAGTTCTATCCGAAATTGGTTCTGCCCAGAATCCTGACGCACCAACTTTTATAGCCGGTTCCGAAATTGAAAATAGAGGCGTACTAGAAGATTTAGTTAAACAACCCAAATTAATCAATAAGGATTACGGCATTATTCATTTTGATTCTCCAGATAAAAGAGGAATTGATGTAGCTTTATTGTATCAAAAAAAACAGTTTCAACCCACAAGTTATCTCAATATCCCGCTGTATGTGTATAAAAATAATTTAAAAACACCACTCGTTTTAAAAACTGAATCTGAAGAAAAAACCGATGATGTTTTACAGGTAAGCACTCAAAATAATCGGATATATACAAGAGACCAGCTCTTAGTTACTGGATTTCTGGATGGCGAAGAAATAAATATAATTGTCAATCATTGGCCGTCACGTTCCGGAGGAGAGAAAAAATCAAGCCCATTCAGGGAAGCTGCAGGCGCTTTAAACAGAAAAATTATTGATTCCCTACAAAGAATAAATCCAAATGCGAAAGTCATTACACTAGGCGATTTGAATGACGGTCCGTATAATAAAAGTGTAAAAGTAGCGCTTGGCGCAAAAGCAAAAAAGACTGAAGTTGCACCACTCGGAATTTACAATCCATTCGAAGAAATGGCCAAAAACGGAATGGGAACTATCGCAAATCGGGATGCATGGGATATTTTTGATCAAATCATGGTTTCGCAATCCTTAGTAAAGCCAGATTATTCCTCTTATCGGTTTTGGAAAGCAGGTATTTATAACAAATCATTTCTGATACAAACCAGCGGACAATATAAAGGATATCCACTTCGACATTCTGCTACTGAGGTGGGATTCAGTGATCATTTTCCTGTCTATATTTATTTAATCAAAGAAAAACAGTAGTGTTTTTAATTTCATAACTTTACATTCAAAATTCAAAAAAACATGGCAATAGCAAAACCTTTCAACCTTAATAAATGGATTGACGAAAACCGTCATCTGCTGAAACCGCCCGTTGGCAACAGAAATTTATACAGAGAATCCGGTGATTACATCGTAATGATTGTTGCAGGCCCAAACGCCCGTAAAGACTATCATTATAACGAAACCGAAGAGTTATTTTACCAACTGGAAGGCTCCATAAAAGTGATTATTCAGGAAGATGGTGAGCGTAAGGAAATGGAACTTCATGCCGGTGATATGTACCTTCATCCTGCAAAAGTTCCCCATTCTCCGGTTCGTTCTGAGGGTTCGATAGGATTGGTAATTGAAAGAAAACGTGCCGGGCAAGGCTACACGGATGGTCTATTGTGGTTTTGTGATAATTGCAATCATAAATTACATGAAGTCTATTTTGAACTGCATAATATCGAAAAAGATTTTCTGCCTCATTTCGAGCATTTCTATAATTCAGAAGCACTGAGAACTTGCGAAAAATGTGGTACCGTTATGGAAACCGATCCAAGGTTTGTAGCCCAAAAATAGTTTTTATTTGAAGCTATTCCCGTCATCCGCTCTATCTTTTGTGGCTTAAAGAAAGCCACAAAAGGATGCCGCTACTACCGGGGCTAGGGCTGATTAATATCAATTAATAATAAATCAATTTTGGAACAAATTTTAGCTTACAGTTCAAATCGCTTCCCTTGTTCGGGAAAAATAAATTGTACCTCTAAATCATTTTGTTTTTTTAACTGCGCTTTAATTTTTTCGTAATTTTCAACAGGAGGTTTCATATGGGTAATGATAATTTTAAAACCTTTCAAAGCGTTTTTTCCTGTAAGTTCACTTAAAGCACGAAGCTCTTTCAGGATAGAATTAGGAGTTAAATGCCCAAATAAAAGAGAGTCAGGTTGCTCGTTTGGGAACGAAACCTCAATAAAAATACCTTTTAATTGCTTGTTTTTAATTAGTGGAGCAATTTCGGTCCATAGCAAACTTAATTTATCACTTTTTTCAACAGCATCAGACCCCGTGTCACCTAAATACAAAGCATAAGCATCTCCGTTTTTAATTAAAAAAGCGGTACTTTCAAAAGGATTTACATGACTTAGCGGAAATGCTTTTACGGTCATTGTTGTACTCGTAATCCGCGTTTCTTCTTTTGGATTTAATGTTTGAAAATGGTATTTTTTGATGAGATAACCATTTCCTTCGTCTCCAAAATTAGCCCAAGTTTGCCCGTTGAAATAATGTTGCTTCATCATTTCCATGCAACTATTGGTTGCGTAAACGGTTTTTGAAGAATCGGCAGGTGAATTAATAATTAACCCAGAAACATGATCTAAATGTGCATGGGATATTAAATACCCTTTTATATATTTTTTCAAAACAACTTCCGATGGTATTTTGAAAACTTTATTCGCTATGGCTTTTTCAATTCCTGCATGAATGGTTCCCGCATCAAGACAAATAAAATCAGTAGTGTTTGAAGGTGCCAGTAAATAGGCCGAAAGGTTTTTTTCGTCAATACCGCCATATACTCCTAAAGGTACAACTTGGAAAGCTGTTTTTTGTTCCTTTTGTGCAAATGTACTTACTGATATTAAAACCAAACAAATCCAGATTTTTTTTAAAATTACCATGTTTCAAAATGTGTGTAGATAAATTAAATTCTGTTTGTAAAATTAGTTGCTTCTTTTGTATTGGACACTTTTTTTTGCAAAATCAATTGCAACTCATCAAATTGATTTAATTTTACTTCGATTTTAACAAATTAATTCGATTAAAATTCAACTCTAAATAATATCTTTACAAAAAAATATAACAATTTTTAATAAAAAAGTTACAATGATAACAATAGCAGATCAATTCGGAATGAAAGAGGCATTGGCGCAATTGGGTGTAAAAGCCATAAATGAAGGAACATCAACAGGAATAAACCATTTTTCAAATGGAGCAATTCTGGAGAGTTATTCACCAGTGGATGGTCAATTAATAGCATCAGTAAAAACGTCAACTGCTGCTGATTACGAAAAAGTAATGCAAACCGCTACCGAAGCTTTTAAAGTATTTAAATTGATGCCAGCGCCACAACGTGGTGAAATTGTGCGTCAGTTTGGAGATAAATTGCGAAAAAACAAAGAAGCTTTAGGTAAATTAGTTTCCTATGAAATGGGGAAATCATTGCAGGAAGGATACGGTGAAGTTCAGGAAATGATAGATATCTGCGATTTTGCAGTGGGTCTTTCTCGTCAATTGCACGGATTGACGATGCACTCTGAGCGTCCAGGACATAGAATGTACGAGCAATACCACCCAATGGGCGTTGTTGGAATCATTTCGGCATTCAATTTTCCAGTGGCAGTTTGGGCTTGGAACACTGCACTGGCTTGGATTTGTGGAGATGTTTGCGTTTGGAAACCTTCAGAAAAAACACCACTTTGTGGAATTGCCTGTCAAAATATAATTGCCGAAGTAATCAAAGAAAATAACCTTCCTGAAGGAATCTCTTGTCTGATAAACGGAGATTACAAAGTAGGGGAAATGATGACTAATGATAGACGTGTACCGCTAATTTCTGCAACGGGTTCTACTCGTATGGGAAAAATCGTAGCACAAGCAGTTGCAGGCCGTCTTGGAAAATCATTATTGGAATTAGGTGGAAACAACGCAATTATCGTAACACCGGATGCGGATATTAAAATGACCGTTATAGGTTCTGTTTTTGGAGCAGTGGGAACAGCAGGACAACGTTGTACTTCAACGCGTCGTTTAATCATTCACGAAAGCATTTATGATAAAGTGAAAGATGCCATTGTTTCAGCTTACAAACAATTACGCATCGGAAATCCATTAGACGAAAACAACCATGTTGGTCCGGTAATTGACAAGCATGCTGTGGAAATGTACAACAAAGCATTAGAAAAAGTAGTTGCTGAAGGTGGGAAAATCCTTGTGGAAGGTGGCGTACTTTCTGGTGAAGGATACGAAAGTGGCTGTTATGTAAAACCAGCAATTGCTGAAGCTGACAATGCTTTTGAAATCGTTCAACACGAAACTTTTGCTCCAGTGTTATACTTATTAAAATATTCCGGAACGGTGGAGAATGCGATTGCGATTCAAAACGGAGTAGCACAAGGATTATCATCAGCCATTATGACTAATAATTTGCGTGAAGCTGAACTTTTCTTATCCGTTACAGGTTCTGATTGTGGAATTGCAAACGTGAACATCGGAACTTCAGGAGCGGAAATTGGAGGTGCTTTTGGTGGAGAAAAAGAAACAGGTGGTGGACGTGAGTCTGGATCTGATGCTTGGAAAGTATACATGAGAAGACAAACAAATACGATTAATTATGCCACAAGTTTGCCATTGGCACAAGGAATAAAATTTGATTTGTAATACGCAATCCATTTTAAACAAAAAGGCAATTTGAAATTTTCAAATTGCCTTTTTTTTATGATAAAAATTTGGTTATTCTTTGCTTTTAAAAAGTATTACAAATTGAAAGAAGCACCAATATTAAAAACAAACTGGTTGTTTAAATGATCAAAACCGGTAATAGTTTTATCGTATTTTGCAATAGGAACTCCAGCTTCTGAGAAAATACCAAATCCATCGGTAAAGAAATAACGGAAACCTAAATGTGCACCAAAATTTCTTAGCCCTAAATCAAGACCTGGATAAACATCCATTTTTGGATCTAATTTAAGGACATTTCCTAAATTAGCATTGAATCTCACTTTGGCATCAAATCGATCTCCAAATTTTGGTTTGTTTTCTGAATTATCATTAGAAACTGATAACAAATATGAAGTTACAAAACCGTAAGACATGTTTTCACCAAGACCGTAATCAGTAGAAAGACGAATTCCGGAACCTCCGTTTTGAATGTTTGCTCCAACATCAAATTTAGTGTCTCCTTTTCCTTTGTATGCTTGTGCATTAACAAAACCAACTAACAATAAAAATGATAGTGTAATAATTTTTTTCATGATTTTTGGGTATTAAAATTTTGCGCAAAAGTAGTTTATTTAAACTAATTCCTACCTTTTTCATTTGGATATAACGTGTCTAACGGCTCACTTTGCCAGAATTCTTTACTGTCAACATCCATAATTGTCAACGGTCCTTTGAAAGCGGCTCCGGTATCTACATTCCAAATGCACGCCATTTGTACGG
Organism: Flavobacterium sp. 83; assembly: GCF_000744835.1. Lineage (NCBI taxonomy): Bacteria > Pseudomonadati > Bacteroidota > Flavobacteriia > Flavobacteriales > Flavobacteriaceae > Flavobacterium > Flavobacterium sp. 83. The sequence goes on from NZ_JQMS01000001.1 coordinate 1,185,276, forward strand.
GAGTAGTTTTACCAATTCGGGAAACAGGCGTGTGGCCAATGTAAATTTCATTATACAATGTAAAACGTTTAGGATAGAATAAATTATCGGGTTTCATGTTTTTGTCTAATGCCAAAGCAGTTTCCCATAAGGTCCTATCCCAATAAAAAAGTTTTGGAAAATATTCAAAATCGACGCCATTCATATTGGTAAAACCGGCATGAATAAATAACCTGTTTTTTTCATCAAGATAAAAATTTTCCAAGGATTGCAGGAATTCAACATGTCTTTGTTTGGTTTCCGGACTAACAGTTTCATAGGCATTTACGGTTGCTTCACCTCCGTGTTTGTACCACATAAGATTGTCTTTGCTGTCCTTAAGCCAGTGCAGGAGTAATTCGTCGTGATTGCCGCAAATAAAAACACAATTATTTTTAGTGTTCAATTCAATCAAATAATCAATTACCTGAGGGGATTGGCTCCAGCCATCCACATAATCTCCCAGAAAGATTAAAGTGTCCTTAGTGGTTACTTTGGCTCTTTCCATAATTTGGTGCAGCGCATGCAAACCACCATGTATATCGCCTATGACGAGTGTTCTCATTTCTAGTTGTCTCAATTAATTTATATACAAAAATAGCAGAAAAGCATTTTTTTGAACTTATAAAAATAGGTAAAAGAGTTAGGAAGAAAGCATTTTTAGACAATTTTTTTGATTTCAACAAAAGAACTTAAAATTAATGAAGTAAACTTCATTTTTAATCATTTGAAATATACCCACTTTTAGTGATGCCCTACTAATAATATTAAGAGTAGTTTTACAAAAAAATCAATTCTTAATAAATATCTGATTTAGAATTATGCGGAAATACATCTAAGCCGCTTAAAATAAATTAGATGCCTGAAAATAACTCAAAGTGGGTATTTAAATAAACAATTAAAATGAAAAGAATGAAAAAAGCATTCAAAATTATGACAGTTGCTTTTGCAATGTCAATTATGTTAACGTCTTGTTTTTCTTACACAAGTGTTGTAGGTAAAGGGGCTCAAGGAAATGCACAAGTTACAAAATGGAATCACTACGTGATTGGGGGATTAGCACCAGTTGGAGTTTCAGATTCTAAACAAATGGCTGACGGAGCTGAAAATTATACCGTGTTCACTAGACAATCATTTGTAAATGGTTTAATTGCTGCTATTACATTCAGTATTTATACGCCAACAACAACAACTGTAACAAAATAGTATAATAAATGGCGGTGATACTGTATCATCGCCAAATTTTTTAAAGATGAAGAAGACTTTTTTTTATATATCATTGTTGATTACTATATATATAGTTTACATTATTTCAAATATTTTTATTTATCATTTTGATAAATTAAATAATTTTGGAATAGGTTTTTTAATTGGGAAATTAGTGATGTTAATAACATTCAGTTTTTTAACTTATAAGATAAGGCCAGGAAAAAAGAAAAATCAGCAATTTCAGTCATAAATACTATTTTGAAAAATATAGTTTAAGTTATAGGAAGTGGTATTATAAGTTTTATGGTTTGCAAATGTCTCCAACTTCTCATCGTAGGTAAAGTCAGTTTTTTAAGTTTAAAGACGAGCAGTCGAAATAGAAAAACGCAGTGATTTCCTAAAAATATTTTTTGAATTCCTTAGGCATTTCGTTAATTGGTTTTATCATTACCTCTTTGTAGTACACTTCTCCGGCTTCACTCTGCAATTGAATTTTTCCTTCAATTAGCGGATTGAATTTGGTGCCGTCCCAATAACGAGAATTTTCCAGTACCATTACCACATGACCATTTACAATATGAAGACTTTTTCCCTCGAAGCAAATTAATTCTACTTCGGTCCAACTACCCATTGGACTTTCATAATTATCTTTTCGTGTGCAATAACCGGTTCTTTCAGTATGGGTTCCAAATGGTAAAAAGGATTGATTTTCATCGGCAATGGAACTCATCACACCTTCTGAAGCGAACGCTTTTATATCTATGGCAGCATTAGCAATATTCCAATAATCGCCAAAATGTCCTTCCATGAATTGAAATTCTTGTGACAGCATCCATGCTCTCCAATAATCCACTCCAGCGGGACCTTGTGAGTGATACAATATTCCGGCGTCCAACAATTTATCTGTTCTGGGTTCCCATTTTTTAGTTCCCCATTTTACTTTAAGTTTGAGTCGGTAATTTTTATAACTTTTTTTGGTAAAAACACAACCGTAATATTCTCCGGAAACCCTTAAAACCGGAACATTATTTTCTTGGATTACAGTAAAAACAACAGCTTCATTTTTGTTATAGCCAATAGGTTCAATAGCTTTTCCTTCACTATCGACAGGGACTTGACCATTGTAATTATTTTTATGCTTATAACTCAAATACGTATTCCACTGGCTGAGATTTGAATCTAGAAGATTAGTCCAATCCTTGTTTTTGGATGTCTGCGCAGACAGTTCAATGGTTTTGGGAAAAAGGAACATCAAACAAAGCAATAATTTAATGATGGTTTTCATTTTACGGTTAATTTTTATAATTCTTTGAATTCAAATATATTGTTTATTAGCAACATAAAAATGTTATAGAATTTTCCCTCCGACACATTTTTTTTAAGTAATTAGGACTTTAATGGAGTAAATAATCATTTTAATTATTTGAAATTAAAGTAATTAATGTAAATTTGAGAATTAAAATTATTATTTCAGTGCTATTAAAATATCACTATTTTTGGTGATAGTTTGATAAAATATTTTAGGTTATTTTTACAAAAACTTAAAACACATATAAGATGAATGCAGTTCTCGCTTTGTTGTTTCTATTGACTAGTTTTGTATGTCAAGTGATAAATGATATTATAGGTTGGTTTGCGGCTTTGTGGTCGTAATACAACTACAAAAATCATTAGTTACTTTATTTTAACTACATATTCTATTTCATCTTCCTCAGAATTTCCGAGCTATCTAGTATGGCTTTTTTTGTAAAGATAAAATTTCAAAATAAATATGAAAATATACCTGCAAACACTATTTTGCTTTCTTTTAATTAGTTGTACTTCAAATAAAAAAACGGCTAACGTAAATATTCCCAATCAAAATTTTGAAGTTAAATTAGACAGTGTAAATTGGGTTGACTCTTCAAGAAAACGATTAATTCCGGTTGCATTTTATTTGCCAAAGACAAACGAAAAAATTATAAATCAAAAAGTGGTACTTGTCAGTCATGGTTATGCAGAAAATATCCCTGGAGCGAATAAAGGCTATTCGTATTTGACAAAAAATTTAGCCTCAAAAGGATACTTTGTAGTTAGCATTCAGCATGAATTACCAACTGATGATTTATTGCCGAAAATAGGAATTCCTCAAGTTGTGAGACGACCAAATTGGGAAAGAGGAGCGGAGAATATTTTATTTGTTCTTAATGAATTGAAAAAGACAAATCCCGATTTAGACTATAAACATTTAATCCTAATTGGACATTCGAATGGAGGTGATATGTCTGTTTTATTTGCTCATAAATACCCTAATTTAGTTGATAAAATAATTTCGTTAGACAATCGCAGAATGGAATTACCCAGAACTTCTCAGCCTAAAGTTTATTCATTACGATCCAGTGACCAACCTGCTGATGAAGGCGTTTTGCCAACTGTTGCAGAGCAAAAAAAATTCGGGATAACAATCATTAAACTCCCTAATACAATTCATAATGTCATGAGTGATAGAGGAAATAAAAGACAGAAAAAAGAAATTAATAGATATCTTATGCGTTTTTTATTAGAATAAAATAGCCAAATATCACTGTACATCATATTTCATTTTTCTCAAAATCCGTAATGCTTCTTTAAACGATAAATACACTTGTGTAAAAGGTTTTAAAAGTAGTTTAGCATCAATCAGTTTTTGTTTGGCTTCTTCAAAACCGTTAAGGTAGCAAATCATGAAAGTAGAAGGTAAATTTTCTAGATCTTTATGTTCTCTTTCGGATAAGGAATGCCCTTTTTGGAGTTTTTTGAGTAAAGAAATATTGGAATTATAAATATGAAATAATAATTTTTTATTGAATTCCGGAGGTTGAAAAAGCATTTCTCTTTCAATTTTATAATAACCATTATCATGAAAATGAATGGTTTGTTTTTCTAAAGGATAGTAAGTCGTTTTATCATTCAACCCCAAAGGGACATATTCAATAATGGTAAAAGTATCTTCGTCAAAAGTGATTTCCACGACATCCTGAGCAGAATAAAATAGCTTGATTTGTTCGTTTATGAGTTCAATATCCACACGAGATAAATAGGTTTTATCACGGGATTTTTTGGCAATTCCTGCCCAGCAAATCACAAATAATTCTTTGAAAACTTTATATTTTGGCGCCATGTCTTTGTGCCGAAAATTCATAAAATCTATCACGCCGTCCAATGTATATTCGATGCTGTTTCTAGAATTATTTTCTATGCCAATAACAGTTTCTGTGTTTTGATAATTCTTTTCAATTTCCCCTTCTACAGGAACCGTATTGCTGCCTCGCCTTATAAAAATACTGTTGGCCGGAATGGTATGAATTCCTTTTTTGAAATGGGATGTTTTGCTTTTGGGTTTGATAGTAACCAGTCCAATCACTTTATCCTTTGGCAAATTAGGGAAAGGAACATTTTCGTACTGAATTTTCGGTGGGTTTTCCAGATAGGCATTCACTAAATTCTGAATTCGGCTATCATCAAAAAAATCGTCACCAACAATAGTATTGTCTTGGTCTTCAACGCCCACAACGATATAGGAATTGTTAGTGGGATTTGAATTCGACAAGGCACAAATGTGTTTTAAAAACTTAGCTTTTCCTTCTCGGGTATGTAAATTCAACTGACGCTTTTTATCATAAAAACTGCTCTCATCATTGTGTGCGAGAAGGTTTTTAATGAGAATGCGTTTGTTGATCATGGGTATTAGATTTTTAGAACTCTTAAAAGGTTGGATTTTTAGATTTTCTAAATCATCTAAAAATCCAACAATCCAATTTTAATTAGCTCTTTTTAAAATAGTTGCTGATGCCTGTGCGGTAGGAAATACTATCAAATCAGCAATATTTACGTGATACGGTCTGGAAACTACAAAATGAATGATGTCAGCAATATCCTCTGGTTGTAAGGCTTCAATACCTTTATAAACATTGGCAGCTCTATCTGTATCGCCTTTAAAACGCACTTCACTGAACTCGGTTTCTACCATTCCGGGATGAATAGCGCCAACTCTTATTCCATAAGGATTCAAGTCCATGCGCATGGCTTGGTTCAGGGCATCAACGGCATGTTTTGAAGCGCAATATACGTTTCCGTTCGGATAGACTTCTTTACCGGCGATGGAACCTATGTTGATAATATGACCTGATTTTTGTTCAATCATTTTCGGAATTATGGCTTTCGAAACATACAATAGCCCTTTTACGTTGATGTCAATCATGGCATCCCAATCATCTAAATTTCCATTTTGGATAGCATCTAAACCGTGTGCATTTCCCGCATTATTAATCAAAACATCAATTTTAGAAAACGTTTCAGGTAAGGAATTGATGCTTTCAAAAACGGCTTTTTTATCGCGAACATCGAATGATAGCGTATGGATTTCAGTAAATTCAGATAACTCTTTTTCTAAAGCAATTAATCGATCTTCACGTCTTCCGCAAAGAATAATTTTATAATTATTTTTGGCTAATATTCTTGCTGTTGCTTCTCCAATTCCGCTTGTTGCGCCAGTTACTAAGGCTATTTTTTTCATGGGATTTGTTCTGTTTTTCAATCATTTATTTTCTGTTCAAGGTACATTTGAAACCTAATTAGGGCACATTATTTCCCATACTTTCAGCCCAAATGGCAAACCAATCTTCTTGTTCTAATTCTAATTCAACAGCTTTCATCAACAATTGGATTCGGGCCACATTAACCGTTCCGGCAATAGGAATTACTTTGGCAGGATGTTTTAAAATCCAAGAAAGCAATAGGGTATCAGAGCCAAAATGATATTTTGAAACTAATGTTGCCAATAGTTTTTTAAGTCGGTGAGTTTGCGGAATGTCTTCTCTAAAAACGCATCCTAACGGATTCCATGACATGGGACGGATATTGTTCATTTGCATATAGTCAAAGCTTCCGTCAAGCATAGGCTCAAAATTAGTAGCCGAAAATTGTACTTGATTGTAACTGATTTCTGTTTTCTGACGAATCAATTCTGTTTGTGAAGAAGTAAAATTAGAAAGACCAAAATCGATGATTTTTCCATCCGATTTTAGTTTCAAAATCGCTTCGGCAATTTCATCTGCCTGCATCAAAGGGCTAGGTCTGTGCAATAAAAAAACATCCAGGTAATCCGTATGTAAATTTTTTAAGGAATTTTCAACAGACCAAACAATATGTTTTTTTGAATAATCATAATGTTTTATGGTGTTTTTACGGTTTTCTGTCACCATTTGGATACCACATTTGGATATCAGTTGTATTTTTTCTCGGGCTATTTTGCTAGAAGCAAATGCTTTTCCAAAATCAGATTCGGTAGTGTAATCTCCGTATATATCAGCGTGATCAAAAGTGCTGATTTTGTTTTCCAGACATACATTGATCATATTTTCCATTTCTTTGGTGTTGAGATTTTTATCCCAAATTCCCCAATTCATGACACCAGCAACGATAGGTGATAATTTTGTTTTACTCATGGTTTTTATTTTATATTGAAATGCGTTATTCTTCGAATTCGAAGGATATTTTTCAAAGTTCTTAAAAATATAAAAATTGTATCATAATTCGTCCTTAAAATTAGGGGTTTGGTCGAAGTTTTAACCATTTTTTAACATCTTACGTCTAAAAAAAAATTCAATTTGCACCATCAAAACGAAGGCATTAAATTCAAGGTTTTAAAAATAATAAAATGGAAGAAAATACGGGGACTTTAGACATTAGAGCAATCAATGAAAAAATTGAAAGAGAGAGTGCTTTTATAGACCTTCTCACAATGGAAATGAACAAGGTTATTGTGGGTCAGAAGCACATGGTGGAGCGTTTATTAATTGGACTTTTGGGTCAGGGACATATTTTGTTAGAAGGAGTTCCCGGATTAGCAAAAACATTAGCGATAAATACTCTTTCACAAGCTGTTCAAGGATCTTTCAGCAGGATACAATTTACTCCTGATTTATTGCCTGCGGACGTTGTTGGTACAATGATTTACAATATCAAACAAAATGAATTTTCGATAAAAAAAGGTCCAATTTTCGCTAATTTCGTCCTTGCCGATGAGATTAACCGTGCGCCTGCCAAAGTGCAATCAGCATTGTTAGAAGCCATGCAAGAAAAGCAAGTGACTATTGGTGATACTACTTTCAAATTAGACAGACCTTTTTTAGTTTTAGCTACGCAAAATCCAATTGAGCAAGAAGGAACATACCAATTGCCTGAAGCTCAAGTCGATCGTTTCATGTTGAAAACGGTTATTGATTATCCAAAAATGGAAGACGAACGTTTAGTAATTCGTCAAAACCTAAAAGGAAGTTACGAGAAAGTAAATGCGGTGGTTTCGGTAGAACAAATTTTACGTGCTCAAGAAGCGGTTCGTGAAGTTTATATGGATGAAAAAATAGAAAAATACATTCTTGATATTATTTTTGCCACACGTTACCCAGAGAAATATAAATTGGCTGATTTGAAGCCATTAATCAGTTTTGGAGCTTCTCCTCGTGGAAGTATCAATTTGGCGAATGCCGCAAAATGTTACGCTTTTATCAAACGTCGCGGATATGTAATTCCAGAAGATGTTCGTGCTGTAGTTCATGATGTATTGCGTCACAGAATTGGAGTTACCTATGAAGCCGAAGCCGAAAATATCACTTCAGTTGATATCATTAACAAAATCGTAAACGAAGTAGAAGTACCCTAAAAGTGAATAGTAATAAGTGAATAGTAATTAGCCTTGGTTGGTTACTATTCACTGTTCACTAATTACTAATTACTAAAGAAATGGATACAAAAGAGCTTTTAAAAAAAGTACGAAAAATAGAAATTAAAACCCGAAGATTGAGCGATCACATCTTTTCGGGAGAATATCATACTTCTTTCAAAGGACGTGGAATGACGTTCAGCGAAGTGCGCCAATACCAATACGGAGATGATATCCGTGCGATTGATTGGAATGTAACCGCACGTTACAATGAAGCACACGTAAAAGTTTTTGAGGAAGAGCGGGAGTTGACCATGATGTTAATGGTTGATATTTCAGGTTCAGAAAGTTTTGGTTCGAAAAACCAATTCAAAAAGGATATTGTTACGGAGATTGCCGCAACTATGGCTTTCTCTGCTACTCAAAACAATGACAAAATAGGTTTGATTTTGTTTTCAGATGAAATCGAATTGTATATTCCACCAAAAAAAGGAAGATCTCATGTGTTGCGAATTATTAGGGAATTGATAGAATTTCAACCTAAAAGTAAAAAAACAGATATTGCGCAAGCTTTGAAGTTTTTATCCGGAACCCAAAAGAAGAAAGCTATTGTGTTTGTGATTTCTGATTTCATGTCAGAGGATTACGAACAGACTTTGAAAATAGCTTCTAAGAAACATGATATAACGGGTATTCGAGTGTATGATATTCGAGAAGAAAAAATGCCAAATTTAGGTATGGTATCTATGCTCGATGCTGAAACCGGAGCAATAGAATTGATTGATACCAGTTCAAAATTAGTGCGAATGAATTATGAGAAACAGTATCACGATAAGGTAAACTATTTTAAAGAAACATTCAGCAAGTCCGGTTCAGGTGTTGTAAACACAAGGGTTGACGAAAGTTATGTCACTAAATTATTAGGCTATTTTAAATCGAGATAAATCCCCTCCCAGCCTCCCCGAAGGGGAGGAGATGATAGAGGATTAAAATTTTCACGACTCGGCTCCCTCTCCTTTGGAGAGGGCTGGGGAGAGGAAAAAATATTTAATATAAAAATGAAAATTAGACTTTACCTATTATTATTGCTGCTTTCTACGGCTGTTTTTGCACAACAAAAGCAAGTAGTGACAAGTATTGACACGATTAAAAATAAAATTGGTGCCGAATTTAAACTGTCGATAAAAACTACTGTTGACACATCGTCTAAAGTGATTTTTCCAAAATTGAAAAACGTTGGCGCTTTAGAGGTAATTCAGTCCTATCCTATTGACACCATCAAAACGGACGGCCAGTATGAATTGGTTAAAAAATATGGTTTAACCCAATTTGATTCCGGTAGATATGTTATCCCGAGTATAAAAATCTTCATTAACAGCAAACCGTTTCTAACAGACTCGCTTTTAGTAGAAGTGGCGAATGTTAAAGTAGATACTTTAAAACAAAAAATGTTCGATATCAAGGGCATTGCTAAAGCGGATGATTCTATTGGAGATTGGTGGAAATATCTTTTGGTGATCGCATTAATTGTTGGAATTGGAGTTTTGATTTACTGGTATATCAAAAAACAACAAAAGAAAAAACTAGAAGCAGAAATATTCAAAACGCCAATTGAGAAAGCAACCAGTTTGCTGGATACTTTAGAGAAAAAAGAACTTTGGCAAAAAGGAGAAGTAAAAGCCTATTACAGTGAGTTGACTGATATTGCCAGAAATTATATTGAAGAAGCAATCGAAATACCAGCAATGGAAAGTACTACATCAGAGCTTATTCAGGGGCTTAGAGCCGCTTCTGTCAAAAAGAAGATGACGCTTTCGCAAGAAATAATCGAAAATCTAGAGCGTGTTTTGAAACAAGCCGATTTAGTAAAATTTGCGAAATCAAAACCGTTGGATTTTGAAATTACCGAAGACCGAAATAAGATTCAAAAAGCAATTTTAACTTTGGATAATTCTATTCCTATTGAGGTTCCTGCAGAGGAAGATGTTCTTTTGAATGAGGCCCAAAGGCAAAAGCAGATACAAATTCAATTACAAAAAAAGAGAAAGAAACGCATTGTAACTGCAGTTGCATCCGTAGTATTTATACTGGTTGCTACTACTACTTTTTTCATTGTAATCAAGGGATTTGATTATGTAAAAGACAATGTTATTGGGAACCCTACTAAAGAACTATTGGAGGGCGAATGGGTGAAAAGCGAATACGGAAATCCTGGCGTTATAATAGAAACACCAAAAGTACTGAAGAGAGTAGATTTGACTAAAACACTGCCAAAAGACGGAATGGCGTTGATTAAAGAAATGCAATCTTTTGCTTATGGTAGTGTTACGGATCATTTTTATCTGATGGTTTCTACTTTAAAATATAAAAAAGAAACCGAAATAGATTTGAAAAAATCTATGGATGGAGCCTTGCAATCACTAGAAGCGCAAGGGGCACAAAACATGATTGTGAAGCAAGAAGATTTTGAAACTAAGGAAGGAATTAAAGGACTTAAAGCCTACGGTACATTCCAGAAAATTGATGGTGATAAGCAAAACAGCGTGAAAATGTATTATGAAGCATTATTGTTCAGTCAAGAAGGCGGCTTACAACAAATTTTACTCTTCCATGAAGAAGGAGACAATTATGCAAATAGTATATCAGAACGCGTTTTGAGTTCTGTTGAATTAAAACAAGCAAGTAAATAATGGCTAAAATAACTTTTTTAAACCCAGAATTTTTTTGGTTGTTTCTTCTGATTCCAGTTGCGATTGTCTGGCTATTTTGGAAAAAGAACCAACAATCAGCTACGTTAAAAATAAGTTCATTACAAGGATTTAAAGGCACAACTTCTTATTTAACAAAGTTGAAACCCATATTGAATGTGTTTCGCGTATTGGCTTTGTCTTCTTTGATTGTGGCAATGGCAAGGCCAAGAACGGTTGATGTAAGCAATAAAACAAAAACGACAAAGGGAGTTGATATTGTCATGGCAGTGGACGTTTCCGGAAGTATGCTGGCCAAAGATTTGAAACCAAACCGAATGGAAGCGCTGAAAAGAGTGGCTGCTGATTTTGTTGGAGAACGACCAAATGATAGAATTGGATTGGTGGTTTATGCTTCTGAAGCGTACACAAAATCCCCGGTTACCAGCGATAAAGCCGTTGTTTTGGATGCTATCAACAGTATAAAATACGATAATGTTTTGCAAGACGGAACTGGAATAGGAATGGGATTGGCAACAGCCGTGAACAGACTGAAAGACAGTAAAGCGAAGAGTAAAGTGATTATTCTTTTGACAGACGGGGTAAACAATGCCGGATTTATTGAACCTGAAACCGCTGCTGATATTGCCAAGCAATACGGTATTAAGGTGTATACAATAGGAATAGGAACCAACGGAATGGCAATGTTTCCTTATGCGGTGGCACCAAATGGACAGTTTTTGTTCCAAATGATGAAGGTGGAAATTGACGAGCAATTGATGAAAAGTATTGCCAGAAAAACGGATGGAAAATATTTTAGAGCAACAAGCAATAGCAAGTTGGCCGAGATTTATGCGTCCATTAATAAACTGGAAACCACTGAAATTGAAGAACTAAAATTCTATGATTATGATGAAAAATTCAGGCCATTCATTTGGTTTGCAGGTTTTTTATTATTGTTGGAAGTAGGATTGAGAAATACGGTTTTTAAAAGCTTTATATAATGAGAGTCGCAAACTGAAAATTGTGACTAAAAGATAAAAAATGGAATTAGACGAAAAAAAATATTTATACCTGCTGCTTATACTCCCAATTGTGGTGTTGGTTTTTCTATTTAATTTATATTGGAAAAGAAAAAAACAACGTGAATTTGGAGACTTAGAAATGGTAAAAAAACTAAGCCCGGAAAGCTCTGTTTTTAAACCAGTTTTGAAGTTGGTATTGTTATTACTGGCATTACTTGGATTAATTATTGGATTGGTAAATCCAAAGATTGGTACCAAAATGGAAACCGTTAAGCGAGAGGGAATTGACATTGTTTTTGCAATGGATGTCTCCAAAAGTATGCTGGCCGAGGATGTGGCGCCCAGCCGTTTAGAAAAAAGCAAGCAAATTGTTTCGCAAATTATCAACCAATTAGGAAGTGACAGAATAGGAATTGTGGCTTACGCTGGAAGCGCTTTCCCCGTATTGCCTATCACGACTGATTATGCTGTGGCCAAAATGTTTCTGCAAAGTATGAATCCCGGAATGGTCTCTTCACAGGGAACATCGCTGGATGAAGCCATAAAATTATCATCCACTTATTTTGATGATAAGAGTAAAACAAGCAAATTATTGATTCTGATTTCAGATGGTGAAGATCATTCTGAAGGTGCCGAAAGTGCCGCTGAAGAAGCCAATAAATTAGGAATGAAAATTATCACGATTGGGGTTGGAACTGAAAAAGGAGGGACGATTCCATTGAAAAGAAACGGAATTGTAGAAAGTTTCCAACGTGATAATAATAATCAAGTGGTTATTACTAAATTGAATCGAGCAGGATTAGAAGCTATTGCAAAAGCTACAAAAGGCGGTTATGTAAACGGGAATAATACCAAAGAAGTACTGGAATATATCAAAAATGCTTTGGATAAAATCCAAAAAACAGAATTTGAAGCAACTGAAATGGCTGATTTTCAATCCCAATTTCAATGGTTTTTGGGTTTTGCATTTATTTTCTTGTTTCTGGATATTTTCCTTTTGGAAAGAAAAACAAGTTGGGTAAACAAATTGAATTTATTTAACGAGAATAAAAAAATATAAAGAACAAAGTATTATTAAGACGCTCCTTTGTTAGAGCTAAAACAAAATATACTTTGACGCTTATTTAAAAAATAAAATGAAAAACTTAATTTCACCTCTTTTATTACTCCTTTCGTTTGTTGTAAATGCACAACAGAAAGACAGAATATTGCCTAAAGCAAATGAGGAATATGCTGAAAATAATTTTGTTGATGCCGAAGCTAATTATAGAATTTCGGATTCAAAATTCCCGAATAAAACGATTGCTCCGTACAATTTAGGAAATGCCATTTATAAGCAAAATCAAGTTGCTGAGGCAAAATTCGCTTATGCAAAAGCATTAAAAAATGCCAAAACAAGACCTGATAAACACCAAGCATACCATAATTTAGGTAATGTTTTCATGAAAGAAAAAGATTACACACAAGCAGTAGAAGCCTATAAAAATGCACTACGAAATGATCCCGCAGATGAAGAAACCCGTTATAATTATGCATTGGCAAAGAAAATGCTAAAAGAAAATCCACCAAAGGATGACAATAAGAAAAACGACAAGAAAAGCGATAAGGATAAAGACAAAGACAAGAAAAAGGACGACAAGAAACAAGACGGCGATAAAGATAAAAAGGACGATAAGGATAAAGAAAAGAAAGACGACAAAGGAGATAAAGATAAAGACAATAAAGGCCCTAAACCAGATGATAAAGGAGAGCCAAAACCAGCACCTGGCGGAATCTCTAAACAACGTTTAGAAAATCTTTTGGATGCGGTAAATAAGGAAGAAAAGAAAGTTCAGGATAAAGTAAATGCCCAAAAAGTAAAAGGAAAACCAGTCAAGACTGAGAAAGATTGGTAATTCAATTAGATAATTTGAAAATGAAAAAATTTATAGCAGTATTAGTTTTAATGGTGTGTGGTTCTCTTAGCGCTCAAGTACAATTTGAGGCGAGAGTAAGTAAAACTACGCTAGGCTTAAACGAAAGACTTCGTATCGATTTTATAATGAATGTTGATGGGGATAACTTTAACCAGCCCTCTTTTGAAGGATTTAGAGTTATTGCAGGACCAAGTCAGCAAGTGAGTCAATCATGGGTCAATGGAAAGAGCTCTTTTGAGAAAATATATTCTTATTTTCTTTTGCCAAATCAAAAAGGTGTCTTGGTCATCAAGCAAGCTGCAATAGAATACAACGGGCAAATTTATAAAACATCGCCCATAAGAATTAATGTTACTGCAGCAACGGAACAGCCGAGAGATCCAAATGATATAAGCGTTTCGGCAGATGACAATATTTATCTTGTTGCTGATATTTCTAAAACAAATCCGTATATAAACGAACCAATTACGGTGGTTTATAAATTGTATTTCAGTTATAATATTGGAATCACCAATTGGCGTGAACTCAACAAGCCAAAGTATAATGACTTTTGGAGTCAGAACATCGATATCAAACAGCTTGTTGCCGAAGAAGGGATGTTTAAAGGACAAAAATACCGTTATGTGGTATTGAGAAAAACAGTTTTATATCCGCAAAAATCAGGAAAATTGGCAATAGAGCCTTTGTCATTAGATATTGATGTGCAATTGCCTACAAACCGTCGTGATATGTTTGGACGTGTAATTGTTACTGATGGCAGCAAAAGGGTTTCTGCAGGAACAAAAACGATTGCTGTCAAAGCACTTCCTGAAGCTGGAAAACCGGAAGATTTTTCTGGAGCAGTAGGTCACTTTGATTTTAAAGTAACACCTACTAAAACGAATCTGAAAAACGGTGAAAGCCTTGATTTAGTTGTAAGTGTAACCGGTAAAGGGAATATGAAATTGTTCAGTTTGCCAAAACCAGTTGTGCCAAATGCTTTGGAAATGTATGATGCGGTTCATAACGAACAGGTAAATACACCGCTTTCAGGAATGTCAGGGAAAATTTCAGATAGTTACACCATTATCCCACAGTACAAAGGAAATTACCCAATAAAACCATTACAGTTTTCTTATTTTGATTTGGGTTCAGGAACGTATAAAACATTAAGTTCAAAAGAAATAATGATTAATGTGTTGGATGGACCTACTGCATCTGATGCAACTATTGCTTCAAATTCAGGTGAGAATAAAAATAAAATAGGGAACGTAGAACAATTCAAATTCATTAAGTTAAAAAGTAAACTTTTGGACATGAATAAAAAAGATTTCTTTGGCTCTAATTTGTTTTACGGATTGTTATTTTTCCCGTTTCTATTACTGCCTTTGATTGTTTTATTCAAAAAGAAGAAAGAAGCTATTGACGGTGATATTGCCGGTAACAGAATTCGAATGAACAATAAACTAGCCAAGAAATATTTATCGGAAGCCAAAAAACAAATCAATAATAAAGAACTGTTTTACATTGCATTGGAAAAAGCGATGCATAATTTCTTGAAAGCTAAATTACACATCGAGACTTCAGAAATGAGTAAAGATAATATTCAGGAATTCTTGTTGTCAAAAAATGCTAATCCAGAAGCGGTGAATGATTTTATCGCACTTACAGAAAACTGTGAAGTAGCCAGATATGCACCATCGTCAAGTGTTTCGATACAGCAGGATTTTGATAAAGCTGTTTTAATTATTTCAGATTTAGAAAAACAAATTGCTTAAATAGCTGTTTAAAATAGAGATTAATACACAATGCGGATTGAGAAATTATTGAGTTAATTAACTTTTCGGATTTGTGTTTTTATGGCAAAAAAATAAAGTAGTGCCTTCGGGTAAATAAAATAGAAATGAAAAATATACTATACATACTCTTACTTTCAACTCAAGTTTTCTTTGCCCAAAACGGCTTTGAAAAAGGGAATGCCTTTTATGAAAAAGGAAAATACAATGAGGCTGTTGCTGCTTACGAAAGTGTTTTGAAAGACAATAAATATTCTTCTGAATTGTATTTTAATTTGGGGAATGCCTATTATAAATTGAATAAAGTTGCACCTTCCATTTACAATTATGAAAAAGCATTAGTTTTAAATCCAAATAATAACGATGCAATTAACAATTTGAAATTCGCTCAAAAAAGAACGATTGATGAAATTAAAGTAGTCCCTAAAGTTGGTTTTGGAAAACTGTTGCGTGATTTTACAGGAGCTTATCATTATAATACTTGGGCATGGATTGCAGTAGGTTTGGCAACTGTATTCTTGTTGTTTTTTATTGGGTATTATTTTTCGCAAATTACGGTTACAAAGCGAATTTTCTTTTTTGGAATGTTTGTGTTTATTTTCCTGATTTTAATAAGCGTATTATCGGCAATTTTCGAAAAAAGTCATTTTGATAATGAGAAACCGGCTATTGTTTTTGCTGAAATTACGGAAGTAAAAAGTGAGCCCCAAAAAGCAGGTGCTGCTATTTTTGTATTGCATGAAGGAACCAAAGTCTTTGTGCAGGAAACATTAGAAAATTGGAAAAAAATACAATTAACTGATGGAACTGAAGGTTGGATTGAGAGTAATGCTATAAAGGAAGTGAAGTAGGTATGCTTAGTTTTTAGTGTTTTGTGATGCTAAATAAAATCGTCTGGTTAGTACATTTTTTCAAAAGTTAAAAAATAACAGCCCATGGTTTAAACTGGACTATTATTTTTTAAAGTTGCATGTGTCTAATTAATTCGAAAATAAACATAACGGATTTAGAACTGATTACTCAAAAAATGACCACTATTTGCTTGCCTTTACGTACCATTTTTTTATTGAAGGAAACATAAAACCAGCTGTTTTTTGGACTGGATTATAAAATAGCGATTTATCCAAAGTTTCTTTTTTGGCTATAAAATTGTGATAATTTATTTTTTCAAAAACAGCGAATACAATTCCTAATATCAAAACTGTTTTCAACACTCTGAAGAAACCGCCACCAAGTTTATTCAGCCAACCTAAAAAAGCAAAATCTGCTATTCCGGTAAGGAATTTGCCCAATAATGATATTCCAATTACTACAAGGATAAAAGTGAGCACAAAAGCAATCACCTGAATGGTATAAGGATTCCAATGAACAAATCCTGCCAACATTCCTTTTATAAGTGAAGAAAATTTTATGGCAAAATAAATCCCAACTATTAGTGATACTAAAGAAGCTAATTCTACAAAAAGCCCATTTCTAATTCCTTTGTAAAATGTATAGGCTAGTAATCCACCCAAAACGATATCCAAAAATCCCATAATAATAAATTTAGTAAAAATAAAAGTGCAAATATAAAAGAATTGTTTGGTATCAATTGCCAATTTTCAAGTTCTTATCTTTGTCAAAATAATTTTATGGTTTATGAGGTAATAATTCATAATTCGTAATTCATAATTCAACAAAATGTCAAGAGACACACAACTTAAAGAACGCTGGGAAGAGCTTGTAAATATACTTTCAAATCAATTTTCTCAAGGAGAGGATTTAGATCTCGACGCTATTATTTATCTTATTGGCGTACAAGAACTCGGAAAAGTACATAGCGAATACAAGAAAGATGAAAAATTAAACCTGATGCACATCGCGATTTGCAGGTTATTAGAACCTTACGGATTCTATGAATTTGAGTTTTTTGATGAAGAAGGATGGCCACATTATAAAGTAAAAGAAGAACTACCGCCACTTAAAGCAGGAGAACAATCGGTTTTGATGAAAGAAGCAATTGTGAATTATTTTCTGGAACGAGAACTGATAGATTAATGTTTATTGCGCCGTTTTTAGTAATTAGTTAAAATGCCCACGTAAATCAACTTATATCTCTTATGTGGGTTAGAAAGATGTAAAACAGGAGTTAAAAGCAATCTAACAATTTAGCAAGGAAACTTTAAACTTTAAACGGGAAACCTAAAACAAATTTTGTAATTTTGCACTCTCAATTATTGAATGAAAATGATAGACAAGATAAAAGAATATATTGGCGAAGCACAAGCTTTTTCAACGCAAAACATAGCAGATTTAGAAGCATTCCGAATTAAATTTCTTGGAAGCAAAGGGCTTTTAAAAGATCTTTTCGCTGAATTCAAAAATGTTCCTAATGAACAAAAGAAAGAATTTGGACAAGTAATCAATTTGCTTAAAACGTCTGCCGAAGAAAAAGTAAAAACCATACAGGAAGCTTTAGAAAGTAAAGAAGAAATCAAAGGCTTTTATGGGGATTTGACACGTTCGGCTGAACCAATAACTATTGGCTCTCGTCACCCTATTTCATTGGTAAAAAATCAAATTATTGATATCTTTTCAAATATTGGTTTCAATGTTTCTGAAGGTCCGGAAATCGAAGACGACTGGCATAATTTCACCGCATTAAACTTACCGGAATACCATCCGGCTCGTGACATGCAAGACACCTTTTTCATACAAACTAATCCGGATATTTTATTGCGTACGCATACATCATCCGTTCAGGTGCGTTACATGGAAGAAAATAAACCACCTATTCGTACGATTTCTCCGGGAAGAGTTTTCCGTAATGAAGCTGTTTCATCTCGTTCTCACTGTATTTTTCACCAAGTGGAAGGATTATACATTGATAAAGACGTTTCTTTTGCCGACTTAAAACAAACGCTTTTATATTTCACCAAAGAGATGTTCGGAAAATCAAAAATCCGTTTACGTCCGTCTTATTTTCCATTTACGGAACCAAGCGCTGAGGTTGATATCTATTGGGGTCTAAAAACGGAAACCGATTATAGAATCACTAAGGGGACCGGTTGGTTAGAAATCATGGGTTGCGGAATGGTTGATCCTAACGTTTTGAAAAACTGTGGCATCAATCCTGACGAATACAACGGTTTTGCATTCGGTATGGGAATCGAAAGAATTGCCATGTTGTTGTATCAAATTGGCGATATACGTATGTTCTACGAAAATGACGTTCGTTTCTTGGAGCAATTTAAATCAAGTATTTAGGCATTGTTAGGAACAAAAAAGCTCTGACGATTTTTAAATTTTGCGTTTTTAGGAGCTATTTCCAGCTGTACACTATATCTTTTTCTGTCTAAAAAAGCCAGAAAAAGGATGCCGTTTCCATCTGGGATAGGGCTTGAGGTTTACAATACAGTTAGTTGAATATGAAACAATAATTAATAATGAATGAAGAGGTTACTTCGTTCTTTCCATTGACATGAAATCCGACATCATCATCCCCGAAGTAGAAAACGTATTCCTTGCTGCAGTTCAGGAATGGAGTGACGATTTCATGGAAAAAGTATGGTATGCCTACTTAATAAACGATAGTGATTACCTTATAGAAAGTGTTATGGTCGTTTCCAAAGCTTTTGGAACCATAGACGGTGAAATGAAAAAAACATCTCTTTTGCGTCATGCTTTTGTAGAAGTACCGCCAGTTTCAGTAATGAAAATAGAAATGATAGAAAAAAGTGTTTTGGCACTTAATAATGAATTTATGTTGACTTATTTCATAGGAGATAAATTGCATGACAAAAAATTCATTTTCAAGGCGCATTCCATCCATGAGGATTTTGTGGAAGAAGTACCTATTTTATTCGTTGACGGCGTTATTGTGAGGTAAATCTATTTTGGTTTCAAGCCGAATTAAAATAATTATAAAAAACAAAGGCACTATCTTTATGTAGATTAGTGCCTTTGTTTTTTGTTAGACTTGAAGGAATACTTCTACTTTACTAATCTAATTTATCAGTTAGAGCCTTAAAAACAGTTTTAGCATCTTTTCCTCCGTACAAAATTTCATAAACGGCATCTATAATTGGAGTTTTGGCTCCGTATCCTTGATTTAGTTTATAAGCGCTTTTTGCAGCATAATAACCTTCGGCAACCATACTCATTTCCATCATAGCTGATTTTACAGTGTAGCCTTTACCAATCATATTCCCGAACATTCTGTTTCTGGAGAATACAGAATATCCCGTAACCAATAAATCGCCTAAATAAGCCGAATCATTAATGTTACGTTTCATTTTATGGACCTTTTTAATGAATTTTTTCATCTCCCGAATCCCATTGCTCATCAATACGGACTGGAAATTGTCGCCATAACCTAATCCGTGAGCCATTCCGGCTGCAATTGCATAAATATTTTTTAGCATGGCAGCATATTCAGTTCCTATAATGTCATCTGTAATCTTCGTTTTAATATAATTTCCAGATAGATTTTTAGCAACAATTTTAGCTTTTTCATCATCGCCACAGGCAATAGTCAGATACGACAATCGCTCCATAGCTACTTCTTCTGCGTGACAAGGTCCGGTAATCACACCTATATTATAATAAGGAATGTCATATTTAACATGGAAATGTTCGCCTACAATCAAACTCGTTTCGGGAACAATACCTTTTATTGCCGAAAAAATGATTTTGTCTTTCAGTGAAACCGTCAATTTTTCTAATTCAGCATCCAAAAAAGCAGATGGAATTGCAAAAATGATATAATCAGCATACCCCACAGCCTCATTGATATCACTGGTGAGTTTCAGTTTTTTGACATCAAATTCAACAGAACTTAGATAATTTGGATTGTGTTTGTAGGTTTTAATGTGTTCTATAGCAGCTTCATTACGCATATACCACGAAATCTCCGAAAGATTTACACATAGCATCTTTGCAATCGCTGTTGCCCAACTTCCTCCGCCAATTACTGCAAATTTTATGTTTTCGGTCATTTTTTTATTAAATTTAATCAAAAGTACTTAAAAAAGTAGTGATTATACAAATAAAATTGAAACAAGAAATGGGCATTCTAAGAGTTTTCAAAAGGAGATAATTCTAAGCGATAAAAAATAATTTTACTTTTTTTATTTTTAACACAATATATATATTCAATTTGCGTTCTATATGATTATAAATTAATCATTTAACAAATATAATGCAAATTGAATTAGTTGGTTTTGTTTTAGTATTTTAAAAGGCGTCCCCATTATAAAATGAGAACGCCTTTTTATTTGTGCCAATGTCAATCAGCATCAGTATTATTTGAATTAATAACTCATTTCTACAATAGACTGTACTTTCTCTAAAGTAATGTTCTGTTTTTCACCCAAGGCTTTCCAACCTCGCTCTTCAAAACGGGTTACAATAAAATCAGCCGTTTTTTCAAAGTCTTTTGTATAATCAGATAATTTCGTTTGCATTCCCATTATGTGAAAGAATTCCACTGTTTTGTTGATAGCTTCATTAGCAATTTCATCATCACTTCCTGTCAAATTAAAAATACGTTTTCCGTATTGTGCTAATTTTCCTTTTTTGGTTTCAAACATTACTCGGTACAAATTTGGACCTACAACTGCCAACGTTCTGGCATGATCGATTCCGTACAAAGCGGTCAATTCATGTCCAATCATGTGCGTCGCCCAATCCGAAGGAACACCTTTTTGGATTAATCCGTTTAGAGCCATCGTACAACTCCACATAAAGTTAGAGGCTAACGCATAATCCGTAGGATTTTCAACTACGTCTGGACCAACTTGAATCAAAGTTTGCAGAATACTCTCTGCTATTCGGTCTTGGAGATATCCTTCGTGCGGATAGGTTAAATATTGTTCTAAAACGTGTGTGTAAGCATCAACAACGCCGTTTTGTAATTGTCTTTTTGGCAAAGAGGCTATTACAGTTGGGTCACAAATAGAGAATTTTGGAAACAAAGCAGATCCGCCAAAGTCTAGTTTTTCCTGCGTAGTTTCAATCGTAATCACAGAGCCAGAATTCATTTCGCTTCCCGTTGCCGGTAAAGTCAAAACTGTCCCAAAAGGAACGACTTTAGTTACATCTCTAAAAAGGATTCTTTTTTTAAGAATATCGATTGGATTTCCTTCAAAATTTGCTGCTGCCGAAAGAAATTTTACACCATCAATTACACTTCCTCCACCAACGGCAAGAATGAAATTAATTTTTTCGGCACGGATGATTTCTACTGCTTTCATCAAAGTTTCAAAATGAGGGTTGGCTTCGATACCTCCAAATTCAATTACATCAAACCCTTCCAAGCTTTTACGAACTTGCTCGTGAATCCCATTTTTAAAGATACTTCCACCTCCATAAGCCAATAATATTTTAGTATTTTTTGGAACTAGTGTTGCTAGTTTTTCTATTTGTCCTTTACCAAAAATTAAGTTCGTAGGATTGTATAATTCGAAATTTAACATGTTTATTTTTTTGCGTTTAATTGATTTAATATTTTCTCAGCCACAAGTTTAGAGGAAGCTGGATTTTGTCCTGTAATTAATAATCCATCTTCAACGGCATATGGATGCCAGTCAGCAACTTTGCTATACGTAGCGCCGTTATTTTGTAAAACATCTTCTAATAAAAATGGAACCACTTTAGTCAAACCCACTGCTTCCTCTTCTGTATTAGAGAATCCGGTTACTTTTTTACCTTTCACTAAAAATTCCCCATTTACTTTTACATTTTTCAAAGCTCCAGGAGCATGACAAACAAAGCCAACAGGTTTATTGTGTGTGTAAAAAGATTCAATCAATGCGATTGAAGTTTTATCTTCGGCTAAATCCCAAAGTGGACCGTGACCTCCTGGGTAAAAAACGGCGTCATAATCTGCTTGATTTACATCCGATAATTTTTTTGTGTTTTTTAGTTTAGCAAGAAGCACAGTGTCGCTGTCAAATCTTTTGGTGTCTTCTGTCGCAGCTGATGGGTCTTCACTTTTTGGATCAATAGGCGGTTGCCCTCCCAGTGGTGTTGCAATATCAATTTGGATTCCTTTATCAGCCAAAGCGTAATAAGGTGCCGCTAATTCTTCAGTCCAAAATCCTGTTTTTTCTCCTGTGTTACCCAATTTATCGTGACTGGTAACCACAAATAATACTTTTTTCATGCCTTTTTTATTTATTTTTTGTGCAGTTGCGGTTATGCAACTTACGGTTAATGCTACAATGGCAAATAATACAATTTTCTTCATGACTGATTTTGTTTGTACAAATTTAGGGCGAATATGCTATTAGTAAAAATAATTTAAATTATGTTTGTGATAAATATATTTATATCATGGTCAATCTCGAATGGTACAGAACCTTTAAATCGGTTTACAAAAACGGGAATTTTTCTTTGGCTGCCAAAGAATTATTTATTAGTCAACCTGCTGTAAGTCAGCAAATATCAATGTTAGAAGCACATGTGGGATATAAACTTTTCAATCGAAAGTCGAAAGGTGTAGAACCAACGGAATACGCTAAGTTACTCAATAATTTAATCATTGAAGCCTTAGATCGACTAGAAAACGTGGAGAATGGTTTTCGTGCCAAAGCGTTTAATGCCAATCGATTAATTTCAATTGGTATTTCGAAACATTTAATGAGCAGCTTGGGAAGTTGTTTGATTGCTAAATTTGATTTTATTGATTTTAGCTTTCATGAAAATGATGCTCTTTTTGAATTGGTTGATTCTAAAAAACTTGATTTTGCTATTGTAACTAAAAAATTCGATACGTTTGACACCATTCAGAAAAAGGTAGGTGAAATTAAACAGGTTATAGTAGGTTCAAATAATATAGATGACTCCGAATTAAAATCTAATATCAAAATTAAAGATTTCACGGCACTCGAACATTGGCTCAATGATCAAAAATGGTTCAGTCATAATGCACAAATTCCGCATATTAAGTTATTTTGGTTGCATGTTTTCAATAAAAAAAGACCTTCTATGGTTCCTAATTATATCATTCCATCCGAATATGAAATGCTGGAAATACTTTCTAGAAATACTGGAATAGGGGTAGTTTGGGATATAAATGCAAAGCATTTTATTGCAGAAAAAAGAGTACAATTATTATGGAACAGCAAGCAAATGCCAAGTACGGAAGTGTTTTTATTATCGGGTAAAAACGATAATTTGAGTACTGTTTTTGAGAATATTGGAGCAGAATTGAAAAAGGTGTTGAAGTAGTTTTCTCATAAAACACTATAGTTTTTATGTCAAATCGAGCGCAGTCGAGATTCTTGCTGACAGCTGAATTAAAAAAAGGTTTCGACTGCGCTCAACCAGACCAGAAAAGTGTCCTGAGAAAAATTGATTAAAATGATATTATTACTTCTTGTAAAAGTTATTATGGTCAATGTATTCCCAAACTTTCCCAGGTAGCAAAGGCTGCACATTTTTGCCTTTCTTGATATTATCTCGAATAAATGTGGATGATATTTCGACAACCGGTGCATCAATCATATGAATTTTTGGGTGGTCCTTAAACATTAGGTTCTCTGCTTCACTTGAAAGTCGAGGATAGACATAAATTTCATGATGTGCCAGTATTGCTTCGTGGTTTTTCCATTTGTGCAAAGATTTTAAATTGTCTTCGCCCATTATTAAGGAGAACTCGTAAGTTGGAAATTTTTCCTGTAAGTGAACTAAAGTGTTTACGGTATAATTGGGCTGCGATAATTTAAACTCAATATCCGAAGGTTTGATTTTTGGGAAATCCTCGGTAGCAAGATGTACCATCTGCAAACGATGGTAATCATCGAGTAAAGTACTTTTTTTCTTCAAAGGATTGTGTGGCGTAACCACCATCCATACTTGGTCTAAATCGGCATGCTCGGCCATGTGATTGGCAATGATGAGATGCCCAACATGAATGGGGTTAAACGTTCCGAAATACAATCCTATTTTCATATTAGTGGATAGTGAAAGGTGAGAAGTAAAAGGTGAATAGAGAATGCCTTTTTCTCACTATTCACCTTTGTCTATTTTACAAAATTCTTTACTAATTGATACGCTTCTTCAAGAGCAATATCTAAATCGTAGTTTTTTATAATAACATCAAACTGTGGTGCTGTTGCCAGTTCTACAGAAGCTTTAGCAATACGCATATTGATTTTGTCTTCACTTTCGGTAGAACGTTCTTTTAGTCTCCTTTTTAGTTCATCCACGCTTGGTGGTTTCACGAAAACGGCTAAAGTTTCTTCCGGAAATTTATGCTTGATACGCAATCCTCCAGATACATCAATATCAAAAATCACGTTTTTTCCTTTGGCCCAAATGCGTTCTACTTCACTTTTCAGGGTTCCGTAGAAATTATCGCGGTAGACTTCTTCCCATTCTACAAAATCTTCGTTTTTGATATGCGTTTTAAATTCTTCCAATGACATAAAGTAATAATCTTTTCCGCTTACTTCCTCGCCACGTGCTTCGCGTGTCGCTGCCGAAATAGAAAATTCAAGATTCAAATCTTCTTTGCTCAATAAATGCCTAACTATGGTAGTTTTTCCAGATCCTGATGGTGCCGAAAAAACGATTAATTTTCCTCCTGTGCTCATGTTGTTGTTTAATTATAGTCGCAATGAATGTCCTATTTTTATGCATAAAGTCGCTATGAATCGTGTCTTTAGCTAATATGTTCTTACAATACGTTCAATACCTGCTCCTTGATTTTTTCCAATTCGTCTTTCATCTGAACGACTAATTTTTGCATTTGTGCGTGATTGGATTTAGAACCCATCGTGTTGATTTCACGCCCCATTTCTTGGGTAATGAAACCTAATTTTCTACCATTGGCTTCAGTTCCGTTGATGGTTTCAAGGAAATAATCAAGATGATTAGTCAAACGCACTTTTTCTTCAGTAATGTCTAATTTTTCTAAATAATAAATCAATTCCTGCTCGAAACGATTTTCGTCTACATTCACTTTAAGTTCTGAAATTGCAGTTTGCAAACGGTCTTTTATCGCCTGAACGCGTTCTGGATCAAGTGCCAAAGCTTCGGTCATGTATTGACGAATATTGCCAATTCGCAATTGAAATTCTTTTTCAAGAGACATCCCTTCATCTCTTCTAAAGTTCAAGATGTTTTGCAGCGCTTCTTCGACAACGGTTTGGATTTGAACCCAGTCGTTTTCATCGATTTCATCGCGTTCTATTTTCATGGTATCTGGCATGCGAATAGCCATTTTCATTAGTTCTGTTTCATCAGCATTGGCATAGACTTCTCTCAACTGATTAATGTACCCTTTTACAATCGGTACATTTACTTTCGTCGAAGTTTGTTCAGCGGTACTTTCGATAAAAATAGAAAAATCTACTTTTCCTCTTTCCAGTTTCAGTGCAATTTGGTTGCGTAAACCCAATTCCATTTCGCGGTACAGCGAAGGCATTCTCACATTCAAATCTAAACCTTTACTGTTTAAGGATTTTACTTCTACCGTGATTTTTTTGGTTGGTAATTGCAAAGTTGCTTTACCAAAACCTGTCATTGATTGTATCATATAATTTTCTAAAAGAGGTCAAAGATAAGGAAAAGCCATCGAACACCCAAAGAGGTGATTTGCTGATGGTTTTGTTCTGGTTTTAATGGTTTTTGGCTATCCTAAAGCTTTCATTACTTGCAACATGTTTTGCTGGGTATTGCCAATGTAAATGGTGTCTTTGATAATAAAAACAGGGCGACTCAAGAACGTATAATGCTCCAGAATGTATTTCTTGTAATCGTCTTCGGTCAACGATTTGTTTTTTAAATCCATTGATTTGTACAGTTGCGCTTTTTTGCTGAAAAGTGCTTCGTAACTTCCGGAAAGTTCACGCATTTGTTCTAATTCGGCAACGGTAATTGGATCTTGTTTGATGTCGTGAAATTTAAAATCATGCTCTTTAGGTAATGATTTTATAATTTTCCTGCAGGTGTCGCAAGAAGCGAGATAATATATTTTGTCCATGTAAATAGCAATTTCTTTGTGCAAAGAAAAATCATTTGATACGGAAAATGATTATTTTTATCAAAAAAATAAAAAATGAATCAATTATTCGACGTCAGCACTACAAGCAGAAATATGGTTTCAAAATTCCTATCGGGATACACTCTTGACCAACTCAATACAATACCGGAAGGATTCAGCAATAATCTGATTTGGAATATTGGTCATATTATTGTGTCACAACAACTATTAGTTTACAAACTTTCTGGTTTATCTATGATGGTTTCTGATGAATTAGTCGAGAAATATAAAAAGGGAACCAAGCCGGAACACATTGCTAAACAAGCCGAAGTGGATGAAATTAAATCGTTATTGTATGAAACTATAAATCAAACGAAAGTTGATTACGAAAACAAGATTTTCGAAAGTTACATGGAATATACCACTTCAACAGGGGATCACGTTTTAAGAAATGCCGAAGATGCCATGGCTTTCAGTAATTTTCATGAAGGGCTTCACATTGGGATTATGATGAATATCAGAAAATTTATTTAGGATTTATTCCTATAAATATTGGGAGCTTAATCCCGCTATTCGCTCCTATCTTTTCCTTTTTAAAGAAAAAAGGAAAAGGATATCCGCTTCTATCGGGGCTAGGTAATTCGTAAAAAAAACTATTTGGTCTTTAAAATAATTTTTGATTTTTTGAAGACCATTTTGTTATTTAACCGCCAAATATTCATTCACTTCAGTATAAGGCAATAACAATTCTTTAGGTCCTTCAGCATAAGATGCGGCTTCGTAGGAATTGTAATAGAGAAGCAATCCTTTATCCGTATAAAAAATATTTTGTGGAAGATAAAATTTCTCGTCCTCAAACATTAATCCCGTTGCGTTTATTGATTTGTTTTCAGGGATTTTATATTTGGCTCTGAATTTTTTTTCGGCGAAAGCCATAAAAGTATTCTTGTTTATAAATAATTGATTGTTTGGAATGTATTTTCCCGTCTCCGGATTAAAAATTAGCGAACGCAATCCTTCATAGCCATGAGCACCACCTGTAAAAGTGTAATGCTTGATTTCAATGTTTAAAACACTTTCTGATTGGTATTTTATAGTTCCTTCAATTTTACCTTCCCAACCAAAAGTATCTTTAGGGAATTCTTTCTGAAGTTTTTCGTAGGAATCAATAAACGAAGTTAACAATCCATTATAATTAGTAGAAGTATATGGTTTTTCACCAAAATAAATAATTTCTTTCAGTGTTGAAAATACTTTTTTATTGATGCTGTCTGCAACAACGGGAACATCCTTTGCAAATGGAATTTTTACAGTTATCTGAGGGCAATTTTCCTTGCAGGGCAAAGTCGTTTTTTTCTGAAAAGATTGCTCTTCAAAAACCAATTCGTTAGAACAACGCGCCACAGAAAAAAGTAACAAGGAAAAAAGGATGAAGTGTTTCATTTCAAAAGTGTTAATTATATACAAAGGTATCAACTTGCAGCTTGGTTAGAATAAATTAAAAGGTAAATTTGTAAAACAATCGTGCATTAAAATTCAACTTATGAAATTCAATACTAAAGTTATTCACGGTGGTCAACACCATGATCCAAGTACAGGAGCAGTGATGCCTCCAGTTTACCAAACGTCAACATTTGTGCAGACAAGTCCCGGACACCCGATAAATCCGGATTATGAATACAGCAGAGCCGCAAATCCTACCAGAAGTGCGCTTGAAAATGCCTTTGCAAGTATTGAAAATGGAACCCGAGGATTGGCTTTTTCATCAGGATTAGCAGCCACGGATTGTATTTTGCGTTCTTTCAAAGCAGGTGACGAAATCATTGCGATGGACGATTTATATGGAGGAACGTATCGAATGTTTACCCGTATTTATAAAGATTCAGGGATTAAATTCCATTTTGTGGATATGAATGACATGGAGAAATTCAAGTCATTGATCAATGAAAATACAAAATTGGTTTGGGTAGAAACACCAACCAATCCTTTGATGAAATTAGCCGATATTCAAGAAATTGCTAAAATAACCAAAGAGAATAAAATTATTTTTGCAGTTGACAATACTTTTGCAACACCTTATTTACAAAAACCTTTAGATTTAGGTGCTGATATCGTGATGCATTCTGCTACTAAATATCTTGGTGGACATTCTGATGTTATTGCTGGAGCTTTGATTGTAAAAGATGAAGCCCTTGGTGAACAATTGCATTTTCAACAATTTGCAACTGGCGCAACACTAGGACCAATGGATAGTTTTTTGGTATTAAGAGGAATTAAAACCTTGCATTTACGAGTACAAAGACATTGTGAAAATGGAGGGAAAGTGGTGGAGTTTTTGAACAGTCATCCAAAAGTGAAAACAGTATATTATCCAGGGTTACCAAGCCATCCCTATCATGAAATTGCCAAAAAACAAATGAGTGGTTTTGGCGGAATGGTTTCTTTTACTTTTGTTTCAGGTAAAAAAGAGGATGCTATTAAATTTTTAGAGAATCTAAAAGTATTCACTTTGGCAGAATCTCTTGGAGGAGTAGAATCATTAGCGAATCATCCCGCATTAATGACACACGCATCGATTCCTGAAGACAAACGAAAAGAGGTTGGTATTACTGATGATCTGGTACGATTGAGCGTAGGTATAGAAGATGCCGAAGATTTAATTGAAGATTTGAAACAAGCATTAGCTTAACTGTATGGCATAAAAAAGAAAGCTCCAATTCTAATTTTAGAATTGGAGCTTTCTTTTATACAAAATTTATTGGCTATTGTAAATAATAAATGTAACCCACATTAAACCAGACTAACCAGTCGTTTGCTTTGTTCTCTTTGTAAATTGCAGGGTTAGGATTTAAACCATCTACCCAGTTAGAAAAATAATATTGAAATCTTAAATCAACCATCAAATCTGATAAAGGAGCTAGCTTATAACGGGTACCTACGCTTGATACGATAGACCAGACAGATCCTCCTTCAGTAGAAAAACCATAAGGACGGCCATCAGTAGGAGTTAAGTATTTAGGAAAAGTAGTCAGTGGTGTGCCTAAAGGTCCCATTGTTGAAGAGGCTTTGGCATCGTAATAACTAAATTGTCCTCCAAGACTTATAAACGGACCTAAACTACCAATTCGTGAGGTAAAATCCCTAATACTTAATGGAAAATATTCCAACTGCATTCCTATATTAGTAACTGCGGTGCTTCCTTGCATTGCTCGTAATTGATCAGCACCAAGAGAAGTTTTACTTGGAGCTACCCATTCTCCAAAATGTTTCAATTCGGTTTTGTTATAGGATAGTTCAGTTCTTAATTTGAAATGATCGTTAAAATATGTTTCAGGAGTATAACAGTTACATTCTGCTTTGTAAGAAAAATTTAGATAATGAATAATCCCAATTCCGAAACCAGTATTTCCAGAATTAGTGCTTAAATCGTGGCGTTCCCCATAATCAGATTGAAATGCTATAGGTCCGGCTATAATTCCTATTTCATGCGAGAAACCAAATTGCGCATTGATATTATTTGAAAAAACAAATAACAGGAATAGAGTAAGAATTGTTTGTTTGATCATTAGATGTTAAATTTTCAAATCCAGACAAATATATAAAAACATCAATCATTTAAATTATAAATTAAAAGATTTAGTAGATAAAATCTTAATATAGTTACGAAAACTACAACGTTTTCGTTGAAAACAATGATTGAAAAGTAGATTTCTTTGTAATTACTTAATAAAAAGATAATTCTATCGAGAAAGTGAAAAAATAGACTTCAATATTTTTATAAAATGTATCTTTGTATATACCAACGAAAACGTTTTCTTAAACGTGATTATTGTGTTTGGGGAAACTATTAATATTAATTTTGTTTGAATAATGTATTTCAAGATGGAAAATAAAATAAATCAATTTATGGCTCTTGTTGAGTCAAAAAATCCAAATGAGCCTGAATTTATTCAAGCTGTTAGGGAATTTGCTGAAACTGTTATCCCATTTATTGCGGAGCAAAAAAAATATGATGGGAAAAATTTGCTGCTCAGAATAGCTGAACCAGAGCGTTCTATTATATTTCGCGTTCCTTGGGTAGATGACAAAGGAGAAATTCAGGTAAACAGAGGTTTCCGAATCCAAATGAACTCAGCGATTGGACCTTATAAAGGAGGGATACGTTTCCATCATACTGTAAATTTATCGGTACTTAAATTTTTAGCATTCGAGCAAGTATTCAAAAATAGTTTGACCACTTTGCCAATGGGTGGGGGAAAAGGAGGGTCTGATTTTGATCCACAAGGAAAATCTGATGGAGAAGTAATGCGTTTTTGCCAGTCTTTCATGACTGAATTGTGCAGACACATTGGGCCACAATTAGACGTTCCTGCTGGGGATATCGGAGTTGGAGCCAGAGAAATTGGATATTTATTTGGTCAATACAAGAGAATAAGAAACGAATTTACTGGAGTTTTAACGGGGAAAGGATTGGCTTATGGAGGTTCTTTAATCAGACCGGAAGCAACAGGTTATGGAGTCGTTTATTTTGCAGAACAAATGCTGAATACTATTGGTCAAAACATCAAAGGAAAAAGAGTATCTATTTCTGGATTTGGAAACGTTGCTTGGGGTGTGGCCTTGAAGGTAAACGATCTTGGAGGAAAAGTAGTTACTATTTCTGGTCCCGATGGATATATTTATGACGAGGAAGGAATCTCCGGTGAGAAAATTGACTTCATGCTTGAATTGAGAGCAAGAGGAGATAACAGAGCTGAAGCTTATTTAGAAAAATATCCAAATGCTAAATTCCACAAAGGGAAAAGCGTATGGGAAGTAAAAGTTGATATTGCAATACCTTGTGCAACTCAAAATGAGTTGAATGAGGAAGATGCGAAAAATTTAATTGCAAATGGTGTTATATGTGTTACCGAAGCGGCAAATATGCCTTGTACATTGGAAGCCATCAAACTTTTCTTGAAAGCTAAGGTGCTTTTTGCCCCAGGTAAAGCAGCAAATGCTGGAGGTGTAGCAGCTTCAGGATTAGAGATGACACAAAACTCGATTCGTCTAAATTGGACCAGTGAGGAAGTGGATTCCAGATTGAAAGAAATCATGGTGGGAATACACAATCAATGCAAGAAATATGGTACAGACTCAGAAGGCTATGTGAACTATGTAAAAGGAGCAAACATTGCTGGATTTGTTAAAGTAGCCGATGCTATGTTAGCTCAAGGAGTGGTATAGATCAGGTTTAATTATAATTTAAATGCCTCCTATCAATATTAAAGATAGAAGGCATTTTTTTTGCGTAACAAAATTCAAATACTTTCGTTTGTTCTATATTTGTAAACCAATATTCCTGCAAATAATGAAAAAGAGTGTTTTATGTTTTTTGCTTTTACTTTTTATCCAAATGGGTTTTGCCCAAAGTAATCTGTTGTGGCAAGGATATTTCTCTTACAATGAAATTAAAGACATTTCAGAATCTGCAACTTCAGTTTTTGCCGCTTCAGAAAACGCCTTATTTTCTAAAAATATAGCAACAAGCCAGATTAAAACTACCAATACTATTGACGGGCTTTCCGGAGAAACCATTTCAGCATTATACTATAGCGCTACATTCAATAAAACAATTGTAGGATACGAAAACGGATTGATAATAGTCATCAATGAAGCTGATGGGACGATGCTCAATGTGGTCGATATTATCAATAAACAACTTCCTTCAAACATTAAAAAAATCAATCACTTCATGGAATTTGAAGGTATTGCTTATGTTTCCTGTGATTTTGGAATTGTTCAATTCAATTTGGCTACCATGCAATTTGGGGACACTTATTTTATCGGTTCAAATGGCACCGAAATAATAGTGAACCAAACAATATTATTCAATGGATTTATTTATGCAGCTACAAATAATGGTATAAAAAGAGCTGATATTAGTAATAAGAACTTAGTCGATTTTAGTCAGTGGGAAACAATTGCCACCGGAAACTGGTTTGGTATTGCAACGCTAGATGCCAATTTATTTGCCGTTAACGCTGCAGGATACATTCATAAATACAATGCGAATACAAATATATTTACAGGATATTTAACGCTTTCATCACCAGCTTTGGATGTGAGAACAACCGCGGGTTATTTGATAATTACAACAGTAAACAGCATTTATATATACAACAGTCAAATGGCTTTGGTACGCCAAATTAACACAAACCAAATTACTGAAAGCACTCCTAGCTTTAATTGTGCGACACTAATAGGCGATACCATTTTTATAGGGACACAAGAAAATGGATTGATTGCTACTTCCCTTTCTTTAGCCTCGGTTTTTGAAAATACAACTCCAATTGGGCCTTTACGAAATAATATATTTGCGCTTCAAGCTACATCAAATTCGCTTTGGACCGTTTATGGGGATTATACCGTAGATTATAATCCATATGAGTTAGATAATTACGGTGTGAGTAAATTTAGCGCGACAGGATGGTTGAATATTCCGTATGAGAAAGTTTTAGGAGCTAAATCCATGACCAGAATAACGGTTAATCCCAATAATGAAAATGAAGTGTATGCAAGTTCTTTTTTTTCAGGATTGCTTAAAATTGAAAATGATGAGCCAAAAATTTTATACAATCAAACCAATAGCAGTCTGGAGTCATTAACCTTTGCGGGGCCAAATTATATTGATATTCGAATAAACGGAGCTGCATTTGATAAATCGGGAAATTTTTGGGTGACCAACAGCAGAATAAAAAATGGATTGAAAGTGTTGAAATCTTCCGGTCAATGGCAAAGTTACGCTATGGACGCTATTCTGAATTCTCCAATTGATAATAATTTTGGAACAATTGCAATTGATAAAAACGGAACCAAATGGCTTTCCACAAATAGAGATGGTGTTGTTGGTTTTAACGAAAGTAATAATAAATTTAAAAAAATAACCACAGGGCCTGATACAGGAAATTTGCCTATTGCTGATGTAAGAGTAGTTGCAGTAGATACAAGAAACCAACTTTGGATAGGAACTACAAAAGGGTTGCGAATTTTGTCTAATGTTGGAAGTTTTCAAACGGAAGACCAAATGACTACCAATCCCATAATTATTTTAGAAGATAACTTGGCGCAAGAATTATTATACGAACAATTTATTACTGATATTGTTGTCGATGGAGCTAA
This sequence comes from Flavobacterium sp. 83, assembly GCF_000744835.1. NCBI lineage: Bacteria > Pseudomonadati > Bacteroidota > Flavobacteriia > Flavobacteriales > Flavobacteriaceae > Flavobacterium > Flavobacterium sp. 83. The sequence goes on from NZ_JQMS01000001.1 coordinate 1,218,718, forward strand.
TAATAAATGGATTGCTACAGCAGATTCCGGTGTTTTTTTAGTGTCGTACAACGGCCAGGAAACCAAATATCATTTTACGACCAGCAATTCCCCTTTGCCCAGTAATGTTATAAACGATATTGATATCAATAGTGTAACGGGTGAAGTTTTTATCGCCACTGCCAAAGGTTTAGTTTCCTTCAAAGGAGTTTCGACTGCAGCCAATGAAGATTTAAGCAATGCGTATGTGTACCCAAATCCAGTCCGGCCTGAATATCAAGGAACCGTAAAAATTGCTGGATTACTCGATAAAGCCAATATTAAAATTACCGATATTGAAGGAAATCTAGTTTATGAAACCACTTCCGAAGGCGGAACAATAGAATGGGATACCACCGCTTTTGGGAAATACAAAGTGGCTTCGGGTGTGTATATGATTTTTATTTCGGCACAAGACGGAGTAGAAACCAAAGTCAAAAAAGTAATGATAATCAGGTAATTTAGAAGAATGATTTTTTCAATCTTTAAATTTTCAATCTTTAAATTAAAATTGTGCTAGTTAAAACCAAAGCCATCGTCCTTTCGTCTTTAAAATTTCAAGAAAAAAGCTTGATTGTAAAATGCTTTACGCTGTCGCATGGTTTGAAATCCTATTTTGTTCGCGATGCTTTTTCGAGTCGAAAGTCCAATCAGAAAATTGCTTATTTTCAACCATTGACCATTCTCGAAATTGAAGCGGTTCATAAGAACAAGGGTACTTTAGAAAATTTTAAGGAAATAAAAATCGATTCTCCTTTTCATTCTATTCATTCGGATATTTATAAAAGTACGATCGTGATGTTCATTTCGGAAATGCTGCACCATTCCATTCACGAAGAAGAAAAAAACGAGCATTTATTTACTTTTTTAGAAACAGCCTTGCATTGGTTAGACAATCACGATGAAATCGCTAATTTCCACCTGATTTTATTATTGGAAACTACAAAATATTTGGGCTTTTACCCCGATATTTCTGATATGGATATGCCTTTTTTCGAAATGAACGAAGGAGTTTTTACGCCCTTTCATGCCATCAGTTCACTCACGGAACATGAAAGTAATTTATTCAAAAAACTGATTGATTTAAAATTCGATAATGACCAAAAAATATTCCATGTCATTGAAAGACAAATCGTTTTAAGAATTCTCATTGATTACTATAGTTTTCATTTGGATGGTTTTAAAAAACCAAAATCATTAGACGTTTTAAAAGAAGTTTTCTCTTAGGAAGCAATAAAAGGATATTTTGATTCCATTTTATCGAATTATCGCTCCAATTTCGTCTATTTTTCCTCTTCTTTTCTTTCTTTTATTCAAAATTCCTTACTTTCGCACCTCGATTTAGAAAAGGATAAAATGAGCACAAAATTTACTGAATACAAAGGACTTGACTTACCAACTGTAGCGTCTGAAGTACTTGATTTTTGGAAGAAAGAAAATATATTTGAGAAAAGTGTAACTACTCGTGAAGGAAACCTACCATTTGTGTTTTTTGAAGGTCCGCCTTCGGCAAATGGATTGCCTGGAATTCACCACGTAATGGCGCGTGCAATTAAAGATATTTTTTGCAGATATAAAACTCAAAAAGGGTTCCAAGTGAAGCGCAAAGCGGGCTGGGATACGCATGGTTTGCCAGTGGAATTGGGTACTGAAAAAGAATTAGGGATTACCAAAGAAGATATTGGAAAGACCATTTCCATCGAAGAGTACAACGAAGCATGTAAAAAAACCGTGATGCGTTATACTGACGTATGGAATGATTTGACCGAAAAAATGGGCTATTGGGTTGATATGGAAGATCCGTATGTGACCTATAAATCCAAATATATGGAAACGGTTTGGTGGATTTTGAAACAAATCTACAACAAGGATTTGATGTACAAAGGCTACACAATCCAACCGTATTCTCCAAAAGCAGGAACAGGATTATCTTCTCATGAAGTGAACCAGCCGGGAAGTTACCGTGATGTAACAGACACGACTGTTGTAGCGCAATTTAAAGTGATTGAGGAAGATAAAGAATTATTATTTTCTAAGTTTTACGATTATATCACTTCAAAAAACTTACAGCATTACAAATTAGAAGCTTTAGATTTAGACGAAATCTATTTCTTGGCTTGGACTACCACACCTTGGACTTTGCCAAGTAATACGGCTTTGACTGTGGGTCCTAGAATTGAATATGCTTTAGTAAAAACATTCAATCAATATACGTTTCGTCCGGCAACATTGATTTTGGCTAAGAATTTAGTTGGAAAACAATTTGGAAAAGGTTTCTTCGAAAGTAGCGAACCAGCTGATTTTGAAAATTTCAAAGAAGGCGACAAAAAAATTCCTTACCAAATTCTTGCGGAATGCAAAGGAGCTGATTTAGTTGGAATAAAATACGAACAATTGTTGCAATTTGCATTGCCATATCAAAATCCAGAAAATGCTTTTAGAGTAATTTCAGGTGATTTTGTAACTACCGAAGATGGAACGGGAATTGTACATACGGCGCCGACATTTGGTGCTGATGATGCAAAAGTGGCCAAAGAAGCTACGCCAGAAGTTCCGCCAATGTTAGTTTTGGACGAAAATGGAACTCCGGTTCCGTTAGTAGATTTGCAAGGGAAATTCACTTCCCATGTAGGAGAATATGCTGGCAAATATGTAAAGAATGAATATTATAACGATGGTGAAGCACCGGAACGTTCTATAGATGTGGAACTTGCCATTCGATTAAAAGAAGAAAATAAAGCCTTCAAAGTTGAGAAATACGTGCACAGTTATCCACATTGCTGGAGAACAGACAAGCCTATTTTATATTATCCTTTAGATTCCTGGTTTATAAAAATCACGGAGGTTAGAGACAGAATGTTTGACTTGAATGAAACCATCAACTGGAAGCCAAAAGCTACCGGAGAAGGTCGTTTTGGGAATTGGTTGAAAAACGCCAACGACTGGAATTTGTCGCGATCAAGATATTGGGGGATTCCATTGCCAATTTGGAGAACCGAAGAAGGATCGGAAGAGATTCTGATTGGTTCTGTAGAAGAATTATACAACGAAATAGAAAAATCAATCGCTGCAGGTTTCCAAAAAGAAAATCCTTTCAAAGGTTTTGAAATTGGAAATATGGCGGAAACAAATTATGATTTAGTTGATTTACATAAAAATGTTGTTGATGAAATTACTTTGGTTTCTGCTTCAGGAAAACCAATGAAGCGTGAAGCTGATTTGATTGACGTTTGGTTTGATTCGGGTTCCATGCCTTATGCACAATGGCATTATCCTTTTGAAAACAAAGATAAAATAGACGAAAACAAAGATTTCCCTGCTGACTTTATCGCAGAAGGAGTGGATCAAACCCGTGGTTGGTTCTATACTTTGCACGCCATTGGAACATTAGTTTTTGATAAAGTTGCCTATAAAAATGTAGTTTCTAACGGACTAGTTTTGGACAAAAACGGACAAAAAATGTCTAAACGTTTAGGAAATGCCGCAGATCCATTCGAAACATTAAAAGAATACGGCCCAGATGCGACGCGCTGGTATATGATTTCCAATGCGAATCCTTGGGACAATTTGAAATTTGATTTAGAAGGTATCGCTGAGGTACGCAGAAAATTCTTTGGAACATTGTACAACACGTATTCGTTCTTTAGTTTGTATGCCAATATTGATGGTTTTACTTTTGCGGAAGCTGAAATTCCATTGAAAGAAAGACCGGAAATTGATCAATGGATTATCTCGGAATTGAATACCTTGATAAAGGATGTTGATAGCTATTATGCGGATTATGAGCCAACAAAAGCGGCTCGTGCAATCTCTGAATTTGTACAAGAAAATTTGAGCAACTGGTATGTTCGTTTGTGTAGAAGACGCTTCTGGAAAGGGGAATATGCGCAGGATAAAATAGCGGCTTATCAAACTTTATATACCTGTTTGTTAACCATAAGTAAGTTGGGTGCGCCAATCGCTCCGTTCTTTATGGATAAACTTTACAGAGACTTAACTGTAGCAACACAGACGGAAAAGTACGACAGTGTACATTTGGCGGAGTTTCCAATTTCGGTTGACAACTATGTTAATAAAATGTTAGAGAGCAAAATGCAGAAAGCACAGACCATTTCATCATTGGTTTTATCACTCCGAAAAAAGGAAATGATAAAGGTGCGTCAACCCTTGCAAAAGGTAATGATTCCAGTGCTTGACGATAATCAGAGAGCTGAAATTGAAGCCATTTCTGACCTTATAAAAGCAGAGGTAAACGTGAAAGAAATCGTACTTTTGGATGATGCTTCCGGTGTTTTGGTGAAACAGATTAAGCCTAATTTTAAGGCGCTCGGACCACGTTTTGGAAAGGATATGGGCTTGATTTCTAAGGAAATACAAGGGTTTTCAAAAGAGCAAATCAGTCAATTAGATAAGGAAGGAAGCCTGGATGTTGTTATTGCAGGAAATAACGTAACTTTAACATTAGAAGATGTAGAAATTACATCACAAGATATTGAAGGCTGGTTAGTAGCCAATTCTAACGGAATAACGGTTGCGCTTGACATTACAATTTCTGAAGCATTAAAACAAGAAGGAATTTCTAGAGAATTAGTAAACAGAATCCAGAATATCCGTAAAGATTCAGGATTTGAAGTTACTGATAAAATTAAAGTTCAACTGAAAAGAAATGGACTTTTGGAAGAGGCAATTCTTAAAAATGAAGCGTATATAAAATCAGAAACATTAACCAGCGATTTGGTTTTTGTAGATGAAATAGAAAACGGTACGGAAATTGAATTTGACGAAATAAAAACAATGATATTAATTTCAAAATAATATAAAAAATGGTAGATGAAATTGCAAGATACTCTGATGCTGATTTAGCAGAGTTCAAAGAGATAATCTTAAACAAAATTCAAAAAGCACAATTAGATTTAGATTTGATTAAAAGTGCTTACATGAATGATTTGAATAATGGGACTGATGACACTTCGCCTACATTTAAAGCCTTTGAAGAAGGAAGCGAAACGATGTCTAAGGAAGCAAACTCACAACTGGCGATTCGACAGGAAAAGTTCATTCGTGATTTGAAAAATGCACTTTTCCGTGTAGAAAATAAAACCTACGGAATTTGCAAAGTAACAGGCAAATTAATTGGGAAGGAAAGATTGAAAATCGTTCCTCACGCAACAATGAGTATCGAAGCAAAAAACTTGCAACGATAAACCTCTTGTTGAACAATATTTAACGCTCCATTGGGAGCGTTTTTTTTGATTAAATTGTTACTTTTGCGCCATTAAAATTTATAAAATGTCATTACGAAAAGCGTATCTCCTTATTTTTATCCTATTACTTGTTGATCAAGTTTCAAAAATATACATCAAAACTAATTTTATTTTAGGCGAAGAAGTTGAAGTATTCAAATGGTTCAAAATTCTTTTTATCGAAAATGAAGGAATGGCTTGGGGAACTAAAATCCCGGGAGCTTATGGGAAATTATTTTTGACACTTTTTAGATTGGTTGCCGTTGGTGGAATTGGCTATTGGTTGTGGGATTCTGTTGAGAGAAAACACAGCTCAAATTACTTAATTGTTGCCATTGCATTAATTCTTGCAGGTGCATTTGGGAACATCATAGATTCTGTTTTCTACGGAGTTATTTTTGACGACAGTCACCAGCAATTAGCTACTTTGTTTACAGATAAACCTTATGGAACTTGGTTTCATGGTCAAGTTGTCGATATGTTTTATTTTCCTTTTTGGCATGGATTTTTGCCTAACTGGGTGCCAATTTGGGGCGGAAAAGAATTTACCTTTTTCAACGCTATTTTTAATGTTGCCGATATGGCGATTTCTACGGGAGTTGGGATTTTGATTTTTTTCAATAAAAAAGCATTTCATCATCAAACGAACTAAATTTTTAAATCACTATTTTATAAAATAAAAAAGACCTATTTCATAATTTTGAATAGGTCTTTTTCTTTTATTGGATTTATTTGTTTTGTCCTGGGGCGTAGCGTTTAGCGCTTTTTCCACCATATATTTTTTTAGCTTGACCTGGTGGAATTTTTTTAGTTTTATAAGAGGTTCTGTTCGAGTTTGTTCCTACTCTAACCGCACAGTTAGACAGTGAAAGGGCAAATACAGCAATTAAAATAATTGTTGCAAATCTTAAGAACTGAATTTTTTTCATAGCTTCAATTGGGCTTTGTTTACGAAAGTACGCTTTCAAAATTAAAAAGAGTGAATTAAATTTGGTGTCACGCAATAATCAAGTTTCACGTCACCTTCAAAAACATCGGTAATCAATTCTTCGGGATCAAAGAAAGAAAGCCCAATTTTGATTACATCTGGTTTACATTCAGACAAGAATTTATCGTAAAATCCTTTACCGTAACCCACACGATTTCCTTTTTTATCGAAAGCCAAAAGCGGTACAAAAACGACATCAATTTTATGTGCTGGAACTTCAATCCCATCAATAGGCTCGGGAATATTGTATTCGTTTTTCTTGATTTTAGTATTGTCGGTCAGCAGGAAATGAGTCATGTTTCGGGTCGAAAAATCACTTTTCGATAGAATAATTTCCTTGTCTTTTCCGGATAATAAATGCAGAATAAATTCAGTATTTACTTCATGTTGTTCCGTAATGGGAAGGAAAATATGAAAATAGGCTTTCTCCCAAATAGGAAGTGTCAATACTTTATTGGCAATAGCCAAACTCATTTCTTCCAATTCATTTTCAGAAAGTGAATTTCGTAAGGCTTTGTATTTTATTCTTATTTCTTTTTTATTCTTCATCTTCTTCATTAGTGTTTGACATGTGGTAAATAGCATCGCCCTCATATACAATAGGCGAATGATTGGCATTGATTACGTAACCGTCATTTGGTGCTTTAACTTTTCGCTCAAACTTTCCGTACGGATCTGTAATGGTGGCAAGAATAGTTCCTTTTTTTATAAATTTCCCAATTGTATCGTAATCGTGCAATAATCCAGAACATTTGGCTCTAATCCAACCGGATTTTTCGATATAAATCGAAGGAGCTTTTGGCTTGATTAGGGTATGTTTTGGATGTAACATACCAAGATGTGACAATAGGCGTTTTGCTCCATTTACGCCTTCCTCAGCAACGTTATTATTGATATCTAGGGATTTTCCGCCCTCAAAAAGCAGCATTTTTACATTCATTTTTTCGCTGGAACTCCTGAAAGATCCCGAAATATTTTTAGAATATAAAGTAAATGGTGCATTGAATACATCGGCCAGTATTTTTAATGCTTCATTGTTTTGGGTAAGTCTAATTTGTGGTGCATTGAAACGACTGGCTCCGCCGGCATGAAAATCTACTGCGTAATTTACAACGGGCATGATTTCAGTCAAAATATGAAAAGCAAATCGACTAGCCAGAGAACCGGTTTTGCTTCCTGGAAATACTCGGTTTAAATCTCTGCCATCCGGAAATTCTCTGGATTTATTGACAAATCCATATACATTTATGATAGGAATACAAATGATTGTACCTTTTTTTGGTCGGTTTATTTTCTTGCTGATAAGTTGCCGAACGATTTCGACACCATTAATTTCATCGCCGTGAATTCCTGCTGAAAAAAGTACAACTGGACCATCTATTTTAGAACGACGAACAATAACAGGAATGTTTAATTTTGTTGTAGTGTGTAGTCGGGCAATTTCCACATTGATGGTTTTGCTTTCGCCAGGGATAATGCTTTCGCCAAAAATTACTATTGGGGCGGAATTATTTTTTATCATAAGTTCTTGAAAAGATAAAAATAAGGATAATAACCAATTCGAAAGTAAAATTCTGATAAAATTTTTATCAGAAAGATTTCAAGAGTATTGATTTGTATTTCGGGATTTTTGAGATTAACTTTGTTACATGAATCCAACATCTTTAGCCCTACAAATACAGACTTTGCCTGATAATCCCGGTGTATATCAATATTATGATAAGGAAGGGAAAATTTTGTATGTAGGCAAAGCCAAAAATTTGAAAAAAAGGGTTTCTTCCTATTTTAATAAAATTCATGATACGGCCAAAACGAATGTATTGGTTAAGAAAATTGTGACCATAAAACACATTGTAGTCCCTACGGAAACCGATGCGCTTTTATTGGAAAATAATCTTATAAAAACTTTGCAGCCACGCTATAATGTGTTACTTCGAGACGACAAAAGTTACCCTTGGTTGTGTATCAAGAAAGAACCTTTTTCGCGGATATTTGCCACTAGAAGAATGGTAAAAGATGGTTCGGAATATTTTGGACCCTATACGAGTTTTAAAACTGTGAGCACTATTTTAGAACTGATTAAAGAATTATATCCGCTTAGAACTTGTAATTATGATTTGAGTAAAAGTAATATTGATAGCGGTAAATTCAAGGTTTGCCTTGAATATCATATTGGGAATTGCATGGGACCTTGTGAAGGGTATGAAACTTTAGAGAATTATCAAAAGCAAGTTGATGCCATTCGAGAAATTTTGAAAGGAAATTTCAAGGAAAGTATGAAGGATTTCAAACGGGTTATGACTAATCTGGCTGCAGAAATGCATTTCGAAGAAGCGCAAAAAATCAAAGAGAAAATAGAAGTGTTGGAAAATTACCAATCGCGTTCAACTATTGTAAACCCAAAAATCACCAACATCGATGTCTTTTCGATTGTTTCGGATGAAAGTGCGGCCTATGTAAACTTTCTTCAAATTTCTCACGGTTCGATTATTCGTTCGCATACGATGGAAATCAAAAAGAAACTCGACGAAACTGACGAAGAATTATTAGAATTAGCGATTATCGAATTGAGAGAACGTTTTCAATTGTTGTCCAGAGAAGTTATCGTTCCGTTTCACGTTGACTTGGGTGAAAACATCAAAATCACGGTTCCTCAATTGGGAGACAAAAAGCAAATTTTGGATTTATCGATTCGAAATGCTAAGTTTTACCGAATAGAACAATTGAAACAACTGCAAATTGTAGATCCGGATCGTCATACAAAAAGGATTATGGCACAAATGCAAAAAGATTTGAGATTACCGGTGGAGCCAAGACACATTGAATGTTTTGATAATTCGAATATTCAAGGGACAAATCCTGTGGCTGCTTGTGTGGTTTTCAAGGACGGGAAACCCAGCAAAAAGGATTACCGCCATTTTAATATAAAAACGGTCGAAGGACCAGATGATTTTGCTTCGATGACCGAAGTAGTTTATAGAAGATACAAACGATTGCTGGATGAAAATGAGCCGCTACCAAATTTAATCATTATTGATGGTGGGAAAGGACAACTATCATCGGCATTGAAAAGTATTGATGAATTAGGTTTACGGGGAAAAATTGCCATTATTGGAATTGCCAAAAGACTGGAAGAGCTTTTTTATCCTGGAGATTCTATTCCGCTTTATTTAGACAAAAAATCAGAAACCTTGAAAGTAATCCAGCAATTGCGCAACGAAGCGCATCGATTTGGGATTACGCATCACAGAGATAAGAGGAGTAAAGCGGCGCTAAATTCTTCTATTGAAAGCATACCTGGCATTGGGGAAAAAACGATGTTAACTTTGATTCAGCACTTTAAAAGTGTTAAAAGATTGAAATTAGCGACAGAAAAAGAAATTTCTGATGTTATAGGCATATCAAAAGCCAAAAAAATTGTCGAATTTTACAAGAATTCAAATGGATGATTAATTTCAATTATTGAATTTTAGGCGAATGATAATTGAATACTACTAAATTCTATTGCACCCAAATTGCTGCTTATGAAGAAAATTGCGCTTTTATTCATTGTTTTTTGTACTGGTTTAATTATGTTTTCGCAGGAGCAGCACAAGCCAAAAGTGGGGTTGGTCTTAAGTGGTGGGGGAGCAAAAGGATTTGCTCATATTGGTGTTTTGAAAGTTCTTGAAGAAGCTGGTGTCAAAATTGATTACATTGGTGGGACTAGTATGGGAGCGGTTATAGGCGGACTTTATGCCTCGGGATACAATGCGAGCCAGATTGATTCGATTTTTCAATCAACAAATTTTGATGAGTTATTAAACGATTTTATTCCCAGATCTTCCAAAAATTTTTATGAAAAAAGAAATGACGAATTATATGCGTTGGTTTTGCCATTTAATAATTTAAAAATTGGAATTCCTGAAGCACTGTCAAAAGGAATGTACAATTATAATTTATTGAGTAGAATTACTAGAAACGTTAGGCATATAAAGGATTTTAATAAACTTCCCACTCCTTTTTTATGTATTGGAACCAATATAGAAACAGGGGAACAGGTTTTATTAAATAAAGGGAATTTAGCTCAGGCTATGATTGCCAGTTCCGCGTTTCCATCGTTATTTTCACCGGTAGAAATTGATGGAAAATTACTGGTTGATGGTGGTGTTGCTAATAATTATCCCATCGAAGAGGTGCGAAAACTTGGTGCAGATATAATAATAGGTGTTGATGTTCAGGATGATTTATTAGATAGAACGCAACTGAAAAACGCAACAAGGATTCTGGTTCAAATCACCAATCTTCAATCTATAGAAAGAATGAAGAAAAATGTAAAAGAAACGGACATCTATATAAAACCAGACATCAAAAACTACGGTGTTATTTCATTCGATAAAGGAAAAGAAATTGTTAGAAAAGGAGAAGAAGCAACTTTCTCTGTTTTTGAAAAACTTAAACTATTGGTTGATGAAACAAACCCATACAACAAACCCGCATTAAAAATTGTTACAGACAGTTTGCAAATTAAAAATATAAACTGCAATGAACTGGATAATTACACAAAAGATTATGTTGTTGGGAAATTAAGATTTAAGCCAGGTGTTAAAACTACTTACAATGATTTATTGAAAGGAATTAATAATATCAATGCAACTCAAAACTTTAGTACAATATCCTATTCGTTAGATGCAAATAATGAACGAGACGACTTAAATATGACTTTAAAGGAAAATCCTACAAAGACCTATTTGAAATTTGGATTGCATTATGACAGTTTGTTTAAAAGTGGTGTTTTGGTTAATCTAACCCGTAAAAAAACACTTTTTAAAAATGATATAGCTTCACTTGATATTGTTTTGGGAGATAATACCCGATATAATTTAGATTATTATATTGAAAATGGATTTAATTTAAGTTTTGGTTTTAAATCCCAATTCAATCAGTTTAATAGAAATGTCGCTAAAGAAATTAGTAATTTGAATTTAAGTAATGTGAATTCAATCAATGTTGATTTTACAGATTTGACCAATCAAGCTTATTTCCAATCGTTATTTGTTCAAAAATTTTTGGTTGGAGCTGGTGTTGAGTTTAAATTTTTAAAAATAAAATCAGAAACGTTGGCTAATGTAGATCCAATAATTGATAATAGTAATTATTTAAGTGTTTTTGGATATGCAAAATATGATTCCTTTGACAATAAATATTTCCCTAAAAAAGGATGGTATTTTTCAGGAGATATTCAATCGTATTTACTTTCGTCAAATTATACTGGAGACTTTAAACCATTCTCTATAGCTAAAGCGGATTTTGGAATAGCCACAACAATTTTTAAAAACGCAACAATTAAGATTCAAACGGATGCTGGTTTCTCCTTTGGCAATGAAAGTGTTTCCTTTTTTAATTTTGTTGTAGGAGGTTATGGTTATGCCCCCATAAATAATTTTAAGTATTTCTATGGGTATGATTTTTTAAGTGTAGCTGCCAATAGTTATATAAAATCAACCGGAACTATTGATTATGAGTTTTACAAAAATAACCATATTAACTTTTCGGCAAATTTTGCCAATATTGGAGATAAAATTTTTGAATCAGTCAATTGGATTTCGGTTCCTAAGTATTCAGGATATGCAGTAGGCTATGGTCTGGAAACGGTAATTGGTCCCATAGAAATAAAATATTCCTGGTCTCCTGAAAATCCAAAAGGATATACTTGGTTTAGTGTCGGATTTTTATTTTAATTGTAATTTATTTCAATAATAATTCCGATATTTGTTGTTATGGAGACAAAATGGCTAGGTTTATTAGAGTATCTTCAATTCCTTATCAAGAGAAATCCTGAGTAAGCGCCCTTTTTTTTGATTTAACATAGCATATTATAAAGTAATCTCAACTTTAAATTGTTACACTTTTAAACAAAAAAACCATGCCTTTATATCATAAATTGGGAAGTTTTCCCCAAAAGAGACACACACAATTCGAAAAACCAAACGGTGGTTTGTACTACGAACAACTTTTTGGAACCGAGGGTTTTCATGGCCATTCGTCATTATTATATCATGTTCACAGGCCAACACAGATAAAGGAAATTCTTAATTCTTACTCTGTCGAACCTAAAATCGCCATTGGAAAAAACATAAAATCCTTATTGTTAAAAGGGTTTGAGTTAAAACCTGAAGATGATTTTTTGGACAGTCGCAAAGCCATGCTGGTCAATAAAGATTGTACTATAGGATTAGCTGCGCCAAAACAATCCTTGCGAACGTATTTCTATAAAAATGCCGATGCCGATGAAATGATTTTCATTCACAAAGGGAAAGGAAAGTTACGAACCATGATGGGTAATATTCCTTTTAAATATGGTGATTATCTTATTATTCCACGCGGAATGATTTATCAAATAGATTTTGATACTTTAGAAAACAGATTGTTTTATGTCGAATCATTTGCACCATTTTATACTCCAAAACGCTATAAAAACGAATCGGGTCAGCACTTAGAACATTCGCCGTTTTGTGAGCGTGATTTTATTTTACCAAACGAGTTAGAGACGCATGATGACAAAGGTGACTTTCTTATCAAAATCAAAAAAGAAGGCATGATTCATGAAGTCGTTTACGCAACACACCCTTTTGATGTTGTGGGTTGGGACGGCTATAATTTTCCTTACGGATTCAGTATTCACAATTTCGAACCTATAACAGGTCGTGTGCATCAGCCGCCGCCAGTGCATCAAACTTTTGAAACTTCGACTTTTGTGGTTTGTTCTTTCGTTCCACGATTGTATGATTACCATCCAAAAGCCATTCCTGCGCCTTATAATCATAGCAACATCGACAGCGATGAGGTTTTGTATTATGTAGACGGCGATTTCATGAGCCGAAATAATATTGAGCAAGGTCATATCACATTACACCCAAAAGGGATTCCTCACGGACCAGCGCCAGGAGCCATGGAGCGCAGCATTGGTCAAACCATAACGCACGAATTAGCGGTTATGGTCGATACGTTTCGCCCGTTAATGGTAACCGAAGAAGCGATGGGACTTGACGATGGACAGTATTATAAATCTTGGGTAGAATAACGTCATCCTGGGCGCAGTCGAAGGGAGGAGCTATTTCCTGCTATTCGTTGCAAACGAAAGTTACTGAACTCCAATAAAAATATAAACAAAGTGAAGTAATCTTTTTTTCGGTAAAAAAACCTCAAAAAAGGATTTTCGCTTATATCAGGGCTAGGGCTTTAGAGTAAATAACAACTTTTTTTTAAAATTAATAAATCCGTGTACATCTGTTTTATCCGCGTCATCCGCGTTCCAAAACTAGAAGTACCGAATCAAAAAATAAATTACAATGAGCAAAGAAGTAAAATCAGTAGAATACGGACTAGAAAAAATATTTGAAGGAGCGCAAGATTTCCTTCCTTTGTTAGGAACCGATTATGTAGAGTTCTACGTAGGAAATGCAAAACAATCTGCACATTATTATAAAACAGCTTTTGGTTACCAATCACTGGCGTATGCAGGATTGGAAACTGGGGTGCGAGACAGAACATCTTATGTGTTAAAACAAGATAAGATTTGCATCGTATTGACCACGCCATTAACGCAAGATTCTCCCATACACGACCATTTAAGAAAACATGGAGACGGGGTAAAAGTTGCTGCGCTTTGGGTAGAAGATGCAACAAGCGCTTACGAAGAAACTATGAAACGTGGAGCACGCTCTTTTATGGAGCCAACAGTTGAGAAAGACGAATTTGGTGAAGTAATACGCTCCGGAATTTATACGTACGGAGAAACCGTTCATATTTTTGTAGAACGCAAAAATTATAATGGTGTTTTCCTTCCAGGATATAAGGAATGGAAATCCGATTACAATCCGGAACCAACAGGATTAAAATATATAGACCATATGGTGGGTAATGTAGGTTGGAATGAAATGAATACCTGGGTTAAGTTCTATGAAGAAGTAATGGGATTTGTGAATTTCCTTTCTTTTGATGACAAACAAATTAATACTGAATATTCGGCCTTGATGAGTAAGGTAATGTCTAATGGAAACGGAAGAATTAAATTCCCAATCAACGAACCTGCCGAGGGAAAGAAAAAATCACAAATTGAGGAATATTTAGATTTTTATGGCGGACCTGGAATTCAGCATATCGCCATTGCAACAGATGATATTATTAAAACGGTCTCTCAGTTGAAAGCAAGAGGAGTCGAGTTTTTATCAGCTCCTCCGAATACTTATTATGAGGCAATTCCAGAGCGATTGGGAGAACACATGAAAATGATGAAAGAGGATTTAAATGAGATCGAAAAGCTAGCCATTATGGTCGATGCGGATGAGGAAGGGTATTTATTACAAATATTTACAAAACCGGTACAAGACCGACCAACGTTGTTTTTTGAAATAATACAAAGAATGGGAGCTAAAGGTTTTGGCGCGGGTAACTTTAAAGCACTTTTCGAATCAATAGAAAGAGAACAAGCATTGCGAGGAACGCTGTAAAAGCTTGTTATTTTTAGGTTATGTTAAAAAATAGTTAGTAAACGAGCTGTTTTTTTGTAAATGTTGTGTTAAATTTCATTTTTTGACTTTATAAACTAGTTTTATTAATTAGCTTTGCACTCGCAAAACAGGAAGGGGTGGTTTCCTTCCTATTATTGATATAAATTTCATAATTTATAGTTTTTTGGTTAGTTAATAGCATAAAAACTCAGTCATTATTTGACTGAGTTTTTTTGTTTTAATATATTTGGAACAAAATTTGCAGTTACGGTCAATAAATTGACAAAAAGCAATGAAAAAAATAATACTATTCATCCTATTTATAACCACAGTAAGTTTTGATTCTCAAAAAGAAGATGCTTATGATGTGGGCGAGTATTTTAAATTTCGAATTCATTATGGCATAGTGAATGCCGGATACGCTACGCTTGAAGTCAAAGACGCAGTTGTAAACAATAAGAAAATTTTTCGTGTAATTGGGAAAGGATACACAACAGGAATGTCACGTTTCTTCTTTAAAGTTGATGATTTATACGAAAGTTATATCGATAAGGAAACCAGAAACCCATATCAATTTGTAAGAAAGATCAACGAAGGCGGCTACACTAAAAATCAAGAAGGGTTTTTCAATCAAACTACTAATAAAATTCTTGTAAAAGATTACAAACACAAAAACGAGAAAACAATTGTAATTCCTAAGAACACACAAGACATTTTGTCTACTTTTTATTATTTAAGAAATTACCCGAGTATTGATAAAATTAAAGTAGGAGAATCAATAGCGATAGACATGTTCTTTGATGATGAATCTACAAAGTTTAAGATGAAATTTATAGGGCGTGAAGATATTACAACTAAATTTGGCGTTGTTTCTGCTATGGTGTTTAGACCTTTAGTACAATCTGGTCGTGTTTTTAAAGAACAGGAAAGTTTAACTGTTTGGATTTCAGATGATGATAATAAAATACCCTTGCGAATTAAAGCAAGTTTGGCTGTAGGATCAATCAAAGCAGATTTAGATGAATTTAGGGGATTGAAGAATCAGTTTAAAATAAAAAATAATAATGGAGAATAATAATTCTGAAGCAATTTTAAAAGAAATTGAGCTAAAATACCAAGCAATAGACCAGAAAACCGAAACGCATTTAGAAGGATTACTTTGGTCTAAGCCAATTACTTATTGGGATTATATTCAAACCGATGCATTATTAAATCTTCAAATTCAAAGAACAATACTTCCCGATGAAATGGTTTTTATCATGTATCATCAAGTCAATGAATTGATTTTCAAGATGATTTTATGGGAAATGAACCAAATTTCTTATTGTGAAGATATTAAAGCAGATTTCTTCACTGAAAGGTTAATGAGGATCAGTCGCTATTTTGATATGCTGACAACTTCTTTCGGAATTATGGAAGACGGAATGGAAGTAGATCAATACATGAAATTTAGAAACACACTTACCCCGGCAAGTGGTTTTCAAAGTGCCCAATATAGATTAATAGAGTTTTGTTCTACTGATTTAATAAATCTTATTGATTACCGTTATAGAAGTTCAATTGATAAGAATGCTTCTTTTGAATTTACATTCGAACATTTGTATTGGCAAGCTGCAGGAAAAGATTACCAAACAGGGAAAAAATCATTTCTTTTAGAGGAATTTGAAAGAAAATACAAAGGAATGTTCTTAAACCACATGGAGGAATACAAGACTATAAACATATGGCAAAAATTCAAGCAACTTCCTGATGCAGATCAAAAAAATCCAGAGTTAATTAAAGCGATGCGCCATTATGATCATACTGTAAATATTACTTGGGTAATGCAGCATTTAAATGTAGCGATAAAATATATTGATCATAGCGGAAAAGGCGATGGCGAGGCTACCGGTGGAAGTGACTGGAGAAAATACATGCATCCAAAATACCAACGCAGAATATTTTTTCCTGAATTATGGACAAAGGATGAGCTAGCGCACTGGGGGGAATAAAAATAATTAGAATACAAAAATAATATAGTTTGAAACAAGTATTAATAGCAATTATAGTATTGTTTTCTTTGGTTTCTTGCAATAAATCGAATGATACAATAGACGAAGAAATTGTAAAACCAGTAGTTAAAAAAGTAGAGTTTGGGTTTAAATACTCTGATTTTAATGTGATTCATGATACCGTCAAAAAAGGCGATACTTTTGGTACGATTATCGAAAATCAAAACATTGGTACAAAGAAAGTTTATGATATCATTGAAAAAGTAAGAGATACATTTGATGTTAGGATAATTAGAATCAACAAACCGTATACGCTGCTTAGATCCAAAAACAAAACAAACAATTTACAAGTTTTTATTTATCAGCCGGATGCATTAACCTATTATGTTGTTGATTTGCGAGATACAACCGTTGTTGTTTATAAAAAGACAAGACCCGTAACGATTAAGACCAGAACAATAGGTGGACTGTTGAAGGGGTCATTGTCAGAAACTCTTGAAAGTGCAAAAGTAGAAGGCGCTTTGGCAAGTAAAATTTCTAAAATTTATGCTTGGTCCATTGACTTTTTTAAACTTAAAAAAGGAGATCGATTCGCCATTACTTTTACTGAAAGATATATAAATGACTCTGTTTATGATGGAGTTGACAGTCTTAAAGCTGCCTTTTTTGAATATAAAGGCAAAATTATATATGCATTTCCTTATGCTCAAAATCCATCCTCGAACAAAATTGAATACTATGACGAAGAAGGAAAGACACTGAAAAATTTCTTTCTTAAAACACCCATTAAATTTAGTAGAATTTCCTCGCGATTTTCAACGAATCGCTTTCATCCTGTGCAACAAATCTGGAAAGCCCATAAAGGGACTGATTATGCAGCACCATACGGAACCCCTATTACAACTACTGCAGCTGGAATTATTGAGCAAACTGGTTTTACAGCTGGAAACGGAAACTTTGTAAAAGTAAAACATAATGGAACCTATTCTACTCAATATTTGCACATGTCAAGGATTTTAGTTCGTCGTGGACAACATGTAAATCAAGGACAAGTTATCGGTTTAGTGGGAAGTACAGGTCTTGCAACAGGTCCTCACGTTTGTTATCGATTTTGGAAAAATGGAGTTCAGGTAGATGCCTTAAAACTCAAATTACCTACTGGAGAACCTATGAGTGGCAGAAATAAAGATCGATTCATTAAAGTAATAACTCCTTTGAAATGGGAATTAGACAGTGTTGCAAATTTATAATTTGACTATTAAAACTATTTCATTCAAATTCAGAATTGTTTTTATACCAATTTTGAATTTCACTATTTTGGCAATTTATCCATAAATTGTTATATAATTGTAAACACATTTACGGTTAAAACTAATTTCAGTATTTTTGTCAAAAATTAAATAAAACTACAATCCAAAAATAAATGGCTTTAAATACAATAAACCCAACCGAAACAGTAGCTTGGAAGAAACTGCAACAGCATTATAGTGAAATGCAAAAAGCTTCCATGAAAGAAATGTTTCATTCAGATGATTCAAGAACAGAAAAGTTTAACCTGAGGTGGAATGATTTTTTACTTGATTATTCAAAAAACATTATTAATCAGGAAACTCTTGATTTATTACTTGAGTTGGTAGAAGAAACAGGACTTAAAAATGCTATCTCTGACTATTTTGAAGGAGGTATTATCAATCAAACTGAAAATAGAGCGGTATTGCATACTGCTTTAAGAGCTAAAGAAACAGCAGTTATAAATGTAGAAGGACAAAATGTGGTTCCTGAAGTTTATGAAGTCAAAAATAAAATAAAAGCATTTACTAATGAAGTAACATCTGGTCAAAGAACCGGTTTTACAGGAAAACCCTTTACGGATATTGTAAATATAGGAATTGGTGGTTCAGACTTAGGTCCTGCAATGGCTGTAGAAGCATTGCAATTTTATAAGAATCATTTGAACGTTCATTTTGTATCGAATGTTGATGGAGATCATGTAAACGAAATCATTAAAAAATTAAATCCGGAAACTACCCTTTTTGTTATTGTTTCTAAAACATTTACCACACAGGAAACATTGACCAATTCTGAAACAATCAGAAAATGGTTTTTGCAATCAGCAAAACAAGAAGATGTAGCCAAACATTTTGTGGCTGTCTCGACAAATATCGCCAAAGTAACGGAATTTGGTATAAATCCGGATAATGTATTCCCTATGTGGGATTGGGTTGGAGGTCGTTTTTCTCTATGGAGTGCTGTGGGACTTTCAATAAGTTTAGCGGTAGGATTCGAAAATTTTGACGGGTTATTAGGCGGTGCCAATGAAATGGATGATCATTTCAAAACGACTGATTTTGATAAAAACATTCCTGTTATTTTAGCTTTGTTGAGTGTTTGGTATAATAATTTCTTTGGAGCAGAGAGTGAAGCCTTGATTCCGTACACGCAATATTTACAAAAATTGGCGCCTTACTTACAGCAAGGAACAATGGAAAGTAACGGAAAAAGTGTTGGACGTGATGGAAAACCGGTGAATTATGAAACTGGAACAATTATTTGGGGTGAACCGGGAACCAATTCGCAACATGCTTTTTTTCAATTGATTCACCAAGGTACTAAATTGATTCCTACTGATTTTATTGGATTTATAAAACCATTATACGGTGATGAAGATCATCATGATAAATTGATGTCAAACTTTTTTGCACAAACGGAAGCTTTGTTACACGGAAAAACAAAAGACCAAGTTCAAGCTGAATTTGATAAACAAGGACTTGCATCTGATAAAGCTGCATTTCTTTTGCCGTTTAAAGTTTTTGCAGGAAACAAGCCTACAAATACTATTTTGATACAAAAATTGACTCCGAGAACCTTGGGTTCGTTGATTGCAATGTATGAGCATAAGATTTTTGTTCAAGGAATTATTTGGAATATTTTTAGTTATGATCAATGGGGAGTTGAACTAGGTAAACAGTTAGCCAATTCAATTTTAGAAGAGATAAATACTAAAGATGTAAAAAATCACGATTCTTCAACTTCATTTTTATTGAATCATTTTCTTTCGAATAAATAAAAATTTGTTTTAAGTTATATTTTTAACAAGCTTACAAAAAATCACTTTGTTGATTTTAAACTTTATACATTCCAAAAGCCTCAATTTTTTTGTAAAATTGAGGCTTTTTTATTCAAATAATTTAACGATAGTGAGTTTTTTTGCAACAATTTCTGTTTTTTGGTAAATTGTTTTTGTAATATTTTTTATCAGATGAATAGTTATTATTGTTAAAAAAGATTAAATAAATTATTTTTTAACGATTATGTTGTATTAATCATTTTAAAGCGAAAAAATGTGATTTAGGTGGATTTTCTTAACGTTTTCGTAACAGTTTGCGGTTTAAATGTTATAATTTTGCTAAATATTAATAAATTAAACAAAAAACAAAAATGAAAAAAATTATTTTTATTTTGATTATTTTTTTATCAGCTGTTGGTCATGCGCAGGTTACTAGTTCTGCGATGTCTGGTTCTGTTAAAACGAGCGCTGGCGAACTGCTTCCAGGGGCATCAGTTGAGGTTATACATAAGCCAACTGGAACAAAATATTTTTCAACTACAAATTCTAAAGGCGCATATGCTGTACAAGGAATAAGACCGGGTGGTCCTTACACAGTTAAAGTAACTTTTATAGGTTACAAAACAACTGAAATTACTGAAATAAATGCACCATTAGGTAATAATATTATAGTTAATGTTGTTGTAGATGAAGAATCTAATGCTCTAAAAGAAGTTGTGATTGTATCTACAAAATCAAAAGGAACTTTCAATAAAGGAAGAACTGGAGCTTCTCAACAATTTTCTAACAGAGAATTGACTGCTGTTCCAGTTACAGGTGCACGTTCAATAAACGCTGTTACTAAATACAATGCTAACGCAGGAAGTAATGGTAGTTTTGGAGGTCAAGATTCAAGATTGAATAACTTTACTATTGATGGATCAGCTTTTAACAATGGTTTTGGACTTGGTAGTGATTCACAAGCTGGAGGTAGAACAGGTTCAACTGCAATTTCTTTAGATGCAATCGAACAATTACAAGTTAATATTGCACCATATGATGTACGTCAATCGGGATTTTTAGGTTCTGGAATTAATGCAGTAACTAAAAGTGGTACTAATGAAATTGAAGGTTCGGTTTATAATTCTTTCCGTAATAACAGGAAAGATTTTATCGGGACTAAGGCAGGGAATACAGTAATCATTCCAGGAAAATTTGATGAAACAGTTTGGGGAGCTAGAATAGGAGCACCTATTATTAAAGACAAATTATTCTTCTTTGGGAATTTTGAGACTATAGAAAACACAAGTCCAGCTACAACTTGGACTTCTACTGGTTCTACTCAGCCTAGTGCTCAGGTTTCTTTACCAACATTTGCTGAAATGCAAACATTATCAAATTTTGTTAAAGATAAATTTAATTATACAACTGGTCCTTGGGAAAATTATGATGCTTCAAAAGTTTCAAAAAAATTCCTTGCTAGAATTGACTGGAATATTAATGACAATCATAAACTTACCGCTCGTTATGTTTTTCATAACTCAAATTCTGACGAGCTGACTTCTAATTCAAATTCATTAGGATTTGGTAACAGAAGAACCAGTAACCTTGCAATGTCATTCCAAAACAGTGGTTATGTTATTCAAGATAATACGAGATCTATTGTTGTAGAATTGAACAGTAAATTAAGTAATTCATGGTACAACAACTTCATCGGGGGATATGATAAACAAATTGAAGATAGAGGTTTACAAGGTGGCGGTTTGTTTCCTACAATTGATATAAAAAACGGATCAAATACGTTTATTTCATTAGGTTTAGATCCATTTACCCAAGGAAATAAATTGTCTTATTCTACGCTACACTTTACGGATAATTTGACAAAAACAATAGGAAACCATTCTTTATTGTTTGGTGCTAATTTTGAGCATTTTAAATCAAGTAACTTGTTTTTCTCAGGATCTAATGGAGTATATGTGTTTAACTCTTTAACTGATTTTTACGCTGCTGCTAATCAATCTGCAAATACAGGTGGTGCTCCATCAACTACTGCTTTACCAGCACGTTTTCAATTCAGATACTCTGCTTTACCAGGAGCTGAAGAACCGTTACAGATTTTGAAATCTAATAAAATAGATGTGTACACTCAAGATGAAATTAAAGTGAGTGATAATTTGAGAGTAACAGTAGGTCTTCGTGCATCTGCAGTTTGGTTTGCTGATACGGCACTTGAAAATACAAAAGTTACAGCAATGACTTTCGCAAATGGTGAAAAGTTTAATACTGGTGAAATGCCAAATACGCAATATCTATTTGAACCAAGAATAGGTTTCAATTTGGATGTAGCTGGAGATGCTACTACACAAGTTCGTGGAGGTAGTGGTGTATTTACTGGAAGAGCTCCATCAGTATTCTTGTCTAATGCAATTGGTAATAACGGTGTTCTTACTGGTTTTGTTGATGTTAGTGGTGCAGCTGTGGGAACTGGTGGATATGGTTTTACGCCTAATCCTAATGATTATTTTATTCCTGCAACACCTACGCTTCCTTCTACATTTGAATTGGCTTTTACAGCTAAAAAATTTAAATTCCCACAAGTTTGGAAAACTAATATAGCTGTTGATCAAAAACTGCCTTTTGGTTTCATTGGAACTATTGAAGGTATCTTTCAACAAAATATTAATGCTATTCATTATTACAATGCTAATTTTGAAGCTGCAGTTGGAAACTTTAGCGGACCAGATACAAGACCTAGATATGCTAGAACTGATAATGGTGTTCGTGTAAACGACAATGTTTCAAGTGCGGTTGTATTAACAAATACAGATAAAGGATATTTTTACTCAACAACATTCAAATTAGAGTATCCATATAAAAAAGGACTTTGGGGTTCAGTAGCTTATACACATTCAAGTGCTAATGATTTATTATCCGCAGGTTCTATTGCTTCTGGTTCATGGACTGGTGCAAGATCTGTAAATGGTAATAACGATTTACCTTTGTCATTATCTTCTAATAATACACCACACAGAATTGTTGGTATATTAGGATATAAAATTGAATATGGAAATAATTTAGGTGCCGCAACTTCAGTAAATCTTGGATATATTGGCGAACAATCAGGAGCTTATTCATATGCTTATAGTGGAGATATGAATGGAGATCAGGTTAATGGAAATGATTTAATGTATGTTCCAAATAATGCAAATGAAATTCGTTTTCAATCTTTATCTGTTACAAATGTTGTAAATGGAGCAAATGTTGTAACAGTTTATACTGAAGCACAGCAACAACAAGCGTTTGAAGCTTATATCAAACAAGATTCATACCTTTCTTCAAGAAGAGGTCAGTATACTGAAAGAAATGGAGCTATTTTACCAATGTTACATAGATTAGATTTATCTGTAACTCAAGATTTTTTCATTAAAATTGCGGGTAAAAAGAATAGCTTCCAAGTAAGAGCTGATGTCTTAAATTTTACCAACTTATTGAATAGAGATTGGGGAGTTACTCAAAGAATTACTGCAACAAACGGGAATGTTTTAAGTTATAAAACGACAACTGCTAATGTACCTTTTTATACATTGGCAACTCAAACAGATGCTGCTGGAACAAAAACTTTAATTAAAGATACTTTCCAGAAAAATGCTTCTACTTTTGATGTTTGGCAAGCACAATTTACACTTAGATACATTTTTGGTAAATAATTTCAAAAGAAATATTTAAAATCAAACCACGTTTTAGGACGTGGTTTTTTTATGCCTTTTTTTATTATATTTGTTAAAAACAAAAACAATATTTATGTACGAATTCATTCAAAAATTTCATTCTGGTTGGGCTTATTTAGCGCTTTTATTATTAGTTGTTGCAGTTGTTAATTCCATTATTGGGATGACTTCTAAAAAAGAATTTACTGCAAAGGATAGAAAAATAGCAATATTTGGACTTATAGGTACTCATACACAGTTATTAATTGGTTTAATTATATACTTCGTTTCTCCATTAGGTTTTGCATCATTAGGACAAATGTCAGATAAAGCATTACGATTAACTTCTCTAGAACACCCATTAATCAATATTATTGCCATTACTTTAATTACTATAGGATGGTCAAAACATAAAAAATTAACAACTAGTGAGTCAAAATTTAAAACTTTTTCTATTTTTTATGGTTTAGGTTTAGTGCTTATTTTAAGTAGAATTCCATGGTCAATGTGGTTTTAAAAATCATTTAAAGCTCTAGAAATAGAGCTTTTTTTATCTGGGTATGGTTTTTGTAAAATAGATTAACTTAAAAAAGTATAAATGAAAAAATCAATAACATTATTTTTTTTGCTTGCAATTATAGGATTAGTTAGCAGCCAAAGCACAATCTCAGAGAAACAAAAATCTATAATTCAAAAAGACACTCTCAAAAAGAGTAAAGTAGCGGTTGAACAGCAAGATGATAAATTAGACTCTTTGGTTATTTCCTTAGGGAAGTTCAAAATCTATAAAAAAGCGGTACATGCATCATATTATGCTGATAAATTTAATGGAAAAAGAACTACCAGCGGTAAAAAATTTGATAATAATAAATATACTGCAGCACACAAAAAACTCCCTTTTGGTACAAAAGTAAAAATAACAAATGAAGCTAATGGTAAATCAGTAATTGTAGAAATTACGGATAGAGGGCCATTTGTAAGATCGAGAGAAATAGATTTGTCAAAAAGAGCTTTTAAGGATATCGCCTCGCGTAATGATGATGGGGGAATGATTGTAACAATAGCAGTATTGGGTAATTAAATTACCAGTTTTTGTATGGATTGTTGCTTAAATAGGAATTGTAATAACGTTTGTCGTATGTCACTTCATCACTAAGCCAACTTGGTTTTTCAAAAGTTTCATTTTCAGAGCCAAGTTCAATCTCAGCAATAATCAATCCTTCGTTTTGGCCATGAAATTCATCAATCTCATAAACATGATTGCCTACTTTTACTTCAAAACGGGTTTTGTCAATCACACCTTGTTCACATAAAAGCAATAAGCTTTTAGCTTCTTCAACTGGAATTTCCTTTTCCCATTCAAAACGCGACAAACCGGATTCGTTAGAAATTCCTTTGATGGTTATAAATCCTTTGTTTCCTTTTATTCGTACACGAACCGTGCGTTCCGGAACCGAGCTCAAATAACCCTGTGCAATAGGATTCTTAGTAAAAGCATCTTTTTTAAACGAATCATCTTTAACTAAAAATTTTCTTTCTATTTCAATCATAATGCCTTTGGCGGTATTAATTTTTGGAGTTATTTCCGGTTATTCGTTTCAATTTCTCCTTCATAAAACTTTTTTTCTATTTTAAAAAAAAAGGAGCTTCTTGGGGTCGCTCTTTTTTTAAAAGAAAAAATAGTTTTTTTCACTCGAAGATTTCCACTACTACCCGGACTAATTTGATTTATCAAATATATTGAATTTTTCCACTATAATTAATTTATATCCTTCAAGAAGATTTTTATAACGTTTCCTTCCAATTATTTTTTACTATACGAACTTACTAGAAATAGTGTATTGAAAATTCAAATTAAGTTTTGTAAACATTTTTACAAGCGGTTATTTTATGATTTAGTTAGTGAAAGTTGACAGGTCAATTTGTATTTTTACAAAAATCGAACTTAAATAATGAAATCCATTTTTAAAGCAAAATCAAAGACAACTCCAACAGAATTAATAACTAAATTTTTTGGCGAAAGCGAGTCTTGGCGTTTTAGAGAAGATGATTTGGAACCATTAGTTGAATTAATTAGGTTGATTCGTCCTGTAAAACTTAAAAATTTAGAAATTGTCGATTTACATGAAATTATTTCTTTTCTAAAGAATAATTATTTCTTGCGAGAACAATTTTCGATTTACATTAAAGAAATTCTAACCGATAAAAAATTCAATAAAATCCTTTCGGATGCAGCAATTTTACAAGATGTCGATTTTATTTTTGAAGTCAAAAAAAGAATTTTCGCTAAATTTTTACCGTATCAACCACAAAAAGATACTTTAGAATATATTCTTAATCAGGTTTTTTATCGGGATGATGATACAATTTGGATAAATAAAATACCATCACAACAATTAGAAGAACTATATACTCTGTTAGAATTTAAATCTATTTATGATACTATAGAGCTAAAGTCAGTTTTGTCGGAAGTATTCTATGGAATGTACTTAATCACACAACGCATCAGTGGTCGTGCTATGGAAACCGACGTTATAAAAATGGTACCCGAATATGAAGATTATGAAAGCCCTTTTTCTGCTTTCGAAAAAGAATTATTTCTAATGGAGGATAAAATTAGAAACTCTGAAAATTATTTTACTACATCTGATGATCTGTCTTATGCACAGTTAATGGTTTTGCATAAACAATGTGAAGAATATGTTGATAAAGCATTTCATAATAGTTCAAAATATGGAATTTCGCTTCGGGTAAACCAAAATTTACTAAAAATAAGACAACAATTAGAGCGGTTAAAATTTTTAATTCCATTATTGATTGTTGATGAAAAAAACGATATAAAGAGCAACGGAATAGCATTGGCGTTACACTTAATTAAATACAATTGCTACAAAAATAATGTCCGAAAATTTATTGGAGAAAGCACCCAATTAATCTCTTATGAAATAACACAGCATACTGCTAAAACAGGAGAACATTATATTACCGAAAGTCGTAAAGAATATTTTAAAATGTTTCGGACTGCTCTAGGCGGTGGATTTATAGTGGGAATTTTGTGTGTCATTAAAGTTTTACTTTCTAAAGCAGATACGAGTTTTTTTGGTCACGCGTTTCTTTATAGTATGAACTATGCTTTTGGTTTTATTACAATCTATCTTTTGGGGTTCACATTGGCTACAAAACAACCCGCGATGACTGCTTCGGCTTTGATAAAAGCATTAGAGGAAGGAGTATTGAAGCAAGGTAGAGATGCTGAAAAATATAAAGCTTTTGCTATTCTTTTTGCTCGGGTTTTTCGCTCTCAGTTTATCGCATTTGTTGGAAATGTGATTATGGCTTTTCCGGTTTCATTGCTTGGAATTTGGCTTATTGATTATACTTTAGATTATAATATTGCCGCAACAAAATGGGAGTCTTTACTTATTGATTTAAGTCCAATACATTCATTGGCTATTTTCCATGCAGTCATTGCCGGCGTATTTTTATTTCTTTCTGGTATTATTTCAGGAAGTATTGCCAATAGGGATAAACACAATCAGGTTTTTTTCAGAATAACGGAGCATCCCTTGTTAAAAAAGAGTTTGGGTAAAAATCGAACGCTTAAATTAGCAAAATTATACGAAAAAAGATGGGCCGGAATTGTTTCTAATTTCTGGTTTGGTATATTCATGGGGAGTACGGCATCTATTGGTTTGTTTCTAGGACTTAATTTGGATATTCGGCATATCACTTTTGCTAGTGGAAATTTGGCTTTAGCGTTATACGGAGCAAATTATGAAGTCAGTGATTCAATGTTATTTTGGGGTGTTTTTGGAATAGGTATTATAGGTTTGGTTAACTTTATGGTAAGTTTTAGTCTGTCATTGGGATTGGCCTTTCGCTCAAGAGCCATTTCATTATTTGAGTTGCGATTTGTCACGGTTTCCATTTGGAATCATTTTAAATCCCGCCCATTTAGTTTTTTCTTTCCAACAGAAAAGAAAAACAAGTCAGAAGTGGTAGAAAATTATTTAAGTACTGATGAGCAAAAATAACCTATATTTAAAAAAGACCATTTGAAAATTATTTAAGGTATACAATTAGTTTGATATGCAGGAATTAATTCCAAATAGAAAAATAATACACGTTGACATGGATGCATTTTATGCTTCGGTTGAGCAAATGGATAATCCAGCATTGCGAGGGAAGCCTATTGCAGTAGGAGGTTCTGAAAATCGTGGTGTAGTTGCTGCGGCGAGTTACGAGGCTAGAAAATTTGGTGTTCGTAGTGCCATTAGTGGTGTTATGGCTAAGAAAAACTGTCCAGAACTCATTTTTGTAAGACCACGATTTGATAGATACAAGGAGATTTCTACTAAGATTCATAAAATTTTTCATGAGTACACGGATTTGGTGGAGCCTTTGTCGCTCGATGAAGCCTATCTAGATGTAACTAATAATAAAAAAGGAAATCCAAGTGCTACTTTATTGGCACAGGAAATAAGACAACGTATTTTTAATGAAGTAGGTTTAACGGCCTCGGCAGGTATATCGGTCAATAAGTTTGT
Source organism: Flavobacterium sp. 83 (assembly GCF_000744835.1). NCBI lineage: Bacteria > Pseudomonadati > Bacteroidota > Flavobacteriia > Flavobacteriales > Flavobacteriaceae > Flavobacterium > Flavobacterium sp. 83. The sequence continues at coordinate 1,246,750 of NZ_JQMS01000001.1, forward strand.
GGCTAAAATAGCCAGTGATTATAATAAACCAAATGGACAAAAAACGGTTAATCCAAACGAAGTCATTTCATTTCTGGAAGAATTACCCATTCGGAAATTTTATGGTGTTGGAAAAGTTACCACCGAAAAAATGTATCAACTCGGAATTTTTACCGGAGTAGAATTAAAAAGTAAAACATTGGAATTTTTAGAGAAGCATTTCGGTAAATCTGGAAGTTTCTATTATCATGTTGTGAGAGGGATTCATAATAGCGAAGTGAAATCAAATCGAATTACAAAATCAGTTGCGGCTGAACATACTTTTGATGTGAATCTCTCTTCTGAAATTTATATGCTTGAACAGCTTGAAACTATTGCTGGTGCATTAGAAAGAAGATTGAAAAAATACAATGTTGCAGGAAAAACAATTACTTTAAAAATTAAATACAGCGATTTTACACAGCAAACCCGAAGCAAAACGTTGCCTTATTTTATTTCTGATAAAGCATTGATAGTCGAAGTTGTAAAAGAACTGTTGTATCAAGAACGGATGAAAGATTCCGTACGACTACTTGGTATTTCATTGAGTAATTTAAATACCGAAGAGAAGAAATTTGTTGTTGTACAGTTAAAATTTGATTTTTGATTGAGAATTGACCTCGTTCAACAATGGTTAAAATCAGCTATTTGCTATTTTGTTTTTAGAAATAAAATTACATTTGATTTCTAAATCAAAATAGTATGACTAGTTTTAAACAATATGATGTAGCCATTTCGGAATATCACATGGGTCTAAGTGTAAAGAGACTGCCTGTTTTTTCTTGGGATTTTAATCATGAATTTATAGTAGAACTAAAAAATTCGTTTCTGGATTTAAATAAACTTAAATCAATTGCATTAAAAAACAAATGGACTAGTGATAATTTAGATTTAAAATCAAGGTTAAAAGAAGAAGTGATAATCGTTACTGATGCTAACTTAAGTATTGTTTTTGCTTCTCATAATATGTTTAAAATGAACGGTTATGTTGAAGCAGAAGTTTTGGGTAAAAACCCTAAAATGTTCCAAGGTTATGCTACTGATTTAACAACTTCAAATGAGATTCGTGATGCAATTCAACTTAAACAACCTTTTGAAAAAACGGTTATGAATTATAAAAAAAATGGAGACCTCTATGTATGCTTGATAAAAGGATTTCCGGTCTTTAATTTGAAAGGAGACTTAAGTCATTATATTGCTTTTGAGAAAGCGGCATAAAATAAGAAAACCTTTCTTACTGAGAAAGGTTTTCTTATTATTGAATATCTTACAATAGACTTAGTTTTTACTGTTTAACTTAGAAAGTAATCGTAAAAATTCTATGTATAACCATACTAGTGTTATCATTAATCCCATAGCGCCATACCATTCCATATATTTTGGCATTTTTTGCTCGACTCCTTTTTCGATTCTGTCAAAATCCAAAAATAGGTTTAAAGCAGCAATAACTATTACAAAAACACTGATTCCAATGCTCATCATCGAGTTGCCATAATGAACAGGTACAAAGCTGGTAAACATAGAAAATAACCAAGATATTAGGTAGTAAGTTGCAATTGCAAATGTAGCTGCCACAACAACTGATTTGAATTGCTCCGTTACTTTTACAATTTTATATTTATACAATCCTAAACAAACTGCAAAAGTTACAAACGTAGCTCCAACGGCCTGAATCACAATCCCAGGATACATTGCTTCAAATATTGCCGAAATCCCACCGATAAATAATCCTTCGAACAAAGCATAGCCAGGAGCCAGATACGGAGAATATTGTGGTTTGAATGCAGAAATCACTACTAGAATAAGTCCTACAATAGCACCGCCAATTGCCGGAACTATTGGATTCATTCCATTAAATGACAGCCACCAAATTACCATTGCTGAAGCTGTAAGAAGTAAAAATAGAATTAAACTCCTATTGATCGTTCCTGACAAAGTCATTTCTTGATTGAAATCAATTAGAGTAGCTTGATGTACTTCGTCTTTTCTTGAAACTGCAGTTGACGAAAAAGTTTTATTATTTAAAAATGGATTTTTCGAATTGAAACTCATAGTTAGTGTGATTTTTTTGTTCTTCAAATATAAATTTTATTTTATAGAAGAATGTTTAATTGTTCTTAATTTTTTTAGAATGAAAATTTAAATGTTTTTTTGTTAAAAAAAGCTAGTCCAAAAAAAAATCCGTCTCGTTATTAAACAAGACGGATTTTATAGTAATTCAAATAGCTTAAATCTATTCTATTTCAGAAACTCTTAAGGTGTTTACCATTCCTTTATCTTTAATAGGCATTGCTGCTAAATTGATAAGGAAATCACCTTTTTGTACAAAACCTTTTTGTTTTACGATTTCGTTAATGTCAGTTACAGTATCATCTGTGCTTACATCCTTAGAGTACATGAAAGATTTTACTCCCCAAAGTAAATTAAGTTGTGTAAGGATTCTTTTATTAGAGGTGAAAACTAAAATATGTGCATTTGGTCTCCAAGCCGAAATCTGGAAAGCAGTATAACCACTATTAGTCAATGTACAGATAGCTTTTGCTTTGATAACATTAGCCATAGTTGCAGCATGGTGACAAATTGTTTTTGTAATAAAACGTTTTGTTTTTATCTGTGGTGTATTTTGTGGTACTTGAATAAGCGGAGAATCCTCAACTGCTTCAATGATTTGAGTCATTTTTTGGATTACTTGAACTGGATAATTTCCAGTAGCAGTTTCTCCAGAAAGCATTACAGCATCTGCACCATCCATAACTGAATTGGCAACATCATTTACCTCTGCACGTGTTGGCGTAAGGCTGGTGATCATTGTTTCCATCATTTGCGTAGCTACGATAACTGGAATACGAGCTGTTTTAGCTCTGCGAATTAATTCTTTTTGAACTAAAGGTACTTCATGAGCAGGAAGTTCAACTCCTAAATCTCCACGAGCAACCATCAAAGCATCGCAATAAGCAACAATTTTGTCAATATTCTCTAATGCTTCTGGCATTTCTATTTTGGCAACAATTGGAATTTTATATTCTGAATGTTCTGCAATTAATTCCTGTAAGTCTTGTAAATCTCTTGGTGTTTTTACAAATGATAAGGCAATCCAGTCTACATTTTGTCCAATAGCGAAAATAGCATCAGCAATATCTTTTTCAGTCATTGCTGGAAGAGATATTTTTGTGTTAGGAAGATTAACTCCTTTTTTAGATTTCAATTCACCACCTTGAATTACTCTTGCTATAACTTCTGATTTTTTATCAGTTTCAACAATTTCGAAAATAAGTTTTCCATCATCAAGCAAAATTCTTTCTCCAGGATTTACATCATTTGGAAAGTTTTGGTATTTCATGAAGACTTTTTTTGCAGTTCCAAGGATATCCTCAGCAGTAGTGAATGTAATTAAGTCACCATCATGAACCACAACACCTTCTTCCATAACTCCTACACGAAGTTTAGGTCCTTGTAAATCTCCTAGGATCGCAGTAGTGTAGCCGAACTCTTCATTTAAACCTCGTATGATATTGATTTTTTGTTTTACATCTTCGTAGTCAGCATGTGAGAAATTCACTCTAAACACATTTACACCTGCATCAATCATGTCTTTAATGATCTCTCTTGTACTACATGCAGGCCCAAGTGTGGCTACAATTTTAGTTTTTTTGTTTGTAAGCATTGGTATTAAAAAATTAAATTGTTTTTTGATTTGATTTGATTTGTATCTACGGTATATAATGTAGATATCCTATCGATTTTATTTAATATAGTCTGTATTGTTGATACGCTCCTTGTATCTTCAATATTCTCTATTTTTAAGAAATAATCAACTTTTTTAAACTCAGGAAGTAAAAAGACTTTTGTTGCCACTTCCATAGTAACATTTGAAAATAAATTTTGGTTAATTCCCTTTTTTTGTTGAATTACCTCATTCTTATTTTGAATCAAATTCCAAGTGATTGCTTTTTCATTATCATAATAATAGAATCTTGAAAAATTTGTTTCCCCTTCTTTTATATTAATCTGAATTTCGTTCTTGCTTTTATTTAAATTTACAGGCAATAATTGATTAATAAAAAAAGCTAATCTATAGTCTTCTAATGAAGTATGAATAGCAATTAGATAATAATCTATTTCGTCAAATTCTCCAAGATCTAGTTTATGAATAGCCATTTCATGAAAAAATAAGTTGTAAATATAGTATTTCTACTGAAGTTCTAACCTATCTAAATAGGATGATTTTGTTAAATTATCAACGAAAACGTTATAGGTTTAAGAAAATGATGTTATTTTCTTTCCATTTTTTCTTGAAATGCAAAATAAGCACGTTGGGATGCTTTTTCTTCCGCCTTCTTTTTCGAAGTTGCTCGTGCTTTTGCAATTACTTTATCATCAATACTGAGTTTAACTCCAAACAAGCGTTGTCCATCTATTGCATTGTCCTCAAAAATATCATAATGAAATATTTTCTTCTCTTTTTGACACCATTCTATAATTAAGCTTTTATAGCTGATTACTTTTCCTTCAAGTCTGGCAATGTCTACGTAGGGAACTATTACTCTTTTTTGGATGAATTTTTCACAATAAACATAACCTCGGTCTAAATAGATTGCTCCAACAAGCGATTCAAAGATATTACCATGTATGTTTTCGCCAAAATGTTGTAACGGCACTTTGCTCTCTATATACCGAACCAGATTTAAATCCTTTCCTAATTCGTTCAAATGTTCTCTGCTTACAATTTTTGAACGCATTTTTGTCAAATATCCTTCGTCGCCAGCGGGAGCTTTATTGAATAAATGGGCCGCAATTACGGAACTTAACATGGCGTCACCCAAAAACTCCAATCTTTCGTAATTGATTGGGTTCCCCAGGATATCTAATTTATTAGAGGAACGGTGTGTGAACGCTTTTTTATAGTAATCTAAATTATCAGGTGCAAATCCTAAAATTTTCTGAATAGAATCAAAAAAAATCCCGTCTTCTAGAGAACGGGATTTCGAAAATATTTTTCTAATTATACGCATATAATTTAGATGTCTAATTTTTTTACTAAGACACAAGCATTATGTCCTCCAAAACCAAAGGTATTACTCATTACAACATTCATTTCTCTTTTTTGAGGAACATTGAAAGTAAAGTTTAGTTTAGAATCAATACTTTCGTCATTAGTAAAATGATTTATCGTAGGTGGTACTATTCCGTATTTCATAGAGAGAATAGAAGAAATAGTTTCGATTGCTCCGGCAGCACCAAGTAAATGGCCTGTCATTGATTTAGTTGAGTTTAAATTCATCGTGTAAGCATGTTCCCCGAAAACATGTAATATAGCTTTGGATTCTGCCATGTCTCCAAGAGGAGTAGATGTTCCGTGCATATTCACGCCATCAACATCACTTGCCTGTAAACCTGCATCTCTTAAGCAATTTAACATTACATTTTTAGCGCCTAATCCTTCAGGATGTGGAGCAGTAATATGATGTGCATCTGCTGACATTCCGCCACCGCCAATTTCGCAATAAATTTTTGCGCCACGAGCTATAGCATGTTCGTATTCTTCAAGGACAAGAGCGCCAGCTCCCTCACCTAAAATAAAGCCATCTCGGTCTTTATCCATTGGTCTTGAGGCAGTTTTTGGGTCATCATTTCTTGTAGATAAAGCATGCATGGCATTAAATCCACCCATTCCCGCAATAGTTACCGCAGCTTCAGAACCCCCTGTAACCATAGCATCTGCATGACCCAATCTGATATAATTGAAAGCATCAATAATAGCATTTGTAGAAGAAGCACAAGCTGATACAGTTGTAAAATTTGGTCCTCTAAAACCATATTTTATTGAAATATGACCACCGGCTATATCGGCAATCATTTTAGGGATGAAGAAAGGATTGAATTTTGGGGTACCGTCACCAGCAGCAAAATTAAGAACTTCTATTTGGAAAGTTTCTAATCCTCCAATTCCAGATCCCCATATAACACCGACTCTGTCTTTATCTAATTTTTCAAAATTGAAACCAGCATCAAGTACCGCTTCGTCAGATGCAACCATGGCATATTGAGCGTAACGGTCCATTTTTCTCGCTTCTTTTCTATCTAAAAAATCTTCTGCATTAAAATTTTTCAATTCGCAAGCAAATTGAGTTTTAAATTTTGAAGCATCAAAATAAGTAATTGGCGCAGCACCACTAACACCGTTAATAAGTCCGTTCCAATACGCTTCAATGTTATTTCCAATAGGAGTAAGAGCGCCTAAACCTGTTACTACAACTCGTCTTAATTCCATAAATTCTTTATTTTGTTATCTTTAAACAAATAAAACCCATGCTGATACTGTATTATTTAGTACAAAATAGCGATGGGTAATACAATAAATATCTTTTTGATTGAAATTCAATCTCGAATTTAATTTTAAAAAAAAAATAATAACACCCGCTTACAGGATTGCAAACGGGTGTGTAATTTATTATTTTTTAGCTTCCTCGATGTAAGAGATTGCTTGACCTACAGTAGCGATGTTTTCTGCTTGATCGTCTGGAATTTGAATGTCAAATTCTTTTTCGAATTCCATAATAAGCTCAACAGTGTCTAATGAGTCAGCTCCTAAATCATTAGTGAAGCTTGCTTCTGTTACAACTTCGTTTTCGTCAACACCTAATTTGTCTACGATAATCGCTTTTACTCTTGATGCAATGTCTGACATAATCTTTAATTTTAGAATTTAATTTGTTGGCAAAAATAAAAAACTTTATTTTAAAACAACTATTTAGTTAATAAATGTGTCAACTAATTTATAAAATATATTTGACAAAGCTTTCGCAATGTTATTTAATTTCATTTTTTATGCCTTTTTTTGCGTAATTAAAATTTGTCAGGTTATGAAAAAAATAGTGGTTTTTGCCTCTGGATCGGGGACTAATGCTGAAAATATCATCAAGTATTTTGCTGCAACTGAAATTGGAAAAGTAGAATTGGTGTTGACAAACAACCCAAATGCTAAAGTGATTGAACGAGCCAGAAATTATGGGATACCAACAGAAATTTTCTCAAAAGAAGAATTAATTGAAAGTAAAGTATTACAAATGGTAAATAAAATTCAACCTGATTTGATTGTTTTGGCTGGGTTTTTGTTAAAATTTCCTGAGAATATCATCGAAGCTTACCCTAATAAAATAATAAATATTCATCCGGCATTGTTGCCGAAATACGGTGGGAAGGGGATGTATGGGATGCACATACACAGAGCTATTGTTGGGAACAAAGAAAAGGAAACAGGAATTACAATTCATTTTGTAAATGAAAATTATGACGAAGGAAATATTCTTTTTCAGAAAAATGTAGTTTTAATAGGAAATGAAACTCCGGAAGAAGTTGCTGGAAAAATTCATGAATTGGAGCAAAAATATTTTCCTGAAGTAATTGAGAGATTGTTAGAAAGTTAGATTTTTAGACTTCTTAGATTTTTGTATTGATTCTTAAATTAAAAAAATCAAGCCTAAATTTATTATTTAAGAGGAACAAAAGTTAACCTGAAAAATTTGTCTCTTGACATTATCTTTTTTAAAATCCAACGGTCTAAGAAGTCCAGCAATCTAATAATCTAAGAAGTCTAAAATGGAACACGATGTACATATATACACTGATGGCGCAGCCAAAGGGAATCCAGGCCCAGGTGGTTACGGAGTTGTGATGGAATGGGTAGGAAAGCCGTATAAAAAGGAGTTTTATGAAGGTTTTCGTCATACCACTAATAATAGAATGGAATTGCTGGCGGTAATTGTGGGTCTTGAGAAATTAAAAAATCTCAATACGAGAGTTTTAGTGGTTTCCGATTCTAAATATGTGGTGGATTCTGTTGAAAAAAAGTGGGTTTTAGGTTGGGAAAAAAAAGGGTTTGTTGATAGAAAAAATTCCGATTTGTGGAAACGGTTTTTGGTTGTGTATAGAAAACACAAAGTCAATTTCAAATGGATAAAAGGACATAATAATCATGTTCAAAATGAAAGATGTGACGAGTTGGCAGTTATGGCTTCGATGCAAAAGCAACTTTCTATAGATGCTTTTTATGAAAAGGAAGAAGGGAAGTTGTTGTAAAACAATGGATTCCAGTGAAATAAATTAGCAAAACTTTACGACTGAGACCCTTTGCTATTTTATAACTTATGAACTATCTTTGCGCTTTAATTCGAAACACATTAAATAAAAATAAGCTTAACATTGATTTTTTATAAATATCAAAGCTTACTAAGCCTATTCCATTCCTTTAAAAAGAAAATAATAACTACATATGAATAAATTATTGATTGTTGGAACTGTAGCTTTCGACGCAATTGAAACTCCTTTTGCAAAAACAGATAAAATCTTAGGTGGCGCAGCAACATACATTGGACTATCAGCATCTTATTTCAATTTGCAATCAGCAATAGTTTCCGTAGTAGGTGATGATTTTCCTCAAGAATATTTAGATTTATTAACAGCAAGAAATATAGATATTTCTGGACTTGAAGTTGTAAAAGGCGGAAAAACATTCTTTTGGAGCGGTCGTTACCATAATGACTTAAATTCAAGAGATACCTTAGATACTCAATTAAATGTTTTGGCTGATTTTCAACCAAAAGTACCTCAGAATTTCAAAAATTCGGATGTGGTAATGTTAGGAAACTTACATCCATTAGTACAAAGCAGTGTTTTAGACCAAATGGAAACACAACCTAAATTGGTAGTTTTGGATACTATGAATTTTTGGATGGACTGTGCTTTACCGGAATTATTGGATGTAATTAAACGTGTAGATGTTATTACTATAAATGATGAAGAAGCAAGACAACTTTCGGGAGAATATTCTTTAGTGAAAGCAGCTGCAAAAATTCATACCATGGGGCCAAAATACGTGGTGATTAAAAAAGGAGAGCATGGAGCTTTATTGTTTCATAACAAAGAAGTTTTCTTTGCTCCGGCATTACCTTTAGAAGAAGTTTTTGATCCAACAGGCGCTGGAGATACTTTTGCAGGTGGGTTTGCAGGATTTATTACACAAAGTGAAAATATTTCATTCGAAAATATGAAAAATGCAATCATCTATGGTTCTAATTTGGCTTCATTTTGTGTAGAGAAATTTGGAACAGAAAGAATGATTGGTTTAAATAAAGAAGAAGTGCTGTCAAGATTGAAACAATTTAAATCGTTGACACAATTTGATATAGAATTATAATATTTCAAACCTCGGAAACGGGGTTTTTTTGTTCAGTAAATTTGGTTATAGAGTTTGTAAAAAAATAAAACACTCTTGAACTAGTTCAATGCAAAACAAATAAAATAAGCAGAGCTTTGTAGTATTATAAAGTAAATTATAAAAACGAGGGGTTTATAGACTGAAAATTATATAGATTCAGTAAACCCATAGAATTTAAAAGATTAGAATTTAAAAACGAAACGATTTAACTCGGTTATAACAAGTAATAAATTGTAAAATTCTTTTCAAATAATAAACACAACAACAAACAACAACAAAATGAGCGACGCTTTACAACACGAATGTGGAATAGCCTTAGTTAGACTACTTAAACCGCTTGAGTTTTACAAAGAAAAATATGGAACTGCTTTCTACGGAATACAAAAAATGTATCTCCTTATGGAAAAGCAACACAATCGCGGGCAGGATGGAGCTGGTTTTGCAAGTATCAAAATGGATGTTGAACCTGGCGAGCGTTACATAAGCCGCGTGCGATCAAACCATGCGCAACCTATTCAGGATGTATTTAAACAGATCAATGAAAGAATAAATGAAGAAATGGTGGCTCATCCGGAATATGCAGATGATGTACCACAACTAAAAGCTAATATTCCTTATATTGGAGAGTTGTTTTTAGGGCATGTGCGTTATGGAACTTTTGGAAAAAATAGTATCGAAAGCGTTCACCCATTTTTACGTCAAAGCAATTGGATGCACAGAAATCTGATATTGGCTGGAAATTTCAATATGACCAATGTAAAAGAACTTTTTCAAAACTTAGTAGAACTGGGTCAGCATCCAAAGGAAATGGCGGATACGGTTACGGTTATGGAAAAAATCGGACATTTTCTGGACAAAGAAGTAATGCAATTGTATCAAGATTGTAAAGAAGAAGGTTTGTCTAAAAGAGAAGCATCACCTGTTATTGCAGAACGATTAGATATTGCTAAAATTTTGAGACGTTCTTCAAAAAATTTAGATGGAGGTTATGCGATGGCAGGACTTTTAGGACACGGAGATTCATTTGTGTTTAGAGATCCAGCAGGAATACGTCCGGCTTATTTTTATCAAGATGACGAAGTTGTTGTTGTTGCCTCTGAAAGACCAGTTATACAAACCGTTTTCAACGTCCCTTTTGAAAAAGTCCAAGAAGTAGAACCGGGAAGTGCATTAATAATTAAGAAGAATGGAACGGTTTCTATGCAGGAAATTCTTCCCCCAACAATTAAAAAAGCATGTTCGTTTGAACGTATTTATTTCTCCAGAGGAAGTGATGCTGAAATTTATCAGGAAAGAAAAAATTTAGGAAAACTTATTTTGCCTGCCGTTTTGGAAGCCATTGATGAAGATACGGATAATACGGTTTTCTCTTATATTCCAAATACTGCCGAAACTTCCTTTTATGGGTTAGTTGAAGCAGCTCAAGATTTTCTAAATCAAAGAAAGAATAATTACATTCTTGAAAATAGAAATACCTTAACTAAGGATTCTTTACAAGAATTACTGTCGGTAAAAATTCGTACTGAGAAAGTTGCGATTAAAGACGCAAAACTAAGAACATTTATTACTGAAGACAGTAGTCGTGATGACTTGGTGGCTCACGTTTATGATGTTACTTATGGAGTTATTAAACCAACAGATAATTTGGTGATTATTGATGATAGTATTGTGCGTGGAACTACGCTGAAAATGAGTATCATCAAAATGATGGATCGTTTAAATCCAAAACGTATTGTAATCGTTTCATCAGCACCCCAAATTAGATACCCGGATTGTTATGGAATTGATATGGCTAAACTAGAGGGTTTAGTAGCATTTAAAGCAGCTTTGGAATTACTTAAAGAAAGAAATTTATATCATATAGTTGATGAAGTGTATTTAAAATGTAAAGCACAGGAAAACTATTTAGATAGTGAAGTTGTAAATTATGTAACAGCAATTTATGAGCCTTTTCAACCACAAGAAGTTTCAAACAAAATTGCCGAAATGTTAAGTTCTCCTGAAATAAAAGCAGAAGTAAAAATTATATTCCAAACCGTAGAAGATTTGCACATTGCTTGCCCTAAAAATTTAGGAGATTGGTATTTCACCGGTGATTACCCTACTCCAGGAGGAAATCGAGTAGTGAATCGAGCATTCATGAATTTTTATGAAGGAAAAGATGCTAGGGCATATTAGTAAATAAAAGGATTGTAGTTCTTAATCGGTTTTATATGTTGTTTGTCTAATTTATTTGGTGACAACCAAGAACTATCATAAATTTGAATCACCATAACATTAGTAGGTTAAGTTTATGGTAGATTTGGGGCAAAAAAGGTGGAAGAAATTCCACCTTTTTTATTGGAATAAAATCAGGTTTTTTTGGATCAATACCAAAATTTGTGGAGCGAAAAAAAACAAGCATAAATATTGATTTGTCTATAAAGGAAGAATTTTATATTTGTGACTCCTCTGAATGGTGTTCTAGATGTTTTTATTTTGACATTGAAAGATTCTGCTGATGCATTAATGCTTCTGTTGTCAAAATAGTTCAATTTGGTTTGAGATGTTGTATTCAATGACTTGGACCTAGATTGATTTACTTTTTCGTGACTTTTGGCTAATTTTGCAAACCCCATAATTTTATTATTTATTTTCTCAAAGATGTTTCTCAAATCTTGTGCTAAATGGTATGTTTTTATGATATCGTAATGCAAATAATAATTCGTCACTGTGTGTTTGTTTAGCAATTTCCAATATTTTTTATAACTTTTTGCGTTTCTTTATTTATTTAGCCAACGCGTTTGATATGTAAATAGACGAACGTACCTCTGAGAGAGAAAAATATTGAATGGTTATTTTATTTGAAAATCCATTAGATGCTAATTATGGAGTGTTAAATTTTTTAGGAAGTTTTTTTTTTTTTTTTGAAAGTACATAAGTAAATTCTCGAGGGAATTTTTAAATAAGTTTGGATTAAAATGTTTAATCAAAAATTTGAATGAATTATTGGGTTTAGTTTATAATCTCCCCATTTTTTTTGTTATTGATAGTTTTATTGAAGTATATTTTAATAATTGATTTGATAGAGAAAAGCAGGAATCTTTTTTTAATTTCCTTAATTTTTTCTGATTTTACTTACCACTAAATTATAATATCTTAAAAAATATATATTGTGTCAAATTATAATTGCCTATTGAGTATGAAGTTAAATCTTGTTTGCTAATAGTTTTTTTGAAACTATTGTCACCTCAAAAAAAATATTTAGAAATGTTGTCTATTTGCATAGCTCAGTTTTATGGTTTTTAAAGTTATATGTTTTGATTAATTAAGTAGTTTCTTTTCGTATTATTAAGAAGGAACAATTCTCATAGTGGTATTGGCTTTTTTTTGTTAAGTAGCTGTGGTTATTTTTGTGTACATTATATGATACTTTATTTTTAGATTGGTTTTTGGTTATCCAATGAGTGGATGCTTTATTTGCACGCTAAATCTAATATGCATTTATATTGTTAAAAAGCAATCTCTGTCTGCTAGGTGGATAATCATTAAATAAATGCTAATCATAAATCGAGAATTAGGAAGGTTTAATTAGTGAAGAAGGGAGAATAAGGTTATCGCTTCACTTTATAGTAAGGTAGAAATAGGAGTTTCGACGGTTTTTAAGATTTGAAACTAATTCAATAAATAAAAATGATTTACAAGAATCACGTTTACAGCGAGTTGAAACAAACATTAGTACAACATTAAAAAAAAGTGATTAAAAAGCTTGAAAAAGGGAATAAAGGGTCTACTTTTGCACCCGCAATGACGCAGAAGTTATTTGATAAACTGGCAAGATATACGAATCCAAGGAGAGAATTTATTTTCTAAAAAAGATTCAGAAAAGCTTGTGAGATTAGAAAACGGATGTTACATTTGCACCCCGCAAAACAGTGGAAGTTCCTTGACAAACTGATAAGAAATAGAGAAGATAGAGGGATTAAATTTCTTTAAAAAAACTTCAAAAATTTCTTGCCAGTTGAGAAAAGAGTTTGTACTTTTGCACCCGCTTTGAGAAACACTTTAAGGAGTGTTGATAAAGAGAAGAAAAGATAAGAACACGTTCCTAGACATATTGAATTGACAGCCGTTTTGAAAGAGATTTCAAGACAAAAGAATAAGAGTAATAGAATCGAGAGATTTGAAAAAACCACTAGAATTTAGTCGAATAAACAAAGAGAACAGATTTATCTGAACTCACACAATATACGATGAAGAGTTTGATCCTGGCTCAGGATGAACGCTAGCGGCAGGCTTAACACATGCAAGTCGAGGGGTATAGGTTTTCGGACCTAGAGACCGGCGCACGGGTGCGTAACGCGTATGCAATCTACCTTTCACAGAGGGATAGCCCAGAGAAATTTGGATTAATACCTCATAGTATAGCAGTTTCGCATGAAACCACTATTAAAGATTTATCGGTGAAAGATGAGCATGCGTCCCATTAGCTAGTTGGTAAGGTAACGGCTTACCAAGGCTACGATGGGTAGGGGTCCTGAGAGGGAGATCCCCCACACTGGTACTGAGACACGGACCAGACTCCTACGGGAGGCAGCAGTGAGGAATATTGGACAATGGGCGCAAGCCTGATCCAGCCATGCCGCGTGCAGGATGACGGTCCTATGGATTGTAAACTGCTTTTGTACAGGAAGAAACACTACTTCGTGAAGTAGCTTGACGGTACTGTAAGAATAAGGATCGGCTAACTCCGTGCCAGCAGCCGCGGTAATACGGAGGATCCAAGCGTTATCCGGAATCATTGGGTTTAAAGGGTCCGTAGGCGGTTTAGTAAGTCAGTGGTGAAAGCCCATCGCTCAACGGTGGAACGGCCATTGATACTGCTAAACTTGAATTATTAGGAAGTAACTAGAATATGTAGTGTAGCGGTGAAATGCTTAGAGATTACATGGAATACCAATTGCGAAGGCAGGTTACTACTAATATATTGACGCTGATGGACGAAAGCGTGGGTAGCGAACAGGATTAGATACCCTGGTAGTCCACGCCGTAAACGATGGATACTAGCTGTTGGGCGCAAGTTCAGTGGCTAAGCGAAAGTGATAAGTATCCCACCTGGGGAGTACGTTCGCAAGAATGAAACTCAAAGGAATTGACGGGGGCCCGCACAAGCGGTGGAGCATGTGGTTTAATTCGATGATACGCGAGGAACCTTACCAAGGCTTAAATGTAGATTGACCGGTTTGGAAACAGACTTTTCGCAAGACAATTTACAAGGTGCTGCATGGTTGTCGTCAGCTCGTGCCGTGAGGTGTCAGGTTAAGTCCTATAACGAGCGCAACCCCTGTTGTTAGTTGCCAGCGAGTCATGTCGGGAACTCTAACAAGACTGCCAGTGCAAACTGTGAGGAAGGTGGGGATGACGTCAAATCATCACGGCCCTTACGCCTTGGGCTACACACGTGCTACAATGGCCGGTACAGAGAGCAGCCACTGGGCGACCAGGAGCGAATCTATAAAACCGGTCACAGTTCGGATCGGAGTCTGCAACTCGACTCCGTGAAGCTGGAATCGCTAGTAATCGGATATCAGCCATGATCCGGTGAATACGTTCCCGGGCCTTGTACACACCGCCCGTCAAGCCATGGAAGCTGGGGGTGCCTGAAGTCGGTGACCGCAAGGAGCTGCCTAGGGTAAAACTGGTAACTAGGGCTAAGTCGTAACAAGGTAGCCGTACCGGAAGGTGCGGCTGGAACACCTCCTTTCTAGAGCCTTAGTGTTAGTATTTATACACGCTAGGGAAAGAAGACGAAAGTTCAAGTTGGAAACAAATGCCAATATTTTATTACTCTTGCTGTTAGTTCAAATAATACCATTTAAGAATAAGAGTGTCTCGTAGCTCAGCTGGTTAGAGTACTACACTGATAATGTAGGGGTCGACAGTTCGAGTCTGTCCGAGACAACTATTTTAGACTTAAAAGAAAAGAAGAAATTCTAGAGTTGAGGAGTTATGAAGTGAAAATTCATAATTCATAATTCACAATTCATAAATAGATTGGGGGATTAGCTCAGCTGGCTAGAGCGCCTGCCTTGCACGCAGGAGGTCAACGGTTCGACTCCGTTATTCTCCACTATCTTGAGTAGTAATTATTAAGGATTGGGTAGTAAGTATGACTTACGACTTTATAATTAATAATTCATACCTAAAGAAAAAGTTCATTGACATATTGAGATAAGAAAATAATAAAAAGTAGAAAGCATTTTTTGCTTGTTTATTTATAGACAAGTAGAAGAAACGGCACATTTTAATTAATGTGTTGGTACAATAAGCAAAATAAGGGCGTATGGGGGATGCCTTGGCTCTCAGAGGCGATGAAAGGCGTGATAAGCTGCGAAAAGTTACGGGGATTGGCACACACGATATGATCCGTAAATACCTGAATGGGGCAACCCACTATGTTGAAGACATAGTACACCGATAGGTGGGCAAACCCGCTGAACTGAAACATCTAAGTAGGCGGAGGAGAAGAAAACAAAAGTGATTCCGTAAGTAGTGGCGAGCGAACGCGGATTAGCCCAAACCAATGATGTTACGGCATTGTTGGGGTTGTAGGACCACGACATTTGTTGCGGATAGAATTAGAATCTACTGGAAAGTAGAGCCAAAGAAGGTGATAGCCCTGTATAAGTAATAGAAGATAACGATAGTGGTATCCTGAGTAGGGCGGGGCACGTGAAACCCTGTCTGAATTTGGCGGGACCATCCGCTAAGGCTAAATACTCCTGAGAGACCGATAGTGAACCAGTACCGTGAGGGAAAGGTGAAAAGAACCGTGAATAACGGAGTGAAATAGATCCTGAAACCATACGCTTACAAGCGGTCGGAGCCCTTTCGTGGGGTGACGGCGTGCCTTTTGCATAATGAGCCTACGAGTTAACGTTGCTGGCAAGGATAAGTGGTTAAGCCACGGATCCGTAGCGAAAGCGAGTCTGAATAGGGCGCTTTAGTCAGTAGTGTTAGACGCGAAACCGTGTGATCTACCCATGGGCAGGATGAAGCTGTGGTAACACATAGTGGAGGTCCGAACCGGTTGACGTTGAAAAGTCTTCGGATGACCTGTGGGTAGGGGTGAAAGGCCAATCAAACTCGGAAATAGCTCGTACTCCCCGAAATGCATTTAGGTGCAGCGTTATGCATAAAGTTATATAGAGGTAGAGCTACTGATTGGATGCGGGGGCTTCACCGCCTACCAATTCCTGACAAACTCCGAATGCTATATAATGTTTCATAACAGTGAGGGCTTGGGTGCTAAGGTCCAAGTCCGAGAGGGAAAGAACCCAGACCATCAGCTAAGGTCCCCAAATATACGCTAAGTTGAAAGAACGAGGTTTGTCTGCCCAGACAGCTAGGATGTTGGCTTGGAAGCAGCCATTCATTTAAAGAGTGCGTAACAGCTCACTAGTCGAGCGGACGAGCATGGATAATAATCGGGCATAAGCGTATTACCGAAGCTATGGATTTACAATTAATTGTAAGTGGTAGGGGAGCATTCTAACAGGGTTGAAGGTGTGTCGTAA